>NZ_JAHKPU010000049.1 GCF_018860505.1 Pacificibacter marinus
AGGGACAGTCCCTCATCGCGATAGGGCCAGATGGCGTCCTCATGGTCTAGGATCGACGAACCAAGCTATGCCATCATTTGTGCCGCTTTGATCACTTCTGCGTCTAAGCCAGAGCCACCTTCTGCAACATAGTCACACAATTGTTGACGCATGCGCGGTTCCCAAAAATCAATGATATGTTCGAGTGTTTTCGCTGCGGGATCAATACCAGGTTGCGTTCTGAAGAACTCGGCGATTTGGTTGCCCATTCTGATCATTTTATCAGGTGCCATCGGGGGTATCCTCTACGATACGGTTGGGGTGTGAATATATGTCGAAACCGCCTTGGCGCGCGAATGCCGCAAGGGTTATTCGTACGTTTTGCGCCACGCGGACAGCTTGTGCTGTAGGTGCAGAAACCGCAATCAGGGTAGGGACGCCAGCAAGGGCGCATTTTTGCACCAGATCAACCGACAGGCGAGAGGTCATCACGACCGCGCCAGATGTGGGGTCGATGCCAGAGCGCAGTAACGCCCCCAGAAGTTTGTCGAGCGCATTGTGCCTGCCCACGTCTTCGCGTGCCAAAACGATGCCTTGAGCGGGAACAAGGAACCCCGCGGCATGGGTGGCATGCGTTTGGTCATGCAAGCTTTGATGTGATCGCAGGTCATCGGTGGCGCAGGCCACTTCGGCGCTGGTGATGCGAAAATCATCTTGGTTAAGTTGTGGCAATGCGCGCATCGCCTGTTCGATGCTGTCAATGCCACACAGGCCACATCCCACAGGGCCTGCCATGCTGCGCCGTCTGGCGGCAAGCATCTCTGCGCGGTCTTCTGCCAACCACATCTGGACTTCTATACCTTGGTTGTGTGGCACAACTTCGATGTTTTCGATCTGGCCTATATCGGTGATCGCCCCCTCAGTCAGCGAAAAACCATAAGCGAAGTCTTCAATATCGCAGGGCGTTGCCATCATTACAGCTTGAGTGGAGCCATTGAAAACGATGGCGACTGGCGTTTCTTCGGGCAAGGTCCGATGAATTTCCAGCGCGCCGTCCTTTTGGTGTGACCAGCCCGAAGTGCTGACTGTCGGAGCAATCCGCATTGGCCTATTCCGCTGCGGTGACAATGCGGCGTGCTTTTGTCGCTTGTGCTGCATAGTCTTCTTGCCAGTCAGTCGGCCCGTTTGAGGGGCTGATCTGCACCGCTGTCACCTTATACTCAGGGCAATTGGTTGCCCAATCCGAGTAATCGGTAGTGATGACATTAGCCTGCGTATCAGGGTGGTGGAACGTAGTATACACCACACCGGGGCTGACACGATCCGTCACAGTTGCGCGCAATGTCGTTTCGCCTGAACGCGAAGCAAGGCGGACCCAATCCCCGTCATTCAACCCACGATTTTCGGCATCATGCGGATGGATTTCAAGCAGATCTTCCTCATGCCAGACCACGTTATCGGTGCGGCGTGTTTGCGCTCCGACATTGTATTGCGACAAGATGCGGCCTGTGGTCAGCAAAAGCGGAAAGCGTGGGCCGGTTTTCTCATCGGTGGCCACATATTCTGTGACGATGAAACGCCCTTTGCCGCGCACAAACCCGTCAACATGCATAAGCGGCGTGCCTTCGGGGTGGGCTTCGTTACAGGGCCACTGCACGCTGCCTTTTTCTTCCAAAAGCGCATAATCAACCCCCGCAAAACTGGGCGTTGTTGCCGAGATTTCTTCCATGATTTCAGCAGGATGTGTGTAGGTCCAGCCCGCGCCCATGGCATTGGCCAAAAGCTGAGTTACTTCCCAATCCGCATAGCCATTGCGCGGCGCCATGACTTTGCGCACGCGGTTGATACGGCGTTCGGCGTTGGTAAATGTGCCGTCTTTTTCCAAGAACGTCGAACCGGGCAAAAAGACATGCGCGTAATTTGCTGTTTCATTGAGGAACAGGTCATGCACAATCACGCATTCCATTGCGGCCAAACCAGCGGCGACATGTTTTGTGTCTGGGTCAGATTGCAAGATGTCTTCGCCTTGGCAATACAATCCCTTAAACGTTCCGTGAACGGCCGCATCCAGCATATTGGGAATGCGCAGGCCTGGTTCTGGGTCGATGTCGACGCCCCAAGCTTCTTTAAACAGGTCGCGCACCTCGGGGTCTTTGACATGGCGATACCCCGGCAACTCGTGTGGGAATGATCCCATATCACAAGAACCTTGCACGTTGTTTTGGCCCCGCAATGGGTTTACGCCGACGCCTTTACGGCCAATGTTACCTGTGAGCATAGCAAGGTTGGCAATTGCCATGACTGTTGTCGAGCCTTGCGAATGTTCTGTGACGCCAAGCCCGTAATAAATCGCACCATTGCCACCTGTCGCAAACGTGCGCGCAGCGGCGCGCAGCTCGGATGCGGGCACGCCTGTCAGCATTTCGTTCGCTTCGGGACTGTGGCGTGGATCGCTGACAAATTCAGCATAGGTTTGGAATTCATCCCAATCACAGCGCTCACGGATAAACGCCTCATCCATCAAGCCTTCGGTGACGATCACATGGGCGAGCGCCGTGACGACAGCCACGTTAGTCCCGGGGCGTAATGGTAGGTGGTGGGCGGCTTTGATATGCGCGGATTTCACCAGATCGATCCTGCGCGGATCAATGACAATCAGCTTTGCCCCAGCTCGCAAGCGTTTTTTCAAGCGGCTGGCAAAAACAGGGTGCCCGTCGGTGGGGTTGGCGCCGATGACGACAACCACGTCAGTGTGCTCTACAGAATCGAAATCCTGCGTGCCCGCAGAGGTGCCAAAGGTTTGACCAAGCCCGTAGCCCGTGGGCGAATGGCAGACACGCGCACAGGTATCGGTGTTGTTATTGCCAAACACAGCACGCGTGAGCTTTTGCACCAAAAAGGTTTCTTCATTTGTGCAACG
The DNA here is from genome assembly GCF_018860505.1 of Pacificibacter marinus. Classification (GTDB taxonomy): domain Bacteria; phylum Pseudomonadota; class Alphaproteobacteria; order Rhodobacterales; family Rhodobacteraceae; genus Celeribacter; species Celeribacter marinus_B. The sequence continues at coordinate 2,900 of NZ_JAHKPU010000049.1, forward strand.
GCTTGACGTGATAACGCCGATGGATTTCTTGCCGTAAGTGTCTTGAAGGCCGCGCATCCGCTTGGCAGCGAAGCTTAGCGCCTCGTCCCATGAGACCTCGCGCCATGGATCTTCGATGTTGTCGCGGATCATCGGGTTTAGAATGCGGTCTTTGTGGCTGGCATAGCCGTATGCAAAACGGCCCTTGACGCAAGAATGGCCGCGGTTTGCCTTGCCGTGTTTGTAAGGGACCATGCGCACCAATTGATCGCCCTGCATCTCCGCCTTAAACGAACAGCCAACGCCGCAATAGGCGCAGGTCGTTACAACGGATTTTTCGGGCGTGCCCATCTCAATAATGGATTTTTCTTGCAGCGTTGCCGTTGGGCACGCCTGAACGCAGGCCCCGCAAGACACACAATCAGATGTCAGAAAGTTATCGTCCGCCGCGCCCGCAGAAACGCGGCTGTCAAACCCACGTCCTGATATTGTCAGCGCGAAGGTGCCTTGGACCTCTTCACAGGCGCGCACACAGCGGTTGCAGACGATACATTTCGACGGATCATAGGTGAAATAGGGGTTGCTATCGTCCTTGGCGATCCATTCAGGATTGGCTTCGCCAGAGGTGTTGCGCGTGGCAAAATGGTTCGCCAAGACTGTGTTCTCTGGGGCTTTGAAGCGCACATCTCGCAGGCCGACTGCGCCAGCCATATCTTGCAATTCGCAATCGCCATTGGCCGAACACGTCAGACAATCCAGCGGGTGATCCGAGATATACAGCTCCATCACGCCTTTGCGGATTTTGCGGACTTTTTCGGACTGGGTGTTGACGACCATGCCTTCGGCAACGGGTGTGGTGCAAGAGGCTGGAACACCGCGTCGTCCTTCGATTTCAACGGCGCATAGGCGGCACGATCCAAAGGCTTCAAGATTGTCAGAGGCGCAGAGTTTAGGCACTTTGATGCCCGCCTCTGCTGCCGCACGCATGACGCTGGTGCCTTCGGGCACAGTCACGTCAAAGCCGTCGATAATCAGCGAGACTGGCGCGCCTTCTTTGGCGGGGGTGCCCATGTCTGTATCGTCGGGAATGATGAAATCTTTCATTCGGCAGCCTCCTTGGCATTAGAAAACTCGTCAGGGAAATGAGTCACGGCAGACATGACAGGCAAGGGGGTGAAGCCGCCTAGCGCGCATAAGGAACCGTCCTTCATGGTTTCACATAGATCCGCCAGCAGTGGCAAAGCGTCCATATCGCCTTGGGCAATTCGGTCAATGGTTTCGACGCCGCGCACAGCGCCGATACGACACGGCGTGCATTTCCCGCAGCTTTCAACAGCACAAAACTCCATCGCAAATCGCGCCATGCCCAGCATATTAGCTGTGTCGTCAAACACGACCATACCCGCGTGACCAAGCAAACCACCTTGGCTGTCGAGTTCCTCATACCCGAGTTTCGCATCGAATTTTGACACGGGCAGATAGCTTCCCAAAGGTCCGCCAATTTGCACCGCTTTCACAGGACGCCCTGATAGGGTGCCGCCGCCCAGATCATTCACAACCTCATCAAGGCCAATGCCAAAGGCGGTTTCAAACAGGCCACCGCGCGCCACGTTGCCCGCGATCTGTAAGGTTACAGTGCCGCGCGAACGCCCCAAACCGAAGTCTGCATAATACTGCGCACCCTTTTCAAAAATAACAGGGACGGTGGCCAGACTGATCACGTTGTTCACAACTGTGGGTCGGCCTAGAAACCCCTCTAAGGCGGGCAGGGGGGGCTTTGCACGCACAACACCGCGTTTGCCTTCGAGTGAATTGAGCAACGACGTTTCTTCGCCGCAGACATAGGCGCCAGCACCCATGCGGATTTCCATATCAAAGGCGCGACCAGAGCCAAGCACATCTGCTCCAAGCACGCCAGCCTTGTGGGCGATGTCCACGGCTTTGCGCATCACGTTGATAGCATCTGGATATTCGGACCGCAGATACACGTAGCCTTTGGTCGCGCCAACACCAAGCCCCGCGATGGTCATGCCTTCGATTAAGGTAAAGGGGTCGCCTTCCATGATCATGCGGTCGGCAAAGGTGCCACTATCGCCTTCGTCGGCGTTGCAAACGATGTATTTTTGTGGCTCTTCGGCATCATGGACAGTCTGCCATTTGATCCCCGTGGGAAACCCCGCACCGCCACGTCCACGCAGACCTGAGGCCTTGACCTCATCGGTGATCTCTTGGCCTGTCATGGATACTGCGCGTTTCAATCCGGCCAGCCCACCGTGGGCTTTATAGTCATCCAGCGACAGCGGGTCTATCACTCCGACACGCGCAAAAGTCAGCCGCGTCTGACGTTTCATCCAATCGAGCGCCTCGACAGGGCCGAGTGCCTTGTCGCTATTGCCGTCCAAAATGGCTGCGGCATCTTCGGGCGTGGCAGGGCCAAAACCGTGACGCAGGCCGTCAATTTCGACTTCGACCAAAGGTTCGAGCCAAATCATGCCGCGCGTTCCCGTGCGTGTGATCTCGACCTCAATACCTTTATCTTTGGCGGCCGCAAGCAAGGCTTGTACGACCTCGTCTGCGCCAACGGCTTTGGCGGCGCTGTCCATAGGTACAGTTATTTTCATGCGCTTGCCTCTGAAATGATGGTGTCCATGCGCGTTGCGTCAACGCGGCCAATCACCTTGTCACCAATCATGACCGCAGGCGCACAGGCGCATAGCCCGAGGCAATAGACGGGTTCGACTGTGACAGCACCATCCGCAGTGGTGCCGTGCCAATCCAGTCCGAGTTTGGCCAGCGTGTTTTCCGCCAAAGCTGTGCCGCCCACCGATTGGCACGCTTCTGCGCGGCAGATTTTCAGGACATGGCGTCCCTTGGGGGCGTTATGAAAATCATGGTAAAAACTGATCACACCATGCAATTCGGCGCGTGAGATGTTCAGCGCCTCTGCAATCGGGGCATGTGCCTGAGACGGCAAAAAGCCAAACGCGTCTTGCAAGGCGTGCAGGATAGGCAGCAATGGCCCCTCTAAGTCTATGTGGCTGCTGATGATGCGGTCGATTTCGACGCTATCAATCGTGGCTTCGGGCGATGGCATACTGACTCCTCCAATTCTTAATTCTTTGAAACATTTAGAGCTTTGCAGATCAATAATGCTATTCCGTGGGGTGATTGGATATTTCGATCAATCGGTTTTTGTCAGGTTTTTGGCTTCGTTCAGCAGGGCCGCAAGAACCGGTGTCCGTGGCTCTCTGTGTGGTAAAACCAATCCAACTGAATGTTTCGGTACAGTGCCTTCAAGGTGAACAAGCGCTAGGTTTTTGCCGATAGATAGAAATTCGGCGATATCCTTTGGTAAGATGGTCACGCACTGCCCTGACGCTACATTTGCCACCAAGGCGATCGTTGAATTGGATTCAATGCATGTACGCTGGGTGGCATCGTTCTGGGCGAAAAGCTGGTCGATGATCCGCCGGTTTTGCATGTCGGGCGTTAATAAGGCCAAAGGAGCATCGCTCAGGTCTGACCATTTCACAGACGCGTTTTGGGCAAAGGGCGAGGATCGTGCACAAACAACAGTATAGCTTTCTTCGTACAGCGGGGCCGTATCGACCTTGCCCAAGGGTTCATTATCTAGATACGAGATGCCTGCGTCGATTTCAAAATCATCCAACATTTGAAGAATTTCGCGTGATGTGCGGGATAAAAGCGTGAACCTGACATTGGGGTGTTTGGCAGAAAACGCAGAACACAATCGCGCTGCCCATGTTTGCGCTGTCGGGATCACCGCAATGCGCACCTCGCCAGATAGACCTTTGTTGCCCATACGCATTTCATCGCGCAGTTGTTTTGTATCTCTCAAGATCCGTTTGGCCCATGTCAGGGCAGACTGCCCCTCGGGTGTCAGCCCGCCGTAGCGCGAGCCACGATGCACCAGTTGCACGCCAAGGTGTTCTTCAAGTTGTTTGATGCCGCCAGACAGGGTGGGTTGTGCAATATTCAAGCTCTCGGCGGCGCGACTAAAGTGGCCCTCGCGCGCCAGTGCGACGAACATTTCGAGCTTGTCTAACATGATTGGGGTTTCCTATGGTTTTTTGAACCTTCAGACAGAGGCTCCGAATGAGAGATATAAAGCGGGGGCACAAAGCATCGCCCCCGCTTGGCGTTCTCTATTCCCCAGGGACGGCCTGCAATTCCGGCTCGTCATGATGGTGATGTTCTTTCACCGGCCGCATCCACAGGTTTGCAAAGAATGCCACGACCAAAAGCGCCGCCATGCAGTACATAGTTGTATTGTATAGCGATGGCGTGGGGTCAATGGTACCGTTGGGTGCGATTTCCATCAATCTGGCAATCGTCACAGTTTTGGCTGCGACCAACTGATCAAGCTGCGTCAGTGGCGCACCAAATTTCTCGGCAAAGGCTGCCGGATCAACTTTGTCCGAAAGCTCTGTAATCGCGGCTGTCACTGACATCTGCCGCAGTGATGTGATCACCAATGGTCCCAACACACCCGCAAGCGACCATGCCGTCAGCAAACGGCCATGAATGCCACCCACATGCATCGTGCCGAACATATCCGCGAGATAGGCTGGAATGGAGGCAAAGCCGCCGCCATACATCGAGAAAATGATCATCGTCGCCACGTAGAACCCAACCAGATAAATTACGGAAGGCGTGGTCGCGACAGCAGAGGCAAAGAAGGGGATCGATAGGTACAACAGCGTGCCCAGAACGAAGAAGCACATGTAGGTCGCTTTGCGTCCGATATAGTCCGAAGTCGAGGCCCAAAAGAAACGGCCAACCATGTTAAAGACCGAGATCATCAAGACATAGGTGGATGCAAAGGCGGCAGTCGCGACGAGTGGCATGACCGAGCCAAAAATCTCAGACATCATGGTTTTGGCAACGCCGATAACACCGATGCCAGCGGTCACATTCAGGCAAAGCATTAACCAAAGCTGCCAGAATTGCGGTGTCTTGAGGGCTTGATCAATATGCACGCTATTTTGCGAGACCATTTTAGAGGTCACGGTTTTGGGTTCCCATCCCTCAGGCTTCCAGTCTGGTGCGGGCACGCGATATTGGAAGGCCGCAAGAATCATCACGATGAAATAGACAATGCCGAGTGTCAGAAACGTTTGTGATGCGCCAGTCTCGCCTGTGCCGATAACGTAGATGCCAGCCTGTCCGCCAAAGTCTGCGGCCTGAGCTGCTGAAGCGATCACAACTTCGACCTGACCCGCTGTTGTTTCGGCAAAAATCCGCCCCTTGTCGACGACGGTTGTCACTGCATCTTGCGCCCCGAGAAACTCAGGTGCCTTTGCATAGAGCCCAAGCAACCAGCCCTTGATCGGGGCTGCAATCATCGCGCCGCCGCCAAAGCCCATGATCGCCATGCCTGTCGCCATACCGCGTCGATCAGGGAACCAACGCAAAAGCGTGGATACAGGTGATACATATCCAAGGCCGAGACCGCAGCCGCCCAAGACGCCGTATCCCAGATAGACCAACCAAAGCTGATGGGTTGAGATTCCTACCGAGCCGAGGATAAAGCCGCCACCCCATAGGAATGCGGCGACGACACCAACCATACGGGGGCCGACCTCTTCGAGCCATTTACCAGCAAAGGCCGCTGAAAGGCCTAAAAATACGATGGCCACGGAAAAGATCCAGACGACCGAACTGAGGCTCCAATCATCTGCACCAGCCGAGACAACACCCAATTCGCGTGTTAACGCCAGATTAAATACGGACCATGCATATACCGATCCGATACACAGATGGATGGCGATGGATGCTGGCGGGACACGCCAACGATTATAGCCGGGTTCGGCGACGATGTGACTTTTGTGCAAAAAAGCTAGCGGACCGCTTGCTGCATTTTTCATGGATTTCCCTCCCTAGATCGCACTGACAGCAAACTCCTCCTAAGTTTACGCAGCGGCATACATTGGCATGCAGAGTAAAGAAAGACAGGTTGGGTGAAAGGCTGTCAACTTATTTGTAATATTTATCAATGACTTATGTGGATTTTATGTCTTTCTAAATGGGCTTGGTTGGGCCTTTGTGGGAGGTTCTGTCCTGTGCTTCGCCAGCGATGCGGTCCCTTTTGGGACATTTTGTCCAAATCGAGCGATTTGAAGTTATTTTTCAACGGGCAGGAAAACCTTGAAGGTGCTTCCTTTTCCGACAGTCGATTCGACGGCAATGTGCCCACCAACACGACTCACGAGCCGCTGACTAATGGACAGGCCTAAGCCGGTGCCTTGTGCCTGCTTGGTGGTATAGAACGGATCAAAGATGCGCGGGCGTACGTCAGGTGAAATCCCAGTTCCGGTGTCTGTCACCGAAAACATAAAACCGCCTTCACAGTCACAGGTTGCTACGCTTAAAAGACCACCGCCAGACATAGCATGCACCGCATTCAAAATCAGATTAACAACAACCTGCTGTAGCTCCGTGCGTGACATTCGCACCTTGGCGACGCTATCGGTCGACAAATTGCACGTTATCCCTGCGCTGGCGATTTGGTGCTGAGTCAGGACAATGCAATCCCGTACAACTTCGGAAGGCATAATCAGGTTTGCTGACCCCGAATATTCCTCTGGGCGAGCAAACTGCAGTAATTTGGAAACGATCACGCCGATGCGGTACACTTGATCGTCGATCAGGCGAAATTCCTCATCTACTTCATCCGCTTTGTCACCCAATGTGCTGCGTGCAAGGTCAAGGTTACCTTGAATAACAGCAACAGGGTTGTTGATTTCATGGGCAACAGAAGCCGTGATTTCGCCAACTGCGGCCAGTTTTTCCGACATAATCAGCCGCTCTGTGGTGCGTTCCAGCCGATGATTGGCTTTGCGCAGATCGCGGGTGCGGTCTTCGACCTTGGTCTCTAAGCTCTTAGCCCAGTCACGCAATTCGCGATCACGTTCTTGCAGTTGGTCCAAAAGGTCATCTAAATGGCCAGCGACTTGCGCGATTTCGCCGCCCTTATTTGGCGGATTGTTGCGCGCTGTCATATCCCCCGCTTCAACACGTGCGATGGTTTTGGTCATGCCCTCCAAAGGACGGAAAATATGAGAAGCCCATCGCAGGAAAAGCGGAACTGACAGAAAGGTGATCAGGATAAAAGCACTTACAAGCGTTACAATAGAAGCCGTTTTGGCTTGGCGAAAAGGTGTTTCAAGAAACCCGACATAGAGCATACCAACACGGTTTCCAAAGCTATCAACAATCGGTTCGTATGCGGAAATGTACCAATCATCGACGACGAACGCGCGGTCCAGCCAAGTTTGGCCGTTGCTCAAGACAAGTGTGCGCACCTCTGCCGAAACCCTTGTGCCAAGGGCGCGCTGGTTTTCAAACAGACGTACATTGGTGGAAATACGCACATCATCAAGAAATAGAGTGGCGGTGCCTTGGCTGCCCTCTGGCAGGCTTTGTTCGCGGTACACAAGCGCGTTAATCGTGTCGATGAATTCAAGGTTGCGATTCAATAACACGCCGCCGACAAGTGCGGCCCGTGTTCCGTCCGGTCGTTCCAGTGGTGCCGCCGAATGAATGATCATGCCTCGGGTTTCTTTGGTCCGATCTGTCGGTGCGGCGGCGCGGGTTGGCATCAGCGGTATTTCTGCCTGCGTGGCAAGTCCGGGTGACAGCGCATCCAGTGCGCTGCTTTCCAAAATATCAACCGCGCTATGCCAGTGCCCATCTAATGCGGCGGCGATCACGGGCTGGCGTCTTTCCGCAGGCGTATCCGGCGCGATGCGTAGAAAATCAAGGCCAAGCCGCAGCCGTTCCTGTTCTAAAAATGCGATTTGATTGTCTGAATTCAGGCTGTCATTTAGGTCGACCGACCGCGCGATGGCATCGATGCGCTCGCCCGACATTTCAAGCAGCCTTGCCAGATACTGATCCGCGATAATCAGATCACCGTTCACTTTGTTCACAAGCAGGTCGTCAACTTTGCCTTCCAATCGCCACAGCGTGCCGCCCAAAAGCAAAGGCAACAATACGAGCATCGGCAAAAGCGCAATAACCAGCAGTCGCACGCGAACAGAACGCAAGAAATTAGAACCAGATGGCATTGTTTACAGCCCCCAAGCCGTGCACTTGCGATCAATGGTCTTGCGGGAAATGCCAAGCTGTCGCGCGGCCTCTGACCTGTTTCCATTCAGTGCATCAAGGGCACCTAAAATCGCGCGTCTTTCTGTCTCTTCCAGTGATGTGATCTTGCATTCTAGCGCGGTGGTTTCCAAGCTTTCTATGGGGTATCTCCCGAAAATCAATGCTCTTTCCACAAAGTTGTGCAACTCGCGGATATTGCCAGGCCATTCGTAACGCAGCATGGCTGAACGGACGGTAGAGGACATTTCCAATTGCGGTAAATTCAGTGCTGCAGAGATTTCATTTTGAAACAGATCCGCCAAGTCCAATAGATCTGTACCGCGCTCTTTTAAGGGTGGCATCGGGATTTCGACAACATTCATGCGAAACAAAAGGTCCTCGCGAAACACTCCGTCCGCCACCGCTTGCGACAGCGGTTTGGTTGTGGAGATCACAAAGCGCAGGTTCAGCTGCACATCACGCGAGGTTCCGATTGGCCTAATGATTCCGTTCTCCAATACACGCAGCAGCGCGGTCTGGGCGTTTGCGCTCAGCTCGCTCACATCATCAAGGAAAACTGTCCCACCAGAGGCTGAGGCCAGCAGTCCCTCACGCTCTGTTTGCGCTCCCGGAAAGGCCCCTGCTGCATGGCCAAACAGCTCATATTCGATCATATCAGACGGAATTGCGCCGCATTGAATCGACAAAAAAGGCGCATTGGTGCGGCCTGAATGATTGTGGATGTGGCGGGCGGCGACTTCTTTGCCTGAACCGCATGCGCCTGTAATCAGGATGGGTGTCGACAACGGTGCGACACGTTCCAACGTTTTACGAACATCGGAAATAATCGCTGACTTCCCGATTAATTCTCTGCGGCGATTTCCAGCAGAAGCCGTTTCAAGTTCGCGTTTTAGTAGGAAGTTTTCGCGCTTAAGCTTGGCAAAATCCAGACTGCGACGCAGAGCATTCATGATTTGGTTCGATCGGAACGGCTTTACGAGAAAATCTGATACACCCGCTCTCATCGCATCAATTGCGGTCTGAAGATCGGCGTAGGCGGTGATCATGATGATATCAGTGATGCCACCTTTGTCTCGCTGGGTGTGTAGCCACTCAAGCCCTTTTTGTCCCGGCATGATGTTATCGAGCACCATCACATCATATTGCTTTAGGGATAACAGTTTTTCCGCGGTTTGTGCGTCGGGTGCCTCATCAACCTGTGCGCAAATGGGTCTAAGCGTTTTGACAAGAAAGTGCCGCATGCCCGGCTCGTCATCTACGATCAGAATGCGGGCGGACTTTAGTTGCTCATTATCTTTAACCTCAATTTGCATATGGTGCCTCCCAACACTGTCATCGCTATTTACTATGTCTTAAATGTTGCCAGAAACAACTGCCTCTTTGTGCTGCCATGGGGCGTAGTCCAATTGAAAAAAGCGGTCTCGTTGGTCAGCGTCTCATTTGCTGTCGTGCCCGCCTTTGAGAAATGACTGCCGTAAGAGGGAGGGGCGATGCTATCTTGTGTCCGAAATTGCGCTTTCCACACCTTATTTTGCACCGAAAGTTCTTTTGTGCGCGCTAAAGCCGCGGTTATGTCTTGATGATGGTGTTGGGCATTTTTTTCGCCAATGGGTTACGTCTGACGGAGGACTTGCAGGCTATGCGTCGTAAAGTCCAGCCACCTGCGCCAGTGCCGCGATGTGACCTATGATATCGCAATATTGGTCTAACCTTTGGTCGCGTATGTCTCTTATCGTTTAATCCTTACTTCGTTTACTCTTGTAAAATCGAGTTCTTGCAACCCTTGTGGTCGACCCAAAATAGCAAGGCTCTTTATCTTAAATCGAGCAAGCGTATGTGTCTTGCGGGTTAATTGGATTTTGTAAGTATGATTTTCCAAAATTGGTTTTGTGCGACTGGGGTGGAAGGCGCGATCCCATGACTGACCATTCTACCAACGCAGATAAACGGTAAAATTTTGTTGGGAAGCCGCAGCGTACCTTCAATAACACAGCTATCACCGGGAGCGACATCTACGTCAAGTTTGCTGAAGCCCGCGATGGCATCGCGAATGCATCCGTCCAAGTTGAAAAGTGCTATTTCGACGCACAGTCCGCTGAGGTCATAGCGATCCCATATTTTATCCGACGTGTTTTGCACGCGGACCTTGAAGGGAACGCGCGTGCCGGCAATGGGAAACCGAGGCAACTCTACCGATTGAAACTTGGCTTTGACCCCTCGTGCCCTATCTTCAAACCCCCAAGTGCCCGATGATAAATCAGGGCGTGTAAGACAGGCCTCAGTACTATCCAAATGTTGGCAAATGCGTTTGCTTTGAGCCCGAAACTTATCGATATCCCATGTGTGCGATGTTTCGATGTGATGAATTTCACACCCCATAGGATGCAAAGCATTCCGAGGAGACTCAATATCGCGAAGTGTGGCTCTTGCAGAGTGACGTTGACTTTGGCTCATGCCGTGGACCACAGGAAAGCGCAGGGGTTCAGTCGGCCAAAAGTCTAAACTTATAAACAGTTTGATGTCACGTCCCGCGAGTTGTAGCGCCCGTGCGACGTGCTGCATGACCTGAGCTCCACCACAAAAGCCACCCAAAGCGATTGGACCTTGGGGTTGAATCAATTGGATTTCGTTAACCAATTGAGAGGCGAGTGCGTGAAAATCGTTTTCTGACCTTTTTTTGCGGGTGAAGCGTGATTTACCAGTCATGCGAAATAACGAGCGCACAACGTATAACGGCCGTTTGGCACCGAAAGACTCGCGCACGTGGTCGAGTTCATCGGAACTTTGGCAACTCCAAAAGAGGTTTGTACCGTTCTGAACTGTTCCTATCCCTCGGAACAACCCATCCTTAAGCACGATTTGCCCTGGCCATCCTGACATCTGTTCTGCAACGAACTTCACAGCACGTGGACGTGTGACGGCGGTTCCAGCATTGGGGTTAGAAACGGCCAGACACAAAGCACCAAAAGTTGGTGTCTCGAACAATTGGTTCGGCGTAATGTCGCGGCCCAAAATTTTGGATAGCTCAAGCAAAAAAGTAATCGCAGAAAGGCTGTCCCCGCCCATATTGAAAAAGTCATCCTCGGAATTGGGCATACGCGAATTTAGGTGCTGGGCCCAAAGAGCCGCAAGTTTACGGTCTTGAGGGGATTGGCTTTCTGACCCTTCATCCGTACGAACACTCTCGTTTTGAGCCTCGCGTGCGATCCTTAGGCGGTCAACTTTCGCATTTGGCAGTCGCGGCAGTTCTTTCACTTGCAGAATCTTGCGTGGCAGTTTGAAGTCTGCCAGCTCGGATGCGAGCAATGTTTGCAGATCTGAAAGCTCGATAGGGTGTCGGACGGCAACCGTTAAACCGCTGACCTCACCAAGTGAAGGGTGGGTAAGCGCGTAAGCTGCGGCTTCTGTGACATTTGGGTGAGTTAGGGCAGCAGTTTCGATTTCAAGCGGAGCGACCTTCTCGCCACCGATGTTGATCATTTCCTTCAGGCGGCCGTTGATGGATAGGAAGCCATCGTCATCAAAGACCCCCATGTCGCCAGTGCGAAACCAAGTGTCAAAAAACACTTCTGAACGGGGTACGCCTTCATAGCCCTCAAACACAGTCGGGCCCGAAATACAAATCTCTCCACTGCGCCCATAGGACACTTCACTGCCGGTGGCGTCTAGAAGCTTCACTGGCGTTGAAAACAGCCGTCCTACAGTGCCTTGGCGACGATCCTGTGCAGATCGACCGTTTGTCGCGATTTGGCCCGCAGCTTCTGTCATCCCATACATTTCGATGATTGGACATCCAAGCAATTCTTCGGCCCGCGTTTTAAGGCTTGGAGGAACAGGGGCGGAAATGTTGCGCACAAAACGCAGCGATGTGCCGATATCGCGCAGCATGTCAGGCGGAAGTGTTTCTATCAGGTGCAACAAAATTGTTGGCACCAGTTGCACCCATGTCGGACGGATGTCGCAGATCGTTTTGTGAAGCCCTGCTGCGGTACGATCGGTTGTTAGAAAGACCGATCCTTTCTTTTCAAAGGGCGCAAGCAAGACATCCACGACAGCGCCTATATGAAAAGTCGGCAGGGTATTCAGTGCAATGTCATCAGCTTGTAATTCGTGAAATGTTGCGATCTGTTTGGCCGAGTGCATCATGGAAGACACGCGGATCGGCACGCGTTTTGGGGCGCCTGTCGTACCAGATGTATGCAGAATCAAGCGGCCCGGCGCATTCGGCTGAAGGATAGATCTAGGCTTTAACGTTTCAGCTTCAGCTGAGGTCAATGCCGCGTTGAAGCATGGTTCCCATCGAAGAACGTCAAGGCCGATGCGTTGCAATTGTGGTGCGAAATGATCAAACTTATCCGATGCCAAAATCACTGAATCTGCTTGACCGTTTTTGGCAAGATTCAGAATTTCATGATCCGTAAGTTTTGGATTAATGGGCATGTAATCACAGATTTCTGGACAGGCCAGCATTGCAATTATCGATCCAACGGAGTCCTCTAGACACCCAAGAATACGCTTAGGAGGCCTTGCGAACCGTTCCACCAAGTCTGACTGAACCTGAGCTTTGACACGTGACAGTGCGTCAAAGCTAAGTGAAGCATCGGGGCCGGAAAGCGCAGTCTTTGCGCCGACAGGTAAGTCAAACACGGTCATTGTTTTACGCTTTCTTTCGATCCTTGCGCATTGGCCAGTTCAATTGTGGTGTCGCGCATCCATCGGTGTCCAAAAACGGGCTCAAAACGCAGGTTGGATGTATCTATACGTTTTGTATGTTTGGCGATTTCTTGGCAGCATGCGAGGATGACCGAGATGGCCAGCCCTTCACCAATGCATCGATGCCTGCCGAGGCCAAAGCTGAAATCTATCGCATCGGTACTGCGTGCATTCGCGCTGGCCAAAGATAAAAAGACAGGAGAACCCGCAGGGCATTTTACCCCTGCGAGATGCATGTCGTTCGTTGCAATGCGGGCAATTGTTTGGCCGGGTGTTGCGGAGTGGATGGCATCACGCACAAAGCTTTCGGTAATTTCTGTACGCTCATTTTCAGGGGCTTCAGCCCACTTCAAAAGAACCTCTCCAATCGCCGCTTCAACGTTTTCGACTCCGTCCGCGAGAACCAAAAGCGCATTGTCGCAGAACATGAGCTGCTTTTCGTCCTCGGTCAGCGAAAGACCTTCTAACAAGTCAGCAAACTGGTTCATCGTGGAAAACAAACTGGTTTTCTGATCTGATGCTTGAACAAGCTGAGCCCGCAAGGCTTCCCGCGAAGCAGCAAGGGCGTGATTGGTGCGCGCAAATTCTTCGGCATCATGGATCGGCGCGAAGAGCTTAAACATTGCTGCTGTGTAGCGCTTTAAATCGGCTTGTTCCAGTTCGACCCCAACAAAGTCACAAATGGTCTGGATCGCAAACCCGCGTGCTACGGTCTCAACCAATAATAAAGGTTCATCTCTGGGCAGATCAGAAACATATAGCTGCGCTGCTTGGGGGATCTTGGAACGAAAGTCTGTTAGATTAGCGAAAATCGCCTTGGAAAGCCATTTTCGCACGACTGTATGTCTTGGAGCATCCAAGAATGGCGGAATATTAGCCGCGACTTGAGCTGCCACATATTTAGAACTGTTATGTGGCGCCAGCGCAGAAAAGCGGGAGGGTTGGTTGGAATAGTTTTTTTGCGAAAATGCGGCCTTCAAATCCTGAGGATCTAACATCAACTGCCCACCATTTGTCAGCGGGCAAACGGACATCTGTGCCAGTTCAGTCGTCGCCAAACTTGCGAAATCTTCAATCATTTCTGGAGCAGTGAGATCTAGCGGTAAAATTGAGTTCTCAGCGTTTTTTCCTAATTTCCGGCGGACCCACTGTCCAAACATTTAGGCCTCCAAGTGATTTTTAATACGCTGGCGCTGCTCTTTGGTGAGCGCAACCCCACAGGCCAAGCTGGCCAGAATGTCGACGTCATAAAACCGTACCGCTGCTGACAAGACAAACACTTCATCCGTAAGATCTGTCGTGGTGGATGGCGACAACATGTCGGCGCAATTGTCACTGCCCAATCGAACATGAACCCCTGCTGCGCAAAGTTCGAGCACCCGTGCGATAGAATTGTGTGTAGGCGCATATACGCTGCGAATTTGTCGCATGCCAATAGCTGCGGACGGACAGCATATCACCCCAACATGTGCGGTTTTTAATCGTTCAACCAAACTTTCCCAGCGAGGTTCGTCATAGGCAGAAGGTGAGATCATATGAACAGCCCAAACGCGTGGTTCGCCCGAAGTTTTAGTAAGCGGATTATGCTGTTCCAAAACGTCCAGCAGCCTTTCGGTGGCATTTTCCAGCGCCAGATTTTTTTGATCGGTATGAACGTGTAAAAATGTGTCGTGGCGCGCGGCCAGATCGATCATACGCCTGCAATTTTCTTCATAACCAATATGGTTCGGATAGTCTGCTGTGTCATCGCGTTCGGGTAGGCAACCAATAAAATCAGCAATTTCAGCGGCCTGCTCCATTAATCTGAACGCTGACATTTTATCGCTTTCAAAACCCAATGGAGAATAAGCTCCGATCCGAAAATCTATTTGTCCTTTAAAAGACTGCGCGACCTTACGCGCAGTCTTGATGCCGCGCAGTCCAAGGCCATCATCACTGACGTCAATAACGCTGTCGGCGCGTTGTGTTTGACAACGGATCATCGATTTCATGGAATGTTGCAGCCGGCTTTTAAGGCCGTCTTCGGTGTAAAATTCGCTGTTATGGATCTCAGAAATTAGGCCATGTTTTTCAGGTAAAGTCAGATGCGCTTTGTTGGCCGCTTGATGCGTTTCTGGATTGAAATCATCAGTAAAAGCGCGATCTAAATGCAAATGCGCATTGTGATAGCCGCCTAATGCATCAACGCGTGCCGCAAGATCTTTATAAAATCGAGTGTCTCTCATCTGACCGTCTGTCCCTTTTTGCCTCACTGCATCATTTAAGGAGCAATTTTTTAAGAGGGGTGGCGTCTGTGACCCCACTATAATTGCCAAAATCACCTGATTTTTTAAAAAAATGTGTTAATTTTAACGCTCAGGTAAAGTCTTAAGCGTTCGGATACGGGCAAAATTTAACCGTTATGTGACGATGCCGCTTAAAATTGACGCCTGAAGGAGGCAATAAAAATTCAGGTCAGCGCTTTCGATCCCGCTTTTTATGCGGCGAGGTCTGCGTGTTGAAAATCGTTTTAGAAACCAATCCGAACTCCTAGTGTCGAAAGGCATTGCCTGAGGCGCTTTCGATAGAATGCTGTGTGAAACGTTTGCTTCAGCATGCTGAATTGTATTGAGAGCGGAAGCCAAGGCGTGCGGAGCCACCTGATAGCTGCAACATAGGCCGCATATTTTTTTGCGTGCGAATGATTTTTATAGATATTTTGATTATGCTTTCTGCACTTAAATAACTGAGCTGACCTTTGTCACGATTTTGACGACATCAATACATTGACATTTCCGACAAATTTAGTCAGGTTGGTGCGCGATTAGGTCCTAGCCAACCCAAATGGAGAGCCCAGACCACAACATAGCAGGAGAAATGTAATGGTCTGCCGCACACGGACAAGCCTCATTGAAAGCCAACAAAAAGCATACCCGCTGAACAAGACCCAAACCTTGTTGCATAATGGCGGTATTCTTAGGGAAATTGCTGATCGTGTTTTGTTCAAGTTTGGAACCGAGGAGCGTTCAATATGACTAATGTTGCAATTCCGATAAGCTCTAAAGAGATATCCCGCCCCAAAACATATGACGCGCAGGATCTAATGCCTGATGGACAGCCTGCGTGTATTGTCCTCGGCGATCAATCCTATTTTTTACGAATAACGCGGGCGGGCAAGCTCATTCTCACCAAATAGAATGCACCCCGACAGCAAGTGCCAAACGTCAAATGGAAAAGCGGCCTTTCTTGCGAAAACGGTATGGTTCGGGTCACATTTTTGGCCCAGATTAAGGGATGCCAAAGGCAAGGTTCGTGATACATGGCGGTCAACTGTTAGGTTGGCCGCCAGTATTCGTTGCGACGGTATTAGATGTGGATTTCAAGCACATCTCCGCAACGCACGGAATTTTTTTACTGTTAAATGATGTCCAAGACCTGCGACTGCAAGCGGGGTGAAGATGTGAATGATTAATTCTTGACAAAAATAATAAGGTTAAGGTAGTTGGTCCACAAATGACGCAAGCTCCCTCCCTTGGTAGCCAGCTAAAGGAATAACCAAGGGGACAACCATGAGAACTCAAACAAGCTTGCGTGCGCTTATGACAGCCGTCGCTGTTGCGCCGGCATTGGCGGGGGCAACTTTCGCCCAAGACATCGATACCACAGATTTTGGCGACTACATCGGCGCAGTGACATTGGGGGAAAGCCGCAGGGGCATTCAGACCGAAACGGCAACATCCGAAACCGTTATTTCACAAGAAGAACTCGATGCGCGTCAGGCCTCGACCTTAGCTGAACTGCTCGGCACAATTCCGGGGGTGACGCTTTCAAACTCTGCTACGCCTCAGGGGTCATCTATCAACATTCGCGGCCTTGGCGCGGACGCAGGCACATACGGATCGAACACCAAAGTGGCTGTTGTGATCGATGGTGTCGCAAAAGGCCAAGAAGAGATCTATCGCCAAGGCAGTATTTTGACGATGGAGCCAGAGTTGTTCAAAACAGTCAAAGTGATACGTGGGCCTGGCGAAAGCTTCCGTTTCTCGGGAGGGGCGATTGGCGGTACTGTCGAAGCTGTCACCAAAGATGCGTCTGACTTTTTAGAAGATGACGACACATTTTCAGTCCGCCAAAAACTGGCTTATGAAAGCAATGGCGATGGATTTCTGACCAGCTCAATCGTGGCTTGGGCCCCAGATGACAAATTCGAAGTGCTTGGATTCTACGGGTACCGGTCCAATGACGATTACACTGACGGGGCGGGCACGACACAAGTTGATACGGCTTATGAAATGCCGTCAGCGATGCTCAAGCTCAAATACAGCGCCTCCGAGGCATTAAGCTTTACTGCATCCGTGTCGAAAACCAACAATCGTTTAGAAGATGTGAGCTATGATTATATTGGCTCCTTGTTTGACGCGCGTGTGGATGCGGATATTGAAGACACCACAGCCTATGCGCAGGTGCAATATAATCCGCTCGACAATGATCTTGTGAACTTGACCGCTAAACTCACATATTCTGACGAATTGATTTCGAATATTTCAGATACGACATCTTCGACAATCTACAATGCAGACAACAGAACCGAACGATTGTCTTTAAGTTTTGAAAACGAAGCAATTTTCGCGACAGGAAGCGCGGATCATACCGTACTAGTCGGTGCCGAAGTAGGTAAGCGTACGCGTTCTTCCATCAGTCACACCGGTTCCAATGCGGGTTCGTCACCGGGTGGAACAGATGAATTTATTGCAGTCTACGCGTCAGATGAAATCGTTATGGGCAACCTCACGCTGACGCCTCAATTGCGCTTTGAGAAACAGAAAATCACTTCTGAAGGCAATGACACAATCGCCGATGGCACGTCATATGAAAAAGACTTGACCGTAGGTGCTTTGTCTTCGCGTTACAGGCTTGGTGAAAACTTCGCCGTGTTTGGTACGCTTGCGTATAACGAAAACATGCCGATTATTGATGACCTGTCCAACGCCTTTATCGAGACGTCTGAAAAAGCGACAACGGTTGAATTTGGTGTCTCTTATGATGCTGTCGATGTGTTCAAATCTGGTGACAGTGTGAAAGCCAAATTGACGGGCTTCAAAACACAAATTTGGGACAACACGACCTATTCTGATTCAACAGGTTCATACGAAGATATCGAGTTGCAGGGTGTCGAATTTGAAGCCTCATACGCCACTGCGGCGTTCTATATGGATTTCAATGCTTCTCGTATTCGCGGCGAATGGGTCACGGGAGAGTATTTCAACAATACGCCAAGTGACACAGCGCAGCTCACGCTTGGCAAACATTTCCTGAATGACCAGTTGGATTTGGCTGTTGAAGTGTTGCACGGGTGGTCGAATGATCGCACGACCAGCACCTCAGGGGCCACTGCTGCCAGTGACAGTTACACAGTTGCAGGTCTGACGGCGGCCTATATTCCAGACAGCGGTTTGACGCAGGGTGTGGAGTTCCGCGCATCGCTCGATAACGTCTTCGACCTTGATTACCAACCCTATCTCAGCAGTCGATCTGCGCCTGGCCGCAATCTGACGCTTTCGATCACCAAGACATTCTAATCTTGGTGCTGGCGATGCGGCGTACCCTCGTGCGCAGCATCGCCCTTTCCCCCCTTTTGTGTTTCCACGCAATTCAAGCCAACAGGACATTGCTATGACAACGCCTCTTTCCGCCATTGATATTCGCCAAGCCAAATCCGATGCCACGATGCGAGATCGTGATCTCGCGCAAAGCTTGGGTATTTCCGAAGCCCAATTGGTTGCTGCTTTTGTTGGTCAGCATGACGGTCAAAGTGTGACCCGTATCGCTCATCTCCCCGATGAGGTGATGCCAATGATCACATCTTTGGGCGAAGTCATGGCGCTCACGCGCAACGAGTCTTGCGTGCATGAACGGGTTGGTACATTTGAGAAATACTCCTCTGGTCAACACGCCTCTATGGTGCTGGGCTCCGATATCGACACTCGTATTTTCCCCAAACACTGGAGTTTTGGTTTCGCTGTTGAGACACAAACCGAAAAAGGCCTGCGCAAATCTTTGCAGTTCTTTGATGCCTCAGGTGATGCGCTGCAAAAAATTTACATGCGTGAGACGTCAAACCACGACGCCTGGGCACCGCTTGTTGCAGCTCTGAAACTCGATGACACCAGCGACAGCTTAGAGGTTGCGCCGCGCAAGCCCGTTGAAGGCGCGCAAGGCAGTGCGGATAAACGCGATGCCTTGCTTGAAGCATGGGCGACGATGACCGACACGCATCAATTTAATCGCATCACACGCAATCTTGGCATGAACCGCCTTGGGGCATACCGCCTTGTGTCAGGTGAAAAATGGGTACGCCCAGTGGCCAAGGACAGCTCTGCTGCCTTTTTGAATGCTGTCTCTGAGGCGCGTCAAAAGGTGATCTTGTTTGTTGGCAATCTCGGTAATATTCAAATCCATTGGGGCACGCTTGATACCATCAAGCCAATGGGGCCGTGGCTTAATGTGCTTGATCCGAAATTCAATCTGCACCTGCGCGATGATCATGTCGCCGAGGCTTATGTCGTTGAAAAACCGACCAAACGTGGCCCTGCGTTGTCATTCGAGGCCTTCGATGCTGCTGGAAACCTGATTTTTCAATGCTTTGGTCAAAAGACCGAAGAGGGGGATGCAGCGCGTTGGGCTAATATTTTGGCCTCATTGAACACAGAAGAAGAGGCCTTGGCATGAAGTATTTCCTTGCAGCGATGGTTGTCGCCTTTCCAATAATGGCACTGGCCGAAAGTTATCCTGATGCCAGATCTATCGTTTCCATCGGCGGCCCCGTTACTGAAGTGATTTACGCCCTTGGGGCAGGGGGCCGCATCGTGGCTCGCGATACCACATCGCATTTCCCAAGCGCGGTAGAATCCCTGCCTGACGTTGGATATATGCGCCAATTGTCAGCAGAAGGCGTGCTGTCGGTCAGCCCTGATCTTATTGTCACACGGGACACAGCAGGTCCGCCTGAGACTTTAGATCAATTGCGCGCCGCCAACGTGCCGCTGGTCGAGGTTCACGATGCTTTCACAAAAGAAAGCGTTTTGACTTCGGTCGAAATTATCGGCGAAGCCCTTGGCAAGCAAGATTCTGCGGCACAGTTATACAAACAGATCGAAGGGGCATTCATCGCGCTTGAAGCAGAGGTCGCGCAACAAGAAACAGCCCCGCGTGTATTGTTTATTCTATCCAATCAAGGTGGACGGTTGAATGTTGCTGGGCGCGGCACGGGCGCGCATGGCATGATCACGCTTGCGGGCGGTGAGAACGTCATGGGCGAGGCGTTTGAAGGTTACAAAATCATGAGCGATGAAGCCTTGATCGAGGCCGCACCAGATGTCGTTTTGATGATGACAGGACGCGAAGATCATGCAGGCCGTAAAGAGGACATCTTTGCACTCCCGTCCTTGGCGCATAGTCCTGCTGCGTTGAATGATGCTTTCATCACCATCGACCCAGCGGCTCTTGGTTTTGGCCCTCGCACCGCTCAATTCGCAAGAACGCTCAATGCGGATCTTGCGGTTGTGACGACAGCAAAGGCGCAGTAATCCGATGGCATTCGTATCTCTTCCCGCGGTTAAACGCACCTTGATCACTCTGCGCGCGCCCGCACAGCAGGGGGATCGCACGGCAAAATCATTTGCCCTACAGGCTGGCTTATCGGTCCTTTTGCTGTTGATGATGCTGCTCAGTTTGGGCTGGGGTGCTGCGTCTGATACGGATGTCTTAGGCGCAATTGGCGCGAAATTTGGGGTTGGTTCCGCAAGCGCGCGCGACATGTCTATCGTTTGGGATATCCGCATGCCCAGAATGCTGACCGCCACTGTGGTCGGTGCCGCACTGGCTGTGTCTGGTGCCGTGATGCAAGGTCTATTTCGCAATCCACTGGCTGATCCCGGCTTGGTCGGCATCAGCGCTGGCGCGGGATTCGGCGCAGTTGTCGCCATCGTTTTGGGTGGATTTTTGCCTGTGGCATTGCTCGGTCTTGTTGGGCCTTACCTCATCCCCTTGGCGGCATTCTTTGGTGGTTGGGCGTCTACATTAATTCTGTATCGCATTGCGACCCGTGGCGGGCGGACATCCGTGATTACGATGTTGCTTGCAGGCATCGCGCTTGGCGCGCTTACGGGCGCGGCCACTGGTTTTTTGGTCTACCGCGCCGACGATGATCAACTGCGTGATCTGACCTTTTGGGGCATGGGATCGGTTGCTGGTGCGTCTTGGTTTAAATTCATGACAGCAGGCCCGATTATCATTTTGGCGCTGGTGGCAACGCCGTTTTTAGCCCGCGCCCTTGATGCCTTGGCGCTGGGCGAACCGGTTGCGGAACATATGGGCATTGATGTTCAGCGGATGAAACGCATCTCCATCTTAAGTGTGGCAGCTTCGGTTGGTGCATCGGTCGCCATCACGGGGGGCATAGGGTTTGTGGGCATTGTTGTGCCGCATCTTTTGCGTCTCTTTCAAGGGCCTGTGCACCGTTTGCTTTTGCCAAACGCGGCGCTCTTGGGGGCTGTGTTTCTTTTGATTGCGGACATGCTGAGCCGTGTTGTTGTCGCGCCCGCAGAACTGCCTGTTGGTATCGTGACGGCCACAGTTGGCGGGCCTTTCTTTTTGTGGATCTTGCTGAAAAACCGCGCAATGTTGGACGTTTAACAATGCTAAAAGCCAAAAATATCACGGTCACATTTGGCCAGCGGCAAGTGCTGCAAGGCGTTGATTTCGAAGCGCGTCCAGGTGAATTAACTGCAATCGTTGGGCCCAATGGCTCTGGTAAAACCACGCTGTTGAAAGCCATCACAGGCGAAGTTCCATCGACAGGTGATGCGCTTTTGGATGGGCATTTGCTGTCGGATATGTCGCCTGTTGAACGCGCCACGCGCAGGGCGGTGCTGCCACAGTCAGGATCAGTCGCCTTTCCATTCACTGTGCTGGAATTGGTGCGCCTTGGTCTGACCAGTGGTCGTGGCACCGATAGCCTAACTGCCATGGAGGCGCTGCCGCACAAAGCTTTGGCGCGTGTTGGTCTGCGTGGGTTTGAAGGGCGGTTTGTACAAGATTTGTCTGGCGGAGAACGTCAGCGTGTCCAGTTGGCGCGTGTTCTTGTGCAAATTTGGGACCCTGTGTTGGATGGTTCTCCGCGCTGGCTTTTACTTGATGAACCTGTGTCTGCGCTCGATATCGGACACCAATTGGTGGTGATGGAAATCGCACGTGACTTTGCGCAAGCAGGTGGTGGGGTGATTGCTGTCATGCATGATCTCAATTTAACATCCATGTTTGCCCACAAAGTGGTCTTGCTCAACGAAGGCAAAGTGCAAAGCACAGGCACGCCGCAACATGTTCTGACGAATGAGAACTTGTCGACGTGTTATGGCTGCGCCGTACGTACCAATACCCCGCCACCCTTGGGGGGGCCATGGATACTGCCTCAAGCGGCATCTTGTGCTGCAGGTTTTGCAGAATGAGCCGTTATATGGGGAACATCCGATGACAGATTTAACCGTTATTCCAGTCCTGAGATCAAGTGACCTGAATAAGACGTCGGCCTTTTATACGGACCAACTCGGATTTACGCCGGAACGCGTTATGCCAGAGTATCTCATTATGCGCCGAGATCAGATCGAGCTGCATTTTTGCCTACCTGACCATGCGCAATCTTATGCCGCCAACGGCAGGGGGCCATTGGACACCGAAGCGCGCTGCTACATTCGTGGTGCAGGCATTGATGCGCTGCATGACGAATTCGCAGCGCGCAAGGTAGCGGGGTTTCGCGGGTTTGTTCAAACCCCATGGAACATGTTTGAATTTTATGTGTCGGACCCGTCTGGCATTTTGCTTGTCTTTGGCCGCTCCGCCACCGAAGGGCCTGTGCCCACTTCTCTTTCATGATGGAGTTTTCATGACCCAGACCTCAAATATTATACACGCGACCTTACTTGCGCTTGTTCTGTCATCCGCTCCTGCTTTTGCCGCACAGCCTGCTGTGGTCGATTTGAACAGCATCGCACAAACTGACAAGGCGTGCCGCCTGACCTTTACGGTGACAGCCGATCAAGGCCTGTCCGAGCTGCAAACCCAAACGGTGCTGTTTGATCAAGACGGTGCGGTGCAGACCTTTACCTTGTTTGATTTTGGTGCGGTGCCGTCTCAGGGGGTGCGTGTGCGTCAATTTGATATGCCACAGACCCAATGCGACGACATAAAAATGGTGCTGTTCAACGAGGTGTCCATTTGTACCACGACGGATGGGGCCGCTTGCACCGTTCTGCCGACGTTTTCGTCGCGTGTTGATACCATGGAGGTTCAGCAATGATTACGCTTGCTCAAGACCGTCTGTTTGAAATCATCGCTTTGGGGGGGGCGGTTGTGGCGATCTTACTGGGGTTTTCCGTGATCGCCTTGGCCTGTATTTTATGGAAATTCAGTGTGTTTGCTGTGGAAGGTATTGGGCCACGTGTGAGCCGTGGTTTTGCACGATCCATTCTGACACAGATCGCCGAGGCAAAAGCAAATGGAGTCACAGAAGAGGCTCTGCGCGCACGCGCCGCCGCGAGGTTGGAACGGGATTTTCAGCGGGCAGGCTCAGGTTTGCGCCTGTTAGATGTGATCTCGCAGGTCGCCCCGTTGCTGGGTCTGTTTGGCACGGTTTTGGGCATGATCGACGCCTTTCGCACGCTCCAAGAGGCGGGCGGCACAGCAGACCCCGCTGTTTTGGCAGGCGGGATTTGGGTGGCCTTGGTGACCACCGCCGCAGGGCTGATCGTGGCCATGCCTGCGTCTATGGCGCTGTCGTGGTTTGATGGCCGCTTGGAACGTTTCGAGCTTGTGGTTCGGGATGCGCTGGAAGAAATTCTATCCCCTCAGGTCTTTGCGCAAGGCGCTGTGGGGGCAATCCCAGCGCGAGGTGAATATGCCCCAGCGTAGTACCAAACGGCGCGGGCGGCTGTCTTTGACCTCTCTTATTGATGTCATTTTTCTGCTTTTACTGTTTTTCATGCTGTCCTCGACGTTTTCGAAGTTCGGGGACATTGAATTGACGGTGGCAGGCGGGTCAGCCCGCACGGACTTCAATGATACCGCTCTTGTTTTTGCCCGTCTCACGGCAGATGGGCTGAAAATCAATGGTCAGACAACGACGTTGGACGCCTTGCCTACCGCTATCGACCCTTTGCGGCGCAATGGGGATGTGCGTTTACTTCTATCGATTGGCCAAGACGCGCAGGCGCAGGGATTGGTCGACACTTTGCAAGTTTTTAACACTTTACCCGATGTAAAATTTGCCGTTTTGGAGTGATCATGAGCTTTGTCGTAAAACGCCGAGGTAGCGGTAGTGAGCCAACTTTACCTTTGATCAACATCGTATTTTTGATGCTGATATTTTTCCTTGTGGCCGCGCAGGTTGCCCGCCCTTTGGATGCGGACCTGTCGTTGGTTCAGATGGACGATCCAAATGTGATCCCGCCGAGTGACGCGTTGGTTTTGCACAAAGACGGCAGGCTGACGTGGCTCGGATCAACAGTGACGATAGACGAAGGATTGGACGCGATACGTGACATGCAAAAAGATGTCGACGATGCAGGGCAGTTGCGCATTATGCCTGATCGCGATGCGCCTGCGCTTGAATTGTTAAAAATCGCTCGCGCGGCCCATACCATGTCACAGACACAAAAGGTTATGATTCTGACCGAAAAGAGTTTGCCATGAGACCCTACTGGTTCCCTGCTGCGCTTGGGCTGTCAATCACACTGCACGTATTCGGCGCAGGCTGGGGGCAAAGCGCACCATCGCCCGTGCTTGAGGGCGCAGAGGTTTCAGGTGCGGTGGCGCTTGGGTTGGGGTTCGAGGATTTGGTCAAAGCCAGTGCTGGTGCCAAAGCGACCTCGGCGCCCATCACAGAACCTGTCACACCCGATGCGGTCGTGGCTGCGGCCACTCCAACAGTCGTGACTGCAAGTGCGTCTCGGGTGTCACTTCAGCCTAGCCGCACTCCGATGATGGCCGCAAAGGCGACGCCTCATGACGCATCGCACGTGGACCACAAACCAGCGCCCGCCGCAGAGCCGCGCAAGATCACGGGGCAATCTGTGACTGCGCAAACCGATGTATCAAAACCGTCAGCCACACGACCCACGCCGAGACCTGCGAAACAGAACCCCGCACCTCGCGCGCAGAAAAAAACGGAACCACGACAAGCCAAAGCAGGAAATGCGCCAGTCAGTGCACGCAAAGGACAAGCCACAGGCGCAGCGCAAGGTACAAAAGCAGAAACGTCAAAAAACGCGACAAAATCAACGGCAAAAACAGCCGGTGATGGGGCCGTGCGATCCTACAAAAGCACTGTGCTGCGCAAGATCGCGCGTGTTCCCAAGCGCTCTGCCGGTGCGCGCGGCAAGGCCATGGTTGGCATCACCATTTCCGCTTCAGGTGTCATTGCAAAAGTGGTGATCGTTACGTCTTCAGGGCATGCTGGTATTGATAAGGTTGCCATGGCACAGGTCAAACGTGCAGGACCGTTTGCGCCTCCACCCAATGGAAAATCCCTGAATGTCGTGGTGCGATTTGAGAGTGTGGCGTGAGATTCACTTTGCTCTGTGCGGCGTCTTGATAGAACTCCGAAGCTTTTAGATGCGTCACTCTATTTGATGCTGTACGTTGCGAAGGCACCTGCCATGATGCGCGTGGTATCCGTTCTATGTTAAAACGCGGCCAATCATGTCAGCGGGATCATCACGTTTTCTCGATACGTACTGCGCTCGACCAATCTGTCCCACCAGGCTTTTACATTTGGCAAATCTGGCCGCTCAAATTCCATTGTATGCCAACGATATGCTGAGCTTCCCAATGGAATGTCTGCCATACTCAGCGTTTCTCCCAAAATGAAATTTCGGGTGGCGAGGTGCTGATCCAAGATTGACCAAAACTTTGTTGCCTCATTGATGGCGGCATCGACTTTTGCCTCATCGCGCGCTTGGGCTTCGGTGCGAACAAGCTGCCAAAACAAGGCCGTCATCGGCAGGTGCATCGTCGTCAGATACCAATCCATCCACTGCCCAGCCAATGCCGTCTGTTGCGCTGATGGCAATGCCCACGGGCCAGTTACGTATTGATCACACAGATACCGCACAATGGCGTTGGATTCCCATAGTATCAATTCACCGTCGATCAAAACCGGAATGGTGCCGTTGGGGTTCATGGCGCGAAATGCATCGGTATGGTTGCCGCCAAACGGCCCACCAACATCATCGCGCGCCACATCAAGACCAAGTTCGGCGGCGCACCACATGACCTTTTGTACGTTGACCGAATTGTCACGCCCAAGAACTTTAATCATAGTCTTACCCAGTCTTTCATAACAGATATAATGAGGTTTGAAGTTTAGCCTGCGGGAATCTCTGTTGTGAAAACAGGAACATGGTAGCCTTTTTGAACCGCTTCACGCCCCAAAATACGCTGGTACCAAGCGCGAACATTCGGATAATCGGCCAAATCAATGCGGTGCCATTCATAACGCGAGACCCACGGCCAGCTGGCCATATCAGCAATGGAATAGTCACCGCAGATGTAATCTTGTTCGGCGAGCTGCTGATCGAGCACAGTGTAAAGCCGTGCGACTTCGGTCTTGAACCGGTCTTCTGCGTAGGGCGCTTTGCCAGGGTTGTTCTTGACGAAATGATGGGTTTGTCCAGCCATTGGCCCAAGCCCAGCCATTTGCCACATCAACCATTGCGTCACTTCTGCTTTGGCTTGCGGATCCGTGGGTAGGAATTTTCCGTGCTTTTCGGCAAGATATAAAAGGATCGCGCCGGATTCGAACAGGGCAAGACCGGTGTCGCGGTCTACGATCGCTGGCACCTTGTTGTTGGGATTGATCGCTAGAAACTCCGGCGTGTTCTGCGCGCCGTTGTTGATGTCGATAGGATGTACCTCATAGGGCACTGCGAGCTCCTCCAACAGGATCGAAACCTTGCGGCAGTTGGGGGTGGGCCAAGTGTAAAAATCGATCATTCGATAGGTCCTTAAATTCGTTTATTTGTCCGATGCTTCAGAAAACCGGAGTGACAAAAGCGCATCGGAACTCCCAAATTTTACCAGAGCTGCTTTAGCAGGCCTTGCGTAAAAAATGAGCCCCTCAGGAGCTTTTGGACGTCATAAATGAGTGCGCCCTTTGCCCAGTTTTTTGCGCTAACGGCCGAAAAGGTTCAATGTAGAAGCGTGGAATAATTCCTCTACGCTAAGTTTACGGGGGGACAATCCTTGTCGGTTGTGGTGACGCAAAAAAGTATCAAGGGTGTCGTGGTTGCCTTTGAGGCCATAAGACCAAAAATCTGATCCCAGCAAATCCTGTGTGGCGCGCAATTGTTCGTCTAAAAATGGTAAGGACGCCTTGGGCGTTTGCGTGTCACAAAGGTCTTGGATAGCGGTATCTTTAGCCGCATTAAAGGCGTTGAACAATGTGGCCGGTAGCCATGGGTGAGCTTTAGCGAGACTGGTGCGTAGCCCCACGATATGCATGATCGGGAAGATGCCCGTTTCGCGGTAATATTCCTGCGCCAAAGCAACTGAATCCGGGAAAAGCCTTTTCACGCCTGCATGTCCATCAACAAAGCTTGCGGGGGGTCTAGGGCCAATAAACCCATCGATGTCGCCACTTAACAACAGACTGTCCAAAGACCGATTTACGTCCGCATGAACAGCATTGACGCCCTGCGGCACCACCGATTTATCGCGCGTTGGGCCAACCTCGTTTAAATTGCCGCGCACCCAATTGATATCGGATGTTTCCACGCCGTACTCGTCTTGCAATATCGCTCGCGCCCAGACATTCGCTGTGGATTGGAACTCTGAAATGCCAATTTTGCGGCCTTTCAAATCCTGCGGTTTTTCAATACCGCTGCCCGCGCGCACATAGAATGAAGCGTGCCGAAATGCGCGCGACAAAAACACGGGAATGCCAATATAAGGCGGGTTTTCTTTGGTCAGGCTTGTGGCATAGCCAGACAATGACAGTTCGGACACGTCAAATTCGTGGTGGGTAAACGCGCGAAACATCATTTCTTCGGGCGGCAACGTCAAATAGACAGGATCGACGCCGTCGATGAGCACGGAGCCCCGCACAAGGGGCTGAACCCTGTCATAATTGCCCAACGCGATTGAAAGTTTTAGTTGACCCATATTCCTATCCTCGATTTCAAGTTCTGGGGGGGTAGCTGGACCCTATCCGGTCAGGTTTAGGCGGGTGTCTTCATGCCGCGAGCGGGATAATTGCGCTCAAGTGCGAAAGGGATTTTTTGCAAAATTTCATGCAGGTCAGGACGCCCCCAAGGCATGTTGGTGATATTTGCCAAAAAGAGCCTTCCATCAGGGCGCACGAGGAAGAATCCGGGCTCTGAGAACACGTCAGCTTCGCCTTCTCTGATGGAGGACGAGATATACAGATCCCAATCTTGGGCGACCTCTTCCGTTAATCCATACCCGATGCGCAGTTGATCAAGGGACCAGTCCTCACGGGTTTGGGTTGCGATGGTTTCATCGTTCATCGAGGCGGCTATGATGCTGACGCCAATGTCTGCATAGTCTTTCGTGAGGGTGTTCAAGGTGGTCAGAAATTTCTTACACATCGGGCAGTGCAAGCCGCGATAAAAAACGACCATCACAAAGTTCTCAGGGGTCTCTACAGCAAGATCGAAGGTCTCTCCTCCGACGATTTGCAGTTTTAAGTCTGGGACTTGTTGATCAGGTTGGGTACGTGCCATGGTTTTAGTATTCCTTAATATATAGGCTCGGCCATTGCAGTTGGGCGGCCAATTGGATGTGAGGTCGTTACGCGCCAAGCGCCGAAATAACCGACGTGGCCTCAGATAAAGTGATGACCTCGCCATATTTGCTGTGGATGTCGATCAAGTTGCTTTCGTGCTGGGCAGCCGTGCGATCTGCAACGCAATCGCGGATGACAAACGGCGGGTATCCGTGAGCCATTGCATCGACTGCACTGGCACGGACACACCCGCTTGTTGTGCAACCGGCGACAAACAGTGTGTCACATTTGGCTTGCGCCAGCAGGGCCGACAAGGACGTTCCGAAAAACGCCGACGCCTGATTTTTGTATAGAACGATGTCTTCGTTTTCTGAGTACCCAAGACGGGGGTCCAATTCGCATGTGGGCGTGCCCCGCACGAGCGTTTCGAGTGAACTGCATTTTTCGCCCCACCGCCCCATGTCGGACAGGTTCGGGGCATAGCCATTGACCGTAAAAATGATTGGTCCGTGCCCGCGAAAGGCCTCGATAAAACGTGCCGTGCTGAGCACTTCTTTGTCACAGTCGCTTGCAAGCGGGCTGAGTGCGGGTTCAGTAAAGCCGCGCTGAAAGTCGATGACCAGCAAGGCCGGAGTTTGGCCCGCTTGAAGTGAGCGGTCAAAGCCGCTTTGAATGTTGTCTGGATCTTTCATGTTTTATTTACCGCAAGCTAGGAAGGAAAAGGGCGATTTCGGGGAAGGCGATCAAGATCAAAATGCACAGCAGCTCAATCCCGACAAAGGGCAGCGCGCCGCGTATGATCTGACCGATGGTCAAATCAGGTGCAATTCCGTCAATGACGTAAAGGTTCAACCCGACTGGCGGGGTGATCACCGCCATTTCACAGGTCAGAATAAGAATGACGCCAAACCAGATCGGATCAATGCCCATGGCTGTGATAACAGGCATCAGAATGGGTGTCGTGATGACGATGATTGACACGATATCAAGGACCATGCCGACCAAAAGAAGAAACAACAGCACAAAGGACAGGATGACCCATTTGGGTTGATCGACGCTGACCACGAACATAACGATCTTTTGCGGGATCATAAGTCGGGTCATGATATGGCCAAACATCAGTGCGCCTGCGAGAATGAGCAAGATCATTACGCTGGTCAAAACTGTGGATCTTAGCACCTTACGCACAAGTTCAAAGCTAAGTTCTTTGTACAGTGCCGCGACGAAGAACGCGCCAATCGCACCGATGCCTGCGGCTTCTGTGGGGGTGGCAATGCCAAAGTAAATCGTCCCGAGCACCAGCAAAACGATCATCACCGCAGGCCAGATGTCACGCAAGGAGCGCCAACGTTCTGCACGACTGATGGTACGCTCCTCAGAGGGAGCCATATCTTTGCGGAACACCGCAACCAGCACGACATAGGCCATCATCATCGAGGTGAGCAACACCGCAGGCAGCACGGCTGCGACGAAGAGTTTGCCCACTGATTGTCCAGCCACTTCACCGAATAAGACAAAGCCGATGCTGGGCGGGATTAACAATGCCAGCGCACCAGCTGCGGCGACGGTGCCGCCAGCAAGCGAGGGGCTATAACCGCGTTGCAACATCTGCGGAATGGCAAAGCGACCAATCGTTGCCGCACCTGCAACGCTGACGCCACTCATCGCGCCAAACACCGCAGAGCTGGCAACGCTGGCGACCCCAAGGCCACCAGGCAAACGCGCAAGCCAACAGGCGAACATATTAAACAGTCTGGCCCCGATGCTGGTGCGGGCCATAACCTCACCCATCATAATGAACAATGGCACGGCCAGCAGCGAATAGCTGACCAACCCGCGGTGCAAAATGTCGGGGATGGTTTCCAGCGAAGACAGGCCACCATGCAGCAAAAAGCCAACAATACTAGAGACGCCAAGCGCTGCAAAAATTGGGGTGCATAGGGCAATAAGCCCAAAGAAAACGGCGATAACAATGGTGAAAATGAAGACAGGATCCATGTCAGCCCTCCTTATTTTCGGTGTATATAGCCCAGCAACGTGAGACGGACACCGCCCCCAAACCAAATGCGCCGATGGGAATAAGTGCGAGCAAAATCCACTGCGGAAATGCCAACAAGGTGGCTGACTTATATCCACGTTCAAGCGCTGTCAGAACCGAGACTGTGCCTGCATAGATAAGGGCCGTGCAAAAGATCATAATCGAAATTTCGCTCACGACAGCTGAGATCAAAGTCATCACCCCGTATTTGCCATCCTTGAAATGTTCAAGACTGACATGTTGGTTTTCGATATGGGCCCAGCCAGCCGCAAACCAAATCGTAACTGCAAGAAGGTAAGCACTTATTTCAACGGCGTGAACACTTGCCGCGTTGAAAACATACCGTGCGACCACAGCGTAACAAATGATGATCATCAAGAGAAATAGAGCACATTCGGCGATCCTCAAATACAAGAGGTTTAGAGAGCGAATCCAATGGTTTATCATTTTCTGTTTTTCTTTATTTGGCCAGTGTCAGGCTTTGGTGATTGGCGGATCGCCGAATGTTTGAGCGGGGTTACTCGCGTGTCGCCTCGACAAGATCAAGATACTCTTGACCGTTCGGTACTTTCGCGAGCCATTCCTCGACAACTGTTGAGGTTGCCGCTTTCATGTTTTCAATTTCTTCTGGGCTGATCTGGTTGATCTCCATGCCTTTGGCTTCAAAGTCGGTCAAAGCTTCGCCCATGAAGGCATCCACAAGCGCGAACTGTGATTTGTCACGTGTTTGCGCCGCAGTGGTGATGATCTCTTGAATGTCGGCAGGCAGTGAATCC
The DNA here is from genome assembly GCF_018860505.1 of Pacificibacter marinus. GTDB lineage: Bacteria > Pseudomonadota > Alphaproteobacteria > Rhodobacterales > Rhodobacteraceae > Celeribacter > Celeribacter marinus_B. Next base: position 34,311 of record NZ_JAHKPU010000049.1, read on the forward strand.
CACTTGTCTCCGTTAAAGGCCAGCACAGAGGTATCAACACCAAAGGTAGCCAGCGACAAGTAACCCACAACTTCATCAAGGCTTCTGCCTACGCCTGTCAAAAGCGGACGTGGTGTGCCATCGATCACACCGCGATCAAACGAAAGATACAGCTCAGACGATGACATACCCGTTGGAGAGCCGCCCATCAGTTGGATCGAGCGCGCATCCATCGCGCCAGTTGTGGCCCAAACCTTTTTCTTGATGTCATCAACCGTAACGATTGGTGATTTTTTCGAGTAAAACTGATAAGGGTCAAACGGACCAACGCCCAAGACAACCGTATTATGCTGCGCACGCAAATCATCTGTGATGCCAAGGTCCAAGAGGCCATTATCAAGGGCACGTTCCAAGTGTCCAACGTCCGAGAACAAGAACGGCAATGTGAAAATGCTCATCGCGGGCACTGTTCCACTTGCGTAAGTCCCCGTTAGGTTGACGATATCCGCATCGCCGCGCGACACAGCGCCCAGTTCTTGGTAGCCGTCAAACAACTGTCCCGAGTGGAATACATTGATTTTGACGCGGCCTTCGCTTTTGCTTTCGACTTCTGCCACAAAATCTTCGATGGGGTGCCAAGTATACTCATAGGTCGGCGGCAGATATGTCGACAACGTCAATTCAATTGGCGTTTGTGCAAAAGCGCCTCCCAAATTTGCACCTAATGCGAATACTGACGCAATTAGAGACATCGAAATCTTTTTATGAAGTGTCATCTTGTTCTCTCTTCTGTTGGATAGACCGCCAAGGGTCCTGTAGTGTTTTGTTTTTGTTTGTTTTTATGGTTGGTGTGGCGATTTTTGTCGCCGCGTTGTCTGTTGTGATGACTATCGGGTCATATTGATAAACATAAAACAAGCTGTATATTCTATCCAAATAGATTAGGAATATTTAATGAATAAGAACCTGAACATGGATTGTATCCGCTCTTTCGTGTCCATTATTGAGCAAGGAAGTTTCTCCAAAGCTGCATTGCATGTCGGGCGTACAGCCGCTGCAATCAGCCTTCAAATGGATCGTTTGCAAAGCCAGCTTGGCATTCAATTATTCCAAAAAGACGGTAGAAATCGGGTGGTTACGGCATCGGGGCAAGAGTTCTTTGAACACGCTCGGGCAATCTTGGCACAGAATGACGCGGCCATCAGATTGGCGAATTCCCGTGACCTGAAAGGGGCGGTGCGGCTTGGGATTGTGCAAGACTTTGCAGACGACTTTTTCCCTAAGGCGCTGTCCTCATTTTCGCAGCAATTCAAGAACATCAGAATCAACGTCATCGTAGAGAGGAGTGAAAATTTAATCGAACTGCTCGAAAATTCAGCACTTGATCAAGTTATCGCCTTTCGCCACACCACAGATTCCAAGGCAACGCTGCTCAGAGAATCCGAAATGATCTGGTTGGGCAAGGCTGATACGACCATTGCAGATATCACCCCGCTTCAATTGGTTTTGATGGATGGCCCCTGCCAGTTTCGCAAAGCGGCGCTTAAATCGCTGGGGGACGCTGGCGTGGCGTGGGACGTGAAGCTGGCAAGTGCCAGCATGTCTTGCGTGTCGGCGGCTGCAGAGGCTGGTTTGGGCGTGGCTGTGCGCACGGCAGATGTGCTTCAATCCAAAAAGCTTAATCTTTCAAAAATCACCAACTTGCCGGACCTGCCATCGATCAATCTTCAGCTTTACACTCAAGGCGAGGATCACAGTCCTGCAATCCAAAAGCTAAGCGAATACTGGATTGCGCAAATGGGGCGACCTGGACCTATTGCACAGCTTTAACCTCGCGCGCATTCAACGTGCAAAGTCGTTATCTCTGTGCCTCATTTCAGTTTGAGGACAAGTGACGCCTTGCCCCCAAGAGGCCACCACAGATCCCTGGAAGCGCAAACAACGCAAAGCAAAGCGGATAACTTCCGAGATAATAATATGACGCCGCAAACAGTGACGGCCCGATCATCACGCCAATGAATGTATAAGACAGGATGGCACCCGTGGCGGCGCCAACACGCTCGGGGGCGACCGATTTTGCAATGGCCGCCAGAAATACGCCATTCCATCCTGAGGCGCAGGCCCCTAGGCCCATAAAGACGATGATCAGTGCTGGCACAGGTAAGGCCGTTTGAAAGTACAATATCAACGATAGGCCGCCGCCCGTAAAACCAAGAAAGGACAGGATACAAAACGGTCCAAATCTGTCTGCGGCACTGCCCCAACCGACACGCCCCATCGCGCCCGCAATCTGCAACGCGGCCCCAAGCAGTCCGGCCGCAGGAATACTCCACCCCATTTCGACCAAGGACACGACCGCAAAGGCCGTGACCGTCAATTGCATCGCTGAGAAAAGCCCACCAAGCGCTGCTAAGGTGCGCAAGGCTGGGTTGGCCATAACGCCGCGTTGCTCTGATAGAGCCGTCGCCAGCACACCGCGTTTGACCTGTTTGGCAGGCTTTGGATCGCGCCGCACATGTGGGATAGAGATCACAAGAATGCCCAGCGGAAAGATTGCTAAAACGAGGATGGCCATTTGCCATCCTGCAACCCACAGGGCCAGTAATGGCAAAAACACGTTGGCCATGACCGCGCCCAAAGGAACGCCTGTTTGTTTGAGCGAAAAGATAAGGCTGCGCCGAGCGGAGGGTGTGATTTTCTGCAAGATGACAGAGGACGCCGGATTGTTAATGCCGTAGGCGACGCCGAATAGTATTGAAGCGATGATCATTAAAACAGGCATCGCCGTCGCCAAAAGCACAAGGCCCACGATCAATAGGACCAATTCAAGCGCGATGATTTCTTCGCCGCTGCGCGCGGCCAAAAGACTGCCCGCACTAAGCGATGCAAAGAGACCCGCGAAATAAATAAAGCTTACTTGGTAGCCGATCCAATAGGCGCCAACACCCAAGTCGGCGGCCACATCGGGGGCCAATGCCGTCAACGCCAACACGCAGGCCGTGGCCGCGATCTGCACGATTGTAACACGTGTTAGAGTAAACCAAAGGTGTCGGTTGGCAGTCTTCGTTTCTGTTAGGTCAGAAATCGTGGCTCGTGTTGGGGTCGGCACTGTTTTACCTCGATTAGGTCGCGTGAAGCGGCTCATGTGAGATCGTCTTTCTCATGTGCCTAAGTCCCTAATTTTAAATATACGCAGAACATGAACTCGTACTAGTGTAGATTCTTTTGTCAGGAAAGATGTCTTTCCATGTTTCGTCACAGGGGCTGCCCCTCATGTTTGATTTGGGTGTTGTAGCGTCGCTGTCAGGCTGAAATGAATGAGTGACTTTCGCAAGGGCGCAGTCTGTCTCGCGCTGAGCAGTGGCTGACATGCACCTATATCGTCGACATTTCTGGGCCGTTTGCCCCCAATTGGGTCTTAAATCCGTATGGCATCAATTTCACGTTGCTCAGTTGCGAATGTATGAGGCTGGTCGCTTATTTTGTGTGCAAATGTCCTCTGGGCGATCAGTGAAGTGGGTTTGAAGGTAAAATTCAGTTGATCGACCACTGGTATGCCGACACCATACCAGTATGACACAAGCACCTCCTTCCCCCAAAGAATCGGTTCACAAGCTGATCCTAGATGCCATTTTAAATGGCGATATTGATGTGAAAGACCAGATATCAGAGCGCGGCATTGCTGAGCGTTTTTCGGTTGGTCGCACGAAGGTCCGTGAAGCGCTGCGCGATCTGATCAATGATGGCATTTTGTCTGCGGAGCCCGCGCGCGGCACCTTTATTCGAGAACTGACGCTGACCGAAATGCGCGAAATCTATGAGGTCCGCTATGCGCTGGAAAGTATGGCAGCGCACCTTGCGGCCAAGCACGGCCCGCTGCCAGAACTTGCAGCTTACGCTGAGCGGTTCGAGGATATGCGCGATAATACAGCCAATTATGACCTGAAAGAAATCGACGAATACGGCGCAGAGTTTCACACCGAAATCTTTCGATCCGCCCGCAATGAAAAATTGCTGCAAATCTATCAACCTGTGCGCCTGCGCTTGGCGACAGCGCTGACTTTGCCACGGTATTACGAACCCGATTGGGTTCTCAAGGCCTTGGATGAGCACATCGAAATTCTAAAGGCGATCACGGACCGAGATAGCATGTTGGCGCAGTCGCGTCTTGTGGAACACATGGCGAGAGGGTTCGAGACCCGCATGCGAATATTTGATCGCTTGGATGGATATAGTCTGCCGCCATTGAACACCAAAGGCATGACGTAACGCCCCTTCATTCCCCAGCGCCTAAGGGGGCGCATGAACTACCTAAATCTCCCCACTCATTCGAAAGGAAGACAAATGGATATGACTAAAAAGCTATCTCGTTACGCCGGACAGGCGACAGGTGCTGCGTTGGCGTTTGTGGCGGCTCAGGCTGTTGCAACCACTGCATCAGCAGAAACCACACTGGAAAGTGTGATCGCGGCGGACGTCGTGATGTGTGGATCAAACGGCGGTCGTGCAGGGTTTTCTGCGCTGGACAGCAAAGGCGAATGGCAAGGCTTGGACGTTGACATGTGTCGCGCCATTGCGGCCTCTGTTTTGGGGGATGCCTCCAAAATCCAGATGGTAAAAACCAGCAGCCAAACACGCTTTACCGCGTTGCAAACAGGCGAGATCGACGTGCTTTTGCGCAACGCAACATGGACGTTGAGCCGCGATAGCAAACTGGCGCTCGATTTCGTGGCCCCTACGTTTTACGATGGTCAGGGCTTTATGGTCAGTGCCGCTTCTGGTGTGAACGCCATTGAAGAACTGGACGGCGCGACTGTTTGCTTGTTGCCTGGGTCTACGTCTGAATTGGTGGCTGAAGAAGTCTTTACAGGGCGCGGCTTGGAATACACGCCTGTTGTCATTCAAAGCTCAAGCGAATTGGACTCTGCGTTTTTCAATGGTCGCTGTGACGTGAACATTCAATCCACATCTGGTTTGGCTGCGAAACGCGCCACTGTTGCTGAAAACCCTGCTGATTGGGTGATCTTAGATGAAATCGTCGGCAAAGATCCAATGGGGCCTGTTGTGCGCCAAGATGATCCGCAGTGGAAAGACATCGTGGCATGGACTGCCTATGCGATGATGGAAGCCGAAGAATTGGGCGTCACATCTGAAAACGTCACTGAATTGCGTGATGAGGGCAATGTCAAATATGCGCTTTTCCTTGGTGCCGACGGAGATTTGGGTGAACTCTTGGGTCTACAAAATGACTGGGTTTACAACGTGGTGTCCCAAGTTGGGAATTACGGCGAAATGTTTGAGCGCAACTTGGGACAAGAGTCTCCGTTGAAACTTGCGCGTGGACTGAATGCGCAATGGGTCGATGGTGGCCTGCTCTACGCTCCGCCCTTTAAATAAGCTGTAATTGTCAGGATGCCGATGACCTATTCTCATGCAAAAACCACAGATGAAAGCCTGCCGCGACGCAAACCGCCCAAGACGCAAGGCCTGTCCTTGAACGGATTTTGGAATGACCAGCGGTTCCGCAACTTCGCGGCTCAGGCGATTGTTATTGCTGTGGTCATCGGCTTTTTTGTTTACATTATTGGCAATGCCCAACGGGCCTTGTCAGATCAAGGGATCAAAACCGGTTTCGGGTTCTTAATGGACAGCGCTGGCTTTGCGATTGGGGAATCTCTCATACCGTTTTCAGCCTCTGATAGCTTTTTGCGCGCTTATGGGGTCGGCATTTTGAACACGTTGAAAGTGTCTTTTGCAGCGATCATTCTGGCCAGTATTATCGGTGTTTTGCTTGGGGTTGCGCGTTTGTCGCGCAATGTCATGCTGAACCGCTTTGCCTCAACCTATGTTGAGGTGTTTCGCAATACGCCGCAATTGTTGCAGATCGTGTTTTGGTACATGTTGGCAGTACAGCTGCCTGGACCAAAGCAAGCATTTAACTTTGGTGACATCGCCTTTTTGAGCAACCGAGGGCTGGCCCTTCCCGGTCCCGGTGAGGGATCAGGATTTGGGTTTGCTGTGATCGGTTTGGTGCTGGCCGCAGTGGGCGTTGTTTTTTGGCGTCATCATCTTGAAAAGCGCTTGCGCCAAACTGGCAACAAAGCCAACGGCTTGCCTGTATCTATTGCGATTATGGTGATCGTACCTGTTGTGATTTGGACGGTTTTCGGATCGCCCAGCCAGATCGAAGTCCCAGCCTTACGTGGCTTTAACATTCGCGGTGGATTGCAATTGTCGCCCGAGTTCTTGGCGCTGTTCTTAGGGCTGTCGCTATACATCGCAGCCTTTATCGCGGAAATCGTGCGTGCAGGTATTGCCTCGGTGAACCAAGGCCAGATCGAAGCCGCCACTGCCATGGGGATCAAAAAAGCAGATGTTTTATGGCGCGTTGTGTTGCCGCAAGCGATGCGTGTCATCGTGCCACCGACAACTGCGCAATATGTCAGTCTGCTGAAAAACAGCTCGTTGGGTGTGATGATCGGCTACCCTGAACTGTTCAACCTGAACAACACAATTTTGACGGCCAGCGGCAACACGGTCGAGGCAATTATCATCATGATGGCAATCTATCTCAGCCTGACGACCACCATCGCGGTGATCATGAATTGGTACAATCGATCCGTTCAGTTGAAGGAACGCTAGATATGACATCACATCACTTGATTTCAAATGCGCAAACCGGTGCGAGTGCGGCACGGCCAGCCCCCGTGGCGGCGCCAGGGCTGATCCATTGGGCGCGCCAAAACCTGTTTGATGGCATTTACAACACGATCTTTACGGTGCTGTGTTGCGCGTTGTTGATTGCGACCGTGCCAGATCTTTTCCGCTGGGCCATTTGGGATGCCGCTTGGACGTCTACCAATGGCGCTGATGCGTGTAAGGCCACTACCGGTGCGTGTTGGGCTGTGGTGCAAGAAAAATACCGTCTTATGCTGTTTGGTACCTATCCCTATGAGCAACATTGGCGCGGGGCGTTGGTGGTGCTGATCTTAGGTGGCATGTCGATTGTCAGCGGCTTTCGTGTGTTTTGGACCAAATGGTTGCTTATCGCATGGGGAGGCGCATGGGTGGCTATTTTCGTGCTGCAACTTGGCGGTGTGTTTGGCCTTGTATCGACGCCGACCCATTTGTGGGGCGGGCTGCCGCTGACCTTATTGATCTTTTTTGGCACTGTGATTGGTGGGCTGCCTGTCGCGATTTTGCTGGCACTGGGGCGCCAATCCAACTTGCCGATCATCAAGGCGCTGTGCATCGGCTTTGTCGAAATGGTGCGCGGCGTGCCTTTGGTCACAGTGCTGTTTATGGCGGCTTTGATCTTTCCGCTGTTTGTGCCAGAATCGATGACGCCCGATAAATTCGTGCGCGCGCTGATCGGGATGTTGATGTTTTTCGCGGCCTATGCGGCGGACATCTTTCGTGGCGGATTGCAAGCGATCCCGCGGGGCCAATACGAGGCGGCAGAGGCGTTGGGCTTGCCCTATTGGCAAAAGACCACGCGGATTATTTTGCCTCAGACACTACGCATCGTTTTGCCGGCTTTGATGAACGACATCATTCGCGCGTTTAAAAACACCACTTTCATCGCCATCATTGGTCTGTTTGACATTCTTGGCGCCACGAAATCCGCATTAGAAGACCCCATATGGGTCAGCTACGGCACAGAGGCCTACCTCTTTGTGATCGCTCTCTACTTCGTCGTCTGTTTCAGTATGTCGAAATACAGCGTGTCCCTTGAGCGTGATCTGAATAAAGGAAATGTAAGATGACAAACGCATCTGACAGCGCGACCATCGAGCTGCGCAATGTGAACAAATGGTATGGCGATTTTCACGTGCTGCGCGATATCAACATGCAGGTCGGGCGTGGCGAAAAAGTGGTGATTTGCGGGCCTTCTGGGTCGGGTAAATCCACGTTGATCCGCTGCATCAACCGTCTTGAGGAACACCAAGAAGGCGATATTATCGTCAACGGTGTCGAGCTGACGCAGAACGTTAAAAACATCGATGAAGTGCGCCGCCATGTGGGGATGGTGTTTCAGAACTTTAACCTGTTTCCGCATCTTACTGTGTTGGACAATCTGGTGCTTGCGCCCAATCTTGTGAACAGCGTGCCCAGACAAGACGCCGAGAATTTGGCGATGGAACTTTTGGAACGCGTGCGTATTCCTGAGCAGGCCAATAAATATCCCGGTCAGCTGTCGGGTGGGCAACAACAACGTGTGGCCATCGCGCGCTCACTGATGATGAAGCCAGAGGTGATGTTGTTTGACGAGCCGACATCGGCGCTGGACCCTGAAATGATCAGCGAAGTTTTGGATGTTATGGGCGAATTGGCCGATGACGGTATGACTATGATTTGCGTCACCCATGAAATGGGATTTGCCAAACAGGTGGCCGATTTGGTTGTCTTTATGGCGGACGGCGAAGTTGTCGAAGCGGCACCACCTACCGAGTTCTTCACCAATGCGCAAAATCCGCGCACGCAACAGTTTCTAAAACAAATTTTGTCCCACTGAGGTCAGCCTAAGAATATGAATAAGAACACCATGAATTTTGACACATTCCGCGCAGGGTTTCCCGCACTGGCCGATCAGACGTATTTGTCTATTGCTGATAAAATGATTCTGCATGACACCGTGCGCGGCGCGATAGACGTCTATCTGGATCGTCTCGCGTTGGCGTCCGTCGGGCGGCTAGGTCATGAGGCGGCCGTCGAGGACGCAAGGGGCAAATTTGCGCAACTGGTCAACGCCGATCCGAAAAACATCGCGGTGACGCGTAATGTGTCAGACGGCGTCAATTGTATCGCATGGTCCTTTGAGGATGTGCAGGGAAAAAACATGGTCTTGAGCGCCGATGTTGAGCATCCCAACAACATTTATCCTTGGCTGCGCCAACAAAAACGCGGGTTAGAGCTGCGTCTTGTGCCAGCCATGCCGGACGGGCAACTTGATACAGAGGCTATGATTGCCGCGATGGATGATAACACCATCATTATGACGTGCCCTTCTGTGTCTTTCGCACCGGGCTATCGCAGTGATCTTGATCGTCTGGGGGCGGCCTGTCGCAAGCGCGATGTGTTTTTCCTTGTGGACGGTGTTCAAACGGCAGGCGTTTTGCAACACGACTTTTCCCAAGAGCCGATCGACGGCTTCGCGACCTCTGCCTCTAAAGGGCTGCTAGGGTCTTACGGTATCGGTTTTTTGTATGTTTCCGATCAGTGGCTTGATCGTCTGACGCCTGCGTATTTGTCACGCCCTGCGGTGTATCAAGACTCCGAAGATCATTCGAGCATGGGAAGTTTCGCTTATCAGCTACAGCCCAATGCGCGACGTTATGAAGTTGGCAGCTATAACCTTGCGGGGGCTTATGCTGTGGCTGCGTCTTTGGGATTGCTGCTTGATCTTGGTCCTGCCGCCACCCAGACCCGTGTCTTAGGTTTGGCCTCTGATCTGCGCTGCGGTTTGCAAGACACGATGTTTGGATCACGGGTCACGACATCGAACGATCCTGACAAACTGTCGCATATTATCACCATCGGAACGCTTGATGCGGGCGGGCATGACACTTCCACCTGTCCCGATATCATGGGGCTGTCCGCAAAGCTGAAGGACCACAAGATCACCCATGCCATCAGGCGCGGGCAAATTCGTATGGCGGTCCATGCGTTTAACAACAGTGATGACATTTCGAAAACGCTTGATGTTGTTGCACAATATCGACCCTAAACTCACTCAATTCGGCCCGTTACCCGCGTAAAGCCCGTCTTTAAAAAGGAAGATCAAATGACTGTTCCAGTTGCCCTCATCGGGTTCGGTGCTATCGCCCAAGACCTGTTTGCCAAAGTACAGTCGGATCCGCATTTGAGGGTTAAACAAATATTGGTGCGTGCCTCAGCCCGTGAGGCTGCTCAGGCAAAGATCGATCCGCAGACCGAGATTATCACCTCGGTAGATGCCTTGGATGATGACATCGACTTTGTGTTGGAATGCGCAGGCCACGGCGCGCTCAAAGACTATGGCGCCGCTGTTTTGGCGCGTGGATTTGATCTGGGCATCCTGTCTGCTGGCGCCCTGTCTGACGAAGGGCTTGTCGCACAGCTCAACGCCGCCTCGGCACAGTCAAAGGCGAAAGTGATCGTCGTGCCTGGGGCCATCGGCGGGATTGATGCGATTTCGGCCGTTGGAGCCGACGGATTGACGTCTGTTTGCTACACGGGTCGCAAAGCGCCGATCAGTTGGAAAGGCACGCCTGCGGATGCTGTCTGTGATCTCGATGCTTTGACTGAGCCTTGTGAGATTTTTTCCGGTACAGCACGCGAAGCCGCGCAGGCGTTTCCAAAGAACGCCAATGTCGTGGCTACAGTTGCGCTGGCGGGACTTGGATTTGATGCCACAACAGTGCGTTTGATTGCGGACCCCGCTGTCACACGCAACACCCACCGCGTCCAAGCGGTTGGTGATAATGTGGCTTTTGATTTTGAAACCAGCTCTGGCACTTTGCCAAACAACCCGCGTACGTCGGCTTTGACCTCGCAAAGTGCGTATCGTGCACTCAAGCTTCGGGCCCATCCGTTTTCAACGTAAGGCATCAGCCTGATTGCAGAACAAGAAAACCCCCGATGCGCAAACATCGGGGGCTCTATTTTTATATGCCTTCGAAAAGGCCATTCGCTGTCAGATCAAAAGACCTAGAGCATGCCTTCGCGTTGAGCTTTTTTACGAGCCAACTTGCGAGCACGGCGGACGGCTTCGGCTTTCTCGCGTGCTTTTTTGACGGAGGGTTTCTCGAAATGTTGCTTAAGCTTCATTTCACGGAAAACGCCTTCGCGCTGAAGTTTTTTCTTCAGGGCACGGAGAGCTTGATCGACATTGTTGTCGCGAACGCTAACCTGCATGTGGTGTCACCACCTTCCTAGTTAGATTTGCATGAATTGCAGGAGTTCGCCCTATAGCAAAGCCGCGCTAGCTTGTCTACCATGTGAGTAAGCCCAAAAGGAGAGATCCCATGCAAACGTCCGCTTATCCCGATTCAACCCGTGAAAAACTGGTGGAAGCTGCTATTCCGCATGTGGTTTTCGATGGCTGGGGGCCTGAGACCTTCCAAGCGGCAGTGAATGATTCGGGGGTTCCTGCGCAAATGGCCCGTGTCGCGGCGCCGCGTGGTTCGGTTGATTTGGCCGCAGCCTATCACAAGGGCGGTGATCGCGCGATGGTTCAAGCGCTGCAAGCGGCAGACCTAAGCGACATGCGGTTTCGCGATAAAATCGCCCATGCGGTTTGGGTACGCATTGAGGCCGTCGACCGCGAGGTTGTGCGGCGCGGGATGTCGCTGTTTTCCTTGCCGCATTACGCACCCGAAGGTGTGCGTCTGGTTTGGGAAACCACGGACACGATTTGGAACACTTTGGGCGATACGTCCAAGGATGTGAATTGGTACACAAAACGCGCGACCCTATCAGCGGTGTTCACCTCGACCATTTTGTTTTGGCTCGGCGATGACAGCGAAGGTTTTGCAGACACCAAGGCATTTTTGGATCGCCGTATTGATGATGTGATGTCGTTCGAGAAAGCCAAAGCAGGTGTGCGTGACAACAAGGCGCTCTCGGCCTTGTTCGCTCTGCCCAATGCCATTTTAGGTACGATCAAAGCGCCTGCAGGGGCGCGCCGCGATGATATTCCCGGCACTCAAACACCCAGCACACAAGCAGGAGATCAATAATGTCTTTGCCTTCCGCAATGCCAACCACGATGCGCGCGGTTGAAATCACCGAGGCCGGTGCGCCCGAGGTTCTACAGCTTTGCGAACGTCCCGTACCGACGCCCAAAGCGAATGAAATCGTCATTAAAGTCGCCTATGCGGGGGTGAACCGGCCTGATGCACTGCAGCGCGCTGGCCTGTATAATCCACCTGCCGAGGCTTCGGATTTGCCGGGCCTTGAAGGCGCGGGTGAGGTTGTGGCGGTCGGTGTGGACGTGACCGAGTGGCATGTCGGCGATCAAGTCTGTGCCTTGCTGCCCGGTGGCGGCTATGCCGAATATGTCGCAACGCCTGCGGTGCACGCCTTGCCTGTCCCTAATGGGTTAAGTTTTCGCGAAGCCGCTTGTTTGCCAGAGACGTTTTTTACCGTCTGGAGCAATGTATTCATGCGCGGTGGTTTGCAGTCCGGCGAAAAGTTTTTGGTGCATGGCGGCTCGTCAGGGATCGGCACAACGGCGATCCAACTGGCACGGGCTTTTGGTGCGCGGGTCTTTGCGACGGCAGGATCGGCCGAGAAATGCGCGGCCTGCGTGAACCTTGGGGCCGAGCGGGCGATCAACTACCGTGAAGAGGATTTTGTTGAGGTCCTGAACGCTGAAGGCGGCGCCGATCTGATCTTGGACATGGTCGGTGGTTCGTATTTCCCGCGAAATCTCAAGGCTCTTGGTCTGGATGGTCGTTTGGTTAACATCGCGTTTTTGAACGGTATGAAGTCCGAGATTAATCTTTTGCAGGTTATGACAAAGCGACTGACGCTGACGGGATCAAACCTGCGCCCGCAATCTGTGGCTGCCAAAGCGCGGATTGCAGACGAGCTGTTAAGTCGCGTCTGGCCTTTGATTGAAGCAGGGCAGGTGGCCCCTGTCATGCATTCCGACTTCGCACTTGAAAACGCCGCCGAAGCACATCGTTTGATGGAAACCAACGCACATATCGGCAAAATTGTTTTAAAGGTTAAGGACTTGTAAAGAAAAGGTGGTGGGTATACTTGTTGTTAGGGAGGTAAGATTTTGAATGTATAAGGAATTTAGAAATTTCTATTTCATCCGCATCCTTCAAAGGGCTTGTAATTGTTCCGCGTGTTGCAAATGAAACTTTGGCCACATGGTCGCACCGCGGTACGAGTGATAAACTGGTCCTGTGTTTTTCCGGCATAGGAAACAACCCAAACGCCTGTCCGCGCTATGAATTTGCAGCAAAGGCAACTGGTAATGGACAGCACAATGCTCTGTTCATTGCGGACCCAAACCGCACTTGGTTAAATGCTCCTGATCTTTTGGAGCAAATAGCAAATGAGATTGCGGCCTTCAAAGCCAGTTGTGATGTGACGCGCGTGATTGCTATGGGCCACTCTATGGGGGGCTTTTGCGCTTTGGTCGCGCCTGCGATCACGCATGTCGATTCTGTTCTGGCCTTTGCTCCGCAGATTTCAATCCATCCCAAGGTCGTGCCAAACGAGACACGCTGGATGGGGTACCGTGAAAAAATTACGCGGTTCAGAATTATATCCGCTGGCGATCATTTTAATAAGGATACCGCTTATACGGTGATCCATGGGCGTCACAGCTGCGAGGCCCCGCAACGTGACATCTTTCCCAAAATGGCAAACCTACGCCATTACATTATGCCGAAAACCAAGCATAATGTGCCGCAGCGGTTGAAGAGCATGAATTGCCTTGGAGAGGTCATTCAATACTCCATCGATGATCGTCCACGTAAACAGAGACTACTGTTGAAAAACAAGGCGGGCGCGGTGCTTTTGCCGCATCAGGGCGATCCGCTCAAAGTCGAAAAATCCGTCAGCAGCTAGTCGATGTGATCCAAGCGCGCTTTGTCCAAGGTGCAATCGCGGATGGTGTCTTGGCCACATGACCGAGGCTCTAGGTCTTTCGACAGACAAATGCGCACCTCTTGGATGCGTTGGTCTTTGCAGGTCACTGTGATCTCATCTTTATGCAGGCCTGCATTGGCTTGCATAAAGGCTTGCTCAATCACGGACGCGGGCAGAAGCACGTCTTTGGTTAAGCTCTGAAACGCAGCGGGGCGGGTGACAGATTCATATGCCTCGCGCGCGGTGTCCAGATACTCTTGTGCTGGCAGGCCCGCGCAACGCCCGTGTTTTTTCCACTGATACCAAGCAGCGCCATCTGTGCCCATGATGTCTTCCATCGCAGCGGTTTGACGCCTGCTTGGATCGCGCATCGATGTGTTGCAGTAAGACGGCCAGCCGCGTTCATATTGCGGCCAAAGCCCGTGCATCACCCAACCAAGCTGGCGGTCGCATTGCGGGGACTCTCTGTCATCGCCTTCCAGCGCGCACCACGTCGGCGACCATGACAAAGCCAAGACGTAATAGTCAAAATCGCCAGCCTGTTCGCCCTCAGAAAAAGCGGCTGTGGTGCTCATAAAGCCAGCAAGCGCTAGACCAGTAACAATTGCTTTACGCATTTTCTCTTCCCTCTCACATCGATCCGCAGTATACAGGCCTTAAGTTCCCCCCACAATGTGAACCGTCCCTTTCGGGAAAGCCCTTTTCAGGCGACGGAGAAGTTGTATCTGGGGCCTATCGTATTCAAGGTATTCAAGGAGAGTATCCATGGCAAAACCTATTATGGCGAAAGCCACAGCTGTTTGGCTCGTCGACAACACAACGCTGAGCTTTGTTCAAATTGCAGCCTTTTGTGGTCTGCATGAACTGGAAGTCCAAGGCATCGCTGACGGCGATGTGGCGACGGGCGTGAAAGGCTTTGATCCGATTGCAAACAATCAGTTGACGCAAGACGAGATCTCAGTTGCCGAGGCCGACCCAATGGCGCGTCTCAAGCTGAAGCACAATCCGGCCTCTGAAGGCGAAGAAAAACGCCGCGGCCCACGTTACACGCCTTTGTCAAAGCGCCAGGATCGCCCGAATTCAATCTTGTGGTTGGTGAAATTCCACCCTGAATTGGCTGACGCGCAGATCACCAAACTCGTCGGCACAACCAAGCCAACGATCCAAGCGATCCGCGAGCGGACGCACTGGAACATCAACAACATGCAGCCGATCGATCCGGTTGCTTTGGGCCTGTGTAAACAAACTGAATTGGACGCAGCGGTGCAAAAAGCCGCCGCCAAACGCGCTGCCGAAGGCAATGCGATGTCTGATGATGAGCGCCGCAAGTTGCTGTCCACTGAACAGACTTTGGGCATGGATGCAGAACCACGCATTCCAACAGCTATTTCTGGCTTGGAGGCCTTCACTTTGGGTGAAAATTCCGAGGACGAAGCAGAAGCGCCGCTGCCAGACGCAGATAGCTTCTTTAACTTGCCGGATGACGACGACAAAGACTAAGCGCTTTGATCAATTGATGAGCAAGGCCCGCCAAATTGGTGGGCCTTTTGCGTTTTAAGCGATGTTGCAGTGAGGCGAGGTGGCGCCTACTGAGCTCAATGATGGCAAAAAGTTGCACAGTGACAGTGAAAATCAGCCTGTAGTGGCCATCAAGCGGGACATCGCCATTTCCTATTTACCTTGCGGATTGTGATGACCTGTGAATAGTGATTGCACGATGACCAGTATATATTGAGGGCGGAACGTGTCGGCAATTTCTAGGCAGTACATTCTGCGCAAGCTTCAATTGTTATGCATTTGGTTCGTCGTGATTACTGTGGTTATTTATCTGTATGCAGATGACAGTGGTCCGATGCCGGTCAGTCTTTTCAACAGGCTGCTTATTGCCGCAGGTATAGTCGTTTTTCTAAGCATCCCTGTTGTCAAGAAGATCGGGCGAGTTTACCTAAACACCACACCTGACGACGCCGATCTTGATGATTGATGACGTCCTAAAATCCTTTGCGCGCCCGTAATGCGGCAGTGATCGTCCCGTCGTCCAGATAATCCAGCTCGCCGCCAATTGGCACGCCTTGGGCCAGCGAGGTCACGGTACAGACTCCCGCCAGCTCGTCGGCGATGTAATGCGCGGTGGTTTGTCCGTCGATGGTGGCGTTGAGCGCGAGAATGATCTCGGTGATGCCCTCATCGCGTACGCGGCTCATCAGCAATGGAATACGCAATTCTTCTGGGCCAATGGCGTCCAGTGCCGACAGGGTGCCGCCCAGCACATGATATCGCCCGCGAAACACTGCGGCGCGTTCCATCGCCCATAGATCGGCCACATCTTCTACAACGCAAATTTCGCCCGTGGCGCGTTTTTCAGAAGCACAAATATCGCAGATCGTGCCCGTGCCGATATTGCCGCATTTCACGCATTCTCGGGCGTTTTCGGATACGGCTTTCATCGCATCGGCCAAGGGCGACATGAGGCGTCCACGTTTTTTGATCAGGTGCAATACCGCACGTCGTGCCGAACGCGGGCCGAGACCCGGCAGCTTGGCCATCAGATCAATCAGTGCATCAATGTCTTTACGGCCCGCGTCCATTGTGTCGGCTTAAAACGGCATTTTGAAATCAGCCGGAAGCCCAAGACCTTCGGTGAGTTTCGCCATTTCGGACTGTGCTTTGGCAGTGGCTTTGCCTTGCGCATCTTTGATCGCGGCCAAGATCAAATCTTCGACCACTTCTTTTTCATCGGGGTGAAAAATAGACGGATCAATATCAAGCGCCGTCAACGTGCCTTTGGCGTTTGCTGTGGCTTTCACCAGACCTGCACCACTTTCGCCCACAACGGTGACATTTTCCAACTGCTCTTGCATGTCAGCCATATCTTGTTGCATTTGTTGCGCTTTTTTCATCATGCCGGCCATATCGCCAAGCCCGCCAAGTCCTTTAAGCATGTTGCTTTCCTTATCTTATGTCCTGCGCCAGTTATGATCCAATTATGGATCAGGGCAGGGAATTCAACCTATGTGTATGCGAGACGCTAGTCTTCTTCAAACGGATCCCATTCGTCTTCGACCTCTGGCAGCGCCTCAACGGCCGCTTCCAAAGCAATGGCCTCGGGCGTGCGGATTTTCGCGATTTTCGCACTGGGGAACAACTCAAACACCTTGGCGACAATCGGATGCGCACGGGCTTGGGCGCGTAGGGCAAGCTCTTTGGCGTTCTTAACCTCGTAAATCGTTTTGGTGCCCTCAGGCGCGCGTGAAATTGTCACGGCCCAACGCACACCGGTAAAGGCATTCAAGCGGCTGGCCAGGCGCGCAGCCAAATCTTGAGGGGCGTCATCGCTGGGCTCAAATTCGATCCGCCCAGGGGCATATTTTGCCAAACGGATGTAGTTTTCCATCTCGATCAAAAGCTTGGCATCGCGGTGATGGCGAACCAATTCGATCACATCCTCAAAGCTGCCGTAACGCGCAAGTGAGGCCTCAGGTGCTGTTGCTAAAGCGGTGGCCGCCCCGCCGGACATGCTCGGCGCATGCGTGATTTGCCCACTTGCCCCACTAGCAGACCCGCCGCCAGACATAGGTTGACTAGAGGCTGTAACCGATTCGCCACCAGCATGTGACCCGCCGCCACCACCAGAAGGTGGACGGGGCGGGGGATTTTGTTCGTTCAGTTTGCGCACCAGATCGTCGGGCATCGGCAGATCAGCGACATGCGTCAAACGGATCACAGCCATTTCAGCTGCCATCATCGCATTGGGCGCGGCAGCGATTTCTTCTAAAGATTTCAACAGCATTTGCCACATCCGGGACAAGACGCGCATGGGGATTTTCTCTGACATGGTCAGCCCGCGACTGCGTTCATCTGGTCCGATAGTGGGATCATCAGCGGCGTTTGGCGTGATCTTGATGACAGAGACCCAATGGGTAATGTCAGCCAAATCGCGCATCACCGCCAAAGGATCAGCGCCATCGGCATATTGCCCGCCGATCTCTTCCAGCGCGGCTGCTGCATCGCCCATCATGATCATATCGAACAGGTCTAAAACGCGGCCACGATCTGCAAGGCCAAGCATCGCGCGCACTTGGTCGGCTGTTGTCTCGCCTGCGCCGTGCGAAATGGCTTGGTCTAGCAACGATTGCGCGTCACGGGCCGAGCCTTCTGCGGCGCGGGTGATCAGCGCCAGCGCATCGTCGGTGATTTCCGCGTTTTCAGCCGTGGCGATTTTGCGCAGCAAGGCGATCATCACTTCGGGTTCAATACGACGCAAATCAAAGCGTTGGCAGCGCGACAGAACCGTCACCGGCACTTTGCGAATTTCCGTGGTCGCCATGATAAATTTCGTGTGGGCCATCGGTTCTTCAAGCGTTTTCAGCAGCGCGTTGAACGCGGCTGTCGACAGCATGTGAACCTCATCGATGATGAAGATTTTGTAGCGCCCTTCGGCGGGCCGCGTGCGCGCCATCGAATTTAGCTCGCGTATGTTGTCAACGCCGGTAGACGATGCAGCATCGATTTCAAGCACATCGAAAAACCGCCCCTCAGAGATGCCCCTACAGGGTTTGCATTTCCCACAAGGGGATGTGGTTGGGCCGCCAGTGCCATCTTCTCCGATACAGTTCAGACCCTTGGCGATAATACGTGCCGTGGTGGTTTTTCCCGTGCCGCGAATGCCGGTCATGATAAAAGCCTGCGCGATGCGGTCCGCATCAAAGGCATTCTTTAGCGTGCGCACCATGGCATCTTGGCCAACAAGGTCGGCAAAGGTTTCGGGGCGGTATTTGCGCGCCAGAACCTGATAGCCTGTGTCCGTCTCGGTCATGTTGTGATCCCTTAAACTCTTGGGGTTAAGGTATGCGCGCAGAGGCCAAGTCGCAACCCAAGTTGCGATCTGTATAGCATGTCAGGCCTTAGCTGTTTATTCGATTTCGCCGCGCCGCACGCGCTTGGCCTTAAAGGCCGTGCGTTTGAGCTTGCTAAACTTGCGCCCGCGTTCTTTGGACGTGGCGATGGTGCCTGTGTTCTCGGCATCTTCATCGCGCAGTTTTTTCCAGCGCTCAACACGCTCTTGAGTTAAATCACCCGATTCCACAGCCGCAAGAATGGCGCAGCCTGGTTCTGTCGTGTGTTTACAGTCGGAAAATTTACACTCAGTCACCAAATCGGTGATATCTTCAAACAAAGTATTGATACCCGCGGCAGCGTCATGCAAAGCCAGTTCGCGCATCCCCGGTGTGTCGATCATCCAGCCGCCCGCGTGCATCAAATGCATCGAGCGCGCCGTGGTGGTGTGTCGCCCTTTGGCATCATCTTCGCGGATGTCAGCCGTCAGCAGATTTTCCCCCGTCAGCGTACGTCCGATGGTGGATTTGCCCACGCCAGACGATCCGACAAGGGCCACGGTTTGACCCGCGCCGCACCATTTATTCATTTTCGCCACATCATCTGCGTCTTTGGAATTCAAAGCCAGCGCGTCGACGCGGTTGGAAATGGCAAGAGCGCGGTCCACATAAGATTGCGGGACGCCCAAAGGCGTATCGGCCTTGGTCATCACGATCACGGGCTTGGTTTCTGCCTCAATGGCCAAGGCGACATAGCGCTCAAGGCGGGCCTCATTAAAGTCGGCATTACACGATGTGACGATGAACAGTGTGTCGATATTGGCCGCGATCAACTGCGCTTGCGAAGTGTGCCCAGCAGCTTTGCGCGAGATGACCGATTTTCGGGGCAAGACGCGGACAAGGCGTTGGCCATCGCTCAGTACGAAATCTCCGACAGCCATATCGGTCGCCACATTGTCGCCAGACAGGGCCAAATCGATCCGTTCGTTTTGGGGATTGAGCCCGATCACACGATTGCGGCGCACTTCGGTTAAGCGCACTGGCGATAGGCCGGTCGCCTCATTGGCGCTGACTTGATCGGCGAAATGGTCGGACCAGCCGAGAGCTGTGAAAAACGGGGTCATTGTAGCAGTGTCATTCTGAGAAGCCTTTAAACATGAGCGTATAATGCCCAAGGGGGCGGGCACAGCAAGCGATAACAACCGCGTGTGCTCAAAGGCATCGCACGCGTGGCATATCTGCGCGTATCGGCTTTCGTTGATTGGGGTTTTAAATTTGGGAGGGAGAGGTGAGAGGCTGGACAGCGACCCAAACGGGACTCGTTGCGGCTGCTTCCTTCCGGATCTGACCGGGTTGGCGAGGCGCTCGCCCGCGCCAACCTCTCAAGGCCCACATAAGTGACATGAGGCGGATTCGCAAGAGGGTGGTGCAAAATCTGTAACGCCTTTATGAAATTCTGTGCTTATAACGCAATGCGAAAGCGCGAGAACCCATTGGCCCCATCGCCCGCAGGAGTGACCTGTATAGATGTCAGGTCCGTCAAATGGTCGCGGGCTTTGGGGCCTGTCTCGAAAATCACCGATGTGTCGGGCAGGGGGGCGAAGGTCCAGTTGTTGTCCGCTTTAGGGTCGACTGTGCCTTGCTCGACAATATAGCGCACGATGATATCGCGGTTTGTATCGGGGCCTTCAAAAATAATCGTTGTCCCGTCCGCGCCCGGAAACGCGCCACCGCCGCCTGCGCGATAATTGTTGGTGGCGACGATGAATTCCATATCGTCGGTCACAGGCTTGCCCTGATAGGCAAGATCAACGATGCGCGTGGCATTCGCGTTCAGAAGTTCGCCCTTGGCAGTGAAGCGCGAGGGCTGGGTAAGATCGATCTTATAGGTCACGCCATCGATCACATCGAAATTGTAAGGCGGGAACTCTGGGTTCAACAACAGTTGATCTTTGCGACCAGCTTTGATTTGCAAAAACATACCTGCAGAGCGATCAAGCCAGCCTTTAAGTTCTGCGCCAGTGATGCGAACTGCGCGAATGGTGTTGGGATAAAAATAGAGATCGGCGATGTTTTTGATTGCCAAGTTTCCAGGGGCGACATCTGTGTAATGTTCAGGGCCTGCGCGTCCACCCGCTTTGAACGGCGCGGCGGCTGATAGGATCGGCAATCCGTCATGTTCGGTGCCTTTGAACATGTCCTTGAGATACCAAAGCTGGGCGTTTGCGACGATCTGCACGCTTGGATCATCTGCAACCAATGCGAAATAGGAATGCAAAGACGTGGCCGTTTTGCCGACAGCGCGGCGGATGTATTGCAAGGTCTCGTCATGCACGGCTGCGACAGAGTGCAGAACGTTTTGGTGACTGTCCACCAAAGATGCGATTTTGCGATCAGTCCCGCGTGCCGCGATGGGGCGCGTTTCGACGGACGAGGTGATCACGCGCCATGCATTGCCGCTGCGTTCAATCATTAGGTCGATCAGGCCAAGGTGTGAGCCCCAAAATCCGCCCATGACCGTTGGTTTGCCGTGAACAAGACCGTTCTTGGCGTCCACGCCCGCAAGCCCGTCAAAGTCGGGCGACGGAAACACCAGATGCGAATGACCCGTGACCATGGCGTCGATCCCGTCCAGTTCGGCCAAAGGCACAGACGCGTTTTCCATGCCCTCAACGTGTTTGGCAGATCCGATGCCAGAGTGATTGAGCGCGATGATCAGATCCGCGCCCTTTTCTTTCATCTCGGGAATATAGGCGCGGGCGGTGTCAACGATATCGCGCACCACGACATTGCCTTCCAGGTGGCGGCGGTCCCAAGTCATGATTTGAGGGGGCACAAAGCCAATGAGGCCGACCTTAATAGGGTGTTTTTGACCCGAGCCGTCGATGACATAACGATCCAATATCACATAGGGTTTGACCAAAGTTATGTCTTTGCGTGCGGTGCTGCCCATCTTTTTGATCACATTTGCCGAGACCACAGGAAAATCAGCGCCCTGCAAAGACTTGAGCAAGAAATCGATCCCGTAGTTGAATTCGTGATTGCCCAAGGTCGCCGCATCATAGCCAAGCGTGTTCATCGCTGTGATGATCGGGTGCATGTCGCCGTCTTGCATCCCGCGTTCATAAGCGATGTAGTCGCCCATAGGGTTGCCTTGCAAAAGGTCTCCATTATCAACCAAAATCGCGTTGTTGGCCTCAGCGCGGATCGCATTGATATGTGCCGCAGTGCGCGCCAAGCCAACGCTGTCGCTGGGGCGATCTGCGTAGTAGTCGTAAGGGAAAACATGGACATGTAAATCCGTCGTTTCCATAATGCGCAGATGAGCTTGGTCAACGCTGGCGCGAGCAGAAAAGGGGTGGAGTGCGATCAATGCGAAGCCTGCAAATGGTTGGGATAAAA
Source organism: Pacificibacter marinus (assembly GCF_018860505.1). Classification (GTDB taxonomy): domain Bacteria; phylum Pseudomonadota; class Alphaproteobacteria; order Rhodobacterales; family Rhodobacteraceae; genus Celeribacter; species Celeribacter marinus_B. The sequence goes on from NZ_JAHKPU010000049.1 coordinate 56,117, forward strand.
ATCCCTGAAATGGTCTATTAGGGTTTTGCGCTCTCGATCATATTTGGATTTAAGACTATAGCGACTGACGAGCGCGACAACTTGTAACGAGTTGGATACTAACTATGTTTTGAACACTTCCAATGCTTCTGGGTTAAATAGTGGGTTTGAAATGCAACTTTTGGTTGTGTTGCGTTTCAAGTGTTACCTATGCGCAACTATTGATGTCCGTAAGGTATTGAAATGCAGCCAAATTGCTGTGGTGAACCATAAAGGCGAAAATAATGATGATCGACACAGTGACCTTTTCAGCTGGGCTTTTGCACCGCAGAGATGACCTTCGGAAAACCGCAGATGTCTTGCAAGCATCCCCTAAAGCGCGTTTTTTGCCGCTTTGGACTTTTAAACCTTTGGTCGATGACGCGGGGGGGCTTTTGATGGTGCCGCAAGGGCATCCTTTGCTCACATTTGCGGGCGTCACAGTGTTCTTGGGGCTCGATGATTCAGGCGCGCCTTTGTTTGCGGTTGATGTGTCCACGGCAGAGATGATGGACTGCGCAATGACACAGGAGGGACTGTTCGACATATCTGAGCAGCGCCACGACAGCCTGCCCCACGCCAGCTTTCGGGATCTAAAAACGGTGATGACGGATTTAAGTCCGCTTGAGGCTGAAATTGCTTCGACTGCGCGGGCGATTCTTGGTTGGCATAAATCGCATAAATTTTGTGCAGCCTGTGGGGTGCAAAGTGAGATTGCGATTGGCGGCTGGCAACGCAACTGCGGCGCTTGCGGTACGCCGCATTTTCCACGCACCGATCCTGTCGTGATCATGCTGATCACTCATGGCAACTCTGTGCTTTTGGGGCGCAGCCCGCAATTTCCCGAAGGCATGTATTCGCTTTTGGCTGGGTTTGTTGAGCCAGGCGAGCCGATTGAGGCCGCTGTACGCCGCGAAGTGATGGAAGAAGCCGGTATTCCTGTTGGAGATGTGTCTTACATGGCCAGTCAACCTTGGCCTTTTCCCGCGTCATTAATGATCGGATGTCGCGGTACAGCATTGTCGCGTGACATTACAATTGACGAAAATGAGCTGGAAGATGCGCTTTGGCTGACCAAAGAAGACTGCGCAAATGTCATGGCGGGCACCCATCCAGATATTTTGCCAGCCCGAGAAGGCGCTATAGCGCACTTTCTACTGACTAAGTGGCTTGCGGATGAATAGATTTGGGCCGATAACACTTGAATAGAGCGAGACAGGTGGACCGGCATGAAATTTTCGACCCGACAAGACATTGAAGCACCAGCAGATTATGTTTTTGATCAAATCACTGATTTTGATGGGCTCGAACGGCAGGCCATGCGACGCGGCATTGATGTGCGACGTAAAAATCCCATGCAACCGCGCGGGGTTGGTGCGGCTTGGACTGTGCAGGCGCCGTTTCGCGGCAAATTGCGCGATGTCGATGCGCATGTGTCCGAATTTGATTCGCCCAACTCTTTTGTTGCCGATGCCAAATCTGGCGGGCTTGATATGACCTTGAATGTCGAACTGGTGCCTTTGTCGTCCAAGCGCACTCGTGTCACGCTTGGGTATGAGGTGCGTCCGCAAACGCTGTCCGCGCGTATTCTTGTACAATCTGTCAAGTTTGCGAAAGCTTCTTTGCAGCGCCGTTTTGAACGCCGTATCTGTGCGTATTGCGAGGCGATGTCTGCGCGCTATGAATTGCAAGCGCGCAGCTAAGTCCAAAGACTTACGGTTTGATTTGCAAAAGCGTGCCGGTTAGAGCTCGCCAGTTTGGCCGCGTTTTCCATTTTAAATCAGAATGTTCGCGGCAAAGGGCTACGACCGACGCGGATCAGCGGGATAAACACCCAAAATTTCGACCATCTCGGTGAAATAGCCAAGCTCATCCATCGCCAGTTTGACGTTTGCATCATCTGGGTGGCCTTCGATGTCCGCATAAAACTGCGTTGCAGTGAACACGCCATCGACCATATAGCTTTCCAGCTTGGTCATGTTGACGCCATTGGTCGCGAATCCTCCCATCGCTTTGTATAGGGCGGCGGGGATGTTGCGGACGCGAAACATGAAAGCCGTGACCATCTTATCTGCACGACGCGTGTGATCGGCATCGCGAGCCATGACCAAGAATCGTGTGGTGTTCAGCTTATGATCTTCGATCTGGGGCGCGATGACCTCAAGCCCGTACAATTTGGCGGCCAGCTCAGAGGCAAGGGCCGCTTGGGTCTTGTTACCACCTGCGGCCACATCACGCGCGGCACGAGCGTTGTCAGAACTGGTCACGCCTTTGATCTCATTGTCGTGCAAAAATTTTCCACATTGCGGCAGAATCACCGGATGCCCATGGGCATGGGTGATGTCTGACAAAACGGCACCAGGCACACCCAAAAGATTCACATGCACACGTACAAAGGTCTCTTGAATGATGTGCAAACCGGCCTGTGGTAGCAAATGATAGACATCCTGAACTCGGCCATAAGTCGAATTTTCAACCGCGATCATACCCAAATCAGCAGCACCAGATCGCACGGCTTCTAGCGCATCTTCGAATGTGGGGCAGGGAAGCGGGTCAAAATCAGGGCGAGTCTCGACACAGGCCTGATGCGAATATGCACCCAGTTCTCCTTGAAAAGCGATACGTGCGGCCATCTGCGCCCCCATTTTAGCGAAGTTTCTGAAGTAAGTCGTTTGGTCGCGGGTCTTATACCTTGAAATACACCGATGGAAACGGGTAGATACCCTTCAACAGATGCACATATACGGAACGCGACATGTTCGACACTATGACCCTTACCAAAGCTGTTGCAGCTCTTTGCGGCACATTTTTGTTCTTTCTCTTCGGCGCTTGGGCTGCAGAATCGCTTTACCACACAGGCGGTGGTCACGGCGATCATGCGCAAGCCTATGTGATCGAAGTCGAAGACTCTGGCGCTGAGCCAGAAGAAGTTGTTGAAGTTGACTTTGGTCCGATTTTGGCGGCTGCAGATCCTGCCTCTGGTGAAAGCATTTTCGGCAAGAAATGTACGGCCTGTCACACTGTGAACGGTGCAGACAAAACTGGCCCACACCTTGATGGCTCTTTTGATCGCGACATCGGTTCTGTTGCTGGCTTTGGTTACTCCGGTATTTTGACCGAACTTGAAGGCAACTGGACAGCAGATGCGCTGAACCATTTCTTGGAAAAACCAAAAGACTTTGCACCAGGTACAAAAATGACATTCGCCGGTTTCAAGAAAATCAGTGAGCGTGCAGACGTGATTGCCTACTTGCAGTCCTTGAGCAACTAAGACTAGCGATTGAGGCTGAGCCTCATGACCATGAGATTTCAAACCCCATCGGTTTTTTCGGTGGGGTTTTCTTTTGCGCTAAAGTCGGTGGGGCCATGCTGGGGCTGGCTTTTCTGGCGCCGCCATTCACATTTCGTCACGGTTTATTCACAGTTGTGCAACTTCGCGGTTGGAACCCGTGCAAATACAGATCAGATTGTGGATAAGAGTATTTAAGCTCATATCCCAACGGAGGTTCTGTATGTTTCACCTGTCTCACCGTTCATATCTTTTGGCGGCCTTATCGTCTTTGGCGATCAGCAGCGCTGGCGCTGCACAAGCAGCAGATGGCGATACGGTGGTGGCAACGTGGTTTTCCGATTGGGGCACAGCCAAATATTCAGAACCTTTCGATCACTTGGACTTTGTGAACCCAGATGCGCCTAAAGGTGGGCGTGTGGTGCAAGGCACAGTGGGGGATTTCGACAGCTTCAATCCCTATTCAACCCTGTCTGGAACGCCTGCGGCCATGTCGTCCATCGGCTATGAGCGCCTGATGGCCAGCAATGGTGCATCCTCAAGCCCGCGCATCGCTGATGAGTTCCAGTCCAGTTCTTATTGTTTTCTGTGCGAAACGATCGAATACCCCGAGTCTCAAGATTGGGTGATTTTTCACCTACGCCATGATGTTACATTTTCTGACGGCACGCCGATGACGGCCGAAGATGTTGCCTTTACCCACAACAAATTCATTGCCGAAGGGACATTGTCTTGGCGCGCAGGCGTCAGCCAAATGATCGAAAAAGTTGAGGTGCTGGACCCGTACACTGTCAAATTCACATTCAATCCGGACGCGCCGCGCAAAGGGTTGATCGGTCAAGCTGGCGCGACGACGGTGATGAGCAAAGCTTGGTTCGAGAAAACCGGCGCAAAGCTTGATGAAAAACGTATCGAGGTGTCACCGGGCACCGGTGAATATGTTCTGGCTGATTATGATATGGGCAAATGGGTCGAATATAAACGCAATCCGGATTATTGGGGCGACACTCATCCGCTTATGTTGGGGCGCGGCAACGTTGATACGGTGCGCGTCGAATACTTTGGCGATTCCACATCAGAATTTGAATCGTTTAAATCTGGCGAAACCACATATCGCGCTGAAAACTCATCGCTGACATGGGCAACGGGGTATGATTTCCCTGCGATTGAAAACGGCTTTGTGGTCAAAGAAACCTTGCCCAGCGGCACGATGCGCGGCCCTGTCGGGTTCCTGTTCAATCTGCGTCAAGACAAGTTCCAAGACAAACGCGTGCGTGAAGCCATTGGCCTGATGTATAATTTCACATGGACCAACGGCGTTTTGCAATATGGGCTATTTTCGCAACGCGAAGCCTTTTGGAATGCGCCAGGGTATCAAGCCGAAGGCCTGCCAACAGGCAAAGAGTTGGAAATTCTCGAGCGGGTGCGTGATCATCTACCAGACGAAATTTTCACCGAAGAACCGCGTATGCCGCATACCTCTGGTGAGCGCTTGATGGATCGCGGCAACCTGCGCAAAGCACTGAGGTTGATGGGCGAGGCGGGGTGGACGCCTGGCGATGACGGCAAGCTGCGCAATTCAGCAGGTGAAACGCTCAAGGTCGAGATTTTGCACTATCTCGCGTCTTGGGATCGCATCATCAATCCTTACGTTGAAAACCTGCTCGCGCTGGGCGTTGACGTGACTTACAACCGTGTGGACCCGAACGAATATCAAGCGCGTTCACAAAGCTTCGACTACGATATTATCTACAGCGGCTATGTGAGTTCCTTTGAAGAGGACACAGACTTTTCGCAAAAATACAGCTGCGAAGACCGCAACGACATCTTTAATCCTGCGGGGTATTGTAGCGAGGCCATCGACGAGATTGGCGACATTCTGCTTGAGGCCAAAAGTTTTGAAGATATGCAATCGACCCTGCGCGCAGCAGACCGTATTTTGCGCGACGAATATTTCATTGTGTTGGCGCATATGAACGATACGGCTTGGGTCTCTTACTATGATATGTATGAACATCCAGCGGTCGATCAGTTGCCGCCGCTTGGCAGTGGTGTTTTGGATACGTGGTGGGTGAATGCGGATAAAGCCCAAGCGCTCAAAGCCGCAGGCGCGATCAAGTAGCAGATAGAACAACAGGGGCAACCAAGCCCCGAGACGATAACAGGTGGAAGGACCTCTGAAACATGGGAGCCTATATTCTTCGGCGGCTTTTGCTGGTCATACCAACGCTGTTGGGCATTATGATCGTAAATTTCACGCTGACCCAATTTGTGCCCGGCGGACCGATTGAACAGGTCTTGGCCGAAATCAATGGCGAAGGCGATGTCTTTGCCTCGATCAATGGTGGTGGTGGCGATGCCGCTGGGGTTGAAATTCAAGGTGGCGCGTCCACCTCTGAATACATTGGCGCACGGGGCCTGCCGCCTGAGTTCATCAAAGAACTTGAAGTACAATTCGGGCTGGATAAACCACCGCTTGAACAATTCCTGCACATGATGTGGAACTATGTGCGGTTTGACTTTGGCGAAAGCTATTTCAAATCCGAAGGCGTCTTGGATCTGGTCTGGGACCGACTGCCAGTGTCTATCTCGCTGGGCCTTTGGGCGACCTTGATTTCCTATCTGATCTCGATCCCTTTGGGCATTCGCAAAGCAGTGAAAGACGGATCAAGGTTCGACACTTGGACCTCAGCCATCATCATTGTCGCCTATGCAATCCCCAGCTTTTTGTTCGCCATCATGCTGGTCGTCGTCTTTGCGGGCGGGTCCTATTGGCAAATCTTTCCTTTGCGCGGGTTGACCTCGGCAAATTTTGACGAGCTGTCCTTGTGGGGCAAAGTGGTCGATTACGCGTGGCACATCACCTTGCCGGTCTTGGCGATGCTGATCTCGTCTTTCGCAACGCTGACGCTTTTGACCAAGAACTCTTTCTTGGACGAAATACGCAAACAATATGTGGTCACAGCCCGCGCCAAAGGCCTGTCCGAACACCGCGTGATGTACGGCCATGTGTTTCGCAACGCGATGTTGATCGTGATCTCAGGCTTTCCGGCGTTGTTCTTGGGCGTGTTCTTTTCGGGATCGTTGATTATCGAGACTATATTTTCGCTCGATGGCATTGGTCGTTTGGGATTCGAAGCCGTGCTCAGACGCGATTACCCCGTGATCTTTGGCACGATGTTTTTCTTTGGTCTTATCGGTCTGATTATCGGGATTTTGTCTGATCTGATGTATATTTTTATCGATCCGCGTATCGATTTTGAAAAGAGGGATTCATGAAACTGTCTCCGCTCAACCAGCGCCGCTGGCGCAATTTCAAATCCAACCGCCGCGCGTTGTGGTCGCTTTGGATTTTCACCACCTTGTTTGTACTGTCACTGTTCGCTGAATTTATCGCCAACGACAAACCTATCTTGGTGCAATATCGCGGCAGCTATTACACGCCGATTTTCAACTTCTATCCTGAAACTGAATTTGGCGGTGATTTTCGCACCGAGGCTGTGTACCGCTACGCCGAAGTCGAATGCCTGATCACAACCGGCGGGTTGGTGGACTGCTTTGACGACCCTGAAGGGCTGATCGCGGATGCACAGGATGGCATCGTAGATGGCGAGCCGATTGAAAAAGGCTGGATGATCTGGCCGATCATTCCCTATTCGTTCAACACCCAAGTCGAGGGACCAGGCGCTGCCCCATCGCCGCCCACCATGCAAAACTGGCTTGGCACTGATGACACCAAACGCGATGTCACGGCGCGGGTGATTTATGGGTTCCGCATTTCGATCCTGTTCGCGCTGGCAGTGACTGTGGTGTCCTCGGCCATCGGCATCGTCGCTGGGGCCATTCAGGGGTATTTCGGCGGACGGGTCGATTTGATTTTTCAACGCGTGTTGGAAATCTGGAGCTCAACCCCGCAGCTTTACGTGATCATCATCGTCTTTGCCATTTTGGGCAGATCGTTTTGGTTGCTCGTGTTCGTGACCATCCTGTTTGGTTGGCCTGCGCTGACGGGCGTGGTGCGTGCTGAATTTTTGCGCGCGCGCAATTTCGAATACATCCGTGCCGCGCGCGCGCTGGGCGTGTCGAATTGGACAATCATGTTCCGCCATATGTTGCCAAACGCCATGGTCGCCACCGTCACCATGTTGCCGTTCATCATGACAGGGGCCATCGGCACGCTGGCCAGCCTTGATTTCTTGGGCTTTGGCCTGCCGACCTCTTTGCCGTCTTTGGGCGAAATGACAGCGCAAGCCAAACAGAACCTGCAAGCCCCGTGGTTGGGCTTTACCGCCTTTTTCACCTACGCGGTTATGCTGTCGTTGCTGGTCTTTATCTTTGAAGGCATCCGCGACGCATTTGATCCCAGAAAGACCTTCCAATGAGCCTGTTGTCGTTCGAAAACCTTCATGTGTCGTTCAAGCAAGACGGCGGGTTAAGCCCTGCTGTCAAAGGCGTGTCTTTTGATGTGAAAAAAGGCGAAACCGTTGCTTTGGTCGGTGAATCCGGATCGGGGAAATCTGTCACCGCATTATCTTCTGTCAGCTTGCTGCCTGACAGCGCGGTGATTGAAGGGTCGATCAAATATAATGGGCAAGAGTTGTGTGGCGCGCCCGAGGCTGATCTGCGCAAACTGCGCGGCAATGACATCAGCTTTATCTTTCAAGAGCCGATGACCTCGCTTAACCCATTGCACACCATCGAAAAACAACTGGCTGAGATTTTGTTGGTCCACCAAGGTTTGCGGGGCCAAGAGGCGCAAAATCGCGTCATCGAATTGCTAACCCAAGTGGGTATTCATGAACCCGAAGGGCGTTTAAAAGACTATCCGCATCAACTGTCTGGCGGGCAGCGTCAGCGCGTGATGATCGCTATGGCGCTTGCCAACGGGCCTGATCTATTGATCGCCGACGAGCCTACGACAGCTTTGGACGTGACCATCCAAGCGCAGGTTTTGACGCTGTTGCGCGACTTGCAGGCCTCTATGGGCATGTCGATGTTGTTCATCACTCATGACCTTGGGATTGTGCGCAAATTGGCCGACCGTGTCTGTGTGATGAAAGACGGTGAAATCGTTGAAGCGGGCGTGACCAAAGACATCTTTGATGCGCCGCAACATTCCTATACCAAAATGCTGCTGGACGCTGAAACCGTGGGTTACCCCGTGCCGGTGCCTGATGATGCGCCAGTGATCACCGAGACCAAAGACCTGCGCGTGTGGTTCCCCATTCAACGTGGGCTGATGCGGCGCACAGTTGGTTATGTCAAAGCGGTGAATGCTGCGGAATTCTCTATACGCGCTGGCGAAACTGTTGGTGTGGTTGGCGAAAGTGGATCAGGCAAAACCACGCTGGCGCTGGCGATGATGCGCTTGATCGACTCTGATGGGCCGATTGTTGTGCTTGGTAAAGACATCCAAGGCTGGACGCAAAAACAGGTGCGGCCTTTGCGGGCAGACATGCAGATCGTGTTCCAAGATCCCTTCGGGTCTTTGTCGCCGCGCATGACCGTGGCTGAAATTATCGCTGAGGGTCTAAGCGTGCATGGCTTGGGTGAGTATGCCTCGGCTGAGGCCGCCGTGATCGAGATCATGACCGAGGTGGGCATTGATCCCGACACCCGCAATCGGTATCCGCATGAATTCTCTGGCGGGCAACGCCAACGGATCGCCATCGCGCGTGCTATGGTGCTGCGCCCTAAGCTGTTGGTTTTGGATGAGCCGACGTCGGCTTTGGACAAAACGGTTCAAGTGCAAATTGTCGCTCTGTTGCGTGCTTTGCAAGTGAAACATAAGCTGGCCTATCTGTTCATCTCACACGACCTCAAAGTTGTTCGCGCGCTCAGTCACAAAGTGATCGTGATGAAACGTGGCGATATTGTTGAGGCAGGGGAGGCAGCGCAGATTTTTGATGCGCCTGCCGAGCCTTATACCCAAGCATTGATCACGGCGGCCTTTGATCTGGCCGTGAAAGAGGGCGCTGAGGTGTAAACCTCGCGCCCTCATTTATATTTCGAAATTTGTTGGGGAAGGCCGATGTCTTAGGACGATGGGCCCATTGTTGCACAGGCGTTGCCGCGTGCTTCCAATTTACGGCAGGTCAGTGCCGCGACCTCTTGCGACAGGCCTAAGAAATTCGCGTCATAGCCGCCTTTGCTGCGGGTGACTTTGCGCAAGGCGCCGTCAAGATTTTCAAGTTCGGACAATGCGGTTTTCAGCAAGACTTTGCGGGCCTCATATTCCGACCCATAGGTGCCGATATTCACGCCCCAATGACGGCTGCCCGATGTGGACATCCGCGTGACGACTTCCGGTGCTGTGCTCGCAAAAGTCGGGGCGACCTGCGCAGACACAGGTTCGATAGACGCCAGTTGCAAGGTGCTTGGGCGCGCTTGTGGTTTGATTGCTGCCATACCGCTTGGCACATCAACAACGGGCGCTTCGGCTGTGTCTTGCAATAGATCGGTGGCTTCAATAACCGCTGCATCCGCCGCCGCCAAAACAGCGTCAGCTTGATTGGCTTCGGCGACGACGTCGAAAATATCGTCAGACATCGCCATCAATAAGTTTTCCTGTTCAGGCGCGAGCTCACGCAGAGGACGCATTTGTGGCAGCGGGCTTGACGCCATCGTGATCCGAGCGCGTACAATTTTGGATGCAGTGCGCGGCGTGCGTCCCGAATCGGCAACCATCACAGCACCTGTGGAGGCCTTGCCCATATAGGGTGGGCGTTGGGGTTTGTGCACGGCGACGCGGGTCGCTGCGCGTTTGAACCCTAGATCCATCAATTCGGTCACACGCGCGTTGCGGGTGATGGTGGAACGTCCACCAAAGACTGTGGTGATGATGCGCTCTTGGCCGTGTTGCGCTGAGGCGACAAGGTTAAAGCCCGCAGCAGATGTGTATCCTGTTTTAATGCCGTCCGCACCTTTGTAGCTGTTCAAGAAACGCGAGTTGGTGTGGGTCACAGTGCGCACGCCTGCGTCGGCTGTTTTGCGCGAAAAGAGGTTATAATAGTCAGGGTAGTCGTAAAACACATGACGGCCCAACACGCTCATGTCGCGGGCTGTCGACAAATGGCCACTTTCGGTCAAGCCGTGGGCGTTTTTAAAGGTGGTGCGTGACATGCCAAGCGCCTTGGCCGTGCGGTTCATGCGGCGGGCAAAAGCGGCCTCAGATCCTTCGATCGCCTCTCCGATGGCTGTGGCAGAATCATTGGCGGATTTCACGGCTGCTGCACGAATCAAATAGCGTAGCTTGATTTTTTGTCCCGCTTTGAGACCCAAACGCGAAGGTGGCTCAGAGGCGGCCTTGCGCGAAATCGTGACCATAGTGTCCAGTGAAATTTCACCGTTCTCAATCGCTTCAAACGCGATGTAGAGAGTCATCATTTTGGTTAAAGAGGCAGGGTGCAATCTGGTGTCGGCATTGCTGGCATGAAGAACTTTACCGTTTCGTGCATCCATGACGAGCGCCGCATATTCAGCGGCCATCACAGACTTGATCGGGATAAGCCCCAAGATCAAAGCGATAAGCATCACGGAAAAAATGCTCGTGGAGCGGGCGCACGTTTTCACGCGTGCTTGCACGTCTCTTGCCATAATATATCTGCCTCATTTTATCGGATCGTTTCGCCCGAATTATTGGGTCAGCCTAGCACAGGGTTTGAAATGAGAAAACTACCAATTTTCAAAGGGTTTCAAGGGATGCATTGGTGCAACGCTATATCTTGTATGGTTAACATGCCTGTCCGCTACATATCTATTTTGAAGGCTGTGTAAAATTTTGGACGTAAAATTGATCGCTAAAAAGCCGCGGAGAAAAGCGGACCAAGAAAGCCCTTAAAGATTATCGATCAAGGCGGGCAGGGCACGCAAACTATTCAATTTTCGGTACTTCGGGTGCTCTGTTGGTGGCTCGGCATGTTCAATCGCCCAAGTGATGTTATGCGGCACGAAAACGCCCCAAGCCCCAGCCTCAATGGGGGCAATGACATCAGATTTCATCGAATTCCCGACCATCATCGCCGAATCAGCAGCGATGCCACGGGCGGTAAAAATATCTGCATAGACGCTAGGGATTTTGGCCGACACAATTTCAACACCATCGAATAATGCGCCCAAACCTGATTGTGCCAGTTTGCGTTCTTGGTCCAGCAGATCGCCTTTGGTGATCAACAAAATATCATGGGTTTGCGCGAGTTGCGCCACGGTTTCTGCCGCACCGTCTAGCAAGTGAATAGGATGCTGCAACATGTCTTGCCCTGCTGCGATCAGCTCTTTGATCACAGAGGCAGGCACACGCTCTTCGGTGACTTCAATCGCGGTTTCGATCATCGACAGCACAAAGCCTTTGATGCCAAACCCGTAGTGGCCAAGATTGCGCCGCTCAGCGGCCAAAAGACGATCTGCCAAGTGATCTGCATCTGTATATTGTGCCAAAAGCTGTGCAAAACGTTCTTGGGTCATGCGAAAAAACGCTTCGTTTTCCCACAGTGTATCATCCGCGTCGAAGGCAATTGTAGACAATTTGGTGCGCATTTTATACCTCTCCTGAGCCCCTAGGGGCATAACCCCCTTTATTCGTGTGAAAAAGGGTCTATATAAAGCGCCCGAACACTGATTTTTTCGACTGACCCGAATGGGAGCACCCAGCGTGATCCACTTGCCTTATAAAATGTCCGATAAAGACGACCATTTCGACGATGGTGATCTTGGCCTTGCCTTGAAAACAAAGCCAAAAACCCAGCGTCCGCCGATGTATAAGGTGATGCTTTTGAATGACGACTACACACCAATGGAGTTCGTTATTCTTGTGCTGGAACGATTTTTTGGAATCGGCAGCACGAAAGCGACAGAGATTATGTTGACCGTTCACAAAAAAGGTCTGGCCGTCGTGGGCGTGTTTGCCTTCGAGATTGCCGAGACAAAGGTGGCCCAAGTGATGGATTTCGCTCGTCGCCATCAACACCCGCTGCAATGCACAATGGAAAAGGAATAGGCGTCCGCGCCGACCCTGCCAATGGTATCCCCCAGACTTTCCCTCGTCCTTGATGGACAAGACCAGCCCAATCGGGTCGTGGTCTATCGCCCGCGTTCTGATGCCGATTACAGCGGTTTCGGCGATGCGACTGTGCAAATTGTTCAAGGGTTCAAACCTGACTTTGCCACCTTTCAATCGCTTGGGTTTGACACCCGCACAGCGGCTGAGGGATCATTCGATTTGGCCGTTGTGGCGGTGCCTCGCGCCAAACGCGAAGCCCGTGCTTTGATTGCGGATGCGGCGGAGCGTTCTGTGCGCGTCGTAGTTGATGGGCAAAAAACCGATGGTATCGACAGCCTGCTGAAGGATGTGCGCAAGCGCGCCGATGTGACAGCGCTCGTGTCCAAGGCGCATGGCAAAGCCTTTATGTTTGAGGGTGGCGATTTTGCCGATTGGGCAGATCCCGGAGCGTTGAACGCTGTCGATGGGTTCGAAACCCGCCTTGGTGTGTTTTCTGCGGATCGTGTGGATAAAGCCTCTGCGGCGCTGGTCGCGGCTTTGCCGGACAAGCTGCCGTCAAAAATCGCTGATTTCGGTGCGGGCTGGGGGTATCTGTCGCGTCATATTTTGGCGATTGAAGGTGTGAAAAAACTGCACATTATTGAGGCCGAAGCCACGGCATTAGATTGCGCGCGCGTCAATGTCACGGATGACCGCGCGGTGTTTCATTGGGCCGACGTCACAACGCATGAGGCGAAACCAGCCTATGATGGCATCATCATGAACCCACCGTTCCACACCACACGTGCTGCCGATCCTGGGCTTGGCCAAGCGTTCATTGCCTCTGCTGCGCGCTGTCTGGCCCCGCATGGGCACCTGTGGATGGTGGCCAATCGCCATTTGCCTTACGAGGCGACATTGAGCGAACATTTCGGGCTTGTCGCTGAAATTGGCGGCACGCCAGCCTTTAAAATTCTACAGGCGTCCAAGCCTCTTCGCACCGGCAAAAGAATATCGTAGTCTTGGCATACTAGAATTGGAGATTTGATATGAGTTTCTCGATCGCAGGAAAAACCGCTATTGTGACTGGTGCGGCCAATGGTATTGGCCTAGCGATTGCACGTCATTTCGAGGCCCAAGGCGCGAACGTCATGTGCGCTGATATGGATGAAAGCAAACTGGCTGCTGAATTGGGCGATGCAGGCAAAGATGATGGATCTTCCATACGTTACTTTGCTGGCGATTTGCGTAAAAAACTTACCATCGCCAATCTGTTGTCCGCCACCATCGATGCCTTTGATGGCGTCGATATTTTGATCAACGCCTCGCGCCAAGTGGTGCCTTGCGATCCGACCGTCGCCAAAGAAGATATGGTTGAATACCTGCTTGAGCAAAACTTGATGACCAGCTTGCGGATGACGCAGCAGGTGTCAAAGTGGATGCGAGAACATTCAAAGCGTGAAGAAAATCCGAACAGTCCTGTCGGGTCAATCGTGAACCTGTCATCGATTGCCGCGCGTCGGACACATCCGTCTATGATGGCGTTTTCGATCTCAAGTGCTGCGGTAGATCAAATGACCCGCTCGATGGCTGTGGCGATGGCGCCGCATGGTATTCGTGTGAATGCTGTGGCGTTTGGGTCGGTGATGAGTGCCAGTTTGCAAGATATGTTGGCGACCCATGAAGAGTTCCGCAACGAAATCATCGACAAAACGCCGCTTGGGCGCATCGCATCCGCCACAGAAGTTGCAGAGACGGTTCAATACCTTGCCTCTGAAGGCTCTGGTTTTATGACGGGTCAAATTCTGACTGTCGATGGCGGGCGTACCTTGGTCGATCCCGTCGGCAAACCCGCGCATTAATCGACTTTAGTCAGGATAGGCCTGTTGGCAGGCCAGCACTTGGGCTTCTGCTTGGATGGCTAAGGCGGCTTCTTTTTCGCGCAGAACTGCAAGTTTCGCGGCTTCACCATCAAGGTCGATGGACTTGCGTTTGATCACGGTGTCTTTCACGGCGACCCTGCAATATTTGGTGTCACCATTGGGTGTCTCGCCGCATTGTTTGCGCTCATAGTCGACGACTTCGGTCTCGACCAAAGCATAGCCGCGCGCCAGATTGCCCTCAGCTTCATTCACAAAGCTGCGCACGGCCCGTAAATCTTGCGTCGCGCGTGAAATGCACATTTGCTGCTCAGAGCACGCGGCCAAAAGCAATAAGGCGGGTAGGGCAAGCAATGTACGCATGGGAAACTCCTGTGTTACGTGCAGTATAGCGCTTATTTGCCGCGCCATAAGCGCTCTTGGCAGTGTCGGCGTAATCCTGCTAACAGATGGGCGTAAGTTTGTGAATAAGGACGCCTCATGACCGACGATCTACAAGACGAAAAAGCCCGCGCCTCTGCTTGGTTTCGCAGCCTGCGTGATGATATCGTTGGGGCGTTTGAGGCCTTAGAAGACACCCAAACGACAGGGCCTTTTGCCGATCTGCCCGCTGGCCGGTTTGAGGTTAACGAGACCAAACGCAGCTCTGAAGATGGATCAGACGCAGGTGGCGGATTGATGTCTGTCATGCGTGGTGGCCGTGTGTTTGAAAAGGTGGGCGTCAATATTTCAACCGTTTACGGCACGCTTGGCGCGCGGGCGCAAAGCGCTATGGCCGCGCGCAAAGGCTTGCCGGGTATGAAAGATGATCCACGCTTTTGGGCGGCTGGCATCTCATTGGTCGCCCATATGCAAAACCCGCACAGCCCTGCCGTGCATATGAACACGCGGATGTTCTGGACACCGCATGCTTGGTGGTTCGGCGGCGGGTCAGACCTGAATCCTTGCATTGAATATGAGGCAGACACTGCCGCCTTTCACGCCGTACAAAAAGAACACTGCGACCGCCACGACGCGTCATATTACCCCAAGTTCAAAGACTGGGCGGACGAGTATTTTTATATCCCGCACCGTAATCGTGCACGTGGCGTGGGTGGCATTTTCTTTGACGACCACTGCACGGGCGATTGGGAAAAAGACTTTGCCTTTACCCAAGATGTCGGGCGTGCCTTTCTGCCAGCCTTTCTTGGGGCCACCGAAAAGCGCCGCAACACGCCGTGGACGGACGCTGACAAAGACGCGCAATTGGTGCATCGTGGGCTCTATGCGGAATACAATCTGGTCTATGACCGCGGCACAAAATTTGGCCTAGAGACAGGTCATGACGCCAACGCTGTTTTGATGTCCTTGCCGCCCATGGCAAAATGGGTTTGACGGACTTGGGTTTAATTCTATCGGCGCAATCTACGTTTGATGGATGCGTCACTCGGAACTGATTTTTACGGAGATTTCCAATGACAGATATTACGATAGATACCGGACGCATTAAACTTATTCGCAAGGCGCGTAAAATTGGCCGCCCTAAATTGGCCAAGCAAATCGGTATGACGGAACGCCAGTTGACGAAACTTGAGACGTCGAAAAGCGCAGCTTTGGCAGGTGCCACAGCGCATATGCTTTCGGACGCTTTGCAGGTGCCTTTGCCAACCTTGACGGGGGAATTTGACGTGACTGAGGCAGATTTGAAACCGCATGCCGCACAGAGCTGCACTACTGGATGTTGCGGCTAAACGCGTGATGACGTGGGCCGTGTCCTGCATCAGTTTATGCTGTGAGTGAAATTTTCAAGAGAGTTAAAAAATGAAAAGATTTGTCATACTTGCAGTGATCACTGCGGTTCTGGGATTGAGCCTGATGGCGACCATATTCTTTGGCGCGCGCTTTGGACTGTGGGAACCGATCAAAGGGTTCCAGCTTTATAGGTCCTATTTCAACCCGATCGGCTTTGTTATTTTGGGGGCGGGCGTGATCGCTATGCTCGTGCATCTCGTGCGTGCAGAACGCAAACAGGCGGGCCTTGGCGGACTCATTTGCTTGATCGGGCTCGCGACATTGACGCCTTGGGCGATGGGGCTGGCCAACCCGCCTGTGCGCGCGGCCCCGATTCACGATATTTCAACCGATATGGTTAACGTGCCGCAATTCGAAGTGATCGATGAAACCCGCGTGGGCGCGTCAAATACGCTTGTCTATGGCGGTGCAGATGTTGCTGCGACGCAGGCCAAAAGCTACCCTGATATCGCACCACTTCTAACGGATCTGTCACCTGTGGCGGCGTTCGAGCGCGCTTTGGATGTAGCTGCAGATATGGGCTGGAATATCGTCGCTTCAGACGACGTGCGCTTGCGCTTTGAGGCGGTTGCCCGCACGCCCGTGTTCTATTTTGCCGATGATGTCGTTGTGGTTGTTACGCCTGAGGGCGAAACTTCTCGTGTTGATATGCGTGGCGTTTCACGTATCGGGCGCAGTGACCAAGGCGTCAACGCCGCCCGTATCCGTTCGTTTCAAAGCGCGTTTGCCGACAAAGGCTGAATGCGAGTCACGCTGATGACATTGTGAGGCATTACTCCATAAAATATGAAAGGGGCCCTGCTTGTGGCCCCTTTTTATATGCGTCTTTTGTGATGTTCGCTTACTGTGCCAAAGCCTGTAAATCGTCCCACGTCACAGGGTAGGTTTGCACAGGTTCGCCGTAGAGCTTTTCGTCCTGCGCAGGGCCACGCATTCCGCCCATTTTATCATAGAACGCAACGGCGGGATGATTGTCTGTGATCACTGTCAGCGATACCGCACTGTGCCCAAGATCGATCAGACGCTTGGCTGCGGCGCGCATCAAAGCCTCGCCAATGCCTCCGCGTTTGCGGGTCGGCGAGACATGCAGGTTGTCGATATAGGTGGGGGTGCGGTCGCACATCACATAGATGAACCCATCCACGACGCCATCTGTGTCGGACACCAACAGCACATTGCCCGCAGGCACATCCATGCCCACCCACTTGGCGCGCAGATCGTCGACGACGGGCTGGCCGAGATACGCGTCAGACAATAGCCCTTGGTAGGCCCCGCGCCAGCTGGCGATTTGCAGCGCAGCGATGGATTCCATATCGGCGGGAATAGCGGCGCGGATCATGCGTTTTCTCGCAGTGTTTCGATCATCAGCGCCACGTTGTCTGGATCAGCGTCGGGCGTGATGCCGTGGCCGAGATTGAAAATATGCGGACCCTTTGCGAAGGTGTCGCGCACATGACGCACCTCGTCGATTAAATCCTGACCGCCTGTGACCATATGTGATGATTTCAAGTTGCCCTGCACGCAACCGTCAACCTGCACATTGGCCGCGCCCCATTCAGGGGTCACAGAATTATCCAGCGCCACACAGTCTACGCCGGTTTTCTTGGCAAAACCGATGTAACCGTCGCCTGCCTCACGCGGGAAACCGATGATCGGTACATTTGGGTGACGGCGTTTCAGCTCGCGGGTGATAAGGCGTGCAGGCTCGACGGCGTATTTCTCAAACGCTTCGCCTTTGAGCGATCCCGCCCAACTGTCAAAGATTTTCACAACTTCCGCGCCTGCACGAATTTGCATGTCGAGATATTCAATCGTGCTGACGGTGAGCAGGTTGATGACATTTTCAAACAGTTCGTTATTGCCCATCCGCAGCGCATGGGCGGGGCCTTGATCTGGTGTGCCGCGACCTGCCAGCATATAGGTTGCAACGGTCCAAGGTGCGCCTGCGAAACCGATCAATGTGGTCTCGTCGGGCAGTTCTTGCGCCAAGATTTTGACGGTCTCGTAAACAGGGTTGAGCACCTTGTGGATATCGTCCTTGCCTTTAAGCGCGTTGAAATCGGACTGTTGGGTGATCGTGGACAGTCGCGGGCCTTCGCCAGTGACAAACCAAAGATCCGCGCCCAAAGCTTGGGGCAACAGCAAAATATCAGCGAATAAAATTGCCGCATCAAAGCCGAAACGGCGGATCGGTTGCAATGTGACTTCTGCGGCCAGCTCAGGATTGTAGCACAGCTTCAAAAAATCACCGGCTTGGGCACGGGTGGCGCGATACTCGGGCAAATAGCGCCCTGCTTGACGCATCATCCAAATCGGCGGCACGCTTTGCGTTTCACCGCGCAATGCCTTGAGAATTGTTTTATCTGCCATGATCTGCCCTTCCAAAATTGCTTGGACGTTGGTCACGTGCCTGCGGTGTTTTGTCAAGCATTCCATGCTTGTCAGGCCATCACGTCGCAGGTAGGTCTTGGATATGACAGTCACATTCCCAACCCCCGCTCGCACTTTGAAAATTGGCACCCGTGGATCACCTTTGGCGCTGGCCCAAGCTCATGAAACCCGTGCGCGGTTGATGGCTGCGTTTGATCTGCCGGTTGAAGCGTTCGAGGTGGTGGTGATTTCCACTCAAGGCGACCGCGTGCAAGATCGCGCGCTGAAAGAAATTGGCGGCAAAGGGTTGTTCACCCGCGAAATCGAAGACCAACTTTTGGCGGGTGACATCGATATTGCGGTGCACTCAATGAAAGACATGCCTGTGGATCAACCCGAAGGGCTGATCCTTGATTGCTATCTGCCGCGCGAAAATCCCTGTGATGCTTTTGTGCAGCTCGGTGGTGGCGCGTTGAAAGACCTGCCCCAAGGTGCCACCGTTGGCACGTCGTCTTTGCGCCGCAAAGCGCAGTTGTTGCACTATCGTTCTGATCTGAATGTCGTTGAATTTCGCGGCAATGTGCAAACCCGTTTGAAAAAGCTTAAGGATGGCGTGGCTGAGGCGACGTTTTTGGCCATGGCGGGGCTGAATCGTTTGAATGCCGCAGACGTGCCGCGCAGTGAGATTACGCCTGAAGAAATGCTGCCAGCTGTGGCCCAAGGGGCTATTGGCATCGAGCGCCGCTTGGATGACTTGAACACAAAGACGCTTTTGGAGGCTTTGCATGATGGGCCAACAGGGCAGCGTTTGGCTGCCGAGCGCGCATTTTTGGCCGCTTTGGACGGGTCTTGCGAAACACCGATTGCAGGGCTTGCCACATTGGACGGCGATACATTGCGCCTGCGTGGTGAAATTCTGCGCACGGATGGGTCCGAGGCGCTGAGCGACAAAATCTCTGGCCCGATTGACCAAGGTGCAGCACTGGGCGAGGCGCTGGCTGCGCGCCTTTTGGCCCGTGCTGGCGATGGATTTTTCGACTGGAAATAACGCTGCTATTGAAAAGCGCTTAACGGCGGCGGGCAGGGTTACACAGCAGAGGAATGTTGCGCTTGTGCCATCGCGTAAGTGTCAAAATGGCGCGCAATCATGCGGGTCAAAGGGCGCGCCTGTTCGCGGATTTCAATCGATGTTTTTGAAATGCCAAGCATCTTGGGAAAGGCGGCATCGACAGATGACGCAAAATCGTCAAAGTCGGATTGGCTCAGGTCAAACCGCGCCGCAAGGTCGCTGTAGTTGACTTGAAAATCACACATCAGGGCTTCGATAATACGCCCGCGCAAATGGTCTTCTGTGGTAAAGGCATGACCTTTGCTGATCGGCAATTCGCCTGCGTGCACCCGTTTTTGATAATCCGATGTTGAGGGCGCGTTTTGTGCATAACCGTCTGCATATTTGGCGATTGATGAGGCACCCACGCCAATCATGGTCTGACATTTATCGTCTGTGTAGCCTTGGAAATTCCGACGCAGCTTGCCAGCGCGCGCCGCGATTTCCAACCCATCGCCGTTGCGGGCAAAGTGATCGATGCCGATTTCGGCATAGCCATCCATCGCAAACAGATCACGGGCAACGTTGAACAAGTCCAACCGTTCTTGTGGTGTCGGTAAGGCATCTGTCGGAATCATCGATTGACGCCGTGCCACCCATGGCACATGGGCGTATCCGAACAACGCCACACGATCCGGCGACAGTGACAAAAGCTTGTTCACACTGTCGGCAATGCGTTCGCGGCTTTGCCCCGGCAACCCGTATAAAATATCAGCGTTAAGCGATTTGATCCCACGGGTGCGCAAGCCATCTACGGCGGCCTTGGTGATTTCATAAGACTGCATACGGCCGATGGTCTTTTGAATCTCTGGGTTGAAATCCTGTACGCCGATTGAGGCACGATTCATGCCCGCTTTTGCCAAAGCGTCAAGACGGTCATCATCGATTTCGTTGGGATCAATTTCGACTGAAAACTCATAATTTGGCGCAAATGGGGCCACATCATTGATAGCAGAGGTCAAATCTGCGATCATGCTGGCATCTAATAAGGTCGGCGTGCCGCCCCCCCAATGCAAGTGGCCGATTTGGATGCCCGCGGGCAGGTGGCTTTTGACCAGCTTCAATTCAAGTTTGAGTGTCTCGATATAGGCAGCAACGGGACTAAGGGTGCTGGTGCCTTGGGTCCGACAGGCACAAAACCAACATAAACGGCGACAAAACGGCACATGAACATACAGGGATATGGGCACATTTGGGTCAAGCTGCGTCATCCAACTGCTCACTTGTGTCGCAGTGATGTCGGTTGAAAAATGTGGCGCGGTTGGATAGCTCGTGTAACGCGGTACACGAGCATCAAACAGGCCCAGATTGCGGAGTTGTGTGTGGATCGTCATGAGAGTAGGATTTACGGGGCACAAGCTGGTTGCGCTTTGACCCAGATCAAAATGCGTGAGTGAGCAGGATAGTTATGACATTTGACCCAAAAGACTGCGGTACATGCCCCATCCGTCACCGTGCCGTTTGTGCGCGATGCGAAGCGGATGAGCTGGAAACACTTGATGGGATTAAATTTTATCGATCCTTTGAGGCGGGGCAGCCAGTGATTTGGTCCGGCGACAATATGGACTTTGTCGCCTCTGTGGTGACAGGTGTCGCCTCGCTCAGCCAAGCGATGGAAGACGGGCGCACGCAAATGGTCGGGCTATTATTGCCCTCTGATTTCTTGGGCCGCCCTGGACGCGAAGCTGCCACCTATGATGTTGTGGCTGTGAGCAATCTGACACTGTGCTGCTTTCGGCGAAAGCCCTTTGAAAAGATCATGTTGCAAACGCCGCATATCGGACAGCGCTTGCTTGAAATGACGCTGGACGAATTGGATGCCGCGCGCGAATGGATGCTGATTCTGGGGCGCAAAACTGCGCGGGAAAAAATTGCGTCTTTGTTGACGATTTTGGCTCGTCGCGAAGCATCGCTTGCCTTGCAAACCGCAGAAAGCGGGACGTCGTTTGAATTGCCTTTGACCCGTGAAGCGATGGCGGATTATTTGGGGCTCACGTTGGAAACCGTGTCGCGACAGATGTCTGCACTCAAACGTGAGGGGATTGTGTTGCTTGAGGGCAAGCGCAAGGTGATCATTCCAGATTTTGATGCGCTGATGGCCGAAACCGGTGATGACGCCGACGGCGGTATGGTGTCATAACGCCGTTTGCGCATGCGCGGATTGAAATCAGGTGAGATGCAGTCCAGTTCATTGGTCTGATACGTCTCCACGCCACAAAGCGACGATGCTCTGTGACGCGGGCAGGGGCGATGTTGCGTTTTAATGCGCCATGAGAACAGGCAGTTCTGCCATTTCCAGCATGTTGCGTGTGGCGCCGCCCATGATTGATTGACGCAACCGCGAATGACCGTAAGCGCCCATAACCAATAGCTGTGCATCTTGATCGTTCAGGTGGCGACACAGAACATCAGACACACGCGGCATGGTTTTAGCCAGCACGGACACTTCGACCGCAACTCCGTGGCGGCTGAGCATCTGGCACAGCGCCCCACCGGGATCAGAGCGATCAGGGCCGTGTTGGGGCGGATCGATTATGGTGATGTTCACACTGTCGGCCTCGGTCAAAATAGGCAAAGCCGACCGCACAGCACCGAGGGCTTCGTTGCTTTCATTCCAAGCCACCACGATGCGCCCGATATGATCTGGCAAGGTGGCTCCGTCGGGCATGACCAGCACGGGGACGCGGCATGAGAACAGCGCGGCTTCTAAGATTTCTTCGTGTTCATGACCGCGACCGTCGCCGTAAGGACGCGGCAGAACGACAAGATCAGAGAACCGTAGAATGCTGGACAGCTGTGGCGTGAGACCCGCCATCTGTGCTGTCATCGGCCGCACCGCCCATGAAATATCTTCGGCGTGCAAATGCTGTTGAATAACGGCTTCGATTCGTTCACTTTCAGCCAGCGCGAATTGCAGATTATCTTGCAAAACCATAGCGTTGGTGCCTGTGTAATAAAACCCAGGCTGCGTGCGATCCAAGCCAAGGCAGATGACGTCGAGATGGGCTCCGTTGCTGCGCGCCAAAGCGACAGCGGCGTTCAGAGCATGGATGTCAGCGGTTTCATCGCAGACGATGGTGGTTAGGGTTTTAAAGGACATTTGGAGACTCCTGTTTTGAGGTCTATCTGTCTCCATTGTGCGCCTGAGCGCAATTTCGGGCTTTGATTGAGATCAATGTGGCTTTTTGAGCAGAAACGTCCACCACAAATGTCGCAATTGTCGCGCTATCCATCAATCCTTTGACTTAGATCAATGTTTCCGAAACAGATGTCGTACAAACCCAATATATCATGACTCGTAGTCTCATCTGCGGGTCCATTATGGCCGATCAACAGGCCATTCGACGAAGGGACGCGAAAATGTGGAGCTATATTAAGCTGGCCGTGTTGGGGGTCGTGATGATCCTCGCTGGTCTGGCTGCAAATTACGGGCGCGATTTGGGCTACCAAATCCATGCGCTGATCTTCATGGCGGCCACCGCCATGACATTTATTTACACACTGCGCCAAGCTGGCGAAGTCGTTGAAAAGCCCAAAGGCTATCTGGACGGTCCAGTGCGTTTTGGGGTGATTGCGACTGCTGGTTGGGGGGTCGTTGGGTTTCTGGCTGGAACGTTCATCGCGTTTCAATTGGCCTTTCCTCAACTGAACTTTGACTTCCTGCAAGGCTACGGCAACTTTGGGCGTTTGCGTCCCTTGCACACCTCTGCGGTGATCTTCGCATTTGGCGGTAACGCCTTGATCGCATCGTCCTTTTACGTGGTGCAACGCACATCCGCTGTCCGCCTTTGGGGCGGCAATTTGGCGTGGTTCGTGTTTTGGGGCTACAACCTGTTCATCGTTCTGGCAGCTACTGGATACTTGCTGGGGATCACCCAATCCAAAGAATACGCTGAACCTGAATGGTACATCGATATTTGGCTGACTGTCGTTTGGGTCGCTTACTTGCTGGTGTTCCTTGGCACGCTGATGACCCGTAAAGAAAAGCACATCTATGTGGCGAACTGGTTCTACCTGTCGTTCATCGTGACCATCGCGATGCTGCACATCGTCAACAACTTGGCTGTGCCCGTGTCCATCTTTGGCTCCAAATCTGTGCAGCTGTTCTCAGGCGTGCAAGACGCGATGACCCAGTGGTGGTACGGCCACAATGCTGTGGGCTTTTTCCTCACCGCGGGCTTCCTTGGGATGATGTATTACTTTGTGCCAAAACAAGCCGAGCGTCCGGTGTTTTCGTACAAATTGTCCATCATTCACTTTTGGGCTTTGATCTTTTTGTACATCTGGGCTGGTCCGCACCACCTGCATTACACAGCTTTGCCGGATTGGGCGTCGACTCTTGGCATGGTGTTTTCTATCGTGTTGTGGATGCCGTCTTGGGGCGGGATGATCAACGGTCTGATGACGCTGTCTGGCGCTTGGGATAAGTTGCGCACGGACCCTGTGATCCGCATGATGGTGATCTCTATCGGTTTCTACGGCATGTCCACCTTCGAGGGGCCGATGATGTCGATCCGCGCTGTGAACTCGCTGTCGCATTATACCGACTGGACCATCGGCCACGTGCATTCTGGCGCTTTGGGTTGGAACGGTATGATCACCTTTGGTGTGCTCTACTTCCTCGTGCCCAAACTGTGGCACAAAGAGCGTTTGTATTCTTTGGGTCTGGTGTCTTGGCACTTCTGGTTGGCCACAATCGGCATCGTTCTATACGCGGCGTCCATGTGGGTCACCGGTATTATGGAAGGTCTGATGTGGCGCGAAGTCGACAGCCAAGGGTTCTTGGTCAACGCATTCGCCGACACAGTGGCCGCCAAACATCCGATGTATGTCGTGCGTGCTTTGGGTGGGGTTCTCTATCTCGCTGGGTCGCTCATTATGGTCTATAACCTCTGGATGACTGTGCGTCGTGCGCCTGCAATTGCAGACGCGTCGGCCATGGCTCCGGCAGAATAGGGGGCGCTCAGATATGGGACTTCTAGACAAACACAAATTCATCGAGACCAACGCGACCATTCTATTGGTTGGGTCGCTCTTGGTGGTGTCCATCGGTGGGATCGTCGAAATCGCGCCGTTGTTCTATCTTGAGAACACCATTGAAGACGTTGAAGGCATGCGGCCTTATTCGCCTTTGGAACTCACTGGTCGCGATATCTATGTGCGTGAAGGCTGTTACGTCTGTCACTCGCAAATGATCCGCCCAATGCGTGACGAAGTCGAGCGGTATGGCCACTATTCCTTGGCTGCTGAATCGCAATACGATCACCCGTTCCAATGGGGCTCAAAACGCACGGGGCCAGATTTGGCGCGTGTGGGTGGGCGCTATTCAGATGAATGGCATGTGGATCACTTGACCGACCCGCAATCTGTTGTGCCAGAATCCGTGATGCCAAAATATGGCTTCTTGACGGATACGATGATCGAGCCTGAATACATCGATGATCTGCTTAAAGCGCATAAAATGGTTGGGGTGCCTTACACCGACGAGATGATCGAAGCTGCGAGCGACGACTTTTTGGCGCAGGCTGATCCAGACTCTGATTATGATGCTTTGTTGGAACGCTATCCAAACGCGCAGGTGCGCAATTTTGATAACGAACCAGGTATTTCAGAAATGGATGCTTTGATCGCTTACATGCAAATGCTGGGGACTTTGGTTGATTTCTCGACCTTTACCCCAGATGCGTCTCGATAGGAGAGAGTGCCATGAATTATCATATCTTTCGTGAACTCGCTGACTCTTGGGTGCTTTTGGCCATGTTTGTGTTCTTTGTCAGCGCTGTTGTCTGGTCGTTCAGACCGGGCAGTCGCAAACGGCATGCAGAGATCGCGAACATTCCATTTCGCCATGATGACGCCCCCCTTGATACTGAGGAGTCTCAGTCATGAGTAAGAAACAAGACAAGACCGAGGTCGAAACCACAGGCCATTCTTGGGATGGGATTGAAGAATATAACAACCCCTTGCCGCGTTGGTGGCTCTGGACGTTTTATCTGTGTATCGTTTGGGCGATAGGCTATTCGATCGCCTATCCCGCTTGGCCATTGGTCAAAGGGGCCACCACCGGTCTGCTTGGGTATTCAACCCGCGCAGAGGTGGCCAAGGATATCCAAACCTTTGACGAAATGAACGCCGCTATCGACGCCGAATTGGCGGCTGCAAATGTGGCTGACATTCTGCCAAACACGCCTCTTGGGGATTACGCCACCAACGCGGGGGCGGCTGTGTTTCGGGCCAACTGTTCGCAGTGTCACGGCTCAGGCGCCGCTGGCAACGTGGGCTACCCGAACCTTTTGGACAACGATTGGCTTTGGGGCGGGTCTGTGGATGAGATCGCTTATTCGATCCAGCACGGTATTCGTAATGAAACAGATGATGCGCGTTATTCTGAAATGCCTCGCTTTGGTGTTGATGAAATTCTGGAACCTGAACAGATCGATCAAGTTGTGGAATTCGTGCTGCAACTCTCTGGGTCCGAATTTGACGCCGCACTGGCCACTGAGGGCGCAGTTGTGTTCGAAGAAAACTGTGCGGCCTGTCACGCAGAAGACGGCACTGGTGATCGCGATTTCGGCGCGCCAAATTTGGCGGATGCGATCTGGCTTTACGGTGGTGATCGCGAGACCATCCATGAAAGTGTGTCCGAGGCACGTTTCGGCGTGATGCCAGCTTGGGGGCAACGCTTGACCCAAGCCGAAGTCAACGCCGCAGCCGTCTATGTGCACACACGCGGCGGTGGCGAATAACGTTACTGAGATCGTATGAAATGACAAAGCTGGCCGCGATTGTGGCCAGCTTTTTTGTGGCAGCAGGCAAGATTTCCCAACCAACGAATATTTGATTAGCTTTTTGAACAGGCCGCGCTAACGTCAGGTCATGCACAAGGAGATTGCTTAATGAACACCCCCACCCAAGAACGTCTCACGGCCGCCGATTTTGACCAAGATTTGTTGGATCTTTACGACTATTATGCCCATGGTAAAATCACCAAACGCGAATTTTTAGACCGCGCAGGTAAGTGGGCCATCGGTGGTCTGACAGCCGCCGCGATTCTTGGCACTTTGTCGCCAAATTACGCGCTTGCACAGCAAGTGGCCGAAGACGATGATGACATCATCGGCGAAGACATCACCTATCAAAGCCCCGATGGCACCGGCGAAATCACCGCTTATCTCGTGCGTCCTGCCAATATCGATCCTGCGAACCCGCCAGCTGCTGTGCTTGTGGTGCATGAAAACCGTGGTCTGAACCCCTACATCCGCGACGTTGTGCGCCGTTTGGCCAAAGCCGGTTTCATCGCGATGGGCCCTGATGGTTTGTCCTCGCTTGGTGGCTATCCTGGCACAGATGATGAGGGGCGCGATATGCAGCGCACCATCGATCAAAGCGCTTTGCTGAACGATTTCTTTGCTGGGTTCGAATATCTGCAAGCGATGGAAGGCACCAATGGAAAAGTCGGCGCGACAGGGTTCTGTTACGGTGGTGGCGTGGTTAATAAGTTGGCTGTGGCCTATCCTGAAATGGCCGCAGGCGTGCCGTTCTATGGGTCTACACCAACCGCTGAACAAGTGGCTGCCATTAAAGCACCGCTGCGCATCCAGCTTGCAGCCCTTGATCAGCGCATCAACGCCATGTGGCCTGCTTACCAAGACGCTTTGGAAAAAAATGACAAACGTTACGTGGCCGATATTTACCCCGGTGTGAACCACGGGTTCCACAATGACACGACACCGCGCTATGACGCGGAAATGGCGAAATTGGCCGAAAAACGCATGATCGCTTGGTTCCGCACCTACCTTGCGTGATCATTCGGTCAAGAATTCATGCGCCCGTCTTGGTTGGCGGGCGCATATTTGTGACAGCCGTTTACATTTGTTAAAGCTATCTGAAGTCACTAGAGTTTTTTAGGGGTGCGACAAAAGCAGCATCGGCTGCGACAAAAGTCACATCCAAGATACAACTTACGGTCGGCTTGATCCAAATCAAGGTTTAGGACAACCCGCGCGCCCATTAAGGTGCAAACGCGAACAGTCGAAAAGGCCGCTCTCATGAGCTCATCAGATAGCACACCCAAGCTCTACAAAGCCCGCGAACCGATTTTCCCACGCCGCGTCTCTGGCGTGTTTCGCAATCTCAAGTGGATCATCATGATTCTGACCTTGGGCGTGTATTACGTTTCGCCGTGGCTGCGCTTTGATCGTGGGCCGAAACTGCCCGATCAGGCGATTTTGGTGGATATGGCCAATCGGCGGTTTTTCTTTTTCTGGATCGAAATCTGGCCGCATGAATTTTACTTTATCGCGGGCCTGTTGATTATGGCTGGGCTGGGGTTGTTTTTGTTCACCTCGGCGGCGGGGCGTGTGTGGTGTGGCTATGCTTGCCCGCAAACGGTTTGGACCGACCTGTATATTCTGGTGGAACGCTGGATCGAAGGCGACCGCAATGCGCGTTTGCGTCTGCACCGACAGAAAAAGCTCGATTTTCGCAAAGCGCGCCTGCGCGTGACCAAATGGATTGTCTGGCTGCTGATCGGTTTGGCAACGGGCGGGGCTTGGGTGTTTTATTTCACAGATGCGCCCACATTGTTGGTCGATCTGGTGACAGGCAATGCGCATCCGGTCGCTTACGGGACTATGGCTGTTTTGACCGCGACGACGTTTTTCTTTGGCGGGTTTGCCCGCGAACAAATCTGCATCTACGCCTGCCCATGGCCGCGTATCCAATCTGCGATGATGGACGAAGATACGCTCGTGGTGGGATATCGTCATTGGCGCGGTGAGCCCCGCGAAAAGCATCGCAAGGGCATCGATACCTCGGGCTTAGGCGATTGCATTGATTGCATGGCTTGCGTGAATGTCTGTCCTGTGGGCATAGATATCCGTGATGGACAGCAGTTGGAATGCATCACCTGCGGCTTGTGTATTGATGCTTGTGATGACGTTATGGAGAAGATCGGCAAGCCACGCGGGTTGATCGACTACATGGCCTTGACCGATGAGCCTCGCGAAATCGCAGGTCATGCGCCCAAACCCATTTGGAAACATATCCTGCGCCCACGCACGATCATGTACACGGGCATTTGGTCGCTTGTCGGATTTGGCCTGCTGTTCGCGCTATTCATTCAGCCCGACATCGATATGACCGTCGCTCCTGTGCGCAATCCGACCTATGTGATGTTGTCTGACGGCTCTATTCGCAACATTTACGATGTGCGTTTGCGCAATAAACATGGCGAGGATCGCCCGTTCCAAATCTCGGCCACGGGGTCTGACGATTTGCTGGTGGACATCGAAGGGGGCACAGATCAAACTGTGCTTGTGCCAGCAGATGGTACCAAATTGCAGCGCGTCTATGTGATCGCACCCGCAAAATCTGGGCCTGCGACCTCTGACCGAACACCGTTCACCATGTGGGTGACAGATACAACCAATGATGATCGCGCCTCAACCGAGACCGTGTTCAATGGAAAAGGCAATTAATATGGTACGTGAAATCACTGGCAAACATGTCTTGATCGGGACTGTTTCGGCTTTTTCGGTTATCATCGGGGTGAATCTGTTTATGGCCTATAGCGCCATACGCACCTTTCCGGGGCTTGAGGTCAAAAATTCTTACGTCGCCTCACAAACGTTTGACGCCGACAAGGCCTCGCAAGAAGCCTTGGGGTGGACGATTGATGCCACAGACAAAGACGAAAAGCTTTACGTGACGATCACCGGCGCGGACGGGTTGCCGGTTCAAGTGGCGTCTATTACGGGCACCTTGGGGCGCGCGACCAATACAAGCCAAGACCAAACGCCAGAGTTCACTTTTGACGGCACGTCTTACGTGGCCGACACTGGCCCGTTGGCGACGGGCAATTGGAATTACCGCATGGTGGCCACAGCGCTTGACGGCACTCCGTTCAAGCAGCGCGTTGTTATCCATGTGAAACGCTGATCAAGGCGCGCGTCATGTCTCAAGCTCAAATATCCGCCTGCCCAGGCTGTCTTGCAGCCCCCACTGCCAAAGACATGGCTCATGGGCGGGATGTGAAAGACAGTCAGATCACCTTGTCACTGCCAGCCATTCATTGCGCCGCTTGTATTTCAGGCGTGGAACGCGCGCTTATGCGCCAATCAGGCGTGCGCGCCGCGCGGGTCAACCTGACTTTAAAACGCGCGCAAGTTGAAGCCGACGACACGACATCTGCACAAGAGTTGGCCGATGCGCTGACTGCCATCGGCTTTGAAGCTTACGAGTTGGACGCGGGCACAATAGCTGCCACACAAACCGACCGTGCGGGCCGAGCCATTTTGACCCGCATCGCCGTGTCGGGTTTCGCCATGATGAATGTCATGCTGCTGTCCGTGGCGGTCTGGTCGGGGGCGTCTGATGCCACCCGCGATATGTTCCACTGGATTTCGGCTGCCATTGCTGTGCCAGCCGTCGCCTATGCCGCTCAGCCGTTTTTCATCTCGGCTTGGACAGCCCTGCGCGCCAAGCGGTTGAATATGGATGTGCCTATTTCCTTGGCCATTTTGTTGGCTGTGGGCATGTCAATCTACGAGATATCACTGTCGGGCAGGCACGCCTATTTCGACGCGGCTTTGTCTTTGACGTTTTTCCTGCTTGCTGGGCGTTACCTCGATTACCGCACGCGGTCTATCGCTCGCTCTGCCGCCGAAGAACTCGCCGCCTTAGAAGTGCCCCGCGCCACTTTGGACAACGGGACAATTGTACCCATCGGAGACCTCACCACCGATCACATCGTGCGGGTTGTCCCCGGTGCGCGGGTGCCAGTGGACGGGATCGTCACAGGCGGCGCATCTGAATTGGATCGCTCGCTGCTGACAGGGGAAACCCTACCTGTGGGGGCCGCAAAAGGCTCTCTCGTCAGCGCAGGCGAGGTGAATTTGACAGGGCCGTTGTTGGTGCAGGTCACGGCTGCAGGCGCGGACAGTTCCTTACATCGTTTGGCTGATTTGGTCGCTATGGCTGAAACCTCGCGCAATCGCTATACGTCTTTGGCCGACCGCGCCGCACGCATCTACGCCCCCTTGGTGCATTTGCTGGCTCTGTTTGCCTTTATCGGTTGGGTCGTGGCCACGGGCGATGTGCGGCACGCGCTTAATGTCGCCGTGGCCGTCTTGATCATCACTTGTCCCTGTGCGCTTGGGCTGGCCGTACCTGCGGTGACCACTGCCGCCTCTGGGCGGTTGTTTCGCGCAGGCATGTTGATCAAATCCGCCACAGCATTGGAACGACTGGCCGAGGTCGATACGGTTGTGTTCGACAAAACCGGTACGCTGACCCAAGGCCGCCCGCAGCCCGCAAACTGGGATGCGATTGCGCCTGAGGCGCGATCCATCGTGATGGCCATGGCCGCAGGATCGGCACATCCTTTGTCAGCGTCTTTGTATGATGCGGCGCGTGCATCTCATTGTGTCCCCGCCGATGTCTCAAATGTGGTTGAGGTTCTAGGGCAGGGTATCGAAGCGCAGTGGAACACTCAGCGCATCCGTCTTGGGCGTGCGGCTTGGCTGGGGGCTGAGGCCTTGGGCCAGACCGCCACCTATCTACAAATTGGCGATCAAGCGCCTGTGGCTTTCACCTTTGTCGATCATCTGCGCGACGGCGCGGAACAAGCTGTGGCTGCGCTCAAAGCGCAAGGTAAAGATGTTGTCTTGCTGTCTGGCGATGCGCCTGCTGCCGTGGCGAATATCGCCGCGCGGGTCGGCATTGAGGCTTGGGAGGCCGAATGTCTGCCCCTTGGCAAAGCCTTGCGGGTCAAAGAATTATCCGAGGCAGGGCGCAAGGTCTTGATGATCGGTGACGGATTAAACGACACTGCTGCTTTGGCCGCAAGCCATGTGTCGATCTCGCCGGCCTCTGCGTTGGAAGCCACCCGCGTTGTCTCTGACATTGTCTTGCTGGGCAATTCTCTGGCCCCGATTGGGGACGCCACCACGCTGGCTGTGTCCGCGACCCGTCGCATCAAAGAAAACTTCGCCATCGCTGCGGGGTATAACATGATCGCCATTCCCATCGCCTTGGCGGGGTTCGCCACGCCGCTGGCCGCCGCCTTGGCCATGTCGACGTCATCGATTACAGTTTCGCTCAATGCGCTGCGTTTGAAAGGCTTTAAATGAACGTTCTTGTGTTTTTGATCCCGATTTCATTGCTTTTGGGCGGCATCGGATTGGTGGCGTTTTTCTGGTCGATCAAATCGCGTCAATTCGACGACCCCCAAGGGGATGCCGCGCGTATTTTGACCACAGATTATGACGACCATCCTCGCGAAGATTGACGTCTACTTTGCAGCTTGATCGCGCACCTCTTGCGCCAGTTGTGCAACTTTCGGACCTATGCTGTCCACGATAATCCCAACACCCTCAGCGTTGGGGTGAATGCCGTCGCCTTGAAAATAGGTCGCCAAGACCTCTTGCATCGTGCCCAAATCGGTCAGCGGGCGTAGAAAGCTTTCCACATAAAGCGTGTCAAATTTTGCCGCCAAATCAGGATAGATCGCAGTGAAATCAGCCTTGTAGTCTGGTCCAAAATTATCCGGCACATCGATGCCGATCAGCAAAACAGGGATATCTTTACCTGCTGCCACCGATAAAATCCCATCCAGATTGGCGCGCGCCACAGCCGGATCAGTGCCGCGCAACACATCATTCCCCCCAAGCGCCACGATCATCGCATCAACATCAGGCGTCAGCGTCCAATCCACACGGGCAAGCCCGCCGGCAGTGGTATCGCCCGACACACCAGCGTTCAGAATGATCACGTCTTGGTTAGCAGCATCCAACCAGCCTTGTAATTGTACCGTAAACCCGTCTTCTTGAACCAAACCGTAGCCTTGCGTCAGACTGTCACCAAGGGCTGCGATTGTCACAGTGTCTTGAGCTCGCGCATCGGTGCTGGCCAGCATTAGAAAAACCGATACGATAAACGTCGACAAAAACGTGTTCACACGACCCGCGCCGCCATATCGATAGCGATACATATTTAGAAAGCATTTTATGACTGACACAGTTATTTCCCTCACAGATATCGGACTGTCTTTAAACGGCAACGCGGGGCCTGTCGATATTTTGCACAACATCTCGCTGGATGTGACACGGGGTGAAACCGTGGGTCTTATTGGACCATCTGGATCTGGCAAATCGTCGCTCCTTATGTTGCTTGGTGGTTTGGAACAGGCGACCACCGGTGTCGTGTCCGTGTTGGGGCACAATCTAACAGAGATGAATGAAGATGCTCTTGCACGGTTTCGTAGAAATCATATGGGGGTGGTGTTCCAATCTTTCCACCTTATCCCGACAATGACTGCGCTTGAAAATGTCGCGACCCCTTTGGAATTGGCTGGCCACGCCGACGCCTTTGAGCGCGCGCGTGAAGAATTAGAGACCGTGGGCCTTGGGGCCCGCTGCGATCATTTCCCGTCGCAAATGTCTGGTGGTGAACAGCAACGCGTTGCCTTGGCGCGCGCCGCAGCGCCACGCCCTGCGATTTTTCTGGCGGATGAACCCACGGGCAATCTGGATGGTACAACAGGCGAGGCGATCATGGATTTGCTGATGAGCCTGCGTGATCGTCACGGTGCCACGATGGTGTTGGTCACCCACGCGCCAGAGCTGGCCGCTCGTTGTGATCGTGTCATTCGCTTACGTGATGGTGCGGTTGATTTCGCATCCGCTGAGGCAGCGCAATGATCCCGCCAAACAGATGGGCTATGGCGTGGAAAATTGCCCGCCGAGAATTGCGCGGGGGCTTGCACGGATTTCGCGTGCTCGTGGCCTGTTTGGCGCTGGGCGTTGCGGCCATTGCGGCGGTCACATCCGTGCGTGAAAGCATTTCCGCGGGGCTTGACCGCGAAGGTGCCGCCTTGTTGGGGGGCGACGCCGAACTGGAATTCACCTACCGCTTTGCCAGTGACGCTGAGCGCGCTTGGCTCGAAGAAAACAGCTTGGCCGTTTCCGAAGTCACAGACTTTCGGTCTATGGTTACCCGTGGGGACGAGCGGGCCTTGACCCAAGTGAAAACCGTCGATGATGCCTATCCGTTGATCGGCTCTGTGTCTTTGTCGCCTGATATGCCCTTGGCGCAAGCGCTTGACGGGCAAAATGGCATCGCAGGCGTGGTGCTGGACCCGATGTTGATCGAGCGCCTTGGCCTAACCATTGGCGATGAAATCCAAATCGGGGCTGTGCCGTTTGTTGTGATGGCTGAGCTGAGGAGCGAGCCTGACAATGCCTCTGTTGGTTTTTCTTTGGGGCCGCGCTCAATCGTGCGCACATCCGCGCTGGCCGGATCCACTTTACTGTCGCCGGGCAGCCTGTTTGAGACGGCCTATCGTTTGAAATTATCCGAGGGCACTGACCTTGAACTGGCGAAAAACACCACCCAATCCGCCTTGCCTGACGCGGCTTACCGTTGGCGCGATGCACGCAATGGCGCACCGGGCATGGCGCGATTTGTCGAACGCTTAGGGTCATTCCTTGTGCTGGTCGGCCTTGCTGGATTGGCTGTTGGTGGGGTAGGCGTTTCCTCTGCTGTTAATGCCTATTTGGATCGGAAAACCAGCATTGTCGCGACGCTGAAGACACTTGGCGCGGACCGTGCGACGATCTTTATGGTCTATGCGTTTCAAATCGGTGTGCTGACCAGCTTTGCCATCGTGATCGGACTGATTTTGGGGGCCGCTGTGCCTTTGATGGTCGCGCCGATCATTGAAACGATGCTGCCAGTGCCCGCTGAAATTTCAGTCTATCCACAGTCCTTGCTTGAAGCCGCCGCCTACGGTGCTTTGGCGGCGGCCATCTTTGTCACATGGCCTTTGGCAAAGACGGAAAAAATTCGTCCAGCCGCACTCTATCGCGAGTCTCAGTTGGGTCTGAAAGGCCTTCCGCGCCTGCCGTATCTGATCGCGATTGCGAGCATGGTGGCTCTGTTGATTGCCCTTGCTGTTGCTTTCACCGATACGCGCGGTTTGGTGCTTTGGTCTTTCTTTGGACTGGCCTGTGCTTTCGCGCTTTTGGTGGTATGCGCGGCGGTGTTGCGTGTTTTCGCCCGTTGGATGGCGGGGCGCAATTTAACCAAAGGCCGCCCCTATTTACGGTTGGCGCTTGGGTCCGTTGGCGGCCCGAGCGGAGAAACCTTGTCTGTCGTACTTTCCCTTGGGCTTGGCCTGACTGTGCTCTCCGCCGTGGGGCAAATTGACACCAATCTGCGCGGTGCGATTGCGACCGAACTGCCTGACGTCGCGCCCTCTTACTTCGTCGTCGATATCCAAAAGGACCAAATTGATGGTTTCACTTCGCAATTGGCGTCGAGTGCGGGCGTGACAAAATACGAATCCGCGCCGATGTTGCGCGGCTTCATCACAGACATAAACGGTCAAGATGCCAAAGAAGTGGCTGGCAATCATTGGGTCATTCGTGGCGATCGCGGCGTGACCTATTCGGCCCAAAAGCCCGAAAATGCGCGTATCACTGCAGGCACGTGGTGGGCTGAGGATTACACTGGCGAGCCGCAAATCAGTTTCGCTGCTGAAGAAGCTGCCGAAATTGGTTTGTCTTTGGGCGATACTTTGACGCTTAACATTTTGGGGCGCGACATCACCGCGCGTATCACATCGTTTCGCGAAGTCGATTTTTCGGGTGCAGGTATGGGGTTTGTTTTGTCGATGAACCCTGCGGCGATTGAAAACGCCCCCCACACTTACATTGCGACGATTTATGCCGACCAAGCATCCGAAGCCGGGCTCATTCGCGCTCTGTCGAAAGCTTATCCTAATATCACAACCATCCGCGTGCGCGATGCCATTGATCGGGTTGTCACGGTTATGACAAGTATCGCTGCCGCCACCACGCTCGGGGCGCTTGCGACATTGATCACAGGAGCTGTTGTTCTGATCGGTGCCGCCGCCGCGGGCGAAGAAAAACGACGTTACGAGGCTGCTATTTTGAAAACTTTGGGCGCGACACGCCTTCGTGTTTTGTGGAGTTTCGCCTTACGTTCGCTCTACATGGGGTTTGCGGCAGGTGCCGTCGCTGTTGGCGCGGGCGGTTTGGCCGGTTGGGCCGTGACCCATTTCGTGATGGAGGCATCCTTTACCTTTGAATGGCGCGCGTCACTTGTCATTGTGTTGGGCGGTATAGGACTGACACTGTGCACATCTCTATGGTTTTCTTGGCGCGCCATGAATGCACGTCCCGCAGGCGTCTTACGATCGAAGGACTAAATACGCGGGGGAACACCGCAAGAATTGTCGTGGCAGGTATCCCCCTATTGGCCTTAGGATCAGTATTCGAGCACGTAATATATTGCCCGTTCAAAGCTGCTCGCTCCAGTAACCTCGCAAAGCCTTCATAGGTATTGCTGCGGGTTTTGGGGGAATACCCTACCCAATAGACCTTACATTCTGTCGGCATGTCGAGCAGGCGTGTTTATGACGCTTGCTCGACATCATCGAAATCAACACCCCATTGGGAAGAGGTTGGGTTTTGCGTGTCTCCCGTGCTTTCCGTTCTGAATTGAGCAACAATCGCTGTCAGTGCTGAGGCCTCTTGTGTGAGAGAATGGCTGGCGGCTGTCGTCTCTTCAAACATGGCCGCGTTTTGTTGCGTTGCCTGATCCAGATCAGCAACGGCAAGGTTTATCTCGGAAATTCCGGCAGATTGCTCGGTCGCCGATGTTTCGATCTCAGCCATATGACCGGCGATTTTTGTGACGTCCCCGACAATGGATTTGAGTGCTTCGCCCGTACGATCGACCAACGATACGCCTCGTTTGACCTCCTCACCTGAGTCGGAAATCAATTGATTGATTTCATGTGCCGCTTCAGATGACCTTTGGGCTAAGGCGCGTACTTCGGAAGCGACCACAGCGAACCCTTTGCCAGCCTCACCTGCACGCGCGGCCTCGACGCCAGCATTCAAAGCCAGAAGGTTGGTTTGGAATGCGATATCATCGATGACGCTGATAATTTTCGAAATTTTAGAGGAAGAGTCCGAAATGGCATCCATCGCGTTCATGGCATCCTTGACCACAAGGTTTGTCGATTCCGCATTTTGATGTGCGGCTTTTACGGTTTGATTGGCAAGCGCCGCACCATCTGCCGCAGATTGAACGGAAACCGTAAGCTGTGTCAGTGCCGCAGCTGATTCAGCCAAAGTTGAGGCTGTGCGTTCTGTGCGCACGGACAGATCGTCGGCAGCGTGAGAAATTTCCTTGGAATTGGAGTGAATGGTTTGCGACGTGTCTGAAAGTTTCGAGACGACATCTTTTAGGGATCTCACAGCATCATTGAAGTCACTGCGCAGTTGTTCATATCCAGCTGGAAAGTCTTCGTCGAGTGTCTGAGAAATATCGCCCTGAGCCAATCTACGAAGACCATCAGCAAGGGCTTTCACGATTGCAGTTTGCTCTTCATGACGTTCGGCGCGTTCAGCCTCAGCTGCGGCACGCGCTTTTTCTTTTTCACGCTCTGCTGCAGCGGCAAGCTCTTGTTCGCGTGCTGCAGTTTGACGGGCACGGTCTTGTTCTTCTGCCTCTTGTTCTTTTGCACGTTTTTCGGCTGCAATTTCTGCGAGGCGTTCATTTTCAGCGCGCTCGACAGCTTCGGCATCCATGCGCTCTTTTTCAAGCAGGTTGTTTCTGAAAACGCGCAAAGCGGACATCAATCGGGCAATTTCGCCATGCGTGCCACCTGTTTTTTTAAGCTCGGACATGTCACCATTTGCAAGTCGCTCTGTACTGTGGGTGACAACCTTCAACGGTTGTACAATCGTTAAATGGATCATCAGCAGTGCCGCTGTGACGGCGAAAAGCGCAATGATACTAATAGACCTCATTGTGGCGGAGGCGTTGCGTGCGTCGGAGACGACGAAAGACCCTGCCTCGTCAATGGCTGCAAGGCTTTCATGTGAAATTTCAGTCACTTCATGAGATATCGTTAGAATTTCTTCAATCAGATGTGTGGCTTTGGTCCGAGACGACGATTGCGCGTTTATGGCTTGGAGGCGCGTGGCCAGCGCCCCTGTTTCTGGATCTGTTGCCAATAGAATTTGACGTACTTTGTCTGCCGTTTCATCCGCAACGAGGTTTAAGTTTTTCTGGATGTCTTCACGGTCTTGTAGCAGTTCAAATTGTAAGGCTTGGATGTAACCAGGATTGATGGAGGAGGCGCCTTGTTGCAGCTTGAGCAGAGCAGATTTGATCGCGATGTTGAGCGAGTCTACGGAACGAATTTCTGCGAATTTCACTTCAGTTAAGTTTTTAATGATTGCGTCGTTTCCACGGAGGAAACTTTGCCCCGCATCATCAAGAGCTTGCATGTCGTTCGCGATAATCGTTTTGGTTGTGTCGGCAAATTTTGCTTGGGCTTGCAGCAAGGTTTCGTGTTGCTGCGAAGAAACAGTCCCGTTGGGGGTGTGAATTTCATGTAAGTGCCCCAAAAGTTCCTTGCTTGCGGCTAAGGCGGGAACATCTCCGTTGATGATTCCAATGCGATTAACAGTGCGTTCGAGATCTTTGATTGTCTTCAGGCTGAGTTTTTTGGCAGCGAGTGCGGCCAGGTTATTGGGATCGGCGATGGCGGCATAAGCGAGGGTTGTGCTTGTCGCGTGTTCCGCGCTTGCCTTGAGTTCATAGAGCGTGGCCAGCCCGCCCATGTTTGCGTCGATTAACGCATCGACACCGGTCTGTGTGGATTGGATGGCTTCGCCAGTTGCGATCATCAAGCGGAAGGAGGCTGATTTGTTGATTTCAGTCAGGTCACCAGACACTTCATGCGACAGGCCGTTGAGCGCGGCCATCAGTTTGAAATTATCTGAGCTTGAGGTGAGAGCGAGATGTTTTTCGTCGATAAGCTGGCGGGTGTCGCTGAGCAATGCTTGCACTGATAAGTTGAGATTTTCGTGGCCTTCACTGGGTATCGCCTCTGCCGCTTCACGCAGTTCTTGTGCGGCCTTGTTCATATTGTCTTGATGGGCAGGAAAACCGATCAGGGAATAGGATGCTATGAGCGTATTTGTTGCATCTTTGAACTTGAGAACGGCGTCTGAGATTTGCATCGCGGCGCTAAGTGGCGGTAAATTGTCTTCGACCAAAGTTTCAACTTCATCCGTGATGGAGGAAATGAGCGAGGTTGAAATAAAAATTGCCGCAGCGGTTGTGCCTGCGAGTGCAAGAATGGCGATGGCCATTTTGATGGCGATTGAGCCGATAGCTTTCCCAAATAGATTTTTCATTTGTTTCCCTAGGCCACATGTTAGAAATGCAATCCTGCGCAGGCACAGCGATGTGGTCACTGCGCGGATCAGTCGTTTGGCTCAAAATGGGCGAAATCAACGAATAAAGTGTTTACGCTCAAAATTTTTAGGGGTTTTAGCTTTCGCTTGTCACTCAAGGCGGCCGAATTTGCGGATGAAATGCGGGTGTGTCTTAGAGGCAGACACGTGCGATTGGGGGCGCAAAGGTGGAATCGGTGACAGATTTTTCTGTGTATGATTTCTGTGCATTTGCTTTGGTCGTGAGCTATTTTTTTAGTAAAGAGATTAATTATACGTCATTATTGGGCGTCTTGCGCAATAATTATGCGTTCGCGTGGAAAGTAGGCGGCGCAGGCGGTCTGTGATCACCTAGTCGTGTTCAAAACCAATCAGTGGGTCAAAGTGTTTAAAGCAATTCAATTGGAGCCGCTTAATACGGAACCGAGAGAGTTGTGGGGAATGTGTGATGATGGCCAGACTTGCAGGTCGCCACCACCACACGAATGCAACTGATTAACGCTGCTAGGGGCATGTAAGCGTTTCAAGCCAAAAATGGAAGACGTCCATGGCACTCGCAGTTTGCGAGCAGAAACCGCACGCCTTTGGCATCCAAAAAGGATGTTCGACGTGACCACCAAACTTAAAGCTACACTGGCCTCAGCCCTGATCGCCACTACCGCTATGACAACGGCCGCTTTGGCCGAAGATTGCACCACAAAAGTGGGCGTTCTGCACTCTTTGTCTGGTTCTATGGCGATTTCTGAGACCACACTTAAAGACGTTATGTTGATGCTTGTTGACGAACAAAACGCCAAAGGCGGCGTTCTTGGATGCCAATTGGAAGCGGTTGTTGTTGACCCTGCGTCCGACTGGCCATTGTTTGCAGAAAAAGCGCGTGAACTTTTGACTGTACATGAAGTTGACGTGATGTTCGGCAACTGGACATCTGTGTCGCGCAAATCTGTTTTGCCAGTGATCGAAGAGTTGAACGGCTTGCTGTTCTACCCAGTTCAATATGAGGGCGAAGAGTCATCGAAAAACGTCTTCTACACAGGGGCTGCGCCAAACCAGCAAGCTATTCCTGCGACAGATTACTTCCTCGACGAGCTTGGTGTCGAGAAATTCGCATTGCTTGGCACAGACTATGTCTACCCACGCACAACAAACAACATCCTTGAATCCTACCTCGCGGGCAAAGGCATCGCTGCTGAAGATATCTTTGTAAACTACACACCTTTCGGTCACTCTGATTGGTCCAAAATCGTCGCAGACGTTGTGGCGCTTGGCGCAGACGGTAAAAAAGTTGGCGTGATCTCTACGATCAACGGCGACGCGAACATCGGCTTCTACAAAGAATTGGCATCCGCTGGTATCTCAGCTGACGATATTCCAGTTGTAGCCTTCTCTGTTGGCGAAGAAGAGCTGTCCGGATTGGACACATCCAACCTTGTGGGTCACTTGGCCGCTTGGAACTACTTCCAATCCGCAGAATCCGAGCTCAACGATGAATTCATCGCAGCATGGAAAGCGAAAATGGGCGAAGAGCGCGTGACAAACGATCCAATGGAAGCGCATTTCATCGGGTTCAACATGTGGGTCAACGCTGTTGAAGCGGCAGGCACAACAGACGTAGACGCGGTTCGCACCGCGATGTACGGCCAAAAATTCCCGAACTTGACAGGCGGTACAGCGGTGATGGGCGTCAACCACCACCTCGCGAAACCTGTTCTGATCGGCGAAATCCAAGCTGACGGTCAATTCGACATCATCTCCCAGACAACTGAAGTACCTGGCGATGCGTGGACGGACTTCTTGCCAGAATCCGCTGTGTTGATGTCCGATTGGAAAGATCTCGGTTGTGGCATGTACAACACCGAAACAGAAACATGTGTTCAGTTGAAATCTAACTACTAAGAGTTCGCTTTTTCTGGCCCATACGACTTTCAAAGGGCGGCGCTTTTGTCGCCCTTTTCATTCCATTCAAAGAAGATCCCTATGATCCGCTTTCTGACAGCCACCTTCATTGTCTTGGCCGCTTTTGCATCGCCTGCTTTGGCCCCATCGCCTGCGCAGGCCCAAGATCAAACGATCCAAGAGGTGCTGCAAACGCACCGCGAGGTGATCGAAAAATCGTCCCGTAAAACCATCGGCCCAGCGATTGATGCCATCGCAGCCTCAGGCTTGCCGTCCGCGCAAAATGTTTTGCAAAAATGGCAGT
This sequence comes from Pacificibacter marinus, assembly GCF_018860505.1. GTDB lineage: Bacteria > Pseudomonadota > Alphaproteobacteria > Rhodobacterales > Rhodobacteraceae > Celeribacter > Celeribacter marinus_B. Next base: position 97,030 of record NZ_JAHKPU010000049.1, read on the forward strand.
CGCGGGACATGTGGCAGCGTAAAGACGATCGGCTGTTTTTCTATGCTGAGGAAGTGGATTCAAAGACTTACACCCTTTATGATTTCGACAGTGACGCGGCTGTTGGCGACTTTGCCAAAAGCGATCTGAAACAGTTGAAACCCAATTCGGGTATTCGTGCTGTCATTGGTGCGGCTCTTGTTCAGTTCCAGTTGAGCGACCCTGATCCTGCGCGCCGCTCGGAAGCCATTTTGGCCATTCAACGCGATGGCGAAGCCTCTCATTTGGCCCCTTTACGCGCCTCGATCGCTGGCGAGACCGATCCTGACATCAAAGCGCTCAAGGAAGTGACCGAGCGTTTGCTGACAATTTCCTATGACACAGATGATGCCGCGCGCGTGGCTGCGATCCAAGGGTTTAATGGGGCTTTGTCACTGGATGTCCGTGCCGTGTTAAACCCGGTTTTGACCACGACAATCGCGCTAAAAGACAGCCTGCCGGATGATGCAAATATAAAAGACAGAGTCATCGCGGGCTCTGAGGCATTGCCCTTTGAAGATGCTCTGGCCCGGATGGTCTCAGCAGGCATGATCCCCGCGCAACCTACAATTTCCGAACGCAAAGATGCGCTTGTCGCCAATATCCAAGACGGCATGGTCGGTGGTGTTGGTGTGGCCGATCTTGCCGATCAAGACGCCCGTGATCGTGCCTATATGGTCTTGGTGTCTGAAGGTGTCGTCCCGGAATGGGATGCGGGCTATTCTATTGAAGATGCGGTGAAATCCACCGAGTTTGTCGAGGTGTACGCCGAACCTTCCAAGGCTGTCACAGATGCGGCAGAGGCCACGCTGAAAACCATTGATCGCGCTGTTGGCTTAAACCAAACTTTGGATTTGGCCCTTGATGGATTGTCTTTGGCCTCGATCTATTTTCTGGCTGCCATCGGTCTGGCCATCACCTTTGGGGTGATGGGCGTGATCAACATGGCGCATGGCGAATTCATTATGATGGGCGCCTACACCGGATACGTCGTGCAGCAGATTATCCCTGATTACACCGTCTCTATTCTGGTCGCGATCCCTGCGGCATTCATGGTGACCTTTGCCGCGGGCGTGGCGATGGAACGTTTGATCATTCGCTGGTTGTACAACCGTCCGCTTGAGACGCTTTTGGCCTCTTTCGGGGTGGCTATCGCTTTGCAGCAAATCGCAAAAAACATCTTTGGCACGCAGGCCCGTCCGCTGACTTCGCCTGCATGGTTAGACGGCGCTTTGGTGTTCAATGATGTGTTGGCAATCTCTTACATTCGCATCGCGATTTTCGTGCTGGCGGGGATTTTCCTTGGGGTGTTCTTGTTCATCATGAAGAAAACCCGCCTTGGTTTAGAGACCCGCGCAGTGACGCAAAATCCGAAAATGGCCGCATCAATGGGCATCAATCCCGACCGCGTGAATATGCTCACATTTGGGTTGGGCTCTGGTATCGCGGGCATCGCGGGCGTGGCCATCGGGCTTTATGCCAAGGTGACGTCAGAGATGGGTGCAGATTACATCGTGCAGTCGTTTATGACCGTGGTTGTCGGCGGTGTTGGCAATATCTGGGGGACTTTGCTGGGCGCACTTGGCATCGGTTTCTTACAAAAAGGCATCGAATGGCTGAACCCGTCCAACACTTTGGCCGCACAGACCTATATGATCGTCTTTATCATTATTTTCATCCAGTTCCGGCCCAAGGGTATCATCGCCCTCAAAGGCCGCGCGGCGGGGGATTGATCACATGAACAACTCATTCTTTATGAAAAACCCGTCTCTCTTGGTGTTCCTCGGCCTGCTGGCTCTGTTCACCCTTGGCGTCACCTTGATGTCAGAGGCTTACGGATCAGGCTTGGTCTCGACCTCTTTCGTCAAAACGCTGGGCAAAACACTGTGCCTCGCGCTGGTCGCCATCGCGATGGATCTGGTCTGGGGCTACACAGGTATTCTATCGCTCGGCCACTTCGCGTTCTTTGGTGTGGGCGGCTATATGATCGGCATGTGGCTGATGTATGCGCGCACCGAAATCATTGTGGTCAACTCATTGGCCTCATCACCCATTCCCGCCACCGCATCGGAAATTTCAGACGCCATCGGCAGTCAGATTTTCGGCGTCGTCGGATCGTCGGACTTTCCCGCGATTTGGATGTTTGCTGACAGCTTGATCCTGCAACTGATGATGGTTGTCTTGGTGCCTGGCCTTGTGGCTTTGGTCTTTGGCTGGCTCGCCTTTCGCTCGCGCGTCACAGGCGTTTACCTGTCGATCTTGACCCAAGCGATGACCCTCGCGCTGTCTTTGTACCTGTTTCAAAACGATAGCGGCTTACGCGGCAACAACGGCCTGTCTGGTCTGCAAAACCTGCCTGGCGCTGATGATATTCCGCAAAGCGTGATGTCGATCTGGTTCCTTTGGGCCTCGGCTTTGGCGCTCGCACTCACCTATATCGCTACGTCTTTTGTGGTCTCTGGCAAGTTCGGGTCTGTCATTCGCGGTATCCGCGATGACGAGGCGCGGGTGCGGTTCTTGGGCTATTCAGTTGAAGGCTATAAGCTGTTCGTCTTCGTGCTCACCGCCATTATGGCCGCCATCGGTGGTGCGCTGTATTATCCGCAAGCGGGCATCATCAACCCTGCCGAAATCGCGCCAATTGCCTCTATTTACCTCGCGGTTTGGGTCGCCATCGGTGGTCGAGGTCGCATCTATGGCGCTGTGATCGGCGCTGTGGTGGTCTCGCTGGTGTCCACGTGGTTCACAGGCGGTCAAGCGCCCAATATCAACCTTGGCTTTTACGAGGTGAAATGGGTTGATTGGTGGCAAGTTCTGCTGGGCCTGTCCTTTGTTCTGGTCACTTTGTTTGCCCCCAAAGGTATCGGCGGTTTGGTCGATGTCTTCACGGGGCGTTTTTCGCCGAACCGCAAAGGCGCGCCACTTGGACCAGATGCAGGGTCCTTGCGTGAAGAGGAGGCCGAGAAATGAGCCAGCTTTTAGAAGTCTCAGGTATTTCCGTGTCTTTTGATGGGTTTAAAGCCATCAACAATCTGTCGTTCTCAATCGGTCACGCCGAAATGCGGGCCATCATCGGGCCGAACGGGGCGGGTAAAACCACCTTTATGGACATCGTCACTGGCAAGACAAAACCCGATGAGGGCTCTGTGTTGTGGGGGGATTTGTCACGCAATTTGATTGGTATGAACGAGGCGAAAATCGCCCGCATCGGTATTGGTCGCAAGTTCCAACGCCCGACTGTGTTTGAGGATCAATCGGTCTTTGACAACTTGATGATCGCGGTGCGCAATGATCGTTCCCCGATTGCTGTGTTGTTCTTTCGCCCCAAAGCCAAAGACATTGCCAAAGTGCATGAGCTGGCTGACACCATCGGTCTGACGGATGAGTTGGCGCGCAAATCAGGCGAGCTATCACATGGGCAAAAACAATGGTTGGAAATCGGCATGTTGCTGGCGCAAGACCCGAAATTGCTGCTGGTGGATGAACCCGCGGCAGGCATGACCTTGGGCGAACGCGAACACACCACGGATATCTTGAAAGAAGCCGCGAAAACCCGCGCCGTGGTGGTGATCGAACATGATATGGAATTCATCCGCCGCCTGAACTGTAAAGTGACCGTGCTGCACGAAGGGTCTGTTTTGGCCGAAGGCTCGCTGGATCACGTGACCAAAAACCAAGGCGTCATCGACGTCTACTTGGGGAGATAACCAATGCTCGATGTCCAAAACCTATCGCTGCATTACGGTGGCTCGCAGATTTTACATGACGTGGCGCTGAGCGCCCAAGCGGGCAAGGTGACCTGTGTCATGGGCACCAACGGGGTTGGCAAGACAAGCCTTCTGAAAGCCATCTGCGGCGCGCATCCGCGATCCTCTGGAACGATGATGCTGGATGGCGAAGATGTAGGCCGCGCCAATTCTGATGCTCTGGCCAAAAAAGGCATCGGTGTTGTGCCGCAAGGGCGGATGATTTTCCCGCTGCTGACCGTGAAGGAAAACCTTGAGACCGGCTTTGCTTGTTTGCCCAAATCCGAACATTACATCCCTGACGAGGTGTTCGAATTATTCCCGATCCTCAAAGACTTTTTGCACCGCCGTGGCGGCGACCTGTCTGGAGGGCAACAACAACAATTGGCCATCGCGCGGGCGCTGATCATCAAGCCAAAACTCTTGTTGCTGGATGAGCCGACAGAGGGCATTCAGCCCAATATCATTCAACAAATCGGCCGCGTGATTGCGCTTTTGCGTGATCGTGGCGATATGGCGATTGTGCTTGTGGAACAGTACTTTGAATTTGCCTACGATTTGGCCGATCAATTGGTGTTTATGGAGCGCGGTCGTGTCACATCTGTGCATGATAAGGCTGACATCACCAAAGAAGAAGCTGCCAAAGTCTTCCGTATCGCCTAAATCATCTGAATGAAAAAAATGCGCGTGGGATCTAAGACGATCCTGCGCGTTTTGATGTCTTATGTGGGTTGGTTGTGCGCTGCTTTGGAATCATCGCCATCATTACCCAAAGACAATGCGATTAATCAACATTGCAAGGGATAATGGTAGCGGAGGAGGGACTTGAACCCCCGACACGCGGATTATGATTCCGCTGCTCTAACCAACTGAGCTACTCCGCCGAAGTGCCGCGTAAGTAGTCTGTCACTCTGGCAGGGTCAAGAGTGAATCTGCCACTTTTCTGCATGACGTTGTTTTTCTTTTTTTAACGGCCTGTCCGCGCACAAACCTTGTTGCCATTCATGGCCTGCGATAGGGTCTCTGCGATCATCATTTGGGGCCGCCAAGATTGCGGAAAGTACATATGTCAGACGCGCAGTGGGAGTTTTGGATAGATCGTGGCGGCACCTTTACGGATGTCGTGGCCAAACACCCTGATGGCACATTGCACACGCATAAATTGCTGTCGTCCAACCCTGAGCGCTATGTCGATGCTGCCGAACAGGGCATTCGCGACTTGATGGGACTGAAGACTGGCACACCGATTCCCGATGGGGCGATTAGGGCCGTGAAAATGGGCACGACTGTGGCCACCAACGCGCTGCTGGAACGCAAAGGCGAAGCGGTGCTGTTGCTGATCACCCAAGGCTTCAAAGATCTGCTGCGCATCGGTTATCAAACGCGCCCCGATTTGTTTGCCTTGCACATCCAACGCCCGGATCTGTTGTATCAAAGTACCGCCGAGATTACAGGGCGGTTGAATGCGTCTGGTGCCGAAGTTACGCCACTGGACGAGATGGGCCTACGCGATGCGTTGCAAAGTGGCTTTGATGCTGGCCTGCGCTCGGTCGCCATCGCTTTTGTGCATGCTTATCTCAACCCCGCTCATGAACAGCGCGCCGCGGAAATGGCGCGCGACATCGGCTTTACGCAAGTGTCCACCTCAAGCGATGTCTCGCGTCTGGCCAAGCTGGTCTCACGCGCAGATACCACCGTGGTTGATGCTTATCTGTCGCCTATTTTGCGTCGCTATGTTGATCAAGTCGCGGGGGCTTTGCGCCTTGGACAGGCCTGCGAACGGTTGATGTTTATGCAGTCCAATGGCGGGCTGACAGATGCGCAAAACTTCCAAGGGCGTGATGCGATTCTGTCGGGGCCTGCGGGGGGCATCGTGGGCATGGTGCGCACCGGTGAAGCGGCGGGGTTTGACCGGCTGATTGGTTTTGACATGGGGGGAACCTCGACCGATGTAAGCCATTATGCGGGTGCGTTTGAACGTTCGTTCGAAACCGAAGTGGCAGGCGTGCGCATGCGTGCGCCGATGATGGATATTCACACCGTGGCCGCTGGTGGTGGATCGATTTGCAGCTTTCGCGATGGGCGTCTGCAAGTCGGCCCAGAAAGCGCGGGCGCCGATCCCGGTCCCGCGGCTTACAAACGTGGCGGGCCGCTGACCGTGACCGATTGCAACGTGTTTTTGGGCAAGCTGAACCCCGACCATTTCCCGCATGTGTTCGGTCCAAACGGCGATGCGCCTTTGGACGTCGCTGCGACGGTTCAAGCGATGCAGATGATCACGGATCAGATCAACAAGGCCACCGATCAAAGCCTCACACCCGTGCAAGTCGCCGAAGGGTTCTTGCAGATCGCGGTCTATAATATGGCCAATGCGATCAAGAAAATTTCGGTCGAGCGCGGCCATGATGTGTCACAAGATTATGCGCTGCAATGCTTTGGCGGGGCAGGCGGACAGCACGCTTGTTTGGTGGCCGATGCCCTGAATATGCGCCGCGTTTTGATCCATCCCTTCGCGGGCGTTCTGTCGGCTTACGGTATGGGCTTGGCTGAGGTGCGTGCCTTGCGCGAAATGCAGGCTGATTGTGCGCTTGAAGACAGCGCGACACTTGTTCCCGCGCTTGATGCCCTGTGCGATGCTGTGCGCAGCGAGGTGCTGGATCAAGGCCTGCCTTCCGCCAGCGTGATCCGTCATGCGCATCTGCGCACTCAGGGCTCTCATCAGACGTTAGAGGTCGCGTGGGGGGCAGTCGATGCCATGCGCAAGGCGTTTCATGACGCCCATATCGCCCGCTTTGGTTTCGCCCCCGCAGGCGATCACCTGATCATCGATATGTTGTCGGTCGAAGCCGTAGGCGAGACGGGCGAAGCGCCACGCGCTGCCGAGATGCCCAATCTTGACGGTCATCCACAAGCGCAAATTTCAGTGCAAGCCAAAGGCTGGGGGCAGGTGCCGCTGTATGATCGTTTGACGTTGGCTTGCGGTCAGATCATCGCTGGCCCCGCTATCATTTCTGAGCCCACCGGCACCAATGTGATTGAGCCCGATTGGACGGCTCAGTTGGACGCCCAAGGTATGCTGATTTTGACCCGCACCACGGCTGTTACGCAAACCGCTGCAAATGGCACGGCGGCTGATCCGATCTTGCTCGAAGTTATGTCCAATCTGTTCATGTCTGTGGCCGACCAAATGGGCGCGACATTGGCCAATACCGCGTGGTCGGTGAACATCAAAGAACGGTTTGATTTCTCTTGTGCTATCTTTGACGCGCAGGGGCATCTGGTCGCAAACGCTCCCCATGTGCCTGTGCATTTAGGGTCGATGTCCGACAGCATTCAAACCGTGATCCGCGACAATCCTGATGCCTGTGATGGCGATGCTTTTGTGCTCAATTCGCCCTACCGTGGTGGCACCCATTTGCCCGATGTGACCGTGGTTACACCTGTTTTCGTTAATGGAAAACCTGCCTATTGGCTCGGCTCGCGTGGGCATCATGCCGACATCGGCGGACGCACGCCGGGGTCTTTGCCCCCCGATAGTTGTCACATCGATGAGGAAGGCGTCTTGATCGACAATATGCGTCTTGTCACAAAAGGCACGTTCGAGGATGCTGCCATCCGTGATGTGCTTGCATCCGCCAAATATCCCGCGCGCAATCTGGATCAAAATGTCGCCGACCTGCAAGCCCAAGTCGCCGCCAATGAAACAGGTCGCGCCGCTTTGCTCGGCATCGCCAAACGCTATGGCGCGGATGTCGTCACCGCGTACATGAGCCATGTGCAAGACAACGCCGAAGCCGCCGTGCGCGATGTGATTGATCGATTGAAAGATGGTGATTTCACCTATCCAATGGATGACGGGTCACAGATAAAAGTGGCCCTGCGCGTCGATCAAGCCACCCGCACTGCTACCGTCGATTTCGCTGGCACCAGCGATCAGCACAGTGGCAACTTCAACGCGCCTCTGTCGATCTCGCGCGCTGTGGTTTTATACGTGTTCCGCTGTTTGGTCGGCAAAAATATTCCGCTCAACGAAGGCTGTCTGCGCCCGATCGAGATCATCGTGCCTGAGGGGTCGATGCTTAACCCTTGCGCCCCCGCCGCCGTGATCGCGGGCAACACCGAAGTGTCGCAAGCTGCTTGCAATGCTTTGTTTGGTGCTTTGGGGGTGGTCGCAAGTTCACAAGGGACGATGAACAATTTCGTTTGGGGTAATGAGACTTTTCAAAACTACGAAACGATTGCGGGCGGCACTGGCGCTGGCGCCGATTTCGATGGTTGTGACGCTGTGCAAAGCCATATGACCAACACGCGTATGACCGACCCCGAAATTTTGGAATCCCGTTTTCCCGTGCGTTTGGAAGAATTCTCAATCCGCCAAGGTTCAGGCGGGCAGGGTACGCATAAAGGCGGCAACGGAGCAATTCGCAAGCTACGGTTTTTAGAGCCAGTTACTGTCACAACCATCTGTTCGCATCGCATAGTACAACCCTTTGGTGTCGGTGGTGCAGATGGCGGACAGGTCGGCGTGAACTACGCCTTGCTGCCCGATGGCACGCGGATAGAATTGCACGGCAAGGATGAAATCGAGCTGCCAACCGATGGTGTCTTCGTTCTGGAAACACCAGGCGGAGGCGGCTTCTCGTAACGTTAAAATGCTGCGCAGCAAATGTTTTAAATCAAAGGGTTAATTTCTGATGGCTTGAGTGACCTGTTGGCTTATCTTTTCTGAAGAATTCGTAGGGTCAATCTCGCTGCGCTCTGCGCTGAGCCGGTAGGTGTCATGGGGAGAAATCACGATCTTGAAAATTACAGCCTCAAAAACCATTAAAACATGTAAAGTGGCACTGCCCCAAAGGTTTAAACAATTTAAAATCCGCGCCACAAAGTCATTAAACATTTTAAAAACTAGGCTTCGTCCGCCACCACCGTCCAAGGCGCATCAAACGTGAATTCTTCCAAATTTGGTGTCTCACCGATGCGGTCGATCACGGTGAACATGCCGTTTCCAGCCAAAGGCGTCAGCACCCCGTGCCATGTGCCACGATGGAAATTGATTGCCTGCGCGCCGTCGGTGATAAACGCCTTTGGTGTTGCATCAGGGCCGTCTGAGACAATCACCAAAAACGGCTCATTCGACATCGATACAAAGGCTTGTGATCCCTCGGGGTGACGCTCGATCAGATCAAGCTGATAGGGCAGGGATCGCAGCTCGGCTTTAAAGATAGAAATGCCCACGCGGGCTTGCATCACATCGATCTTTGCGCGGTCATGAAACCGCTCGCATTTGCCCGCGTTGATGATCTTATCTGGCGCGCCACTTGCATCCAAAATATCGCCGTAGGGGGCAAAGGCTTCAGCTGTCAAAGGAGTGATAACAACAGTGTTTTTCATCGCCCATGTCCTGCCAAATCAAGCGATACATGCCGGTTCACATCTTTGTACAAAAGATAGCGAAAAGGTTTATCGCCTGTGGCAATACAGGCCTGCGGACAAAAGGCGCGCAACCACATAAAGTCGCCGGGGCCGACCTCGACCCAATCTTTATTTAACAGATACTTAGCTGTGCCAGACAGCACATAAAGCCCGTGTTCCATAACATGGGTTTCGGCAAAAGGAATGCGTCCACCAGGCAGAATGTTGACAATGTTGGCGTGAAAATCATAGCGCAAATCAAAGGGATCAAAGAAGCGTTGCGTGGCCCAAACGCCATCGCAATCGGGCATCTCGCTTTTGGGGACATCCGTTTCATGCACGGTGAAGGCCTCTAACGGGTTGAGGCTTTGCATATGGTTGTAGCGCTTGCGGATCCAGTGAAAGCCGCAAGGGGCATCGGACGTGTTCCAAATTTCCCAAACAGCGCCAGCAGGAATATAGGCCAAATGTCCCGCTTTAAGGACCGAGCGCGCACCGCCAATAGACAGGCGCACTTCGCCAAAGGCCACGAATAAAACCGCTTGGGCTTCGCGATCTGGTTCGGGATAAGACGTGCCACCGCCAGGGGCCAATTCGACCGCATATTGCGCAAAGGTTTCCGCAAAACCCGTCATAGGGCGCGCCAAAATCCACATCCGCATGCCGTTCCAGCCGGGAAGGAAGCTGGTGACGATATCACGTTGTACACTTGCGGGAATGACGGCGTAAGCCTCTGTAAAGACTGCGGTACTTTCAGGGTTCTCACTTTGTGAGGGCAAGCCGCCGGGCGGGAAGGCGTAGGTCATTTTTGGCTTTCAGTTGTGTCAAATAGGTCGTGCAGGCGGTGCCATGCAATGCGCTCCACTTGGGTGCAGGCGGCTGTAAATTCGGTATCGCGTGAGTGGTTCAATCGGGTGTGAAAGGCCGATAAAATCGTATCCTTGGTATTGTCTTTGACCGCGATGATAAAGGGGAAGCCGAACTTTTCGACATATTGCGCGTTTAAATCTTGAAATGTCGCACGTTCCGTATCGGTCAAGGCATCCAATCCAGCAGAGGCTTGCTCGGCAGTGCTTTCTGCGGTCAGGCGTTTGGCGGCGGCAAGTTTACCTGCAAGGTCTGGATGGGCTGTTAAAACGCCAAGTTTTTCATCCTCAGAGGCTGAGCGGAACATACGGAACAGCGCGGAATGGATGCCAATAACACTGTCATGGGCAGGGCCAAGTTCAAGATCAAAAGCCCGTTCTGCAATCCATGGGGAATGTTCGTAAATGCTGCCAAACCTGTTTACAAAACCTGTGCGATCCATTTGGCTGGGACGGGTTTTGCGGACATGAGGATGGGTTTGCGCCCAATGTTCGGCGATCTCGACGCGCTTGGGAGTCCAAACGTTTTCAAAGGTTTGGATGTAGTCGATGAATTTTTTTAGGCCCGCCAATTTGCCGGGGCGTCCGATCAAGCGACAATGCAGACCGATGGACATCATTTTCGGCGTGTGATCTGCACCTTCTGCATAAAGCACATCAAAAGCGTCTTTGAGATAGGTGAAAAATTGCTCGCCAGTGATGTACCCCGGAGCTGTGGCAAAGCGCATATCGTTGGCCTCAAGCGTGTAGGGGATGATCAATTGGTCGCGTTCGCCCGCCTCGATCCAATAGGGCAGATCGTCGTCATAGGTGTCTGAGATATAGTCAAAACCGCCTTCCTCAGCCACAAGGCGCACTGTGTTTTCCGAACAACGTCCTGTGTACCAGCCACGCGGACGGGCGCCTGTGACCTCGGTGTGCAGGCGCACGGCCTCTGTGATGGCGGCGCGCTCGTCAGCCTCAGGCATGTCTTTGTGTTCGACCCATTTTAAACCGTGGCTGGCGATTTCCCAATCGGCCTCTTGCATCGCGGCAACCTGTTCGGGGGACCGTGCGAGCGCCGTTGCAACGCCGTAAATGGTCACCGGAATATCCGCGCCCGTGAACAGACGGTGCAAGCGCCAAAAGCCCGCGCGTGCGCCATAATCATAGATGCTTTCCATGTTCCAATGCCGTTGCCCTTGCCATGGGGTCGCGCCCGCAATGTCGGACAAAAACGCTTCTGATGCCGCATCGCCGTGCAGCACGGAATTTTCGCTGCCTTCCTCGTAATTCAGCACAAATTGCACCGCGACGCGTGCGTCGTTCGGCCATTTGGGGTCAGGGGCGTTGGGGCCATAACCTGTCATGTTGCGTGGGTAACGAGACAATTCATGTTGCATTTTGAGGGGCTTTCAAAATTTTTGACTAATTGATAGGCTTTTCGCCTCTTTTACTACCGTTTCTTCCCTAAGGTCTGCAAAAGATTGATTGCGCAAGAGCCGTCTTTCCGACAGCTTAAATTTAAATAGCGAATAAATTGAGCATATAACCTATGACTTCTGGATATTTGACGACACATGTTCTCGACACTGCGCTTGGTTTGCCTGCGGGGGGCCTTAGGGTCGAACTGTTTGCCTTGGACAGGGACAAGCGGGTCAAGCTGGTTGAGATGATCACCAACGAGGATGGACGCACCGACAGTCCAATTTTACCCAAAGGTGATTTTCAATGTGGCGCGTATGAGTTGGTGTTTCATGCTGGCGATTATCTGCGCGCCCATGGCTCCACACAGCCTGAGCCATTTTTCTTAGACATCATTCCCATCCGCTTTGGCATAAACGATATGGCGTCACACTATCATGTCCCGCTTTTGCTGTCGCCGTTTGGATTTTCAACTTACCGCGGGAGCTAACAAATGATTTATCCGATTTTGATGGAATGGTTGGAATTCGCGGTGCGTTGGCTGCATGTCGTCACGGCGATCGCATGGATCGGATCATCGTTTTACTTTATCGCTTTGGACTTGGGTCTGCGCCCCTCAATAGACCGTGGCAAAGGCGTTCATGGTGAGGAATGGCAAGTTCACGGTGGCGGGTTTTACTTTATTCAAAAGTACTTGGTTGCCCCTGAACGGATGCCCGAGGATCTGATTTGGTTCAAATGGGAAAGCTATGCCACATGGCTGTCGGGCGCTGCTTTGATGGTCCTTGTTTATTACCTTGGGGCCGAATTGTATTTGGTTGACCCCAATGTGTTAGAGATGCCGATTTGGGCTGGTATCGCGATTTCCATCGGGTCTTTGCTGTTCGGTTGGATCGCTTACGATCTTATCTGTAAAAGTAAATTTGGCGACGATAACACACGGTTGATGATCTTATTGTATGTGATCCTTGTGGTCATGGCATGGGGCTATACGCAGGTGTTCTCAGGGCGTGCCGCGCTTTTGCATTTGGGCGCATTTACCGCGACGATCATGACTGCGAACGTATTTATGATCATCATGCCAAACCAGCGTATCGTGGTGAAGGACCTGAAAGAAGGTCGCACGCCGGATGCGAAATATGGAAAAATTGCCAAGCAACGCTCAACGCATAACAACTATCTGACCTTGCCTGTGCTTTTCATGATGTTGTCCAATCACTACCCCTTGGCCTTTGCGTCCCAGTACAATTGGCTGATCGCGGCACTGGTGTTTTTGATGGGCGTGACCATTCGGCACTTTTTCAACACCATGCACAAACGCGAAGGCATGTTGTGGTGGACTTGGGGTTTAACGGCGGCGCTGTTTGCGGCGGTGATTTGGCTGTCAACAATTGGGATTTATAGCCAAGACAGCGGCGATGATGATCTGTCTCAACTAGGCCCCGTGGCGCAGCGCTTTGCCAGCGCAGACGGGTTTGAGGATGTGCATGAACTGGTGCTGGGCAACTGCTCCATGTGCCATGCGGTTGAACCTGCATGGGATGGCATGGCGTCGCCCCCGAAAGGTGTCGTGTTGGAAACGGCGCAGCAAGTGGCCACCCATGCACGCGAGATCTGGCTTCAGGCTGGGGCAACTCACGCGATGCCCCCTGCGAACCTCACCTATATGGAAGACGAGAGCCGCGCGATGATCCGCAAATGGTATGAGGCGGGTTTGAAGGGGTGACACGCTTTGTGGGGCGGCGCTTGCCTGCACTAAGGTGGCGCTTTGAGAAACTTGCTCGACGTGCGGTTGACGTATAAGCTCGTAGCCTTTTGAAGGAGGAAAAATAATGATCGAATTTGACGAAAGTATCGTGACAAGCGAATTCACCCCGCTGAGTGAAAGCGAAGTAGAAAATTTGAGGACTGAGCTAGAGTTTGCCAAGCAAGGTCTCTTCTCTATGGGGGAGAGGATGTCTGAATTGAAGAACCTCGGCTATAGAATAGCGTTTAACAGTAACTTCCCTCAGTATTTGAGAGCTGCGCCTGTACGTAGTGGCGGTGGAGCAATCATAGCAGCAGGTATGGACCACTTTATTTTTCAACTGCCAGGTCAACCTAGAATGGCGGTGCCATATGGGATAATCTTGCTGCAGCTACCTTAATCGAGGGGCTAATAAATTACTTTATTTATGGTAAATGAACCATTGAACCAGCCTAAGATTGACATAGGTTTAGGCGCGTAAACGTCCAGCTTGTCACCTGCTGATAGGTCTCACCTGCACGCAGCACACAAGACGAGAACCCGTCTTGATTGGGCGCGTCTGGCCAGCGTTGGGCCTCTAACGCGACGCCGCAATGTGGCACATAGGGTGTACCGTTATGGCCTTTAAAATCACCAGATGAAATGGGCCATGCGTCAAAGACTTGCAGGCCGACCTCTGTGGTCTGCATCGCCATGGTTACGCCGTTTTGGCCGGTCAATGTGCAGGCGGGTTTGAGAACGCCTTCATCGCCATTTAGACAGAAATTATGATCAAGTCGTTGTCTGTTTTTCGGGTCCATCACGGTGGCTGTGCGCAGGTCAAATCCTGTACCGTCAACGTTTGCAATACCCGTGGGAATGCAGGCGGCATCAACGGGCACATAGCTGTCGGCGGGCACGGTCAGTATATGGCCGTCAATGGTCGTGGATCCATCCAAATTCCAATAAGAATGATTGGCGATATTGATCAGCGTGTCGGCATCTGTGATGGCCGAAATCTCAAGCGTCAGCTGGGCGGCCTCGGAAATTGTAAAGCGGGCGGTTATCACCCTATGGCCCGGGTAACCGTCTTTGCCGTCCGCTAAAGCAAGCTTAAGCGTCACGCTGTCGGCGGTTTGTGCCAAGACTGCCCAAACCTCTTGATGGATACCATGGGGGCCACCGTGCAAAGATGTCGTGCCTTCATTGGCCACCAGTTGCAGCATTTGTCCGTTGAGCGGGGCACAGGCATTACTGATACGGTTGGCAAGTGGGCCAACCAATGCGCCAAAGTATGACAGATCAGTCTCGTAAGCTTGCAAGCTGTCGCTGCCCAAGGTGAGGCTATGCGGCACACCTTGCAGGTGGAGGCTGTGAAGCGTAGCGCCGAATGTCAAAATGGTTGCTGTCAGCTCGCCTTTGGCAATCGTGATGGCTTCAACCGCTTGGCCGTTTCGCGTGATGCCAAAGGCGGTCATTACAAGATCACCTGATGTTCGGTTTGGCCTTTGGCAACATTTTCAACGCAGAACACATGCCCGTGCAGATCGCTTTTCTCAAGATCCGCGTCAGAGAGATCTTGCTGCGCCGAAGTGACGAATAGGGTGGTGCCATCAGCGCCGCCAAAGGCAGGGCAAGAGCTTTGCGCACCGCCCACCTCGACATAACGTTGAAGTGTGCCATCAGGGGCGTAACAGGCAACGCGGTAGTTTCCCCATTGCGCGTTCCACAGGTTGCCATCCACATCAACCACAGACCCGTCTGGGTGGTTGGCGTCTTTGACAAATAGGTCCGCTTTGCCTACTGGCCAGCCGTCATCATCCAAGTTGAGGCGCATGATTTTATCGGTTGCTGTGTCGGCGTAATAGGCGTGCTGCCCATCAGGGGAAAAGCAAATGGAATTGGGGATGGTAAGATTGCTGACAACCTTGCGCAAAGCGCCGTCAAAATACCGATAAATCGCGCCAGCTTTGGCTTCGGCATTTTTGCCTATGGTGCCAATCCAGAACCCGCCAAAGGGGTCTGCGCGCCCATCGTTTGAACGGGTGGCGGGATTGTCTGCTTCCAAAGCGCAAATGAACTCGGTGTCGCCAGTTTCAATGTCAAAGGCCTGCAAGCACGTCTCGGACGCCATAAGCAACGTGTTGTGATCGACCCAACCTGCGGCGGAAACATGTTCGTCGAACTGCCATGTGACCTGTGCGCCTTCCGATATCGTGTGCAAGCACATGTCGATGATGTCGAACCAGAACAATTGGTTGCGGGCTGGGTGCCAAATCGGTCCTTCGCCAAGCGCCGATTTCGTGTCGCTGTAAACGGTATAGCTCATAGATTACTCCAAAATGCTGGCGCGGGCGGACTTGAGCCCTGCGAGTGTCATGTCCGTTGAATCGGTGCGCTGGGCGATGATACCTTGGGATTTCAGCGCGGTCGCGTAAAGATCAGTCAGACCATCAGCGCCAATCAAGGCCACCATTTGCCCCAGCCAATAGGGTTTGGCCGCGGCAAGTTCTGCGCCAATCAATAGGCCAGACAGTCGTGCTTTGCCTGCGCCGCCCTTCAGCCCATGTAACAGGTCTTCGGCGCGTAGGGAAAACAGTTTGGCGCAAATGCGTTCAGGTCGGGAAAGACTGTCTGATAACGCGTCATCAAAAGCTGCGTCATCCCAAATGCCGTCGCGCAGGCTGTGTTTCAACACGCTGTGTTGAGATAAAAACGCAAAGAGTTCGCCGGTCATAAAGCTTTGGAAGGACACCACTTCACCCGCGCTGACATGCGCCCATTTTGTGTGGGTGCCAGGCAGGCAGATGATGCCATCAAATTTCGGAAATTCGGCTTGAAAGCCTGCGATCTGGGTTTCCTCGCCACGCATCACATCCGCAGGGGTGTTTTGCGACAGACCAGAGACAATATGCACGTTAATCCGTGGATCTGCCGTTGGGGCCTTGGTCAGGCTCGCGCTGATCGGCAAGCACGGAACGCTGGCGTAAGGGGCTTCAACCCAACCTTGGCGCGCGCCAACCATGCCGCAGGCGATGATTTGAACAGGCAAGCGCACGTTTTCCAGCCATGGCGTGATGAGCTCAAGCAGCGTGCTTTCAAACGCAGCAGGTGTCACTGTTCCCATGCCTTTGGCGCTCTGTGCTTTGGCCAAGACTGTATCATCCGCCCCCATTGCCCAAGCGCGCAAAGATGAGGTTCCCCAGTCAACGGCAATCCAGTCGGTGTTCACCTGTACATCTCCCTTGGTAATCAAAAGTCTTACTTTTTGGACGTTAGCGTTATCGCCAACAGTCTGTCGGTATGCAATGGCAAGTTTAAAGGAGGGCGGCTCACTTGCAGTCTATCATCTCCCAAAGGTTGCTGTTGGCAACATAAGCTTGGCCGCCTTTGTCGCATTGTATGGTCATCAAGCAAATTTCATATAGAGATACATATAGATATAACTGTGAGGCCTGCGCAGGTTTCCGATCAGACGAGGAGATATACATGCAAAATGTGCGTTTGTCTGTCGAGGGCATGAGTTGTGCGTCCTGTGTTGGGCGGGTCGAGCGCGCATTGTTGGCGCATGAAGGTGTTCAGGCGGCGCAGGTCAATCTGGCGACGCAAGCTGCCGAAATTCAATTTGAGGCCCCTGCGACCATCTTGGACCTGTCTGATGTGTTGACGCGCACGGGGTATCCTGCGCGGATCGAGACGCTTGTTTTTAATGTCAGTGACATGAGCTGCGCGTCCTGCGTCGGACGTGTCGAGCGGGCGCTTATGGCCTTGCCGGGTGTCATTCGCGCTTCAGTGAATTTGGCGTCCGAGACGGTTCAGGTTGTTGTCATCGCAGGTTTGTATGGGATGCAAGAGTTGACCGATGCCATCAAAACATCTGGATACACTGCCGTCGTAGCAAAAGGTGATGCCCGGGAGGCCCGCAAGGCCGATGAAGCGCGGCACTTGAAATTACAACTGATTTTGGCGCTGGCCTTGACCGTGCCCGTGTTTTTGATCGAGATGGGCGGGCATTTGATCCCCGCATTTCACCATTGGTTTGCCATGCTTGTGCCTGTGCAAATCTGGCGGTTTGTTCAGTTTGCATTGACCTTGGCTGTGTTGATCGGCCCTGCGCGGGTGTTCTTTGTCAAAGGTATTCCAGCACTGTTGCGCGGTGGGCCTGAGATGAACACCCTTGTGGCAATGGGGGCTGGCGCGGCTTTTGTGTATTCAAGTGTCGTAACCTTTGCGCCTGCTTTGCTGCCAGCTTCGGCGCGATTTGTCTATTTCGAAGCGGCCTGTGTGATCGCAACGCTCATTCTATTGGGGCGATATTTTGAAGCGCGCGCCAAAGGGCGCACAGGCGAGGCCATCCGGCATTTGGTAGGTTTGGGCGCAAAATCTGCACGGGTCGAACAGGGCGGGCATCTGGTTGAGCTGCCCGTTGAGGCTTTAAGTCTTGATGACATTATTCATGCACGCCCCGGTGAAAAAATTGCTGTTGATGGCATTGTCGTGAGCGGCGAAAGCTATGTGGATGAAAGCATGATGACGGGCGAACCTGTGCCTGTGGTTAAATCGAGCGGTGCGGTGGTGCGTGCGGGCACGGTGAACGGCGCAGGCGCATTGGTTTACCGTGCCACGGGCGTCGGGGTCAATACGCAATTGGCGCAGATCATTCGCATGGTTGAGGCTGCACAGGGCGCAAAGTTGCCGATTCAGTCGCTCGTGGATAAAATCACGCGGGTCTTTGCGCCTGTCGTTATGGCGTTGGCCTTTGTGACTGTATGTGCCTGGCTCATTTGGGGGCCTGAACCGGTGCTGCAATATGCGTTGGTGGCGGGCGTTTGCGTTTTAATTATCGCCTGTCCTTGCGCTATGGGGTTGGCGACCCCGACGTCCATTATGGTGGGCACGGGGCGCGCGGCAGAACTTGGCGTGCTGTTTCGCAAAGGTGATGCGTTGCAGGCCTTGGGGGATGCCGCAGTCGTAGCCTTTGATAAAACGGGTACGCTGACGGTGGGACGCCCTGAGGTCAGCGATGTTGTGATGCTCGGTAAGGGGGGCTCCAACGGGGATGAGGTTGCTCTTTTGTCTTTGGTCGCTGCCATCGAGGCACAGTCCGAACACCCGCTTGCACGCGCGATTGAGCGGGCTGCTGATGCGCGTGGTGGTTTGCGTCCAGAGGTAAAAGAGGTGACGTCTTTGACGGGATTAGGTTTGAAGGCAACCTCAGGTGGTCGTTCCGTTCTAATCGGCAATATCGCCTTGATGGAGAAAAACAGTGTTGAGACGTCAGCGTTTCAAGAGGCGCTAGAGGCGCTGGGCGCGCGCGGTGTGACGCCGGTTTTGGTGGCTATCGGCGGCGTGCCTGCGATGGTCTTGGGGATTTCAGATCAACTGCGCCCCGCGTCGAAGTCAACGGTGCAGGCTTTGCAGCGTCGCGGCATTAAAGTGGCGATGATTTCCGGCGATACGCAGGCTGCTGCGGAGGCTGTTGGGCAAATCTTAGGTGTTGATACTGTACTGGCGGGGGTTTTGCCTGCGGGCAAAGCTGAGGCGCTTGTGACCTTACGTGGCACTTATGGTCCAGTGGCTTTTGTCGGGGACGGGATCAATGATGCGCCCGCACTGGCTGAGGCCGATGTGGGGCTTGCCGTTGGAACAGGCACCGATGTGGCGATTGAAAGCGCCGATGTGGTTTTGGTCGCTGGCGATCCGCAAGCTGTATTGACGGCGCTTAAGTTGAGCGACGCTGTGATGCGCAACATCAAGCAAAACCTCTTTTGGGCTTTTTCCTACAACGTCATTCTTATTCCTGTGGCTGCTGGAGTGCTTTATCCTGGTTTTGGTCTATTATTGTCGCCGATGCTTGGCGCAGGGGCTATGGCGCTGAGTTCAATTTTTGTGCTTGCCAATGCCTTGCGGCTGCGGCGCGTGAGTGGCGTGGTTTGAGCATGCCTGAGAGAATTTCTCGGTTGCATCCAACGACCAATATCTCGCAGTGATAACCATATGTACCCATTTTCCCTGACATAAAGGGGGTATTTGGTAGTGAAATACGGCATTTTTGTGTTCAAGACTCATTTTGACTCTAGTCAGTGATTCGCCTTTCGTGTAGATTCACGGTGAGCAATTAACGAAAAAGATACGACGCAAAACAGTCGTGAGTTCCTTGGGGTAAAGTAAAGTAGTATTATGTTGGGCATTCAATTTTTTCTCCGCGATTCAGCGGGCAATATCGAACAAGGCACTTTGTCCCTTTCTGGGGAGTCCGAGACCCTCTCTATGAGTGGTGTTCAGGACGTGTCTTTGAATACATCTTCTGCGATGATTGCGAGCTATTCGCGCAGCGGTGGTGATTTGGTCTTGACGCTTGTTGGCGGCAAGACGGTTGTGCTTGATGGGTATTTCGAGGGCGGCGATAAGGATCTACTGCTTTCTGAACGCGGTATGATGACACATGTCGAGTTGGACCAAATGGGTCAAGGCGAGTTGATCGCGACGTATAGCGATGTCGACTTGACTGGCAAATGGAGCGAGTACGACCAACTGGCCTTTTTGGATCTGGACCGCGTTGAGCCTGTTGTGGCTCCGTTGGCGCCAGCGCTCTTGGGGCTTGGCGGCGCAGGTGCTGCGGCTGCAGCGGCAGGCGTTGTCGGCCTTGGCCTTTTGGCAGGCGATGGCGACGGCGATGGTGATGACGGCGAAGAGCCAGACACAACGCCACCTGTTGTGTCGATTACGGATGGCGTCGAAAGCACAGACGATATCGTCAATGGCGATGAATATGGTTCAGGCACTGTGACCATCGTGGGTACGGGCGAGCCTGGCAATACAATCGAAGTGACCATCGGCGACACGACTGTTGAGACAACCGTAGATGATGATGGCAATTGGACTGGCGACTTCGATAGCGCGGATCTGGACGAAGGCGAATACACCACAGATGTGACTGTTGTTGCGACGGACGATGCGGGCAACAGCACGACTGTGACTGACGTTCTTGTTGTCGACACTGAAGCCGAAGATCTTACATTTGATACCGTTGAGGGGGATGATGTCGTCAACATCGAAGAGGCCAGCGATGGCTTGACGATCTCTGGCACATCCGAGGCTGGCGCTACAGTGAGCGTCGATCTGGAAGGCCAAGTCGTTGAGACCACAGTGAACGCAGACGGCACTTGGAGCGTGGAGTTCGATGCGGATGCTTTGCCAGATGGCACTTACGACACAATCGTTCGGGCGACGGTCACAGACGCGGCGGGCAATGCGGCGACCTATATGCATGACGTGCATGTCGACCTTGAAGGCTCTCTGACCATCAGCACTGGCACGGTTGGCGGTGACGGCACAGTGAACGGTGTTGAAATTGCATCAGACGTATCGATCACGGGCACGGGCGAAGCGGGGTCCACGGTTGTCGTAACGGTCGAGGGAGTATCGCGCACTGTGACTGTCGACGACAACGGCTCTTGGTCTGCGACATATGAGGCAGGCACGTTGCCTAGCGGCACATACGATGCGGCCGTGACGGCTGTGGCAACAGATGCCGCTGGAAACGTGGTGTCCTCTTCTGGCACATTCCACATCGATACCGAAGCTGGCGTTGCAATCGATGCAGGTCACTCTGGCGGTGACGAGGTCATCAATTTGAGTGAAAGTGGCGCACCGATGACCTTTACAGGTACGGCAGATGCTGGCTCGACCGTTGTTGTGACACTTGGTACATCGTCTTTGACAACTGTTGCGGGCGATGACGGCACTTGGTCGGTTACTTATCCTGCGGGTACATTGGCCGCTGGCGAATACGACACAACTTTGACAGCTGTCGCAACTGACGAATACGGTAACACGGCGACCTCAGTGACGTCTGTAGGGGTCGATACGGTTGCGGGGACTGTTGCTTTGTCGACCAACCCAATCGAGGGCGATAATGTCATCAACGCTGTTGAAGCGTCTGATGGTGTTTGGGTGACAGGCACAGCCACACCTTACCACGAAGTCGAAGTGACTCTGGGGGGCGCAACGCAGACTGTGACATCGACATCTGCGGGAACCTTCTCTGTTTTGTTCGCGGCATCAGAAGTGGTCCCCGGCGAATATGACACAACAGCGACAGCGACGATTTCTGACGCGGCTGGCAACACGATGAGCGTCACAACAGGTGTTCAGGTTGATACCTTTGTTGATGGTTTCGCGGTCACATCGACCACGGGCGGCAGCGATATGGTTATGAACTCAGCCGAGACAGCGCAAGGTCTGACATTGTCAGGCACAGTCGAGCCGAATTCGACTGTCAGCGTGACCATTGGCGGTGCGAACTATTCAGTGGCCACGACTGCGGATGGGTCTTGGACGCTGGATGTCCCATCGGGCGCGCTTCCACGGGGTGAAGGGTCAACTGAC
Organism: Pacificibacter marinus; assembly: GCF_018860505.1. Classification (GTDB taxonomy): domain Bacteria; phylum Pseudomonadota; class Alphaproteobacteria; order Rhodobacterales; family Rhodobacteraceae; genus Celeribacter; species Celeribacter marinus_B. Next base: position 118,593 of record NZ_JAHKPU010000049.1, read on the forward strand.
GTCGAAGTCGTTGCGGTAGATCCGGCAGGCAATCGCGCCACGTTGAGCGAAACTGTGACCTACGACACTTTGGTCAACGAGCTATCTATGGACAGCGACGTTGGTGGCGATGGCATCTTTAACGGTACTGAAATGAGCACCTCTGGCGTGACGCTGACGGGGGCTGTTGAAGCCGGTTCCACAGTGTTCGTGACGGTTGAGGGTGTGTCTCAACAAGCTTCTGTTGACGAGCAGGGCAATTGGTCCGTGACCTACGCGCCGGGCACTTTGGCGACTGGCGATTACACAGCCTCTGTGACCATCGATGCGACAGATGCAGCAGGCAATACGGCCACTGAAACCACCAGCTTTGAAATCGACACCGTTGGCGATGCGCCGATGATCGAAGGGTTCTCTCGCTCTGTGAATGGCGTTGACTCTGTGCGCGTGCAAGAAAGTGACGACAGTGTTTCGGTTTTTTCTATCAGCGAAACAGGGCAAACTGCGCAGGTTTCTGTTGATGCAGAATATGACCTCGGTTCGACCACTATGTTGGACTTTACAGGTGAAGTTCCCAATGGGTCGCAGATCGTTGTGTCCTCTTTGGATGACGCAGGGAATAGTTCTGACACGCTCTTCGTGCTCGACACTGGATCTTCACGTCCTGAGGGCGTCTATTTTAGCGTTGATACCGATAATTCTGGATTGGGTGACTTTGATCTGGGCGCGATTGATTTGCAATTCGTCAATGGCGGCGAACTGACATTGTCTGCGGCTGATCTGGATCGTTTAACTGGCGTTGACGGCACGCTGACCGTGCATGGCGGTGGCGATGATCGGGTTGTGTTGACAGATGACGCAACTGCAGGTGGCTCTACAGACATTGATGGTCAATCCTACGACATCTACACACTCGGCGACGATAGCGTCTTGTTCGTGGATTCAGATATCGACGTTGTACTTCCTTAAACCTACTCACTGCGAGGGCGGCGTTCTGCCCTCGCATAACGAGAAAAAAAGGGTGAGGTAGAGAGTGAAAAGAGCAGGGTTAATAAGTTGCATTCTGATTGGAGCCGCCACATTTTTGGGCGGCTGCAGTGAAGGTGCGTCTGGTGTGTCAAAACTTTCAAATGTAAAACCTGTCGCTTTCGTTAAGGGTTTAGCCGGTGGTCATGCGCGCGCTGAGGTTGACCCAAATGAGCCAAGTCTCAGCACGGCAAGCCGTGACGCTTCATCAGAAATCATCGACGGTTTGCTGGCACGCCATTCTGTGCTATCTGCCTCTTCTCCATACGCGCCGGTTGCCAAAACGATGTTGGAGACCTCGTCTGGTTTGGCCCAAGCGGAACTGCGTGCCTCTAAAATGCGCTCCATTGCGCGTGATAAAAACTGGCTTCCCACAATTGGTCCGTCGATCACACTGAGCGCCCTTGGCGACTTGGCTGCGGGTCTCATTGTGGATCAGGTGCTCTATGACAACGGCAAGCGCAAAGCTGAACGGGCGTTTGCGGCTGCCGATGTCGAAGTGTCTGCGGTGGCTCTGTCTCAAGACATGAATGATCGTCTGCACGCGGGCCTGACGTTGTACATCACTGCAGCTGAGGCGCACGAAAAAGCAGGCATGGCCGAACGTGGCTTGGGGCGGATGCAAGAATTCAATCGCGTGGTGTCTGTGCGTGTGACGGGTGGGCTGTCCAGTCTATCAGATCAACGGGTCATCCGTGCCAAACTTGCCGATATGGATCAAGAAGCCTCAACCCATCGCGAAGCGGAACGCGCTGCCTTGTCAGAGTTTAGTGCGATGACAGGGGGGCGTTATGCGACACCGCTGACACAAGCCTATGCTATATCTGTACCATCTACATCTTTGGTGCCGCTTGACGTTCTGCGCGCCGAAGCTGAGGCTAAACGGTCTGTTGCCGAAGCCAAAGCGGCGCGCGCGGGTCTGTTGCCCAGTTTAAGCGCTGGTGGCATTTTGGGGCAAAAGGACAGTGCTGAGATCACCTTTGGGGGCACAGCGAACCTTGGTGTTGGCACGGGTGCTGAAATCGAAGCGCTTAAAGCAGAAGAACGCGCTGCCGCAGCTCGTGTTGCTTTGGCCAAAGAAACCGCGGCCCGAAAATCTGCACGTTTGCAAAACGAATTGAAAGCTTTGCTGCGCCAAGAGCGTGACACAGCAGATTTGGTTCAACAAAATCGTACCAATTTCAGATTGTTCCAAGAGCAGTTTGAAGGCGGGCAAAAAACAGTCATGGATGTGGTCGCAGTGTACGAACAAATGGTGCAAAGCGAATTGAAACACATCGATTTAAAATACGAAATCAGTTTTACGCAGCTTGAAATGGCTCGTCTTGCTGGTGCTTTGGCAGATGGAGCGGACATTTGAGCCTTTTGCCAAAACTCACCTTCACCTCGACAGCGCCTGAGACGCCGAAAAACGTTTCAAACGAGGCCAAGCCGCCGCGTGGTAAAAAGATTGGTCCGTTGACCGTGCATTTTGGTGGTATGGCCAAACCAAAATCTGCTCCGAAAGGGACAGAGGCATTAACGCCAGCACCGCGCCCTCAGCCCAAGCCACGCGCAAAGGTTACTTTGCCGGATGCTGTCGTTAAATCTGCGCTCAAACCCTCAAAGCCTGAGGTGAAGGCCGATGCACCTGCTGCGGTCGAGCCAGCCAAAAGCGTTGAGCCAGAAGATCCCAAAGCGGCTTTGAAAAAAGCAGCAGCAGAGGCCGTACGCCGCCGTGTTGGCGATGCTGCAAATCCGGCTGTGGTCTCAAAAGCTGACACACCCAAAAAGGTGCTGGCAGAAAACGACAAAATCATCGCGACGCCAGCCGCAGCGCCGCAGGACGGCAGTGTTGCTCAGAACAAGTCAGATAACAATATTGTTTCGGGTATCACAAAGCCTGAACCGCAAAAGTCTGAACCGCAAAAAACAGATCGCGCTGTCACCACAGCTGTTTCGACATCTGACGTGAAGCTCCCGCAGCCTGAGACTAAGACTGCCGAACCAAAAACAAAGACTGCCGAGCCCCAAACGGCTGCGCTTCCTGTGCGCGCGCAAGTGGGCAAAGCCCCCATCAAAAAACGCTCTGTTGTGACCAAACATGTGCACCGTGCCGAACTTGTTGCGACCTATGCGTCGAAACTTGGTGTGACGGCGATGGTGTCGGACATTTTGGAAGCCTTTTCTGGCCAGCCAGACGAAGACGTCAGCGTCGATGCCATGGTCAAAGGGCTTGAGGTCTGTGGCCTCAACGCCGATGTCACCGTGTTGGCCAGCATCACGCCGAAAGCATGGCCGGCATTGGCGAAAATGACCTCTGGTCATGTGATCCTTGTGCTGTCACAAAAAGGCGATGTGATTACGATTTTCGATCGCAGCGCCCCTGATCAAACTGCCGAAGTGCCGATGTACGAATTCGCGCCCTTCTTTTCTGGTACTGTTGTGCGGGCGGGAAAATCACTTGCGACATTGACCAAATCCTACGCCCCTGCCGCGATGGCAGAGCATTGGTTTTGGGGCCAATTCGGCGCATTCCGGAAGCAAATCGGTGAAATCGCGCTGGGATCTTTGGTGGCCAATCTTTTGGCCGTCGCCGTGGCGCTGTTTTCACTGCAAGTCTATGACCGTGTGATCCCGCACAAGTCACAGTCCACTTTGTGGGTTTTGGCATTGGGCGCTGTTTTGGCCGTAGGCTTGGAGGCCGCGATCAAGTTGGCGCGGTCGCGCCTTATGGATGGTGCTGGGCGTCAAATCGAGATGCGTGTGCAATCAATGTTGATGGAACGCTTGCTTGGAATGCGATCTGATGCGCGGCCATCTTCGCCATCTGGCTTGTTCTCGGCTATGCGTGAATTTTCGTCTGTGCGGGAATTTTTCACAGCCTCCACTATTGGCACAGTGGCCGATATTCCGTTTATCTTTTTGTTCTTCGCGTTGGTTGCCACGATTGCGGGACCCGTTGTTTGGGTCTTAATGCTGGGGGCCTTCATCATGGTTGTGCCCGGATATTTCTTTCAAAAGAAAATGATGCGTTTGACGGTCGAATCCCAAGGGGCCTCTGCCAAAGCATCGCGCCTCTTGCATGAGGCTGTGTTCGAACTCGACACGATCAAAACCCAACGCGGCGAAGACCGTGTTCGCCGCATTTGGGACGAGCTGAACGTGTTGGGCGCTGCCAAATCGTCGGAGCAACGCAAACTTGCGGGCTTCTTGACGTTTTGGAGCCAAGGCATCCAGCAGGTCACCTATTTGTCTGCTGTGGTTTTGGGGACTTATTTGGTTTTTGCTGGCGAGTTCACAGTTGGCACAATCATCGCCACAGGGATTTTGACTTCGCGCACTTTGGCGCCTTTGACGCAACTGTCGGGTACGATGGCGCGCTGGAGTAATGTGAAAACCGCGCTTGAGGGCTTGAACGCCATTGCCCTTGCGCCGCAAGATGCAGGCGAAGATCGCAATTTCTTGCGCAGAGAAGATATCGAGGGCGAATTTGCCTTGCGCGAATTGCAGTTCCGTTACGATGACGAGGGTGCGCCGACACTGGATATTTCGGCGCTCGATATCAAAGCTGGCCAAAAGATCGCGGTGCTTGGCGCCAATGGATCGGGCAAATCATCGATGTTGAAAGTGCTCGCAGGGCTATACGCACCGACGCGTGGTCGTGTGCTGCTGGATGGCGCAGAGATGAGCCAGATCGACCCGCGCGATATTCGTCGCAACGTTGGTTACTTGGGGCAAGATGTGCGTCTGTTTGCCGGATCTTTGCGTGACAACTTGAATTTGGGCGGGTTGGAACGTGACGATGATCGCTTGCTCGATGCCTTGGATTTCTCTGGGCTTGGTCCTTTCGTGCGCGGGCATCATCGTGGCCTTGATTTGGAAATTCGTGATGGCGGCGAAGGCCTGTCCGTTGGGCAACGCCAATCGATTGGCTGGGCGCGTTTGTGGTTACAAGACCCGCGCGTGTGCTTGCTGGATGAACCTACCGCCTCGCTTGACCAGTCCTTGGAAACAGGGCTGGTGGGACGTCTCGGGCCATGGCTGGAAGGACGCACGGCTTTGATAGCAACGCACCGGATGCCCATCGTTGGGCTTGCCGATCGCACTATGGTTCTGAAAGATGGCCGTTTGGTTGTCGATGGGCCGCGCGATCAAGTGCTGGCGCATTTGTCGAAATCCAACAGCGGACCCAACGGCGGGCAAGGCTAATGTCCAAACTTGAAAATCTGCTCGACAAAGACATGGACCGGCCCGGCTGGATCATTCGTATCGTCGCCTTGGTGATCGTTGTGTTTATCGTCTGGGCCTCGTTTGCGTCAGTCGATGAAATCGTGCGTGCGGACGGCGAAATGATTTCGTCCTCACGCCCGCAGATTATCCAAAACCTTGAGGGCGGTATTTTGTCGTCGTTACGGGTGTCTGAGGGGGACGTGGTTGAGCAGGGCGATATTTTGGCAACGCTCAGCGGTACGGAATTTCGGACATCAGCCGAAGACTTGCAAGAAAAATTGGACGCTTTGGAAGTGCGTAAACTGCGCTTAGAGGCTGAGCTGGATGATAAGGACTCCTTTGACGTGCCCGAGGCCTTGGCCGCGCGTGCCGCAGACGTTATTGCCTCAGAACGCGCGCTTTTAAAGGCGCGGACCTCTGATTATTTGGCGCGCTCAGAAGGTGCGCTTAATGTGCTCAAACAGGTCGAAGCCGAACGCTCATTGATGGAAGACATGCTCACCCGCAATGTGGTGGCACTGATCGAAGTGACGCGCACGCGCAAAGCCCATTTGGATGCACAGCTGAAATACAACGAGATTGTCACCCAAGCGAACCTGTCCGAGGCAGAAGAGTTTTCTGAAACGCTGCAAGAAATTGCATCGGTGAAACAGGCGCTGACCTTGGCCGAAGATCAGCTGGATCGCACCGTCATCACATCGCCGATGCGTGGCATTGTGAACAATCTAAGCCTGACCACAATCGGCGGCGTTGTGCGCCCAGGTGAAGAAATCGTGCAGATCATCCCTGTGGACGAGGAACTGTTCGTTGAGGCACGTGTGCGCCCCGAAGACATCGCGCATGTCGAGCCCGGGCAGGCGGCAACGATCAAGCTGACGGCATACGACTATACGATTTTTGGCACACTATCTGGGCAGGTTAAGGTCTTATCAGCTGATACGTTCCAAGATGAACGCGACCCCAATGCGCTGCCCTATTACCGTGTGACTGTGTCTGTGGACCTTGACAGTTTGACAGAACGCCAAAGCCAGATCGAAATCCGCCCCGGCATGCGCGCGCAGGCTGAGTTGCACACAGGATCTAAAACATTTTTGCGCTACCTGCTTAAACCTTTGTATAAATCACGCGAAGCCTTTCGCGAGCCCTAAATGCGGTTTAGGTTGAACCTATGACGCACTCTGTTTCAGATATCCCACCCCCCATTCACGACGCGGCGACTGTTATTTTGCTGCGTAAGTGCGACGATGAAACTCGTGTTCTTATGGGGCAACGCGGCAAATCTGCTGTGTTCATGCCCGGAAAATTTGTGTTCCCGGGGGGGCGCGTTGATCCGCAAGATTATGATGCCCCAGACCCTAACTTGATCAACCCCGTTTGCCGCGCACGTCTTGCGATTGAGGCAACACCTGAATTGGCCGCGGCGCTTTTGGTTGCAGCGCGCCGCGAGTTGCTTGAGGAAACAGGATTAAGCCTCAATCCCGCGGCTGACATGCGATTCATTTTTCGCGCGATCACACCTCCCGAGCGACCTCGGCGTTTTGATGCGCGTTTTTTGACCTGCGATGCCAGTGATGTGCTGGATGATCTGGATGATTTTTCACGTGCCGAAGACGAGCTTGCGCATTTGCAATGGGTGAGTGTGGCCGAAGCCCTGAGGCTTGATCTGCCGTTCGTGACGCGGATCGTCTTGGCCGAGGTCAATGCGCTTATCGACCTTTCTGGTCCGCCTGATGTGGTGCCGTTTTACGATCATCGTGACGCCATTGGGCGAATGACGTCACTTGAGTAGTGGTCACTTGGGTAGAGGGGCCGTGTTGAGGTCTTGCAGCAAGCGTTTGTGACGTTTCATTTCGGTTAAAAGCGCCTCAAATGTGGTGAGCCCTTTGGCCTCTGCCATCGAGAGCATTTTCAAAAACACTTTGGCCGTTGCAAGTGTATCGCCTAAGGCCGTATGGCGTTGCTCTGGCGGAATGATAACATTCAAACGCTGACAAATGTCATCTAGCGAATGCGACGCACTTTGCCCAAAGACGACAGCGGACAGCAGCACGGTGTCGATCACGGGGTGGTCAAACGGTGCGCCTATCCTGTCCGCGTGCCGGTGCAAAAACGCCATATCAAACGGTGCGTTATGCGCCACCAAAACAGACCCACGCGCGAAACTGTGCAGCGCACGTCCCGCAAGACCAATCTTGGGCTGACCTTGGATCATGTCATTTGTGATGTGGTGGATCTTAGTCGCCGCCACCGGAATGGTGCGTTCAGGATCAACAAGGGTATTGAGCTGCTCGTCCGGCACAATTTGTCCGTTGACGATACGCGTGGCCGCGATCTGGCAAATTTCGTCGCCATCATCGGGCAAAAGCCCCGTCGTCTCAGTGTCAAACACCACATAGGTGAGATGTTTTAAGGGCGTCGTTGCGGCGTTGTCTGCCGTTTTTTGGGTCAATAGATCGAAGTCGTAGGCAAGACCACCGCTCGAACCGGTTTTCACCGAGGCCTGCGGGATTGGCAGTTTCAGAACCCGACGCGATCCAATTCCGAACTCTGGCCAAAGGTCGGTGTTCATGTCGTTTAGGTAGGCACGTCCAGTGATGTCTGGATCGAGCATCTTTGTCGGCTGGCATAGCCATGTTTCGAGTCGATCAAAGTACAGAATCTCACCCATCCAACCCAAAGCAATGATCACGCCTGTGTCCTCGGTACTGATCAGCAAGGATAGTGCTTTTGCACCGTCACGCGATAATTGCAGCGCAAGATAGCTTATGAGCGCGATCAGTTTGTCGGGATCAACATGGAAAAACAGCGGCGTGCTTTCGCTCGCGATGATGGTGATCCCGTTGTCTTTAAGCCGTGCTGTGATGGCGTTGCAGATGTCTTGCCCCGTGACCTTCATTAAGGCTGCCGTTTCACAGTCATCGCCCAAGTCGCGATACTGTTTCAACAGCGTGGAGGCGTCAAGTGCTGCTTGTGCCAACGCGTCATCACATGCACGGTCTAGGGCGCGGCTTTCGGCGGTGTCCCCAAGATATTGGCGGGCCATTTGAGCGGTTTGAAGCGTCGCCCCCATCTGGGCAAATTGATGAACAGCAAGCGCCCCCAGATCAAGGCGGGCTTGTTGCAGGTGATGGTCTTGGGCCAGATCGTCTAGCGTCAAGACATAGGCTGGCAGCGCGTCTATATCGTTTGGCGCATGAACCAAGCGCAAGCGTGCGGATAGAAACTCGGTGCCGTTCGACAGTGAGACAGTGGTTGAAATCACATGCCCAATCCCGCCGTCCCCTGCACATAATCGCGCATAGGCCGATAAGATCGCAGTCCTGTCTATGGTATCAAACAGGCTGTGCCCTAGTCCAAGAGTGTGATCTGCGCTGCACATGGCACGTGCGGCACCATTATAAAATACGACGCGGTGCATGCCCGATACCAGCAAGACCCCAAAGGGAATTTCAGCGGCCAAGGCCCCCAGTTTTTCGGTGGTCTCGATCAACTGTGTAGTTTCAAGCGCTACGGTTTGCGCCAAGGCTTCGCGAGTGCGTGTCAGCTCGTCGCTGGCTGTTTGTGCGGCAAGACCAAGATCGCCCAGATAGCGCGCGCCAGTTTTGGCGGGCATGTCGTCTTGCTCTGTATGGGTCGCGGCCAGCAACGCGCCTGATAATGCGCCGATGGGCTTGGCGATATGTTCATCAAACAGAATCCAAATCCAAGCCGAGACGCCGAGTATCCCAAAGCCCGCGATGATGCCAGCAAAGACAAAGCCATCCAACGCCTCAGGGTCGCCCAGTTTTTTATACCCAAGCGCAAGGCCCAAACAGATTGCGGCCACAGCACTGCTTGCCAAAAAGGCAAAGAACAAAAACATGCGCAGGCGCAAGGACCAGTGCTCAAGCCTCATCGGTGTCCCCTGTGTTAAACTGAGTTGTCAGGTCGATGATGTCTTGTGGGTTGAGTGGCGGAGACAGCACTGCGCTTGCCCCCAAAGCGGCCAACTTGCGTTGAAAAACAGCGCGCGTATCTGCTGTGATCATGACCACGGGCAACTCGGCAGTGGCCTCATCGGCACGCAGGCGTTGGCAGACTTCCAGCCCGGACATCTCGTCGGCAAGTTCCGGATCGAGCAGCACCAGATTGGGCTGCAAGGATTTGATATGCGCGAGTGCTTGAGTGCCTGATGAGACGCATGTCACGCGGTGCCCTTCATGGGTCAAAATCAACTCGATCGCGATGCTCTGCGCGGTGTTTGAGCCTGCGATGAGAATGTCGATAGCGCCGTGCATGTGCATTGCCTAGATCACCTTGGTCTGTCTTATGGGGCGACGATTAACTTGACCGTAACCTGTCACAGGCTGCGCGCAAGACCGGATCGCTTGCGCCGACGGCCAGCCAGTCTGCAGATTGCAAGGTGGTCGCGATATCTTCGCCGCGTCCCCCGAACAAATCTGCGCGTCTGTTCAATAGGCAATCAAAGGCGGCGGGCACCACAGCCCCGCTTTGCCACCGCGACAACAGATACATATCGACGACCACCGTCCCATCCATATCCACCGCATTCGCACCGTTTAAGGCAATCAAACGGGTGGTGACAGGGGCAATGAATGTCCAAGGGCGCCAGATTTGTTTTTGCGTCACTTCGGTGGCGACAATCGCCTCTGGGCCGAGCGCCTCCATAGATCGCGCACTCCAAGAATATTCGCTCCAGACTGCAAATGCGAACATGGCCAGACCTGCGGCAGCAGGCATGGCCCAACGGGGCAGTGTGCCGCGTGTTAGCTTTTGAATCAGTAAAATAATCCCAGCAGCACCTGCGCCGAGTGACAAAGTGGCGATGAATTCTAACAGCATGTGAGGCCTTTGTTTAAGATCGTGCGCCCTGTGCGCTGAGTGAGGATTGCATAGTGCGTACGATAACGAAAGCATCGCGCAGGTGCGAGCGTTCAAAGGCGGGAATAGACGAGGGGCTGAGATAGTTGTCTGGGGCCGTTTGAGTGCGCACTTGCGCGGCTTGGTGTGCCAACCGCGCCGTTGCTATGGTGTCATAGGCCGCCATGAGATCGTCGCCGCCAGATTTGGAAATGATACCAGCCTCAATTGCCTCATCGATGCGCGCGCGGGTGTTCACCGCCAGCAAACCGCCTTGTAATGCATAAACGCGTCCCAGATCGACAACGGGCACAACGCCTGCGTGCTTCATGTCGATATGGTTGCGATGTTCGCCGGATTTGATCGTTGCAAGACCGCGCAACAATCCCAAAGGCGGCGCGTGAGTGAGCGAATTTGCAATCATATGCGCGACAAAGATTGAATTGTCGCGGGCTGCCTCAAGCGCCTTTGCATGCAAGGGTAAAAACAGGTCTTCGTCGCCTGCGATGACGCGCAGGTCAAACATTACAGAGGCCAACATCTGCGCCTCACTATCTGGGCTGGTGATCCAGCCCGCAAAATAAGATTCCCACACATCAAGCTTTTGACGCCACCGTGCGTTCATTGCCATCATATCGCCCGGACAATAGACATAGCCGCAGGCATCTAAGCCGTCGCAGACGAACTTTGCCATGGTTTGAAAATAGGCCATGTCTTGATCCGTGGCCGCGGAGTCGATGATCAAACAGTTGTCCTGATCCGATACGCCTGTTTGTTCACGCCGTCCTTGGCTGCCGCAAGCCGCCCAAGCAAAACCAACCGGTGCAGGTCCGTTTTCCTGTTGGTACATTGCGACCAATTTACGGGTGACTATGTCGGCGATATCAGTGATTTTACGGGTGACCACATCATGCGCCAAATGCGCGCCCACCAATTGCATCAAAAACTCTGGCAGGCGTGCCGTGACACGCGCCATCTCTTCGATCGTATTGGCGTGGGACAGATCAAACAGCATCTGGGTTTGCGAGGATCCAAAGAACCCTGTGATATCGGTCTGGGTGACCATGCCCACCAACTGCCCTGCATCGATGATAGGCAGGTGGCCAATCTTGGCCTCCAACATCGTGTGAATAACATCGCTGCCAAGCGCGTTTGACGGCAGGCTGATGGGGTTTTCGGTCATGATCGTAGAGACTGTATCATCGCTGCTGCGCCCTGTGGCCAGAACCTTGTTGGTCATGTCGCGCAGTGTGACCAACCCCTTTAGCGCGCCTTCAGAAGTCACCGCGACGGAGGATACTTTATTGTCCCGCATCAAAAGAGCGCAATCTTTGATTGATAAGGATGGCGGGCAGGTGATGGGGCTTGGGGCCATCAAATCAGACACGTGCTGGGTCATCAAACTTGGTGCTGCCGCCGTGCGAATCTGTCCGCGATTGAAATAGCGCGCGAATTCAGGGTTGCGGGCAATCTCGGCTTGGAACACATCCCGCGAGAGCACCAGCAGCACGGCATCACTGACGGCGACGGCGGTCGTCGCGGCACGCCCTGTGCGCAAAAGTCCGCGTTCGCCAAAATGGTTTTGACGCTGCAAGACAGACACCTGCGCGCCGTTGATATCGGTGATTTCCACTGTGCCTGATTTTATTAGGTACAGCCCATCAAGCCAGTCATCATGAGTGTAAATCGTCTGACCCGCTTGAAAGGTCTTGCGAGAAAACTGTCCAGCAAGGTCTTGCAGACGCTCGAGCGGTAAAACGTCATAAGGATGAGCCGTCTGCAAAAACGCGATTACATTTTGCGCAGCTTTATCCATTGCGTTTCGTCCTTCATAAAATTGGGTGAGGCGCATGCGATCGTTAAAAAGCATGCGCCTCGAGAGGAAGGTTGGGCCTGTGTGGGTCAGGCCCAACCTTATTCTTAATGGTCTACAGCTTGGCCCGCACCGCGTGGGATGCGAATGCTTTCGACCAATTCTTGGATCTCCGCAGGAGGCTCATCCGTTGCACGAGACACGGCGAAGGCCACGATAAAGTTGATCATCGCACCGACTGCGCCAAAGGATGTCGATTTGATCGACAGCAAAAGCGGCTCTGCATCCGTGAACGCATTTGTCCCCGGAACAAAGAACCAACCTTTGTGCAAGAAGATGTAGATCAACGTCACGATCAAACCTGCAAGCATACCGGCCACGGCACCCTTGTTGTTGATGCGCTTTGAGAAAATCCCCATCATCAAGGCAGGGAAAATTGACGAGGCAGCCAAACCAAAGGCCAAAGCCACTGTTTGTGCAGCAAAGCCAGGAGGGTTCAGACCAAGATAGGTCGCAACCACGATGGCAACCCCCATCGAAATCCGCGCCGCTAACAGCTCGTTTTTCTCTGAAATGCCGGGGTTGATTTGCGCCTTGATCAAGTCATGCGCCACAGCCGATGAAATCGCCATCAACAGGCCCGCCGCGGTGGACAAAGCCGCCGCCAAACCACCAGCGGCCACCAATGCGATAACCCAACCTGGAAGGTCGGCGATTTCAGGGTTCGCCAGCGTGATGATGTCACGGTTTACAGTCAGCTCGTTGGCGTCGCCGTTGACGTATTGGATGTTGCCGTCGCCGTTTTTGTCGTCAAACGTAAGCAATCCGGTTTTTTCCCAGTTCACCATCCAGTCAGGACGCTCATCATACGCCACAGGCGTAGAGGCCACGCCGTCAGGGTAAACGGTGTTGATCAGGTTCACCCGCGCCATCGCACCAACCGCAGGAGCTGTGAGATACAGCAATGCAATGAAGACCAATGCCCACCCCGCAGAAGAGCGCGCATCCGCAACTGTTGGCACCGTAAAGAAGCGCACGATCACATGGGGCAGACCCGCTGTGCCGATCATCAACGACACAGTGAACAAGAACAGGTTCAATGTTGTGTCATGCTGTTCGGTGTAGGATTTGAAGCCAAGATCAGCCAATAAGCCTTCGAGTGTTTCTAGCAAAGGCTGGCCTGTCGCAGTCGCGTCTGAGAACAGACCTAAAGCAGGGACCGGATTGCCTGTGAGATGCAGTGAGATAAAGATCGCAGGGATCGTGTAGGCAATGATCAAGACAACATATTGCGCCACTTGGGTATAGGTGATGCCCTTCATGCCGCCCAAAACAGAGTACATGAAAACGATCGCTGCGCCGATGAGCAGACCTGTGGAATTGGACACTTCCAAAAAGCGGGAAAAGGCGACGCCGACACCGGTCATTTGCCCGATCACGTAAGTCACAGAGGCCGTAATCAAACAGATCACCGCAACGATGCGGGCTGTTGGGCTATAAAAACGATCGCCGATAAATTCAGGTACGGTGAACTTGCCAAACTTGCGCAAGTAAGGCGCAAGCAACATAGCCAGCAAAACATATCCGCCAGTCCAGCCCATTAAATAAGCAGAGGTGTCATAACCGCCGAAAGAAATGATGCCGGCCATTGAAATGAATGACGCCGCCGACATCCAATCAGCGCCTGTGGCCATGCCGTTGAGCACAGGGTGCACACCGCGCCCCGCCGCGTAGAATTCCGCAGTTGACCCCGCACGGGCCCAAAGTGCGATACCGATATAAAGCGCAAAAGTCGCGCCAACAAAGAGCAGGTTAAGTGTAAACTGATCCATATCCTATTCCTCTACGCCGTGTTCGCGATCAAGCTTGTTCATGCGCCAAGCGTAAGCAAAAATCAGCACGAGAAACACAAGGATCGAGCCTTGTTGTGCAAACCAAAATCCAAGATCCGTGCCGCCAATTTTGATGCCTGCCAAAGCTGGGCGCAGCAAAATGCCGAACCCGAATGAACAGACAAACCAGATGACAAGGCTGACGCCAATAATCCGTAGGTTTGCCGACCAATATGCGTTGTTTTCTGAATTCTCCGCCATTGCGGGTCCTCCCCTTTATGTCCCTGATCTCGTTGCGGCTTGATGTTGCTTGCGAGATCGATTTTACGAAACCCGCATCATGCGTGCTCCGCCTCCCAAACTGTTTGACGCATCAGCGCCAAACAGCCCATTTGTGCCGCCCGCAACTGCAGGCGGCGTGTACGCTATGCGTCTGCCGTGGCTTGCACGTTATAAATCGATCCATCGATCAAATCTTGCACGACTGCGGGTTCGGCTAGA
>NZ_JAHKPU010000046.1 GCF_018860505.1 Pacificibacter marinus
AAACCGTGGCAAGACCAGTTCGTCTTGGTCGCAACAATGGATCGTCAACCTCTCGAAATGATCGACAGCATCTTCGGCATTCAAGCCTTCGAGATGAAAGATCCGCGCCCGATCACGCAACGGTGCTGGAATAAGATCAGCATCATTTGCTGTCATGATCCAGACTACGCGGGACATATCGAAGGGCAATCGATGGAACGGGCACTCAAAACGCTGCGCTGTGCCTGCTTCAAGCAAAGGCAGCAGCGCCGTTGTCAAACTCGTTGACCGCCCACTCTCGCTCCACATTTCCCCCGCTTTATCAACTTCATCAACCACCATAACCGGATTTGCGGCATGCGAGGACAAGATGGTCTCGACGGGAATACCTGCCTGAGCTGAGCTCCAACCTTTCTCCGTCCCTGTGATCCGGAATCCGGCGCTGCCGCCGCCCACATCGATCAAACGCGAGGGCGTTCCGGCGAGTTCTGCCAGGCGCCGTGCAAAGTGCGACTTTCCGATCCCTGGCGGCCCCGCAAGGATCACAGGCGGCAGGGCAAGGCCGCACCCGCCGTTCTCGACGTGCGCAAGCATTTGATGCATCACCCATGCGGAAACATCTCGCATCCAAGGGCTTTCGGCATGGAGGTCAGCCGAGAATTGATGGACGGCGTCCTCACATGAGGGCACATTGAGTGTTGCGCCGGCACGGGCCAAGGCAATAACTTGAGCTCGGGCTTCTTTTGGCAGCGCACTCATACCTGCCTGACGCAAGCGACGAGCATGAGCATAGCCCGCAAGGTCCTTAGCCTTCTTCTCCTGTCGGTAGCCCAGCTCTTGAACACGCCCCCCAAGCTTGAGGTTTCCCTTCATACGGATCCAGGCGTGGATGAAATCCTGCTCCATATCCTCAAGGCGCGGCGTGACGAGATCGGGTGACACAACGACAAAACTGTTAGCTTGACGCTTATCCATGACCGCCCCCCGCTCGATACCGATGGGCGCGGCGCGATGCGGTCCCGATACTGATGATCTTGTTGGTTGCCGAGAGTTTGTGTTGGATGGACATGGTTTTGGTCTCCTTTGGTTGAATAACCGGGAGGGCCACGGGCAAATGCCCGGCCATGATGGCGTCAGTGCTGTTGGAAAAATGACAGAAGTGACCGGCCCCCGGGGTGGGGTTCAAATGGCGCGTATTGCGCCCTGAATATGCCGAATACTGTAAGTCATGATGGACACCGATAGGCCACATCTGCGGTCTGTGTCAACTATCCGCCGGATCAGCGGTCACCTAATGGAGTGCGGCGAAAATAAATAAATTGGGATTCATTATTTCTCGACCACCCAAGAAGACCCTCTCTTAGAAGCCGAACAGGGCACAACCGCCTCACCACATTGCAACACCATTCTTGAACACTCGGGAGAGCCAAAGCCGACGCAGCTGCGCATAATGCAGGCCGCGAGGCTCCCGGAGACACTAAATCACGACAAGCCTCTAGCTTTAAACGATAAATTTGGCTCATAAAAATAAGCCCCGTCAAGAGAATTAACTCTTGACGGGGCTTGCGCATGCTATTGCTTGCTTTTTCTGCCTTCTGCCTCACGCCACATCTAGCCGCATTTGGAATGGCCACAAGACGAACAGGTCATGCATCCTTCGACCATGCGCAATGTGTATTGACCGCAAGATGAGCACGCTTTGCCTTTGGGTTTGCCTTGGCCAGCATCCATCGCCACGACTTCGGCGTGTGGATCAGTTTTAAGGCCCATGCCTTCGCCTTCGATAAAGCCCGTCTCGATGAGGTGCGTTTCGATCACGCCGCCGATAGCCGCCAAAATCGATGGGATGTATTTGCCCTGAATCCAAGCGCCTCCGCGTGGGTCAAACACCGCTTTGAGTTCTTCCACCACGAAAGACACATCGCCGCCACGGCGGAACACGGCAGAAATCATCCGTGTCAAAGCCACAGTCCACGCGAAGTGTTCCATGTTTTTCGAGTTGATGAAAATCTCGAACGGCCGGCGATGACCACCGTGAATCGTGTCGTTGATTGTCACGTAAATTGCGTGTTCTGAGTCAGGCCACTTCAGTTTGTACGTGTTGCCCTCAAGTTGCTGCGGACGCTCAAGCGGTTCTGCCAAATACACGACTTCTGCGCCGTTTTCCACTTCTGGCGTTTTTTCAGACGTCTCAGACACGGACAAAACAGACCCCGTCACATCATTTGGACGGTATGTTGTGCAGCCTTTACAGCCTTGATCCCAAGCGGCCATGTAGACCTCTTTGAAATCGTCAAAGGAAATGTCTTCTGGGCAGTTGATGGTTTTGGAAATCGAGCTGTCGACCCATTTTTGCGCTGCCGCCTGCATGCGCACGTGATCAAGCGGCGCAAGCGTTTGCGCGTTGACGAAATGCTCAGGCAGTTCCGCGTCAGCACCGAATTTTTCACGGTACATTTTGACAGCGTAATCAACGACTTCTTCTTCGGTGCGCGATCCGTCTTTTTGCAAAACTTTGCGAGTATAGGCATAGGCAAACACAGGCTCGATGCCGGATGACACATTGCCCGCGTACAATGAAATCGTACCTGTTGGCGCGATAGACGTCAGCAAAGCATTGCGAATGCCGTGTTCTGCGATCGCGTCTTTGACGTCTTGGTCCATGTCGATAAGCGACCCAGAGGCCAAGTATTTATCTTTGTCAAAGAGCGGGAAAGCGCCCTTTTCTTTCGCAAGCAATGCAGAGCCCATGTAGGACGCGCGGGCGATCATTTTGAGCCATTTTTCACAGGTCGCCGCCGCCTCGACAGAGCCGTAACGTTGACCAACCATCAGCAAAGCATCCGCCAAACCAGTCACACCAAGACCGATACGACGCTTGGCTTGCGCTTCTTGGCGCTGTGCCTCAAGTGGGAAACGAGACGCATCCACCACATTGTCCATCATCCGCACAGCTGTGCCGACGAGATCATATAGGGCGTCCTCATCCATCTCGGCCCCCGCCTCAAACGGGTCTTTGACCAAAGTTGCCAAGTTGATCGACCCAAGCAAACATGCACCGTAAGGCGGCAAAGGTTGCTCACCACAGGGGTTGGTCGCTGCAATGGTTTCAACGTAGTTCAAGTTATTGAGCTTGTTGATGCGGTCGATAAAAATCACACCAGGTTCGGCGTATTCATAGGTGCCTTTCATGATCTTATTCCAAAGATCTTGCGCATCGACTGTGTGATAAATTTTGCCATCGAATTTCAAATCCCACGACCCATTGGCTTTCACAGCTTCCATGAAATCATCGGTGATCAATACGGACAGGTTGAACATGCGCAAACGTGCGGAATCTTGTTTGGCTTCAATGAATTGCAACACATCGGGGTGGTCGCAACGCATGGTCGCCATCATCGCACCACGACGCGAGCCTGCGGACATGATCGTGCGGCACATCGCGTCCCACACATCCATGAATGACAATGGACCAGAGGCATCAGCCGCCACACCAGACACGCCTGCGCCTTTAGGGCGAATCGTCGAGAAATCGTAACCAATGCCGCCGCCTTGTTGCATGGTCAGCGCCGCTTCTTTGAGCATATCAAAGATGCCGCCCATTGAATCTGGTACAGTGCCCATAACGAAACAATTGAACAAAGTCACAGCGCGTCCAGTGCCCGCGCCGGCCAAAATGCGGCCTGCTGGCAGGTACTTAAACCCTTCCAACGCATCGTAGAATTTTGCTTCCCAAGCCTCGGAATCTTTTTCAACCGCGGCCAAAGCCCGCGCAACGCGGCGCCAGCTGTCTTCGACGCTTTGGTCAACGACAGTCCCATCTGCGTCTTTCAAACGGTATTTCATGTCCCAGATTTGTTCAGCGATGGGGGCAGCAAAGCGCGTCATATGGTCGGTCCGATCTTGTGCGAGTCGTTGTTGGAAGGCCTGTGATTTACCCTAGCCCCATGCTAAGAGCAACACGTCGCCGAGCGAAAACAGCTAAATAATCACTACACCTAGGGGTACATCGTGCCAGAACACATACATCTTGTAAAACTCTGTGTGGGAATCGACAGCTTTGATGATCTCGATAGGCACATTTCCGCAACATCGGGCGATACCACGGGTCACGTAACGCGGATGCGACCCAAGCAAGAAGCACAGCTGTTAAACGGTGGCTCGCTGTATTGGGTGATCAAAGGCGTTATTCAAGCGCGACAAGAGGTCTTGGCCCTTGATGAATACAACGGCGGTGATGGCATCAAACGTTGTCGTATTGTGTTGGCCAAGCCCTTGATCCGTACACAAAATGCCCCCCGTCGCGCGTTTCAAGGCTGGCGCTACCTCAAACCCGAAGACGCACCTGCCGATATGCCAAAGGGACGCGAACACGAAGACGAGCTGCCAACAGAATTGGCACAAACCTTAGCGGACCTTGGCCTGTTCTAAGGTCTGTTTTAAACCAATCACCCACCCAAAACTGTCAGGCGCGCTTTCGTCAGTCACCCAAGTCCAGCTTTTGCTTCAATTCAAACATGGTCGCACGATCCGCGTCAGACCATGGCGCCGTGCGACTTTTAAACAAAGTCGCCTGAGATTTGTGCACTGGTTCACACGTCAAAATTTTAAGATGGTTCGCTCGCAGGGTTTCCCCTGTCGACGTGATGTCCGCCACAACTTCGGCGGTTAGATTTTTCACTGTGCCCTCAGTCGCGCCTTGAGAATCCACCAGCTGATAATCAGCCACGCCATTGGCTTTCAAAAACTCGTGCACGAGGTGGTGATACTTGGTCGCAATGCGCAGGCGAAATCCGTGACGCTTGCGAAATGCCGAAGCTGCGGCATCCAGATCATCCAGATTATCCACATCAACCCAAGCTTTTGGCACAGCAATAATCAAGTCTGCGTGGCCAAAGCCCATGACTGACAGTTCACCAATTTTAGTGTCCCAGCCTACAAGTTTGTCACGCACCAAATCCGACCCAGTCACACCCAAATGGATGCGCCCAGCGGCCAGTTCACGTGGGATTTCCGAGGCAGAAAGCAACACAAGCTCAACCCCATCAATGCCTTCGACAGCGCCAGAATATTCGCGCTCTGCACCGGTTTGTTTCAGCGTGATCCCACGTGCAGCAAACCAATCAAAGGTTTTGTCCATCAAGCGACCTTTGGACGGGATACCAAGTTTGATGGTCATAATGCACCCTCCTGAACAGCCAAAATCATCGCGGGTCGCATCACGCCCCCCACTGCCGGAATAGACCGCCCATGCCCCAGCACCGAGGTCAAAGCATCATAACGTCCCCCCGTGGCCACGGGGGGCAGATCAGCACGGCCCTCGGCGTAGAACCCGAAGACAAATCCATCGTAATATTCCATCGATGTACGACCATAAGCCGTCTCAAACTCAAGATTTTCAACATCAACACCGCGCGCATCCAATGCATCGACACGGGCGCGCAATTGATTCACTGCGGGTAAGATCGCGTCCATATCCACCGCGATATCACGCAAGGCTGACAAAACGTGAGGCACGGTTTCTTTGAGGGACAAAATATCGTTAAGCAGTTCAATTTCGCTAGAAGATATTGAGGGTTCAGCCGCATCTGTCGACAGCGCCATAACCCGATCCAAAATTTCGGTTTCCGTCCGCAATCCGATCGCTGGTGCATTGTTGGCTGCCATATTGGCGCGCACGCGTGCAAAGTTTTCTTCGCGCATCTCGGCGCCTTTTACTGAATATCGGTTCATCAACGCGCGAAAACGGCGCGGACGCCAAATATGGCGCAGCAAAGCATTGCGACGGGTTTCGGTGGTTTTAAGGCCGCGCACAGCAGCCATCAAAATTCCGATATCTCCGGTCGCAGCACGCAAACCTAGCGGCGATAGAATGTCAGAGAAAGCCGCGAACACTTCAGCATCGGCAGCCGCAGGATTGCTGCCGTCAAACACCTCATAGCCGACTTGAATGTATTCAGCAGCGCGATCCAATAGATCGTCTTGCTTGCGAAACACTTCGCCTGCGTAGGTATAGCGCGCAGGATCCGCGCCGCTGTCCATATGCGTTTGCACCACAGGCACGGTGAAATCGGGGCGTAACATCATTTCGCCACGCGCGGGGTCATTGGTCACATAAGCGCGGTGACGAATGTCTTCGCCGTAGAGATCAAGTAACACTTCCGCAGGCAGCAAAATATCGGTTTCGACATCGACAGCACCTAGCCCTTCAAAATAAGTTTTAAGGCGCGCAGCTTCTGCCCGAACACGGGACTTTGGCATCGTTTTCAACGGCATTAGGAATACATCTCGATGATTTCACGGACCTTGGCGATCATGTCGCCGCGCGGCACTTCGTATTGCGAGGGACGTTCTTTCCATTCTTCAAGCGTGGCATTTTCTGCCAGTTTTGCGCCCAAGATCAGGTCTTTGATTTGAATGACATCGCGCTCTTGCTCGTCACCGCCTTGGATGATCGCCACAGGGCTCATCCGTTTGTCAGCGTATTTCAACTGGTTGCCAAAGTTCTTGGGATTGCCCAAGTAAACCTCAGCGCGAATACCTGCATCGCGCAACTCAGACACCATCTGCATGTAGTCGCCCATACGCGCTTTATCCATCACCGTAACCACAACAGGCCCAGCAGGTGCATCATTCATTCGGCCTTTGGCGCGTAACGCTGCCAAAAGGCGATCAACTCCGATCGAGACACCTGTGGCAGGTACTTCTTGGCCCGTAAAGCGTTTAACCAGATCATCATAACGACCGCCGCCAGCAACAGAACCAAAGTCCCGCACGCGGCCTTTTTCGTCCTCAATTTGGAACGTCAACTCGGCCTCGTAGACAGGTCCCGTGTAGTATCCAAGACCACGCACAACAGACGGATCGATCACGATGCGATCCGCGCCATAGCCCTGCCCCGCAAGAAGGTCTGCGATCTGGCGCAATTCATCAACACCTGTCACACCCGTTTGCGAGCCTTCAACCAATGTTGCAAGCCGCGCAATGGTGCCTGCGTTGTCGTCTTGGCGACCATTTACAAAACCCAAGATCAGCTCGACCTGCGCGCGCTCAAGTCCCGCGCCTTCGGTGAAATCGCCACTGTCATCTTTGCGACCATCCGTGAGCAGCGCCATGACGCCTGCGTCGCCGAACTTGTCGTGTTTGTCGATTGTGCGCAGAACGATGCCGCGCACAGAGGCAAATTCGTCTGTATCAGGCAAGCCAGCGGCCTCCAGTACACCATCAAGCACCTTACGGTTGTTCACGCGGATGATGTAATCCCCACGCGGAATACCGACCTTTTCCAAAGTATCTGCCAACATCGAACAAATCTCGGCATCGGCGGCCACGCTTGGTGCACCAACGGTGTCTGCATCGCATTGATAGAACTGACGGAACCGACCGGGTCCAGGTTTTTCATTGCGCCACACAGGGCCCATCGCGAAACGGCGGTAAGGCGACGGCAAATCATTGCGGTATTGCGCCGCAACGCGTGCAAGCGGCGCGGTCATATCATAGCGCAAGGCCATCCAATCGCCGGGCTTTTCAAGATCCGCATCCTCTTGCCACGCGAACACGCCCTCGTTCGGGCGGTCTACGTCGGGCAAGAATTTTCCCAAGGCCTCAACCGTTTCAACAGCCGAGGTTTCCAGCGCCTCAAACCCGTACAAATGATACACTTCGGCAATCTGATCGAGCATCGCTTTGCGCTCGCTCACTTCTACGCCAAAGTAATCACGAAAGCCCTTTGGCGTGATCGCCTTGGGGCGCGGGGTCTTTTTGGGCTTTGCCATGGGGCAGCTCCTGAGGTCTCACGGCGCAGCGTTCGGTGCTGCACTTGTGGTTGCACTTGCGCGCGGCATAGCCCAAGGGGGGGATCAGAGCAAGCAATTGGCGCGAATTGGGGATGAAATCGCTGATGATTTCACCTAAGTTACACAATGTTCAAACCCATGATCCTCAAAGGACGACACAGATGACTGAGCACGTAAGCGATACAGACGCATCCGAGATCCGCATGATGGCGCTCGAGGAACAGGTCGCGCATTTGACCAAAACCGTCGAGGAACTGTCAGATGTCGTTGCGCGCCAAGAGCAGGTGATCGAGGTTTCTACCCGTCGTTTGGCCATGTTGATGCAACGAGAGGCAGGCCGCGAAGCAGATGGCGGCGGCACCGTGGCCTTGGCCGATCAACGCCCGCCGCATTGGTAAGCCCATTGGCGGTTCTCAGACCCTATCGCAGCTCTTTGGTTTCCATTTTTCCGTCATGCAGTAACAGCTCAAGCCAACCTTTGGCATCGCCAAACTGTTTATAAACGGAAACAAACGCCATATGCTTTTCAAGTTTATCCACTTTGCCTGACGGGCATGGGGTATTGCGCCCAACGCTGCAAACTTTTGATTTTATAGTCTCATAACTGTTGTCAGCCTTGGACCAAGACACTTTCGAGCGCGCTTTAGAATAGCGATGGACTTCGTGCAGACTAGGTGAGCCAAACAAGATCAATGCGGCGGTCACTTGACGCGCACAGCCATCACTAAACCCCGTAATAAACTGCGTACGCGGGGCGGTGCTGGAGGGATCTGTATCGAAAATTTGCCAAGTGGGTGCCCCTGAACTGGGGAACTGGTCCACCCGTTTGCCCATATCCTTTGGGCGCGCTTCGCAAGAAATACCAACAGTTCCAAAAGGCAAAACCTCGCCGACTGCGACTGTCGAATGCGATTTATTGGCCTTTGTTGATCCACCTTTGGGCTTTAAAAAGCCGAATAATGGCTTTCTAGGTAAAGCTTGTGTGTCGGGGGCCGTTTCAGGTGCAATCACCGTCTCTGTCTGTGGGAGGGCGTCAGTTGAATCATCCGGCGCAAGGCTCGGCGCTTCATTTAAATCTTGCGGCGTATCCGGTACAGGGGCCCTAAGCGCTGCCTGCGTCACATCATCTGTGGCCTTGGGTTTCAAAAACCCGAACAAACCACCCAGCCCCGATTTAACCGGCGTTGTGGTCTCAAGAATAGGATCGGTGCCTTGCGATTGAGGCGCATTCTCTGCGACTGTTATCGCATCTGGTTTCGCGCCTTCATCTGTGGCCGACGCCCCATCCACAACCTCGATATCCGTTCCAGCCAGAACCGCGGGTGCGGGTTGCGGCTTAGGCTTTAAAAACCCCAGAAAGCTTTTTTTCTCAGGTTCCGCATCGGTTTGCACCGCCAGTGCGGCCTGTTCAAAAGCCGCAGCTAAATCGGTTTCGACAGTAGAATCATCTACCGCAACAAGTGGTTTGCTTTCGACACTGATTTGCACAGCAGGCAAGCTCATTTGACACGCTGGCAACACCAGAACGACTGCGACAGCCCCCAATACCCGCATCAATAATCCTCCACCATCACAACCCCATCCAGCGACTTAATTGCGCCTTTAATTTCGGGGGTTATATGGAATGGCTGATCAACGTCAATGTCCACCTCGCCAGGCAGACCATCGCCCATCAAGCAAAAACTGATCATACCTTTGGGGCGGGTTTTGGCCTCAGCGGTCACACGGGTTAACAAATCGTTCACGGTGCTAACCGCGTTCACTTCGTCACAAAAAATCTTAAGCCCCGCCGCACCGGCATCTGCCACCACAGTTTCCATCACAGCGACAGAACGAATCGTCGGGTCAAATTGTCCGTCGTTGAACTTGGCTTCCAAGGTGGCCACAACTTTATCCGTCTGCTCGAACACAGCACGCGCCGCCATCAAATCCTCGACTTTGCGCGCGAACATGGCGATGCCTGAAATCTGTCCGGTGCTGTCCGAAATATTCATCCGGAAATAACGATTGCCCTTGGACGACTTCATCTCGCGGAAACCCGACACCATGACGCCAACCTGCACCACAGCTGCACCGTCACGCTGCGCTTGGGCTTCAGCTTCGGCGATGGTTTTGACTTTTTTGCGCTTGAGTGCTGCGGCGTAGTCATCAAGTGGGTGACCCGACAAAAAGAACCCGATGGCTTTTTGTTCTTCCATCAGACGTTCCGATGACACCCAATCATTGACCGGCGACAGGCGCGGCTCTGGCAGATCATCGCCCGCTTCGCCAAACAAAGATACTTGGTTGGACGCTTTTTGTTCGTGGATCGCAGCCGAATATTGCACCAGACCATCCAGACTATCGAACACACGACGACGATTGCTATCAAGCTGGTCAAAGGCGCCAGCCCGCGCCAACATTTCCAGCGGGCGCTTCCCGACCCGTTTGATGTCAACACGGCGCGCGAAATCGAACAGCGTCACAAAATCTTTGCCGCCTTCAACGCGCGCATCCACGATCAATTGCATCGCATCGCCACCGACATTTTTCAAAGCGCCCAGCGCGTAGACCAGCTTTTGATCCACCACATCAAAGGTCGCCAAAGAGCGATTGATGCACGGCGGAATGATCTCGACACCCAAACCACGCTTCACCTCTTCGGCGAAGACGGACAGCTTATCAGTCAGATGGATATCGCAGTTCATCACACCGGCCATGAACTCAACCGGATGGTTCGCTTTCAACCAGCCCGTTTGGTAGGACACAACCGCATAGGCCGCCGCGTGGGATTTGTTAAACCCGTAGTTGGCGAATTTTTCCAACAGATCGAAAACCTCAGAGGCTTTCTTCTTGGGGACGCCATTCTCAGCTGCCCCTGCCTCGAACTTAGGCCGCTCTGCGTCCATCGCCTCTTTGATCTTTTTACCCATCGCACGACGCAACAAATCCGCACCGCCAAGAGAATACCCCGCCATGACCTGTGCGATCTGCATCACCTGTTCTTGGTAGACGATGATGCCTTGAGTTTCGGCTAGAATATGGTCAATCGATGGGTGAACAGATTCCAGTTCCTTAGTGCCGTTTTTCACCTCGCAGTAGGTTGGGATGTTTTCCATCGGACCCGGACGATAAAGCGCCACAAGCGCCACGACATCTTCGATACAGGTGGGCTTCATCTGGCGCAGCGCAGACATCATGCCAGAACTTTCCACCTGAAACACAGCTACGGTTTTGGCGTCAGAATAGAGCTTATAGGTTTTCTCATCATCCAGCGGAATCAAGTTGATTTGGTTTTCACCCCCCTCAGCAGGCTCATAAAGCGTGTTGCCGGCGGCATCGATATGAAGTGGACGACCGTTTTTGAAAATCAGGTTCATCGCAGATTGGATGACGGTCAGAGTTTTCAGACCCAAAAAGTCAAATTTGACCAACCCAGCTTGCTCGACCCATTTCATATTGAACTGAGTGGCCGGCATATCAGAGCGCGGGTCTTGATAAAGCGGCACCAATTGATCTGTGGGTCGGTCCGCGATCACAACCCCCGCTGCGTGGGTTGACGCATTACGCAGCAAGCCTTCGACCTGTTGCCCATATGTGAGCAAGCGATCCACAACCTCTTCGTTTTTCGCCTCTTCGCGCAAGCGCGGTTCGTCCTTAAGCGCCTGTTCAATCGAGACAGGCTTGACGCCCTCGACGGGAATCAATTTCGACAGGCGATCCACCTGCCCGTATGGCATCTGCAACACACGGCCAATATCGCGCACAGCGGCTTTTGACAAAAGCGCACCGAACGTGATGATCTGGCCGACTTTGTCGCGACCGTATTTTTCTTGCACATAGCGGATCACCTCTTCGCGGCGATCCATACAAAAGTCGATATCGAAATCGGGCATGGACACACGTTCAGGGTTCAAGAACCGCTCGAACAGCAAAGAATAGCGCAATGGATCAAGGTCTGTGATCAGCAGCGCATAAGCCACAAGCGACCCCGCACCAGAGCCACGACCCGGTCCAACAGGAATGCCCTGATCTTTCGCCCATTTGATAAAGTCCGCAACGATCAAGAAATACCCAGGAAAGCCCATGCCTTCGATGATTTTTAGCTCAAAATCCAAGCGGGCTTCGTATTCGGACACCTCAACCGCATGCGGAATAATCGCCAAGCGATTGCGCAGGCCCTCTTCGGCCTGACGGCGCAATTCGGCGACCTCGTCATCGGCAAACTTCGGCAAGATCGGATCACGTTTGTAGGTTTTGAACGCACAGCGTTTGGCGATCTCGACCGTGTTTTCAATCGCCTCTGGCAAATCGGCAAACAGGGCTGCCATTTCAGCAGGGCTTTTAAAATAATGCTGCGGCGTCAAACGGCGGCGCGGCTCAGATTGATCCACATAAGCGCCAGCACCGATACAAATCAGCGCATCATGGGCCTCAAACATTTCTGTTTTCGGGAAATACACATCATTGGTTGCTACAAGCGGAATGTCCATCGCATAGGCTGTTTCCACGAACCACTGCTCTGTCGCCAATTCACCCAGCGTATATTGACCATTCTCGCCCAGATGGCGTTGCAATTCCATGTACAAGCGATCACCAAAAACCGCCTTCAAGCGATCAACCAACGTCTTTGCCTTTGGCAACTGGCTGGATTGGATCAACTGTCCCAAAGGACCATCAGCACCGCCCGTCAGGCAAATCAAACCACCTGAATATTGCTCAAGCTCGTCTAGCGTGACTTGCGGCAACTGGTCTTTGTTGTCGACATACAAACAGGAATTGAGCTTCATCAGATGCTCATACCCCGTCTCGTTTTTGGCCAATAAAACAACGGGCGCAGGGGCACGTGGTTGCTCACCGGGTGCAGGCGCATCGAAGGCTACATCCACCTGACAGCCAACGATAGGCTGCACCCCTGCACCCGACGCATATTCGGAAAACTCCAACGCACAAAACAGATTGTTGGTGTCTGTAACGGCGACGGCAGGCATCCCCATTTCAGCGACCATGCCGCTGAGTTTTTTCAACCGCAATGCGCCTTCTAAAAGCGAATATTCGGTATGGGTACGCAAATGGATAAATGTGGGTGTGCTCATTTGGGCAAGCTACATGAAGCAGACGGGCGGGGCCAAGCGTAAAATCACCCTCGTGACATTCTGCCTTTCGCTCATTATTTGACCAAAAGGACAATCATTGGGCAAAATGTTTAACCGAATCCCTTGCAAAAAGACCAAAGCGCACGTTTGCTGTACAAAAGAGCCGCATTTTCCGCCGCATCGGATGCGCTTCATATCAAAAGAAAGCGGCAGGTCGACCACATGGAGATCACTTTCAACCTCAACGGGACGCGTGTGACCACATCGCAAAACGCGACGGACACATTGCTGGACTACTTGCGCGAAACGCGCAAACTGACAGGCACCAAAGAAGGCTGTAACGAGGGCGACTGCGGAGCTTGCACAGTGATTGTGGAAGATGAAGCTGGACCAACAGCCCTGAACGCCTGTATTTTGCTTATGCCACAACTGCACGGCAAATCCATCACAACGGTTGAGGGGCTTGCCCCCAAAGGCGCATTGCATCCAGTGCAACAAGCGATGATCAATGAGCACGGGTCACAATGTGGGTTTTGCACCCCCGGTATCGTGATGTCTTTGGCCGCGGCGCACGCTGCGGGTGATACGGATATTGAGGATGCATTGGCGGGAAATTTGTGTCGTTGCACAGGCTATGCGCCCATTTTGCGCGCGGCTGAGAAAGCGGCACAAATCGCTCCTGCCCCGAAACCTCAGTCTGTGCCGCTTGATGTTCCTGCCTTGGCAGAACGACCCGAAACGGTTGACGAATTGGCCGCTGTTTACGCGATGCACCCCAACGCGACCTTGATTGCAGGCGCGACAGACGTGGGCCTATGGGTGACGAAGCAATTGCGCAGCTTAGACGAGGTGATTTTTCTTGGCGGCGTGCGTGATCTAAAAGGCGTCAGCGAAACCCCCGAAGCCTATGTGATTGGCGCCATGACCCCAATCGCAGACTTAGGTCCGCTGTTCGCGCAATCTTGCCCCTCTTTATCTGAAATGTTTCGCCGGTTTTCATCGAAACAAGTGCGCGCAGCGGCGACTCTTGGCGGCAATATCGCCAACGGATCGCCCATCGGTGACAGCCCGCCCCCCTTGATCGCTTTGGGGGCCAGCGTCACCTTGCGCTGTGGTGAAGACAGTCGCACGACTGCGTTGGAAGATTTCTTTATTGAATATGGCAAACAAGACCGTGCCGCATCTGAGTTTGTAACCCATATCACAGTGCCCAAAGCTGGCTTAACTGATCTGCGTGTCTACAAATTGTCCAAACGCTTTGATCAAGACATTTCCGCCGTTTGCGGCGCATTCAATATCACCGTCACAGATGGTACTGTCACCAACGCCTGCATCGCCTTTGGCGGCATGGCAGGCACGCCCAAACGTGCCACTTCTGTTGAGGCTGCTCTTATTGGTAAGCCTTGGACAAACACAACGATTGACGCTGCCTTGCCTGCCTTCGAACAAGATTATCAACCGATGACAGACATGCGCGCCTCGGCCACCTACCGCCAAACAACAGCGCAAAACATGTTAAAACGTGTCTTTGCCGAGTCTATAGGCCATACCGTATCAGTTCTGGATGTACGGGGAGACGCGTTGTGAGTGTTGGTAAGCCCCTTCCCCATGATTCCGCCCACCTGCACGTCACAGGCCAAGCGCGTTACATCGATGACATCCCAACGCCAAATGGTACATTGCATCTGGCTTTTGGCCTGTCGGACGTGGCCCATGGCGACATCACATCAATGAATTTAGACGCCGTACGCGGCGCCGATGGTGTCGTCGCAGTTTATACGGCGGATGATTTTGATCACGTGCCGGATTGTTCGCCAACTCCGTTGCAAGACGAACCCTTACTGTCCACCGGCACCGTACATTATCTTGGGCAGCCTGTGTTCTTGGTCGTCGCCACATCGCATTTGGCCGCCCGCAAAGCGGCGCGTTTGGGTGACATTACCTACGCCGAAAAGCCAGCAATCTTCAGCTATGAAGACGCGATGGCCGCCAATGCTCGTTTTGAAGACGGTCCACGGATTTATACAAAAGGCGATCCAGCCAAAGCCATTGACGCTGCTACACATGTGACACGCGGCCAAATCGATATGGGCGGACAAGAACATTTTTATCTTGAAGGCCAAGTGGCTTTGGTCACGCCGCTTGAAGGCGGTGATATGCTGGTGAATTCGTCGACTCAACACCCGACGGAAATTCAACACAAAGTCGCCCATGCTCTGCATATTCCGATGCATGCTGTGCGCGTTGAAACCCGTCGCATGGGTGGTGGATTTGGCGGCAAAGAAAGCCAAGGCAACTGGCTGGCCATTGCTTGCGCGATTGCAGCGCGCGACACCGGACAGCCCTGCAAAATGCGCTATGACCGCGATGACGATATGATGGTCACCGGCAAACGCCACGATTTTCGCATTTCCTATACTGTCGGCTATGACGACACGGGTAAAATCGCAGGGATCGAGTTTGTGCAAATGACACGCTGCGGCTGGTCGATCGATCTTAGCATTCCTGTGGCCGATCGCGCGATGCTACACGCTGATAATGCGTACCTGTTAGAACATGCGCGGATTGAGAGCCACCGCTTGCGCACCAACACCCAAAGCGCCACAGCCTATCGCGGGTTTGGCGGACCGCAGGGCGTGTTGGGAATCGAACGTGTCATGGATCATATCGCCGCCGACTTGGCCCTTGATCCTGCCGAGGTGCGCCGCGCCAATTACTACGCCGATATGGGCGACGAGCCGCAGAGCGGACAAACCACGCCATATGGTATGCCTGTCACCGATGGGATCATGCACGCCCTGTCCGCCAAGCTTTTGGCGGATGCAAACTATAAGGCGCGCTGCGATGCGGTTCGCGCTTGGAATAATGCAAACCCAATCGTGAAAAAAGGCATCGGGATTTCTCCCATCAAATTCGGCATTTCATTCACGCTCACCCATCTGAACCAAGCGGGCGCTTTGGTGCATGTCTACCAAGACGGCTCGATCCAACTCAATCACGGCGGCACGGAAATGGGCCAAGGACTGTTCCAAAAGGTCGCGCAAGTCGCGGCCAGTGAGTTTGGCGTCAGCATGGACGCGATCAAAATCACCGCGACAGATACAGCCAAGGTGCCCAATACGTCCGCCACAGCGGCCTCATCGGGGGCGGACCTCAACGGCATGGCGGTGAAGGCTGCTTGCACCACAATCCGCACGCGCATGTCAGAGTTTCTAAAAGACTACTACGGCGTCGATACAGTGACCTTTGCCGCAAATATGGTCACGGCAGGTGAGCATAGTTTGACTTTTAGTGATGCAGCACAACTTGCCTATCAAAACCGGATCAGCCTGTCGTCTACCGGATTTTACAAGACGCCAGATATCGTATGGGATCGGATCAAAGGCACGGGCCGCCCGTTCTATTACTTCGCTTATGGCATGGCCGTGACCGAGGTTGTTCTTGATACCTTAACCGGCGAAAACCGTATTTTGCGCACGGATATTTTGCACGACGCAGGCGCCTCATTGAACCCAATTTTGGACACCGGCCAGATTGAAGGCGGCTATGTGCAAGGCGCAGGCTGGCTCACCACTGAAGAACTGATTTGGGACGCATCAGGTCGTCTGCGCACCCATGCGCCCTCGACCTATAAAATCCCCACAGCTTCAGACGCGCCAGATGTGTTCAACGTCAGCCTTTGGGATGCTCCAAACCCTGAGAAAACCGTCTATCGATCCAAAGCTGTGGGTGAACCCCCGTTCAACCTTGGAATTTCGGCACTTTTGGCACTCTCAAACGCAGTCAGTTCTTGTGGGCCGTCCTACCCTGCCCTTAACGCCCCAGCCACGCCCGAGGAACTGTTGAACGCCATTTCGCGAGCCCGCGCATGAGCTTTGATCGACACGCATTAGAGCGGGCCATCGCCGCGCACGGACCGGTCGCACGCATTGTTGTGGCGGAAGTCAAAGGGTCAGCACCGCGTGAAGTTGGCGCTTCGATGTTAGTGTGGACAGGCCCAAATGGGCTTGAACAATCGGGCACGATTGGCGGCGGCACCTTGGAATTTGAGGCGATGAAATCAGCGTTTTCAGCGCCACGCTTGCAACGCATTCCGCTGGGCCCAAACTTGGGGCAGTGTTGTGGCGGTGCTGTCACGCTGTTGACCGAAGTGTTCGAAACCGCCGATAACATTCCAACTGACGTCTACGCGCGTGGGCCAAATATAATGCCTATGGCTGTGCAAAAGGCACTCAAAGGGGTCCGTCGCGAGGGGATCACATCACCGCGCTTGATCCAAGACTGGATGATCGAACCTGTCAGTCCGCTGATGCGCCCCATTTGGCTGTGGGGTGCGGGTCATGTGGGACGCGCCATTGCAAATGTTTTAGCCCCCTTGCCGCAGTTTTCTCTGACGTGGATCGATACTCATGCAGATCGTTTTCCCGTTGTTTTGCCGGCACGCACAGAGCAGCTTATCGCTACCAATCCAGCCCATTTGGTCACCCATGCACCCACGGATGCCGAGCATTTGGTGCTGACCTACTCCCATGCGCTCGACTTAGAGTTGTGCCACCAAATTTTATCGCATCCCTTTGCCTTTGCTGGTCTCATTGGGTCCGACACCAAATGGGCACGCTTTCGATCTCGCCTTAAGGATTTGGGTCACACAGCCGCTCAAATAGACCGCATATGCTGCCCAATTGGGCAACCAAAGCTTGGTAAACACCCACAGGCCATTGCGGTTGGGGTTGCGGCAAGTCTAATCTCAGCAGGTGAGCAGATCGAGACACTCAAAACACATACTGGGGGCGTGTAAGTGACGGAACTTCTTAAACTGCAAGGGTTGACCAAAGCCTACCCTGGAGTCATCGCCAATGATGATGTAGGGTTCTCGATTGCCAAAGGTGAAGTCCATGCGCTTTTGGGCGAAAATGGCGCGGGAAAGTCCACTTTGGTCAAGATGATTTATGGTCTAACGAAACCTGACAGCGGCACGATGACGCTACATGGTGCCAGCTATGTGCCCACATCGCCCCAAGCCGCACGCGCTGCTGGTGTTGCGATGGTGTTTCAGCATTTCTCGCTGTTTGAAGCCTTGAACGTCGCGGAAAACGTTGCACTCGGGATGGAAAACCCACCCAAGATGAAAGACCTGGCCAAATCGATCCGCGATGTGTCGCATGCCTATGGCTTGCCGCTGGACCCTGATCGCACCGTGGGCGATCTGTCCGCAGGGGAACGCCAGCGCGTTGAGATTATTCGCTGCCTGTTGCAAGACCCCAAGTTGTTGATAATGGATGAACCGACATCTGTTTTGACCCCGCAAGAGGTCGAAATTCTGTTCAAGACCTTGCGCCAATTGCAATCTGAAGGCACCTCGATCTTATACATTTCGCACAAGCTAGAAGAAATTCGCAGCCTGTGTGACGGGGCCACGATTTTGCGTCTGGGCAAAGTCGTCGGCACCTGTGATCCGCGCGCCACCAGTGCGCGTGACATGGCTGAACTGATGGTCGGCGAAACACTGCATATTCCGACCCGCGACGCCAAAGCAAGTGGCGCGGAGCTACTCGCGATCAAAGACTTGAACTATGCCCCAAAAAATCCCTTTGGCACGCGATTGAAAAACCTGTCATTGACTGTGCACGCAGGCGAAGTTTTGGGCATCGGCGGCGTGGCGGGTAATGGCCAAGACGAACTTTTGTCGATGCTATCTGGTGAGGCGCGCGCCCAAACAGGGACCGTGGCGCTTGAAGGCAAAGAGATCGGTAAACTTGGTCCAAATGCACGCCGTACTCTTGGGCTATTGGCAGCGCCAGAAGAACGTTTGGGGCACGCAGCCGCGCCCAATATGAGCCTGATCGAGAACACAGCGCTCACCGCGATCATTCGCAAAGACCTGAGCAAGAACAGCTTTATCAATTGGACCAAGACCGAAAGTTTTGCCAAAGACATCATTGCAACTTTTGATGTGCGCACCCCAAGTGCAACGGCTGCGGCACGGTCTTTGTCGGGCGGCAACCTACAAAAATTCGTCATTGGCCGCGAGGTGATGCAAGACCCCAAAGTGCTTGTGGTCAACCAACCGACTTGGGGTGTCGATGCCTCGGCTGCGGCCAGTATTCGCCAAGCTTTACTGGATTTGGCAGCAAGTGGCGCGGCGGTGATTTGTATTTCGCAAGATTTGGATGAGCTCATGGAAATCTCCGACCATTTCGCAGCGCTAAACGAGGGACGTCTCAGCACGCCACGTGCTGCCAAAGGGTTAAGCATCGACGAAATTGGCCTGATGATGGGTGGCAGCGACACCGTAAGCGACACACAGACCACTGAAGGAGTGCCTGCATGATTTCTTTGGTCAAACGCCCGCAACCTTCCAAAGCATGGGTTGTCGCAACGCCAATACTTGCCGTGATCGTCACGATGATTTTGGGCGGACTGTTATTTGCAGCCATGGGCAAAGATCCCTTTGTTGCGATCCGTACGATCTTTTGGGACCCGCTCTTTAACCCTGATTTTGCAGCCTATTCTCGCCCACAATTATTGGTCAAAGCGGCCCCGTTGATTTTGATCGCGATTGGATTGTCCCTTGGGTTCAAAGCTGGCATCTGGAACATCGGCGCGGAAGGCCAATATATCATCGGCGCGATCACAGGTGCTTCTGTAGGTCTCGCATTTTACCCGATGGAAGCCTGGTTCATATTTCCGCTGATGATAATCGCGGGCGCTTTGGGTGGTTTTCTTTGGGGGTTAATTCCCGCTTTGTGCAAAACGAAATTCAATGCCCCCGAGATTTTAGTCTCGTTGATGTTGGTCTATTTCGCCGAGCAAATCATGATCGCCGTCTCGCTTGGCGCCTTGCGCAACCCCGAAGGCAACGGCTTTCCCGGATCGCGCAACTTGGCGCAATATGCGTCCTCAGCCAACCCCGAACTGATCGCAGGCACAGGCGCGCATTGGGGCGTTATGGCCGCTTTTGCTGCGGTGGTTGCGGCTTATGTTTTGCTCAGCAAACACATGCTTGGGTTTCAAATTCGCGTCACAGGTGAAAGCCCGCGCGCCGCGGGGTTTGCCGGTATCAACGCCAATCGTTTGATCATCTTTTGCCTTGGCACATCCGGCGCTTTAGCAGGACTTGCTGGACTGTTTGAGGTCACGGGGCCGGCGGGTCAAATCACCACATCCTTCAACACGGGCTACGGTTTCACCGCCATCATCGTTGCCTTTTTAGGGCGTCTGAACCCGATTGGCATTTTACTGGCAGGGCTCTTGCTGGCGCTGACATTCATCGGCGGAGAACTGGCCCAATTCATGTTGTCGCTGCCGTCAGCGTCGATCCAAGTGTTCCAAGGGATGCTGTTGATGACGCTTTTGGCCATGGATATTTTCGTGAACTACAAAGTCATCTGGCGCAAAAAGGAGGCCGTGTAATGGATCTCGGATCAATCTCACTGGTCGCGTTTTTCGCATCACTGATGGTCGCCTCCACGCCAATCTTATTGGCTGCTTTGGGCGAAATGATCACGGAGCGCGCGGGCGTGCTGAACCTCGGCGTTGAGGGCATGATGATCATCGGCGCGATCTGCGGCTTTGCGGTCGCAGTGGAAAGCGGATCGGCCGCCATGGGATTTATTGGCGCAGCCGTAGGAGGCGCGCTGCTCTCGATGCTCTTCGCGCTTTTGACCCAGTTTTTATATGCAACTCAAGTGCCAAGTGGCTTGGCTTTGACTCTCGTGGGCGTGGGGCTCGCGTCCTTTATCGGACAGCCCTATGTGGGCGAAAGCCCGCCCGCGGTCGCCAAGATGGCGATCCCTGTTCTGGAGCATATCCCATTTTTCGGGCCGGCAGTGTTCCAACATGATGCGATGGTCTATATTTCGATCCTGCTCACCATCGCCATCTGGGCGTTTTTAAAATTCACCCGTGGCGGATTGATTTTGCGTGCTGTGGGCGAAAACCACGATGCGGCCCATGCCTTGGGTTACAAAGTACGCTTGGTCCGCGTCATGGCGATTGGATTTGGTGGGGCCTTGGCAGGATTGGGTGGGGCCTATATTTCGCTGATACGCGTGCCACAATGGACGGACGGAATCACCGCTGGCATTGGCTGGATCGCGCTGGCGATTGTTGTCTTTGCCTCATGGAAACCGGGGCGTGTTTTGTTCGGCGCTTACCTGTTCGGGGGATTGACGGCTTTGCAGTTGAACTTGCAAGCGGCAAACGTGCCTTTGTTGTTGGTGCTGCCATATTTGGTGATGCTGTCTGGCGTGATATATCTTGCGATTGCCGTAGCGGCAGGCTCGTGGAAAAAAACCTTGGATGTTAAACCAACACTCAAGACATTTGCGCAATTCATTGGCACAGGGCTTGTGTTGTTATTGATCGGCGTTCTGACCAACTATGCGTCTAGTCTTGATCTATTGCTGTTGTCGTCTGCGCCTTTTGTGGCGACGATTGTTGTTTTGGTTGTGATTTCTGCCCGCAGCAAAGGGGCCTCAAACGGGCCTGCTATGCTGGGTAAAATATTTCAGGCCCACTAAGGTCTGGGACTTAAATGAGCCGCAAGGCTTGTATTTCAAAGGGGGCATCCGTCCCCAAAAATCTGGGAGTGAACATATGTTCAAAAAAATCCTCGCGACCACAGCTTTGGCCGTCGGCCTTGCTGGTGCAGCTTTTGCAGACGACAAAACCAAAGTGGGTTTCGTTTACGTCGGCCCAATCAATGATGGCGGCTGGACACAAGGTCATGATCACGGACGTTTAGAGCTTGAAAAACACTTCGGCGACAAAGTCGAAACTGTATTCGTCGAAAATGTGCCCGAAGGTCCAGATGCAGAACGTGTGATGACGCAAATGGCACTCACTGGCACAGACATCATCTTCACGACATCTTTCGGCTTTATGGACCCGACGCTTAACGTTGCGGCCAAATTCCCAGACGTAAAATTTGAGCACGCAACTGGCTATAAGTCTGCCGAAAACGTAGCCACATATTCGGCACGTTTTTATGAAGGCCGCGCGATCCAAGGGACTATTGCGGGCCGCATGACCAAATCCAACATCATTGGGTATATCGGTTCTGTTCCAATCCCAGAAGTTGTCCGCGGTATCAACTCTGCCTACATTCACGCGAAAAAAGTAAATCCTGATGTCGAATTTAAAGTTATCTGGATCTACGAGTGGATGAACCCAGCCAAGGAAGCAGACGCGGCCAAAGCATTGCTTGAACAAGGCGCAGACGTGATCTTGCAACATACAGATTCAACAGCACCATTGGCCGCCGCCAAAGAAGCTGGCGCTATTGGTTTTGGACAAGCCTCCGACATGTATGATTTTGCCCCAGCGCCACGCGTGTCGTCCATCATCGACAACTGGGCGCCCTACTACATCGAACGCACACAAGCGGTCATGGATGGCACTTGGGAAACGGTGAACACTTGGGATGGCATCTCAACTGGTATGGTTGGCATCGGCGAAATCACTGACGCAGTTCCTGCCGACGTGAAAGCCGAAGCCTTGGCTTTGAAAGATGCGATCGTTGCAGGCACGTATCACCCCTTCACTGGCCCCTTGAACAAACAAGACGGCACGCCGTTCTTGGCAGAAGGCGAAGTGGCCGATGATGGCACATTGGCAGGTATGAACTTCTATGTTGAAGGTCTTACAGGCGACGTTCCACAATAACTGCGGTTTATTAAAACGCAGAATTTAAATTGGCCCACCTGATTTGGTGGGCCTTTTTCGTGTGATCCCTGCGCAGATATTTCGAGATGCCATCTGACTTGTCTCGACAAGCCAACCACCATTCATCACTGAATACGTGACTTGTCAAAAACAAAAACGGAACGGATCATCTGATCACACGCCGTTTACATAAGATAGATCACGCCTAAGTTTGCGGGTTTTAGCGAATGATCGTACAGACTTTGCCACCACCTTTTTTGGGTTTGCAGCTCATTTCATAGCTGTCTTCTTTTTCGCCACGATCCCCCAAAATCCAACGCCAGACAACGCCGGCAAAAAAGACGACTTTTTCGACAACCCCGGCATCTTCGCTCAAAACATAATCGGGTTCCTCGATCACCTTTGCCTCAAAGTCCACATTACCGGTCCCATCATCAATGATAACTTCGGCACTCGGAATGCCGTCATCAATGATTTCCAATTCCGCCAATTTTCCATTACCGCCTTTGGGCGCAATAATGCGTGTCGGATCAAGCACATCACCGTCTGACCGACCATGATAATATGAACTACCGGTCCCCGAGACCCCTGATACTTCTCCCGACACGGTGCTCATAACCGAGGTCGAAATACTGATCTGCATCGCCACCAAAATGATACCAACGACCACAGCTATAGCGATCCCCGCAATGCTCGCTTTAGATTGAAACATGAAAACAGTCTCCGCAAAAATACATAATTCATTGGTAATCTCGCAACAAAACATGGCGAAACCATGGTTGACCTGAGGACAATATAAGAAATTTACCGCGTTTATCGACCTACTTAAAACCTTGAGACCCAGCCACCACTGACGCTTGCCGAGGTGCCACAAGCTCGCTACTGTCCGCGCAAGATTATGTCGCGAGGAGGCACTGCGATGAAAATTTGCCGAACCAAAGCCGAGCTGAGAGACGCCGTCCAAGGCTTTCGAGCCCAAAACGAAACCATCGGTTTGGTCCCCACCATGGGATATCTGCACGAAGGACACATGACTTTGGTACGCACAGCCAAAGCGCAGACAAACCGTGTTATAATAACGATTTTTGTCAATCCAACGCAGTTTGGCGACCCATCCGATTTGGACGCCTATCCCCGTGATGAGGCGCGCGATTTTGCCTTACTCAAAGCTGAAGGCGTCGACGCAGTATTTGCCCCAGCGGTTGAGGAAATGTACGATCCATCAGCGCAGACCGTGGTCGAAACTGAACAGCTTGCAAATATGCTCATGGGGGCTTTGCGCCCAGATCACTACAAAGGTGTCTGCACCATCGTCGCTAAACTGTTCAACATAGCACAAGCGGACAAAGCATTTTTCGGCGAGAAGGATTATCAGCAATTGTTGGTCATCAAAACGATGGTACGCGATCTCGACATGCCTATTGAGGCCATTGGCGTGCCGACAGTGCGCGAAATTGATGGTCTGGCCATGTCATCGCGCAATGTGCGGCTGTCACCTGAGGATCGCCAAGCCGCGCTGATTTTGAACAAAGCTTTGGCTTATGGCGATTACGAGGCCTCAGATGGTCGTGAGGCGGCCGATCTGGAAAACGACATTCGCGCCTTTATTGCCCGTGAACCCCGCGCCACAGTGCAAAGCGTCGATGTGCGCGATGCGGCAAGCCTTGAGGTTCCGACAGGTCAAATCACAGCCCCCGTGGTGATCTTGCTCGCGGCGACCTTTGGCGATGTGCTACTTATCGATCAACGGGTCTGCGACCCCAACTAAAGTCGGCACCAGCCGAACGTAAAGGAGACATATCATGTCCACCCAAACCGAAACGATCCGCCGCGTGACCGTGCCACAAATTCGTGACCGCAAAGGAGGGGTGCCCATCGTGTCGCTCACATCCTACCACGCGCATACTGCTGCAATCGCTGAAAAGTACTGCGACTTTCTATTGGTCGGCGATAGCCTTGGTATGGTGATGCACGGAATGGAAAGCACCGTTGGCGTGTCTTTGGAATTGATGATCATGCACGGCAAAGCCGTGGTTCGCGGTACCAAACGCGCGCTGATCGTCGTGGATATGCCGTTTGGCTCTTATGAAGAAAGCCCCTCGCAGGCGTTTCACAACGCCGCAAAAATCATGAAAGAAACGCAGTGCCAAGCGGTGAAACTTGAAGGCGGGGCGCGTATGGCCGAGACAGTTAAGTTCCTGACAGAACGTGGCATTCCTGTGATGGGTCACATCGGTTTGACCCCACAATCGACAAACACCATGGGCGGTTTCAAGACCCAAGGTCGCGACGAAGATACTTGGCAAGTCCACATTGATGACGCAATCGCCGTGGCCGAAGCAGGTGCTTTTGCCATTGTGGTTGAGGGGGTCGTTGAACCACTGGCAGATAAGATCACCAATGCGATCGAGGTGCCCGCCATCGGGATCGGCGCATCCAAAACCTGTGATGGTCAGATTCTTGTGATGGAAGACATGTTGGGGCTCAACGAATGGGTGCCAAAATTTGTCAAAAAATATGGTGCCATGGGAGAAGCGATTGATGAAGCCGTCGCGGAATATGCAACCGAGGTTAAATCGCGAGCCTTTCCAGGACCAGCCAATGTCTACGGCTCCAACAAAAAATGAAACAGGACGCCCTTCGGGGCGTTTTTGTTTGAGTATTTAGGCTGCGATGGTGCCCCTGAGGCCCACGTCTCTTGTGATGACGACACAAAGCCGTGTTCCAATGGTCGGGGCGCTGTGTCGTCATTCTACCGTCATTCTATCCTTGGCGTCATTGCAGCCAAAACACTCAGATCCGTCCGATATACGTGCTCAATCTGCGCGCTACCGCACACAAAAGGTGTCCTTTTACCGAATATCGCACAGATGCGATTTTGATTATGTTGATCTCAACACAGGAGATCATCATGACCTTTCGCCCAGTAAAATCGATCACCGAAGCCCAAGCCACCATGGAAGGCGCAGGTGTACATCTGTACCGTGCCTTTGGATTTCACAAACCCCGCGAGTTTGATCCGTTTTTGTTGTTTGACGACTTTCGCAACGACGATCCTGCAAAGTTTGAAAAGGGCTTTCCGTGGCACCCGCATCGCGGCATCGAAACCATCACCTATGTCTTAGACGGCGAAGTTGAACATGGCGACAGCCTTGGGAATCGTGGTGTTCTGGGCGCGGGATCTGTACAGTGGATGACCGCAGGCTCTGGCATCATGCACCAAGAAATGCCACGCGCAAACCCTAAGGGGCAGATGCATGGGTTTCAACTTTGGGCCAATTTGCCCTCGGGCTTAAAAATGACCACGCCGCGTTATCAAGATATTCAAGGGTCGGATATTCCAATCATAACCGACGACGATGGCACCGTGGTCAAGATTGTAACTGGGTCTTTTTGGGGCAAGCGCGGTCCTGTGGATGGCGTTGCGGCTGACCCGCTATACTTGGATATTTCAATCCCGCCGAACACGCGCAAAACACTGCCGGTTGATACTTATGCCAACACCTTTGCCTATATTTTTGCAGGCACTGGCAGCTTTCGCGATGCCTCCACGCCCTACGGGATACGCGTGGAAAAGGAAGTTGCAGGCGAAGAAATCAACATCCGCGACATGACTGGAAACCGGTCCTTGGTAAACTTTGACACTGGTGATGAAATTTCAGTGCAATCAGGCCCACAAGGCGTTCGATTTTTACTTATCTCAGGCCAACCGATCCAAGAACCCGTCGCATGGCACGGACCGATTGTGATGAACACGCAAGACGAGCTGCGCCAAGCGATGAAAGACTTAAAAAATGGAACATTTATTCAGGACCAGAGGCACTAAACATCGCTTAAAATAGCAACAGATCCTGACAAACGATATGCAGATGTCTTTTGATTTATATCTATGGTCAAAAATGACGTCTTGGGCGATTTAGTCACCTTCACTTTTTGCCCTCGTGCTGGCACACTAAGGTCATCGCGGTTCAGGCATGAAACTCTTGAACGCGTGACACATTGTATCTAGGTATCCCCACATCTGTTCGGGGCAAAAGTCGGGTCAACTCCACGTGAAAAAAATCACTCTTCGATCTGTTGTGGCATCCAGCCGCATTGGCCCCTTTTGCAGGCCCCCTGCGATGATTGCGCTCATAAGCGTGTTTATTGCCGTGACAAGCACTCCCAACGTGGCGCTGGCCCAAAGCGCGCCCGCAAAGCCCGCTGAACAAAGCCAGCCCGCCCCTAAAACTCCAGCGCCTACAGATCCGAAACCGCCGGCCCCTGTCATAAGCAAAAGCGAGCGCGGATCGGTCACAAACCTTCCCTTGCCCCGTTTTGTGTCCCTGAAAGCAACCGAAGCCAACGCACGTCGCGGGCCGTCTCTCAGTCACAGAATCGATTGGGTGTTTAAGTTGCGCGGCTACCCTTTGGAAGTGATCGCAGAATACGGTCACTGGCGCCGCGTGCGTGACTTTGAGGATGCCACTGGGTGGGTGCATTACTCACTGATTACAGGCGTGCGTACGGCGCTCGTTCAACATGATACCGTAGACCTGCATGTGCGCCCCGACCCATCAAGCAGACTGGCCGCACAAGCCGAAAAAGGCGCAGTATTGCGATTGTTGGAATGTAATATTGACTGGTGCAAAGCCTCGGCTGGCGGCCACAAAGGTTGGCTGCGCAAGACAGGGCTTTGGGGGGTTGGCGCTGATGAAATCCTTGAATAATCGCACGCAAGATTAGGGGCACTATGCAACAGCTCAAATCACCATTGTCAGCGCGTAATATTCCTGCGGGTTATAAATCCGCGGTCATCCATGCCTATGGCAGCTGGCTGAACGCCCTCGCTGAGAACAAGCATGATTTTTTCATCAAGCTCTCTCGCAAGCTCGATCAAAAAGGCCTGTCGACCTATTTGGTCGAAGGCAACAGCCGCACCTCGCGCGGGCTTTTAGAACAACCCCATTTGCACATCATCGTGGGCGGTCCTGCGATGTACGGTGCTGGAATTTTACATGCCTTTCCGTCCTATTTGTGGGGGTTTTGGTACTTTGATGAAATCGGGCATGGCTGGAACAGCTCTTTGCGGTTTGCGCGCTATTCAAGTGATGAAGTCGATGCAGAAAAGTCTGCTTTTTTCTTCAACGGTGTCACAGGATACATGCTGCGCGAAAATGTCTCAAAGCACAATCAAGAACCCCGCATGGACGCGCCGCTGCGTTTGGCGACTGCAACGATTTTTTGCCAACCGACTGACCCAGTCCATCCGCGGCATAATTATTTGTCCATCGAGCAAATGATTGAAACCGCCTCGACCTACGACAAAGACGCTTTGGTTTATGTCAAACCTCACCCTCATCAGTCAAAAGCAACTCGAAGACGGATTTTAGAAACCTGCGAAGACTATCCAAATGTCAAAACCACAGACGCCTCGATCCATGATTTGATAGAGGCTTCACGCGTTGTCATCACGCATAATTCAACCACAGGCTTTGAAGCTTTGATGCAGCGAAAGCCTGTCATCACCTGCGCCAAATCTGATTACTGGCACGCCACACTGACACCAAAAACTGTGGCTGATTTGCGTGCAGCAATTGAGTTCGGCCCCGAAACCATGAAAGATTTCGACTTTGAGGGCTATTTTCATTGGTTTTTGGAACTGCATTGCCTTGAGCCAAGCAAAGACAACTTTGCCGACCGTGCTTGGGCGCGGGTCCGCGAAAAACTTATGCTTTCCTAAAGCTTCTAAAGCCATAATATAGCGCATGCACGCACACACACGCCTAAACATTTCCGCTGGATTGGCTTCAGTCAGCGTCGCCTTGATCTTGGTTTTGGCCAAGTATTGGGCGTTCGAACATACCGGTGCTTTGTCGATCGCCACCTCTTTGGTCGATAGCGCATTGGATCTGGTCATGGCGCTTGGCGGGTTGATGGCTATTTTCTATGCCGCACGGCCACCTGATGACGAGCACACCTTTGGCCACACCTCTGCTGAAGATTTGGCGGCTCTTGGGCAGTCTGGGTTCATCTTGTTATCAAGCGCAGTAATCGCTTGGTCCGCCATGCAGCGCTTGCTGACCCCCGAGCCTATCGAAATGCAATTTGAGACCCGTGGCATTGCCGTAATGATCCTCTCGATCATGCTCACCGCTGCACTGATCTTGTGGCAACGTCGCGTGGCAAAGCGCACAGGGTCCAAAGTGGTTGCTGCCGACAGCCTGCATTACGTTGGCGATCTGGTTCCCAACATCGGCGCGATCATCGCACTGATCGCAGCCTCGACCTATGACCTGCACCGCTTAGACAGCATCGTCGCCTTGGGGGCCGCAGGCATGCTTGCCATCGGCGCACTGCGTATCGGAAAATCCGCGCTAGACGCGCTGATGGATCGCGCAGCCCCGCTTGAGACCATCACCACGATTGAAACAATCGCGGCCAATCATCCAGGCTTGCGTGGGTATCATGACCTTAAAACCCGTATGGCCGGATCAAAAGTTTTTGTGCATTTACACATCGAGCTGGACGGCGAACAAACCCTGCGTGAAGCCCATGATATTGGCAAAGCGCTTAAAGCTAAAATCTGTGCCGCTATCCCCAATTGCGATGTGATTATCCATAAAGATGTGGCACGCGACGCCTAACGCACCGCGCACCGATATGATCAAGCGTTACGCCAATCCGCGCCCTTTGAGCATAGCCTCAGGCCCTGGCATACGCCCCCGAAAGGCTGTGTAGAGTTGCTCAGGATCAGCCGACCCGCCCGCAGACAAAATATGCGTTTTCAGCAGATTTGCCGTTTTTGTATCAAAAGGCCCCGTTTCTTTGAACGCATCAAATGCGTCTGCATCCATGACTTCGGACCACATGTAAGAATAGTAGCCACAAGAATATCCATCACCAGCAAAGACATGCTGAAAATGCGGAGTCTCATGAAACATCGTGGTCGCTTTCGGCATCCCCAATTGATCTAAAGTCTCGGCTTGCGATTGCATCGGATCAGCTGGAGCATCGCCGTCATGAAAATTTAAATCCGTCAAAGCCGAGGCCACATAGCCCACGGTGGTATACCCCTGATCATAGGTCTGCGCGTCTAGCAGCCGTTTTAGCATATCCGCAGGCATCGCCTCGCCCGTGTCTGCATGTGTCGCGAATTCTTGCAACACTTCAGGCACTTCCAGCCAATGCTCGTACAATTGACTTGGCAGTTCCACAAAGTCCCGCGCCACCGAGGTGCCCGAAATACTTTCATAAGTCACATCA
This sequence comes from Pacificibacter marinus, assembly GCF_018860505.1. Taxonomy (GTDB): domain Bacteria; phylum Pseudomonadota; class Alphaproteobacteria; order Rhodobacterales; family Rhodobacteraceae; genus Celeribacter; species Celeribacter marinus_B. The sequence continues at coordinate 29,762 of NZ_JAHKPU010000046.1, forward strand.
GACAACATCTGGTGCAACGCATGGCCGAATTCGTGGAACAGCGTGCGTGCATCATCATAGGACAGCAAGTTCGGCTTGCCGCCCGAGGCCTTGGCAAAGTTACAGACGTTCAACACAATAGGTTTTGTATCGCCACCAAGCTTTTTTTGCGACCGCATCGCTGTGCACCATGCGCCAGACCGTTTAGATGCGCGCGCAAAATAATCGCCAATGAACACAGCAATATGTTCACCATCCCGCGTGACGTTCCATCCGCGCACATCCTCGTGGTAGAGCGTTGCATCAAGGGGTTCAAACGCCAAGCCAAACAGCCGTGTCGCACAGGCAAAGGCCGCCTCGATCATTCGATCTAGTTGCAAATAGGGCTTGAGTTCCGCCTCGTCCAAATCATGTTCGATTTTGCGGCGTTTCTCGGAATAATACCGCCAATCCCATGGTTCAAGCGGGCCTGTGTACCCATCTGCATGCAGCATCTGTTCCAAAATCGCACCGTCTTTTTCGGCGGCGGCTTTGGCGGGGGTCCAGACTTCCATCAGCAAATTGCGCACGGCATCTGGTGTTTTGGCCATCTGGGTTTCAAGCTTATAGGTGGCGAAACTTTCATAGCCCAACAGCTTGGCCCGCTCTTCGCGCAGTTTCAAAATCTCTGCCGCGTGACCACGATTGTCATTGCCTTTGCCACGCGCCCCACGTGATTTCCACGCGTGAAACACCGCTTCGCGCAGATCGCGGCGTGGAGAGAATTGCAAAAACGGCACGAACAAAGACCGCGATGTGGTCAGACATGGCCCGTCTAATTTCTTCGCCGCTCCAGCTGATTTCATCGCATCCACGACGAACTCTGGCAGACCCTCCAAATCGGAGTCTCCCAATGCCAAAAACCAATCAGATTCATCGCCCAATAGGTTTTGTGAAAACTCCGTGCCAAGCGTCGATAGGCGTGATTTTATCTTGGCCATACGATCCTTGTCATCACCAGACAGCAATGCGCCAGAACGCACAAAGCTGCGGCGTGTCAGCATCAAAACCCGCATTTGTTCATCGCTCAGACCCAAGTCCTCGCGTGTATTCCAAAGTGCCTCGATACGTTCAAAAAGCGCAGTGTTCGCTGTAATCTCAGATGAATAATCCGCCAAAATCGGACCGAAATCCCGCTGCAATTCTTCGCGTGTCTCGTTGCTGTCAGCGCCTGCGATTCCATAAAAAACGCCCAAGACTTTCGATAATAGCGCCTCGCAATTTTCCATTGCTTCAATGGTGTTCTCAAACGTTGGCGCATCGGTATTCTCAGCAATCGCTTTGATCGCAGCGCGGCCTTCTACAAGACCAGCCTCAAAGGCGGGTTTGAAATCGGCGTCGGAAATATCAGCGAAAGGCGGTAGGTCAAACGCGGTGGTCCACGGCGTTAGAAACGGGTTTGTCATAGGGATCTCCTTTGAAATCAAGCTATGCCCGACACTGGTAAAGTAAAAGGGTTCAGCCCGCGCAAATCGGGCAATCAGCGCGCTTTTTTGTCTTTATCACGCGGGTCTCGGCGTAAAGCGCATCATAGATCATCAAACGCCCTCCAAGCCCCTGACCAGCGCCAGTGATATGCTTGATCGCCTCCATCGCGAGCATTGTCCCTAAAATACCCGGCAAGGGGGCCGCCACGCCAGCCTCGGCACAGCTTGGCACCATTCCGTCAGCAGGCCGCGTGGGGAAAACACATTGATAACAAGGCGTATTATTTGCCGAATCATAAAGGCTAATCTGCCCTTCCCACTGCGTGATCGCGGCGGATAACAACGGGACACCACCGGCAACGCAATGCGTGTTCACCAAATATCGCGTGTCGAAATTGTCAGAGCCATCAATCACCAGATCATACTCGGATAGCAGCACTGAACAGCTGTCATCAAAGCGGCGATTGTAGGGTTTTACCTCGATAAAAGGGTTCTGCGCCCGCATCGCCTGTTCAGCGGAAAACACTTTGGGCATGCCTTGGTTCTTGTCCACATGGATCACTTGCCGTTGCAGGTTCGACGCATCGACATGATCGTCATCCATCACACCAATGGTGCCAACCCCCGAGGCCGCAAGATATTGCAACACAGGGGCGCCAAGCCCACCTGCCCCGATCACAAGTACTCGCGCGTCTTTGAGCTTGCGTTGCCCCGGCCCGCCGATTTCGCGCAAGATGATATGGCGCATGTAGCGTTCGAGTTCGACATCTTTGAAGGGGGCTTTCGCGTCAGTTTCAGGCTGAACCGGTGCGTTTTTATTGGCCCGCGTATGCAGCCATTTCAACCCACTGCGATAAACCGCAATCACCGCAACGACGCCGCCCAAAAGCACCCATTCTTTCAAACCGCCGCCAAGGGTCACACGCAGACCGTTATCAGGCGGCAAGACCATGACAGCGATCAAAACACCCGCATAGAGCATCCCAATCATCATCAACCGCGCAAAGACAGGCACTTTCATCACCACGCCGATGATCCACAGCACGGTCACAAGGATGAGCACTAAGACCATATCTTAAATTGTCCCAGTTGAACCAAAGCCACCAGAGCCACGCGCGGTCTCGTCCAACTCATCGCTGAGTTGATAATCGCCTTGCACCACAGGGGCGACGACAAGCTGTGCGATACGTTCGCCGTGAGCAATGTGAAACGGCTCAGAGCCATGATTGATCAACAAAACCCCAACAGGTCCGCGATAATCAGCGTCAATTGTGCCGGGCGTGTTGACCATGGAAATTCCGTGTTTGAGCGCCAATCCCGAACGCGGGCGCACTTGCACTTCAAACCCCGCAGGTATTTCCATTGCAAATCCCGTCGGGATCAACGCGCGAGCGCCAACATCCAACGTCACACCCGCAACGCGCTGATCAGGTGTAAAGTTCGCGCGAACATCTGCACCGGCGGCCTGCGCGGTTTCGTGTTTGGGCAAGGCGATGTCTGTATCAGCACCGTCCAACCATTTGATTTTGATCAGAGCCTTCATGATTTTGTCAGCTCCTGTGCGATGCGATCCGCCAGTTTGCGCGCCACCTCAGACTTACCCATACGCGGCCAAATGTCTGCCTTGCCGTTTGAAATCAGCGTCACGGCGTTTTCGGACCCGCCCATGATGCCTGTCTCAGGGCTGACGTCATTGGCCACAATCCAATCGCAGCCCTTGCGTGCCAGTTTTGAGGTGGCGTTTTCAATCACGTTGTCTGTCTCGGCGGCAAAGCCCACGATCAATTTGGGACGGTTCTTTTTAGAGTGTGAAACCTCAGCCAAAATGTCGGGATTTTCCGTAAACTTCAGCTCAGGCAAAGCACCGTTTTTCTTTTTGATTTTCGAAGTCGCGGGCAAAGCCAACCGCCAATCGGCAACGGCTGCTGCGAAAACAGCCGCATCCACTGGCAAAGCGGCATCGACGGCCTGCTTCATCTCGCGCGCAGTTTCGACTTTGATCACGTGAACGCCCAAAGGCGGTGGTGTATCGGCTGGCCCCGTGACAAAGATCACATCGGCGCCAAGATCACGCAGCGCAGTCGCAATCGCTGTGCCCTGCGCGCCAGACGACCGATTGGCGATATAGCGCACAGGATCGATCGGTTCATGTGTCGGACCGGATGTGACCAAAACCTGCTTGCCAGTTAGGGGCCCATCGGTGAGCGCCGCGCGAATAGCGCCAATGATATCAGTAGTTTCGGACAATCGACCAGGCCCGAATTCACCGCAAGCCATCGCGCCCTCATCGGGCCCCACAAACAATATCCCATCAGATTCGAGCGTCTTCACGTTGCGTTGCGTGGCGGGATGATCCCACATGCGGACATTCATCGACGGCGCGACAAGCACACGTTTGTCTGTCGCCAAGAGCAAAGTTGAGGCCAAATCATTCGCAAGCCCAGCCGCCATTTTGCCAAGCAAATCAGCCGTCGCAGGGGCAACAACAATCAAATCTGCCGCACGCGACAATTCGATATGCCCCATTTCGGCTTCATCCGTCAGGTCAAACAAGTCTCGATAAACCTTTTGAGTCGACAAAGCCGACACCGACAAAGGCGTCACGAACTCTTCGGCCGCTTTGGTCAAAACAGGCACGACCCGCACGCCCTCTTCGCGCAACCTGCGGATCAGATCCAGCGACTTAAATGCCGCGATCCCACCACCGATGATGAGAAGAATACTTTTGCCGTTCAACATAATAGGCCCCTTTGGCTGTCCCCCAAAGGTTTAAGCCTGCAGATGCGCAAACTCAAGTCGCATGAGATCCAAACGCCTAGTTCAACAATTCGGTCAATGCCTCACCGTGCCCCGCCAGAGTGCTGCGCATTTTTCCGAAGGCTGCCACCTCAACTTGGCGCACGCGTTCTTTCGACAGTTTCAATTCATCACCAAGGCTTTCCAGCGTGCGTGGCTCATCTGCGAGTTTTCGAGCCGTCAGAATATATCTTTCACGATCAGTGAGTTTGCTCATCGCATCCCCCACCCAAGCTTTTAACTGCGCTTGGTCGTGATTTTCCTCAACGGTCTCAGATGTCGTTGCCCCATCATCGACCAATGTATCAATCCATTCACGGCCTTCTTCGTCGCTCGACTGTGTGGCATTCAATGAAAAATCAGAGCCAGACAAACGCCCGTTCATTGCCTCGACATCGCGCAAGGGCACGCCCAATTCGGCAGCAATTTTTTGCATCAAGTCGGCGTTTTCTATGGGCGCACCAGCGGCCAAGGCTTCGCGTTCAAATCGCGCTTGCACGCGGCGCATATTGAAAAACAACGATTTCTGCGCAGATGTAGACCCTGTGCGCACCAAAGACCAATTGCGCATGACGTGATCTTGAACAGAGGCTTTGATCCACCAAACTGCGTAGGTCGAAAAGCGTACACCACGATCTGGATCGAATTTCTCAGCCGCTTTCATCAAGCCCAACGCCGCCTCTTGTATCAGATCAGGCATCGGCGCGCCGTAGCGTTTGAACTTAGATGCCTGTGAAATCGCCAAGCGCATATAGGCTGAAATCAAACGATGCAAAGCAGCCTCATCACGGTTATCACGCCATGCGAGCGCCAAGGCGTGTTCGGTATCTGCATCGAGCATTTCTGCTTTCATCGACTTGCGTGTAAACCCGTTGTCGTATGATGAATCAATGCGTCCCATATCACCCTTGTCCTTTTGTGCTGTCTCGCTCAACCGTTTGCGAAGCGATGTTACAAGTGATACGCATGGCAACGGATTTTGGATGACAAAAAGAGTCACAACTATGTGTGCAGATATCACCTTGGTTCTTGGCGGCGCGTCTTCTGGCAAGTCTCACTTGGCGGAAAAAATATGTTTTTCCAGCCGCTTACCTCGTATATACATCGCCACAGCACAGGCGTTTGATGACGAAATGCGCGACAAGATTACACAACATCAACTGGATCGTGGCGAGGATTGGACCACCCTTGAGGCCCCTTTTAAGGTAGATAGCGTTTTACGTGACGTCCCTTCAGGTCAGATCGTCTTGCTGGATTGCGCAACCCTTTGGTTGACCAATCACCTTTTGGCAGAGCATGATATTGCCCAGCAAACCGATGCCTTACTAGGCGCTCTGTCAACCTGCGCCAGCCCCGTGGTGATTGTGTCGAATGAAGTTGGCCAAGGCATTGTGCCCGAAAACAAATTGGCACGAACATTTCGCATCGAACAAGGCCGCCTCAACCGACGCCTCGCTGAACACGCGGCTTGCGTGGTGGGCGTGATGGCCGGATTGCCTTTTGTGCTCAAAGGCGACATGCCCAAGGCGCTGATGCAAGAGGCCAGCACATGAGTCGGATCTGGCTGGTGCGCCACGGGCCAACCCATGTGAAAACTTTTGTCGGATGGACCGATGTACCAGCTGACCTGTCAGACACCGCTGCGATTGTGCGCTTGGAAAACGCCCTGCCCGTGGATGTGCCGATTGTGTCCTCCACCTTGGACCGCGCGATCAAAACGGCGGATGCGATCCAAGGCACACGGCTTCGTTTGCCCCATGATCCCCGCTTGCGTGAAACGCATTTTGGCGAATGGGAAAACCGGTCTTGGTCACAAATCCAAGCGCTTGACCCCGCCTTGGCCCGCCGTGTTTTTGAAGATCCAGGGCAGCACGCCCCCCCAGGTGGCGAAAACTGGCATGACTTTTCTGCACGGGTTTACAGCGGGCTTGATGCCATCACAGGGGATGCGATTGTCGTGGCGCATATGGGCGTCATCTTAGCGGTGTTGCAACGCGCTTTGGGCTGTTCAGCCTATGAGGCTTTGGGTCACAAAATCGACAATTTATCGATCACATCGATCGCTCGGGCCACGCCACAATCACCAACTTGGTCTGCGCATATGATCAATCATATCCCGTGATGCACTCCATCTAAAATACTCGTTTTAGCATAGCTCACACCTGCGTTACTCTGCTTGCAACCCGCAGGAGGTGTTGCATGACATACGATCTATTTATTGGTGACAAAGGCTTTTCAAGTTGGTCTTTACGAGGCTGGCTGCTGTTTGAAAAATTTGGAATCGACGTACATGTCCACATGCTCGGGCTGTACAGCGGAACCATGAAGCAAGAGATGGCCAAACTTGCCCCCGCACGCTTTGTGCCAACCGTTCGCACGCCAGAAGGTTGGGTCATCGGCGAAAGCATCGCAATTGTTGAAACACTGGCTGAACGCCACCCAGACGCAAACATTTGGCCCAAAGACGCCGAAGCGCGCATTTATGCACGGTGGCTTGTCGCCGAAATGCATGCTGGGTTTTCAACCTTGCGCACTGATTGCCCGATGCAATTGTTCAAGCAAATCCGCGACTTTGACGTTTCCGATGCCTTAAATTCCGACATTGCGCGCCTTGAAGATATGCTTGGTCACGCCTTTGACCGCTTTGCCACAAAAGGCGCGGATGCAGAAGGTTGGCTCTTTGGCGCCTATTCTGCTGCGGATGCCTTTTATGCTCCAGTGGCGGCACGTATTGCGGGCTATGACTTACCGGTATCAGATCGTCTGGCAGCTTACGTACGTACTCATTTGAAAGATTCCGCGTTCAAGTCCTGGCGTGCAGACGGTATCGCGGCCACCTACGATCCATTTCCTTACGACCTTGGAACAGATCCCAAACCTTGGCCTGAATCCGATTAAGTCACATAAAAACAACCTCCTGTTAACCATTTACTAACCTTAAACGCGCTACCCCGTTTAAGGAAAGCGAATGCCCAATCCAAAGCAAGACATGCTTTGATTGAGGCACGCGGCAGTAGGAGGTCATTGATGATCGCGCGGACATTTACCGTCGCATTTGAAGGGGTAGAGGCACAGCGCGTCGAGGTGCAATGCGCGCTGGCCCCCGGCTTGCCGAATTTCACTATCGTGGGCCTGCCCGATAAAGCCGTCTCAGAAGCCCGCGAACGGGTGCGTGCGACCCTATCATCGATGCAAATATCTCTGCCTTCAAAGAAAATTGTCATCAACATGTCCCCTGCGGACCTGCCCAAAACCGGTTCGCACTTTGACCTGCCGATTGTTCTGTCCGTGCTCGCAGCCACGGGTGTCATCCCCCCTGAGCGGGTCGAGACCTGCCTGTCGTTGGGCGAGCTATCACTTGACGGCACGCTTGTTGCAGTCTCTGGTGCGCTGCCTGCGGCGTTAAAAGCAGCAGAAATGGACTGCGATTTGCTGTGTCCAAAGGCCTGTCAATCTGAGGCCGCTTGGGTCGGCGCGACACCCGTTTACGGGGCAAATCATTTGATGGAACTGGTCAAACATTTGGTCGGCGACATGCCATTACAGCAAGCGCACCCCGGCGAAATTGCCATGCCCGATCACGTCAAATGCCTGCGCGATGTGAAAGGTCAAGAAAAAGCGAAGCGCGCTTTGGAAATCGCAGCTGCCGGCCAGCACCACCTGTTTATGGTCGGCACACCTGGGTCGGGCAAATCGATGCTGGCGACACGCCTGCCCTCGATCCTGCCAACCCTCAGTGCCAGCGAGGCGCTTGAAACCTCTATTATCCATTCCCTGTCAGGCCTGATCGGCGAAGGTGGCATCAGTCGTGCGCGCCCTTTTCGTGAACCTCATCATACTGCATCCATGGCGGCAATCGTCGGTGGCGGGCGCGGCGCACAGCCAGGCGAAGTGTCTTTGGCGCATAATGGCGTGCTGTTTATGGATGAATTTCCAGAATTTCCGCGTGGCGTTTTAGAAAGCCTGCGCCAACCCGTTGAAAGCGGCGAGATCATGGTCGCCCGTGCCAACGCTCATATCAAATACCCTGCACGTTTCATGTTGGTCGCGGCTGCGAACCCTTGCAAATGCGGGTACTTGCCCGATCCTGAGCGTGCTTGCGCCAAAGTGCCTTTGTGCGGATCAGATTATTTGGGCCGCATCTCAGGCCCTTTGATGGATCGATTTGATTTGCGTTTCGAAGTGCCCCCCGTCCAGTTCACCGATCTAGAATTGCCGCCTTCGGGCGACAGCTCAAAAGTCGTGGCCCAGCGCGTGGAACGCGCACGCGACATTCAATTGGCGCGACTGGAAGGCACAGGCTTGCGCACGAATTCGGAACTTGAAGGGCAAATGCTAGACGCCTTGGCCATGCCCGATTCTGAGGGCAAAGAGATGTTGAACACAGCTGCCGAAAAGTTGAGCTTATCTGCGCGCGGCTATCACCGCGTGATGAAGGTCGCGCGCACCATTGCTGATCTCGATCACTCGGACGATGTGCGTCGCCCTCATATCGCCGAAGCGCTCAGTTATCGTGTCGTGTCAGGTGCCTTAAATTGATCATCGATAAAGGCGTAGAGGTCTTGCAATGCGGCATCGGCCTCGTTCAAGCGGTCATGAAACAGCTGCCAAACATGGGGTAAATCGTGCCATTCTTTCGACACCACAAGACCGCCCTCTGCCCGCAAATGCGCAGCCATGCGACGGCCATCGTCGGCCAAGATCTCACTGTCGCTCCATTGCATGAACACGGGCGGCGCATTCTTGTACCGAGCAAAAAGCGGCGAGGCGCGTGGGTCTTGAGGATCGCCATTGTGCAGATAGTGTTTGCGCACCTCGTAAATGCGCTCCACTGGCAAAATCGCATCTGTTTGCGCGTTTGTACTCAGCGTACTGCCCTTGAAACTCAAATCCGTCCAAGGCGAAAAGGCAAAAGCGGCACGTGGTCGGTGATCCGTTTCACACAAATGCGACAGCACAGCCAAGGTCAATCCGCCGCCAGCACTGTCACCCCCAATCACCAAATGATCCGACAGAGGTTCTAACGCTTGGGCAACGGCACAGGCATCATCAAAGGCGGCCGGAAACGGATGCTCAGGCGCAAGACGGTACGCAGGCAAAATGACTTCTAGCTTGGTCTTTGCCGCAATGGTGCCCGCGAGCGCGCAATGCGTCGCGGGCGACCCCATAATGTAAGCGCCGCCATGCAAATACAAAAGTGTGCCACGGGCGTCTTTTGGGGTCAGCTTGCGACACGATATGCCGCCAATTTTCACGGTTTCGTCTTTGAGGCCCCGCTCGCGCGGGAACCCCAAGGCTTGCAGTTCAAAGTTTTGCCGCTGCACCTCAACAGTCGGGAGCCACGCCAATTTGCGTTTTTCAACAGTGCGTAGCCAAAAGTTCAACACATCGCGGCGACGAAACAACATTTATGCGGACCTCTTTGCCTCGATCGCTTGCCACAATTTTTCAGCCGTATTGGTGCCATCAAAGCGTTCCAGCTCTTGGATACCTGTGGGTGAGGTCACGTTGATTTCGGTCAGATAATCACCGATCACATCGATACCGACAAAAATCTGACCTTTTTCGCGCAAAAGCGGACCAATAGCAGCACAGATTTCCAAATCACGCGCGCTCAGTCCGATTTTTTCAGGCCGTCCGCCGACATGCATATTGGACCGTGTTTCGCCTTTTTGCGGCACACGATTGATCGCCCCCACAGGTTCGCCATCAACCAAGATCACGCGTTTGTCGCCAGCCGAGACATCGGGCAAGAACTTTTGCACGATCAAAGGCTCGTTATTGATGCCACAAAACAGCTCATGCAAAGACGATAGGTTTTTGTCATCAGGCCCAAGACGGAACACGCCAGCCCCGCCATTGCCATACAGGGGCTTCAAAATCACATCGCCATGCTTGACCTTGAACGCTTTGATCGTATCCAAATCACGTGCAATCGTCGTTGGCGGCGTTAGATCAGGGAAATTCAACACCAACAGTTTTTCAGGATAGTTGCGCACCCAAAACGGATCATTCACCACCAAGGTGGTCTCAGAAATCATATCCAGCAAATGCGTCGATGTAATGTAGCCCATGTCGAAGGGCGGATCTTGGCGTAGCCAGACCACATCATAGGTCGACAGATCCACTTCGGTCTCATCGCCCAGCGTATAGTGATCGCCCTCAACCATTTGCACAGTGACTGGCCAGCCGCGTGCAGTGACCTTGCCCTCCTGAAACGCGAGCTTGTCAGGCGTGTAATAGAACAGCTCGTGCCCACGCGCCTGAGCTTCGAGCATGATACGAAACGTGCTGTCTGCGGTGATATCGATGGGACCGATAGGGTCCATTTGGATGGCAACTTTTAAGGACAAGGCTTTGTCTCCTCACAGGAACTTTCTTAATAGATGGACCAGCAAGCAACGTCATTCAATGGGGTGCATCGCACAAGGGCTGTGAAGCGATGCGAAAACCGTTAAATTGTGGCGTTTTCCAATATTTCAAGCGCGCCAGATCTGTCGACAAGGGCGACATCAATTTGCATATCGGTCAAAAACCCCTTGGGCGATTGCGCGATATAGTCCTCGGCGCTGGCACATATACGGGCCAGTTGTCGCGCAGACAGGCTTTGGGCCGCCTGCGCATGGGTTGCAGAGGATTTTACTTCGACGAAAAAATAAGCTTCATCTTTGGTGAAGATCAAATCGATCTCACCTGCCCGCCCCCGCCAACGCGCCTCGCTCAAAACATATCCGCGCGCGAGGTAATCTGCGCAGACGGCATTTTCAGCCTGTAAACCAGACTGATAGGCAAGCGCGCCGCGCACACGGCGTTGGGCATTTGGCAGGCTTTTTTCGCGTAGCATTTAAGCGTTATCCTATTCCAATTTAAGCGCCTTTGATCGCTCAAGCGCCTGTTGATACACTTGGCGTTTTTGCATGCCCAGCGCCTTTGCGACCGCAGCCGCCGCATCTTTGACCGTCATCTCAGCCAAAGCCGCATCCAAGGCCGTGTCTAAATCTTCAGCGCTGGCCTCGACCGCTTCGGCGCGCGCCACCAGCAAAACGATTTCGCCTTTGAACGCACGATCTTTCAAACTTTCGCACAATTCACCCAAAGTGCCGCTGATCACCTCTTCAAATTTTTTGGTGATTTCGCGGCAAATGGCGGCTTTGCGCGTGCTTCCATATATCTCGCACAATTCCGTTAGCGTTTTGTAAATGCGGTTTGGACTTTCATAAAACCCCAAGGTGGCTTGAACAGGGCCAAATTCTGCAAAGAACGTTTTGCGCGCCCCAGCTGATGAGGGCGGAAACCCTGCAAACAAGAACCGATCCGAGGGCAGTCCCGCGATGGTCAAAGCCGCGATCATCGCAGAAGGTCCTGGTGCAGAGGTCACGAACAGTCCTGCCGCCAACGCTTCACGACTTAAAACGAATCCCGGATCGGCCACAAGCGGCGTGCCCGCCTCGGACGCATAGGCGACAGATTTGCCCTCGGCCATAAGCGCCAACAAGCGCGGGCGCGCTTTGGCGCCATTTTGATCATGGTAAGCAATCATCTTGCGTGTCCCCAAAGGTACGCCGTGCATATCCATCAACCGCCGCAAGGTACGGGTGTCTTCGGCGGCCAAAACATCGGCAGAGGCCAATGTATCAAGGGCGCGCAAGGTGATGTCGCGGGCATTGCCAATCGGGGTTGCAACAAAGTGCAAACCGGCGGGAAGGTGCTTTATCTCGAAGTCCAAGGGATTTCCAAGTCTTTGCGGCGTTTACTCTTTGGGGCAGGTCGCATAGTCTGCGGCCAATTAATGTTGTCCCTAAAAAGCTGTCCACCGACAGGAGTGAGGTTCCCCTATGTTCGCTGTTCTGAGCACCGCCCGCAAGTCAATCACTCGCATCACTGCCGTTTTGTCGATCATGACGCTCGCGGCCTGTGACCCAAGCATGATGCCAAGCCCCACTGGCGGACCAAGCATCAACACCAGCAAGCCTATCCCCGTAGCTCTATTGGTTCCCTCTAACTCAGATCAAGCAACAGACAACGCGCTAGCGCAGTCTATTGAAAACGCTGCACGATTGGCGATGGCAGATTTGGATGGCGTCCAAATCGATCTACGCGTTTACCCCACCAGCGGGCAAGCAGAGCGCGCGTCTGCTGCGGCCTCTCGTGCGATCAGTGAAGGTGCTAAAATCATTCTTGGCCCAGTCTATGGCGGATCGACAAAATTGGCAGGCATCCCTGCCGCCAACGCTGGCGTGAACGTTCTATCGTTTTCCAACAACACAGACGTGGCTGGCGGTAACGTGTTCATTTTAGGCGCAACCTTTGACAACACAGCCAATCGCCTTGTTCAATATGCGGCCCAAAAGGGCAAACGCCGTATTGTGGTGGTCAACGCACAAAGCCCCGCAGAAAATGCCGGCGCAACTGCAATCAAAGGGGCGATTACCCGCAATGGTGCAACACTGGCAGGCGAACAAAGTTTTGAATTGAGCCAAGAAGGTGTGGTCGCTGCGATTCGCCCCATCGCCAACACAGTACGCTCTAGCGGCGCTGACGCAGTGTTCTTTACCTCAGGCAATGACGGCGCAATGCCACTTTTGGCGCAGATGTTGCCAGAAAACGGCATCACGTCACCTGACACACAATACATCGGCTTACAGCGTTGGAATTTTCCGGCCTCAGCTGTCTCGCTGCCAGGCTTGCAAAACAGCTGGTTCGCGATCCCAGATCAGCGCCTCGTACAAAACTTTTCTAATCGCTATTCCGCAGCTTACGGCCAAGCGCCTCACGCCCTTGCCGGCCTTGCCTATGATGGGATCGCCGCTATTGGCGCCTTGGCTAAATCTGGTGACTCGCAAGCTCTGACAGCTCAGGCTTTAACACGCGGATCGGGCTTTGTTGGCGTGAACGGTATCTTCCGCCTTAAAAGCGATGGCACAAACGAACGCGGCCTGTCCGTCGCAACCATTCAAAACAATCAGGTAATCGAGATTGACCCCGCACCAAGAGCCTTTGGCGGCGCTGGATTCTAAGTCAGCCCTAGCCACATTTGTTCCGGCACCGCCGAACAGTATCATCTGCGCCCCTACGGCGATTTTCGACACGGCTGCCGTAGAGGCCGCACTTGAGGACGCCTTTGCAGCGAGCTCAAGCTACTCTGATGTGCGCAGCCAAACAGTGCGTATTTTGGGTAAGGCCAGTGAACAGGGCCGCGCTGCGATTGAAAGCGCGATCATGCAGGCGCCGCGCAATGCGCGCCCTGCGACCCACGCCTATGCTTGGTTAACAGATTGCATTGTCACCACAATCCTTTACGTATCGCAGACCAAACTGCACCCCAACGACACCCCCTCGGCCGGCGAAAACATCGCTGTTTTGGCTGTTGGCGGATATGGACGCGCAGAAATGTCGCCGCATTCAGATGTCGACCTGTTGTTCCTCGCGCCACATAAAATCACTGGCTGGGTCGAAAGCGTGATCGAAAGCATGCTCTACATGTTTTGGGATCTGCATCTCAAAGTTGGGCATTCATCCCGCACGATCCGCGATTGCATTCAGCTTGGCAAAGAAGATTACACCATCCGCACAGCGATGCTTGAAGTGCGCTACTTGGCAGGTAACCGCGCCTTAACACAAGAATTGCAGCAAAAATTACGCGATGATTTGTTTAAAAACACAGCACGCGAATTCACCGAAGCCAAACTCGCCGAGCGCGCCGACCGCCATAAAAAGCAAGGCGGCCAAAGATATGTGGTTGAGCCAAATATCAAAGAGGGCAAAGGCGGTTTGCGCGATTTGCAATCCTTGTTCTGGATCGCAAAATACGTTCATGATGTGCGCGATACGGTTGATTTGGTCAAAGCTGGTGTCTTTACGCAGGACGAATTTCGCCAATTTGATGAAGCCGAGACCTTTTTACATGCCGTTCGCAACCAACTGCACCTGATCACAAAGCGCCCGATGGACCAACTGACCTTTGACCTTCAGGTCGAAGTGGCCGAACGCCTTGGCTTTATCGACCACTCAGGACGGCGCGCTGTCGAGCATTTCATGCAGTTTTACTTTGTCCACGCCACACGCGTGGGTGAATTGACCCGCATATTTCTTACTGCGCTTGAAGAACAGCACGTCAAACAAGAGCCTGCCCTGCAACGTCTTTTCAAACGCAAACGCAAAACCGTTGCAGGTTTCTACATCCATGGCGGCAGACTAAATATCGACGACCACAAGGCGTTCCTTGCGGATAAGCTCAATCTGCTGCGCATATTCGAAGAATCTCTACGCACAGGCCACCTGATTCACCCAGATGTCATGCGACTTATTTCAGCGAACCTAAATCTGTTTGATGACGCGTTTCGCAACCGCGCTGATGCAAAAAAAATGTTTCTCGATATTTTGCTCAAACATGGCAACCCCGAACGGGGTCTGCGGCGGATGAATGAGTTGGGTGTGCTTGGCGCGTTTATGCCAGAATTCCAGCACATCGTGGCGATGATGCAATTCAACATGTATCACAGCTACACTGTGGACGAACACACCATTCAAGTGGTGTCGAACCTTGCACAGATTGAGCGCGGCGAACTGATCGAAGAGCTTCCCGTGGCCTCAGGTATCTTAGAACGCGGCATCAATCGCAAAGTGCTTTATGTGGCGATGCTGCTGCATGATATCGGCAAAGGACGTAAGGAAGATCACTCTATCATTGGCGCGCAAATCGCGCGCAAAGTGGCCCCCCGCTTGGGACTTAAACCCGCCGAATGCGAAACCGTTGAATGGCTTGTGCGGTATCATTTGTTGATGTCAGACATTGCGCAAAAGCGCGATATATCCGATCCGCGCACAGTACGCGACTTTGCCAAAGCCGTCAAAACCCGTGAACGCCTTGATCTTTTGACAGTGCTCACGGTCTGCGACATTCGCGGGGTCGGCCCTGGCGTTTGGAACAATTGGAAAGCCGTTTTGCTGCGCAATCTACACGCACAAACGGCGGATGCGATGGAGCACGGATTAGAAGCCGTCAATCGTGAAACCCGTGAAGGCGATGCCAAAAAAGCTCTGCGTGAAGCCCTCAAAGACTGGTCCCAAACGGCGCGCCGTGCCGAAATAAATCGTCACTACGGTCCCTATTGGCAAGGTATGCCAACCTCTGTGCATGTGGTCTTGGCGCATTTGATGCAAGACATCAAAGACGACGAAATCAAAATCGAATTGAAACCCGACGAAGATCGCGATGCGACCCGCGCTTGTTTCGCCATGACTGACCATCCCGGCATTTTCTCTCGCCTTGCTGGCGCTTTAGCACTTGTGGGGGCAAACGTCGTCGACGCGCGCACCTATACCACCAAAGACGGATATGCGAATGCGGCTTTCTGGGTGCAAGATGCCGATGGGCATCCTTATGAACAAGCGCGTTTGATCCGCTTAAAGCAGATGATCACCAAAACGCTTATGGGCGAAGTGGTGGCGCGCGATGCGCTTGTGTCACGCGATAAGATCAAAAAGCGCGAAAGCAAATTCAGGGTCCCAACGTCGATCATTTTCGACAATGAAGGGTCAGAAATTTTCACCATCATTGAGGTGGATACCCGTGACAGACCTGGCCTGCTGCACGACTTAACACGTGCAATGGCGTCCAATCATATCTCAATCGCGACAGCGCAGATCGCCACATACGGAGCGCAAGCCGTGGATGTATTCTATGTGAAAGATATGTTTGGCATGAAAATTCATTCTGAAAGCAAGCGCAATTCGTTAGAAAAGAAACTGCGCGAAGCCATCGAGCAAGGCGCAAAACGCGCGAGCGACGCATGAAGCCTGTCCGTTTGATGCGCGGTTTTTTGACCGTTGGCAGTTGGACTTTGATGAGTCGCGTGCTTGGCTTTGTGCGCGATGCCTTGATCGCGGCTTATTTAGGGGCTGGCCCCGCAGCAGAAGCTTTTGTTGTGGCCTTTTCCTTGCCCAATATGTTCCGCAGGTTCTTTGCCGAGGGCACTTTGAACGTCGCATTTGTGCCGATGTTTTCGAAAAAAGTCGAAGCGAATGAAAACGCCCGCGCCTTTGCCGAAGATACGCTGTCGGCTTTGGCGGGAATATTAACGGTGTTGACCGTTCTATCGATGATTTTCATGCCTATCATGGTCTCAGCTATGGCCGCTGGCTTCATTGGCGACACACGATTTGATCTGGCAGTACATTACGCGCGCATCACCTTTCCATACGTGTTGTTTATCTCACTTGGCGCTTTGTTCTCTGGAATTTTGAACGCGACTGGCCGATTTGCAGCGGCAGCAGCGGCACCCGTTATGCTAAATGTGATTTTATCAACAGCGATGGTTTTTGCGCATTTTATGGGGTTAGACGTGGCGACGGCGTTGGTTTGGGCCGTTCCCGTGGCGGGAGCTGCGCAATTGGCTATCGTCTGGATCGCCGCCGCTAAGGCTGGGTTTTCCATCAAACCACGCCTGCCCCGTATGACACCTGAATTGAAAAAACTTCTTATTTTAGCGGGCCCTGCCGCACTTGCGGGTGGCGTTGTGCAGATCAATTTGCTGATAGGGCGTCAGGTGGCCTCGTTTTCTGAAGACGGCGCGTTGCAATATCTAAACCTTGCGGATCGTTTGTATCAGTTGCCGCTGGGCGTTGTTGCGATTGCAATTGGCGTGGTCTTGCTGCCTGATTTATCAAGACGTTTAACCGCAGGTGATGGTGCTGGCGCGCGCACGGCCTATAATCGCGCCTTTGAATTTGCTCTGCTGCTGACCGTTCCAGCTGCGGTGGCTTTGATTGTCATTCCAGAGGCTTTAATCGGCGTGCTGTTTCAACGTGGCGCTTTTACCCCTGAAGATGCCGCTGCCACGGCGCTTGCGGTGGCCATCTACGGATTGGGCCTGCCTGCCTTTGTGATCCAAAAGGTTCTGCAACCCTTATATTTCGCCCGCGAAAACACCAAAACGCCCTTTCGCTTTGCGCTGTATTCTATGGTCGTCAATGCCGTGGCTGCCATTGGCTTGTCGTTTTGGCTTGGCTACCTCGCGGCGGCGGTTGCGACCTCTTTGGCCGCTTGGGGCATGGTTGCTTTGCTATGGATGGGTAAAAAGTCCATGGGCGATGACGTGGCTGCCGACACTCAATTGCGTCACCGTGCACCGCGTATTTTGATCTCTGCGCTTGCGATGGGGGGCATTCTATATGCCGCACAAATCGGGCTTGCGCCTGTATTTGATATCTCACGCCTGATCGCCACCGTGATTTTGGTCGTGCTTGGCATCATCAGCTATTTTGGCATCGGCCAAGCACTTGGCGCGTTGAATCTACGCGATATTAAATCATCGATGAAGCGCGGCGGTTAAACGCCGCGCTGACATGTTTTATCGTTTACGCAACTTGGCCAAAATGCGTGGAAACGCACCGGGTACCAACAAAAGAGATATGGAAAACCCTGCAACAAAGCCTGAAAGATCAGCGATCCAAGTGGGGTCACTGCCAAAAACAAGCGCCCAGACCAACTGAATGCCCAGCAAAAACCCGATAAGGGAAAAGGCGCGCAACTGATTTTCTTTCATCGCCCCAAGGCCGATCCACAAGATGAACGTGTAAGATCCGATCAACCCGTAAGCACCCGCATAAGCGCCCAAAAGGGGAAGGCTTGAGTTCATAATCAAACCGTACCCCAAAGAGCCGGCAAGGACGGACACGACAAACACGATGATAAACGCGACATTGCCGAAAATTTCGCCGACCATTTTGCCCAGCGCCAGAATGAACACACAAGCCATCAGCGCGTGAACCAAAGACAGGTGGATCATGCTGTAGCTGAGAAAGCGGATCATATGTTCCAACGGCCAAAGATTGCGCTCACGCATGGCCTCGAACACCGCATCGAAGAATCCATAGTCTTCAATTGCGGCCACCCGCCAACCGATGGCTTCGGGGCCGCCGATGATCCCGTAAGACCCGATTTGGAATAAAAGCTCGATACCCACGATGAGCAACACCAAAGCCACAACCGCGGGCGGCAGGGCGTTAAATGGCATTTCTTCGCGATTGAACGGGGATTGGTCGGACATATGCTTTGGCTTCCTTGACGCTAATGTTCTGCATAGGTAAGCCAAGGACACTCAATAATCCAGTGACGGAGTTCCAAATGGACAAGCCAGCCTTTACCCCCCGTGTTTTTTCGGGAATCAAACCTTCGGGCGGCCTCACCCTTGGCAACTACTTGGGCGCGATCAAGCGTTTCGTAGACATGCAAGGCGGTGAGTTTGAAACCATTTATTGCGTGGTAGACATGCACGCGATCACTGTTTGGCAAGATCCAAAGGACCTGCGCCATGCAACACGTGAAGTTGCAGCAGGCTACCTTGCTGCGGGGATAGACCCTGACAAATCGATCTTGTTCAACCAGTCCCGCGTGTCTGCCCATGCCGAACTCGCCTGGCTCTTCAATACTGTGGCGCGTGTTGGCTGGATGAACCGGATGACCCAGTTCAAAGACAAAGCTGGCGAGAATGCTGAAGGCGCGTCGCTAGGGCTTTACGCCTACCCGTCTTTGATGGCCGCTGATATTCTTGTCTATCACGCAACACATGTACCTGTCGGCGATGATCAGAAACAACATATCGAGCTGACCCGCGACATCGCCAATAAATTCAATCACGACTACAAGGTGGATTTCTTTCCAGAAACCATCCCTGTGATCGAAGGCCCTGCGATGCGGGTGATGAACTTGCGTGATGGCACCAAGAAGATGTCCAAGTCTGGCGAGTCAGACATGGAGCGCATCAACATGACCGATGATGCTGATAAGATTGCGAAGAAGTTCAAGAAAGCCAAAACCGATCCTGATGGCATTCCGGAAACGCTGGAAGGTTTAGATGGCCGTCCAGAGGCACGTAATTTGGTCAACATCTACGCGGCGTTGAACGACATGACCAACGAGGCTGTCGTCGCAGAATATGCGGGCGCTGGTTGGGGGCGTTTCAAACCTGCCTTGGCAGATTTGGCTGTTGCAAAACTCAGCCCGATTTCAACCGAGATGCAGCGGTACATGGATGATCCTGCCGAGATCGATCGCATCATGGCCAAAGGGGCGGCAAAAGCCAAAGCCATCGCGGATCCGATTTTGGACAAGACCTTTGATATCATGGGGTTTGTGCGCTAACGCCTGCTACGTTTTAGACTAAAAACGATAAAGGGGCCTCATAGGCCCCTTTCTTTGTGCGTTTTAGTGTTCCTGCATTTCACGGGGAATGAGCGACCTCAGATCACCCGTACGCGCATTCCAACAGGCACCCGCGAATAAAGATCCGCGATCATATTGTTGTATAACCCAATGCACCCATCAGATGCCTTACGTCCAATTTTGCGCGTATCATGCGTGCCGTGAATACGGTAATATTGCCAGCTGAGGTACAGCGCATGGGTGCCCAACGGGTTTTTAGGTCCGGCAGGCACAACACGAGGCAGACTTGGGTCACGTTCGCGCATCGATGGGGTTGGGGTCCATGTTGGCCCTTCTACTTTTTTGATAACAGATGTGTAGCCACGCCGTGTTAGCTCTTCTGAAATCGGCACAGAGGTCGGGTAGAGCCTATAACCATTGGTTCCATCATTGCTGTCCGCCGTCCAAAAATGCAAAGCACGACTGACAGTGTCCGCAACCATCACTCCCTTGCCCAAATCGTCAAAGTGTTCGCGCCAATCAACGGTTCGAAAACTGGAAATATTGCGCCGAACAGCCTCCTGTTCTTGCGTCAAAATTTCTTGAGCCATCGCAGCGGACCCCAAAAAGGGCGTAGCCAGCACAGGGACTGATGCGATCAACCCCATAAATTTTCGTTTTGTAAGCACAGATTTTTTCAAATGGGTCATGGCGGGTCCTGAATTCTTTTTCTGTTTAAAACCACGCAATGGGGGACATTCGCAAATCACAATGCAGTTAACTCTACCACACAACAAACTTTGACACGCAACGCCACTGAATCGCGCGTCAGATCAAGGCACACGGCAATCGCTGAGATGATCATGAGAATCGTCATAAAAGTGAGGCAATACATGTTTATTCAGGCGTTAAACGCGTCACCCATTTGTATATCTGCGCCAAGCCCCCTTGAGGTGCAAGATGCGTTTACATCGAACAGTCCCCTTCGATGACATAGCAAACACCCTCGGCTCAATGTCGAGGGTGTTCTTTTGTCAGCCAATGCTTGCACTGGCGCGCGACCTCAGCCATCATTGCGCAAACTGCTGCTGGACAGTGCAGCTTAAGGGAGAGACCATGCGCAAGTTTCTTGTGATCTTAGATGACAGCCGTGAATGCCTAAACGCTATGCGCTTTGCCGCGATGCGTGCGACCAATACAGGTGGCGGTGTAACCATTTTGTCAGTGATTCCGCCCGATGAGTTCAATCACTGGATCGGTGTCGCAGATATCATGCGCGAAGAAGCCCGCGAACGGATCATCGTCCATTTCGAAGTTTTCGCCAAATGGATGCGCGACCGTCAAGGCATCGACCCCGAACTGGTGATCCGCGAAGGCGAAGCTGTGAGCGAAATCTTGGCACAGATACAAGAAGACCCTGATATCGGCGTGCTTGTCTTAGGGGCTGGAACAGAAAAGAGCGGGCCCGGTCCACTTATTGCCTCGATGACCAAACAGGCAGGCTTTTTACCGATTCCCATGACATTGGTGCCGGGCGAGATGTCAAAAGAACGCTTAGAATCGATCACTTAACGCCCTTGTATTTGGGCGCGCAAGCAACTGTGAGCGCCCTCATCGCGCCAGTCGTTTAGAATGATTCTAAATGTTGACTTTTCCACTCAGAAGGCCCATATCCGACTAACGCAGTAAGGAAAGCCGATCATGTTTATTCAAACCGAATCCACACCAAATCCAGCGACACTGAAATTCTTGCCCGGCCAAACCGTTTTGGAAACCGGCACAGCAGATTTCACCACAGCGGAAGCGGCGGCCTCTTCTCCGCTGGCCAAACGCGTGTTTGCAGTTGGCAATGTAACAGGCGTGTTTTTTGGCAATGATTTTGTCACAGTCACCAAAGATGATGTGACAGACTGGGATCACATCAAACCTGCCTTACTCGGCGCCATTATGGAACATTTCCAATCCGGCGATGCGGTAATGGAAGGCGAAAGCGGGTCCCCTGCCGGCCACGCGGCGCATGACGGCCCAGACAGCGACATTGTGAACCAAATCAAAGAATTGCTCGACACCCGCGTGCGCCCTGCAGTGGCACAAGATGGCGGTGACATTACGTTCCACGGCTTCGACAAAGGCGTTGTATATTTGCACATGCAAGGGGCCTGTGCGGGCTGCCCATCCTCTACGTTGACGCTGAAAATGGGTATTGAGAACCTATTGCGCCACTATATTCCAGAAGTTTTGGAAGTGCGTCCGGTCGCAGCGTGACCCATGACGCTTTCCCTGTCGCACGCTGATCTCGCGGCACTGCACAAAGCCAGCTTTACACTGCCCCGCCCTTGGTCCGAGACCGAGTTTGCGGGGCTTTTGTCTATGGCGGATGTATTTCTGACCTGCGGCGATGGCCCTTCCTTCGCTTTGGGCCGCGTGGTTGTCGGCGAGGCCGAACTTTTGACATTGGCCGTCGATCCCAGCGCGCAAAGCCGCGGCTTGGGGCGCGCTGCACTTGAGGCATATGAAGGTGAGGCCCGCAGGCGCGGCGCAGATATTTCCTTTTTGGAAGTGGCGACGACAAACACAGTCGCCATCAAACTATATCTGTCTCATGGCTACAGCGAATCTGGTCGCCGCCGCGCCTATTACGCCGCAGCAGATGGGACCAAAGTTGACGCTTTTGTTTTTTCTAAGCCATTGGATCAGGCGTAACTTTACGTCAACATTCCAATGTTTTGGCAAACATCGCCCAATCTGGGACCAAATGGTAAAATTTCTGTTGACCCTCTCTTTGCAAAACGCCCTAATTCAATTGTGAACATCAGCGATCTGCTCGCTGCTGTGGATATGTTCAACAGACATGTCACAATTGATTTCGGACATGCCTATGATGCAGGTCCCAATATAAACACTACGGGAGACGACCATGACCCTGATGAAATCCTTTCTAGGTGCAGCTGCCACTTTGGCGATCACTGCTGGCGGCGCTATCGCTGATCCCGCGATCATTTATGATCTCGGCGGCAAGTTCGATAAATCTTTCAACGAAGCCGCTTATAATGGCGCAGAACGCTGGGCTGCGGAAACCGGCGGAACATACCGCGATGTTGAATTGTCATCAGACGCACAGCGTGAACAAGCATTACGTCGTTTTGCCGAGAGCGGTTACAACCCAATTGTCATGGCTGGTTTCAGCTTTGCCACATCGCTCGAAGCTGTTGCCGCGGATTTCCCTGACACAAAATTCGCCATCATCGATATGGTTGTAGACGCGCCGAATGTGCAATCCGTTGTCTACAGTGAACACGAAGGGTCATATCTCGTTGGAGTTGCGGCAGCATACGCAGCAAAAGGCGACACTGTATCGTTCATCGGCGGCATGGATATTCCACTGATTTCTAAATTTGCATGTGGTTACGCTCAAGGCTTTAAATCTGTGAAGCCTGAGGGCACAGTCATCGTCAACATGACAGGTACGACTCCTGCGGCTTGGAATGATCCGGTAAAAGGCGGCGAACTTACCCGCGCACAAAAATCCCAAGGGTCTGAAGTTGTGTTTGCGGCCGCCGGCGGCACAGGTCTGGGAGTGCTTCAAACCGCAGCAGACGAAGATATGCTCGCCATCGGCGTTGACAGCAACCAAAACTACCTACAGCCAGGTAAAGTACTGACATCCATGGTGAAACGCGTCGACAACGCAGTGTTTCAAGCCTTTTCGCAAGGCACAGACCTAGAGCCAGGCTTTAATGTTATGGGGCTCGCAAACGGCGGTGTTTCTGCAGCGATGGATGAATTCAACGCCCCTCTCATCACAGAAGAAATGAAAATGGCTTTGGCAGAGACCGAAGCGAAAATCATTTCGGGTGAAATCGTTGTGCACGATTACATGTCCGACTCTGCCTGCCCAGCGTACTAAGGCTGGCTAGAATGGTTTCCACAACCCATGAGGGGCGGCAGACACCTGCCGCCCCAATTGCCCCCAGCACTGCGCCGCTTGCCATCGAGTTGCGCGGTATATCCAAAGCATTTGGTCCTGTTCAGGCGAACAAAGATATCTGTATCTCTGTTCGCAAAGGCACCATCCACGGTATTATAGGCGAAAATGGCGCGGGGAAATCTACGCTTATGTCGATCCTGTACGGCTTTTACAAAGCTGACAGCGGTACAGTGTTGATCAACGGCCACGAGGTGCAAATCACCGACAGTCAAGCAGCCATCGCGGCAGGCATCGGCATGGTCTTTCAACACTTTAAGCTGGTCGAAAACTTCAGTGTTTTGGAAAATGTTGTTCTGGGCGCAGAAGACGGTGGGCTGCTCATGCCCTCGCTGGGCAAAGCCCGCAAACTTTTGAAACAACTCTCTGACGAATATGAACTTTCCGTCGATCCTGACGCTTTGATTGAAGATCTCTCTGTTGGTCACCAACAACGGGTTGAGATCCTTAAAGCGCTATATCGCCAAGCCGATATTTTGATCCTTGATGAACCCACCGGCGTTTTGACCCCTGCCGAGGCGGACCACCTGTTTCGCATTTTGGAAGGCCTAAAGGCACAGGGAAAAACCATTATCTTGATCACGCATAAATTGCGCGAAATCATGAATGTCACCGATTCCGTATCCGTGATGCGTCGCGGTGAAATGACCGCGACGGTAAGCACCGCCGACACCTCACCTGAACAGCTGGCCGAACTCATGGTGGGCCGCAAAGTTCTGCTGGAAGTCGACAAAACGCCCGCCACGCCGGGGGCCCCAATTTTAGAAGTCGAGAAGCTGACAGTCGTTGACAGCCACGGTGTAACACGTGTGAAGGGCGTCGATTTGACCGTGCGCGCTGGCGAAATTTTGGGCATTGCAGGCGTCGCAGGCAATGGTCAAACTGAACTTTTGGAAGTCCTTGGTGGATACCAAAATGGCACTGGTGTGATCCGTGTAAACGGGCAAGAACTGGATCTGACTGGAAAAGCATCCGATGGGCAATCCCGTCGTGCGCGCGGCATCGCTCATGTGCCCGAAGATCGCCATGACGAGGGCCTAATCTTAAATTTCGCGGCATGGGAAAACATCGTGTTTGGCTATCACCACGATCCTGAGTATCAAAAAAACGCTTGGATCATGGACAACGCCAAGATCAAAAAGATTGCGCATGAAAAAATGGAGCGTTTTGACACGCGGCCACTGAATGAAAAGCTGGAAGCCAAAAGCTTTTCCGGCGGCAATCAACAAAAGATCGTTTTGGCACGCGAAATCGAGCGCAACCCAGATTTATTATTGATTGGCCAGCCCACACGCGGTGTCGATATTGGTGCCATCGAATTTATTCACCAACAAATCGTTGCCCTGCGCGACCAAGGCAAAGCGATTTTGCTAGTTTCGGTTGAGCTAGACGAAATCATGGCCTTGTCCGACCGTATCGCGGTGATGTTCGACGGCAATATCATGGGCGAGCGCTTGCCATCTGAGACCAACGAGCAAGAACTTGGAATGCTGATGGCTGGCATTAACAACGGCGCAGACGCCACACTGAGCGAGGGCGCGTAACATGCAAGCCATGCCAAAATGGGCGGATGCCGTCCTTATCCCGTTGATCTCGATCTTGCTCGCATTCTTTTTCTCTGGTCTGACAATATTGGCCATTGGCAAAGATCCTGTCGTTGCAATTCAAACCATGGTGCAAGGCGCATTTGGGTCGACCAACGGCTTGGGCTATACGCTGTATTACACCACCAATTTCATCTTTACGGGCCTCGCGATTGCCGTGGCTTATCACGCGCGACTGTTCAACATTGGTGGCGAGGGCCAAGTGATGCTGGGTGGTCTTGGCGTGGCTTTGGTCTGTCTGGCCATAGATTGGCCGCATTGGACGCTGGCATTGCCTGCGGCCATGGTTGGCGGTGCCGTGTTTGGCGCAGCTTGGTCCTTTATCCCTGCTTATTTACAAGCCAAACGTGGGTCGCACATCGTGATCACGACCATGATGTTCAACTTTATCGCTTCGGCCTTTGTTGGGTATATCTTATTGAATTACCTCAAGGTTCCGGGATCTATGTCAACAGAAAGCGCGGGCTTTTCAGCGGGTGCGCATTTGCCGACCTTTCACGAAATGCTTGCGCCTTTTGGTATCAATTTCAATAAAAACGCGCCTGCAAATATCTCGTTTCTCATCGCACTTTTGGCTGCTTTTGGCTTTTGGGTTTTGATTTGGAAGACCCGTTTGGGCTATGAAATTCGGTCCTTTGGTGAATCTGAATCTGCTGCGAAATATGCAGGCATCAATCCTGTACGCATCACCGTCATCGCGATGATGATTTCTGGCGCTTTGTGCGGATTGATGGCGATCAACAACGTCATGGGAGAAGCAGAACGCCTGATCGACAACGCCCCCGAAGGCGCTGGCTTCATCGGCATCGCCGTTGCCCTGATGGGACGGAACCACCCAGTTGGCATCGTGCTAGCAGCCCTTTTGTTTGGATTTCTCTATCAAGGCGGCGCAGAGTTGACCTTTTGGGAAGCGATCCCACGCGAGTTGATCATCGTGATCCAAGGGCTTGTGATCATGTTCACCGGCGCGCTTGATAATATGGTGCGTGCCCCGTTGGAAAAACTATTTCTGACGCCGCGCAAGAACAAGAAGGGGGCGTGATCATGGATTTTCTGACCGTTTTACAAATTCTGGACAGTACCGTGCGACTTGCCACACCGCTGTTGCTGACCTGTCTTGCGGGACTGTTTTCAGAGCGCGCAGGCATTGTTGATATCGGACTTGAGGGCAAGTTGTTGGTTGCCGCCTTTATGTCCGGTGCCGTCGCCTATGTGACGGGATCAATATGGCTAGGGCTCTTGGCTGGCGTTGCAGCTTCGTTGGTGTTTTCGATGATACACGGCTTGGCCTCGATCACCTTTCGGGGCGATCAATTGATTTCAGGCGTGGCGTTGAACTTCTTGGCCGCCGGCCTCACGGTGGTTATAGGACAAAGCTGGTTCGCACTTGGCGGGCGCACACCGCCCCTGTCTGGCCATGGACGTTTTGGCGAATGGAACCTTCCGTTTTCGGACGCATGGTCCAAAATTCCGGTATTTGGTCCGACCTATAGCGAGCTGATTTCTGGTCACACGGCATTAACATATATCGCGCTTATAGCTGTGCCTTTGTCATGGTGGGTCTTGTATCGCACCCGCTTTGGTCTGCGTTTGCGCGCAGTTGGTGAAAACCCAAGTGCGGTGGACACTGCTGGCATTTCTGTCGTGCGCTTGCGCTATATGGCGTTGGTCATTGCAGGCGTGTTATGTGGCTTGGCTGGCACCTATCTGGCGTCATTGGCTGCAGGTTTTGTCAAAGACATGTCTGCTGGGCGTGGCTACATCGCCCTCGCCGCCTTGATCTTTGCCAAATGGCGACCTTGGTACGCGCTGTCTGCCACGTTGATCTTTGGATTTTTGGAAGCTGTCGGAAACCGATACCAATCCATTTCCGTAGGTGATTTTGTCATCCCCGTGCAGTTCATGCAGGCCCTGCCTTATATTTTGACGGTTGTGATCTTGGCTGGCTTCATCGGCAAAGCCATCCCGCCCCGCGCGGGGGGCACGCCCTACGTCAAAGAACGATAGGCTAAATTACAGCACATCAAAGAAATGCGGGCCTTTTGGCTCGCATTTTACATTTTATACCGTCACACTATTTGACCTCAGCGCAAATCCGTTGCATCCATAGCCAACTAAGCTGTGAGAAACCGCCCATGCAGATATTTCTTCCCATTGCCGAAGTTTCGGTAAACGCATTTGTCCTTTTGGGATTGGGTGGAATTGTGGGAATTTTATCGGGCATGTTTGGCGTTGGCGGTGGTTTTTTGATCACCCCGCTCTTGTTCTTTGTGGGCATCCCACCCGCCGTGGCCGTGGCCACCTCAGCCAATCAAATTGTCGCCTCGTCTGTCTCAGGCGTTCTTGCGCATTTCAAACGCAAAACTGTTGATCTGCGCATGGGATGGGTGCTGTTGATTGGCGGCCTGATTGGCTCGGCCATAGGCATGCAAATTTTCAACCTGCTCAAAGCGCTCGGCCAAGTCGATTTGCTTGTGACCCTGTGCTACGTTGTGTTCCTTGGCATCATCGGCGCACTTATGTTGGTTGAATCGATCCGCGCCTTGCGCCGTGCTAAAGGCCGCCCAGGTCAAAGACGTGAGCGCACAAAGCATACTTGGGTTCATAACCTGCCCTTTAAGATGAAATTCCGCGCCTCTGGCCTTTATATATCCGTCATCCCTCCCGTGGTTGTGGGGCTCGTCGTCGGTATGCTTGGCGCGATCATGGGCGTTGGTGGTGGTTTTATCATGGTCCCCGCCATGATTTATATTCTTGGCATGCCAACGAAAGTTGTGATCGGCACATCCTTGTTCCAGATCATTTTTGTAACGGCCTTCAACACCATGTTGCACGCCTATACCAACCACACCGTCGATATGATGCTTGCAATGATCCTGCTTGTCGGGGGGGTTATCGGCGCACAGATCGGCACGCAAATTGGCTTGCGCCTAAAGGCCGAACAATTGCGGATTATGCTCGCGCTTTTGGTTTTGATCGTCTGTTTGAAATTGGGGCTAGATCTGCTTATTCCGCCCAGTGAACTTTACTCTATCGGGGTAATATGATGCGTGGTTTTGTCCTAGCACTGGCCCTGACGCTGGCCCCTTTATGGCTCGCAGCTGAAGAGGTCGTCGCAGATCTCAGTCAAAATCGTGTGTCCATCACGGCAAATTTTGATGGATCTGAAATACTCATTTTTGGTGCGATCAAACGTGAAGCCGCCATTCCTACTGACAGTGATCTAGACGTCATCGTCACCGTGACAGGCCCCAAAAAGATGGAAACTATCCTGCGCAAAGCGCGACGGTTTGGAATTTGGGTGAATGTCGAGCGCGAACGTTTGGGGCACGCCCCCAGTTTTTACAGCGTTGCCGCAACGCGCCCTGTTGAAGATATTATCATTCCCGCGACAGATGCTTTGTGGAAAATCACCGCCGATGAACAAATTTTAAGTGAGCGGCGCGGATTGCCAGCACGCGAAGCTTTGATCAGAATTCGCACTGGAAACGGTCTGTATCGCCGTGCCAACGCCGGCGTCGAACTCAACCAGAACACCTTGTTCAATACGTCAATTGCTCTGCCTGCAAACCTTGTTGAAGGGGCCTATATCACACGTATTTTACTGGTTCGTAACGGCTTAATCTTGGACGATTACAGTACAGAAATCCAAGTACAAAAGGTCGGCATCGAACGCTGGCTGTACAATCTCGCCCATAATAACGCTTTGATCTACGGCCTTTTGTCATTGCTTTTGGCGGGGATTGCCGGCTGGGGCGCATCAGAAATTTTCCGCTTGATCAGACGTTAAAGCAGTGTGTCGCCGTCTTGCATTTGCAATGTCAGCGGCGCCGCTTCTAACGCTTTAAGATCACTAACATTCAGTGGGTTTTCAGGCTTGGCCAGACGTGCACGCGTCACCCAAAATAATCGTTTTTCTGCCCGTGTAATCGCCACGTAAGTGAGCCGCTTCCACAGAGGAATGCCCGCCTCCATCCGACCAGCGCGAGAGGCTGCAAAAATATCGGGCGCAAACACTTGCACATTTTCCCACTGCGACCCTTGGGCCTTATGAATGGTGACGGCTGCCCCATGCAAAAACGCAGCGCCCATGCGTGCAGCAAAGGGAATAAACGGCTCTTCTTCATCCGGAAATTCGATTTTAACGATAGAGGCGGCGGAAATATTCGGGTCTTGTGCCCCTATCACATGCAAGCGCGAAAACCCCGGCTTACGACCTGGCCCCAAATAGACGACCTGCGCCCCTTTGATCAAACCGCGCGCTTCTAGATCAAGGCGCTTTTTGCGGTGTTTTGCAGGCAACTCGATACCATCACAAATCAGCGGCTCGCCTGCCAACAATTCGTCGGCAGGTGCGCCGTAAACATTGCGAAACGCTTGGATCAGACGAATTCGCGTTGCGTTACGCCAGACCAAAGCTGGCGAGCGCGCCATCAAATCACTTTCAACTCGCTGAGCATAGACCACGCGATCGTCGCGTTTTGACGCGTCTTCCACCATGCGCTCAAAATCATCGTAGCTCAGGGCGGGGTCAGCCAAAGCGTGGGCCAAATCCAAAATAGGACTATCGTTTTCTTGTCTATGAACTCGACTTAACACATGAACGTCAGGTTCTGGCAGTTGTTCAAACACCATTGATCCGGCTTGGTTCACAGGCGCAAGCTGGGCAGGATCACCGAAAAGCACAAGCGTCGGGAAAATATCCTGAAGGTCTTCGAATTGCTTTTTATCAAGCATCGAGGATTCATCGATAAAACCGATATCAAGCGGGTCTTCGCGCCGCTTCCAGCCCGTGATAAAATCAGAGCCCCGCAGGCCAGCTGCAGCCAAGGCGCCCGGGATTGATTTGTTGTTTTGGTAAAAAGCATAAGCACGATCCAACGCATCAGGGCCAAGCCCTTCCATCTCTGGTCGGTCTGCTTCACCAGCCAACCACTCTGCTATCCTTTCATAATCAGGATCGTAGACGGGCGTGTAAAGAATACGGTGAATCGTCGTCGCAGGCACGCCACGATTGCGCAGCACAGATGCAGCCTTGTTGGTTGGAGCCAAGATCGCAAGCGTCCGACGGTCGGGGCGCTTTTTGCCCTCGTAGTCCCCAGACACAATATCAACGCCAGCTTCATCCAAAGCTTTATACATCTGAGAAAGCAGTAATGTTTTTCCAGATCCAGCCTTGCCGATGATCGCTCGAACGTTGGATTGGCCCTCGACCATAGGCGAGATAAAACCATCATCTAAATCGACACCAACGCGTTTTAAAACTGCGCTGATGGCATCAAAGGCTTCGGCCTGATCGTTCGAGAATGTGATGGCATTTTTTGACATGCGCAGACCCTATAGGGACCGCGCGCGAGGTGCCAGTGAGATCGGACATTTGTGTCAATTCATGCGCATGCGCGTACCGAAACATCTTGAACCGGTACAAACGCACGACGCAGCCATGCCTTTGATGTCGCACGCTCGATACCCAATTTGGCCAATGTCGGCGCAAAGGCATCAGGCCGCATTTTCCAAAGACCGACCCCGATTTCTTCGCGCCCTTCCCCCGCTCGACCAATCACATCCGGTGACAGTCCCATAAGACGATAAATACGTTCCATGCGTGGATCAAACACACCCACAAAATGATCTAACTTGAATCCATCCATAACCTCGCCCGCCCCCAGAGTTAGGGCTGCAGTTACTTTTCGCTCAGCCCCTGGAGCCAAACAAAACCGTGTGCATTCCCAAATCAACGGGCTCTCGATACGGACGCCATCTGTCAGGTGAGAGAAGTGATCGTTGACCATTGTGCTGCCAGTGGTCGGCAAAAACCGCATCGATCCACCGTGGCTGCCATCTGCGTTTTCCCAAATCACATAAAGAGGATTGAGATCATCATATTCGTCCCGTTCGTGGCCCATCGCATTTACGGTCACGGCCCAACCCAGGCGGTTCTTAAATTGATCCGCACGATCCTTGAACATCGTGTCGCGCAGATGAGGAAAATGATGAAGTGAATCGCCGTAAATGTAACGCAACATGGGTTTGCTCCTGTGACCGTTCGTTGGTCTGAAGCTATGCTGCGCAGGTAACCGGTTGCTAAGTACAGCGCACGGGCGACCTATCAAGTGATGTTTGCTGCGCACGGCAACCTATGGATTCGTGCAACAGTAAACAGGCCGATGCGGTGCTGATCGGTGCTGGGTTAGACGATAATCACGCCCGTCGACAATGCACGTGCTACGGCATGTGTCGTATTTAGTGCTCCAAGTTTGTGTCGCGCGGCTTCGATATAGACGCGCAGCGTATGCTCAGAAATCCCCATTTCTTGTGCCGCTTGGGCACGGGAGAACCCCTTGGCAAGATAGGATATCGCCATCAGTTCACGCGGCGACAGGCTTGGGGTCGGCAGAGCACTATCCCCAGTCTCAAATTCCAACGCCTTTTTGTTAAACTCATGACCAACGATGATCAGATCACGTCCATGTGCGTCGATGAATGCCTCCCAATCCGCATCACTTGCCGTATTATTAACAGTGAACAACGCAAATTGACCGTGCGGTCCGCGGATCGGAATGGTGTAACCTTGGTTCCCCACTCCGAAGTCGATCGCTTCAACTAAAAACGCTTTAGCCGCCTTTGTGGACCAATCCAGCTGTTTCCAATTCACGGGAGTAAATCGTTGGAAGCACCCAAAAATAACAGGATCCATTCGCAGGTAATCTTTTTCAAGATAGCGATCGACCCACTCGGAGGAGTAGGTGCCTGCGCCAAAGCGTTCACCGACACTATTGACCCAGTGATAAACAACATGTTCAAGCTCAAGCTTATCTCGCAACTCTTCTGTTGCAGCCTGAAAGTGCTCTAATGTGTTAACTTGCGGGATAGCCTCCAGAAAGTTTTCTAACGTCGTTTTCATGCGTACATGCCTGATCTAGCTGCACCTCGGCACCCTTGTTCGCTAGCTCAACGGCAACCACGAGGTAAGCATCAGAAAGCTGATCTGCAGTCGCTGGCATCCCGTTCAGTTCGGCAAAAGTCCGAAGGTCTGTCAGTACATCAAGTATCCAATCGTTGCGCATGTAAAGCCTCATCCGTTGGTGTTTCTGTTGTTATTTCAACTTTAGCATGTGTAGACATGTCTGAAAATTCACGGATTTACCCTCCCCCAAAATAGGGAGGTATAAAATATTAAAGCACTGATACATATAACTATTGGGTAATATTGATAAAAATAATTCAGTCTTATCTGGAATTTCTATTTTGGAGTGTGGTGGCAGGTCAAATTTGAAAGCAACCTAAAGTTGCACAAAGACAACACTCAAAAAAATGCGAAAGGCCCGTGCAAAACACGGACCCTATCAAGATGAAATATGCGCCTTAGCCTTAGGTCACAGGCCTCGCGCTCAAAGCGTCTTCAAAGGTCTTCAAGCCTGCTTTTGGCGATTGAACCAGTACGGCCATATTTCCTGGCTTATGCTCATTGCGACGCATTTTGATATGGGCCAGTGGAATTTCATTCCATGGCAGCACTTCCGACATACAAGGATCAATCAACCCCTCGCACATCAACCGATTGGCCGATGCAGCTTGCTTAAGATGTGCAAAGTGCGACCCTTGAATGCGTTTCTGATGCATCCAGATGTAGCGCACGTCAAAAGTACAGTTGAACCCAGACGTGCCTGCGCAAATCACGATCATACCGCCTTTTTTACAAACGAATGACGAAACCGGAAACGTCGCTTCGCCAGGATGCTCAAACACCATGTCAACATTGTTGCCTTTGCCTGTGATGTCCCAAATGGCTTTGCCGAACCGACGCGCCTCGCCGAACCATGCCGCGTACTCTGGCATGTTCACAGTGGGCAGCTGGCCCCAGCAGTTGAAATCATTGCGATTGATCACGCCCTTTGCGCCGAGCGACATCACAAAATCACGTTTGTCTTCGTCAGAAATCACCCCAATGGCATGGGCGCCAGCCGCTTTGGCCAATTGGATCGCGTAAGACCCAAGTCCACCTGACGCGCCCCAAACCAACACATGTTGTCCCGGTTTGATGTCATGCGGCGCATGACCAAACAACATGCGGTAGGCTGTAGCGAGCGTCAACGTGTAGCACGCGCTTTCTTCCCATGTTAGATGCGTTGGTCGCTTAAGAAGCTGCTGCGCTTGCACACGCGTAAATTGCGCAAAAGACCCGTCAGGTGTCTCATAGCCCCAAATCCGTTGGGTCGGAGAATACATAGGGTCACCACCATTGCATTCTTCATCATCCCCATCGTCTTGATTGCAATGAATCACAACTTCATCGCCAACGCTCCAGTTTTTAACTTTAGATCCCACCTTCCACACGATGCCTGACGCGTCTGACCCTGCAATATGATACTCTGCGCCATGGCTATCGAACGGTGAGACTGGAATGCCGAGGCCGGCCCAAACACCGTTGTAATTCACACCAGCGGCCATCACCAAAACAAGCACCTCATGAGCCTCGATTTCAGGTGTCTCAACAACTTCGACTTGAAAACTTTTGTCAGGCTCACCGTGACGTTCGCGACGGATCGCCCATGCGTACATCGTTGAGGGAACATGGCCCAATGGAGGCATTTCACCAAGTTCGTAAAGATCTTTTTCTAGGGCCTCGTACTGGGTCAACCCGCGCGTTTCATCAAGTGCCATATCGGTTTCCTCTTCATCTCTTCGACCACCAGACAGTGCCGATTGTGACCTCTATCCCAATGGACATCAGGGAAGGGTTGCTCAATGCCGCGATGCAGAATCACAGCCTCTTCAACACAGGGATATGACTCAATAAGTAACTATACAACTATTTTATTATCATTTTTGTAACTTAATAACTCTTTAAATCCAAACAATCGACCATATTTGGTACATGTCATTTTGAAAAACTCCCCCAATAACCACACAAATAACTGTTTATAATAATAAAAAAATGAAACTAGCGATGTAAAATTTTCAATTGTCCTATTGTTGCGATTTATGTACAGTTTTAGAAATATAGTTACCTATCAATGCGAGACATCTCATGACCGACACTCCAAAAGACAGACCTTGGCTGTTCCGCACCTATGCTGGGCACTCAACCGCGATGGCGTCCAACACGCTTTACCGCAACAATTTGTCTAAGGGGCAAACGGGACTTTCTGTCGCTTTCGATCTGCCCACACAGACGGGATATGACAGCGATCATGAACTGGCCAAAGGAGAAGTCGGCAAGGTTGGCGTCCCGATCTCACACCTTGGCGATATGCGAATGTTGTTCAAAGATATCCCTTTGGAACAAATGAACACGTCAATGACGATCAACGCGACAGCCGCATGGCTTTTGTCGCTTTATATAGCCGCGGCAGAAGAACAAGGCGCCGATGTATCTAAG
Organism: Pacificibacter marinus; assembly: GCF_018860505.1. Lineage (GTDB taxonomy): Bacteria > Pseudomonadota > Alphaproteobacteria > Rhodobacterales > Rhodobacteraceae > Celeribacter > Celeribacter marinus_B. The sequence continues at coordinate 64,119 of NZ_JAHKPU010000046.1, forward strand.
CTGCAAGGCACAGTTCAAAACGACATCGTGAAAGAATACCTATCGCGTGGCACCTATGTGTGCCCACCCCGCCCCTCATTGCGGATGACCACGGACATAGCTGCCTATACGCAAGCCCATATGCCCAAGTGGAATCCGATGAACATCTGCTCATACCATTTGCAAGAAGCTGGAGCCACGCCAGAGCAAGAATTGGCCTTTGCCCTCGCCACAGCCATCGCTGTGCTTGACGACCTTAAGGGCAAAGTTCCCGCCGAGGCCTTTCCGGCGATGGTTGGGCGTATTTCGTTTTTCGTGAACGCAGGCATTCGCTTTGTCACCGAGCTGTGCAAGATGCGCGCCTTTGTCGAATTGTGGGATGAAATCACCCAAACACGTTATGGCATAGAAGACCCGAAATTTCGCCGTTTTAGATATGGCGTTCAGGTCAATTCACTGGGTCTGACCGAGCAACAACCCGAAAACAATGTCTATCGCATTTTGATCGAAATGCTGGCGGTCACCCTGAGTAAAAATGCCCGCGCACGCGCTGTCCAACTGCCCGCTTGGAACGAAGCGCTTGGCCTGCCGCGCCCCTTTGACCAGCAGTGGTCTTTGCGCATGCAGCAAATTCTGGCCTATGAAACCGACTTGTTGGAATATGAGGATCTGTTCGACGGCAACCCTGCGATTGAACGCAAGGTCGCAGCCCTAAAAGACGGCGCACGTGCGGAACTGAACACGTTGGACGGCATGGGCGGCGCAATTGACGCGATCGAATACATGAAATCACGTCTGGTTGAGGCCAATGCCGACCGCATTGGCCATATTGAAACCGGCTCCACCACAGTGGTCGGTGTCAACAAATGGCTTGAAGGAGAACCCTCCCCTTTAACCACAGGCGACGGGTCGATCATGAAATCTGATCCTCATGCAGAGGCCGATCAAATCGAACGTCTCAACGCATGGCGCGAAAATCGCGATGAACCAAAAGTACAAAAGGCGCTCGCCGCATTGCGTGAGGCTGCGCAGTCTGGCGCAAATATCATGCCGCCCTCAATTGCAGCCGCCAAAGCTGGCGCAACAACAGGCGAATGGGGCGATATGGTTCGTGCGGCTTTTGGCCAGTACCGTGGTCCGACAGGTGTATCCATAAGTGCCTCCAATCGCACCGAGGGTTTAGATGACATTCGCGAAGACGTTGCTCGAGCATCCAAATCCTTGGGACGCCAGCTAAAATTTCTTGTCGGCAAGCCCGGCCTTGATGGCCATTCCAACGGTGCCGAACAAATCGCGGCCCGCGCCCGCGATTGCGGTATGGACATCACCTATGAAGGCATTCGGCTGACGCCGCAGGAAATCGTTAACGCCGTCGCTCGTGATGACGCCCATGTTGTTGGTCTGTCAATCCTGTCAGGATCGCACATGCCATTGATGGCTGACCTCATGGTGCAGATGAAAGAAAACGGTTTATCGCACATACCGGTCATCGTTGGCGGTATCATTCCAGAAGCTGATGAAAAAGCGCTTTTGGAAATGGGGGTCGCGCGTGTCTACACCCCCAAAGATTTCGAACTGAACCGTATTATGTTCGACATTGTTGGTTTGGTTGATCCTATTGCCTAACCTGATTTCAAGCGGCGCAAGGTAACCCCTAGCGCGTGGAAATTTCAAAGCTATAGTCAAAGCATTTCCAGACAAAGGGTGCTTTGATGCCGACTCCACATATTTCCGCTGCCAAAGGCGATATCGCCGAAACCGTTTTGCTGCCGGGCGATCCTTATCGCGCCAAATGGGCTGCGGAAACATTCTTGGACAATCCGAAACTGGTCAACGAAGTGCGCGGCATGTTCGGGTTCACAGGCACCTACAAAGGCAACCCTGTCACCATTCACGGGTCCGGCATGGGCATGGCGTCCTTGTCGATTTATGCCAATGAGTTGATCACGGAATATGGTGCGAAAACAATGATCCGCATCGGGTCCTGTGGCGCCATGCAAGAGGCGGTGAACATCCGTGACGTGATCATCGCCATGACCGCGTCGACACTGTCAACACCATCACGCGGTATCTTCAAAGAGATCAATTTCGCCCCCTGCGCCGATTATGGCCTGCTTGAAAAAGCCGTCTTGGCCGCGCGCGACAAAGGCACGACGACCCATGTTGGCAATATCTATTCCTCAGATGTGTTCTATGACGAACGTCCTGATTTGAATGACATCATGATCCGCCACGGGATCTTAGGCGTCGAAATGGAAGCCGCTGAATTGTACAATTTGGCTGCCCGACACAGCGTGCGCGCTTTGGCCGTTTTGACAGTCTCGGATCACCTAATCACACATGAAGCCTTACCCTCATCCGAGCGCGAAAGCTCGTTCGGCGACATGGTCGAAATCGCACTGCAAGCCGCCTTTGCATAACTGTCGCTTGGCTTAGCGGTGACATCATTTAAAATATAGAGGTCGTCCATTGGGCGACCTTTTTCAGTCGATATAAGGATTTTCCAATGACAATGCCAAAACGCAAACTGGGCAACACAGGCCCTGAGGTCAGCGCACTTGGGTTTGGGGCGATGAGCTTTGCAGGGTTCTTTGGACCGGCTGATGACGAGGTCAGCATGGAAACACTGGCAGCCGTTGATGAGGCTGGCATCGACTTTTGGGATACAGCCAATATTTACGGTATGGGACGTTCCGAGACCATTATAGGCCGTTATTTCAAAGAGGTCGGTGCCAAGCGCAATATCACTTTGGCCACAAAAGCCTCCATCGTGCCAGGCCCGCCGCGCAGCATCAACAACGAGCTTGGATACTTGCGCAGTGAACTTGAGGCATCTTTGACACGCCTCAACCGTGATCATGTCGAGCTGTTCTATATCCACCGCCGCGAACAAGAACGCCCAATCGAAGAAGTTGCCGAAAGTATGGGCAAGCTCATTGAAGAAGGTCTGATTGGCGGCTGGGGATTGTCCGAAGTGGCCCCCACAACCATTCGTCGCGCCCATGCCGTGATGCCTGTGCGTGCAGTTCAAAGTGAATATTCGCTTTGGTCGCGTGAACCCGAACTGGGCGTGCTGCAAACCTGTGCGGAATTTGGCGTGGCCTTCGTGCCCTTTTCACCTGTTGGGCGCGGCGTCATCAGCTCGGTTGATTTGGCGCCAAGCACATTTGAGGCTCATGACTTTAGGCGTGTGAACCCACGGTTCATAGAACCCAATTTTTCCGCCAATATGAAACATGTGCGTGCTTTACGTGCTTTTGCAGAGGCGAAAAACATCAGTGTCACGGCTCTCGCGCTTGCATGGACGATGAAGGCCGGCGACATGGTGATCCCCATTCCAGGGACGCGCACAAAAGAGCACCTGCAAGATTGGTTATCAGCCGCGACATTGACCCTAACCAATGAAGACCTTGCCCAGATCGAACAGATCATGCCTGTCGGTTGGGCACACGGTGCGCGTTATGCTGACAATCAAACTGTAGGCGTTGAACGTTTTTGCTGAATGCTTTGATCAAACGCAAAGAGCCGCCAATCGCTTGGCGGCTCTAACTCTACTTCCTGAAAGGCGGGACTAGTTTTGCGCCTCAGCCGCCTTTGCAGCCGCCGTTCGCGCAGCTTTCGCCTCGATACTCTCAGGGGCTGGCACTTTGACTTTTTTGGCAAACATACCTTTGCCCTCAGGCCCGTACCAATCTTCGTTTCGTGTAAAGTACATCGTCGCGGCCAAGGCCACGAAGGCGAGCGTAGCGCCGGCCAACAACGCGAAATCTTCGGATTGCAAAATCAGGTACAGCACACCGTAAAGCACCAAAAGCATCAACGCCAAAACGGCAGTGCGTTTGCCAAGGTTCAACCCGAAATGCCCAAAGAAGGTCAGTAAGGCAATCGTCGCCCCTGCGGAAATACCATAGGCAAAGGCAAAACCGAACTGCTCTGAATAGGCGACCATCAACAAGACAAAGATGGATTGCGCCAAGCCAATAAGCAGATACTGCACTGGGTGCGCGGGACGCTTGGTGCCTTTTTCAATCAGCAATACCGTCAAAAACGTCAAAGCAATAAACAAGATCGCGTATTTGGCGGCGCGGTAGGATTTTTGGTAAAAATCATTGGGTTCTATAAACTCGACCCCAAAGGCCATGTCGCGTCGCAGCGTGCTTGTATAGTTATCACGAGACAATTGCGGCAAGGTACGTGCAAGATGCGGAATAGTCCAACGTGCCGAAAATCCTGCATCAGAGATGTCAGAGCCATCGGGCAAAAATGCGCCGCTGAAACTCGGGCTACCCCAATCCGAAGTCACCGCGACCGATGTTTGACGCCCAACAGGCGCAATCATCAACGATTGTGCGCCATTGAGACCAAGGTGCAAATCATAAGACGTCCCCTCGCGTGGGTCACCGATGTTCGCTGTGATCCCAGCGCGACGCTCTGATGACGCGATGGGTTCAAGGGGGTATTCACTGCCATCAATGGTCAGCACAGCCACCCCACGCAATGCAGCATTGTTGGAAATATCGACCACCATCGCGGCGTCACCCCAAAGAATGACTTCTTCGTTCACAGCCATATCCACGATCAAATCTGTTGGGAAATCAAAGGCAACGGTCATGTCAGCTTGGTACACTGGCACATTGAAAATTCCACGGTGCCGCACTTGGGTTTGGGTCGCAATCTTCACATCAAAGGCGTTTGGATAGACATAGATAGGATCGCGTTTCACCGTGACACGACGCGTGACTTGCTTGAAAATGATCTGACCATTTTCATCCATCTTCACTTCATTTGTGACCGGATCGACAACTTGCTCGGAAGACGTTTGATCAACCGTTTCTTCAACAGGCACAACCAACACAGGCCCCGAGATCACTTGTTCACCGCCCCATTCGCGCCCAACATCGCGCAGGGTATTCTCGGAATAATATTTGCGGCTTTGCACAATTTCCGAAACGAAAAACAAAGGGATAAACATCAAAAGGGTCAATAGACCCACAATCAAAAACCGAATTCCTATAGAGTCGCGCATACCAGTCCTCACCAATTATTTCCGGCACCATGTCCGTGCAGCCTCTTAGGGTCAAGGTACGGAATATCTTGCAGTACATAGACAGGACACGCATAAAAAAAGCCCCGCAATATGCAGGGCTTTTCAAAATCTATGAGTTTTAACAGCCCTAGTGGGTCCGCTCGATCATCATGCCTTTGATAGACGCGATGGCTTTCGCTGGATTCAAACCCTTTGGACAAGTCTTGGAACAGTTCATGATGGTGTGACAACGGTAGAGCTTAAACGGATCTTCCAATTCGTCCAAACGTTCGCCAGTGGCCTCATCGCGGCTGTCGATGATCCAACGGTAAGCATGTAGCAAAGCTGCTGGCCCGAGGTATTTATCACCATTCCACCAGTACGACGGGCAAGATGTGGAACAACAAGCACACATCACACACTCATAAAGGCCATCAAGCTTTTTACGATCATCGATGGATTGACGCCATTCTTTGGCTGGCTTGTTGGTTTTGGTCTCGAGCCAAGGCATGATCGAGGCGTGTTGCGCGTAAAAATGCGTCAGGTCTGGGATCAAGTCTTTCACCACAGGCATATGCGGCAATGGATAGATTTTCACATCCGCTTTGATCTCATCCATGCCGTAAATACAGGCCAGAGTGTTGATGCCGTCGATGTTCATCGCACATGAGCCACAAATGCCTTCGCGGCAAGAGCGGCGGAATGTGAGTGTCGTATCAATTTCATTTTTGATCTTGATCAGCGCATCCAAAACCATCGGACCACATTTGTCCATATCGACAAAATATGTATCCACGCTTGGGTTTTTGCCCGCGTCAGGATTGTAGCGATAGATCTGAAACTTGCGCACATTGGTCGCGCCTTCGGGCTTTGGCCAAGTTTTACCAGTTGTGATCTTTGAGTTCTTCGGCAGAGTTAGTTGTACCATAAGTCTCTCCTATCCGAGCAAGCTGCTCAGTTCCGATTGCGCGATGCACGAGATTGTATCTGGCTGCGTCGCAATCGATGTAACAGTGCTGACTGTGCTGTCATCAACGCCAGTCACGGCCGCCTTGGCAATCTCAACGATTTGGTCTGTTGTGGCGTTCTCCACCACACAATCCACCGCGTCATCGATATCAACGCCAGGCAATTTGTCTGCAATCACAGACTTGATGACGCTTTTGGCTGCCGATTGAGCGGAAGCTTCCACCAAAGCGTCAGTGGACAGACATCCACTGAGCGCAAATGTAAGTGCGATAAGGCCAAGAACGCGCATTAGAATGTCCGCGCTTTTGGGGCGATGGTTTCAAGGCTGATGCCACCGTCTGCTTCTGTGGACAAAGGTGCTTTGACCACTTCGCGGTGCGACAGTTCAACCTTGTTGCCATCGACATGCGACACAGTGTGAACGCGCCACTCTTTGTCATCACGCTTGGGGTAATCCTCATGGGCATGCGCACCACGGGATTCTTTACGCGCTTCCGCGCCGACGATGGTCGCCATTGCGTTTGGCATCAGGTTGGCAAGCTCAAGTGTTTCCATCAGATCAGAGTTCCACACGAGGCTGCGATCGGTCACAGACAGATCACCCATTTTGCCCGCAATAACAGTCATCTTTTCGACGCCCTCTTTCAGCGTCTTGTCTGTGCGGAATACAGCCGCGTCGGCTTGCATGGTTTTTTGCATCTCAAGACGCAATTCAGCAGTTTTGATCGCACCATTCGCATTGCGTAGACCGTCAAAACGGTCAAAGGCTTTGTCGATAGAGGCTTGATTGAGCACTGGATTTGGCGCATCCGCATCAACGGTTTTGCCCGCTCTGATCGCAGCAGCGCGGCCAAAGACCACGAGATCAATCAAAGAGTTTGAACCCAAACGGTTTGCACCGTGAACAGAGGCACAGCCTGCCTCACCCACAGCCATAAGACCCGGCACAACAGCGTTTTGATCTTTTGCAGTCGGGTTAAGCACTTCGCCCCAATAGTTGGTTGGAATGCCGCCCATGTTGTAATGCACCGTTGGCAAAACAGGGATCGGTTCTTTGGTAACATCCACGCCCGCAAAAATTTTCGCAGATTCAGAAATACCAGGAAGACGTTCAGCAAGCGCTTCAGGTGGCAAGTGTGACAGATTGAGGTGAATGTGATCACCTTCGGCACCAACACCGCGACCTTCGCGAATTTCCATCGTCATAGACCGTGACACGTAATCACGTGGGGCAAGGTCTTTATAGGTCGGTGCGTAACGCTCCATGAAGCGTTCGCCTTCGGAGTTGGTCAAATAACCACCTTCGCCGCGCGCACCCTCGGTGATCAAACAGCCTGAACCGTAGATGCCTGTTGGGTGGAACTGAACGAACTCCATATCCTGCAAAGCAAGACCAGCACGCGCAACCATACCGCCGCCGTCACCTGTACAGGTATGTGCAGATGTAGCTGAGAAGTAAGCGCGGCCATAACCACCAGTCGCCAAGACAACCATCTTAGCGTTAAAGATGTGCATGGTACCGTCGTCGAGCTTCCAACATACAACACCCTGACATTGACCGTCTTCAGACATGATCAAATCGATGGCAAAGTATTCGATGTAGAACTCGGCGTTGTTTTTCAAAGACTGACCGTAAAGCGTATGCAAAATCGCGTGGCCAGTACGGTCAGCGGCCGCACAGGTGCGCTGAACGGGCGGGCCTTCGCCGAATTCAGTGGTGTGGCCCCCAAAGGGACGCTGGTAAATCTTGCCTTCTTCGGTGCGCGAGAATGGCACGCCGTAATGCTCAAGCTCGTAAACCGCTTTTGGCGCTTCACGGGCAAGGTATTCCATTGCGTCTGTGTCGCCCAACCAGTCAGACCCTTTGACAGTGTCATACATATGCCACTGCCAGCTGTCTGGACCCATGTTGCCCAAAGAGGCGGCGATACCACCTTGTGCGGCAACAGTGTGCGAACGGGTTGGGAAAACTTTGGTCACACAAGCGGTGCGCAGACCTTGCTCGGCCATGCCGAGGGTCGCACGCAAGCCAGCGCCACCAGCGCCGATCACAACGACGTCGTAGTCGTGTGTTTCATATTCATAAGCTGCTGCCATGGGGTGTGCTCCTTACAGCGCGAGTTTGACGAGGGCGAAAAGGCCAGTGGCCAGAAGCGTGTAGGAAAACGCGCTCACAGCAATCATTGTGAGTTGGCGTTTGGTTCCGCCGACGTAATCTTCCACGGCGACATTTGCTTCGCGCATGAGATGTGGGATGCCGACAATCAATGTCAGCCCTGCAACAATCGCAGGAAACGGACGGCTGTAATACGTGGTTACGTCACCATATGTACCACCCAGCGCGCAGCCGAACGTGAAAACAAAAAGCGGAACAAGAATAGCCAAGCAGATAGAGGCAACCATGCGTTGCCAATGGTGATCGGCTCCGTGGCCACCAGCGCCAAGACCTACAGCGCGTTTACGGTCAGTGATAAATGACATGATGGGCTCTCCTTATACCACAATCGCTGTGATGACGGTCAGGATGGAAGCGCCGATAAACATGCCCCAACCCATTTTTTCGGAAATCGCAACTTCGATGCAATACCCAAAGTCCCAGATCGCGTGGCGCACCATGCCCAGCACGTGGAACCAAAGCGCCCAAGCAGCCGCGAACATTATCAGATCGCCAAACCAGCAGGTCAGCAAATCATTGACCACATCGTAGTATGACGAAGATGTTGCTGCGGCCAAAAGCCACCAAACAACCAACAGCGCCGCCCCGAGCAACGCGATGCCCGTGATGCGGACCATAATGGAAGAAATTGAAGTCATCTGCGGGCGATAATATGGCCCGATCATAAAGGGCGACAGAGGACGATTGCCTCGGTTCACATCAGCCATGGCGTTTTCCTTTTACGAATGATGCTGCGACGTTTCCGGATCGTTGTACCAAATTCTAAGACAGAGTCATCCTTTGTCAGCGCTAACTCAGCATAAAATTCGCCCTATTTCGAACAAAAAGGTCAGATTTCCCGCCTATGTGATCACAAATATTTTGTCGTGATCACAAAATGCGGTCACAAATTTTCTGACTATTATTGTTGGTTTTAGGCAGCCTTGTGCTCAAAAAAACAAAGGGAATCTCGCAAAGTGAAGCGACAATCCAATCCACTTTGATCCATCACATCGGCATAAGCGCCCAATAATCAAGATCCAACAAAACGTCCGAATGGTACTTTCCAGCGTGATCTTTCAACGCGAATTCTGGTGCGCCATCTTTGACAGCAACCAAACGCAAGCGCACGGCCCCTACCCCCGGCGCGTGGGTTGCAGATTTATCCAAGACTTCGGACCACGCCCGCACCGTATCCCCCGCAAAACAAGGGTTGGCATGAGACCCACCATTGATTGCAGCGATCATCTGCGCATTGGCCAGCCCGTTGAACGACAAGGCGCGCGCAATGGAAATCACATGCCCCCCATATATAAGACGTTTACCATCTGCACGGTTGGTCGCATCAAAATGTACCTTCGCGGTGTTCTGCCAAAGCCGCGTGGCCATCATGTGCTCGGCGTCTTCAATCGTCATGCCATCCACATGATCGATTTTTTCGCCGATCTCATAATCTGCAAAACGATGCTCTTCGCCCGCCAGACCAAAATCATAACGCAGAAATTCAAGCCCCTTAGGTAAAACCAACGTGTTTGGATCAACGACGTCACTCAGGTGCGGGATAACCGTCTCGGGCGCAGGCGCATCAAGGTCGCCCTTACGCAGCATCACCCAGCGTACGAATTCCAACACGGTCTCGCCATGCTGATTGAGACCTTTGGTACGCACCCAAACGACACCTGATTTGCCGTTCGAGTTTTGTTTAACACCAATCACTTCGGACACAGATCGCAGGGTATCGCCCGCAAAAACAGGTTTCAAAAACCGCCCCTCAGCATAACCTAAGTTGGCCACAGCATTCAGCGAGATATCAGGCACCGTTTTGCCAAATACCGTATGAAAGGCAATCAAGTCATCCATCGGCGCGGCCGCCAGTCCGCAGTTTTCCGCGAACTCGTCAGATGAATACAACGCGTGACGCGCAGGATAGAGCGCATGATAGAGCGCCCGCTCGCCCCCTGACAAAGTGCGCGGCACAGCGTGCTCGATCACCTGGCCAACTGTGTAATCCTCAAAGAAACGTCCCGAATTGGTCTTCATCTGCATTAACTCCGCATACGAAAGCCCTCGATCAAAGGGCTCCCAGTTTGACGTCGCGGGAATAGTCTCCCTCGGCATCTTTGGTTACAGCTTGGGCACAACGCATGGTCCCATTGGCCGCATCATAGGCATAGGCAGGATCCCCGTAGAGATCCCATCCCTTACTCAAAGCCTCCGACACCTTGTGGCAAAACTCAGAGGTGTCGTCGGCAGTCAAAAGTCGGTAAGCTTTCATAATCGGCTCCTTAGCCCCAAGGTGTCGCGCCAAGCGCCGCATGAATACCCATCACAACAATGGTGACGACAACGGCCATTACAGCTGCGGTGATTTCTTTTTTGGCAGCAACAGGTACATAAGGCGCAGGCACCACACCGCTACGTTTCAACACGATCACGGTCACAACGGCCCAAGCTATCATGCCTCCAAATAACAAGATGTCTTCCAATGCACCGTTCACCAACAGATGCGCTAGCGCCCAGACTTTCACAGCTGTTAATTGCGGGTTCTTAATCTTGGATGTAATCCACGTTTTCGCGCCACTTGAGGCAAACAGATAGAATGCAAACACCATCAACAAATTGTTGATGCCGACCATCGCGGCACTGCGCCCCCAAAATACAGGACCATCAGCACTCCGATATCCGACGACCATCAAGACAATGGCGAGGATCGAAAGAGCAGCCACAATGCCCCTGCCCTTATTGCCTAGTTTTGCCCGTGCATCAGGCGCAAATCTGTTGAATAAATGTGCGCCGCTCCATAGCAGCACACCGAGAATTATAAGGATCATGGCTTACTCCATTGCTGTGATCGCACGCGCCTTATCTAACGTGGCCCGCGCCGTCACAATATGAAGATTTTCCACAATCTTACCATCCACAACCGCGATCCCTTCGCCTTTTGCCTCTGATGCTTCGAATGCTGCGATCTGGCGTTCGGCCAACTTGATCTCGTCGATACTTGGTGCAAAGGCAGCATTGGCCACGGCCAGTTGCGCTGGGTGGATCAAGGTTTTGCCATCAAATCCCATATCACGGCCCTGATCGCATTCAAATGTCAGCCCATCGTCATCTTTAAATGCGTTATACACACCGTCCAGCACCACAAGACCGTAAGCCTTTGCGGCCAAAAGTGCCAAATGTAGCCCGCCCATCATCGGTAATCGGTCGGCCCTAAAGCGTGCGCTCAGCTCTTTCGCCAGATCGTTTGTGCCCATGACAAACCCTGCCATGCGCGGATGTGCGGCAATTTCTCCGGCGTTCAACATGCCAAGCGGCGTTTCCATCATCGCCCAAATTGGCACGTCGGGAATGGCCTGCGCCAACACTTCGACCATGGCGGCACTCTCGACCTTGGGCAGCAAAATTCCGTCAATATCTGTGCCAACAAAGGCGGCAACGTCATCACGGCCCCAAATGGTATCAAACCCGTTCACCCGCACAATTTTGGCACGCGCGCCATAACCGCCCGCTGCGAGGGCTGCCTTTAACATCTGACGTGCAGCCACTTTTTCACTCAGCGCTACGGCGTCTTCGAGATCGAATAGAATAGCATCACAAGCAAGCCCCTTGGCCTTTTCCAATGCGCGTTCTTTGTCCGCTGGAATATAGAGTGCCGAACGATAGGGACGTGCTGATGTATGAACTGCTTCGACCATTGATTCCTCCAATGCGCAATATTGTTGCGCAAGAAGGCATTAAATGGAACCATTACGCAAGCTATAAATTTCCGCAGCGCAGAAAATCCGCGTTTTCTTCACAAAGCAGAAAATCCGCGTTTTCTTCACAAAAATGAATGCACTGTGCATTATAAAGACCATGTGAAAAATAACCTTTGAACTGTTCATAACCTAGCATAGCTGCACACTGTGACATAGTTCGATCAGGCGCGTCACACGCTGCGTTCAATTACATGAGAGCGTCAAATATAAGCTTTCCACCTGTCACCACCAAAAATACATAAGTTATTCCAAAGAATAACTTTTCAGGCATCATTTTATGCAAATATGCGCCCATGAACACACCAGCAACAGCTGCGGGGATCAAAAACAAATCCGCTTTGAACGTCTCTGGTGAAAAAATACCTAAGGCAAAATAAGGAATGAATTTAAGCACATTTATCGCCCAGAAAACGAGCACGCTTGTGGCTTGGAATGTGGTTTTCTCAAGTTTTTGCGACAGCAAATACACCGTAGCAGGTGGCCCCCCTGCATGACTGATAAAACTGGTGAAACCTGCAACGCCCCCCCAGAACATCCCGCCACGCGCGCCCATTTTGACTTTAGGTGTCGGAACCCAACCTCGGGATTTCGCCACTTGATAGATCACAAACCCAATCGCAACGATCCCAATTAAAAATCGAAAGACGTCAGGATTTGCAAATCCATAAAATGCCCCGCCAAGCAAAATTCCGGGAACAGCACCAAGGATCAAGGTCCGCGCAATAGGCCAATCCCATTTGCGCCAATAAACCTTGATTGCGGTAACATCCATGATCATCAGCAGGGGCAACATCAACCCAACGGCTTGGCCCGGCGTTAGAATCAGTGCCAAGAATGGCGTCGCGGCAAAGGAAGCCACGGACCCAAACCCACCTTTTGACATACCTGCGAACACGACTGCGGGTATTGCAAACACGAAAAAATATAGATCCAGATGCATAATGTTTTGGGCCTGTTTGTTTTGATTTTGTGGCACGTTAGGACCATGAAAGCGGCGTGACCAGTAAAAACACCAGCGGCTCTGCACTGCAGCGCACTTGCGCGATGGCACACAAATGATTACCCATGCGGCCAATCTTACCAACTGTCCGGAGACACATTCCATGGCTAGACCAAAGATTGCCCTTATCGGCGCAGGCCAAATCGGTGGCACACTTGCTCACCTTGCAGCCCTCAAAGAACTCGGCGACGTCGTGTTGCTCGACCTCAATGACGGCGCCGCCAAAGGCAAAGCGCTCGACATCGCTGAAGCAGGCCCATCTGAAGGCTTCGACGCTGACATGAGCGGCACATCCGACTACGCTGACATCGCAGGCGCAGACGTTTGCATCGTAACAGCCGGTGTTGCACGCAAGCCAGGCATGTCCCGTGATGACCTTTTGGGCATCAACTTGAAGGTTATGAAAGCTGTAGGCGAAGGCATCAAAGCCCACGCGCCAAACGCGTTCGTTATTTGTATCACCAACCCGCTCGACGCGATGGTTTGGGCTTTGCAAGAATTCTCGGGCCTTCCAACTGAAAAAGTTGTTGGTATGGCAGGTGTTCTCGATTCCGCGCGCTTCCGCCACTTCTTGGCTGAAGAATTCGGTGTGTCCATGAAAGACGTCACAGCCTTTGTTCTTGGCGGCCACGGCGACACAATGGTTCCCTCTGTGCGTTACTCTACAGTTGGCGGCATCCCGCTGCCAGACCTCGTAGACATGGGCTGGACCACACAAGAAAAACTGGATGCAATCGTTCAACGCACACGTGACGGCGGAGCTGAAATCGTTGGCTTGTTGAAAACTGGGTCAGCATTCTACGCACCTGCGACATCTGCAATCGAGATGGCAGAAGCCTACCTCAAAGACCAAAAACGCGTGTTGCCTTGTGCTGCTTACTGCGATGGTCAATTCGGTCTCGATGGCTTCTACGTTGGCGTGCCAACAGTGATCGGCGCTGGCGGTATCGAGCGCGTCATCGACATCAAAATGTCTAAAGAAGAGCAAGTCATGTTCGACAAATCTGTCGACGCGGTCAAAGGCCTCGTGGCAGCTTGTAAAGAAATCGACCCCTCTTTGGCATAAGATGCCGACATTTTAAAACGATAAAAGCCCGCGTGTTATACGCGGGCTTTTTTTGTGCCAACAGCGCATATGCGCAGACCAGCCCCACCAAGCAATCAGAAAAACCTTTAACTTCCACTTTCAAGATCATAGATTTTATCAAACTTGGTCGACTGATTTTAAACAAAAGCCAATCTATTGAGGAATTTCACATATGCCAATCGTCACCAATTTAGGCGTTTTCGATGATATCAAAGCGCAGGCTTTGGCCAAAGAAAAGCAAGGTGGCTTTTTTGTCGAACTGAAAGACCAAGTTTTGGTGTACATCCCAGGAAAAGACCGGCTGGTCGTCAGTTTTGACAACCATGCATCAATCAGTGAAGACCAAACAGAAACAAGATTGCCTTGGGCCTATGGGTTGATCGCAAAGCGAGGGTGGGGCTGTCTTGGCGTCATGAACAAACGCAACGGGTTTTACCAACAACCCGACCTGCACGCAGCACTCGAGATGTTGCGCGACGAGGGCTTTTTCAAAAGCTACCCTGCCGTGTCACTCTACGGTGCCTCATCAGGCGGGTTTGGTGCTTGCGTCTTTGCGGGGTTGGCCCCGAATGCAACAGTGGTCGCAACAGCACCGCAATCGTCATTGGCACAACGCTTGGCCCCGTTTGAAACACGCTATCGATATGCACGCCGCATTGAGCTGTGGAATGATCGTGAAGCCCCTTATCAAGACGCAGCCATTGGCTTGGCCACAGCTGCCAAGGCCTATCTATTTTACGATCCATATGAATCAATCGATGCCCAGCATTTCGCACGCTTGCGCGGCCCCAACACTGTCGAATTACGCTGTCCGCACTTTACACATAAAATCCCCCCCGTCATGCGCCGTTTGGGCTTGCTCAAAGCCATATTTGAACCCGCGCTAGAGGGCACATTGACCCCAAAAGAGTTTTACAAAGCCATTCGCGCCCGTAAATCGGTCCCCATGTATCAACTGAAACTTTTGCAAGACGCGATGGACCGCGGGCATTTTGACTTAGCCGAACGCACCGCATTAAGTTTGCTTGCCGAACAGAAAAACTGGAAAATTCGGAAGTCATTGCAGCGAATCCGCCAAGCACGCAAAGAAATTCAAGGATAGATTCGGATCATTTGCAACTTTGTGATCACAGCATTCGAGCGCGTGATCACAAAATGCTCAAAAAACCGCTTATCACTCTTCTATCAGGAAAAAACTGTTCCTTAACCCATATAGTGTGTGTCATGTCTTGAGAGAATAAAACTTAGGATGGGACACGTTCATGAATATTCATGAGTATCAGGCGAAAGCATTGCTTCGCACATACGGCGCACCAGTTTCTGATGGTCGGGCTGTTTTGAATGCAGCAGACGCAAAAGCAGCCGCTGGCGAACTTGACGGACCACTTTGGGTCGTCAAAGCACAAATCCACGCAGGTGGACGCGGCAAAGGTAAATTCGTTGAAGCGGAAGCTGGCGAAAAAGGCGGCGTGCGTTTGGCGTTCTCCGTTGAAGAAGCTGCAGAGCAAGCTCAAAAGATGCTGGGTCAGACTTTGGTCACACACCAAACAGGCCCTGTTGGCAAACAAGTCAACCGCATCTACATCGAAGATGGCTCAGACATCGAAAAAGAGCTCTACTTGGCTTTGCTCGTTGATCGCCAAACCTCTCGCGTGTCTTTCGTGTGCTCCACTGAGGGCGGCATGGATATCGAAGAAGTTGCAGCCAACACACCTGAAAAAATCTTGTCATTCTCAGTAGACCCAGCGTCTGGTTACCAAGCGTTCCACGGCCGCCGCGTCGCATTCGCTTTGGGCTTAGAGGGCGCACAAGTTAAACAGTGTGTGAAATTGATGGGCAACCTCTACCGTGCTTTCACCGAGAAAGACATGGAGATGCTCGAAATCAACCCACTCATCGTTCTCGAGAAATCACTTGATCTTAAAGTGCTCGACGCGAAAGTGTCCTTCGACGGCAACGCAATGTACCGTCACCCAGACGTGGCTGAATTGCGTGACGAAACCGAAGAAGATCCAAAAGAACTTGCTGCGTCCAAGCACGACCTCAACTACATCGCTCTCGACGGCGAAATCGGTTGCATGGTGAACGGTGCTGGCCTTGCGATGGCCACTATGGACATCATCAAGTTGTACGGCGCAGAGCCTGCGAACTTCCTTGATGTTGGTGGCGGTGCGACGAAAGAGAAAGTGACTGAAGCTTTCAAAATCATCACTTCTGATCCAAACGTCAAAGGCATCCTTGTAAACATCTTCGGCGGCATCATGCGCTGTGATGTGATCGCAGAAGGCGTGATCGCGGCTGTGAAAGAAGTTGGCTTGCAAGTGCCTCTCGTTGTGCGCCTTGAGGGCACAAACGTTGAGCTTGGCAAAGACATCATCAAAAACTCCGGTTTGAACGTGATTGCTGCTGACGACCTGAAAGACGGCGCGCAGAAAATCGTTAAAGCGGTGAAAGGATAATACCATGGCCATTCTCGTAGACGAAAACACCAAAGTGATCTGTCAGGGCCTCACAGGCTCACAAGGCACATTCCACTCAGAGCAAGCGATTGCATACGGCACCAAAATGGTTGGCGGCGTAACACCAGGCAAAGGCGGCATGACCCACCTTGATTTGCCAGTGTTCAACTCTGTCCACGAAGCACGCCACGTGACAGAAGCAAATGCTTCCGTGATCTACGTGCCTCCACCCTTTGCTGCCGATTCAATTCTTGAGGCGATCGATGCCGAAATGGAATTGATCATCTGTATCACTGAGGGCATCCCTGTTTTGGACATGATGAAAGTGAAGCGCGCTTTGGAAGGCTCCAAATCCCGTCTCATCGGACCAAACTGCCCTGGTGTTATCACACCTGACGCATGTAAAATCGGCATCATGCCAGGCCACATCCACAACCGTGGTTCCGTTGGCGTTGTGTCCCGTTCCGGCACATTGACATACGAAGCTGTGAAGCAGACATCTGATCTGGGCCTTGGCCAATCCACAGCTGTAGGCATCGGTGGCGACCCCATCAAAGGGTCCGAGCACATCGACATCCTCGACATGTTCTTGGACGATGACGAAACACAAAGCATCATCATGATCGGCGAAATCGGTGGCTCCGCAGAAGAAGAAGCCGCAGAGTTCCTTGCTGAGCAGCGCAAAAAAGGCCGTTGGAAACCAACAGCTGGCTTTATCGCTGGCCGCACAGCCCCTCCCGGCCGTCGCATGGGTCACGCTGGCGCGATTGTTGCAGGTGGTAAAGGTGATGCGGAAAGCAAAATCGAAGCCATGAAATCTGCTGGTATCGTTGTGGCAGATAGCCCTGCGACACTCGGTGAAGCTGTTATGGCAGCGATCAAAGCCTAATTTCTGGCCTTGCTCTAAAAAATCGCCTGCGCCTTTGACTTTAAGGGCGCAGGCTCAGCTTTATAAAACGATGCGCATGTCTATATGTGTATCATACGACACAGAAACCAAACCGCACAGACACCCAAACCAAGGTCATTCTCATGTCAGACCAAAGCGACAACGACATCTTCCACGCGTCTTCCTTTATGCAAGGCCACAATGCGGAATACCTCGAACAGATGTATGCCCGCTACGCCACCGACCCGTCTTCTGTTGACGCGGCTTGGGGAGAGTTTTTCCAAAGCTTGGGCGATGCGCCTGCGGATGCACAGGCCGAAGCAGCTGGTCCCTCGTGGGGCCGCGCCGATTGGCCACCTGTGCCAAACGATGATTTGACCGCAGCCATGGATGGTCAATGGGCGCCAGAACCAGCAGCGGCAGAGAAAAAAATTAAAGCCAAAGCCGTTGAAAAAGGCGTTGAGGTCTCTGACGAGCAAGTCAAACGTGCTGTGCTGGATTCAATCCGCGCGTTGATGATTATCCGCGCCTACCGTATTCGCGGCCATTTGGTGGCCGATCTTGACCCACTCAAGATGAAAGCCGACACACCACATCCCGAACTTGATCCAAAATCTTACGGCTTCACCGACGCAGACATGGATCGCCCGATTTTCATCGATAACGTGTTGGGTCTGCAAATGGCGTCCATGCGTCAGATCATCGACATTGTGAAGCGCACTTACTGTGGCACCTTCGCGATGCAATACATGCATATTTCTGACCCCGAACAAGCGGGTTGGCTGAAAGAGCGGATCGAAGGCTACGGCAAAGAAATTCAGTTCACCCGTGAAGGCCGCAAAGCCATTCTGAACAAGCTGGTCGAAGCTGAAGGCTTCGAGAAATTCCTGCACGTCAAATACATGGGCACCAAACGGTTTGGCCTTGATGGTGGCGAAAGCTTGATCCCCGCGATGGAGCAAATCATCAAACGTGGTGGCAACTTGGGCGTTAAAGAGATCATCATTGGCATGCCACACCGTGGACGCCTGTCTGTTTTGTCCAACGTGATGTCCAAACCTTACCGTGCGATTTTCCACGAATTCCAAGGCGGCTCGTTCAAACCCGAAGACGTCGACGGCTCAGGCGATGTGAAATACCACCTCGGCGCATCCTCGGATCGTGAATTTGACGGCAACTCAGTGCACTTGTCGCTGACTGCAAACCCATCCCACCTAGAAGCAGTGAACCCTGTTGTGCTTGGTAAAGTGCGCGCGAAAACAGATCAAAACAATGATTCTGAGCGCACATCAGTGATCCCAATCCTGTTGCACGGCGATGCGGCTTTTGCAGGCCAAGGTGTTGTCGCGGAATGTTTCGGCCTATCAGGTCTGCGCGGGCACAAAACCGGCGGCACGATCCACATCGTTGTGAACAACCAAATCGGTTTCACCACTGCGCCGCATTTCTCACGCTCCAGCCCCTACCCAACAGACAATGCCTTGGTCGTTGAAGCGCCAATATTCCACGTGAACGGCGACGATCCCGAAGCTGTCGTACACGCAGCAAAAGTGGCCACCGAGTTCCGTCAAAAATTCCACAAAGACGTCGTCATCGACATCTTCTGCTACCGCCGCTTTGGTCACAACGAAGGCGACGAGCCGATGTTCACCAACCCAGCGATGTACACAACGATCAAGCAGCACAAGACCACCTTGCAGCTTTACACTGAACGCTTGGTGAAAGACGGCCTCATCCCTGAGGGCGAGATTGAAGACATGAAAGCCGCCTTCCAAGCGCATCTGAATGATGAATTTGAAGCTGGCAAAAACTTCAAACCAAACCGCGCTGACTGGTTGGACGGACGTTGGTCACACATCAACAAAGAAGGCGATGAATATCAGCGTGGGCAAACCTCCATTTCTGCACAGACTATGCAAGAAGTGGGCAAGGCTTTATCGACCCAACCTGATCATGTGACGATCCACAAAACAGTGACACGTCAGTTGGATGCCAAAGCCAAAATGTTCGAAGACGGCAAAGGCTTTGACTGGGCAACTGGCGAAGCTTTGGCGTTCGGATCGCTTTTGACCGAAGGCTATCCTGTGCGTCTTGCTGGCCAAGACTCCACACGCGGCACATTTTCACACCGCCACTCTGCCTTGATCGACCAAAAAACAGAAGATCGCTACTACCCACTCAACAACATCCGTGAGGGTCAGTCACAATATGAAGTCATCGACTCCATGTTGTCTGAATACGCGGTGCTTGGGTTCGAATATGGCTATTCATTGGCCGAGCCAAACTCATTGGTCATGTGGGAAGCCCAGTTCGGCGACTTCGCCAACGGCGCGCAGATCATGTTTGACCAATTCATTTCGTCAGGTGAAAGCAAATGGTTGCGCATGTCTGGCCTCGTTATGATGCTGCCACACGGCTATGAAGGCCAAGGGCCAGAACACTCCTCTGCCCGTCTCGAACGCTTCTTGCAAATGTGCGGTCAAGACAACTGGATCGTGGCCAATTGTACGACACCAGCGAACTACTTCCACATCCTGCGTCGCCAAATCCACCGCTCTTTCCGCAAACCACTGGTTTTGATGACACCTAAATCGCTGTTGCGCCACAAGCTCGCAACTTCTGTTGCCGCTGATTTCACCGATGGGTCATCTTTCCACCGAGTTCTATGGGATGACGCGGATGCAGGCCACCGGACAGGTAAATCCGACATCACGCTTAAAGATGACGACAAAATCAAACGCGTCGTGATTTGTTCAGGCAAAGTCTACTACGACCTTCTTGAAGCACGCGATGCCGCTGGCAAAGACGACACTTACATCTTGCGCCTTGAGCAATTCTATCCCTTCCCAGCCCTGTCGTTGGTCAAGGAACTCGAACGCTTCAAAGGTGCTGAAGTCATTTGGTGTCAAGAAGAACCCAAGAATCAGGGTGGTTGGACATTCGTTGAGCCGAACATCGAATGGGTTCTCACCCGCATCAAAGCCAAACATACCCGTCCGGTTTACGCCGGTCGTAACGCCTCCGCGTCACCAGCCACTGGTCTCGCATCCCAACACAAAGCACAACAACTGGCGCTCGTGAACGATGCGCTGAATATCAAAGGGTAATCCAATGTCTGTTGAAGTCCGCGTCCCAACCCTAGGCGAAAGCGTCACCGAGGCCACTGTCGCAACTTGGTTCAAAAAACCAGGCGACGCCGTTGCTGTCGATGAAATGCTTTGCGAACTAGAAACCGATAAAGTCACCGTCGAAGTGCCTTCCCCTGCGGCAGGCACACTCGGCGAAATCGTAGCCGCTGAGGGCGAAACAGTTGGCGTTGATGCCTTGCTTGCCACTTTGAACGAAGGCGCAGGCGCGGCCCCCGCCCCTGCAGCTGAAAAACCTGCTGAGGCCGCAGCTGCCGCTGGCGGGTCATCCGTTGACGTGATGGTGCCAACACTCGGCGAATCTGTCACTGAGGCC
Organism: Pacificibacter marinus; assembly: GCF_018860505.1. Classification (GTDB taxonomy): domain Bacteria; phylum Pseudomonadota; class Alphaproteobacteria; order Rhodobacterales; family Rhodobacteraceae; genus Celeribacter; species Celeribacter marinus_B. The sequence goes on from NZ_JAHKPU010000046.1 coordinate 84,906, forward strand.
ACCGTGGCCACTTGGTTCAAAGCTGTCGGTGACACCGTCGCACAAGACGAAATGCTGTGTGAACTTGAAACTGACAAGGTCTCTGTCGAAGTGCCTTCGCCTGCCGCTGGTGTTTTGACAGAAATCGTAGCTGCCGAAGGTGCCACCGTTGACGCCACTGCAAAACTTGCTGTGATTTCTTCTGGTGCTGGCGCTGCTGTTGCGGCTCCTGCTGCTTCAGCCGCACCTGCTGCAACCACAGGAAAAGACATCGAGAACGCACCATCTGCCAACAAACTGATGGCTGAAAACGGTGTGAACCCTGCGTCTGTGTCAGGCACAGGCAAAGATGGCCGCATCATGAAAGACGATGTGCTTAAAGCCATGGCAGCACCAAAAGCGGCCCCTGCACCTGCCGCCGCGCCGCGTGCACCATCAGCTCCTGCGGATGCAGCGCGTGAAGAACGCGTGAAAATGACCAAACTGCGCCAAACAATTGCGCGCCGTTTAAAAGAGTCACAAAACACCGCTGCGATGCTCACCACCTACAACGAAGTCGACATGACCGAAGTGATGGCGCTACGCAACGAGTACAAAGACTTGTTCCTCAAAAAGCACGGCGTGAAACTGGGCTTCATGTCCTTCTTCACCAAAGCCTGTATCCACGCTTTGAACGAAGTGCCAGAAGTGAACGCCGAAATCGATGGCACAGACATCGTTTACAAAAACTATGTCAATATGGGCATCGCGGCAGGCACGCCAACAGGCCTCGTTGTGCCTGTGATCCGTGACGCCGATCAAATGTCTTTTGCAGGTATTGAGAAAGCGATCGCTGAAAAAGGCGCGCGCGCGCGTGACGGCAAACTGTCCATGGCAGAAATGCAAGGCGGCACCTTCACCATCTCCAACGGTGGTGTCTATGGCTCCTTGATGTCTTCACCGATCCTCAACCCTCCACAGTCCGGCATCCTCGGCATGCACAAAATCCAAGACCGCCCCATGGCGATCAAAGGCCAAGTTGTGATCCGTCCGATGATGTACCTCGCCCTGTCCTACGATCACCGCATCGTTGACGGCAAAGGCGCCGTGACCTTCCTTGTGCGTGTGAAAGAAGCGCTGGAAGATCCACGCCGCTTGTTGATGGATCTGTAAAAAAATCATGGCCGTTGCAGAGCAATCATCACGGCTTGTTTCAACTCTCCCTAGCGCTCTTGTGGCGTTAGGGAATGCCAGCATCATAGCAATACCCGGCTTTGCAACTCACGAGAAACACTGGGTCAACCGTGTTAATTTTGATCAAATGGATACCGTAGCGCAAATTTCGCTAAGCTTAGCTATCATGTTCAGCTTGTATGTCTTTGGACTGGGGCTCGTATTTTTTAGCGATTTGTTGCGGCAAAGGTTCGATAAAAACCATCACAAAAGATTCAAGTATATGATGGAAGTGGCAACTGACCGATTGCACCAAGAGTGGAAAGACAAAGAAATTCAAGCAAAGGTTTTGTCCGGATTTGTTATGAGCTTTACCATCAGCTCTCTTCTTAACTTTAGCTTCGTATTTGTGGGATCTGAAAACGTATATGTCCTGCTCTCATGGAAAATATTTTTCGCCCTCTTTCTCTCACTAGGAACGGTTACCGCTGCTTGGAAAATTGCAAAACTTCAATTCCATGAGATCGACAGTCTCATAGGACTAGACACTAAACACACTCATCAAGACTAGGAATAAGACCATGGCAAATTATGACGTCATCATCATCGGTGCAGGCCCTGGCGGCTATGTTTCTGCAATTCGCTGTGCACAGCTCGGTCTGAAAACGGCTGTGGTTGAAGGCCGCGACACGCTTGGTGGCACTTGCCTGAATGTGGGATGTATCCCCTCGAAAGCGCTGCTCAACGCGACGCATCATCTGCACGAAGCGGAGCACAACTTTGCTAAAATGGGCCTCAAAGGCAAATCGCCATCCGTCGACTGGAACCAGATGAAAGCCTATAAAGACGACGTAGTTGGTCAAAACACGGGCGGCATCGAATTTTTGTTTAAAAAGAACAAAGTGGACTGGATCAAAGGCTGGGCCTCTATTCCTGCGGCTGGCCAAGTGAAAGTCGGCGACGACGTGCATGAAGCTAAAAACATTGTTGTCGCCACAGGCTCAGTTCCATCCTCATTGCCTGGCATCACTGTAGACAACGACGCGGGCGTCGTGGTGGACAGCACAGGTGCGCTTGACTTGCCAAAAGTGCCTAAGAAAATGACAGTGATCGGCGCGGGCGTTATCGGGCTTGAGCTTGGCTCAGTTTACGCACGTCTTGGCACCGAAGTGACCGTTGTGGAATACATGGACGCGATCACCCCTGGCATGGACGCAGACGTTCAGCGCACGTTTAAGAAATTGCTTGAAAAGCAGGGCCTGAAATTCATCATGGGTGCGGCTGTTCAAGGCGTTGACGCGAATAAAACCAAAGCCAAGGTGTCTTACAAACTCAAGAAAGACGAGTCAGAACACGTGCTTGAAGCAGATGTCGTCCTTGTCGCCACAGGTCGCAAAGCCTTTACAGATGGTCTTGGCTTGGCGGAAGCTGGGGTTGAATTCACAGAGCGCGGGCAGGTGAAAACCGATGCGCATTGGGCCACAAATGTCGCGGGCATCTATGCTATCGGTGACGCTATCGTCGGGCCGATGTTGGCACACAAAGCCGAAGACGAAGGCATGGCTGTGGCAGAAGTTCTTGCGGGCAAACATGGCCACGTCAACTACGACGTCATTCCCGGCGTGATCTACACATCGCCAGAGGTCGCAACAGTCGGCAAAACCGAAGCGGCGCTTAAAGCCGAAGGTCGTAAGATCAAAGTGGGCAAGTTTTCATTCATGGGCAACGCCCGTGCGAAAGCTGTGTTCCAAGGCGATGGTTTCGTGAAACTTATCGCAGACGCAGACACTGACCGCTTGCTGGGTGCAGCCATCATCGGACCATCGGCTGGCGACATGATCCATGAGATTTGCGTTGCGATGGAATACGGTGGATCGGCACAGGATGTTGCGATGACATGCCACGCGCACCCAACCTATTCCGAAGCCGTGCGCGAAGCCGCACTGGCCTTGGGCGATGGCGCGATCCACGCGTAAAATCGACTTATGACAATATGAAAAGGCGCCCAAGCGGCGCCTTTTTCGCGTTTAGATCTGTGTTCTATTTGCTCATCTCTGAGATTTCTTGCAATCGCGCGGCATGCTCTTTGCGCAGTTCTTTGCGTAATTCCGCAGCATGCCAACGACGACGGTCCAGTTCTGTCATCGGTTGGAACTGAGGGGCCGCAACCGGTTTTCCATCTTCATTCACCGCAATCATCGTAAAGTAACAACTGTTGGTGTGACGCACTTTACGGGTGCGAATGTTTTCGGCCTCGACCCGCATACCTATTTCCATCGATGAATGTCCCACATGGTTTACGGAGGCACGAAAATGCACCAACTCACCCACATGAATAGGTTCTTTGAACACCACCTGATCCACAGACAAAGTCACCGCATATTTGGCCGAAAAGCGTGAGGCGCATGAAAAGGCAACCAAATCGAGAATTTTCAACAAAGCCCCCCCATGGACCTTACCTGAAAAATTCGCCATTTCCGGCGTCATAAGTTCGGTCATTTCTAAAAAGCGTGCATTTTCCATTGGGATCTCATTTTATTTTTTAGGATAGTCGTTGAACGAAGACACTCACGTCAGACAGCGAGCAATCGCAATCCTTGCGTCACGTCAGATCGCAAGGCCAGTCGCAGCCCAGGTTCATCACCTGCGCGTAAGGCGGCGACGATAAGACGGTGATTATGGGGCACTTCAGTGCGATTAAGCCGTGCATACATAGCACGCATCGTCGGCCCCAATTGCAACCAAACGGTTTCAGTCATGGCCAACATTGCAGGCGCTTGAGCACGCAGATAAAGCGTGCGATGGAATTCAAGATTGGTGCGGATATAGCCGACATCATCGTGCTTTGCAGCGCATTCAGCGATCGAGGCATTGATCGCCTGCAGCCGGTCAATCAACGCCAAGTGAGCCCGCGGCAAAGCCCGCGACGCCAATTCAGGTTCGATCAAGGCACGAATGGAGGCGAGTTCTTCAAGGCGTTCATTGGACAGCTCGGGTGTACTCACGCGACCCGACGATGACAAAGACAGCCCGCCATCGGCCACAAGGCGACGCACAGCTTCGCGCGCCGGCGTCATAGACACCCCAAAGGTTTTGCCAATCCCACGCAGGGTCATGGATTCTCCAGGGCGCACTTCCCCGTGCATAATTTGAGTGCGCAATGTCCGGTAGACGCGATCATGTGCCGACGATGCGGTTTCATTGGGTTTTGGAGCTTGAATCATCATTGGATCAATGTGATCACAAAATCCAGAAACGTCAATTCCCCTGCTCACCTTGTCAGATCAAAGTCCCAAAGCATGGCCAAATTGCCGCCTTTTAAGACTCTTACGTCTTAAACTGCCACGCATGCAAAACCTGTCCCTCAGTACGCAGCCAGTCACGGTGCGTCGCATAGTCGGGACAAACCCGTGCGACATGCGCCCAAAATCGGTCAGAGTGATTCATTTCCAAGCGATGCGCAACCTCGTGAGCGGCGACATAATCAAGCACAGCGATCGGCGCCATCACGAGTCGCCAAGAATACATAAGATTGCCGTCACTGGTACAAGACCCCCAACGCGATCGAGTGTCTCTAATGGTCAGACGCGCATAATCTGTGCCCAAGGCCTTGGCGTATTTGTCAGAGGCTGCACGCAGATAGGTTTTAGCCTGCAATTTTAAGAAGGCTTCGATCCGTGGACCAACCATATTGGGCGCACTTGGCACCAACAACCTGTCCCCCTCAAGGCGGGCTGCGCGTCCAGTTCCCGCGACCACAGACACGCCTTGACCAAGGAACGGCACTGTCGATCCAATCGAGACGACACGTCCCTCAGGCAGCTGTTCTAAATTGTCGCGAATCCAACTTTCTTTCTCACGCAAAAAAGCCATCGCCGCTCGTTCGCTGGCGCGCGGAGGCAAAGACAACGTCACACGCCCGTCCAAACGCGACACTCTTAATGACAGCCTGCGTGCACGCGCCGAACGCCGCAACACGACGGATACTGGGGGGTCGCCATCTAAGATTGCTTGATCCATTGTCGCGCGCCTGTCTGAGGGGCTAAGGGGTGTGCCAAGCCCTGATGTGGGCCTCCGCCCGAGAATACCCGCGCGCAAGCCAACAGACCACACCCAAAACACCTTGAAACCCGAAAAGCCTTTGACACGCCTCAATTCATGTGGCATGGCGCGTCATCTCCGAAATGGATCTACACGACGAAAGGGATTGTCATGCCCAATGAAGAATGGGGTGTTAAGCGCCTCTGCCCAACGAGCGGCAAAAGGTTTTACGACCTCAACAAAGACCCAATCGTTTCGCCATACACTGGCGAAGTGGTGACGTTTGACGCGAACAACAAATCGCGCGTTGAAGCAGCCGAGAAAAAAGCGCCTGTCGAAGACGAAGTCGATGAAGTGGACGAGCTGTTGGTCGTCGATGACGATGAAGACATCGATATCGATGATGATTTGCTAGAAGACGACGATGACGACAACGTTTCGCTTGATGAAATCGCTGACGTTGCCGCGGACGACGACGAGTAAAATCGCATCAAAGACGACTTTCTGCTTGATCTCCAAGCTGAGTCGCAATACCTAACGCGGCAGGGCGATATAGCCCGCCGCAGACCCGCCAGTTTGGCGCGGAATGCACTGGTTTCAGGGGCCTTAGCTCAGTTGGTAGAGCGCTTGCATGGCATGCAAGAGGTCAGGGGTTCGACTCCCCTAGGCTCCACCATCCCACCGTAAATCTCAACGACTTGCAAATATTATTGGGCAGCATTCAGTCAACGAGAATGCGATGCACGCGCGTGCCTGAAGCACAGACGATTAGCAATCCCAGCTGCCCACACCTTCCGTATGAAGCACGAGAACCTCTGTGATCTTTGCCTTCGCAGTCGGGGTCCTGCCCTTGTCTTGCACTCGCCCTAAGCCGCACTGTGGCAAAATGCATGACACCCTGATCCTTTGACGCCAAGTTATGTGCGCGACGACGCCTCTTTCCTGTCATAAATATTTCGCATCTTCGACACGCGATGTTCGCTTCCAAATGGAATTCATCCGCATGAATTTCATTTGGAGCCTATCATGAAAATCAAATCAATCCTTCTTGGCCTCGGTCTTGCAACTGTATCCACATTCTCTGCTGCGGCAGATACATTCAAACTTGCCGTCACGGATGTCGAAGGCATGGAGCGTCTCCTTGTAGAATGGGGACCATTCAAAGACGCGCTGGAAACAGCAACTGGCGATAGTTTTGAATTTTTTGCCGTACCATCGCGCACCGCTGCGGCAGAAGCCCTACGCGGCGAGACCGTTGATTTCGTTGTCACGGGGCCTGCAGAATATGTCGTGATCAATAAGCTGACGAAAGCGACGCCATTGATCGGTTTGGGTCGCCCTGATTATCACTGTGCAATCGTTGTGCGCGCCGACAGCGGCATCAATGTACCAGCCGACCTAAAAGATAAAAAAGTGGCCTTTGGCGACATCGGCTCCACGTCAAACATGTTGTGCCCGATGCAAGTGTTGGCCGATCACGGCGTTGATCCCGTCAATGATATCGACAAGATCCATACAGAACGCAACATCGCACATGAGGCCCTGAAAGCGGGCGACGTAGATGCCATCGGCACCAACGCGGGCAGCTGGTTGCAAGTGCGCAATAAAGAAACAGACCTGCCATACGGGTTCTTCAAAATGATTGCGCGCTCAGGGGATTTGCCCAACGACATGATCATGGTTGGCGCGCATGTTCCGACTGATAAAGCTGAAGCTGTGAAACGCGCTATCTTGGAAAACAAAGAAGCGGTTATCGCCGGTATCGTGGCCCATGAAGAGAACGAAAAATACTCTGGTATGGATTTGGTGGCCATCGATGACGCGGCCTATGATTACGTGCGCTCAATGTATTCCAACGCGGGATACCCACAATTCGATAGCTTCATCGGTGAGTGATCCAATGACACTACAGCCAGACGCCAAACGGCGCTCTGACACGGCCGGGGTGCATCGCACTCCGGTTTCGCCTGTGCCTTTGGGCCATGATGTCACCGTTCAGGGCCTCAAGAAATCATTCGGTGCAACACCTATTTTTCAAGACATCAGCTTTCGCTTGGCCACGGGCGAATCCATGGCGCTTGTGGGGGCCAATGGGACCGGAAAATCAACCTTATTGCGGTGCATTGTGGGATTGATCCCAGTGAGTGGCGGTACGGTTGAAGTGTTGGGGCAACATGTGAACGAAGCCACGCCGCGCGACATGCGCAGGTTGCGGGCACAAACGGGATTGGTGGCGCAAAAGCACAATTTGGTGCCGCGCCTTTCGGTTTTAACCAATGTTATCCATGGCTTTCTTGGCCATCATTCTGGGCCGCGCTATTGGTCGCAATCCTTTGCGCCAGCTGCCGCGCGCCATGCCGCACTTGCCGCATTGGACAAGGTGGGTTTGGCACATTTGGCAGATCGCCGTGCGGACCGGTTGTCCGGCGGACAATCTCAACGGGTGGCCATCGCCCGCGCCTTGGTTGCGAAACCGAAACTCTTGATTGCGGATGAACCCTGCGCCTCGCTTGACCCGTCTGCGGGCGAAGAGGTGATGGATTTGTTTTTTCGCTTGATGCGCGAAGACGGCGTAACAGTGATTTTTACATCGCATCATATGGAACACGCTTTGAGTTATGGCGACCGCGTGCTCGGCTTGGCCGCTGGCAAAGTGCGATTGGATGCGACAGCCCAATCATTGAGCGTCAAAGACCTAAGGGGGCTTTATGACTGATACATCTTTGCCGCAGCGACTAGAGCGCCCTACGGCCTTATCCTTTTTGATCTATGCTGCCGTCATCATCGTGATGCTCTGGTCTTTTCAAGGCGCCGGATTTTCCGCGGATAAGGTCCTAAGCTCTCCGCCTCGGTTTGGCGATTTCGTGTCACGGGCTTTTCCGCCCAACGTGGAGCCCAAAGTTCTATTGCGCCTGTTTTGGAAAATGGTTGAAACCCTTCAGATTGCTTTTGCTGGCGCGATAATTGGCATTGCTTTATCCGTGCCCATCGCACTCTTAGCCGCGCGCGGTCTGATTGCAGGGCAACTGATCAACACCAGCGTACGCAATATATTAGGGTTCATTCGTTCGGTACCAGATTTAGCTTGGGCCTTGGTGTTTGTCGTCGCTGTGGGGCTTGGTCCATTTGCTGGCACATTGGCCATCGCCATTGATACCATCGGCTTTTGCGGCAGATTTTTCGCGGACGACATGGAGGCCATAGACAAAGGTCCGTCCGAGGCGCTGACAGCCACGGGGGCGACCCGCATGGACATCGCAGCCTGCGCCACTGTGCCTGCATCCATGCCCGCATTCGTGTCAACAGCACTTTATGCGCTTGAAAAAGCGGTGCGATCATCGACAGTGCTGGGACTTGTGGGCGCTGGCGGTATTGGTATTGAGCTCAAGGTCGGGTTCGATCTTTTTGATTATCCAACAGCGATGACTGTGATCTTGATGATCGCAGTTGTGGTGCTGGGAATCGAAGCCTTTAGCACTTGGGCGCGCAAAAAAATTATAGGAGAGCAGCGATGATCCCCCTCCCGACCGCCGCCATGACACCACATCTAAGCTTGGAGACACTGAAATGACCTATACGTTTGTGGGCGCAAAAGTATTTTTGCCTGACGGTATCGTTGAAACCACTGTGACTGTTTCGAACGGGACGATTGTCGAAATCGGCGGGGCTGAAGTTGGCGAGATTATCGACGCCAAAGGGCAATATCTTGCACCTGCACTTATCGATGTGCATGGCGATGCTTTCGAGCGCCAATTGATGCCACGCCCTGATGTGTTTTTCCCAACGCAAACAGCGCTGCTCGACACAGATCGCCAACTGGCCTCCAACGGGATCGCCACGGCCTATCACGCCATCACTTTGGGGTGGGAACCGGGATTGCGCGATGTGCAGCGCGGGCGTGAATTGATGCAGGCAATGATTGATCTGGCGCCACGTTTGACTGTGGAAAACCGTGTGCAACTGCGCTGGGAAACCTTCGCGTTTGAAGCGCTGGACACCATCGAATGGGCGCTGCAATCGACATTGAAGCCATCTATCGCTTTCAATGACCACACATCAATGACGATGCGCGCCTATGATGTTGCCATTCAAGACCGCACATTCGAATTGTCACCCGATTTCTCAATCGCCGCTCTTGATGATGCGCGCATGATTAAACGCACGGCCTCTAAAGCGCGGCGCGCGGGGCTGAGCGACGAGGCCTATATCGCGCTTTTGAGCAAGGTTTGGGACCGTCGTCCCGATGTGGAAAACGCAGTGCGCAAGGTTGCTGAACTTGGCCGTAACGCGGGCGTGCCGATGCTCAGCCACGACGACACCCGCAGCGAGACCCGCAGCTATTTTCGCGATTTAGGCGCGAAGGTCGCAGAGTTTCCGATGGTTATGGAAGCCGTGCAAGCGGCGCGCGACAACGGCGATTTAATCGTCTTCGGCTCTCCCAACGCGGCACGCGGAGGCAGCCACATCGGATCGCTTGGCGCAGGCGACATGGTCGAAGCGGGCCTGTGTGATGTCTTGGCCTCGGACTATTTCTATCCCGCAATGCTTGCGGCCGTCGCCCGCCTCGATATGGAACGCCGCGCGGATCGCAGCACGCTTTGGTCGCTTGTGTCCAGTGGACCAGCGCGTGCCATGAACCTGACGGACAGAGGCGATATTGAGATCGGCAAACGGGCTGATTTGGTCTTGGTGGATTGGCCAGACGGGCAAGCGCCAGCCATTTTGGGCACTTGGGTTGCAGGGCGCTGCGCGTATCGCGGGCAACCTGCCGCATGCTAAAGCACCTAGGCCCTTACATACCGGCCATCGGATTGGGCGTCACCCAGATCATGGGTTACGGAACTTTGATGTATGCCTATGCGGTCTTATTGCCGCATATGGCGGACGATTTGTCTTTGACGCTTTCGACTGTGTTCGGCGTTTTATCACTAGGCTTGTTTTTCGGCGGCTTGGCGTCACCTGTTGCGGGGATGTTGGTGGATAGATTTGGTGGGCGGTATGTCATGACTTTCGGTTCAATCGTAGCCGCAATCGCATTGGCATCGCTATCTCTTGTCGAAGGTGTCATAGGGTTGTTTTTAGCGATCCTCTTGGTCGAGGGCGCGGGTCGGTTTATTTTGTACAACGTAGCATTTGCCAGCGTGGCACGCTTAGACAATCCTGTCCCCGCGAAAAAATCAATCTCGATCATCACGCTGTTTGGCGGTGTGGCGTCGACTATTTTCTGGCCGCTGACCTTGGCGCTTTACAACGGATTGGGCTGGCAAAACACATGGGTGGTGATGGGCGTGGCCTTGGGCGTTGTCTGCGTCCCGATCCATTTTTGGGCCTTGCGCGGCCCGCAAAAAGATCATGACGCGCCTCAAAGTCGCAACGATACGGATTGGCCAGAATTGGCAGAACAAGACCGAATGCGTGGCATGCTATGGATGGTGCTGTCTTTTGTGTTTACCGGTTACATCATGGGCGCAATAATGAGCCTTTGGGTGGTCAACGTTCAAGATTTGGGTCACAGCGCAGGAATAGCAGCTTTGGCAGGGGCGGTGATTGGCCCATTTAAAACCGTTGGCCGTGGGTTTGAGATGCTGGTCAGCCGAAATATGTATCCTCTGTTCACGTATTTTTTAAGCCTTGCCTTGATGCTATCGGGTTTTGCTGTCTTGCTAATTTTGGGCTTCACCCTACCCGGTGTCATCATCGCAGCCGCGCTTTACGGCATGGGCGACGGGATCAAGACAATCGCAGGCGGCACACTGCCGCTGGCGCTGTTTGGCGCTAAAGGGTACGGTGCACGGCTGGGTTGGATTTCTTTCGTCCAATTGGGCGTGAACGCCTCTGCGCCCTTCGTCTTTGCATGGATCACGCAAGTCTATGGCGGCTGGTATTCCTTTGCCGCTATGACGCTGTGCCTTTTGGCCGGTCTGTTCACATATTTTTTTATTCCCGACCCAAGGAGACACTCCAATGCCCCCGCTTAAGATCGGCGCATGTCTGCGCCACAATGAAATTTTGGAACATCGCGATTGGCTTTTTGATGCCGCCCGAGACATCGAATTGCAAGACTTTATGAGTCATGCTGCGCTGACACAGGACAGGCAAGATTTGATTACGGCTGCGAAATCGGCTTTGCAAGGCCACGATGGTCGTGTGGGTATTCATGGGCCCTTTGAAGGACTTGATATCGACAACAAAGACGCCGAATTACGCCCATTGATCACAGCGCGATTTTTGAAAGCACTTGAGGCCGCGGCCGCCATAGGCGCACGCCAAATGGTGCTGCATTCGCCCTATACGCTTTGGTATCAAAACAATCTCCACAACGCGCAAGACTACTGCGCCAGCAAACTGGGCCGCGTCCATGACGTGCTTGGCCCTGTTGTAAAACAAGCTGAAATCGAGGGCATCACTTTGGTGATCGAGAACATCCAAGACGTCGACCCAGCCACACGGCGCGCCATGGTCGACAGCTTTGGCAGCGATGCTATCGCGCTGTCCATCGACACCGGTCACGCGCATCTGGCCCGCAAAATGTCCGGTGCGCCGCCCGTTGATTACTTTGTGCGCGATGCAGGGCATCAGTTGCAGCATGTGCATTTGCAAGACCTTGATGGATATGCAGATCGCCACTGGGCGCCAGGGGATGGCGAAATTGAATGGCCTGCCGTCTTTCGTGCGCTATCGATATGTCAAAGCGCGCCGCATCTGGTGTTAGAGCTGCGTAACAAGGCCGATATCCCCAAAGGGTTTCAGTATCTCAAAGGCTTGGGATTGGCCTGCTAGCAGATCACGCGCTTTGCCATGCAAGCCGAACTAGGCGCATGGCAAAGCGGCCTGCTATGGACGATATTTTTCAATGAACGCATCTATAGTTAAAGCGCGTATATCAGGTAACGCCGCTTTGTATTGCGCACGAGGCCAATCCCAAACTGCGATCTCTTGTAAGGCGTCGGACTGAGCCTGCGAAAACCGCCGCTTGATCAGGCGCGCGGGCACGCCGCCAACAATCGTATAGGGGGCGACATCACGCGACACGACGGCGCCTGCGCCAATGACAGCCCCGTTGCCGATGGTCACCCCTGCGGTCACAGTCACCCCGTGGCCTATCCAAACATCATGACCGATGGTGACCCAGTGATCTTTGCGCCACTCGAAAAACTCATGGTCGTCTTCGCCCAGATCGTAAGCCTCGGCGCGATAAACGGAATGGTGCTGCATCGCGCGCCATGTCGGATGATTACCCGGATTGATCCGTGCTGCATTTGCGATGGAACAGAACTTACCGATGGTGGTCCAAACCACATGACCGTTTTGAGTGATGTACGAATAATCGTCCATCTGAGAGGATTTCATCACCGTGCCTTTGCCCACCTCAGTCCAAGCGCCAAGCTCGCAGTCAGCCACTTGGGCTTCGGGGTGAATGGTTGGGGCCTCGCCTAGTTTTGGTTTCGATCCAGCGCCGCTCATATTAGGCCCTCCGATGTTTGGGAAAATTTAATCTCATGCGCACGGCTTATACGCCCGACAACAGTCATTTCGCGCCGTCCCACGTGCCGATGATACGTTGGCGGATCAAGCCGGACAGATAGTCGATGACATAGACCATGGCGATGATCAAAAAGATGATCGACCATGCTTCATCCCACCTATAAGCGCTGATGCGGTCTGACAAAATAAACCCGATGCCACCTGCCCCAACGATGCCCAAAATCGTGCCCGAGCGCACGTTGGATTCAAAGTTGTACAACAAGATCGACAAGATGACGGGGTTGACCTGCGGCGCAATGCCAAAACGGATTTGTTGCAGACGTGATCCACCCGAAGACTTCACGCCTTCCACAGGCTTGTCAGAGGTATTTTCGGTCGCCTCCGAGAACATTTTCGCGAAGGTGCCGATCTCGCTGACTGCAATTGCCAAAATACCTGCCAATGGCCCAAGCCCAAAAGCGCGGATGAAAATTAACGCAAGGATCAAAGTTTCAAACGCACGGATAACATCAAAGCCGCGCCGTGCAGTTTGGCGCAGAAAGGTAAAACGGTTGATGTTTTTTGCGCCCAAAAATGACAAAGGATAACCGATGATCGCGCCCAAAAGCGTGCCCATGAAGGCAATCGACAGCGTCTCGCCCAGACCCTTTAAAATTTCCGAGACCTCGAACCAATTGTCCCAGATATGCGGTGGGAACATAAAGCCCAAGACAGTGCCCAAACGGCCCAACCCCGTCCAGATCCGAGCAGGGCTAAAATCAAAAGCCCACAGGCAATAGCAGAACAATCCAATAAAGCCGACCCAAAGTGCGGCGCGGCGCAACCGCACAGGCATTGGCGCTTTAAACGCCAGCGGTACGCGCACTTTGGCGACATTGATGTCGTCGATGTTCAGGCTCATGACTGTGCCTCCATTCCAATCACGCGGTGGCGTAGTTTTTCTGATCCGTAATCGATGATGACAACGGTGACGAAAATGATGACGAAAAGCGCGGACAAATCTGCATATTCTTGAAACGACATCGCCGTGCGGAACTCTTGCCCCAGCCCCCCTGCGCCGACGTAACCGATGATCGAACTAGAGCGCACGTTGATTTCAAACCGCAGCAAAGTGTAGCTGACAATATTGGGCAAGACCTGTGGCACCGCGCCAAAACGAATTTGATCGAACCATGTTCCCCCAGAGGCTTTGACACCTTCAAGAGGACGCATATCTATGTTTTCATTCACTTCGGAATACAACTTGCCCAGCGCGCCCGTGGCATGAAGTCCGATGGCTAGAACGCCCGCCAAGGGGCCAACCGAGAAACAGAAGACGAAAATCAAAGCCCAAACAAGTTCAGGCACAGTGCGCGCGATCTCCAAATAACGCCGCGCTGCCCAAAGCACCCATTTGTTTGGAGACAAGTTTCTAGCGGCAGGAAAAGACAAAATAAAGCCGCCGATGACACCAAAGACAGTGCCCATAAAGGCAATCAATAGGGTCTCAAGCAACAACCGTCCCCAAATTTGCCAACGCCAAAACCATTCAGCAAAATCGCTGCCCAAACTGTTCCAGCGTAGGGTCGGAATGGTCAGTGAAATATATTCCCCAAGGCGCGGGATGCCCGCCGGAATAATCCACCGCCATTCGCGTGACCCATCTGGCAGACTGACTTGGGTGTATTTGAAAAAGTCACCCATCCAACTTGTCAAAGCAAAGAGCCCCAAAAACAAGACACTGCCGATGATCCAAGCACGCTTTGAGCGCTGACGTTTGGAAGCGAAGTCTTGTTCAAAGGCGTGAAACCTATCAGTTGGCACAGGTCTTTGGGAAGGAATTTCGGCCGTCAGGGTCATAGTGCGATGCCTTCAAAAAACGAAAAGGAGGGCACGGCAGCCCTCCTTTTATGTGATCAAACTCAGTTTGCTTTGCGGCGCTCGTCTTTGATCCATTCGCGCATCTCAACGATCCACTGATAGCGCTCTTGATCAACTTCGATCCATGCTTTCTGTGTGGAATCTTCGCCACCAGACATTTCTTTGAACGCCACAGGATCTTTCTCAGGAAGTTCCATCATTGCAGAGGTCATCGCGTCCATAAGAGCTTCTGGCAGATGGGAACGTGCCGTCAATGGACCCGATGTGATTTCAGGAGACCGCCAGATTTCGCAAGTCTCGCCGTCTTTAATCATTCCCTTGGTCACCATCTTCTGTACGACGCCGCTGATTTCATTGGTTGTGTAGGTGGCTGCCGCATCAAAGGTTCCGTTGACAACGGCTTGAACACCCGCCTCATGTGAGCCTGAAAATGGGATCGCTGAGAAGTATGTTTTCGGGTCAACTTCTTTGGACAAGTTGAAATATGGCACAGCGTAGCCAGATGTGGAATCTGGATCAGCAAAGGCCAAAACTTTGCCCTCAAGCGAGGCCAAGTCGTTCAATTCGCTGTCACACCGTGTGACGATAACAGAGTAGTAGCCTGTAGAACCGTCATTTTGCAGACGTGCCACCAATGGCGTCACACCGCCGTTGGTGGCTGTGTAAGCGGCTGCATAAGCGGAGGACCCCAAGAACGCAAATTCGATTTGGTCGGCGGCCATGGCTTGGATCACGCCATCATAGTTGCCAGCCGTAAAGATTTCGACTTCAACGCCAAGCTCTTTTTCAAGATACTGTTCAAACGGCGTGTAGCGCGCGATGCGATCTTTTTCGTTTTCACCGGACAAGATACCGAATTTGATCACTTGGTAGTCATCTTTCCAACCTTCGGCCAAGGCTGGAACTGCGATGAGAGCGGCGAGTGCTGTGGCTGTAATAAAACGCATGTGGATATCCCCTTGTGAGCGTTTGAATAATTAAGCAGGCATGGGTGTTCGGATCGCGGTCGACGTGATGTCGGCGTTGAAGTCTTTCAGGCCTTCAAGACCATAGATGTCGCGCACAACATCATCGGTGAGTTGCGCAGCAACCCCATCGAAAAACACGCGTCCTTGGCGCATCGCGATGATACGGTCGCAGTAAGCGCGCGCCGTATCGAGCGTGTGCAAATTAACCAAAACGGTGATGCCATCCTCGCGGTTGATCCTTCGCAAACTTTCCATCACCAACGAGGCATTGGCCGGGTCAAGCGAAGCGATTGGTTCATCCGCCAACATGATTTTCGGTTTTTGGACCAAGGCTTTGGCAATCGCGACACGTTGCTGTTGCCCGCCTGAAAGCGTGCCTGCGCGCTGCAAGGCTTGGGGCACCAAATCCAGACGATCTAAAGCCTGAATCGCCATGGCACGTTCTTCGTCGGTGAACCGCATCGCCATCGATGATAAAAACCCGTGCTCTGCCAAACAGCCAATCAACACATTGGTCAGAACATCCAAACGGTCGACCAGATTGAACTGTTGAAAGATCATCGCGCAATCGCGTCGCCATTGACGCAGTGCCTTACCTTTCAGCGATGTAACATCAAGCTCTCCAAAAGAAATCGACCCCGAAGTGGGATCGATAAGACGATTGATCAAGCGTAACATTGTGGACTTGCCAGCACCGGAGCGGCCAATGACACCCACAAACTGGCCCGGCTCAATCGACAGGTTCGCGCGATCCACCGCATGGGTATCACCGAATTGACGCGAGACTTGGCTCAAGGTCAGGATCGAACTCATTGTGCGGCACTCCCAAAAAAATTCATTCGAACGTTTCTAGAGCGTGATACCCAAGGAAAATGACCCTGAATCTACATTTGCATGACAAGTTTCCCAAGGCTTTGTAACGCCTTGGTGACTTGCCCCTAGGTCTTAGGCCACGGCGGGCTGAGCGATCAATGTGTTCGGCAATTGACCTATGGAGTGGACAAAGTTTCCATCGCGTAACGTCGCGATGACCCGTGTGAATGCATGTGTCTCAACGATGGCAAGGTCCGCTTTCAAACCAACAGCCAATTGTCCACGATCTGTCAATCCAAGCGCGCGTGCTGGATTGGACGTCACAAGGGCTGCCGCTCCAGCCAGACCGTTTGGATCAGATTTTGCCAACTCCAACACGGCAGGCAACATCGCGCCCGGATGATAATCCGACGCCAAAATATGCAACAATCCTTGCGCATGTGCCGCACGCGCCGACAGATTGCCGGAATAGCTTTGCCCGCGCATCGCATTTGGCGCGCCCATTGCTGAAAGCATTCCGCGTTCGGCTGCGATTTTTGCTGCCTCGAACGTGACGGGGAACTCGGAAATAACTGCGCCAACATCTGCCATCAAATGCGCTTTTTCGCGCGTGTCATCATCGTGGCTGGCCAGCGCCACACCCTGCGCTTTGCACAGAGCTGCAACCTGTTGCAGATTGTCTAAGATCACACTTTCAGGGCGACTGCGCTCGGCAATACGCGTGGCCACATCTTGGCGCGCTTGTGTAAGTGAAATGCCTTCTCGCGCGGCCACCAATGTGATGTGGCGCTCAATGTCGCGGTACTGACCTTGGCCAGGCGTGTGATCCATAACCGACACAAGATCGACCAAATCATCCCGAATAAGACCTTCGAGCACAGACACGGCAGTGTCAAATGTAATGTCAAACCGCGCATGAATACGGTGATCAATTTGGCAATGCTGCCGCAGCGCATTGAGCGCGCGGATGGTTTGATTGGTATGTTCAAACGAACGCTGCTCACCGCTGCGCGCCCCTTTTGAAAAACTGACCGCAGCATAGGCCGTAGTGATCCCTGAGGCCGCCAAGCGATTGTCCAAATGACTTAGCGCCACCTCCATCGGAAAATCGACCAGCGCACGTGGCTCCAGCTCCATCTCAATCATATCGCCATGCATATCGATGAAGCCTGGGAAAATCAGCGCGCCACCACAATCAAGACCAACATCAACAGGCTGTTCTGCGATGGCGGCAATCTGGCCGTTTTCAAGTCTCATCGCACCGTTTTCAACAACGCGGTCAGGCAGCACCAGTTTTGCATTCGTAAGCCACATCTTCTCTGTCCTCTGGGTTGGAAGCATTGGGGGTGAGGTCGATAACGCGATCGATCAAATGCGACACGTCATCAGGGTGGTGAAAGACGCCGATCATCGCGGTGCCTTGAGATTTCAACTCGGCCAATCGCGCCACCAAAGCGGTGCGGGCTTGGACATCAAGTGACGCTGTTGGCTCATCCAGCAACAGCAGTTTTTGCGGTAAGATCAGCGCCCGTGCAAGATTTACCTTTTGCTGTTCTCCACCGGAAAACGTCGTCGGATAAGCCCGCCATAATTCTTCTTTGACGCCAAAAGCGCTGAGCCAACGGCGCGCTTCATCCAGTGCCGCCTCAGCCGAGTGTCCCGCTTGGCGCAAAGGTTCCGCCACTAAGGCCTGCGCACTGACGCGGGGACGCGCCACAAGAAACTGTGTGACAAAGCCGATTTCGGTGCGTCGCAAATGGGTGATATCCACATCTGCCGCACGTATCAGGTCAATCACGCCATGCGAAGACTGGAACAACACAGCCCCACTTTGCGCCAAATAGCTGCGATACAGCGTGCGCAACAACGTCGATTTACCCGCGCCGTTTGTACCTTTGAGCAAAAGGAATTCACCTGCGTGTAAGCCAAAGGAAATATCGTCGAAGGCCGCCATTTGCGTGTTTAAATGGTGCATCGTGAAGCCTTTGGTCAGGCTTTGAACATCCAATACAAGTGTCATAACTTTGCGTGCACCAATTGTTGTGTATAGGGGTGTTGAGGGTCTTGAAATATCTGATCGGCCAAGCCGGATTCGACGACCACACCTCGGCGCATGACGATGACACGGTCCGCCATCGTGCGGATCACACCCAAGTCATGAGAAACGATAACCATGGTGATCTGCCGGTCTTGTTGCAGTCGTTTCAATGTATCAAGCACCAGCGCTTGCACACTGACATCCAAACCCGTGGTCGGTTCATCCAGCAACAAAAGCGCAGGCTCCAAGGCGATTGCCTTGGCCAATTGCACCCGTTGCTGCATACCGCCGGACAATTCAATCGGCGGGGCGTCCAAACGTTCCAGCGGAAACTCTGATGCTTCTAGGGCGATTTGGGCCTTGTCACGCAGTACCAAAAATCGTCGTTCGCCCGCCACCAAAAGCCGTTCAGCCACATTGCCGGAACTGGAGTGGTTCATCAAAAGCCCCAGATGCGGGTTTTGGTAAACGATGCCGATTTTCGTGGCGCAAAGCATCCGGCGCGCAAACCTATCCAGTTCAAATAGGTTGCCCTGCACATCAGGCAAGTCGAGTGTATAGCTGCCGGTGTCTGGGGTGTCTTCGAGGTTCATCATCCGCAACAACGTGGATTTGCCCGATCCACTTTCACCCACGATGCCCATGACTTCGCCGGGGAACACCTCAACCGATGCGTCACGTACAGCCTGCACAGCGCCATAAGATTTCGAGACATTTTTTAATGTCATCAACGGACGCGTTATGACAATGCGCGGAGCATCCAAAACAATGGTCATGACGACATCTCCCCATTTTTATACCATGTGTCGCCCAGCACGATGTCATCGCCCTCGGTACGACGAATGGCTTTTACCCCATATTCGCTGTCAGAAATTTCATGGGTTGAGCTGCCATCCTCTTGTGGAATTTCGTTCATAAAGAACCCACGCGCACCCGATCTGTTACAGGTCAGTTTGGCGTGATCTTCGACTTTATAAGGCACATCATCAAAGACCAAAGGCTCAACCCGCGTATAGGGCGGCACAGCGAAAATACGCTTCTCGCGTCCTGCTGACAGAATCGTCAAATGCTTGGCCATATTCAATTTCGGTACATCCCAACGCGGGATCGGCGAAGGCGTCATCACATGGCGTCCATTGACCATCGATGGGTAAGACGCCCCTTGCATGATCCGACCCGAGCGCACAATTTGTTCGTAAAGTTGCAACCACATCCGCCCGTAATCCGCATCTGCATGCATCTGGCGCGCGATGGACATGTTGGGTTGAACGGATCGCAAAGGTTCAGGATTGGGCACTTGCAGGACGAGCACCTGATCTTCGCGCAGCACCTCTTCTGGGATACGGTGACGCGATTGAATGAGGTCTGCTTTCAGCGTATCGAGCGTTGTCGGCGCACCGGACACCTTTGCAAGAAACGACCGGATCGACGCAGCATTGACACTGTCGTCAGCCCCTTGATCGATCACTTTCACGCAAGTCTTCGGATTGATCAACGTCAAAGACACTTGCAAACCGCCCGTGCCCCAACCGCGCGCCATGGGCACTTCGCGACTGGCATAGGGCATCTGGCATCCGGGCACGGCCACAGCTTTGAGCATCTTACGGCGCAACTCGCGTTTGGCGGATGCATCCAAGAAACCATAGCTCATTGGTTCCCAATCGCGGGTGAGGGTTTTCAGGCTCATTGCGCTGGTTCCTTTTGCTGCGCTGAGCGCGCTTTTGCATCGCGCATGGCGTCCAAGGACGACTGAAACGTGACGTAATGTGGCAGTTTAAAATGGATGCAAAAGCCCGAGCTTTCGACGCCTTCAGTGTGGTACAAAAAGAACTCTTCTTCCGTCGCAGAGCCTTTGGGCGCCCCTGCGCTGTTCAAATCCAAGGTGGCAGCGGCGATGACTTTGACCTCGTTCCAACCCAGAGTGGCAGCGAATCCAAGCTCTAGTTTTTCGTCCTTTTTCGACAGTACTTCGGCTTGAGAGACTTTGACACGACCTGCGGAAAACTTGGTGCCCTTGGGATGGGTCACAACAATCTCTGCCTCGGCCAAGCGCAGCTCATTTACGGTTGGATGGGCCTGACCGTAGCCACGCATCGCGGCATACCCCAAAGCCAACACACCTCCCGTTTCCCCGCGCGCAAGGCTTTGCAAAGTATGCGCGCGCTTGGACGGGAACAGCAAAGGCTCGCGTGTGATGTCAGGAATATCGTCAGGCCGTGTGGCGTCACCCTTTGGCAAGTCGACCAAATCATTGGCGGCTTGCCAAGCGCTCACAGACGGCTGATGTGCTGGCGCGGGGGTGGCAGCTGGCTCAACAGGCACGGGATCAAACGCCTCGCCAGTCAGAACTTGCGTAGCCAGCAAACGGTGCGAATAGTCCAAGGTCGGCCCAAGCAACTGCCCCCCCGGAATGTCTTTGAACGCCGCAGACAGTCGGCGGTGAGTGAACAGCGCGTCTTGTTCAATGGGGTCAGCAACACTCAAGCGCGGTTGTGTCGTGCGCCAAGCGCGCAAGACCAGAACCGCCTCATACAATTCACCGCCGGTTTGCGCCAAGGCCAAGGCCGCAATGTCTTCGTCATATAAGGATGCTTCGCCCATCACACGATCCACCAAATAGGGCATGGCGGCTTTGATCTCGTTGATCCTTTCGGGGGTGATTGTGCCCATTTCGGCACGAAACAATCGTTCAGCTTGTTCAATCGCGCGTTCGCCGCCACGGGTCGCAACATAGGCCATCAGAGCACCTCGATTTGTGTAGAGCGCGGCAGGCCAATCACACGGGCCCCGTCGATCAAAAATATGTCAAACCCCATTGGGTAACGTAGGCAATCGGCGCGTTTGGCCCAAAATCCTTGGGGTAACCCGTCAATGTTGATTTGCAGAGATCCATCGACACCCGGACCGCTTAAACGCAAAAGCTGCCCCGTGCCGATCTGCGCATTGGCCACAACAGTCGCGCCATCATCAGGGTAAAGATCAGACCCAGCCCTAAGGGATTCCAAGACGTTGACGTCTATGAGTTTGCCGAGAAACGCGTGATCCGCCGTCGTCGGATCAGAAAGGAACGCCCCCGTTTTTAATATAAGCGGCATCAACACAGGGTCGGCACAGTAGACTTTGCATTCGCGATCGATCAGTGCATCGATGATGGCAGCTTCAGCGTCAGATGCTATATCACGCGGCATACCGGGGCGGCTGAGCGCCCAAAGCAAGGCTTCGAAAGTGTGATTGGCGCGGGTTTCTGTGGCGGTGGCTGTTGGAACAGTGAGCATCAAAACGTCTCCATATCAACGCGGGTGGCTTCAATACGGCGCAGGGTTTCGGTGTCTGCATCGCGGTGTTGCGCATCAGCATCGCGTAAAAAGTCATGGCAGATCTCAACCTTTGTGCCGCTCGCCAAGGCGATATCGACGAGAGCCATGGCCATGCTCGCTTCAAGATCCAATCCTTTGCGTAGACCGTAGCCCTCATGTATTCCGCGACGAATATGAGCTTCACTCACCAACACTTCGCCCAAGTGAAAAGCTGTACCTTTAGCTGTGTCACGCAAAGGCAGCATCACCAACCCCGTTCGGCTGTGCACCACTTCGACATCTGAAAAATCTATTGCCAGATCCTCACCAAGTGCCTTAAGCGCTGCCGCATCCGCGCGGGCCAAAATAGACAAGGCATCGTCATGGGAAAATTCTTGCGAGGGTGTGTGCATGGTTTAATCCTCGTTTGTCATCGTGAACTTGACCCGCGAGGCGGCCCAAATCACTTCGCTGAAACTGATCGGCGTGCCGTCCAGCAATTGATCTATAGCTCGCACAACCATCACGGCTGTCTGCGGGTGCAACTTAAGTGTCTTGGCCTCATGCGCCTGCGCCAGACGCGCGTGCATGGTCGTTTGGGCGCGTAGATAATCGTCAATTCCGTATGTCTTATAAGCCTCAGTGGCCGACCCCAAAACATCGCGCCGTGCAACGAAATCGGGAAAGCGGTTGGGGCAATGAAAGGCGCGACCAAAGGCCAACGGCACGCCATCGCCAAAGGTGATCCGCTGACTTTGAAGAACTTGAGCGCCCTCACCCAAATTCAATGCGCGCGCGACCTCTGCGCTGGCTGTGATGATTTGCGCATCCAAAAGTTCGCCGTGAATATCGACACC
The DNA here is from genome assembly GCF_018860505.1 of Pacificibacter marinus. Lineage (GTDB taxonomy): Bacteria > Pseudomonadota > Alphaproteobacteria > Rhodobacterales > Rhodobacteraceae > Celeribacter > Celeribacter marinus_B. The sequence continues at coordinate 107,395 of NZ_JAHKPU010000046.1, forward strand.
TTGTGACAACAGGTTCTTACGCAAACGGGTGCGCTGTCCGATAGCATATTCAAGCAAAGGGCCGCTTTCAACAAAGGTTCCACGCCCCTGTTCGACACTCACTTTACCGGCCTTCGCCAGCTCTGCGATGGCGCGCCTCACCGAATGCCTGCCAACGCCAAACTGGATGGCCAGCTCTGGCTCTGTTGGCAATTTCTCACCAGGCGGATACTGCCCAGACGTGATAGCCATTTCGATTCCGTCGCAGACAATGGACCATTTATTTCTATTCATACCGCACCAATCATTCGAATGAATTTTGAATAACCACTCTGCGTGACGCGACTATGACAGATAGATAAATCTCTGATGACGGAGCGCGCCAAAAAGCTCAGGCGACCAAAGGCAATGAATCGAAATTGATAGCACGCCTTATAACCAAGCCCTCTGATATCCACGCATCTTTGTGTGTCGTCATACGACCCATCTTCTCAATCGAGAGCGAAAATTTTCATCTCTGATGGTCTATTTCACAAAGGAAAAATTCGTAAGATCAAAAGCTTTTTCGCGCTGTACGCCGCAGACAACAGCGCGCGCAACTATCTAGCCCATCATATATTTCATCATCTCAATCCTTGTAAGCAGTCACTTTTTCTGCCTACTATACATTCAGTCACCAGTTAATATCGATATTTTTAAGAGTGCCGAGCAATTTGCCTTCGCTGTGTCAACGTGAAGCGCTTAGATGGATTGATCCACATAAGAAACCTAGACACGGCCCACCAACAGGCAGCGGTTAGCTGACGACATAAAAGCGAGCGCGTGCTTTCACGTTGCGGCGGCGGATGATAAACGAAGGGTCACTGCCCCGTCTATCTATCTTTCAATAAGGCAGTTAACCTGACTTAAATACCAGCATGAGGGCGTGCAATGAATATGAATGATGAGATGGCCGGCAAAGAGAGTTCCGCAACACGCGGTGCCTATATGACATTGCGTGATATGATCTTGACCGGCGCACTGCCCGCAGGTCAAAAGCTCAAGATCGAGCAATTGCGCGGATTACTAAAGACGGGAGCCTCGCCTGTGCGTGAAGCGCTCAGTCTGCTGACGTCTGATATGCTTGTTGAACGGATAGACCAACGCGGATTTCGTGCCGCCCCCGCGAATAAAGCGAATTTTGAAGAAATCTTGGAGCTGCGTTGCACGTTAGAAGAGCTTGCACTGCGCAAATCCATCGCGGCAGCGACCCCTCAATGGGAAGAGCAACTCATCCTGACGCATCACCGTATGCGTAAATCCGCGGGGCAAGACATAGCAATTTTTGAAGAAGCCCATAAGACATTTCACATGGCGTTATTGGCCAATAGTGGTTCACCGATGCTGGAACGCTATTGCGCGCAGCTCTATGATTTAAACATCCGCTATCGCAATCTTGCGGCGGGCGGCAGCAAATATCAAAGCCGTGACATTGCCGCCGAGCACGAAGAAATTTTAGAGGCGGCAGTTCAATACAATGCAGATCGCGCCTGTGCCTGTCTGCTGAAGCATTACCGACTGACAGGTGAGTATTTGGCACGCGAAATGGATGCGTAACTTCATTTATGACGATTTAATTGGACGCAGATAAAAAATATCGATATTAATTACTCCAGCGACTCTTGGACAACTGGAGACAACAATGCAACGAAATCGGTTTCTCGGGGATTTATTGTCCCAACTCTTTGACCGCAGCAGCACCGTGCGCGGCAAAGATGATCAGCGTGATATTTATATGCTTTGTGACGCGCTCATGTCGGCAGAGGGCGAAGTCTCTGGATTGAGGCTGGCCTCGTCCATCCTTGCGCGCTATGCCGATCTAAACGAAGATGAAAAGTTGGCGTTTTTCCAATATCTCAACTCGGAACTGGACGTGGACGCGGCGCATATTGCAAAGGTCGCAACCGATTACGCCGAAACCAAAAGCCCAGCAGTGTTCATTGAACTGTGCAAAGCCGCCGAACCAAAGCGCCAAGAATTATTGCGCCGCTTGAACCAGCCGTTTGGCGCCACGCATTTGCTGGTTGAGATGCGCGTCGATCTTCTCAAACTTTTAAAAGCGCACCCTGAACTCGCGCGGACGGACATCGATTTTGTGCACTTGCTGCGCAGTTGGTTTAATCGCGGATTTTTGGTGCTCAAGCAAATCAACTGGGACACCCCAGCGCGTATATTGGATAAAATCGTCGCCTATGAAGCCGTGCATCAGATCGATGATTGGGATGATTTACGCCGCAGGCTTTATCCACCTGATCGCCGTTGTTTTGCATTTTTCCACCCTTCTATGCCCGAAGAGCCGCTTATTTTTGTCGAAGTCGCCCTGACGGCTGACATTCCAGGGTCCATCGATGCGCTGTTGTCCGACAACCGTACACCGCTGGAAGAAGATCAGGCGAAGGTTGCCGTCTTCTATTCCATTTCAAACTGCCAAAAGGGACTGACGGGAATCAGCTTTGGCAATCTGTTGATCAAACAAGTCGTGGCAGAACTGTCCTTGTCCTGCCCCAACATCGATACTTTTGTTACGCTCTCACCAATCCCCCTTATGACCCGTTGGCTGAAAGCCCAGGAAGATGATGAACTCGTGCCCGCCGCCAATTCAATTCTGGAAGGCAGCGCCAGCTCCGAAACCATGCGCGCGATGGCAGCAAGGTATCTGTTGACGGGCAAGCGCGGTGATGGCTTGCCCTATGATCCTGTCGCGCGTTTCCATTTGGGAAATGGCGCAGAGATTCACGAGGTTCATGCGGGGGCGGATAGCTCTGAAAATGGACATAAACAGTCACGTGGTGCGATGGTCAATTATCTCTATAATGTTGATCACACCGAAAAAAATCATGAAAATTTTGCACTGAGATCGACCGTTAAAGCGTCGCGCACTGTGCAAACCCTGTCGACCGCAAAGCTAGAAGCAAAGACAAAGGAACCAGCGTCTTGACCAATACACTTTATGACGCCCTGATCGCGCCGCACGCCACCAATACAAATAATTTTTTGATTTGCGACAATGGGTCGACGATCACTTATTCGGGATTTGTGCGCCGCGTGGCACAACTTGCCAATGTCCTCAAAGATACAGGAGTCCAAGCAGGCGACCGTATCGTGGTGCAGGCGCCAAAGACCGCTGATACGATCGCGCTTTATGGGGCGGCGGTCCAAACCGGTGCGGTTTATCTGCCGCTGAACACAGCTTACACGCAATCAGAATTGTCCTATTTCATCGGCGACGCTGGTCCACGGGTGATTGTCTGTGATGCCAAAGACACTGCCATGATGCAAAGCTTTGACGCCGAAGTATTGACCCTAGATATGATGGGCACAGGCACGCTGTCACTGGCGGCCAATGCGGCAAGCGATCAATGCGCAACTTGCCCGCGCGGGCCAGACGATCTGGCCGCACTCTTGTATACATCAGGCACCACTGGACGCTCTAAAGGTGCAATGCTGTCGCATAAAAACTTGTTGTCAAACGCAGCTTCTTTGACGAACCTTTGGCAAATCACGGATCAAGATCGCTTGATTCACGCATTGCCTATCTTCCACACGCACGGGCTTTTTGTGGCGATGAACACAAGCCTTTTGGCGGGGGCGCAAGTGCGTTTCATGGCCGCGTTCAACCAAGATAGCGTCATCGAAGAATTGCCAAGGTCCACCATGCTGATGGGGGTACCGACGTTCTACACCCGCCTTTTGGACGATCCGCGTATGAACAAACCCCTCTGCGCCAAGATGCGGCTGTTCGTGTCTGGATCTGCGCCGCTTTTGGCCGAAACACACACCGCATTTCATGAACGCACAGGCCATCACATTCTAGAACGCTACGGCATGACCGAAACCAATATGATCACATCAAACCCGTTTGATGGCGCGCGCATCGCAGGCACAGTGGGTTACCCATTGCCCGGAACCGAGGTGGAAATCACCAACGCACAGACAGGCGAGCCCCTTCCATCTGGCGAGATCGGCATGATCGAAGTGCGTGGGGACAACGTGTTTCAAGGCTACTGGAACATGCCTGAAAAAACGGCCGAAGAGCTGCGGACGACAGGCTTTTTCATGACCGGCGATCTTGGCATTAAATCTGCTGATGGGCGCGTGAGCATTGTTGGCCGCCAGAAAGACCTGATTATTTCGGGCGGGTACAACATCTATCCCAAAGAAATCGAAGACGTGATCAACGACATCGATGGTGTGGTCGAAAGCGCTGTTTTTGGCGTGCCACATCCAGATTTCGGCGAAAGCGTTTTGGCCGCCGTGATCTTAGAAAAAGACGCGAACATTACGCCTGAGGCCATCGCGGCACATGTCGAACCTCTGCTGGCCCGTTTCAAACACCCGCGCAAATACATCTTACGCGACGCCCTGCCCCGCAACACGATGGGCAAGGTGCAAAAGAATATTCTAAGGGACGAATTCAGCAGTTAATCTAAGGCGGGGGATTTGCGACGAGCGCCCCGCATATAGACTTAAGCACTTAAGCACTTATGCCTTTTGGCATCTTTGACGAAGCCGATTGGCTTCGTCTTTTTTTTCATCTGACATATTTGAGTGCGTTTTGGTTCAAAACACGATCAAGTCCGACGTCCTTCGCATCTAAAATGATTTCAGCCACATCGCAAAGTCCACCAACACCATTGATGTGGGGTGAAACTTGCGACATGGCTGATTATCTTAGCACATATATGTCTAGGGGCGGCTTTCGCGTCAGCCTTAGTTTTCTTCTTTAAGAAGCGCTGCAATGGCATGGGTCTCGGACAGACGCGCACCCTTGTACATCGCGACATCATAGCTAGAGCGCGCTTTGAGGCGATCAAACCAGTCTTGCACCAATGGAAATTCTTCCGTCCAAATATCGCCCATCCCAAGATCATCGATCCGGTCAATCAGAGGGGCTGCGACGACATCGGCGAGACTGAACTCATCACCAGCAAGCCAAGGCCCGTTTTCCAACGCACGCTGCATTCGTCCACAGGTAAGTTTCATTTGATCGATGCTTTCTTGAACCGCATTAGATCCAAAACCATCTTTCGACATTTTGAGATAGAAGTGCTTTCGCAAAGGGCGCGGCCCCGCTTGTTGGTCAGCGAATTCTTCGTTTGAAAGGCCATCAAAACGCGACAAGAACGCTTTATTAAAAGACGGAACCCGCACTGCGTAAGTGGGCACTTCTTCGAGGAATCGCATCCAAGTGCGTACTTTGGCGCGAGCGACAGCATCTTTGGGAACAAGCGGATGATCAGGAAAGACCTCATCGATGTATTCCACGATGACACTGCTATCCATAATGGAATCGTCGTCATGCACGAGCGTTGGCACCACACCGTTTGGATTGATCGCAAGATATTCGGGCGTCAGGTGCCCTTTGTTCGCCAAATCGACGATGATGCTCTCGTATTCCAAGCCCTTTTCAGCCAAAGCAAGGCGGACTTTTTGACTGCACGTTGAGTGATGTGCGTGGTATAATTTCAACATCTTTTTGCTCCTACCAGCGATCTACATCGCCATCTGCATCCATCAGGACAAAGGCGATAATACAGGTTTCGTCGAACTTGTTTGACCAAGCGTGATTGTTGCCGCGCTGAACAAGCACATCGCCAGCTTCCAAGACAAGATCATCTTCTTCTTCATCCATCATCATCACGATCTTCCCTTTGACGACGACAGCATAATCAACACTGTCAGTGCGATGCATAAAAGGATGGCGTTGATTGTCTTTGATCCGATCCGCAGCGCCCATTTCGGCAAAGGCGGCGCGACCATCAAGCGTTTTCATCACTTCAGGGTCTTCGGGTTCAAATTCAACAAAGCGAAAAACCGTGCCATTTTTCGGCGGTTTAAGCACCAACGGACCGTCGAGCGTCTCATCTGGTCCGTCGAATTGTGGATGGCCTTCTGTTTTCCAGAAGTTCGTAAGCGTCACGCCAGGACGATTTGGCTTGCTTAAAATATTTGTCGCGATGTCATCGGAAACGACAATTGCTTTTCCTGTTTCATCATGCCCTGTAACGACACGTCTGATACCTTTTGACATTGAGATGCCCCCCTTTCACCTAGAATCTAGGCCAAACGGTAGCAATGCACACAATAAATGTCGATGATTATTTTCTATTGCTTAAATATCGATATTTTTGATTGACCCGAGAATGATCAAAAGAGTAGCATTCAAGGGAGGAAAATAAGATCTGGGAGGATTCTATGCTTAACTTCAAAACATTCGCGCGCGGCGTTTCACTTGGCATGATGCTAATGGCAACACCGCTTATGGCTCAAGAAGAGCTACGTATGGGAACGGCAAGTCTTGGCGGCGCGTTCTATCCGGTGGGCCAAGCGGCCTCTAACCTTGTGAACAAATACGCCGAAGGCTACTCTATGGTCCCGGTTGTGACCTCTGGCGGCACAGAAAATCCGCGCCTGATTGGCAACGGCGAACTCGACTTTGCCATCGGCAACGCAAATACATCCTTCTTTGCACATGAAGGCCAAGCCCCTTACGCAGACCCCATCGCAATCGCGTCGATTGGTACATTGCACAACTCAGTTTTACACATTGTTACGCTCGCAGGATCTGATGTCACTTCTATCGCAGACCTCAAAGGCAAACGTGTGGCTGTAGGCCCTGCCGGTGGTGGCACATTGAACCTGCTTGGCGATGTGATGGAAATCAACGATCTGAGCTTTCGCGACATCACACCAAGCTTCGTGTCTTATGCAGATGGCTTCAGCCAGCTTTCTGATGGTTCAGTAGATGCGGCGGTTGCCCTGTCAGGCTATCCTGCTGGTGCGGTGATCCAAACGAGCACAACAGCTGATATCGCATTCGTTGATATCGGAACCGAAGGCTTGAATGAAATCATCGCCAAGCATCCTTACTACTCTATCGTTGAAGTGCCTGCAGAAGCTTACGGCACCGATGCACCGCTGACCTTGCTCGGCACCAAAAACATTCTAATCACACAAGCTGATGCGGATGAGGAAAAGGTCTACCAAGTGACCAAAGCGATTTACGCGCATTTGGATGAATTTGCAGCAGAAAACGCCAATGCGGCGCAGATCGTTGCAGAGGACGCATATGATATTGCTGTTCCCCTGCATCCGGGTGCAAAGCGTTACTTTGACGAACGCTAAATCGTAAAATCGCCCCGTCGCATCACCAGATGTGGCGGGGTTTTTCTGTCGCAATTTACTGGACCGCTCACCATGAAAAAAGCCCTGTCAGCACTCACCTTTACAACCCGATGGATGGCTATTGGACTCAGCCTTTGGCACCTCTACGTTGTATCAGGCTTTGCATCCTTTTCGACGCTAGAAGTGCGCATCACCCACTTAACAGTGATGTTGGTTCTTATTTTTCTGGTCCTTGCGCTGCGACGGTTGGAAACCCGCCCAGAAACAGGCCCGCTTATGCTGGCGATGGATATCGGCTTGGCCGTTGTGGCGGCGGGGACAGGATATTATCTCTTTTCACGTTGGCTAGACATTGCCATGTCTGGCGGGATCACGACAGCAACCGATGCGCAAGTCGGGATGGTCGTAATCGCACTGGTGATGATCGCCGTTATCAGACGGATCGGCTGGTTTCTTGCTGGCATCATTCTGATCTTTCTCGCCTATCCGCTGATCTCTCCTATCTTGCCTGGAGTCTTTACTTCTCGTGGCTATTCTTTAACGCGGATCTCTGAGTTTATGACAACCTCATCGGAGGGCATCTATGGCATTCCACTCGGTGTTTCGGCCACGTTTATCATCATGTTTTCGATCTTCGGATCATTCCTCAATGTCTTTGGCGCGGGCGATTTCTTTTTTCAGATCTCCAGCCGTTTAACAAAAGGGTCTAAGGCTGCATCTGCGAAAACCGCTGTCGTTTTTTCCACATTGCTCGGTATGATTTCAGGGTCTGCGGCAGGCAATGTCGCCGTCACCGGCACCATGACAATCCCGATGATGAAACGCGAAGGATATAAGCCGCACCAAGCTGCCGCCATTGAAGCCGTGGTTTCAACAGGCGGGCAACTTATGCCACCGGTTATGGGGGCCGCGGCCTTTATCATGGCTGAAATTATCGGCGTGCCCTATTCGGAAATTATGGTCGCAGCTTTGATTCCTGCCATCTTGTTTTTCACATCGATCTTTTTCATGGTACACTTACAAGGCGAAAGAATGGGCATTGCGCCCGCGCCACAAAACGAAGACGAACTGCCGTTAAGCTCCATCCTTATTCCAGGTCTGCGGTTTATAATTCCGTTCTTTTTACTCGTTGGCATGATGGTTTCAGGATATTCACCGTTCAAGTCGTCATTCACAGCACTCGGTGTTTTGCTTCTTGGATGCATTATTTTCGAATTCAGAGACTTGCGCGGTTTCTTCGCAAAATGCTTTGACGCATTGGAATCTGGCACGCACTCCGTCATGTCGATTGCCGTAGCCTGTGCGGGCGCGGGATTGATCGCTGGCATTTTGGCAATGACCGGACTTGGATCAAAGATTTCCGGCCTGATTATCGGCGTCTCTGCTGGCGTGCCCTTGATTGCGTTGATCTTGACGATGTTCGTCTCGATCATCCTAGGCATGGGGCTGCCCACAACCGCCGCTTATCTTATCCTTGCGACTGTCGTGGCCCCTGCCCTTGTTGAAATGGGTGTGCCGGTTTTAACTGCGCATTTGTTCGTGTTCTTCTACGGATGCATTTCAACCATCACACCGCCCGTTGCCCTTGCGTCCTATGTCGCAGCAGGGATAGCAGGATCGGATATAAACAAGACAAGCTGGACCGCCTTTGCCTTTGGCATCACCAGCTACATCTTGCCGTTCATGTTCTTTTTCGGACCTGCACTTTTGATGCAAGGCACTCTGATAGAAATTGTGGCGTCTGTGACAACGGGCTTGCTCAGCGTGTTCTGTTTTTCGATCGCTGTCGTCGGTTACTTCCAACGCACACTGGGACTGAACCTACGCATTGTGTTTGCCGTGACAGGGATTGTTATGATGTATCAATCTTGGCTGAGTGATGCGGTTGGCATCGCGGTCTTTGTCGGACTGGTCTTGTTCTTGCGTGCAGGTTCAACGTCAAACCCAAAATTGCAGGCATAAAATGAATATGGACATATCTGTCACCGACCCATGGGCGCTCATAGCCGTCGCCATTGCTATGACGCTCGGTGGCATCTTAAAAGGTGCAACCGGCGCAGGACTGCCCGTTATTGCGGTGCCAGTCCTTGCGTCGATCTATGACGTACGGGTCGCTGTTGCCGTGATGGTGGTGCCAAACCTGATTTCAAACTTGCGACAGGTTTGGAAATTCAGGAAAGCGCCCGTGGACCTTGTCTTTGTTAAAGTTTTGGCTGCGGTTGGGGCACTGGGCGTTGGTCTTGGCACATTTGTTTTGGCCAAAATAGAGCCCATCTATGTTCAGTCTGTGATGATTGTCATCATCACCATCTACATCAGCCTAAGGCTAACACAGTTCGAGCTACGCGTTACGAAAAGCACTGCGCGGCGCTGGGTTGTACCGGTTGGCGTGGCTGGCGGCATTTTGCAAGGCGCTGTCGGTATTTCTGCGCCTATTGCTGTCACATTCCTCAACGCGATCCGACTAGACAGACCCGCCTTCATTTTGACCGTATCGACGTTTTTCGCGGCCATGTGCGTGGTGCAACTACCGGTACAAATCAGCTACGGCATTATGACGTTCCACACCGCACTCATCGGCTTACTTGCTTTGATACCTCTTACTTTTGCGATGCCGATAGGAGAATGGATCGGCAATAAATTCAGCGCGCGCGTTTTTGACCGTGTCATTCTCTTCTTCCTAGCGGGCCTTGCTTTAAAACTTCTCTTTGACCTTTTCTAATCCCTGCGTCCTGATAGATGCTCCTAAACGCCTGTGCTCGACACTGCGCTGATGTGCATAAGTTTGCACAGGCATCAGAATTCCAGATATCGCCAATCTTTTGGCGATATCTGCCTAACAGGCACGTTTGCGTCTAGGATTAGTGGCCACAACGCCCAGCCACGACTCGACGGCAGTGACCTTTAGATGTCAGTCATCAGGTCAGACTTGCCGCAACGCGAAATCCACCATGAGAGGTAGAGCTATCAGGATCGTTCTGAGTTCGTGAATGCACATGATACCGATCGCAATAACTGACATGACACAAAAAGGACCCGCCGCGCTGAACGCGCCCCTCGCCCGTTTTTGGTCCAGTGGGATCGAATAGGGTATCTGAGCTTGGTGGCGCATGGTGAAAGAAATCCTGAACCCACTCCCAAACGTTGCCTGTCATATTGTACAAGCCATACCCGTTCGGTTCAAAACTCTTTGCCGGTGCTGTTCCTAGATATCCATCATCTTGACTATTGGTCCGTGGAAAGTCGCCTTGCCACGTGTTCATCATATGCTTGCCTGCGGGCATCATTTGATTGCCCCAAGGAAATTTTTGACGCGCCAAGCCGCCGCGCGCCGCTTTTTCCCATTCCGCTTCTGTTGGAAAGCGCAAGCCAGCCCAAGTGCAATATGCCAAAGCGTCAAACCATGAAATATGGACAACAGGATGATCCAGCCGAGTCGACACATCAGAGCCAGCCCCTTCCGGAGATTTCCAATACGCGCCATCAACCCGACGCCACCAAGGCAAGCCGGGCGGCGACACTTTATAGTCATCAGGTTCACTCAACAGCAGATGGAACACAAAGGACCAGCCTTCTTGTTCCGACACAGTTCTATAACCTGTTTCATCAACGAAGCGGGCGAATTGCATGTTCGTGACAGTCGTCGCCCCAATGACAAAAGGCGATAGTTTTACCTTTCGGCGGGGTGCATCAAAATCCTGTGGAAACCGAGAGCGCCGCGTTCCCATGTCGAAAAAACCACCAGCCACGGGGGTTAATTCCGACATCAACTCCCGTTGCGTCGCACTGTCGGCAGGTCGAATTTCTAGGGCCTGACGATGATAGGGCGACGCCGATTTCAACGGATCTGACAAAGACTGGGGACTGCAGCAGGGCTTGGCCGACGTATTGGTCATTGAGTTTTCTCGTCCAAATTCCTGTGAATGCCCCACAAGAGGGGCTTTATGCAAACGATATTCTAGGCGCCGTTAGGCGGGCGTTCAACCCCGTGCCTTTGAGCGAAGCGCGCCATTTAATTAAGATCCATTCGCTTGCTTGACAGAATCTACAAAATACATGATCATCACACAACTTTCCAATAATGGAATTTATAATTTCAAATATGAAATGCAGATGAACCCGACTGAACGCACACTACAAGTTTTAGAATACATCATGGCAGCAGGGCCTGGGCCGGTGAAACAAACCGATATTGCCCAGCATTGTGGGTTGTCCCCAGCAACGCTGAACAGAATCGTCAAATCTCTGTCAGATTTGGGATACCTGTTTCGCACGAGCGAAAAATATTGTGTACGTAATTTCCGCTTGGAACGAAACGTTCCGATGTCTCAGTCCTATTTGGCCAAACTCGACAACACGATGCGAGATTTATCCAAACAGCTTGGCGTTTCAGCGGAAGTGATCGTGGTCGCAGGGCACGAACTTTTGTGGCACTCCAAAACGGATTATCCAGACCCGAATGTCGTCATCCGCGCCAGTGTTGGTTTTCGCCGCTCACTTTATGAATTGGACGTGCTGTCACAAATGTACCTAAGCCGATTGGACTGGGACGATGTGCAGGCGCAGTTTTTTGTCGATGGTTTTTGGGGCACAGTGCGCACAGTGGGGGCGGCAACCTGCTGGCTTCCCAAAGCTGCAGTGCGCAATGCCTTGGACCTGATGCGTCCAGAGATCTTTGTCGCAGACCCCCAAGGCAATCACGTTGGCATACGCCGCTGTGCGACAGTTGTCGAAGATCCAAATGGAAAGTTTTTGCATTTACTGGCTCTGGCCGAACCGGCGGATCGGCCGAATGACAGGATAGAAGAGTACAAAGAAGCATTATTAAAGGCACGCGCAGAACTTTGTGAACTTGCTCAGGAGGAGAGCACCACAGACCGGCTCGTACCAAAGCACCACACCGCGCCGCTTCGCGGAGGCTAGAAAACGCGCGGATTTGCCTAAACAGGGAGGGCACTATGATACACTTAAGAGTACCAAACGCGTCTAGGCGGGTGTTGGCATGACTTGGAGAAGCTTGAACAGCATCATGTCTATTATTCTTATAATGGGCGGGATTGGCTATGCTGTAAATTTGAACCAAAGCGCATCCCAAGCGTTACTTTTCTCGTCCTCGGGGATCGGCCCCGCTTATTTCCCGAACATCCTTGCCGGATTGCTCGTGATTTTAAGCGTTATGACCTTGGTCAAAAACCTCCGCGATAAGAGTCCTAAGAACATTGAGAAAGTTACGACGCACAACTCTGGATATATCCTCGTGACGGTCGCACTCATGGTCGCGTTTTTAGCAAGCTGGCAGTTCTTGGGATTCTTTTACCTCAATGTCTTCGTCCTTTTGACCGTTTTAATGACGCTCTACAGGATCGAATTCGGGCTCAAAAACAGCTTACTCGTGGCCCTCGCAACTTCAGTTTTCACAACTGGGTTTCTCTACGGTTTGTTCGGGCAAATTCTTGCCCTCACGTTTTAAGGGGACGCAGACATGGAAACGCTTTTTAACGACCTCACCAATCTGTTCACCATCACCAACCTTTTATGTATCCTGTTAGGGACTGTCGTGGGGATGGTCTTTGGCGCGCTGCCTGGGCTTGGCACAGTTATTGCCGTTGCGCTATTGTTGCCCGTGACCTTCACCTTGCCTCCCCTTGCGGGCATTCTGATGTTGCTCGCGACATATCAAGCTGGCGAATACGGCGGTTCGATATCCGCCATTCTGCTCGGCGTTCCGGGCACTCCGCAAGCTGCGGCAACCGTTCTTGATGGCTATCCCATGGCGCAAAATGAATCGCCTGGCAAAGCGTTAAGCTATTCACTTGTTTCATCGAGCATTGGCGGAATTTTTGGTGGGCTGGTTCTGATTTTCGTCTCTGTGCCATTGGCCAAATTCGCATTGAACTTTGGCAGTCCAGAATACTTCTTGTTGGGTGTTATTGGCCTTATGGCGGTGGGATTGCTCAGCGGAACAGACAAGATCAAAAGCTCGATCGCCGTTATTCTTGGCCTGATCGCAGGCACTGTGGGCATAGACTCATTGACCGGCGTTAACCGTGCAACCTTTAATCAGCCCGAACTGATGGACGGCGTAAATCTGGTCGCTTTCCTTGTTGGTATGTTTGCAATTTCCGAGCTGTTCATGATGATCAGTAAAGGGCTGAATAACAAATATGTTGCCGACCGCAGTACGCTAAAGACAGGATTGACGTGGAAGGAACTCAAAGGGGTTGTTAAATCGACAACAATTGGGTCACTGATCGGCGCTGGCACGGGCATTCTGCCGGGCATCGGCGGCGGCGCATCCTGTTGGTTTGCTTATGCTGTCGTGAGCAAGACATCCAAAGACCCCGAGGCCTTTGGCAAGGGTAGCCCAGAAGGTATCGCCGCACCGGAATCGTCAAATAACGCATCCGCAGGTGGCGCACTCGTTCCGTTTCTTGCCTTAGGCATTCCAGGGTCTGCAGCGATTGCGATCATTATGGGCGCATTCATCATGCACGGAATCCAGCCTGGTCCGAATGTATTTACGGCTGAACGGGACTTGGTCTACGGGATTTTCTACGGGTTCATCCTGACAACAATCGCGATGTATCTTATTGGGCGCGTCCTGACACCGATGTTCTCACGCGTCCTCGTTGTTCCGAATTCATTTTTGGTTTCGATTGTGCTCGTGCTGTGCCTCATCGGCATCTACGCCTCTAAGGGTGCTTTTTTTGATCTCTGGTTGGCGCTTGGCATCGGCATAGTGTTCTACATCCTCAAGAGGCTAAACTATCCAGTATCGTCTGTGATCATTGCCTACGTTCTTGCCCCCATTATTGAAGAAAATTTCCGGCGCTCGCTGACACTTTCGAACGGCAATTACGACGTTTTCTTCTCCAGTGTCTACGCCATTGCGCTGGTGCTCATGATCGTCGCGGCCCTAGCGGCAAGCGTCTATGCCGATTTCAAAAAGAGGAGACATCAGCCCAGCTAAACGCGTGTAGATGCACGTGTTTAGCCGGAGGATGAGAAGACCAAGGAGGAGATAGCGTTCAGCCGGAAAGACATCGGCGCCCCCCCCCATATCCAACAAAATACATGTTCAAGTTTTCCAGCACGGAACACTGAGCATGCTTCGCGAACTAAATTTAAGGGAGAACTACCAAATGCTTACGTTTCTAACAAAGACCGCAGCGACAACATTGGCATGTGCCACGATCGTCATGGCAACAGGCACATCTATGGCAGCCGCCGAAGGCTACCCAGAAAAACCCATCACCTGGATCATTCCTGATGGCGCTGGTGGCGGCTTGGATACCATTGTGCGGACAATTTACCCCTACGTGGAAAAAAACCTGCCGAATGACGCGACCTTCGTCTTGAAAAACCAACCCGGCGCGACCCAGACGATTGCAGTTTCAGCCGTCTACAATGCGGACCCCGATGGTTACACCATTGGTCAAGCGTCAGTAGCGCCTCTCACCATTATGCCACACTTGGGTCGGACATCTTATGCGGGCTATGAAGACTTCGAACTGATTGCGAATGTGTTCGATGCGGCTCACTACATTGTTTTGCCTGCGGACTCTCCGTTTGCAAACTTGGAAGAGCTCTTGGCACATGCCAAAGAAAACCCTGGTCAAGTGCGCATCGGCGTCGATGGTGTCTACAACGTTCAGCACCTTCCGCTGCTGAACCTCGAACTTTCAGCAGATGTTGATCTCAACGAGATCACTTACAAAAGCAGCGCAGATACCAAAAAAGCGGTCTTAGGTGGTGAAATTGAAGCAGGCATCATGCCGTCTCACACCATCATTGGCGAATACGAAGCAGGCACGCTCGTGCCGATTGTAGACGTTATGGAAATCAAGCCAGATTATTTCGCTGAAATTCCATCACTGAACGATCTTGGCTATACGTCTAGCCAACTCTTTGTAGGCGTTATCGCACCAAAAGGAACGCCAGATGATATCCAAGCGATCTTGTCAGGCGCGATCGACGCGGCTTTGCAAGATCCAGAGCTGGTCGCAGCTTTGGAAAAAAGAAAGATCATGATCAACTACAACGACTCTGAGACCTACCTTGCGCGCATGCAAGAATTGGATGTCGTGAACAAAGGCATTTTGACAGACTTGGGCGTGCTTAAATAAGCACTGTCGCCGTTGTTGGCTCGGTCTCAATGCGTCCTCCCTGACGTGTTCGCGGCCGAGCCAACGACATATTATGACATTAAAATATGCTGAGGGCGGTAGAGATCGCCAAAAATATCTAAAATCTAAACGGCTTTCGCCCTCACCTAAAAGTTCTTCAAGGTATCCAACTCATGAGCGACCAAACCAAACCTAATTTTCTGTGGATTTGCACCGATCAGCAGCGCTTTGATACGATTCGAGGCCTTGGAAACACACATATTAATACACCCAACTTGGACAGGTTGATGGACGAAGGGGTCTCGTTTGACCGCACCTATTGCCAAAGTCCCGTGTGCACACCCAGCCGTGCAAGTTTCTTAACGGGGCGCTACCCGCGTACGACGCGGACCACGCGCAATGGCAATGACAAATTCCCAGATGATGAAATTCTTGTTCCGCATATTCTGTCTGAGAATGGCTATACATGCGGGTTGATTGGGAAACTTCATCTCTCTGCTGCAGATGGCAGAACGGAAGTCCTGCCCAAGCATCACGGCTATGATATGGTTAAATGGTGCCACGGACCGCGAGACGGATGGGGTGACGACAACGCCTATCAAAAGTGGCTGAGATCGCAGGGGGTATCTTGGGAAACGGATTACCACGGTAAAAACGGCGGTATCGATCCACAGTTTCACCAAACCACTTGGTGTGCGAATGAAGCCATCGGATTTATGGACGCGCACGAAGACACGCCTTGGATGCTCAGCATCAACATCTTCGATCCGCATCACCCGTTTGATCCCCCCGCGGAATACAAAGCGAAATACCCTGCCGAGGATATGCCCCTTCCCAAATGGCGCGAAGGCGAGCTTGACAATAAACCACTGATTCAACGCGATGATTATGAGAATGGTGGCCAAAGCGGGCTGGGACCAAGCTGCAAGACGATGACGGACCGCGACATACAAAACTATGTCTCTGACTACTACGCGATGGTTGATCTGATCGATGTGCAAGTTGGCCGGTTGATCGATCATTTGGATAAAACAGGCCAACGCGACAACACGATCATCATTTTTCACAGTGACCACGGCGAAATGCTTGGCGATCACGGATTGATTTTGAAAGGCGGGCATTTTTACGAGGAACTGGTGCATGTGCCCTTGATCATGTCTTGCCCCGCGCGCCTGTCACAAAAGATACGCAGCAAAGCCTTGGTCGAATTGGTCGACTTGGCGCCAACGATTTTGGACTTTGCAGGCATCGACGTGCCTTTGGCAATGCAAGGACGGAGCCTGTCCCACATCCTTCAGGGCAAAGCCGAACCAGATGCGCACAAAGACGCCGTCTATTGCGAATACTATAATGCATTGCCTGCGGCCCATAAGGGGGTGTTCGCAACCATGTATTTCGACGGGCGCTACAAGTTGACTGTTTTTCATGGGCAAGACATTGGCGAGCTATATGATCATGAAACGGACCCCGACGAGTTCGACAACAAATGGGATGACCCTGCCTATCAGGCGTTGAAAAGCGAACTGGTCTTGGCAAATTTCGCACAAACTGTTGCAACCGTCGATCCGGTGCACATCGTCGGCAATTTTTAATTTCCAAACAGAACGACAGGCACTGACTGCAAAGTGTCGCAAGAGGACAAATGACTATGAGCCAAACCCCAAATATCGTTTTCATTATGACCGACCAGCAGCGGTACGATACAATCGCTGAACTGGGTTTTTCGCATGTAGACACACCGAATTTGGACCGTCTGGTGAAAGAAGGGACGAGTTTTGATCGCACCTACGTCACCTCACCGTCGTGCAGCCCTTCACGCGCATCCTTGTTTACAGGCACATTTCCCCACACAAATGGCGTGTTCCGCAATGATGAAACATGGAACTACAGCTGGGTGAGTGACCTGAACAAAGCAGGGTATCGATGCGTCAATGTCGGCAAAATGCACACTTGGCCCGTCGAGGGGGCGTTCGGGTTTCATGAACGTCACGTGACAGAAAACAAGGATCGGGCACACCCGAACCTGCCGTTCTATTTGGACAACTGGGACAAAGCGATTTGGACTCGTGGCTTTGAAAAACCAAGCCGCCAGACCTACAAACGCCGTGATGATTATCACGAACAGCTCGGCGCTTTCGTTTGGGAACTGCCAGAAGACCTGCACCCTGATGTGTTTGTGCCCCAAACCGCCTGCATGTGGTTGGATCGTTACTCTGGCGATGACCCGTTTTTCTTACAGATCGGCATTCCGGGACCGCATCCGCCCTATGACCCAACGCAGCGCCATCTGAATCACTATGAGGGCCGCGAGATGCCTGAACCAATTCGCGACTATGACTTGGACAGCCAGCCAGAGCCTTACAAAGCTCTGCGGCAAAATCATTTTGAGGGCAATCACGATGCTGTCGTTCACCTCAAAGATCCGACCGAGGAACAAATGCAGCGTCAGCGCAGGCACTATTATGCCAATGTCTCGATGATCGATGAACAGGTCGGATTGGTTATTGACGCGCTAGAGCGTCGCGGTGTGCTAGACAACACCGTGATTGTGTTTACGTCCGATCACGGCGATAGCTTGAATGACCACGGCCATTCCCAGAAATGGAACATGTATGAGCAATCTGTGCATGTGCCTGCGATTTTCTGGGGCCCAAACATTCCAGCGGGACAAAGGGTAACAGACCTCGTGTCCTTGATGGACCTCGGGCCAACGATCTTAGAGACCTGTGGTGTTACGCCGCCAGAATGGATGGAGGCACAATCGCTGCGGCCTTATTTTGAATCCACGCCACCGCCACGCCGCAACTGCGTTTTCGCCGAACACGCCCGCGATGCGATTCTGACCGAGACGGAATTTGTATCGATGGTCATGGTCGACCAATGGAAGTTGGTCCATTTCGTTGACTATGACGAAGGGCAGCTTTTCGATCTAGAAACTGATCCAGGCGAGCGCCACAATCGTTGGAATGATCCTGACTGCGCGGAAAAGAAAAATGAGATGATCAGCCGGCTTCTGGACTGGCGCATCCGCAGCTCCCTAAAAACACAGAAATTCCAAAACGCGCTTTCAAGTGCAGCACCAAGTTAACTCCAAACAGACCATTGGATAAGACTTTCTTTGCTCTCCCCGCGACGCTGCAGGGGGAGCAGTGCCCGCCCTTACTTTGTCAGTGGCCCGCGAGAGCCTCTCAAGGCCATTTGGGTCTAAAGCCCTTAAATGACAAAGGGACAGTCAGCCACGAGTATAGCTGGATTTGTCGCGATTTGATGCCGCCCCTTTGAAGGCAAATACATTCCCCATCTCTGCTAGAACTTTGGCATCAACCGTCCTCTTCGTCAGACCCTATGGTTGTCCTAGAGGGGTTTTCGCCGCTTTGTGTCCGTTCAGATCTTTGGCGAAGGTGATGGTTGACCTGGTCTTGCCCGGTTTTAGT
>NZ_JAHKPU010000045.1:0-270 GCF_018860505.1 Pacificibacter marinus
CGCAGCAATGTCCCGAGAAGGCATTTCTGGTTCAGGCCATCCGCAGTGAAGTCCTGATCCAGAAGGTTGGGCGCAATGTTGAACGTGTGATCGCTGTCTGTTGTTGCCTTATATTTCTGGGTCCTGACGACCTTGATGCCGTTCTCGTGCATCAAACGGCCCACACGACCGTGACCGACGCTCAGCCCCAGATCTTGCAGTTCTTCAGTCATCCGCAGCCGCCCGTAGCTTTGCAGGCTAAGTCGATGGTGCTCACGGATGTGGGCCAAG
>NZ_JAHKPU010000045.1:558-55848 GCF_018860505.1 Pacificibacter marinus
AACTAAAACCGGGCAAGACCACATGGGAAAATGCACGAACATGTGCTGCGCAAACTTGCCTGACATCGTACCCAGCAGCATCTAACGCTTTCCATACGGTCCATTCATAACCGCCTGTGGGCTCCAGAGCGATAATTTGGCCGTCAACTGGCCCTAACTTGCGCTGAAGACTGCTATGACCCGCAGGTGTATTTGACACCGAAAAAGCCGCGCCAGTTTTGCTAACATATACAAAAATCTCAAACTTACCGACATCAAGGCCGACAAAATCCGTATTCTGTCCCATATTCTAAATCTCTTTCTTATGCTCCGGGGTCATACGCCCCAATCAACTGTTCGAGTTTGAAGAAAAAGAAGGGGCGCCAGTCTAGATTACGTGGTCGCACCACAAGGGGCTAACGGCGTACACCTTCCCGATCCGGTATCTTGCAAAACGCTGGATCGGGATAACGATAGCAAACTTCCGATACATAAGGGGCTGTTCAGTTCTAAAAAGCAGGTCCAGGTCGTGATCAGCACTCAACCGTCGTAGAAAACGAGGACAATTGTGCCCTCGTTTTCGATTTTAAAACCCTTACGAGTTTTGATCTTTCACAAAGGTATTGTCGACTTCTCCACGGAAAAAATCGCGACCGTAGACCAAGAGACACAGCACAACACCGACACCAAAGGCCCAAGCTGCACCGCGTGTGGCAAGCACCGCACCGACCACACCGGCGATACCAAGGTCACGTTGCGAACGCGCTTCCATAACGCCGATACGCACGGAAACGTAGCCTTGGATCAACAGTGTCAAGGCGAGCGCAACGCCAAGGATCGGCTGAACCAGCGTCACGATGGGCATCAACAAAAGCCCTGTGTTTGTGCCCCAGCGGAAAGAGCCCGCACCACCAAAGATAGAGTCCATAGTCTTTTTGCCTTGGGTGAAACGCTCGACGATCACCACGTGCATCGCTGCCCAAAGCGGACCACACATCGCCACATCAGGGCCGATGATGGACATAACCGAGTTGCGCGCACCAAAGATCATGTGAGCACGATCAGGATCGTAATCGATCTTTTCATCAGGGCGCATTTCGTCCGCTTCGGTCAGGATGGCTTTACTTTGCAACACGTCACCAAACAAAACGATATAGGCAGCCAAAACAGTCGGGATCGCAGTCAAGAACATCGACACAGGTGGCAAGCCCAGACCAAAGACAGTGTATTCTTTCCATAAGGTGGTAAAGTCAGGCTTAGAGATACCCCATTCGATTTGTGGCCATGACGCTTCACCAAAGATAGGCGCTACGATAATAGCAAGGGCAACAATCGGGAAGATCCCCAGTTTGCCAATCGCGCCAAAAATACGGTTCTCAGATTTTAGCTTGGCAAAGTGGCGCGAGAAAATCACGTAGAACGCGATGCCGACAGCAATAGAAATCGTGAACGGGTAGGTGTCGAAACGACCACCGATTTTGAACACGGAAATCACGGCGGCCATACCTGCGCCAATAATGATACCGGACTTAATCGCTTGGGGGATCAGTTGCACAACGCGGTGCGCCAATCCCGAGGCTCCAATGAAGATCGAGAATAACCCCAACATCAACTGAAAGGCGATCAAGGCATGAACGCGCTCAGGGCCTTCTGGGAAGGCAGCACAATAGGCCATCAAAAGCGGGATCGCAGGTGTGATCCATCCTGGGATAACCGGATCGCCGAGCATGTGGTGAGCCAGATACAAAACACCGTTCATCATGACAACAGCAAGAGCCACCTCAAAGGGCATCCCTAACAGTTCAACCATGAGTGGGATCGCAGCCAAGTCCACGGCACACATCAGCAAGCCTTGGCAGTAATCCGGCCATTCAAATCTGTAGTGCAAAAAGGGCAGGCGGATTTTAAATGGGCCCGCCGGCCAATAGGGCGTTTCCTGCCCATCTATACGTTCTTGTCTCATTTTGTCTCCTCGCTTTACGCAGAATTGCCTTCCCCCTCCGAAAGGCTTTTTTGTTATGTGTCAGGCGCTTTCCTGCGGTGCGTCGCAGCACCTGACATGAGGGTCAAAATGCTTCGCGGTAGAGTGCGAGCGCATCTGTTTCGGTAACTTCAACTGGATTGTTGACCAAAAGCCGCGTTTGCAGCATGGCGTCTTGCGCCAATGTTGGCAGGCTGTCTTCTGTCACTTTGCAATCGCGCAAACGGCGCGGGGCGCCAGAGCGATCCATCAAGTCTTCCATGAACTCGACGAACTTGGCAGAACGTGCCTGCACGCCATCTTCAGACGGGCCCATCACCACGTCTGCCAGCTCCGCATACAAAGGTGCTGCTTCACGCATGTTGTAGCGCAACACAGGTCCAAGCATCAGCGCATTGGTCAACCCGTGTGGCAAATGGTAGTGCCCCCCCAGCGGATAGGCCAAGGCATGAACCGCGCCAACGGGGCTGTTTGAAAAGGCTTGTCCGGCAAGGTTTGCCCCCAAAAGCATCGCTTCGCGCGCGGCGCGGTTGCTGCCATCTTCACAGGCTGTCACGAGATTGGCGGTCATCAAACGCAGCGCTTCTTTGGCGAATACGTCTGACAACAAGTTCTTTTTATGTTGGCTGGTAAAGGCTTCTATCGCATGAACCATGGCGTCAATGCCTGTGGCTGCGGTTTGAACCGCTGGCAGACCAATCGTCAATTCCGCATCAAGCAGCACGCGGTCGGCGTAGAGTTGATGTGAGACGATGCCCATTTTGGTTGTCTCGCCTGTGGTCAAAATGGTGATGTTTGTCACTTCGGACCCTGTGCCCGCTGTGGTTGGCACTTGAACCAAAGGTGTGCGTTTGCCTTTGATTTTTCCAATGCCGTATAATTCAGCAAGCGGTTGTTCGGAAACCAACATCACCGCGACAAGTTTCGCGATGTCCATTGATGATCCGCCACCAAGTCCAAGTACAATATCTGCTTTTGCGGCTTTGGCGCTTTCAACGCAGGACATCACAATCGCTTCGGGCGGATCGGCGACCACATCATCGAACACGGTTACGGTAAACCCGTGTTCTTTGAGCGAGGCAATCGCGGGATCGAGTAAGCCGTTTTCATGCAAGAATTTGTCTGTCACGATCAGCAGATTGCGTTCCGTGAACCAGTCACCCAAAAGTGCGCCCATCCGCTTTGCCCCACCCCATTCAACAAGAGTAGATCCAGGTGTGTCAAAAGAAAACGGTTTGATGCCATCAGTCATTGGTCTTGTCCTTGAAGTTAGAAAAACATGCGGGCGCAGGTGTCTACGCGTCGCGTGGTCTTAAGTTTAAATCGCGCTGCAGATGTATTTCAGCTCGAGATATTCATCGATGCCGAACTTAGATCCTTCGCGGCCCAAACCGGATTGTTTGACTCCGCCAAAGGGCGCGACTTCGTTGGAAATCAGACCTGTATTGTGGCCGACCATGCCGTATTCCAGCGCCTCAGATACACGGATCATGCGCGCGTGGTCCTTGGTGTAAAAATATGCGGCCAAACCGAAAATTGTATCATTGGCCATCGCGACGGCATCTTCTTCGGTGTCAAATGAGAACAACGGCGCAAGTGGGCCAAATGTTTCTTCGGTTGCCACTTTCATGTCTGGCGTCACACCCGTCAGGATCGCAGGTTCAAAGAACAGCCCGCCCAATCGCGTGCCGCCTTGGACCAAGGTGGCCCCTTTGGAAACGGCGTCTTCAATATGGCTTTCGACTTTGTCCAAAGCTTTGGCTTCGATCATCGGGCCAATGTCTGTGCTAGCTTCTGTGCCGTTGCCAACGTTCAACGCCTTCACTTTGGCGGCGAGTTTTTCAGTGAAAGCTTCATAGACGCCGCTTTGCACCAAAATACGGTTTGCGCAGACACATGTTTGGCCAGCGTTGCGGTATTTTGATACCATCGCACCTTCGACAGCTGCATCTAAATCAGCGTCATCAAAGACAATAAATGGCGCGTTGCCGCCAAGTTCCAAAGACACTTTTTTGATCGTGTCCGCACATTGCGCCATCAACAAGCGGCCGACTTCGGTGGAGCCTGTAAAGGATAACTTGCGCACAACATCGCTGTCAGTGATGACCTTGCCAATTTTCGATGCAGGGCCAGTCACAATTTGAAATACGCCAGCAGGAATGCCAGCACGCTGAGCCAATTCACCAAGGGCAAGCGCTGTCAGGGGCGTTAAATCAGCAGGGCGTACAATCATCGAGCAGCCAGCTGCCAATGCGGGTGCTGCTTTGCGTGTGATCATAGCGGCAGGGAAATTCCATGGCGTAATCGCCGCAGTCACACCAATAGGTTGGCGCAACACAGTTAGGCGTTGGTTGACTTTGGGGGCAGGGATCGTATCGCCGTAAACCCGCTTTGCCTCTTCGGCGAACCATTCAATAAAGGATGCCGCATAAGCAATTTCGCCTTTGGCCTCGCTTATTGGCTTCCCTTGCTCAAGCGTCATGATCAGGCCTAGGTCTTCGGTGTTTTCAACGATCAATTCAAACCATTTGCGCAAGACAGTAGAGCGATCTTTTGCTGCCCAAGCGGCCCATTTCGCCTGTGCCAGCTGTGAAGCTGCAATCACAGCAGGTATTTCATCTGGGGACATCGATGGCACAGTGCCGACAATAGTGCCATCCGCAGGGTTGGTGACATCCGTGGTGCCGCCAGATGCGGCTTGAACCCACTGGCCGTTTACAAGACAAGAATTTTTTAAAAGTGTTGGATCTTTGAGCGTAAGCAATGTGGGCCTCTTTACGTTTGTCTTGTATTTTGCAAATGACCGTTCCTTATATGGAACGTTGTTTTCAATATGGAACGTATGCCATTGTATGCGCCTCTGTCAATCACCAGGACACTCGTTTATTATGTGCGACTAAAAGGAACCGAAAATGTCCACACAGGTTAAAAGGCGCGCGCCGGCAGCGCAGCGCACGGTCTTGATACTTGACCGTCTTTCAACCAGCTCAAAACCGCTTGGAGTGTCCGAGATTGCCCGCGATATAGACGCGCCCAAAAGCTCGGTTTACGGAATCTGTGAAACTTTGGTTGCAGCAGGCGTTTTGCACTTTGAAGCAGATGGTTACAGCCTAGGGTCGCATTGTTTGCGTTGGAGTGCTGCCTATTTGAACAGGTCATCCTTGGTTTCAGAATTTCGCCGCATTCTGGCCGTTGACGGGCGGCTCGCCAGCTATACTGTGACCTTATCCGAGCTTGATAAAGATCAGGTGGTCTACTTAGATTGTCGCAACTCGGACAAACCATTGGGGTTTACGTTTCAGGTTGGTATGCGCTTGCCTGCCGTTTATTCTGCAACGGGTAAGGCAATGCTGTCCTATATCTCAGACGAGGAACGCCACGAAATTCTATCTGCGGTGCTTTGGGATGCTCCCTTTACTGCTAATAGTGTTCCAAATCATAAAAAATTCGATGCAGATGTTAAAGTTTGGCGCGCACAAGGTTACGCGGTCGACAATGGCGAGATTCGAGAAGGTATGGTTTGCTTAGGTGCCCCAATTTTGAATCCGCAAGGCCTGCCTGTCGCGGGGATTGCCATATCAATGACGGGTGCGGAGGCGCGTCTAGAGATTCAGAAAGAGCTGGGGACAATCGTGCGCGATATCGCAAACGTTTTAGCGCAGCGTTATACGAGCTGAGCACTGGCGCTGGTATGGTTCGGTGGCGACCATTTTCTTCATCATACCGCTGCTTGGTTGAATGCTGCGCGCGCAAAAAACTTTAAAACTATCCTTATGGCTTTGGCCGTAAGGTGTCACCATCTTGGCGCTGCAACATAGATTGGGTAGAGTTCCTGAAACCAACACGGGACCCTTTATGCTCAATGCACGTTTCCTGACTTTGCCGAAGGCATCTAAGTTAAGCTTACGCGATCAAGTGTGTGAATTGATGAGCTCTGCCATCACGCAGAATTTGTTTCCTAAGGCAGAGCGACTGCCGTCTTGCCGTGCTTTGTCTGAGCATCTGGGAGTTTCGCGCAATACGGTACATGATGCCTATTGTCGCTTAATTGATATTGGTCTTGTAACGTCACGGGACCGCAGCGGATATTTCGTTGATGACACGATAATCGATCTGAACCGTTCAAATACTATGGCCAGGAGCAATGGCGAGACCATCTCGTCACCACTGGAACATGCGCTGGCGGACCGAAAGCGTCCGTCGGATATGGCAAAAGTGGATCATCCTGAGGATTGGAACAACTACCCTTACCCATTTGTTTATAATCAAATTGACCCCACATGGTTTCCGATACAGGAATGGCGCGAAAGTATGCGGACTGCGATGGCATCATCGGGCCTTGTTGAATGGAGCCGCGATGCTGGGGGCGCAGACAGTTCTAATCTGATCAAGCAACTGCAACACAGACTGTTGGGGTACCGTGGGATTCATGCCGCGCCAGACGAAATTCTAATAACCTCAGGGGCGCAGAACGCGATTTCTTTACTCGCGACTTTGAATGCTTATCTTGGACGCCGCGTCGCAATCGAAGATCCATGTTACCCTGAAGCTCGCAATGCATTTGAAGTTGCTGGCAATCAATTGTTTTGCGTTCCTGTGGATCAATCGGGCCTCATTGTCGAGCAAATACCAAGCGATGTTGGGTTGGTTTACACAACTCCAAGCCATCAATTTCCTACCACGGTAACAATGTCGGTAAAGAGGCGATTAGAGCTGTGTGAGCGTGCTGTTCGCGATGATTTCTTGATTTGCGAAGACGACTATGAAGCAGAAATGAGTTTCACTCAAAAGCGCGAAAAACCCATCTCGTCCTTGGATGCATCTGGTAGGACAGTTTACGTTGGAAGTTTGTCTAAAAGTGTCGCGCCAGGGCTGCGGATTGGGTATATGGTAGCCCATCCAGATGTCATTAGAGAAGTAAAAGCGATCCGGCGATCCACCATGCGCCACCCGCCGATCCTGCTTCAAGATGCTATGGCCCACTTCATCGCCAGCGGCGCACTTGACGCGCACTTGCGTAAAATGGAGCGGCGGTACCGATCTCGGTGGGAAATAGTCTTAGAGGCATTAACCGAGCACTTACCTGATTTTGACCGACAAGTGTCTCACGGCGGCACCTGTGTATGGCTGACGGCTCCCAAAGGAATTGATACAAGTATTTTAGCACATAGGTTGAAACAACAGGGTGTTCTGCTCGATGAGGGGGGCGTTTTTTACCGAGATCCGTCACAAGGGCAGCGCAAGTTACGGATCGGCTTTACTGCATTGCCGCGCGCGTCACTCAATGATGGTATTAAACTTATCGCAGCAGAAGCACAAGAAATGAGCGCTGAATTAAAAAGAGTGAGCATTTAAAGTGATTTTCATCTGTCCTATTCTTTGATCCAAACTGTCCATTAAACTTCTCATAGATCTTTGCAATGCTCGCGATTGAATTGCAGGAATTTTGGTGCGCCGTACTGAGTAAAGCATCATTACTCTTTTTAAGGATCTTGAAAATGAATGAGATAACATCCCACGTTGATTGGTCGACGCAGTCCATTATCGATAAGCGTGACAAATATTATGCAGCGTCTCAGAGTGCGTTTGTTCCCTATAAAAAACCGTTGATCCTGAAAAAAGGTAAGATGCAGTATTGCTGGGACGAGAAAGGCAACAAGCTGACTGATCTATTGGGTATGAACCTGTGTATCAGCGTTGGCCATGCGCACCCTGCAGTTGTCGAAGCGGTGACCGAACAGGTGAAAGATCTGACGCATTGTACGACAATGTTTCATCACCCAGTGCCCGCACACCTAGCTGAAGAGTTAGCCGCAACCATGCCTGTAGGCCACGAGTGGGTTGTCCATTTCACCAACTCGGGAGCGGAAGCGATTGATTTGGCGATGATGATGTCACGCGCCTATACAGGCAATCACGACGTCATCTCGTTGCGCAACTCTTACCATGGCGCAACTTATGGCGCACAGGCTGTGACAGGCGTTCATGGCTTCCGCCACAATGTTGCGCAATTGGCTAATATTACCTTTGCGGCAGAGCCGAACCAGTATCGAGGCATATTCGGTGAGGGGACAGATCCGTATCTCGACGAAATTGATCGCACGATCGCATATACGACAAGCGGCGCTCTTGCGGCGATGTTGATTGAACCTGTTCAGGGCTATGGCGGTATCATTCCAATGCCAGCCGGATACATGAAGGGCGCTGCAGAAAAAGTGCGTGCTGCAGGTGGCCTGATGATTGTCGATGAGGTGCAGTCAGGCTTTGGCAAAACGGGCGATTCAATGTGGTGCTTTGATCAGCACGATATCGTGCCTGATATCATGGTTATCGCCAAGGGCTTGGGCAATGGCATTCCTATTGGTGCTGTCGTTGTTAAAAAAGAAATCGCTGAAAGCATGTCGGGCAAATTCATCTTCCATACTTATGGCGCGAATCCTGTTGCCTGCGCTGCTGCACGCGCTGTTCTGCGTGTCATCCGCGAAGACAACCTGATCGAAAATGCCAAAACGGTTGGTGCTAAACTGCATGAGGGTCTGCAGCATCTCAAAGATCGCTATGACATTATTGGCGATGTACGTGGGCGCGGCTTTATGCAGGCGGTTGAGCTGGTCAAAGACCGCGATACAAAAGAACCGGCTCCCGATCATACATCTTATGTGTTTGAGAGAACTCGCGAGCATGGGCTGATCCTGTCCAAATCAGGCACGTACAAGAACGTGCTGCGCATGGTGCCGCCTTTGTGCTTGCAAATGGAGGATGTGCAACCCGTTCTCGATGCATATGACCGAAGCTTTGCGGATCTTCAGAAAGTAAAGTTGGGTTAACTGACATGGCGCATGTTTTCCCCAATGCCGCGGATGAAACCGAGCCGCCAATCGTTGTGATTGGGGGTGGTATGGTCGGGATAGCAACGGCAATTTGGCTACAAAAATCCGGTCAGCGGGTGACGCTGATCGACAAGGCAGAGCCAACAGGACGTGCGAGCTATGGCAATGCTGGTGTCTTGGCATCATCTTCGGTGCTTCCTGTGACAATGCCGGGGTTGCTCACCAAGTTGCCTAAGATGGTGCTGAATCCATTCGAGCCGATTTTTGTGCGCTGGCCCTATCTGCCAAAGCTCATTCCTTGGGCTTTACGTTACCTCTCACACGGAAATGAAGCTGACGCCCGCCGCATTGCGTCGGCAATGGTGCCGATTATTGGCAACAGTTTAGACGATCATCTGTTGCTCACCGAAGGCACGCCCGCGCAACGACATATCAAGCCCTGTGATTTTGCGGTGTTGTTCAAAGATCGGGCTCAGTTCGAAGGTAGCAAGCTCGGCTTTGACATCCGCCGCGACCTTGGCTTTGAGTGGAGCGAACACGAAGGTGCCGCTTGCGAGTCCTATGATCCTTTATTTCCGAAAGACTATGGTTTTCTCGCCGCGTTTGGCAAACATGGCCGCATAACTGATCCTGGCGCGTATCTTGATGACCTACATGGCCATTTCGTTGCTTCAGGGGGTACAACACATCAAGCTGAAGTCACAGACATTACACATGAACGCGGCCAAGTGACAGGTGTGGTAACATCTGACGGTCCCTTGGCTGCCTCTGCTGTCGCGATTACTGCCGGCGCTTGGTCGCCACTTATGACCAAGAAGCTTGGTGTGAAAATTCCGGTAGAAGCGGAAAGCGGGTATCATTTGGAATTTTGGGGTGCATCGTGCATGCCTAAATCGCCGACCTTGGTCCCTGACTTTAAACTTATCTTATCTCCGATGGAGGGCCGCTTGCGCGTTGCAGGTGGTGTTGAATTTGGCGGGTTGAAAAACGCCGGAAGAGATGTGCCGTTTGCCGCGTTGAAATACGGTGTCGATCAAATTTTACCGGGGCTGACCTATTCGAAAGAAACACGTTGGATGGGGCATCGCCCCGCGCCAACCGACTCGATTCCGATCATTGATGAATTGCCCAATGTCAAAGGTGTTTATCTGGGCTTTGGTCATCAACATGTCGGACTTACCGGAAGTGCGCGCACGGGACAGATTCTTGCCAATCTGATTACGGGCGAGGCGACGAACATTGATCTAAAGCCTTACAAAGTAACGCGTTTCATGGGGGCGAAGGCTTCTCAGTCGCGCACCGCTCACACATACCAAATGGAAGCCAGCTGATATGGAATGGAATTTCGCGCCTGTCATTGCCAATCTAGATATACTTCTTCTAGGGCTACTAAATACGCTAAAAGTTACAGGATTGGCGCTGTCACTCGGTGTACCTCTTGGACTTGGGCTCGCCTTGATGCGGTTGTCGCAAAACCGACCAATTTCAATGATCTCAGAGTTCATTATTGAATTCTTTCGCACCACGCCGCCATTGGTTCAGTTGTTCTGGTTTTTCTTTGCCTTTCCGATTTTGTTCAACATTAACATGACGCCATACTTGGCCGCAGTGGTGACGTTCTCGATCCAATCATCCGCGTTTTTTGCAGAGATTTTCCGCAGCGGTATCCAGTCTATTGATCACGGTCAGTGGGAAGGTTCCAAAGCCATCGGAATGACCCGAAATCAAAGCTTGCGCCGCGTGATTTTGCCCCAAGCCGTCAAGCGGATGATCCCAGCCTTTATGGAGCGTTCAATCGAGTTGTTGAAAACGACAACACTGGTATCCACGATTGCCTACACTGATCTGATGTATCAGGCGAACAGTGTCGCACAGAGTACATTCCGTCCGCTTGAGGTCTATTCTGTGATTGCTGCGATTTATTTCATTTTGATTTTCGGGTTCAGTCAGTTGTCGATCGTGGTCGAGCACAGACTTGCCAAATCTGGCGAAGGGACGGTGAACTAAGATGGACCATAACTGGGATTTCGCAACCATATTTACCAACTGGCGTGTCTATTGGGTTGGACTTCAGGCGACACTATTAATGTTTGGAGTGACTGTCACTCTTGGCATGTTAGGTGGGTTACTCATAGGCATTCTGCGCTATATTAAACATCCCGCTGCGGCTTGGCCTGCGCGTGCCTTTGTTGAAGTGTTCCGCAACACGCCCGTGTTGGTACAAATCATTTGGTTTTACTATGCCTTTCCAATCCTAACAGGGGTCGAGACTTCACCGTTTTTGGCCGCAGTTCTGGGCATTTCTTTGAATACGATGGCATTTTCCGCTGAAATTTACCGCGCGGGTATTCAGTCCATCGATAAGGGGCAATGGGAAGCAGGCAAAGCCATAGGGATGAGTTTCACCCAAACACTGAGACGCATAATCTTGCCCGTGGCCTTGAAGCGGGTCCTTCCTGCGCTGACGAACCGAGGCATTGAGGTATTCAAGATGTCTACCTTAGCCTCGATTGTCGCCTATAACGAGACACTCAGTCAGGCAAAACTGATCGCTGAACTGAACTATAACCCCATTGAATCCTATACTGCCGTCGCCATCATTTTCTTTGTGGTGCTCTATCCGGTGGTGCAGGGAACCTACGCCCTTGAACGCGTACTAAACCGGAGCGACCGATGAGCGAACTTATCCGCGTAGAAAACCTTCACAAAAGCTTTGGCACACTTGAAGTGCTCAAAGGAATTGACCTGCATGTGAACTCTGGGGAAACTCTGGTTCTGTTGGGGTCCAGTGGATCAGGCAAATCCACTCTCCTGCGCTGCATTAATTTTATGGAAACGCTCACAAGCGGGCGCATTCTTCTAAATGGCGATGCTATCGGCTCCGAAACCCGCGGTAAAATCACTTATAAAGAGAGTGACCTGTGTAAATTGCGGACCCGTATTGGCATGGTGTTTCAGCATTTCAATCTGTTCCCGCACATGACGGTTTTGCAAAACGTCATGGAAGGCCAGCTGACTGTGCTTGGTCGTGACAAAGCAGAAGCGGCAGAGAAATCCATGATCCAGCTGACCCGCGTTGGGCTGGCTGACAAAGCGGCTGAATTCCCATCACGTCTGTCTGGCGGCCAAAAGCAACGCGTTGCGATTGCACGTGCGTTGGCGATGGACCCAGATGTGATGCTGTTTGATGAGGTTACCTCAGCACTCGATCCTGAGCTGGTGGGCGAGGTGCTTAAAACCATGCGCCAACTCGCTGAAGAAGGCATGACGATGATCTGCGTAACGCATGAATTGGGCTTTGCCTATCATGTGGCCAACCGTGTGTTGTTTCTGAACGAAGGAACAATCCACGAAGAAGGCGATCCTCAGTCCGTGCTCCGCAATCCACAAACGAAACGGATGAAAGAATTCCTCGAAGGGCACGCGCTCTTCAAACTACCGGAATAAACCGACGATCAACAAGAAAAATACAAGAACAAACAAAAGACCAACAGGAAGGAACGACAATGAAAAACATTATTAAAAAAGCTACAACATTGCTCGCAAGCATCGCTACCGTGTTGACTATGGCGACCTTGCCGGTTGCTGCTCAAGAGCAATCGACTTGGGACCAGATCAATGAGACAGGAAAGTTGCGCATGGGCGTCATTCAAGCGCCACCATGGTGGAGCAAAAACCCTGCGACTGGAGAATGGGACAGCGGCCTTGGTGTCGCTCTTGGCCAAAATATGGCTGAGGTTCTTGGTGCTGAACTTGAGTTTGTTGAAGTGACATGGGGCACAGCCGTTGCGGCGCTTCAATCTAACAAAATTGACTTTATACCTGTGCTAGATGCTAAACCTGAACGCGCAGTTTCAATTGATTTTCCTTCCAATCCTCTGCTCTTTATCTCACTTGCAGTGCTTGCGGATGAAGATATCAATGCAACCAAATGGGAAGACTTGAACAAAGAAGGTATCTCGGTTGCTGTACCTCAGGGATCTAGCATGGATGCGTTCATCACCGATGCGCTACCTCTTGCGGACATTCAACGCTTTCCTGACAACGGAGCGTCCATCGCGGCATTCCAATCTGGTCGTGTGAATGCGGTGTCTTTGTTCCACCCACCACTCCTTGCTGCCCGCAAAAAACTGGGCCGTGGCCAGCTCGTCATTCCAACGCCGGCGTTCTCATCACCAACTTCAGTGGGCGTACGTAAAGAAGATGACAAGACATTCCGCGACTGGGTCAACTCTTCGATCGGTTACTGGTACGAAACCGGTAAAGTTCAAGAATGGTACGCTGAATTCTTGACTGATTTCGGTCTAGACCCAAAGGCTTCACCTGTCGTTCAGCGCGAGCTTCTTTTCGGCAACTAAGTTTAGTCAATACATAAGAAAAACGCTGGATACTTATAGCGTCCAGCGTTTTTTGCCACTTATTATTCCCAACTTCATCGCCTTTGAGCACTTCATGGATACCACATGACCCTAGATCAGAACTCGCCACCCCTCACCACACACGATGCAGACGAAGATATTCGCAATCGCGACATCAAGATCTATGTGAACGGCGACATTGTTCACCGCGATGAGGCCAAGGTTTCGGTCTATGATAGTGGTTTTATGCTTGGCGATGGTATGTGGGAAGGGATGCGTCTTTATAACGCAAAATGGGCTTTTTTCGAGGAACACATGGATCGTTTTTTCAGTTCATGCAAAGCAGTTTCCCTTGATGTTGGC
Organism: Pacificibacter marinus; assembly: GCF_018860505.1. Taxonomy (GTDB): domain Bacteria; phylum Pseudomonadota; class Alphaproteobacteria; order Rhodobacterales; family Rhodobacteraceae; genus Celeribacter; species Celeribacter marinus_B. Next base: position 14,070 of record NZ_JAHKPU010000045.1, read on the forward strand.
ATGGACCGCGCTGGTATATTGGATGCTTTAACGCGCACCGCTGCTGCCAATGACATGACCAACGATGTGCATTGTCGCCTGATGTTGACACGCGGCGTAAAGGTAAAACCCTTTCAGCATCCGTCGTTGAGCCGCTCGGGCCCAACCCTTGTGATTATCATGGAGCATTCCAAACCTGTCGAAGGCTTACACAAAGCAGGCATTCGTTTGGCAACCGTTCCGCAAGTGCGCGGATTGCCGATGTCACAAGATGCTAAATTCAACAGTCACTCCAAACTCAATTGTGTGCTTGCGTGCCTGCAAGCTGAGCAAGCTGGGGCTGATGAGGGCTTAATGCTCGATCCGCATGGGTTTGTGAACACCACCAACGCTTGCAACTTTTTCATTGTCAGAAAGGGCGAAGTTTGGACCTCGACCGGCGATTACTGTATGAACGGCGTCACACGTCAAAAGGTTATCGATCTGTGCCGTGCGAATGACATTCCAGTGCATGAAAGAAACTATTCGCTCGTGGATGCTTACGGTGCAGATGAAGCCTTTTTAACAGGTACATTTGGTGCACAAACCCCAGTGGCTGAGATTGATGGAAAACCGATTGGTTCGGGTTTCAATCCCGTGATGGCACGCCTGCAAGAGCTTTATAAGCAACTGATCCAAGACAGCATCGCCTAAACTTCACTCGAGGGCCAAAGCGGCGGATACTTACCCGTCTCCTTCATATTCTCATCAGATGCTTTCCTCGCATCCTTTCTGACATCCCCTTTATAAGAGGAATTACCGATGACTGATTACGTACTTCGCCACGGCCTATCTGTTGCAGCGCCGCTTGCAAAACTTGTTGAAGAACAGGTTTTGTTGGGCGTAAGTGCTGATACGTTTTGGACTGGTTATGCAAAGCTGCTTGCGGATCTTGCGCCTGTGAATGCTGCGCTGCTGGCGAAACGTGAGAGCTTGCAAGCTCAGATAGATGCGTGGCATGACGCCCGTAAAGGACGGACGTTTAACGCTTCAGATTACGAAGCGTTCTTGCGCGAGATTGGGTATGTGCAAGATACTCCACCTGCATTTGAGCTCGGCACCACCAATGTAGACCCCGAAATTGCAACGCTTGCAGGGCCGCAACTTGTGGTGCCTGTGATGAATGCACGTTTTGCGTTGAACGCGGCCAACGCGCGCTGGGGCTCATTTTATGACGCGCTTTATGGCACGGATGCAGTCAAAGGGTCGGCGCCAGCGGGCAAAGGTTTTGATGCGGCGCATGGCGCTAAGGTCATTGCGCAAGCGCGCGCACATTTGGATGCGGTTACGCCTTTGCGAAGCGGATCTTGGGCGGATGTCACGGCACTCTCAGCAGGTGAAACCTTGACCGTTGAAGTTGGCGGCAGCCTCACAGAGCTTGCTGATCAAGCGCAATTCGCTGGCGCAACGGACAGCGGTCATATCATGCTGCGCGTCAACGGATTGCTGATTGAGATCGTGATCGATGCAGCGTCTTCAATTGGCAAAAATGACCCAGCACATATCGCAGACATCCGTTTCGAAAGCGCCTTGACGGCGATCCAAGATTGCGAAGATTCCGTTGCGGCTGTGGACGCTGAAGACAAATGTGTGGTCTACGCCAATTGGCTCGGATTGATGCGCGGCGATCTTGCGGAAAGTTTTGAAAAAGGTGGCAAGGTTCACACGCGCACATTGAACCCTGATGTGCGCTACACGTCACCTACTGGTGAGGTGATCACGCATCCTGGTCGCGCGCTTCTTTTGGTGCGCAATGTGGGGCATTTGATGACCACAGATGCAGTATTGATGGATGGCGCTGAAACGCCAGAAGGCATGTTGGATGCCGCGATCACCGTTGCAGCAGCGATGCACGATCTTGCTAAAGCAGGGACAAAGAATTCTCGCGCGGGATCAATTTATGTGGTGAAACCCAAAATGCACGGCCCGAAAGAAGTGGCCTTTACAGACACGATTTATGGTCGTGTTGAGCAAATCCTTGGGCTTGAAAAGAACACAGTTAAGATCGGTGTGATGGACGAAGAGCGGCGCACATCCGTCAATCTCTTGGCCTGTATCCACGCTGTCAAAGACCGCTGTGTTTTCATCAATACTGGCTTTTTGGATCGCACTGGTGATGAGATCCATACTTCAATGCATGCAGGAACAGTTGTGCCAAAAGGTGAAATGCAAAGCTCCGCGTGGTTCTCTTCCTATGAAGATAACAATGTCGATGCAGGGCTTGCTGCAGGCCTGTCTGGCAAAGGTCAAATCGGCAAAGGCATGTGGGCGAAACCTGATGAAATGGCGGAAATGTTGGAGGTAAAAATCGCTCACCCCAACGCTGGCGCAAACACCGCTTGGGTACCTTCGCCGACTGCAGCCACCTTGCATGCAACGCACTACCATCAGGTCAACGTTGCAGCGCTGCAAGAAACACTTAAAACACGCACACCAGCGCCTTTGGGCGATCTGTTGACCCTGCCTTTGATGGATGGTCGCAATCTTTCAAGCGAGGCAATTCAACGCGAATTGGACAACTCCTGTCAGTCTATTTTGGGCTACGTGGTGCGCTGGGTTGATCAAGGTATTGGCTGTTCGAAAGTGCCTGACATCAATGATGTGTTCCTTATGGAAGATCGCGCGACTTTACGTATTTCGTCACAATATTTGGCGAATTGGATGATGCAAGGCCTGTGCTCAGAAGGCGATATCATCGCGTCCTTCAGGCGCATGGCGCCAAAGGTTGACGCGCAAAACGCCGGAGATGCAGCCTATACGCCGATGGCTCCAAGCTTTGATGGTATTGCTTTTAAGACCGCTTGTGACTTGGTGCTTAAAGGCGCAAGCCAGCCTTCTGGTTACACCGAACCTCTTCTTCACGCCGCACGCCGTGCTGCAAAAAACGCATAAGGATAAACCATGCTGACCATTAAACGTCTCGATATTAATGATGCTCACGTTTTGATTGCGGGCGCCCGCGCCCATGCCACTGAAATCGGCGTTCCGATGTGTATCGCCATCACAGATGAAGGCGGAAATCTCATCGCATTTGAACGTATGGATGGCGGTAAAGTGACCTCCACAACCATTGCAATCGACAAAAGCTACACTGCCGCAGCCGCCAAAAAAGCGACGCATGAATACGGTGCAATCAGCCAGCCAGAAGGCCCGACGCATGGCATCAACTCAGCCATCGGTGGCCGTTTAATGGTTGTTGGTGGCGGCTTACCTGTGATCGTCGATGGCGAAGTGGTGGGCGGTATTGGCATCAGCTCTGGCACCCCAGCCCAAGATCAAGCCTGCGCTCAGGCTGGCATCGATAAGCTTATGGCAGCCTACCGATGAAATACAGATCGGATATTTATGGGGCATCTAAGTGACACAAAGGTCATTCTTGGCTCAGAGGAGGGCGACGTTTGATGGCTGCGGTTTCTTCGTCATCTCGATTTCCTAATCGATAAGATGAGCCAGAAGCCCTCCGTTATTCAAATCCCCAAATCTGTCCCACGCGTACCGAGGATAGAGACCTCCGAATAGGCAGGCTGTACACCAAACGGTATCAGAAGCAGGTGCGAGTGCATCACATTCAAGTGGAGGTTAAGTTTCTAACCTTCAGAGGAAAAAACGGCCCCGTTTCAGGGGCCGTTTGTCGTTTTAGCTTAAGTCCGCTGTCATCGGATCGTAGGCATAAAGCCATGCGGGATCTTCAGGTTTTTTCAGCCATGTGTTGGCGTTGGAAATTGTCTGCACTTTGGTCGCGCGTTCGCGGCGGGTGTTTTCATAAGATGTAAAAGCAGACGTGTAATCGTCGAGGCCACTTTGAGACAATGCGCGAGTTAGCACGGCCGCGTCTTCGATTGCCATACATGCCCCTTGAGCCATGTGTGGGCGCATTGGGTGACAGGCGTCACCAAGTAAGACCAAGCGTCCTTGGCTCCATAGGTTCAATGGATCACGGTTCCAGAATGGCCATTTGGTGACGGTTTCTGTGGCGTCGATCAGGGCCTGAACCATTGGGTGTGAACCACCGAAGGCAGCTTCCATTTCTTCGCGAGAGCTGTCGATAAAGCTCGCTTCATGATCCCAAGTGTCCTGCGGCAAGCCAGTGACATAGTAGTATTCGGATTGATCGTTTTTGGTCGCATATGCCATGATGTGACGGGATTTTTCCCACCACCATTTGACGCAAGGCTCAAATTCAAGGCCAGAAGCGCGCAGTTTGTCCATGTTGACAAGCGCTCTGTGACCGACCCAGCCGCTGTAACGGGGTTTTTCAACACCAAGCAGTTTTTCACGCAGCATCGAATTGATACCGTCCGCGCCGATCACCAGTTTAGCTGCAACTTTTTTGCCATTGGCAAAGGTCAACAAAACATCGGAATCGCGTTCGACGATATCTGTTAGGCGATGATTGAAATGTACTTTGTCTTGGGGCAGGGCGTCGATTTGCTCTGCATGCAGGTCGCCGCGGTGAATTGTGATGTAAGACGCACCGTATTCTTTTTTCGCGTAGTCACCCAGTGGGATTTTCGACAAGTACTCACCTGTGTTCCCATCGCGTGAGAACCAGTGATCGGGGTGGGACCCAATGGTTTCCAGTCGTTTTTCCAGTCCGATTTGACGGAAAATCTTCATGACGTTTGGGCCGATGTGAATCCCTGCGCCAAGGCGCGTGAATTCTGGGGCCTGTTCAAACGTATGAACGGAAAATCCAGCGTCCAAAAGCAAAGCTGCAGCGGCTGCGCCACCGAGCCCTGCGCCGATCAGTGCGATATCTACTTGGTCGATCTGTGTCATGTGGTGTCCTGTATGTCAGAATCAATTTGTTTGTATGCCAACAATTATCCAAGTCTGGTCAAAAGTCAAAAGCCTATCTTTCAAACGGTCATTTGAAACAGCGAAATGCTTAAAAAATAGGCTGTACCGTGTGATTGGGGTTAATATGAGGGTCGAAAGGTCGCTTTGCCTGATGCGCATGATTTTTCAAATAAATAACGTTATTAATTATTCTTATGAATAATATAGATGCTTGAGTTTTAGAGAGCTGACTGTCAAAATAGACGAAATATTTGTAATTGGGCTTAGTAGTTGGGCAGTGATGTGGCGGATAGCATACAAGAGACAACGCGACGTAAGCCGGGGCGCCCGAAAGAAGGCGTTGAGCTGCGAGATGTGATCCTCGATCAGGCGGAACTTATCTTTTCGCAAGCTGGGTTTAATGGTGCCAAAGTGCGCGATATTGCGACCGGCGCGGGGGTCAATCAAGCGCTTGTGCGGTATTACTTTGGATCAAAACAAGATCTGTTCGATGAGGTCGTGCGCCGCCGCGGCTTGGTGATTTCTGCGGCCCGCCACGTTTCTTTAGATAAACTTTTGGCTCAAAAATCACAGTTGGATGTTGATTGTATTGTTCGAAGTTATCTTAAACCTCAATGGGATATGAAGTATTCTGGTCCCAATGGCGCTGCATTTGTGCGATTGCAGGCGCGCTTGCATTCTGAACTGGATGAACATGCCTTGCATCTGCGCAGCGAGGTCTATGATGCTTCTGTCAAGCGGTATATTGATGCATTGTGTGACGTATTGCCTGATATTCCTAAAGACGTAATTTCCGTGCGAATGGCCTTTCTTGTTGGGACTTATATGTTCATGCTCAATGATCTTGGGCGGCTCAATGACCTGACCGATGGCCAGATTGGCGACGTGGGGCAGGTGGCAATGTTGGATCATCTGACGGCTTTCTTGTCAGCGGGTCTAAAGGCGCCAATGCCGTAATTTCTGTTTGAGGCAACTGCTTAATTTCTGTGCATCTCACTGGCTATTAATTATTCAGGCTTGTAATTATACAGAGTTGTAATTAATCCTTAAGCCAACCCCAGTCAGCAAGGATGAGAATCATGAAGAGTTTTCGTATCGGGCAAATCGTGCCAAGTTCTAACGTTACCATGGAAACAGAAATCCCGGCGCTGCTCAAAGCGCGTGAAGCCATCGCTCCTGAGCGTTTTACGTTTCATTCCGCACGGATGCGGATGAAGCATGTGACCAAAGAGGAATTGGCAAAGATGGATGGGGATAGCGACCGCTGTGCGCTTGAGCTTTCTGATGCCAAGGTTGATGTAATGGGCTATGCATGCCTTGTGGCGATTATGTCCATGGGCAAAGGTTATCACCGCGTTTCTGGCGAACGTCTTTCTGGTGTTGCGGCTGACAACGGTGGCGCTGCTCCTGTTGTCACCTCTGCTGGTGCATTGGTCGATGGTATCCGTGCGCTTGGTGCTAAAAAGGTTGCGTTGGTCGCGCCTTACATGAAACCTCTGACTGAAATGGTTGTCGAATACATTCGCGACGAAGGCATCGAAGTCAGCGATTACATCGCGCTTGAAATCCAAGACAATTTGGCTGTCGCTGCACATGACCCAATGAATTTGCCTGAGATCGTGAAGCGGTTGAAAACGGATGATGTCGACGCTGTTGTGTTGTCCGCCTGTGTGCAAATGCCATCATTGGCGGCTGTTTCCATGGCCGAAGCTGTCACTGGCAAACCTGTAGTAACAGCGGCAATCGCCACAACATGGCAGATGCTCAAAGAACTCGATCTTGATACACGCGTTCCCGGTGGCGGCACTTTGCTGTCCGGCGCGTACTAAGGAGACTATGATGGGATACGGATATAACGTTCACGCCAATGGCATTCGTCACCACCTGATCCGCTATGAAGGGCAGGGGCCAAAGCTGCTTTTGATACCTGGAATTACATCGCCTGCGATCACATGGGGCTTTGTTGCAGAGCGTCTTGCTGAGTCTTTCGATGTCCATGTTTTAGATGTTCGTGGTCGCGGTTTGAGTGAAGCTGGTGATCTGGATTACACGTTGGATGCTATGGCAGCTGATGCTTTGGCTCTGGCTGAAGTCATGGGGCAGCCGATTGTGATGGGGCACTCTATGGGCGCGCGTACTGCTATTCGTGCGGCTGCCACCAAACCCGATGCTTTTAAAGGCGCGATCCTTTTGGATCCACCTGTTTCTGGCCCAAATCGTCGTGCGTACCCACCGCAGTGGGCATGGTATGGCGATTCAATTCACATGGCTGTCAAAGGCTGTTCCGCTGAAGACATGCGGGCCTATTGCCCAACATGGACGGACGAGCAAATCGCGTTGCGCGCCGAATGGTTGCACACCTGTCACTGGGGCGCGATCCGCACGGCTTATGATGGCTTCCACACTGATGACATTCATGTCGATGTGCCAAAACTGACCATCCCAACGCGGTTGGTCATTGCGGGCGGCGCGCCAGTGATCCAAGCCGAAGATGAAGCTGAATTGAAACAGCTTTTGCCATCGCTTGAGGTGCGCACAGTTGAAGGTGCTGGGCATATGATTCCTTGGGATGATCTCGAAGGCTTCTTGGCCGCAACTTTAGATTTTAAAGCCTAAGCAACAGGGAAAATAGATAATGGACCACGCGAGTTTTACTGAAATCTGTCTGCATCAACTTAAAATGTCAGGTGTGCGTAAAGACGAACGTCTTATCGTTTTGACCCAAGGTAATGAGCGTTTGGATTACGCTGACGCCTTTATGGCGGCGGGTCGTATGTTGGGCGCGAACATGTACCACATGCGTCTGCCTGCGCCTGCGATCACTGGTGAATGGGCTGTGGGTCAAACCGGTCTGGCGGCGATGCCTGATGCGGTTGAAGCCTTGAAAAACTGTGAGATGCTGATCGATTGTATCTTTTTGCTGTTCTCACCTGAGCAATTCGCGATTCAGGCCGCGGGCACTCGCATCTTGACCGCAGTTGAGCCGCCAGAGCTTTTGGCCCGTATGTTGCCAACGCAAGAGATCAAAGAAAAAGTCACAATTGCAGGCGAAATGCTGTCTAAAGCCAAAGTTATGCGCATCACGTCGCCTTACGGTACTGATGTGACGTATAAATTGAACACCTATCCAGCCGTCACAGAATACGCGTGTACGGATGAGGCTGGCCGCTGGGATCACTGGCCGTCTGGTTTTGTGTTCACAGGTGGCGATGATGATGGTGTTGATGGCACAATCGTTGTGGCGGCGGGCGATGTTTTGTTGCCGCAGAACACCTATGTGCGTGACCCGATCACCTACACGATCAAAAAAGGCTTTATCACCGACATGTCTGGTGGGCTCGATACCGAGCTGGTGAAATCCTACATGGATGCCTTTAACGATCCACGCGGCTTGGGCATGAGCCATGTTGGTTGGGGTATGAATCCCAACGCCAAATGGCACAACATGATGCCGGGAGCTTTCCCTGGTGGCATGGGTATGGAGCCGCGCAGCTACTATGGTAACGTGATGTTCTCGACTGGGCCAAACAACGAATTGGGCGGACCAAATGACACGGCGTGTCACCTCGACATCCCAATGCGCAATTGCTCTTTGTTCCTTGATGATGAACCCATCGTGATCGATGGCGATATCGTGGTAAAGGACATCCAGATGGAACGCACCTAAGGGGTTTCCTTAGGTTCTTTCTAGGGCGACCATGTTTCCCTGATATGGTCGCCTGCCAAATTCACTAAAATGGTTTTGAAGCCGCTACACCTCCCATCAGCACAAAGGACAAACCATGTCTCAGTCAAATACTTACAAGGCCGCAGGTTTCGGCGCATCTGTACCACGTGGCACGCGTCCGGGAATTGTTGTGGTTGATTTCTCATACGGGTTTACCGATCTTCAATACCCAACAGCCTCAGATGCTGCCGCGCAGATGGAAAAGACAAAACGCATTTGTGATGCGGCGCGAGCTAAAGGCTATCCCGTTATTTTCACGACGATTTCCTATCATCTTGGTGAACTTGATAAACTGCCTTGGCTGAAAAAAGCCACAGGAATGCGCGCGCTTGTTGAAGGTACGCGTTTGGTTGAAATCGATGCGGCTACAGGCATCCAGCCCGAAGATGCTATCGTTGTCAAAAAAGGCGCGTCGTCGTTCTTTGGCTCCACGTTGAATGCACTTTTGACGGGCGCGGGTGTGGATACCGTCGTTGTCACAGGAGCGACCACATCGGGTTGTGTGCGTGGAACTGTGGTTGATGCGGTGCAGTCGGGCTATAATGTTCTGGTGCCCCATGATTGCTGCGCAGATCGTGCAAAAGCGCCTCATGATGCGAACCTCTACGATATGGATCAAAAATACGCTGATGTCACCGATAGCGATGATATCTTGAATTGGCTCAACAGCCTGTAAAACTGGCAAAAAGCGCTGATGCTCTATCGGGCCTTGATCGGATATACGATCTTGGCCCTTTCGCTTTCGTGCGATTAATTCGCTGTTGGGGGAGGGCACAGTTTTCTTGTTCCCTGTGCAAAAAATTCGATCACTTTACGTAAAGTTCAGCACTATTTGGGCCGTTTTCACGAGACACTCCTGAAAATTAGTGTTTCATGAAATTTATGACTTCCCCCATCTCTTACGGTCGTTATATTGTTTGTAAGCTAACGACTTTGTATTGGATGTGTCCCTATGCCTGATGAAAAATTGCATTTAAACATCAATGGGCACAGCAGGGCCGTTGCAGGCGATCCCGACAGAACACTTTTGGATTGTCTGCGTGAAGAAATGGATCTCACAGGCGCAAAATACGGCTGCGGCATGGCACAATGTGGTGCTTGTACCGTATTGATCGATGGCGCGCCTGCACGGTCTTGCGTGTTGCGTTCGCGCAAAGCTGAGGGGCATGAGATCACCACACTTGAAGGGCTGCGTGACGTTAAAACAGGTCAGCTTCACCCCGTGCAAGCAGCTTTTATTGAGATGCAAGGGGCGCAATGTGGCTACTGCACCAATGGCATGATCATGACGTCGATTGCATTTTTGGACCAAAACCCGTCCCCCACCGAAGTTGAAGTCCGTCAGGCCCTGCGCCATAACTTTTGCCGTTGCGGGGCGCATACTGAAATTATCGCCTCTGTGATGCTGGCCGCTGAGAAAATGAAAGCCAAACCATGACCAATCTGCCTCAGCTCAATATATGTGACACGCTTGGCCAAGTGCATGTGTCAATCGATGGCTCGGGCAAAGTCACGGGCTTTTGCGGCCATGTGGATTTAGGTCAAGGTATTGAGGTGGCTCTGGCGCAAATCGTCGCCGAAGAGCTGGATTACCCTCTTGAAAACGTGGCGATCGTGTTGGGAAATACAGCATCGACGCCCGATCAAGGGCCGACGATTGCCTCTGAAACCATTCAGGTGACATCCAAACCGCTGCGCCGTGCTGCGGCGACACTGCGCCATGAATTAATACGGCGCGCCGCCCTGCATTTGAATGTGGCAGCAACGGATATCATCTTTGATCAAGGCAGCGCCCATGCGCAGGATCGAAAGTTGTCTGTTGCGAAATTGGTTGATGCAACGGATACAGAAATCGTGATCGATGATGCGGTCAAATTGAAAGCCCCTTCAGATTATAAAATCGTTGGGCAGAAAACCGATCGCCGCGATTTGCCAGCCAAAGTGGATGGTGCATTTAATTATATTCACGATGTCAAAATCGATGGCATGTTGCACGCCCATGTCATCCGTCCGCCGTATTCTGGCCGCGACAGTGGGCCGTTCGTTGGCACAAGTTTAATTGGCTATGACGAAGCCGCGATTTCTGGCCGCGACGGGTTCGTTGCGGTCGTTCGTCAAGGCGATCTGCTGGGCGTTGTCGCAACGCAACCCGATATTGCACGCGCTTTGGCCGAAATGTTGCCAGTGCATTGGCGTATGCCGCCTGAGTTGCCAAATATGGGTGATTTGGCCAATACCATCCGTGAGCAGCCGAGCACAGAACGCGTGTTAGACATTGCGGGCGATATAGATAGCGCGTTGCACAGCTCCGATAAGCATCTCAAACGCAGTTATGTTTGGCCTTACCAATTGCACGGCTCTATCGGTCCGTCTTGTGCGGTCGCTGATTGGGCTAACGGCGCGCCCGTCGTTTGGTGTGGCAGCCAAAACCCTCATATGCTGCGCGGTGATCTTGCCCAACTTGTTGGCTTGGATCCCGACGAGATCGACGTCAGACGGTATCAAGCTGCTGGGTGTTACGGGCGCAACTGCGCCGATGATGTGGCGGGCGATGCGCTGATCATGTCGCGCGCTGTGGGGCACCCTGTACGGGTGCAATTGACGCGCGCGCAAGAAAACCTGTGGGAACCCAAAGGCGCTGCACAGATTATGGATGTTGAGGGTGGCTTAAAGGATGGCCGTTTTCACGCTTACCGCCTTGATACGTGGTATCCGTCTAATCGTGGGCCCAATTTGGCGCTTTTGCTCACTGGCGTGATGGGCAATCACCCGCAGCCTGTGGAAATGGGCGATAGAACTGTTGTTCCGCCCTATGTCATTCCTCACAAACGCATTACCGTGCATGATTTGGCGCCCGTTGTGCGGGCCTCATGGTTTCGCGGTGTGTCTGCTTTGCCAAATACCTTTGCCCATGAATGTTTTATCGACGAACTCGCCTCTGAGGCCGAGGCTGATCCCGTGGAGTTTCGCCTCGCGCATATCGAAGACGCGCGGGCGGCGGATTTAATCCAACGCACGGCTGAGGCGGCAGGATGGGAACATCGCACAGGGCCCCGTTTGCGCCGTGAAGGGCGTATGGCTTACGGGCGTGGGTTTTCTCATGCGACCTATGTTCATGGGAATTTCCCTGGTGTGGCGGCGGCATCGGCTGCTTGGGTGTGTGATGTTGCTGTAGACACCGAAACGGGTGAGGTCACTTTGACCCGCGTGTTCGTTGGACAGGACCAAGGGTTGGTCATCAACCCCGATGGCGTGCGTCAGCAAATTCACGGCAATGTGCATCAAACGGCGGGACGCGTGCTCGGCGAACAAGTCACCTTTGACGCGATTGAACCGACGCAAAAAAGCTGGGGCGATTACCCCATTATGACTTTTCCGAAAGCGCCTGAAATTGAAACTATGCTGATTGAGCTGCCCGATGAACCGCCGCTTGGGGTGGGCGAAAGTGCTGCAGTTCCGTCAGCGTCTGCGATTGCGAGCGCTATTTTTGATGCCACAGGCGTACGGTTGCGCGAAGTGCCGTTTACGCCGGAACGTATGCGATCTGAGCTGCGCCAAGCTGGGTATTTTGTGCAAGGTGACGCGCCAGCGAAGCCCAAATTTAGCCTACGCAAACGTATGACAACTGCGGCTGTGGCTGTTGGGGGCGCGTTGGCGGTTGGGGCTGTTGCAATGCCGCTCTATCGCCCGATTGCGCCCACAACTCCGCCTCCAATGAACAGTTTTTCTGCTGAGCTTTTGGAACAGGGACGACAGGTTTTCGCAGCAGGCAATTGCATCGATTGTCATACTGCGCCGGGCGGCGTTCCGGGGGCTGGTGGAAAACCTTTTGAAACGCCCTTTGGTACGATTTATTCGTCCAATATTTCCTCTGATCCTGAAACGGGTTTGGGCCGTTGGTCTTATGATGCGTTCAATCGCGCCATGCGCACAGGCGTCAGTCGTGATGGATCAAACCTGTACCCTGCATTCCCGTACACGTCCTTTGCGGGCATGTCTGATGATGATATGTTCGCGGTTTATGCCTATATCCAGTCAAGCCCAGCGGTAGAGCAGCCGACCCAACAAGCGCAAATGTTGTTTCCTGCAAATTTACGTCCGACAAATATTGCATGGAATTGGATGTTCCACTCTGTGTCTGCGCCGCTTGAACCGCTGCCCAATCAAACAGATGCTTGGAACCGTGGGCGTTACTTGGTTGAAACTGTTGGCCATTGCAGTGCCTGTCACACTCCGCGCAATGCGTTGGGGGCGGAAAAAACCGGCGACGCGCGGTTTACAGGGGCCGTGGTCAACGGTTGGTATGCGCCGCCTTTGGCGGGGCCTGAAGCTGCCGCAAGGGGCTGGGATGTGACAAGCCTAAGGGCTTATTTGCAGACGGGTCATTCAGACGGGCTTGCTGCGGCAGCAGGTCCGATGGCTGAGGTGGCTTCCAATCTTCAAGAGCTCCCCGAGAGCGATATTGAAGCGATGAGCCAATATTTGGCGAGCCTTTTGCCAGAAACACCCGTGCCCGAGCTTGTTGCCACATCAGGCAGCATTGCCGATCTTGGGCCTGCAATGTTGAATACGCAATCGCACCGTATTTTCGAAACCTCTTGTGCATCGTGCCATGAACCTGCCGTGGCAGGCATGTTGACCGCAGCTCAAGTGCCATTGGGGAAATCAATGGCGATCCGTGCGCCATCAAGTCAAGCCGTGAAAACCATTATATCTCAAGGGTTACACGCGCCAAGCAATCTTGGCCTGCGAGATATGCCGAGCTTTTCGGACGATCTGAATACGGCTCAAATGGATGAGATGGCGCAGTATTTGCGTAAACGATACGCATCTGATTTGGATGCTTGGCCAAGCGAGTAACCGCGTCAACTCTGACTGGCGAAGCCTTTTCATCCATGCAATAGTTATAGTCGCCGCCCCGATACCGAGGGCGGCGATATTCATTTGGGCTGGTATGATGACTGACACGTTGAAATCACAAGACACCGACGACACTTTGGTTGAAGAATACGAACTTGAAAAACAAATTGGGTTTTTATTGAGGCGAGCGCACCAGCGTCACATCAGTATTTTTACAGAGCACATGCAAAATGGGCTGACGACACAACAGTTTGCCGTACTCATGCGGTTGCGTGAAGCTGGGCGGCTGTCTCAAAACGAACTTGGGCGTCAGGCGGCGATGGATCAGTCCACTATAAATGGTGTGGTGCAAAGATTGTTTAAGCGCGGGTTTTTGCAAAAAAATCCAAGTCCAACTGACAAAAGAATGATCTTGCTTGAACTGACCGAAACAGGTTTGTCTACATTGCTTGAGGTGATGGGGGCCGCGACTGAGATCTCGAAAGAGACCCTAAAACCATTAAAGCCTCAACAACGCCAAACGCTGCTGAGGCTTCTTCGTCAGATTTGTTAGATCGCTTTTGTGGCCCGTTACAGGAACGCTAGGCTGATTTGTGGCACCAGTGCGAGAATAATCAGCGCAAAGAACGTGACGACAAAGAACGGCAGTGATGTGCGGAACACAGCGATAGGGCTGATTTTCGCGACATTCGCTGCGATGTACAATCCGATGCCGACAGGCGGTGATAACAATCCAAGGATAAGATTGATCGACACCACAATCCCAAAGTGGATAGGGTCAATGCCGTAGGTTCCTGTCGCAATGGGCAGCAAGATTGGAACGACCATGATGAGGGCAGGGATGCCGTCGATAATCGTGCCAAGCATCAGCAAAATCACCATCACAAGCAACATGAACATGACTGGCGTTGTTGCGACCGTTTCAATCCATGCGGCAACAGTTTGCGGTACTTGGCCAAACACCAACACCCAAGAAAACACACCCGCTGAGGCCACAAGGAACAGCACCAAAGAGGAATTGATCCCTGTGCGCAAAAGGATTGGGCCTAAGTCTGAGATCTTTAATGTTTTGGTAAAGAATATACCGAGCAAAGCTGCACAGAGCGCACCAAGTGCCGCAGCTTCGGTTGGGGAACCGTATCCACCAAGGATGGTGCCGATAATCACAGCCGGAATGAGCAACATTGGCAGCGCTTGGTAGAGCGCTTTAAAGCGGTCAGGCCAGCTTAAACTCTTGCCACGTGGGTAGTTGCGCCAGTAACCAAGCACCGCGATTGTCGCGATAAACAAGCCCGTAAGCATGATGCCAGGCAAGATGCCGGCCAGCAGCATGTCACGCACGGCAAGCTGCGCCAAAACAGCATAGACAACAAAGACGATAGACGGCGGAATGATCGGGCCAAGCAGGCCACCAAAGGCTGTGACCGCCGTGGAAAAGTCGCGCTCGTAGCCTTCTTTTTCCATCTCGGGGACCATGACTTGCGTCATCATCGCAATCTGCGCTGTGGCAGACCCCAAAATTGATGCCACCATCATATTCGCAATCAGGTTGATATAGGCCAGCCCGCCTTTAAGAGAGCCAACGAAGACGGCAGCAAGGCGGATCAAACGTTGCGTGATGCCCGCGCCATTCATCAGTTCGCCGATCAAGATGAACAACGGGATTGCCAAAAGGCCAAAGTTGTTCAAAGAGCTGAACATTTGCAGGCCAAAGCTGTCTAACAACACGGTGTTGCCAGAGCTTAGAATGAAAACATAGGCGGCAGAACATAGGATAATGCCGATTGGAACGCCTACGACCAACAGAAGGAAAAAGATAAGTACGGTCATTAGATGTTATCCATTTTAAGGCCAGCGGGATCATTAGGGCGTGTCAAAAAGCCTAAGTCTTCCAGCAGGTTTGTTGTCGCATGTATCGTGATCCCGATCGCAAAAAACGGGACGATAAAATAAAGGAAGTACGTGGGTATCGCCATCACAGGCGTCATGTCTGTGTAGATGAAATTAAACGTTTGTGCTTCAAATGCACGGGTATCAAAACCGTTTTGCATCAACACGACAGGGTTGAACCATCGCAAGCACAGATAGAACAAGAGCATCCCAAATGCAGCAGAAATCACGGATACCAGCGCCCTTAGGAGCATCGTGACTTTTGGTGGCACAAAACTGTGCAGCAACAATACGGCCGGATCAATCCGTGCGCGCAACATCAACGATGCGCCAACAAAACCTGACAGAACCATGGTGTAAATGGCCAACTCGTCGGCCCAAGCCAAGGTGATGCCAAACATTCTTAACAGCACATTTGTAAGGATAAAGACGGCAAGTGCACCTATCAAAAATTTCAGCAAAAAGCGTTCGATGGCGCTAAAGCCTGATGATAGTCGGCTCAGGGCACGTGGGATCATCGTATCTTCCAATCTGGATAAGTGAAAACCGGCGACACAGGGTGCTGTCGCCGGTCTTTTTTGGGTTTAGTAAGTTGCGACGAGTGCGCGCAATTTTTCTACGTAGGGTGTTTCTTTGCTCCAGTCAGCATCCCAACGTTCAACGATGTCGCCAAAAAAGTCAGCACTGACATCTTCGGTCACTGTCAGGCCTTCGATGCCTTTGAGTTTCTCAAGTTTGCCAGCTTCTTCTTCGACAAAACGATCAATTGTTGCGTCACAGTGCTGTTGAGCCGCCGCGCGTACAATCGTTTGATCTTCTGGGGATAATTGTGCCCAAACGCGACCAGAAACCAAAGCAACCATTGGGAACAAGTGGTGGTTGGTTTCCATCAAGTTTGACGCATGGTCGTGGTAGCCAAAGTTGATAATTGACTCGTAATCCATGTCGATCGCATCAATCTGACCGTTTGCCAATGCATCGTAAACTTGTGTCAGCGGCATGGGGGCAGGGGCTGCGCCAAACATTTCAAAGAATGTTTGAATTGCTGGAGCTGGCGTAATGCGGAAACGCATGCCGTCAAGATCTTCTGCGGATTCAATCGGATCCTTGGTCATCAACTGGCGCATGCCTGTCATGGCGTAGCACAAGCCAACGGTGCCTGTTGCAGCAGGCAAAGCGTCAAGGATTTCGATAGCCTCATCAGAGCGCAAAACTTTGGCCGCATCTGCGATGTTATCAACAAGGAACGGCGCGTGAAGGGCACTCATGTCTGGTACGCGCAAAGTCAAACCAGCAGATGTGAGCCAAGCCATGTCAAGTGCGCCTGTTTGAAGCTGCTGTAGCATTGTGCTTTCGCTACCAAGCTGGCCAGATGGGAAAGTCGTGACAGAAAAACGACCATCGGATGTTTCGCTAAGGGTTTCCCCCATGGCGCGCGCTTCTTGGTTCCAGACGTGGACAGGGGGTGTGATAAGGCCGACCCGAAAATCATGGTCCTGTGCTGTGGCAGCGAGCGGCAAAAGCATTGATGTCGTTGTTGCCAAGACGGTTAGAATTTTATTCATTGTTCTCTCCTGTTGAAGTCTTTTGTCACGGGTCAACCGTGTTGGTTGTTGTGGCAGCGTGCGAATTTTTTACACATCATTTCTGGATGCAATTTATGTTTGTATAGAAACATGTTTGCGTCAGCGTTTTGAGTCAAGAGATAAACTTTGAAGCTGCTCAATATGGGCCTAAGTGCCATAGCGTAAACTATGATTTTTCGAGGATATTACTCTCAGCGATAGGGTGTAAAACACCTGATTTATCTATGATGAGACGCTGATTTTTGAACGGTGTTTTTAGATGTGAAAAGACAATGTGAGCATCAAACCGTTTGGCGCCTGTGTAAGGTAATTACTCATAATTCATCAAGAATATAGGTTTTTGACCTGCGATAGGCGCGCCTTCGTCTGAGGCATTTTATAGGGTTTAGTGCATAAGACAAACGGCTTACGAAGGACGTGATCGACTGATGTTCATTCATGTTGTTGATTAAAAAATATGCACATATTCAATTCGCACAATTTTCTATCAAACCTGCCTCTAAAAATGATCAATTTATACTCAGTTTACCTCGCCAAGGTCTCAATTGTAAAAATCTGACGGATTCTTATTTGGTTTAAATCCACAGCCTAAAGTTGAATTTATCCTTGGTGGGAAGTGTTTTTGAGAAGGCGCAGCCGCGTATCTGAGTGCGCACTGTGGGGCTATATTCGCCATGCGCCTGTGTATTTTTGTCGCCGTCAGATCGCTTAAAAATTAGATGAGATTTGAAAAATAATATTTTCAGGGATTGCAAAATAGGCGCATGGCAGCAAAACAGCAGCGAGAGCTGATAGCTCGCCTCTTGGATGGGGCGTGAGTCAAACCTAAGATTTGGAGCCACTGAACATGACAACTTATAAACTTGCGCTTATCCCCGGAGATGGAATTGGTTTGGACGTGACCGATGCCACAATGGAGGTGCTGACAGCGGCAGCGCACCGTTTTGGCTTTAAGTTGGAAAGCGATGTTTTTCCATGGTCTTGCGAATACTATGTAAAACACGGTGTGATGATGCCCGAAGATGGCATTGAAACGCTATCTCAGTTCGACGCGATCTATTTGGGCGCCGTCGGCTGGCCAGATACGGTGCCAGACTCGGTGTCCTTGCACGGGCTTTTACTGCCGATCCGTAAAGCGTTCACGCAATATGCCAACATTCGCCCGCATCGCTTGTTGCCAGGGGTCGAAGGGCCGCTGAAAAGCGATGCCTTTGATATTCTGTGCATCCGCGAAAATACCGAAGGCGAATATTCTGGCGCTGGTGGGCGTGTGCATCAAGGTCAAGACAATGAAGTTGCCACCGAAGTATCTGTTTTCACACGTAAAGGCGTCGAGCGGATTATCCGCTTTGGGTTCGAGCAAGCCCGCGCGCGTCGCAAGCATTTGACGTCTGTGACGAAATCGAATGCGCAAAAATACTCTATGGTGTTTTGGGATGAAGTGACACGCGAGGTTGCGCAAGATTATCCTGATGTGACCGTCAGCCATATGCATATCGATGCGATGTGCGCCAAGATGGTGATGGCGCCAGAAACTTTGGATGTAATTGTGGCATCCAATTTGTTTGGTGACATTTTGACCGATTTGGGCGCTGCTATTCAGGGGGGCTTGGGCTTTGCTGCTTCTGCAAATATCTGCCCCGATCCTGCCGTGCCCTCAATGTTTGAACCTGTCCATGGCTCTGCGCCTGATATTGCGGGCAAAAACATCGCCAACCCGATTGCCGCTATTTGGTCTGGCGCGATGATGCTGGATCACTTGGGGGAAAAAGACGCCGCCGCAGCCGTACTTGCCGCCGTTGAAGCCGCCACAGCGCAGGGCGTTGGCACGAAACCTGGCCAAAGCACCACTGATGAAATCACATCTGCGGTTCTTGCGGCACTTGAGGTAGCATAAGCAGAGTTAAATGCATCTCCCCCCAGTTGTTTGGATAACTGGCAGTTGGGGGGGGCATGTTTTTCGTCTGTTCAGAAAAATGCGCGACACCTCTTGTCTCACAGCGCAAGCGCGTTAAACCGTTTGCATGATAACAATTCGCGCATTTGATTTTCCGCTCTCTCAAGCTATAGCTCACGCGCAAGATTGCGTGGAGAGCGGTGATTTTCCATGTGTTTTGGCGATGATCGGGGGCGTCGCGGGGCCATCTTTTCGGCCTCTCGGGGCGAGCATGTTTGTGATGCAGGACGGCACTTGCTTTGGTGGGCTGTCGTCAGGCTGCATCGACGGGGATGTGGCGCAGCACGCAGCGGATGTGCTCAAAGATAATACTCCACGCAAATTACGTTATGGTCATGGGTCGCCCTTTATGGACATCCAACTGCCCTGCGGTGGGTCATTGGATATTTTCCTTGTGCCTATTCGTGATATTTTTCAGTTACAGGCTGTGTCCGACACTATCACCAAACGGCGTGCTGTGACGCTTTTGATCGACACGGATCAGGGTGGGGTTTCTGCTGTGCCGCACAGTGATGATGGTCAAGGCACACAGCTGCGTGTTCTGCCTGACGCGCGTTTCGTTGTCTTTGGGGCGGGCGTCGAAGCCTCTGCCTTTGCCGCAATGGCAGGGTCTGCGGGGTATGATACGGTTCTTTTGTCACCGGATACCGAAACGCTGGCGGCGGCGCAGCGTACTATTCCGAATTTAAGCACACATCACATCACCCAAGCTGCCATACCCGATGACGTCGCGATTGATGCTCATACGGCTGTGACCCTGTTTTTTCACAGTCATGATTGGGAAGCGGATATTCTTGTGAGCGTCCTCAAATCCCAACCGTTTTACATCGGGGCGCAAGGCAGCTTGCGTACCGCGGCTGCACGGATTGAAGCATTGCGTGCCAAAGGCGTTGATGAGGCCGATCTTGCCCGCATCAAAGGGCCGATTGGTTTGATCCGCTCAACACGTGATCCGCGTACATTGGCGGTGTCCGTCTTGGCCGAAGTTCTGTCATTTGAAAATACGCAAGGGCAGGTGTGATGCGGGTCGGGCTTGTCCTTGCTGCGGGCCACTCGCGGCGCTTTGGGGCAGATGATAAATTACTGGCGCTCTTGAAGGGGCGTCCGCTGTGTTCCTATGCGTTTGAAACTTTGAGCGCGCTTGGCTTGGACGCCAGCTTTGCCTGTGTGCAAAGCGGTCAGGTGGCCAAAATTGCCCAAGCAGCTGGGATTAAAGTGGTGCGGGTGCCACAAAATGCGCAACACAGTGACAGCCTGCGTACAGGGCTGCAGATGGCGAAAGTGCTGGGGGCAGCTCAGGTGCTGATCATGCTTGCGGATATGCCCTTTGTGCCCGCAGCACATGTGGCAGCCTTGTTCGATATGGCGCAGACGTTCCCTGCTGCCAGCAGCACTGTTGACCAAATTTTACCGCCTGCTGTATTCCCTGTGGCTTATATCGACGAAATTCTCACGTTGACTGGTGATCAGGGGGCGGGACCTATGATCAAAGCGTTGCCCGATAATCAAGTGTTGCCACTGTCAGCGCCTGCGCTTTTGGACATCGATACCATCGCTGATCTACGACGCGCCCATCAGTATGATCTGGCATGATTGCTCATTTCTTTCGCGTCAGGCGGCGCATGCGGGAGGCCTTCTTCAAAATGCGCGACCATCTCGCTGACTGGCGTTTTGCCACAGAAGGCGATAAGATTTGGTTCATATAGTTTTGATTGCAATGGACCACTCATGGACAATGAATCTGTCTCTCAAGAGGCTATCGACAGTTACGATCCGCGTGACCATCCGGCGCAACTCGTTCGTAGAGTGCATCAGCGCGTCGCGCATATGTTTACACAGGCCGTTGTGATGCCGAATCTTTCAGTCACTCAGTTTGTGGCACTGGTGACTTTGCTCAAGGAAGGCACTGTGTCTCAAAGCCGGCTTGGGCGGTTGACCTCTATGGACCCGTCGACCACGACAGTTGTGGTGCGAAAGCTTGAAAAAGACGGATTGATCAAAAAAACAAAGAGCGCAGACGATCAACGCGCTTCGGTTATTGAATTGACGCCTGCTGGGCGCGACTGTGCGCAGGTACATATTCCGATCAGTCTAAAGGCCAAAGAAGACCTTCTTGCGCCGCTCACACCTATTGAGCGCAGCTTGTTTGTTGAGCTCTTGCGCAAAGTCCTGTCGGATTGCTCCGACTCGCAATAGCTTCGTACTAAAACTAATTTTTGAATGGTATTTATTCATTTTTGATTAAATATTAATCCTTTTCGTGTATTTTTGATAGGTGATTGCAATTATCTTCCAGATATGACGATTTTTCTACCCATATTTACTTTTAGTACGTACTAATTTTCCTCAACGCACACGTTAACAGTGAGGGAGTGAATATGACAACTTTGGTCAGAAATGCATGGTACGTCGCGGCATGGTCATCGGAAATTGATGACGAGTTGCGCCGCTTTGTGATCCTTGGGGATCCTGTTTTGTTGTACCGCCGTGGAGATGGCACTGTTGCGGCTCTTGAGGACCGCTGTCCGCACCGCCTATTGCCGCTTTCTAAGGGGAAGCGCATTGGAGACGCTGTGCAGTGTGGGTATCATGGGCTGACTTTTGGCTCTGACGGGAAATGCACGCGGGTGCCGGGTCAGGATAAGATCCCGCCTTCTGCCTATGTCGAGGCTTACCCTATCGAAGAACGTCACGGTATCGTTTGGATCTGGATGGGGGATGCGCATCGTGCAAATCCTGATGAAATTTTCGATCTGCCGCAGTTTTCCGATCCGAATTGGCATGCGCACCACGGTGATGCGCTACATCTTGAATCGAATTATCTGAATGTGGCGGAAAACCTCGTGGATCCGGCGCATGTGAGTTTTGTCCACCCGACGACACTTGGCAATTCTGCATCGGAAAACGTGCCGGTTCATGTCTCGACCGAAGGTAAGACCATCACAGCATGGCGCTGGATACGCGATGCGGAACCGATTGGTTTCTTTAAGGCGTTCGGCGGGTTTTCAGGCAATGTGGATCGCTGGCACTATTATCACCTTCACCTACCATCGATTGCTATGATTGACTTTGGTTCTGCGGATGTTGCGGATGACATCAAGGAAGATGACCGCGATGCCGGAAACCGTATCTTTGCGCTGCACTTCATGACGCCGGTGACAGAAAACTACACAATTGACCGCTGGATGCACTTGCGAAATACCGCAGTGGACACTGACGAGGCTTCCGAGAAAATCGATGCGATGTTCCGGATTGCCTTCGGTGAAGACAAGGACATTCTAGAGGCCGTTCACGCCGAAGAGCAGGTGCCGTTGAAGCGTCGTCCAATACGGATTGCCATCGATCGTGGTCCGTTGGTGTACCGCAAGCGCATCAACGAATTGCTTGAACGTGAAAGGACTGTTGATGCCGCCTCTGAGCCAGATACATCTTTTGTCTATCATGACTGAAGTTTCGAAATGTTCGTGATCACATTGCCTACGGGCATCCTATTCGGAAAGTAAAGACATGACGCCAATTCTGATTGGTTGCAACGGTCGCGGAGCGCAAGCCTCTACGCCCGAGCGGCCTGTTGCATTCACTGAGCCATCACTTTCAGACCAGTTTCAAATGGTTGCGCAAGCAGGTGTGTTCGACTTTTTTGATCGCTTACCTCTTGAGCATGAGGTTGATGCTTTTCTTGATTTAAAAGAGGCAAACGCCTTGCCTGTATATACGGCAAGCGGTGTTTATGAGCTGGGTGAGGGTTATCTTCCTGCTTTGCGCGCCAATATGGAACGCGCGGTTCAGGTTGGTGCGAAGTTCCACAATATGATGGTCTATAGCTGGCACGGCGAAAAGCGTTGGGTCACGGATGATGAGGTCATTCGCGCTTGGCTTGATGCGTGGGAACTGGGGCAGGAGCTTGGGATAGAGCCCTGCTTCGAGTTGCATGTGAATATGTGGAGCGAAGATCCGCGCCGCGTCTCGATTGTGGCCGAAGCGTCGGACAAGCAGGGCGTGCCGTTTAATTTGACGCTCGATTATTCTCACATGCTGTTCAAAATGGGCGATGACGCTGAATTAGAGGTGTCTGGCATTCGCGAAGATGTGGCAGCGGGGCGTGTGGTTCTTGATCCTTACGAGTCTAAAAATTTGGTGGATCAATGGCTGGATGCTGGACTCGTGCGGTGGTTTCAGTTGCGTTCTGTGACGCCGTCTGGGCCGCGTAATCTGTGGTCTAAGCATGACAGGTCTAATGGGGCGGCAGGCGTGCCCGATGATCCACATCAACGAAAACGCGATGGGGAACATGGGCGTGCGATCCTTTATCCCTTTACACGACCGGCGTCGGGGGAATGGCATTCACCTTGGGAAGCATGGCGGTTGGAGCCGTGTAAGCATGTGGCCCGCAAAGTGTTGAAATACCACGCGGATCATCCTGACAGCCGTTTGGCGGTGATCACAACTGAAATGATCAATCTGACAGACTATGGCGACGGTGCGCGGTTTTCGTTGATTGATCAAAATGCTGCAATTGCGCAGTTTTTGCGTGACGAAATGATGGCGCTGGGCGTGCCGCAAGGTGGGTCAAATGGTTGATGCTCCTATGATGCTGGAAGTCGTGGACCGTGTTCAGGAAAGTCGAGATGTGATTTCGTTGCACTTTAAGGTCGTGGGGGGCGTATTTCAGCCATTTGAGGCTGGGCAACATTTGCCGTTGCGGCTGGATTTGCCAGAGCGCAAAATTGCAACCTATACGATTTCCTCTGATCCAGCGGATCACAGCGGTTATCGTATCAGTGTTAAGCTAGAGGCTAGTGGTAAAGGTGGATCGCGCTTTTTACATGAGCAGGCGCAGGTCGGTACGCGTCTGGCGGCGGAAAAGCCGCGTGGCGGGTTTGTGCTGGCGGACGATGCGCGTCCGGTGCTCTTGCTCACTGGCGGGATCGGGATAACACCGGCGCTTGCGATGCTTTCTGTGCTGGCGCGCCAGCCTGCTCGACCGGTGTATTTTGTACATGCCTGTTTGGATGCGACGCAGCACGGTTTCGCCGAGGAGCTTGCTGAGGTCATCGCGGAAGCGGCGCATATTCGCAGCTATACCGTCTTTGCAGAAGGGGATGAAGGCGACCTGTCGTCTGGCCGTTGTCAAGAAATTGGTCTTTTAGGACGAGACAGCTTACGTAAATTGCTGCCGCTTGATGCCTACCATGTCTATCTTTGCGGCCCCAGTGGTTTCATGACCGCGATGCGTGAGGCTTTGTGTGACCTTGGCGTGCCTGATAGTGAGATAAAGCAGGAAGCTTTTGGAGGCTCTCCTGTGGCTGCTATAAAAAAAGTCATGCACTCTGTTACGTCTCAATTACCTGTTTCTGAAGTTGGGAGTGCGGGGCAGGGACCTATCGTTCGCTTCGTAAAATCTGGTATTGAGGTGGCTTGGGATGGTTCGAGTGAAAACCTTTTAGAGCTTGCTGAAGCTCAAGGGCTTGCTCCCAATTTTGAATGTAGATCTGGAATATGTGGTTCGTGCGCCTGCCGTAAGGTATCGGGAAGTGTTGCGTATACGGAAGACTTGATCGATTCGCCTGAAGAGGGAGATGTCTTCATTTGTTGCTCTGTGCCAGAGGGAAATGTCGAAATCGATCTGTAAGCATTCGAACTTCAAACCAGCAGGCCTTGCCTAAAAAATAGGCGCTTCTGGGGCGTAATCGGGTGTGATGAAGAGAAATTATTCGGTTGAATAATTTATTTCTATACAAACAAGTTTTAGTCAGCTTTTCTAACCAAACAACGGAGCAAAGACCCGAAAAAAGGGCTGAGAACTCCGCAGTGAAATGCACTGCCTTCAAGGCTGATATCTTGAAAATAAATTCGCGGCCCGCGTTCGGTGGGCTGTGCGCGGATAGGCTGTGTCTATCTATCAACGCTCAACATCAAAACGAACAGGGAAGTCATGAAAAAACGTAACCTCTTTACCTCAGCCCTTTGCTTGGCCACATTTGCAGCTCTGCCATTTCAGGCTGCATTCGCAGATGATGCCTACCCCAACAAACCGATTCACGTCACTGTGGTTTGGCCTGCTGGTGGTGGTCATGACCTTGTTGGTCGTCTGATCGGGCACGAACTTTCAACCATCATGGACACAGCTGTCGTCGTAGACAACGTCACCGGCGCTGGCGGTTCTACTGGTATCCGTCACATCGCCAAAGCCGACCCCGATGGTTACACCATTGGCGTGATGGGGCTGCATGCGGTGTCGCAATCATTCATGAATACAAGTGCGCCACAGCTCGATGGGCTTGATCCGCTGGCCTATGTCAGTGACGAACCGGGCGCTCTTCAGATTGCAGCAGATACTGGCATCGACACGCTGGAAGCCTATGTCGCAGCCATGAAAGAAGACCCAATGGGGCTGATGAATGGCAATGACCCACAGGGTGGTAACTCTTTCGTCTTTGCTGAAGTGATTCCACAAGCCTTGGGCACCGATATGATGCGCTTGCCTTATCCGGGTCATGCGCCAACAGTGACCGCGCTGTTAACCGGCGAAGTGCAAACCGCGACGCTGCCGATCCCACCGATCCTAGAACATGCGCTCGCTGGCACAATCAACGTGCTTGGTGTTGCTTCTGAGACGCGTCACCCGCAGTTGCCTGATGTGCCGACGTTCAAAGAACAAGGTTACGATGTGGTTGTGAATGACTTTGTCATGCTGGTTGGGCCGGTTGGTATCCCTACTGATATTCGCGCAAAGCTGGAAGCCGGACTTCTGGCAGCAGTCAATAGCGAAGGTTTCGTTGCGGCAGCAAAGAAAAGCGGCATGGTGTTGCGCCCACTTGGTGCGACCGATGCCGCTGCTGAACTCGCTATGCAGCAAGAGCTTGTTTATCCGCTGCTGGAAAACGCTGGACTTGTTGCGCCGGAACTCAAACGCGACTGAAGCTAACAACGGGCGGGCCTTTGTGTGAGGTCCGCCGACATATTTCAAGGTATACCCTAGGAGCCAGACATGACACCTCCCATTGATGGATCGGCGCGCAAAACATTTGCGGCAGGATTGCTGTTTCTCTTCCTCGCAGGTGGCGGTTATCTTTTGTTGACAGACAGTCAAGGCATGTATTCGAACACGCCTATGCGGGGCGATCCGGGGCCGTTCTTTTTGTCGTCTTTGTGTCTTGGATGTCTGGCTGTGGCTGGGGGTATTCTGTCTTTGATCGGGTTGCTGGGGTTGCGAGGCCAAGGTGCCAGCTTTGTGCCAACACATCAATTCATTGAGGGTGTGCGATCTTGGGGGCTGCCGATTGGTTTTGTTGTCTCTTTGCTCGCGATGCCAACGGCCATTGAAGGGCTGGGGACGATGTTGGCTGTTGTCCTGTTTTCCTCGATCTGGATTTACGTGTTGCTGTCTAACTTGCGGGGACATGCGGTGCGACATGCTATTGAAGCACTCATTTTCGGAGCGGGCGCTGCGCTGTTCATCCAATTGATTTTTGTGCGTCTTTTGACGCTTCCACTGCCAGTTTGATCGGGGATATTACATGCTGCTTACCTCTTTTATCGACGTATTGCTCGGATATCTATCTAGCCCTCTGATGCTTGGTCTTGTCGTGCTTGGGACTGTTCTAGGTCTTGTGCTTGGGGCCATTCCTGGAATTTCATCAACGATGGCTTTGGCGATATTGATGCCCGTGACATTTACCATGGAACCAGGCGTCGCGATGCTGTTCTTGATCTCGGTGTTTATGTCGAGTGTCTATGGCGGGTCCATTTCTGCCATTTTGATGAAGCTGCCTGGTACGCCTGCGTCTATTTTTACGCAGATCGATGGTTACCCCATGGCGCAACAGGGGCGGGCAGGACATGCCTTGAATTTTGCGCTAGTGTCCTCGACAATAGGCGGCATGATCGGTCTTGCGATGCTGGTTTTGCTTGCGCCGGTGCTGGCTGAGTTTGCCACCAATTTCCGCAGTCCAGAATTTGCCGCTGTTGCGCTTTTTGGTATTGTGATGCTGTCTTTTTCCTCAAATGGATCAACTCTGGTGGCCAGTGTTGTCGGATTTATTGGCGTCATTTTGGGTATGGTTGGCTTTGATGCGCTGACAGATGCGCAACGCATGACACTTAATACGCCGATGTTACAATCGGGTTTGAATTTGGTGCCGATGATCATTGGTCTGTTTGGTCTGGGTGAAATTTTGCAAAATTTGGTGGGCTTTGCGCAAACACCCAAGGTGCGGCCACAGATCGGCAAAGTGATGTTGCCACTGAATGAACTGACGAGCCGTTGGAAAGTGATGCTGCGCGGTTCCGTTATCGGTACGTTTATCGGCGCTATCCCCGCGGCTGGTTCTGCGGTGGCGGTCTCTATCGCTTATGCGCAAGAACGGCGCTTGTCCAAGACGCCTGAGAAGTTCGGTACCGGTCATGCCGATGGGATTGTAGCGCCCGAAGCGGCTAACAGTGCCTCTGTTGGCGGCTCTCTTATTCCACTCATTGCTTTGGGGGTGCCGGGGGATACGATTACGGCCGTTCTGATGGGCGCATTGATGTTGCATGGCTTGACGCCGGGACCGTTGCTGTTTGCTAACAATCCGACCTTTGTGGCTTGGATTTATGTATCGGTTCTTTTGGCGCTGATCGCGACGCTGGTGGTTGGTCTTGGCATGATCCGCGCGGCAGTGCTTGTGACGCGGATCCCTCCACAGTTGATGTATGTTTTTATCGCGGTGTTTTGTGTGATCGGCGCTTTCGCCATCCGCAATGACATGAACGACGTCTACGTGATGATTGCCTTTGGCGTGGTGGGGTTTGTCTTTTCGCGATTGAGTTTGCCAGTAACGCCGATGGCCTTTGGTTTGATCCTTGGGCCAATCCTCGAAGAAAACTTACGGCGTAGCCTTATGATCAGTCGGGGGTCGTGGTCAATTTTTCTGGAGCGTCCGATTTCGGCAGTACTTATACTGATTTGCGTGTTTCTGATCTCAATACCGCTGCTGAAATGGAGTTGGGTTAAACTTAGAGCGTTGTGATGGGGCGTTTTATTCAGGCTCTATCGCAGGGTTTGTGGTGCGACCCTATTTTGTGCTTTTTGATATAGGTTCTCCCGAGCGTCACCTGCGCTAAGGACTTGAGATAAGATCAATACCCCAATGGCAAACAATGTGTTGGGATATTGACCCCACAATTGACCTGATCACCGTTCCGTTGTGCGGGGGTGTGTCAGCCCCTCTCGGCAGATTGCTTTGCAATCGCCTGCCGGACAATCAATCACACAAACGAGCCAGAGCCTCCATTACTCAAGCCGCCCTGATGTCCCATTTTATATGACGAGGGACATAACGCTCTTATCGGCACAAAAGAGCATTTAATTCAACGATCACTTTGGACAAGTCTAAGGTTTCTTGAGGTTCACCCAAAACCTCGCTTATGGCTGCGCGGGTCATGCCCCCAATAATGCCATCAATTGGCCCGGGGTCCGCCCCCGCGAGCGTCAGTAACCGTTGCACCGTAAATCCAGGTGTTCCCTCAGGAATTGCAGCAAGACCACAAGGGTCTGTAACGGCCTTTTCTATATCCTCACCTTGGGGTCGCACGGCCTCAATCTCTGTGGCCTCCTGTTCAGTGTCTTGCTGCTCAATAGCTTCGGATTCGTCCTCTACATCAGAGATCGCAAGCGGTTGCGTCAACGCATGAGTTTGCCCTTCCGTGTTTACGGCCCGCTCAGAAAGGGAGAGTTTTTGCTCAACGGCTTCTGCCGACAAATTTGGATCGCGCAAACAGGATGCAAGCAGGTCTGCTATGTTGATGGTGCCTTCGTTTGGATTGCCTGCAACATTACGATGGCAGACTTCATCCACACATGTGATGGCGATAGACCAATCTGGCTCTGATTTCGATTCAGCCAATACGGCCTCATCGTTGGCAAAAATTTGGTAGAAATACCCAAAGATAAACCCTTCTTGCCAAAGGCCCGGAAAATTTGGAGACGGGACATCAACATGCCGTGTTTCAACCGATGTGGCACCAGGGAAAGCCCTATCCATCGCAGGTCCTACGCATGTTTCAGCGGTCACAGGCTGGATTTGTAACATTAGGGCGCACAGAATGGATGGTGCTATCTGTTTCACTGCGCGCTCCGGATCAACGGCCCAAACGCACGGAAAGCCAATGCCGCGAGGACGACAGCATTCGTATTTGTGGTTACAGATCCATTGATCGAGCCATCCGCTTCATAAAGACCTTCCGGCCAGCCACGATCAGGATCACCCAGTGGCGCAAGGGCCGTCACCAATTCTTTCGCATATTCCGTTCCAAACAATGCATACCATGCAAAAGCAGTCTTGGTTGTCACTGTGCGTTTGCTATCCAGTCGATCACCTTGGAAGGTCATAACAGCCCAAGGCGCCCCCCCGCCCCAGACAGAGGAATAGACAAAATATGGTGCTTCATCGAGATGAGATTCACTGACTGCCGTCAAAATTCCAGTCTCAGTGTAGCGCGCTTCCTGTGCCTTATAGATCGCAGTCGCAAAACGATGCGACCGTGCATCAAAGCCAAATTCCAAGCCGTCGAAGACATAGGGTTCACTCACAACAAAAGCGGGCGTTACGTTGCGATGAAGTCGATCATCTACGGGGATTGGCTGCCCCAAGACATCTTTGATCATGAGATGTTCTTCCGCATCATAGGCGCGATACATATCAAAGCCAAAAAGCATCATCGCCTTGGCCGCATATTGCCCGTAGCCCACACGGCCTTCTTGATCCCGACGCAACATGTCATCTGACAAATTCCCGCCAATCAGCTGACCATCTTCAACCATCTGAGACAGATCCCAATAATCTAAGAGCGCGTTCACTTGTGGAGCGAGTTCAGGATAATGCTGCGTGATTTGAGCTAAAGTTCCGACCAACCGCGCGATGTCCAAAGCAGACCAGCCCAGCCCGCGTTCCACAGGTTTATTGGCGTAATTGACCAGTTCCGCCGTTTGTACATTGTAAGCTTTGTTGGGTAAAATGTCGTCAAACAGCCGTATTTTGGTCAGCGTATCCAAAGTCAGAGAGAGCCGCGACTTTGCCTCTTGCTCATCAATAAGCCCCAATAGGTTCGCTGAAATGACGGCCACAAAATACGACCCTGTTTCCCACATCGTGGTGGAGGGGTATTTATCGGCTGAGTTCACAAGCCCTGTTTCGGGATGCGTGTTGTTCTCAAAATAACGCCAAGCAATCTGGGCGTAAGCGAGATCATCCTGTGACGTTTCCCCCACAATCGCGAGTGACAAGGGTGTGATGTCATCAAAGGCTGCCATGGGGGAGGCATCAGTTAATTCCACGGCGGGCTTTTCATTAGACTTCAATTTCATGGCCTGTGCATCAGTGTTTTTCGCGATTATATTTTCCAATCCTATGACCATGACCAGGCCAACGGCTAAGGCCCCCAGAAAGATGATGTGGCTTCTTGCCTTTATTAAGTTTTCACGAAAACTCATTTTGATTGCCCTTCTTCTTTTTCAGCAGGCTGCCACATGGCCGCCGCGATGATTCCTGCCATAGCAATGCAATTGTTCAGCCCCCAAAGGGCATTGGCCAAAACCCCGCTCGTAGAATGCGAGGTGCCGCCCAAAACCAAAGCCCCTATCGCCCAAAGAACGCCTAAAATCGTCAGGACGACAACCGCGATTTGAGGACGTACAAGAGCTAGAAATGTGCCCGCTTGACGCGCCTTTGGCGTGACCTTGAACGAAATCTTTTCGCCTCTCGCGATGGTCCAGATGGCTCTCAGTCCTAAAGGGAAAAACGATAGATAACTGGCTTTAGCTGGATAGCCATCGACCCCCCACGTTCCGACCATGATCGCAAGTTCAAGCGTGACCAGAAATGGAATGAGATGCAAAAAGAAATCTGTCGAATACGCCGACACTGGGGAAAGCCCCGTCAAAAGATACAGGACTGGCGCGAAAAGGAAGATAACGTTCCAAAGCGGCGCAAGGTAGGAATAAAAGGTCGTCGCATACATCAAACGCTGAGGCAAACTTAGCCCTTTGCGAAACAAGGGATTGTCATTGACCAAGATATCAAGGCTGCCGCCTGCGTATTTAAATCGCTGCACAGTCCAAGTCACAAGGTCTTGAGGCGACAACATTTTGCTTTCCACAATCGGGTGCATTTTGGACTTCCAGCCGCGTTCATGATCGGAATGCAATACGATAGATGTGTAAATATCTTCTGAAACATGAAATTTATAAGGGGTCAGAACCTCAGTCGCAGCCGCTTCAGTTTTGATCGCTTGCATCAACTCAGGCGCGACTTCGCGTTCTTTGCTAGATACAGTGATGGTCTCCTCGACAGCCCAAGTGCGTTCTTCGACTTTTTGCCCAAAGCTGCGTAGCGCCGCCTCCATCACAGCCTCACGGCGGTGGATCGACCCCGCGCCACAGCAAAACGATGCATTCACCCAATTTCGACGCCGTTGTATAATGTCGTAAAACATCTTTGGGTCGTTCACGAACGGATCATCACCAACGGTCACAGGTCCGATAACTTTTTCAACAATACGCCCAAATGCACCCCCTCGGGCTCCGAATTTTTGCGTCAACTTTTCTGGCAAGCGCTCGCCTTCAGGCAGGTCATAAAACCATTGCGGCGTTTGAACCCATGCCATTTTAGGATCACGAAAATAGCCCAGTGTGTGTTCCAAAAGCGTCGGAAAGGGGCGCGTGTCAGCGTCGCAAATCACAAGGAAATCGCCATGGGTTTCGTCCATTGCGTTGCGTAAATTCCCTGCCTTGAACCCTTCGTTTGTCGTGCGTGAAATGTAATTTGCGCCCTCTTCTTCGGTCACGCGCCGCATGTCGGGGCGGCGTCCATCATCGAGAATATGTATGCGCACATCGATGGGATGAGGATAGGTCATCCGTTTCGCGTCTTGAATACCAAGGCGCACCAATTCAGGGTCTTCGTCATAGGTGGCAAACATCACGTCGACCGCGATCGGACGGTCACTTTCAGGATGGCTCTGCACGACATCACCCAAAACCGCAGGCGGTGTTTCTATTTTGATGGGCTCGTCTTTCCACAGATTAAAGACGAATAACAACATCCCAAAATAGGCGCAGGTTTCAGCCAATACCAAAGGGATGGCAAACCACATGGCGTCAGGGTTTAATGACCCTGTCCAGCGCCACCAGATGTACCAGCCCCCGACAACCAAGGCCACAGTTGCTAAGAACTGCCAAAGACTTTCACGCCTCGCCGAATAGGGCAAAGGTGGTGGCGGAACGCGGTCTTCGAATTTAAGAAAATAATCGTCCGTCATCATGCGCCTGCCTCTTTTGATTTACGCGCCTCCCACGGCGTCGGGCCTAGTCCGATGGTCCAAGCAAGTAGCCCGATCTTTGATATCCCTAAACTTACGAAAAACGACATCGGCAGCGCCACAGCGAACCGCAACAAAACCAATGCTGTGGGCGACAACATGTCTGATGTGCCTGATTTGAACAGCGCAATATCAAACAGATCAATCACCGCAGGATGAACAAGGTAAACACCGAATGAATATTTGGCAATTTTAGACCACAGTGGTGACCAGTCACGATATTGCCCGCCCAGAAAAATCAGGAAAATACAGATCGGCATGAGAAAGTGGCCATAAAAATCCCAACCACTGCGCACGCCCCACGCGCCGTTTTGCACCGCATAAGCAAAAAACGGGATCGTCGCCACATAAGCAAGCGCAGCAAAGTAAAATCCACCACGGCGCAGCAAGCGTGATTCACCGCGTGGAATGCCATCTTTCCAAAGCCCGTAAAGCGCAAAGGCCGCCAAACCATAGCCGACATAGCCTAAAATTTTGATCGCACGAAGAATGTAGTCACGTACTTCGGCCTCAAGCCCGAGCCCCCAGATAAACCCTTGCGTGTTGTTCATGATGCCCAGCGTCACGAATAAGGTTAGCCCAAGTATTGGGTAACGGGTCGCGCCTCGCATGAACGGGTAAAACAAAAAGAGCGCAAAGAGCGTTGGTAGAAAGTGCATGTGGTACTGAACTTTGCCAAGAAGAAAGTAGCCAAACCAATTTTTGATGTCAGAAATCTGATCCCACATATAGGGCGCATAGTTAAAAGCATCGGCTTTGAGCAGCCGAAAAAATGCGTAGAACACCACCCAAAACACAAACGGAACCAACAACCGTTTGGCCTGCATGCCGATGGCGCTGGAATAGCTCGGCATTTTCTTATCCACCCGCATCGCCATTAGGAAAAGCGAGAACAAAAAGAACATTTCAGAGCCCGAAAATTCACCGAGCGACCGTAAGACCACGGGAATCAAACGCTCTGAGGTCTCCACTTTGGCGAAAGGTTGGCCTGCGAAATCTGTTGAAGAGTGGATCAAAACCACGCCCATTGCGGCAAACACGCGGTTTGCATCAAACCAAACCAGTCTCGGTTTGCCAGCTGCGCTCATATTCAGTTCCCCGCTGGAATTGGACAGGAGCTGGCCAAAACTTTACGCGGTGTCGGCGGAGCAAGATTGTGTTTTTCAGGCTGACACTCGGTTGCTGCTGTCTCTCCTGTTGTCGGCACAGCGCGGCAGTACAAGAATTCTTCCAACGGGATAACCGGATCGAGTTGGGTTGGGTTCTCGCATGCACAGCATGGCACGACTTCTTCCATCAAGCGCGGATGACACTTGTTGTCACGCAAGCCTGTTCCGGCATAGGCCGTGTCCCAGAATTGCGCAGATGTGTTGATTTGCTGCAAGATTGGCCCTTGCACCTTATAAAGCAAAGCCGCGAGGATGATGCCATTGTTGTTGGCCGTTTGCAGTGGGATATAGCCGTTTCCGTTCTCATACAGTCCTTCGTAAAACCCTGCTTCGGGATCATAAAGATCCGCGACGCTTTCAAACAAAAGATCAGTATAATCTGTATCCCAAAGCGCCCATAGACCCACCGCGGCCTTGGCAGCAATCGCTGCGCGGTCAGGTTGATATTCCCCTGTCGGGTCTAATGTGTTCCACGCATAGCCGTCCGCGAAAATCGAGTCATACACAAAGTAAGGTTTTCCGTTGACCTGATGTTCAGACCGCGCTGTGATGATGCCCGTTTGTTCGTAACGACGTTGTTGAACCAGATAAATGCGGTTCGCAAACTCAGCCCGCCAGCCATGGCTTGCGGTCAGTCCGTCATAGGACTTATCAGAGGGCAAATCCCAACCCATCTCAAGTCCGTCAAGGATATACCCTTCGGTTAAAACATAGTTTTGGTTTTTGAAAACACGTGGATCGCGACCATCATAGGGCACTTTCACATCGTAAATCGTGGTATAGGCAAGAGGCTCAGGTGACATAGCTTTGTCAACGTCGAAACCCCAAAGAGCAAAGCCTTTGGCGGCGTATTCTTCATACCCTAACCGGCCTTCTTGCACGTATTGCGCGGTTCCATCACCACGTTTAAAGGCCCCAAACATGCTGCCATCATCGTTGACCATATTGCAAAAGTTCCAGCGCATTGGAACGTTGTCTACACTGTTTGCAAGGTAAGGGTTGCGCTCTTTAAGAATGCGAAGCCAAACCAGCAACCGCCCGATATCGAGCGCGGACATACCGACCTCGCCAGCTTCGTTGGCATAGTTAACTTTTTCCCCTGTTTCAGTGTTATACACTTTGTTGGGGGCTTCCTTATTGTATAAATCAAGGTTGCGCAGCGTGTTTAATAGCTTAGTGGCGCGCGTGTCGAATTCGCGCTTATCAATGATACAAAGCTCACGTGCTGCGACCAGCGCACTGATATAAGAAGCCGTGTCCCACATCGTGGTTGACGGATAAGAGCCAACAGCATTCACAAGTCCTGTTTCTGACTGAAACCGTTTTTCGAAATAAGACCATGCAATTTTTGCCATCTTAAATTCACGGTCAGTCAAACGGCCAGATCGCCCGAAATGCGGTCTAGAGATATCCCCTTCTTCATGCGCGCACTGACCAGAATTCATTCCATCAAAATCAAGAATGAGGGGTGTTTCTGAACGGATCGTGACGCTGTTGTACTCAGTCCCATTGATAGACACGTTGTCAATTGTCATGGATCGCGGCTGGACAGCCGTTTCAGACTGAGCCCCAGATGACGTTGGAAATGCCAATACAACGGCGGCACATGCGCCGGCCCAGGCCGTCTTCAAAAAGGTTTCACTTTTCATTCGCATGCTCCGTTCTGGATGAGAATATATCTTCGGGTACGTTCGGCCCGATTTTTAATTTCGCGCCTGAAACTTCAAACTCAGACATCTACGATTTTGCACAGGACCATATTCAACCCCGTCAGCACATTCTAAAATCAGCCCTAGTCCCCGACCACTTTCGGCCATGACATCCACATCAGACAACGCGCGCGCTTGCTTGCGAATATCAAATGCCGCGGTCCCATCAGGGTCAAAAACATCAACGATTAACAGCTCCCCGTCGAAATCCAACATCAGGTCGATTGGCGCATCTTTTTGTTCCGTTTTTGCGTGCAGCACCAAGTTCGCCAAGGCTTCGCTCATACAGATGTCAAATCGCATGAGCACTTCATCAGCCACTTTGTCTTGCAAATGACTTTTCAACGCCAAAACCATCGGATCGACCGCTTCGAGTTGGTTCTGCATATGAAAAGTCAATGCGCTCACAGACTTTCACTCATGGCCTGCACCGCGGCGTCAACATCTAGGTAGCTTTTAAACACCCTATCCATTCGACAAATTTTAAACATTTGAGTGACATCGCTGTTCAATCCGCAGACAACCAAATCTCCTCGGTGTCCAATCCGTTTGAGTACACCAGTCAATGCACCCAATCCTGATGAATCCAGAAAAGAAACCTCTTTAAAATCGATCACAAGTTGCGATGCTCCGCCTTCAATCAACGCTATGACCTCTTCTTTAAAAGCCTTTGAATTGATGGCTGTCAGGCGTTCCACACCAGGGCGCACAACAACAATATGCGGGGCATACTTTGACGTATGTATCATGAATTTATCCTTTTTAGGGCGACCACAGTTAAGTCATCTTCCAATGCGCGACCACCGCGCCACTCTTTCAAATCTTGAACAATAATGTCTGGCACCTCATCGGTATCGCACTGGTGGTTTTGCTCGATGACGGAACGCAACATCCCGCGTCCAAACGGAACGCCATGTTCGTTTTCCGCTTCGCCAGCGGCATCTGAACATAAAACCAGCAAGCCCCCTTCTTCGAAGGCAAAGACATCGTTCTCATACGAAAAATGAGAAAACATTCCGACAGGAAATCCGCCTTCCCCCACTGAGGTCGCTTGCCCATTCGTATCCACATAGGTAGGAGACGGATATCCGGCCTGACAAAAATCCATATGGCCCGTATCCGTGTCGATGATCGCACAAAACATCGTGAAATAGTCGTCATTGTCAGCGGCGCTAAACCGTTGATTGAGATTGGACACCAAACCAGCAGGGTCAGGTTTTCCGTCTTTACCACATGCGGCATTACAAAAGAATTCAGGTGTAATCAGATGCCCGATGGCAACCGACAAAAGCGAGGCGTGAATGCCGTGACCAGACACGTCCACCGCATAAAGGCCCAGCTTATTTTGTGGTAAAGCGAAGCACCCGAACATATCGCCGGACACCATCGCAGAGGGTACAAAAGCAGATGAAACATGGATGCCACCGATGTCGCGCTGAATCACGGGTAAAAGTTGCCTTTGCGCATCAGCAGCCGCTTTCAGATCTTCTTGAATACGGCTGTTGATTTCTTTCAAGATGTGGTGCTGATTTTGTCGCTCTCTCGCATGATGAACAAGACGAGAGGCAACATGGATGCGCGCCTTCAAGCGTGTGGGGTCATTATCTTTTGTCAGGAAATCATCGACGCCCGTATCCAATGCCTCGGCACTGGTTTCGCTTTGCCCACTGCCTGTCAGCATAATGATATGAACATAATGGTCTAAGTCCAAACCACGCACAGCACGCGTGAGCTCGATACCATTCATGCGCGGCATATCAAAATCGGTGATTAAAATTTGAGCGCCGGTGGACTGAACCAATTCCAACGCCTCGACGCCATCTTCAGCGACACACGCTTTGTGCCCCAAATGCTCGATCATTCGAGCCAGATAGGTGCGCTGAACCAAGTTATCCTCGGCGACGATAATGTCTAAGGGCATTTCCATGTCACACAAGCCTCCATTCTAGCAGGCCAACAGTTCAAATCTAAAGCAAACAAAAAATTCAGGTCACTTGGTTTCCCAAATCCAAGCCAGTCGACGTTAAACATCACATAGCGGACCAAGTTGCTTCGTTGCTATCATCCTTAACCAAAAAGGACACATAAACAACTTAAAGATGCGCCCCTAACTGAACTTATCGCGCTCAAAAATGTCAAAATACGCACAACTTCGCGGCAAAATAATGCAACTTTTCTTAGGATAAACGCGCAGGTCCACGCGCCATAGGAAGACATAAACAGGATATTTTATTTTTGACTCTGCACAGAATTGCAGCAGTATTTCTTGAATATTCTCAATTTTATCCTTGCCTTAATCGGCCAGCTAGGACTGACTAAGGCAAAAGACACAGGCAAGCCAAGTGAAGAACACATGACGGTGCATTTGCTGAAATGTCTCAACAGACGTGATGAAAGGACGAATCCATGAAAGGCACGATCTTTGTTGAATTGATCAAAATGGCAGAAAATGCCTTTGGCGAGGACACTGTAGATGAGGTGTTAGACAAAGCCGATCTTGAAAATGATGGGGCGTTTACCACAGTCGGAAATTATCCCTGCTCGGAATTGGTCAAAATCGTTGTCGCCTTTAGCGCACATTCAGGCATTGACGCGGAGACATTGCAAAAGATGTTTGGGCATTGGATGTTGACTCATTTCGTTGAACATTATCCGCAGTTTTTTGCTGACAAAAAAGACGCATTTTCTTTGCTGGATTCCATCGAAAATGAAATCCATGTCGAAGTTCGAAAGCTCTACCCCGAGGCAGAGCTGCCCACCTTTATTACGGAACGGACAGCTCCGAACCAAATGATGATGGTCTACGAGTCGCCTCGTCCTCTAGGGGCTTTTTGCCACGGAATGATTGAAGCCGCCCTCGCACATTTTGACGAAAAGGGTGGCATCACAAGTCAAGTCAATCTTGCCAAACCAACAGTCACAAATTTTGAGATTACTCTGCAATCATAAGGTATTATCTGAAATGAGCTCTTCCGACGATACCCGCGTTTCACGCAGCAGATATAACCGTGAATGCGCGGCGCGCGCCGAAGCTGAAAAATTGCTGGAACGCAAGAGCCGTGAACTGTTCGAGGCAAACACGGCCCTAAATGCACATTCACAGCAATTGACCGAAGCCGTCGAGGAGCGGACAGCTGAGCTTGTTCAAGCCTTGGAGCGCGCTGAGGCCGCTTCAGTCGCACGGAGCAGATTCATTGCGACTATGAGCCATGAAATACGTACCCCTTTGGGTGGGCTCTTGGGGATGATTGATCTGCTGGCAATGGATGAGGTGGACGCGGGAAAACTGGAGCTTTTGAACTACGCCAAAGCTGCAGGCACCGGACTGAGCCGGATCGTCAATGATGTGCTCGACTTTTCAAAAATGGAAGCGGGCGTCTTTGTTTTCGAGGAGGAGAGCGTTGATATTCGCGCCTTGGTGAAAAGCATATCGATGCTGTACACGTCACATGGCAAAGGCACAGCACGCACCATCACGCTTCAAATCGACGACAGTGTTCCGCAGCTGTTCTTGAGCGACGCGACACGCATTCGGCAAGTCATATCTAATTTGATTAGCAACGCCCTGCGGTATTCAACTGAGGGACCAATCATCGTGCGCGCGACAGCCACGCCACATGCTCAAGGCGCACTGCTGCGTTGTGAGGTCGAAGATTTTGGCGTCGGCATACCGCCTGAAAAATTCAACGATCTGTTCAAAGACTTTTCTCAGGTTGCCAATCCATTAACCGTCGCGGCACAGGGCACAGGATTGGGCCTCGCGATTTGCAAACGTATCATGGACGGATTGGGCGGTCGCGTCGGCGTTGAGAGCAAACAAGGAGCTGGGTCCACGTTTTGGATAGAGCTGGCTGTCACCGTCGTCAGTGCCTCAGCGTCCCGTCCTTATCAGGATTCGGATGCACAGATAGCAACGCCCCCTCCTTGCATCGCAGGCAAACACGTCCTGATTGCCGAAGACAATATCATCAACCAAAAAATGCTTCTCGCTTACGCCCAACGCATGGATATGACAGCGGATCTGGCAGAGAACGGCCGGATCGCAGTTGAGAAATTCGCCCCAGGAAAATACGATCTTATCTTGATGGATATTGCTATGCCAGAAATGGATGGGATCGAAGCCACACGTCAAATTTTTGCCAAATGGCCGAAAGACTCTGTGCCTCCAATCCTTGCGCTAACGGCCCATGTTGCGGATGCGATTGAGGCCGAGGCAAATGAAGTCGGAATCACGCGTATCTTGTCTAAGCCTATTCCTTATGACGAATTGAAATCCGCTTTAGAAGCCACCCTCGGCCTCACGTCCATCACCGCATCCGCGCAAGAGGCGACCTCGCCAGAGGATCAAACCGCCTCTGTCGAAGAGCAACTGCTGGCGATGATGGACACAACTGTCGGTGAAAACATGTTAAGCATCTTCTCTGCTGAGGGGCTCATCGATTTAGCGGAAAAATTTGTGACAGATTGCAACCAAAGGCTCGACCTTTTAATCGCCGCAGCAGAATCCAGCGATATAGACGCCGCCTCAAAACAAGGACATTCGATCAAAGGCGCATGCCTTGCCATGGGATTTGAAAGCATGGCTGAACTCGCAAAACGTATTGAACACCACTCGACTGAGACGACAAAGGCGACGATAATAGAAATTGCGCAAGAGCTCTCAGACGAAATTGCTCAACTCAACGCGATTCTAAAGTCATGATATCAAACTAAAATTTGAACTTATAGGTCACAGATAGATTGCCGCCCAGAATGCCAGGCCCTGGCGCATCGCCCCGATTCCACGCCCATCTGTTGTTGCTATAATTGCTATACGACAGCGACCAATCATCAGCGATTTTGTAGCTGGCGGTATAACTGTAATCTGGCTGATATGAAGTTTGCACACCCGGAGCATAAAGATAGGCCGTTCCACCGACACGAAGCCGATCATTCACCGCATAACCACAGGAAAAGTTTAAGCTTTCGCTCGCAGGATTGGGAAATCCTATGCTGGCAGTGCAAGGTATTTTTTTATCAAACGGCAGTTCGATCACCGGAAGTTTGTAACTTGCGCGCAAATTCCCATCTTTCAATCCATCGAAAAAATTACCATTGGGCCCGTTAAACTGAGCCGAATAATTACTGTATCCTACATTGATTTTATCGCTGACCTGATAATTAAAAGCATAGGTGAAATCTGGATCAGATGTCGCCTTGTCGCTTGAATTCGCATAGCCGACCAAAGCGAAGCGAAAGGACAGTCTAGGCGTCAGTTTGGTACTACATCCCAAACTTGCGCGCGGTTTTGCAAACTGCAAAGTGCCCGCCCCAGACGCATCTTGCAGGCTTGTGGTCCCCGTTATCGCACAGGCCAAATCAAGCCGTTCCCAAAAGGTTTGTTGAGCCGTCTCTTGAACCGGCTCAGGTGGTGTTTGAGGGTCTGCGCCAGCCTGTGGTTGTATCGCCGCATCACGTTTAGGTGCTGGTTCAACAGGAGAGGACGACACAATGAGTTCCACCGACTGATGGCAGTCATCTGGAACAAAGGCAGCAAGATCAGGGCAGGACGCATTTAGCGCATCCAAAGGCTGTGGATCAGGCTCATCAACCTCGACCAAATCTTCAAGATTTTGAGCGTCTGCGTCAGGATCTTCCTCAACAAGAGAGACATCATCAGCCCCCTGTGGAGCAAGCGCATCAACGGCAATTTCTGACGTCAAAGTGACAAGTCCAATATCCGATTGCCCCTGCTCACTAGCCTCATCAGATACAAGGTTATCAAGCTGTGTGTCCCCACGAGATCCTGTCTCTGCCAGAATCCAGCGCGCGACAAATTGCGCCACGTCTTGCGCATTTGTAGGGGCCGGCGGAGCAGGCCTTTTCTCGCCCGTTGCATAGATAGTCGATTCTGCGCCGTCTGCACCCAAGATCAGGCATGATAGGCCCTCGGTGCATGTGACATCAAACAGGTTGCGATGTCGCCCAGCGTTGCTCATGACGTGAGCTGCCCCATTTGGGTAAATCACATAAATCCAGTCCCCCAAAACTCCGCGTTGATACCGTGTTGGGTGCAATGGACTTGGAACATCGACAATAATCTCTTCAGCGCCTTCGACCAAAGGGATGGCAGTGTTGCCAAAAGGTTGTGGTATTCTCAAGTCGAGATCAGCCGTTTGCGACTGTGCCCCAAAGGTTACGAAAAGACTTGCCGCCGTGGCCTTAAGCAAAAACTGCATTTTCGAGAGGAAACACTCTCTCCAAAGAGGACGTGTTGTATCTGATCTAATTTTCAACACTGAATTGTCCATCGTCAGGATTTTGGAACAAAAGACCGCTTAAACATATAGAAAGTTTGGCGCACTTGGCTGGTTTCATTATGCGAGGCGCAGTCAGTGATGCAAGTGTCGCGTTTCAGCATTTTGTTATTTAGCATTTTTCCGTTGCTAAATAATGGATTTTTCAGCCAAGACACCTGTGATTTTATGGATGCCTTCGATGTTCTCACTGCGCAGATTTCCAGCTGTCACAGCCAAGCCACATGGATAGGGGGCAACCGCAGGAACCTCGTTCTGGACCTGATGCCGCTTGTCTTATGAATGTTCAGCGCTGGTGGTGGTTGGATCGTCTGCCGCTTGGTCTTTGAGAACCGTAAAGGAGGCAGGTTGGTCTTGCCTCGTGTACGTTCCGGTCTCTGAACTCATTTATGCGGCCTTTCGCTCGAA
>NZ_JAHKPU010000010.1 GCF_018860505.1 Pacificibacter marinus
CGGGCGCGGCTGGGTCGCGCCCTTCAAAGGTTTTTGTGAATCCGCTTTCACAAAGTCGCCAGACGTCCTAAGCATCACAATCTTCTCTATGTCAGGACAGGCCATGGCGCAAAAATCCACTATTTATAAAGTCGAACTTTCCGTATCGGATATGAATCGTCACTATTATGAGACCCATAAGTTGACGATCGCCAAACATCCCTCTGAGACGGATGAACGGTTGATGGTGCGCCTTTTGGCCTTTGCGTTGAATGCGCATGAAAACTTGGAAATGACCAAGGGACTGTCAACGGATGACGAGCCTGATATTTGGCAAAAAAGCCTGAGCAACGAGCTTGAGTTGTGGGTGGCCTTGGGTCTGCCGAGTGAAAAAATCGTGCGGCAATCCTGCGGCAAATCCGACAATGTGGTGATCTATTGTTATGGTGGTCGGACGGCTGAGGTGTGGTGGGATAAAATCAAAAACGGCACCACGCGTTTTGATAACCTTCAGGTGTTCAACCTGACGGAACAAAACACAAATGAGCTGGCTGCACTGGCAAGTCGGTCGATGAAGTTGCAAGTGAACATTCAAGATGGCGATGTGATGGTCAGTGTTGATGACAGTATTGTTTATGTCACGCCGGTTAAATGGAAAGACAGCAATCAATAGGCCAACATGCAGGGGAGGTGCTGTTGGTTTTGGCGCATGTGATCGTCCTGTTTGCCCATCGTCTGGTTTGTGTGGACGGGCTTGAGGATGGTCTGTGCAATGATCGCTCTATGACATTAAGGCCATGCACGCGCGATGGAATGCATGGCCTTGGACATTTGAGCGCCTTGTCATCGATTGCGCGATGGAAAGATGGATTTCGCTTTAGGTGTCAATCTGTTCGAGTTTAGCCATAGGGCTGAGAGCATTGGGATCTATGCGCATGTCAATGATCGCGGGTTTACCTGATGCGCGGGCTGCGGCCAAAGCTGCCTCGAATTCTGCATCCGTTTCAACCACAGCGCCAAAGGCGTCATAGCACTCTGCAAACGCTGCGAAGTACGGGTTTTGAAGGTTCGTGCCACTGGGACGTTTGGGGAATTTCTTTTGCTGGTGCAATCGAATGGTTCCGTACATGCCATTGTTCGAAATCAACACGATAATGTTGGCATTGTTCTCACAAGCGACACCAAATTCCTGCATGCTCATTTGAAAACAGCCATCCCCAGCCAAGCATATGACTTCTTGATCGGGGCGTTCAATTTTGGCTGCGACTGCGGCGGGCAATCCGTATCCCATTGATCCGCTGGTCGGGGCCAGTTGTGTGCCGTGATCGCGGTAGCGGTAATAGCGGTGCAGCCAAGCCGAATAATTGCCTGCGCCATTGGTGATGATGGCATTATCAGGCAGCACGTTATTAAGGTGTGCGATAACGTTTTCCATTTTCAACGCGCCAGGTGTTTCCACGGGCTGTTGCCATGTTTCAAAGTTGCTGCGCGCTGTGTCAGTCCAATCGCGTCGAGGGGCAGGCTTAGACGCCTTTAACTGTGCTGAGACCTGTTGGATAAGCGCGCCCGCATCCGCAGTGACGGCAAGTGTCGGGTGATACACGCGGCCAAATTCGTTGGGGTCAAGATGCACATGCACCAGTTTTTGTTTGGAAACAGGGCTTTCCAACAAAGTATAGCCACTGGTTGTCATCTCACCAAGGCGCGCGCCTAGACTGAAAATCACATCTGCATCGCGCACGCATTGCGCCAGTTTTGGATTGATGCCGATACCAACATCGCCAATATAATTGGCGTGACGATTGTCTAGATA
Source organism: Pacificibacter marinus (assembly GCF_018860505.1). Lineage (GTDB taxonomy): Bacteria > Pseudomonadota > Alphaproteobacteria > Rhodobacterales > Rhodobacteraceae > Celeribacter > Celeribacter marinus_B. The sequence goes on from NZ_JAHKPU010000010.1 coordinate 1,793, forward strand.
GTCTTGGCAGCGAAACGAGGCCGCGACGGGCAGGTCGAGCGTTTCCGCGACATGTGCCATAGCTTTTGCTGCCGCAGGGGACCAATTGCGCCCGCCAAGCAACACCAAAGGGCGCTCCGCTTTTCGCATAGCAGAAACAATAGCTTCAACATCGGCTTGATTGGCTTGTGCGGACGGCAATGTCGCGCGTGGCGTCGCAACGGCGTCGCAGGCGGATGACAGCATGTCTTCGGGCAGGGCCAAAACCACAGGGCCAGGGCGGCCTGATTGGGCGGTTTGGAATGCACGGTTCACATACTCAGGAATACGGTCAACGCGATCAATTTCTGCAACCCATTTTGCCAAAGGGCCGAACATGGCGCGGTAATCAACTTCTTGAAAGGCTTCGCGGTCGCGTTGGTCACTGGCGACTTGGCCGACGAACAAGATCATCGGCGTCGAATCTTGGAACGCAATGTGCACGCCCGCCGAAGCATTCGTCGCACCAGGGCCACGGGTCACAAAAGCGACTCCGGGTGTGCCGTTCAACTTGCCGCAAGCCTCGGCCATCATTGCAGCGCCACCTTCATGGCGAGTCACGATATTGGAGATACCTGCATCATACAGACCGTCCAGCGCGGCAAGAAAGCTTTCTCCCGGAACACTATAGACTCGCTTTACGCCTTGTTGTTCCAGCGCTTCGACAAGCACTTTCCCACCATGTTTGAATTGTCCCATGAGACCCTCTCCTTGAATTGATATACGCAGTCGGGCTAGGCAAAATCTTTGCGCGCAGCCAAACTGTCAGAGGCGTTGGAGAACCGCTTGCGGGTCGCAACCCGTGCGGTTTCTGGCGCCTGATCTCTAATTGCGGCCACGACGGCCTTGTGTTCCAAAATAACGTTCGGTTCGAACTCGCAGGCTGCCGCATTTTTTAAAAACGCGGAGCGCAGATAATTCTGTATATTCATTTCGATCATGTTGACCACGTCACAAAAGTATTCGTTTTCAGAGGCTTCAGTGATCAGTTGGTACAGGCGCAACTCGGCCTCGACACGTTCTTCGAGTGCTGTTTCAGGCCCTTTATCGTTCGCATCCAGAAGTTCTTGCAACACGGCCTCGATCACTTCCATCTGCGCATCAGTGCGCAGTTCAGCAGCCAATGCGGCTGCACCTGATTGCACAGAGGTACGCAGTTGCAGCAGCTTGATGATTTCGCGGCGCTTCTCGAAACACGCTGGGCTGATGCGGAACGATGTGCGTTCTTCGCGGTTGGCCACAAAAGCGCCGACACCACGACGCGAATCAACGACGCCATCAAATTTCAACAGCGAAATCGCTTCACGTACGACCGTGCGCGCGACGTTGAAGTTCGCAGACATCTCGGCCTCGCTGGGCAATTTGTCCCCAGGCTTGAGCGCGCCACTTGTTATGGCTGACATAATAGATTGTGCCACTTCGTCGGGCAGACGGCGTGGGCGTGCGATGGCGTCGAATAAGGTCGATTTTTGCATAACTGTTCCTGATGGGCTTCAAGCTAACTTGATTATGTTTACGACTTGGAAGTGCCATATGCAAATCTGTAAATCATAAAACAGGTTGTCAGACAACTGCTAATCTGTATTCTGCAACTCAACGGAGGGATTCGCATGACTAAGAAAATTGCATTTGTCGGCTTGGGCGGAATGGGCGGCGGTGTCGTCAAGAATATCGCCCTTAAAGGGGGCGATGTAACTGCGCTCGATTTGGACGCTGAAAAGATCAAAGTGGCCGAAGGTTTCGGCGCTAAACGCGGCACAACGCCTGTAGAAATGGCAGCGGATTGCGACGTCTTCGCTGTCTGTATTTCCACGGCGGAAGCGGTGCAAAAAATGGCGCTCGGTACGGGCGGCGTTCTGGATCACATGAAAAAAGGTGCGATTTTTCTCGACCATACGACCGTTTCGGTGGCGCATGTCGATAAAATGCGTGCGGAATGTGATGCGCGGGGCCTGCGTTATTGCGAAGGTCCAATGACGCGCACACCGATTCACGCAGACTTAGGTCAGGTGAATATTTTGTTCGGTGGCGATGAAGATTTGCTGGAAGAACTGCGTCCAACCTTTGATTGCTACGCCGAGAATATATTCCATGTTGGCCCAGCGGGTCATGCGATCCGATTGAAATTGATCCACAACTTCATCGCCTTCGCCAATGTTGCAGCCTTCTGTGAAGGCTTCGCTTTGGCGGCGCGTGAAGGCTTGGATATGTCGAAAGTGATCAGCATCATTTCAGCTGCGGGAGGCAAGTCTGGGATGATGGATTTATATGGGGAAAAGACCCTACAACGGGACTTTACCCCCCATATGTCGCTCGCAAATGCCCAGAAGGACGTCCGGTATTACACCGAATGGCTTGGGGATGCGGGACTGCCCGGCTTTATGGCTGACTCTGTGCATCAAACCTACGCGCTGGCCTCGATTATGGGGCATGGCGAAGAGGGCTGCACGGCTGTCATCAAAGCCTATGAAGAACTGACGGGGGTCGTTGCTCGATTAGAGGACTGAGCCCCAAATAACAGCATCTATGGAGGATAACATGCTGACGAAAACAACATTTATGACAGGGTTGGCGCTTGCCGCTGGACTGAGTTCTGCGAGTGCACAAGATGTGACATTGCGCTTGGCGCATTTCGCGGCTGAGACGCATCCAGGCCACCTTGCGGCGGTCCAATTTGCTGAAAACGTCAGCGCGCGCACCGGAGGCGCGGTTGAGATTGAGCTGTTCCCAGCCAACCAACTGGGCTCACCGCCTGAGCAACTTGAACAAACCATTCTTGGCGCTGTTGATATGACGCTGCCAACGCATGGCGGGCTGGATAAATATGATCGCGCCTTCGGCACAGCGATGACGCCTTTTGCCTTTAGCAGCTACGAGCATGCGCATGAGGTTCTTGATGGTGATTTCACCGATTGGGTTGCGCCTAAGCTAGAAGCGCAGGGGCTCGTGATGTTGTCTCATTGGGAATACGGTTTCCGCAACATCACCAACTCGATCAAGCCGATCAATACGCCTGATGATGTTGTTGGCTTGAAATTGCGCACGCCGCCTGAGTTGCAGATCGTCGCCGCTATGGAAGGCCTTGGCGCGTCCACAACGCAGATCGCGTTTCCTGAGCTGCCTAATGCGCTGAACCAAGGTGTCGTTCAAGGCCAAGAAAACCCTGTCGGCGTGATTTACCATTACAACCTTAACGATTTCCAAGAACATATGGCCATGACGCGTCACGTTTACAACGCGATGGTCCATGTCGTGAACAAAGATAAATGGGATGCGCTGACACCAAACCAACAGCGCATTATCCGTGAAGAAAGTGCTGCTGCTGGGGCAATGATGCGCGAAGCTGTTCAAGCGCAAGAAGCCGAAGAAGTTGCAGGCCTGATTGAACGCGGCATGAAGGTGACGACCCCTGATCTTGCGCCTTTTGCGGCGAAGATGGGCGATGCACGGGCGCGTGTTGCTGAATACAGCGGTCAAGACAACATGGATACCTTCCTCGGCTTCCTTGAGTAAGTTCGACTTCTACCCATATCGAGACGTCCTTGCGCCACCAACATATAGCGTGAGGACGCATCTCGGGATCACGTACTCGGAACGCATCTGGGCGGATTTCGCCTCGTGCCTTCCAACTTTCACGGATAAAATATGACAACTTTTCTTATCCTAGGTGCTTTGATCGCGCTCATCATTTTTGGTGTTCCGATCGCACTTGCCCTCGGCATCACGGCCGTTGGTTTCTACGCCTTGCAGGGCGATTTCTTTATCCTGACGATGGTCCCGCAACGTATGTTTTCGGCCACGACAGGCTTCACCTTGCTGGCCATTCCGTTTTTCATTCTCGCAGGCAATTTGATGAACACTGGCGGTATCACCAAACGGATTTTCCGCTTTGCTGATGCCTGCGTCGGCCATATCCGTGGCGGTCTCGGGCAGGTCAATGTGCTGGCCTCTTTGTTCTTTTCGGGCATGTCCGGTGCTGCTGTGGCCGATGCCGCAGGACTTGGACAAGTCGAGCTGCAAGCCATGAATGATCGCGGTTATGACCGTGATTTTTCGGCTGCGATCACCGCAGCCTCATCAACCATCGGACCTGTGTTTCCGCCTTCAATTCCCTTTGTGTTGTATTCGTCCATCACGGGCGTTTCTGTCGCAAAGCTCTTTCTTGCAGGTGTCGTGCCTGGGGTGCTTATGGCTATCGCGTTGATGGTCGCCGTCTATATTGTTGCGCGCGTTCATAAAATGCCACGCCGCGATCATATTGATTGGAAAGAGATTCTCACCAGTGGTCTCGACAGCGCGCTGTCGTTGTTCACGCCTGTTATCATTATCGCGGGCATCTTCGGCGGTATTTTCACCCCGACCGAAGCGGGGGCGGTTGCTTCGGCCTATGCGCTGGTGTTGTCGATGCTTGTTTACCGCGAAGTCAAACCACGCGATCTGCCCAAGATCGTCTGGGAAAGTCTGATCCACACGATCCGTGTGATGTTTGTGATCGCGGCGGCTGGATTCTTTGGATGGTTGCTTATTCAACAGCGCATTCCGAACCAACTTGTTGAGGCAATGCTGGGGCTCTCTGACAGCCCTGCTGTGATCCTCGCGATCATCGTCTTCATCTTGCTGGTACTGGGGATGTTCCTTGAGGGCATCGCGGTCATCGTTCTGACTGTGCCGCTGTTTTTGCCCATCGTCACACAGATCGGTATTGATCCGGTACAGTTTGGCGTGATCATGATCATGTGCTCTATGGTCGGTCTTTTGACGCCCCCCGTAGGCATGGTCTTGTTCGCAGTCGGGTCTATCGCTGGCATTTCAGTGGGCCGATTGTCAAAGGCGTTGATGCCTTATCTCTTTGGTCTGTGCTTGGTTCTGCTGGGCGTTGTGACGATTCCTGCGCTATCTGTTTGGCTGCCCAATCTTGTTTTGGGAGGCAATTGATGAAACGTCTTGAAACACTCACCGAGGCCACGCTGCGTTTTATTGCATCGCTGTCTTTGGTCGTCTTGTTCGTGCTTATCTTAGCCAATGTTGTGGCACGCAGTTTCGATCTGGGTGGCTTTGCTTGGTTCGATGAAATTGTGCGCGGTAGCTTTGCCTATATGGTGTTCTTTGGCTCGGCTGCTTTGTGGATCAAGCGCGATCATTTTCAGGTTGATTGGCTGGAACTTATGCTGCCAGCCGGTAAAGCCCGCTGGGTTTTACGCAGTATCGTTGCGATTTTATGTGCTGGATTTCTGGCCGTAATGACGTGGTATGGCTGGGTTTTGTTCAACAAAGCCACGGCACTCACTCCGATCTTGCAAATCCCCGAACGGGGGTTTTACGCCGCCATCCCAATTTCGGGAGCAGTCATGTTGCTGCACACCATCGCCAGCTTGATTGGCGAAACAAAACACACATTCTTTTCAGGAGACCCATCGAAATGATTTACGATCACCGCACTTACACCTGTCGCCCCGGCACGATTAAAAAACATATGAAGCTGTACGAAGAGTTTGGCTGGGCCCCGCAAAGCAAGCATCTTGGGCAGCCGGTCGTTTACGGCGCGACTGAGACAGGCGATGTGAATTCATATGTTCATATCTGGATCTATAAAGATGCCGCTGACCGTGCCGCAAAGCGCGCTGCGATGGCTGCGGATCCTGATTGGCAAGTGTTTCTCAAAAAATCCGCTGAGGCCGGAAACCTTGTGTCTCAGGTGAACAAGATTTTGATTCCGGCCCCGTTCTTCGAGCCTCCAACGCAGCCGGAGTAAAAGACGATCAGTCGGCGAGTGCAATGTGTTCAACATTGGGGTTTTGCGTTAACGCAAATAGCGTTTTTGTCTCTTCCTCATTTTGGGCCCATTGTAGCGACGCCAGTGCGGAGTTCATCGCGTCTTCACGCGCCATTGCAGGGTATCTTGATGCTGATGTGTGCGCGGGCGAAGTCGAAGACTTAAGATTTCCGAACGCCGTTTGAAACTGCTTTAAATCCATTGGGTCGCCCGACCCGATGGATTTTTGCGTGGTTCTGAGGGGCATATGAATGGCATTTGGCGTGCCATAATCGTGACGCTTGAATCCAAAGAGCAAGGTGCTGCAGAACTGCAACGCCTTAAAGTGGTCAATACTTGTGACGTAATCGTGCCCAATTCTCGGCAATCTATAGGGACTGTTAACCAAACTGATCTAACTTCGATAAAGATAGCTGCCCCTCAAGGAAACCTCGTTATGCACAAAATTTTGCGCCATTTGGCTCTTATGCTTGCTATTATGGTCAGCCTAACCGTTGTGCAGCCTGGTATGTCCCAAGAGCGCCAGACGGTCGGGGCAGTGGTCGGGCATCTGATCGCCATTGATTTACATGGGGGCGGTCAAAGTCGCTGGCACTCAGCTTCATATGCTATTTCAGAGCTGCACCCATTTGCAAAACTACAAGCCGAGGTTGAAACGCCGCGTCTTGGCGCAGATGCACTTTTGGGCAGAGGAGGTACCGCTCTGTTGCCCTTGCGCGAGGTGACTAGAGAGCAGCTTTACAACTCAGTCGGCGCGCAGATAAATCCAAATGTTGAGTTCTTGCTTGGTACTGGTGTCGCCCCTGTTTTGTTGGCGCAATATATTTTAGTTTCCGATGAATATTTGACTGAGGCCGTTCGGGGTCACAGTGGGTCGGGTGTTCAGGTCTCGGCCTCGAAAGCCGATACGACTTATGGCGTGACGTGGCTTGGTTCAAACCTCAAAGACCAACCAAGCCGTCAAATGGGCGGGGCGTTGAACGTGAACCTGCGTTTCTAAGCTCCGCGCACGGAACCATCTGATGAAGATTCGCGCGATGCAAAAAAATGGTTAACAGACCGATTCGCTTGTGTTAGCCTAGTGTCAATAAAAAATATAAAACTAAAATTGGCAGGCATACAGGCTATGAGAACGGGCTTTTCCGGCACGTTTGTCATTGCGTGGACACAGGTAGAGGTCGAAGGCCTCACTCGTGCATCGCTCACCGCACTCACGACCGGCGCATTGTGGCGCTGGTCAGGAGAGGCTGTCTGCGTGGACGGGCCGCGTGATGTACTCGTGCTCGACGGTGCGATCGGCAAGGCAGAACTTCATCAACGTGCGGCGCAATCGGTGCGGCGGTTGATTGGTGCTGCCGTGGCGGGCGCTCCTATATATCATGACCCTGAGGCGCGGACGCGGCTTTTTGACGGTGGGTTTGATGTCACTGACGGGATCAAAAAATACGAGATCACTTTGATCGATACGCCTGATTTGGGCGCTCCTTTATTGATGTTCATCGGTGAAATGCCCCCCAAAGACACCGACCTTTGGGTCGTGTCGACCTATGTGGCAACCGCGCGTGATGCGCATGTTGATAATAAGGGGGCCGTGATTTGTTTTACACCGGGCACCCGAATTTTGACCCCGGGTGGGGCTCGTATGGTCGAGGACCTGCGCGAGGGCGATTGGGTGCAAACCAAAGACAATGGGCCGCAAGCTCTGCGTTGGATTGGTGGGCGACGTGTGTCTGGCGCACGGCTTTATGCGATGCCCGAATTGCGCCCCGTGCGGTTGCGTGCCGATGCGCTGGGCATGGGCAATCCGGATGAGGATTTGATCGTCTCGCCGCATCATAGAATGTTGGTGTCCGGTAAAGCGGCGCGTGAATTGTTCAATGCTGATGAAGTGTTGGTTGCCGCTAAGGACTTGGTCAATGACAGGTCCATCGTTATCGATCGTACTCACAAGCAAGTGCACTACATCCATCTTTTGTTCGACGCGCATCAAGTTATTGTGGCCAATGGGCTTGAAACCGAAAGCTTTCATCCCGAAATCGCGGATCTCGATGATGTGTCCGACGATCAAAAATGCCGTCTTTTGGAACGGTTTCCGCACATTGCAGCATTCGGTGATTCTTATGGCCCGTCGGCACGCCGCATGTTAACCGGTGCTGAAGCTGCGATTTTAATGCACGACGTCGCATAAACTTCATAAACACGCGTCTCAATCTGGGGCGCGTGGTTGACACCCCCTGTAAGCCCTATATAAGCCGCTCATCCCGTGTACAGAAATGTGTGCGGGTTAACTATTGGTGTTGGTGGCCCTCGCAAGGGGATGCCTGTCGGCCGAAAGCGATAACTGTGCTCAATGCACATAGTTCGTGGAAAGCAAAGGACAGCACCTTTCACACGCTGCCATGATTGGCGCTTGGCATTCGGCCTTGCTTTAATTGTGGCGCATCATACTGAAAGGATCCAGATCGTGACCAAACGCACATCTGCCAAGTACAAAATTGACCGCCGTATGGGCGAAAACATTTGGGGCCGCGCTAAATCCCCAGTGAACCGTCGTGAATACGGCCCCGGCCAGCACGGTCAGCGCCGCAAAGGCAAATTGTCTGACTTCGGTCTTCAGCTCCGTGCAAAGCAAAAACTGAAAGGTCACTACGGCGATCTGACAGAGAAACAGTTCCGTCGCATCTACGCTGACGCTGTGCGTATCAAAGGCGATACAGGTGAAAACCTCATCGGCTTGCTCGAATCCCGTCTGGACGCAGTTGTGTACCGTGCGAAATTCGTAGCGACAGTCTTTGCTGCTCGTCAGTTCGTAAACCACGGCCACGTCACAGTGAACGGCAAGCGCGTAAACATTCCTTCATACCGTGTTAAAGAAGGTGATGTTGTTGAGGTGCGTGATCGTTCCAAGCAAATCGCAGTTGTTCTTGAAGCAACTCAATTGGCTGAGCGTGATGTTCCTGATTACATCGATGCGGATCACTCCAAATTGAAAGCGACCTTTGTGCGCACGCCTGGTCTTTCAGACGTCCCATTCGCTGTTCAAATGGAACCAAACCTCGTGATCGAATTCTACGCTCAGAACTAATCTGAGCCATCACGACCAAGTTTTAAAAGGCCGCCCGCTTGGGTGGCCTTTTTGTTTGCAGTGTTGATGGCGCTTTCGGACTGTTTGTTCGTCAAAACAGACGCGCCTGCGCAACATATTTGCGCCCATGCTTGAAGCGACTTTCCTTGCGGTTCACACAAGGGTATGACGAGCACACCCTTATCGTGAGTTGAGCTATGACCCGTGTGATTGAACCCCAACCCAAAATTCTTGATATCACCTTGTATCAAGGTGGTCCTAGCAAGATTGCAGGACAGGATAATGCCGTTAAGCTGTCCTCGAACGAAAACCCGTTCGGGACACCTGATGGCGCGAAAGCGGCTTTTTCCAAAGCTGCGCATCAATTGCACAGATATCCTAACACGGACCACAGCGCGCTGCGTCAGGCAATCGGCGATGTGCACGGGCTTGATCCCCAGCAAATCATTGTGGGTGTTGGATCTGATGAAATCATCACTTTTTTATGCCAAGCCTATGCAGGTGTTGGCGACGAGGTGATCCACACCGAACACGGGTTTTCGATGTACCGCATCTCGACATTGGCCGCAGGGGCGACGCCCGTCTGCGTGCCTGAGCGCGAGCGCGTGGTTGATGTAGATGCCATTCTTGCGGCCTGCACCGAAAAAACCAAGATTGTCTTTATTGCCAATCCTGCCAACCCGACCGGAACTATGGTTGGCCAACGCGAGGTGTCACGTTTGGCAGATGGCTTGCCTCCCCAAACGATTTTGGTATTGGATGGGGCTTACGCTGAGTATGTCGAAGCCTTTGATGGCGGCGCGGCTTTGATTGAGACTCGTGACAACGTTGTGATGACACGAACGTTTTCCAAAATCTACGGATTGGGCGGCGCGCGGATTGGCTGGGGCTATGGCCCGCAAGAGATCATCGACACGCTTAATCGTGTACGCGGTCCGTTCAATATGTCCGAACCCCAATTGGCAGCAGCTGAGGCGGCAGTCAAAGATCGCGATTGGGTTGAAAAATGCCGCGAAGAAAACACCCGTTTGCGTGCTTGGCTGGCTGAGGCTTTGATGGAGCACGGCGTACCGTCTGACACATCCTGCGCGAATTTCGTTTTGGCGCGGTTTATTGATGCCGATGAAGCTGAAAACTGTGACGCTTTCCTCAAATCCAACGGATTGTTGGTACGCCGCGTGGCGGGCTACGGCCTGCCCAACTGCTTGCGTATCACCGTTGGCGATGAAGCGTCGTGCCGTCGTGTGGCTCATGCGATCGGACAGTTTTTGGAGCAAAGCAGATGAGCGTCATCTATGAGCGCGTGGCCCTGATCGGGCTGGGTCTCATTGCGGGGTCCATGTCTTTGGCGATGCGCCGTGCAGGTGTGGCTGGTGAAATCACAGGCTATGCGCGGTCCGCAGAGACCCGTGCAACAGCAGATGAGATGGGACTGGTCGATCGCGTGTGCGACACTGCGAGTGAGGCTGTGAAAAATGCGGATTTGGTTGTTCTCGCTGTGCCTGTTGGTGCGATGGGGACTGTCATGGCCGAGATCGCGCCAGCTTTGAAAGCGGGCGCTGTGGTGTCTGATGTAGGGTCGGTGAAAAAGGATATCTTTGCATCCGTATTGCCCCATTTGCCTGAAAATGTTGAATTTATCGGCACTCACCCAATGGCGGGGACCGAACATTCCGGTCCCAAATCCGGCTTTGCCGAATTGTTTGACAAACGCTGGTGTTTGATTGTGCCGACGGATGAGGCATCTGAGACTGAGATCCTGCGGATCGAAGAATTTTGGCGCGCTCTTGGGGCCAATACCAAGCGCATGGATGCGGAACATCATGATCTCGTTTGTGCTGTCGTGTCCCACACGCCGCATTTGATTGCCTACACTATGGTGGGCGTTGCCGACGATCTAAGCCGTGTCACTGATCAAGAAGTGATCGAATTTTCAGCCGCTGGGTTTCGTGATTTTACGCGTATCGCGGCTTCTGACCCCACCATGTGGCGCGACGTGTTCTTGTCGAACAAAGACGCCACACTTGAGATTCTAGGGCGATTCACCGAAGAGCTGTTCGCTTTGCAACGCGCCATTCGCATGGGGGATGGCGATCATTTGCACGACTATTTCACCCGTACCCGTGCCATTCGTCGTGGTATTATTGATGCAGGCCAAGATACAGATGCCCCCAATTTTGGTCGCAATACAGACCCATCATAATTTAGGCCCATCACCAAGCGGGCCTGTGGATTTTTTTAGGAGGACGAGCCTCGAAATCGCCGCTGCCTAAATGATGTGGGCAGTGTCTTGGGTCTGAATACGCATAAACATCACACAGATTGTCCCCGTTTCGCCTCGAAACGCTATCGATCAGACTTCCTAGTGTCGTTGATGTCTTAGCGGATTGTGATGCGCGGGGCAGGCCCCAGTGGCAAGAACCCGAGCGAAATTGAACCACGAGACAGGGTAAGCTCAGCATCAATCGTATTTGCGTTTCCTGTCATTCCAGCCAGCATTTCGCCGCCACGCAAGGCCATGCTTTCGAAATTTTTCGGAATGATGCCTGCGGCTGTCGCTAAGGCAATCATTTCGCGCCAATTGGTTGCCTTTAACGCAATTTTTCCGGTTGGAATCCCTTGGGCATCCACATCAAACTCACCCGCAACGCGCAGATCAAGCGCACCCCATGTCGCGGCTATATTGCGCAGCAGCACGTGGCTGGGCTGTGGACGCGGACCTTCCAGTGCTGTGATGTCCCAGTCTTTGTTAAAGGTCACACTGGCATCAACGTTGAGTGTGTCGAAGCGATCAGAGAGAATGCCGTTTGGGTTAAGCTGTTTCATCATCGCCGCAGATGGTGCGAGGTCCGTGAGTGTCACTTGGATATCATGCGTTAAGATGTCATCTTCTAGACGCTGAGCCTTTGCTGAGGCATTGCCGAGCGAAAAGCCCCACCCAAGCGTGGATTTGGCGATAAGGTCGTCGAAATCAAAGGTTGCGCGGTGCATCGTCAACGCAGGTCCAACCTCGACGAATAAGGTGCCATGCGCTGCCGCGTTGGATATGTCGATGTGCTGAAATGGCGTGGACAAGCGCAGATCTTGCGCAAGTTCCGCATGTAGGCGCGTGGGAGTAAAACTGCGACTTTTGATTGAAATGCTCGGTGTTCTATAGGCCAATCCCGTCGCAGGATCTGCCATTGCGACATCTGTGAGGGTGGTTTTGAACGTCAAAGGGTAGCCGCGCGTTTTAAGGCTCGTGTATTCTGATTGCCAGCCCTCGATGCTGCGAGCCTCTAACCATGTTTTAATCCCATGTTCACTGGCGCGCGCCGCGACAAACCAATAGCCAGAGTACAAGATCGCAACAGCCAAAAGCCCCCAAGTGATTTTGCGCATGACGATCCCTTTCAACAAGACTTCCAACAGCGGCCAAAGACGTGTTTAAACACAGCCAAGCAACTTGGCCAGTGGGCCTGTGAAACAAGGGCGCGGTCAGTCATGGATGAGTTTAAAGATGGGTTTTGGGTCTTTGGGTACGGATCTTTGCTCTGGAACCCAGAATTCGATTTTGTCGATCATGCACCCGCGACATTGATCGGCTATGCGCGGTCGTTTTGCATGTGGTCTATTCACCATCGTGGCAGTGTCGAGGTGCCCGGGCTGGTGTTGGCATTGGATGCGCAAACGGGCGCGACATGTCGCGGCGTGGCATTTCAAGTGGGGGCAGATACGGCTTTGCGCTGTCTTGCGGATTTGCGAGAACGTGAATTGGTGTCCTCTGCCTATTTCGAGCATCACGTGGATTTGCGGTTGGATGATGGGCGCGAGGTCACTGCCTTGGCCTATGTGATTGACCCTGAGCATGAACAGTACACCGGTCCGCTTACGTTAGATCGCCAAGCTGATATCATCGCATCAGCAACAGGAGGGCGGGGGCCAAACAGCGCCTATTTGTTCAACACAGCCGCCCATTTGACCGACATCGGCATGGAAGACGCCGAGCTTACGACGCTGGCAGACAAAGTTCGGATGCGTTTGCAGGCAAAGTCTTGAAATCGCGTGTTGGCAGAACGCCATTCGTCCCCTATCGTACATTCAACAGGAAACATTAGGTCAGGATAGGGTCAAATGGACCAACCCGATCAACAGGCGTTGCAGCATTTTTCACAACCCGTGAGACAGATCACCTTGATGGTGATTGTCCTTGGGATGGTTGGATTTGGGGGATACGTGGCTTTGCCGCGTGTTTTGCCTGTGTTTCTGGCCAATCCTTATCTCAATGGTTTCATCGGCTTTGTGTTTACCATCGGTGTTGTCGCCTGTTTTTGGCAGGTGGCGCAATTGGTGGGCTCCGTCAATTGGATCGAACGTTTTATTGGCATACGGCCCAAGCAAAAGGGTAAACGCGCGCCTCGGCTTTTGGCGCCGCTTGCGGGGTTGATGCGCGAACGCGGTGCGCAGTCGCAGATTTCCAGTTCGTCCTCTCGTTCGATTTTAGACTCCGTTGCTACGCGGATCGATGAAGCACGCGATATCACCAGATATATATCCAACCTACTGATTTTTTTAGGTCTTTTAGGAACGTTTTACGGTCTTGCGACGACCGTTCCTGCGCTGGTCGACACCATTCGGGCGCTGTCGCCACAAGAAGGCGAGGGCGCATCCGTTGTCTTTACGCGCCTGATGACGGGGCTAGAACAGCAACTCGGTGGCATGGGCACGGCCTTTGCCTCATCCCTTTTGGGGCTTGCGGGCTCGCTGGTTGTTGGTCTGCTTGAACTGTTTGCTTCCCACGGACAAAACCGATTTTTTCGCGAGCTTGAAGAGTGGATGTCCTCGATCACACGCATAGGGTTTTCCTCTGGTGATGGTGACGGCGAAATGTCTGGCGCTGCAGCCGTTCTTGATCATATGTCTCAGCAGATGGAGGGGTTACAAAACCTGTTCGTGCAGTCGGATGTCTCGCGTGCTTTGATTGATGAGCGTATCGATCAGCTGTCCAATTCGATTGACCGTATGGTTCGGCGCATGGAACATGATGGCGGCACGGGGGCTGCCTTGGATAAAATCGCCACCACGCAAGAGCGCCTTGTCACTGTGCTTGAAAAAAATGCTCTGTCTGAAGTCCATGGAAACTTGGGCGATGATGCTGAAAGCAGAATGAGATTGCGATCCATCGACGTCCAATTGTTGCGTATTCTCGAAGAACTCTCGGCAGGCCGCCAAGAAAGCACCACGGCATTGCGCGGTGAAATTTCTGCGCTGACGCGTGCTTTGCGCGATATCGCCGCGCAGGATCAATAGGTTATGGCCGTTTTGCGCCGGTCTTCGCAACGTATGTCTGGGTCGATTTGGCCCGGATTTGTCGATGCGATGACTGCGCTTTTGCTGGTTTTGATGTTTGTATTGACCATTTTCATGGTTGTGCAATCGATGCTGCGCGAAACGATTTCAGGACAAGAAACGGAACTCAACGCCCTGACATCTGAAGTCGAAGCCTTGGCGCGTGCTTTGGGCTTAGAGCAACAGCGTGCATTTGGATTGGAAGATCAACTTGGCACGATCCGCGCCACATTGAGTGAGGTGCGTGAGACGGCAACGGCTCAAACGGCATTGATAGCGGCGCTTCAGACGCAAAATGCCGAAAAAGAAGCACAAATTGCCTCGTTCGAGGCGCAAGTCGCCAGTTTGTTGTCCGAGCGTGATACGGCTTTGGCATTATCCGATGAACAATTCGCGACTATCGCAGAATTGGAAAGCGCAAATGCGCGCATTATTTCCGAGCAAGAAGCCTTGCAACTTGCTTTGGCTCGCGCTCGTGAGGAGATCGATGTTGCCACGGAAAATGCGCGTTTGGCAGCCGCCCGCCGTGAGGCTTTGGATGCTTTGGTGGCGCAGTTGCAAACGGATGCTGCGAATAAAGATGCTGCCTTGGCCGCCGCCTCTACACGCGCCGATGGGGCAGTCGAAGCCTTAAATGAGGCCGAGAAAAACCGCATTTTAGATCAAGCCGCTTTACATGCGTTACGTGATAAGCTGGCGACGTCGCAAGATGAGTTAACCGCATTGACCCTTGCGCTTGAAGAGGAGCGCAAGTCTGCAGAAGAAACGTTGACCTTACTCGCAGCAGCTGAAGCCGCCCGTCGTTCGCTTGATCTTGATGTACAGTCTCAAGTGTCTGAAGCAGAAAAGCAGGCGGCTTTGTTGGCAACGGCCAAAGCTGCGCTTGCGGATGAGAGTGAAAAATCGGCAGAAAGTGAACGCAAAGTGAGCTTGCTCAATCAACAGGTCTCGGCGTTGCGCAGTCAGTTGGCGTCTTTGCAAGCCATTTTGGATGATCGCACAGAGCGCGATGCCGAGGCCAATGTGCAAATTGATGCTCTGACATCGCGTCTTAATTCTGCTCTTGCTCAGGTCGCAGCCGAAGAGCGCCGCAGGGCGCAATTGGAAGAAGCCGAACGCAAGCGCTTGGAGGACGAAGCCAAGCAATTGCAAAATTATCGATCAGAATTCTTTGGCCGCTTGCGCGAAATTCTAGGGGATCGTGATGGCGTGCGCATCGTGGGCGATCGCTTTGTATTCTCTTCAGAAGTTCTGTTTGATCAGGGCTCAGCAACCTTGGCGACCAACGGCCAAACGCAAATCGCACGTGTCGCTCGTATTCTGTCCGAGGTGTCCCAAGACATTCCTG
This sequence comes from Pacificibacter marinus, assembly GCF_018860505.1. GTDB lineage: Bacteria > Pseudomonadota > Alphaproteobacteria > Rhodobacterales > Rhodobacteraceae > Celeribacter > Celeribacter marinus_B. The sequence goes on from NZ_JAHKPU010000010.1 coordinate 17,345, forward strand.
CGGAAATCGATTGGGTGATCCGCGTGGATGGCCATACCGATAAAGTGCCCCTGTCAGGGACAGGCGACTACAAAGATAACTGGGAATTAAGCCAAGCACGGGCCTTGTCCGTTGTGCGCTATATGACGGATGCGCTTGGGTTTCCGGGAAGTCGTTTGGCAGCGGCAGGCTTTGGCGAATTTCATCCGATTGCCTCAGGGGATAGTCCTGCTGATTTGGCTCAAAATCGTCGAATTGAGTTAAAACTCACAGAAAAATAGCTCTAGGGTACCACTGTAATTTGGTTCGTTTTGGCGTCGAACAGTTCTCCGTCACGTATGATCTGGACTGTGCCTACATAAGTACCAGCAGGCCACCCCGTTGATGATTTTCGCCCCGTTGCGTTGAAATATTGGGCTTGGGGCTTGTTCAAAGTAACATCGCGACTGGCAACCGTACCATTTGGACCGGTGAGTTCTAGACGCATGATATCGCTGTCTTGGCCCCCAAAAGCAAATCCAAATACGACCAAAGCAGAGCTGTCGGTGGGCAAGGTTTCAGCCTGTGCTGTGCCTGCTTTGACATCATTGTAATCTGGAATTTTGGACGTAATCCCGACAGATAATAGGCCTGATGACTGATAGGTGAGTGGGCTGTCCCACAGGGTGCGTGCATCGGTTTCACCGCATGTGGTTGTGGGGTCTGGCCGAAATGGGTCAACGACTTTGCCGTCTTTTCTGACTGCCAAATGAACGTGGGGAAACTCGGTCATGCCCGATAGACCAACATAGCCTAGGAGCGCGCCTTTGTCTAAGCGATCGCCTTTTTTGACGTGAATTGAGCCTTGCATCATATGGCAATATTGCGTGGTCCAGCCCGCGCCATGATCGATGACAAGCCCATTGCCACATTCAACGTCCGTCACGTCTGGTGCGCCCGCCGTGCGTTGGCGGTGGTCTTTCATGCCGTCGCGCGTTGCGGTCACTGTGCCTGCGGCAGAGGCAAGAACAGGCACATTGTCCTGTAAATCAAGGCCCGTCGGCAAAGCAAAGTCTGTGCCTTTATGGCCGTCATAGCTGAGATTGCCACAGGTGAAATCGGCCATAGCGTCACTAGGATCGGCATCGACGTAGTTTTGAATATAGCAGCTGTCGCCGATCACGCAGTCAATCGGGAGGCCCAAAGAGATATCCCCCGCCAGCACTGGGCTAGCGAGGGACATGGATATTGTCACAGACAATGTTCGAGCGCGCATCATCAATTTAATCAGCTGTCAGTAAAGGTGGCTTTTTGCGCGCGGCGATTTTGCGATCGCCTGGTTCTTCGATTCGTAGATCGATTTTCCCATCTTTGATGCCAACCTGAACAACACCGCCTTTGGCCAGTTTACCAAAGAGCAATTCTTCGGCGAGCGGTTTCTTGATGTACTCTTGGATCACACGGCCAAGAGGACGCGCCCCCATTTTGCTGTCATAGCCTTTGTCGCCAAGCCATTCGGCGGCAGCCTGTGTCAGTTCGATTTGTACATTACGGTCGATAAGTTGTGCTTCGAGTTGCAGTACAAATTTTTCGACCACTTGGAAGATCACGTCTTTTGGCAGTGGCGCGAAAGAGATCACAGCATCCAATCGGTTGCGGAACTCCGGCGTAAATGTGCGCTCAATAGCTGCGGTGTCTTCGCCCGTCCGACGATCACGACCAAAGCCGATGGCTTCTTTCGCTTGCTCTGCCGCGCCGGCGTTCGATGTCATGATCAAAATAACATTGCGGAAATCAACCGTGCGCCCGTTGTGATCGGTGAGCTTCCCGTTGTCCATCACTTGAAGCAGGATATTGTAGACATCAGGGTGGGCTTTTTCCATTTCGTCAAGCAACAGCACACAATGCGGATGTTGATCCACACCGTCAGTGAGCATGCCGCCTTGGTCAAAACCAACATAGCCAGGAGGAGCGCCAATCAAGCGTGAAACAGCGTGTTTTTCCATGTATTCGGACATGTCAAAGCGCAAAAGCTCAACCCCAAGCGTATCAGCAAGCTGTTTGGCCACTTCGGTTTTGCCCACACCCGTTGGTCCAGCGAACAAATAGTTGCCGATGGGTTTTTCAGGCTCACGCAGGCCCGCTCGCGCCAATTTGATGGCTGACGACAGGGCGACGATGGCGTCGTCTTGTCCAAAAACCACACGTTTGAGCGTGGCTTCGAGATCTTTAAGCACTTCCGCATCGCCCTTAGAGACGTTTTTAGCAGGAATGCGCGCGATTTTTGCCACCACTGCTTCGATATCTTTGGTGCCGATTGTCTTGCGACGACGGCTTTCCGCGACGAGATGTTGTGCCGCTCCAGCTTCGTCAATGACGTCGATGGCTTTGTCAGGCAGTTTGCGATCATGGATATAACGTGCAGCCAATTCGACAGCTGTTTTGATCGCATCATTGGTGTAGCGAATGTCGTGATGTTCCTCAAAATAGGGTTTGATCCCCATCAGAATCTTTACAGCATCATCGACAGAAGGCTCATTCACATCAATTTTTTGGAAACGACGGGCCAAAGCGCGATCTTTTTCAAAATGTTGACGGAACTCTTTGTAAGTTGTCGAGCCCATGCAACGCAGCTTACCACCCGCCAAAGCAGGTTTGAGCAAGTTAGATGCATCCATCGCACCGCCAGAAGTGGCACCCGCGCCAATGACTGTGTGAATTTCATCGATGAAGAGAACAGCATCGGGGTGATCTTCGAGTTCTTTCATCACGGCTTTGAGGCGTTCCTCAAAATCACCGCGGTATCGCGTGCCAGCCAGCAAAGCGCCAAGGTCAAGCGAATAGATTGTAGAGCCTGACAAAACGGCTGGAGTTTCCCCATCAACGATTTTGCGTGCGAGGCCTTCAGCGATGGCAGTTTTGCCAACACCAGGGTCACCGACCAAAAGCGGGTTGTTCTTACGGCGGCGACACAACACTTGGATGCAGCGTTCGACTTCATGCGAGCGCCCAATGAGGGGGTCCACATCCCCTTCAGCGGCCTTTTTGTTCAGATCGACGCAGTATTTTGCCAATGCGGATTCTTTTTCTTCGCCGCCAGATGTTGGTCCGCCCATAGCGGCCCCATCGCCGTCTTCGTCAGCGCCTGTGATCGGACGGGTTTCTTCAAAGTCAGGATCTTTGGCAACGCCATGCGCGATGAAGTTCACCGCATCGTAGCGTGTCATGTCTTGCTCTTGCAAGAAAAAGGCCGCGTTGGATTCGCGTTCGGCAAAAATTGCCACCAGCACATTGGCTCCGGTCACTTCAGTGCGACCTGATGATTGCACATGGATCGCCGCGCGCTGAATAACACGTTGAAACGAGGCTGTTGGGACAGCTTCAGAGCCTTCAACATCTGTGATCAACGTTGTCAGATCATCTTCGATATAGTCGACAAGCGTTTTGCGCAGGTCTTCCAATTCTACATTACAGGCCTGCATCACGCGGGCTGCGTCAGGTTCATCAATCAACGCGAGCAAAAGATGCTCAAGCGTTGCGAGCTCATGTTTGCGCGTATTCGCAAGCGCCAACGCTGCGTGAATAGCATGCTCTAGGGTGTTCGAAAATGATGGCACTGTGGGGGTGCTCCTTTCATTCGGGTCCAGACGGGACATATAGCGGCCCTATAGCCACCGTTGCCTCATACTCTTAAAGTTCGATTTATACTTGCGCACTTCAAGATATTTCTTGGTTAAGACACGTCATTTTGACCAGTCATTCCAATATTTGTTCGGCACAGCGTAGTTTTACCGCCCCTTTGTTATCATGATGTATGCTGTAGCCTTGTCTTTGCAAGGGCCAAATGCAAGATCAGAACCTGTCTTTTCGGGCGCGGATTTCAGTGAAAGCGTCTAAATCACTCGCATCGCTCATGCCGATGGCTGTTTTTAACGCTGAATCGTCAGCGCGCAAAAACGGGTTCGTGTCGATTTCTAGCTGCATTGTAGAGGGCACAGTGGGTAGGTTTTGTGCTCGTTTTGCAGTGATATCTGTGATCCGTGCTTTAAGGGCGGCGTTGTCAGGATCAACCGTGATGGCGAAGGCGGCGTTGCTTTGGGTGTATTCGTGGCCTGAGCAAACGGTGGTTTGAGGGGGCAAAGCGCGCAATTTTTGCAAGCTGTCCCACATTTGCGCAGGCGTGCCTTCAAACAAACGGCCACAGCCGAGCGCCATAAGACTGTCGGCGGTGAACAGGGTGGCGATGTCGGGCAGGTGGAACGCGATGTGGCCCACCGTATGGCCTGGTACATCAATGACGTGCACGGGGGTGCTTCCGAACATAAATGTATCACCGTCACAAGTTTGATAGGTGATCAGATCGGCGGGCAAACGGTGCATATCAGCGCGTGCAGCCACAACACGCGGGGACCATCCGCGAGAGGCACAGGCATCCAACAGGGGGGCCAGCCCGTCGATATGATCCCAATGGTGATGGGTGATCCATATATCCGTTAACGGCCAACCGCGTTTGTCCAACTCATCCAGAATAGGCGCGTGATCGGCAACATCGACAACAGCGGTCAATTCTGATGCCGCGTCATGCAGCAAAAATGCGTAGTTATCTTTGAGCACTGGCAATGTGACGAGTTCTGTCATGGTATTTGTCCGCTTTTTGAGTCATGGTCAATTTAACACTGTGTCATGGGCCTCGAATATTCAATGCATCTCGACGTTGTTGATCTTAGAAACTTTTACTACCGCACTGGTTTGGGGCGGGCGGCGCAGCGTGTGATCCGCAATCAAGTGGTGTCTTATTGGCCCGATGCGTCGCGCCAAACCGTAGCAGGTTTCGGCTTTGCCGTGCCGTTGTTGCGCCCTTATTTGGCCGATGCACGCCGTGTGGTGGCCTTAATGCCTGATCAACAGGGGGTCATGCATTGGCCTGCGGGTATGGAAAATACATCGACGCTGTGTCAAGAAATTCGCTGGCCGTTGCAAACGGGCGTTGTGGACCGACTTGTGGTGATGCACGGACTTGAGACTTCGGAAAACCAAACCGCACTGTTAGATGAATGTTGGCGCGTCCTAGGACCGGGGGGCAAGGCGTTGTTCATTGTCCCCAATCGTGGCGGGGTATGGTCGCGCTCTGACAGCACGCCGTTTGGATATGGGCGCCCTTATTCATTGGGGCAATTGGAAGCGCAGCTTAAGCTCGCAAATTTTGTGCCTGAACGCCACAAGGCCGTGTTGTTTCAACCGCCCTCGAATAAAAAATTCTGGCTGCGTTCTGGGCCAGTGTTGGAGAAAATTGGTCGCCAGGTGACGGATCACTTGGCAGGTGGGGTTTTGATGCTGGAAGTGTCGAAACAAGTTTACGCCCAAACAGGCACGGGGAGTCCCCAAGCCATCCGCCGTGCCAAAGGCGTATTGGGTGGGTTACGGCCTGTGCCAGAGGCGAAGCCGGCTTATACAGGAGCGGCGAAGCCGGCCTACACGGGCGCGACGAAGTCAGCGTAGTCGAGGGTGAAGAATCTGAGCGAGAGGTCACGTTGCTACTATGGCACTCATGCCAAGGCGCTGTGTCCTAAATGTTGGCAACCTGACGGGGGCCTTCACAGCCTCTAGCGTTATATCCATTGATGATGAAGCATGTTCTTAGTCTTGCCCTGTGAAGGAAACAGCGCGTTCATTTCTAAGATTCTGCTACAGATTCGTCCAATTCTGTGGAATTTTAGGCAGACCATTTAACTTTTTTTCATCCCTTTGGTAGCCCATTTCCCCTAAGTTACTGATTTTACGTAAATCACCCCGCGACATCTTGGCACGACTGGTCAGTAACAAGGTTGCGAGGTAGCAAATGCTCAGCTATACCCAGCGCGATTTTTGCTGCCTGTGCATCCGCACGGGCTTCTCAAGATGCCCGACCTTTGATGTACATAAATCCGTGTATTGAGGAGGGAAGGCCCAACGACATCGGAAGGGTGGACGTGTCCGAACCAGCTTCGATTTCCCGCGGTATTGCCGCACGCTATGCCACGGCCTTGTTTGATCTGGCCAAGGAAAGCAAAGAGCTAAAAGCGCTTGAGGGCGATGTTGCGTCTCTCGCATCGGCTTTGGCCGATAGTGCTGACTTGAATGCGGTTATCGCATCACCTGTTGTCTCGCGTGAGGAACATGGTGCTGTTGTTTCAGCAATCTCGAAAAAAGCGAAATTTTCGCCCATCATGGCCAATACTTTGGCCTTGTTGGCGCAAAACCGTCGTCTTTTTGTGCTTCCACAACTCGTGGAGACACTAAACGCCATGCTTGCAGAAGAGCGCGGCGAACTGACTGCGGACGTTACATCTGCTAAGGCTTTGACCAAAACGCAGAGTGACAAATTGGCCAAGACTTTGTCGGCTCAATTTGGCAAAGACGTCACCATCAATGCGACCGTGGATGATAGCATCATCGGCGGTCTTATCGTTAAAGTGGGCTCGAAGATGATTGATACGTCAATCGCCTCCAAACTCGCGTCCCTCCAGAATGTTATGAAAGAGGTCGGATAATGGGAATCCAAGCAGCTGAAATTTCTGCGATCCTCAAGGATCAGATCAAAGACTTTGGCAAAGATGCCGAAGTTGCTGAAGTTGGTCGTGTACTGAGCGTTGGTGATGGTATCGCCCGCGTTTACGGTCTCGACAATGTTCAGGCTGGTGAAATGGTTGAGTTCCCCGGCGGTATCCGCGGGATGGCACTTAACCTTGAAGCCGATAACGTCGGTATCGTTATCTTCGGGTCTGACAAAGACATTAAAGAAGGCGACACAGTTAAGCGTACGAACTCCATCGTGGACGTTCCTGCGGGTGACGAACTTCTAGGCCGCGTCGTAGACGGCCTTGGCAATCCGATCGATGGCAAGGGCGAAATTAAAACGTCCAAACGCCTCGTGGCTGACGTGAAAGCGCCGGGCATTATCCCACGCAAATCCGTTCACGAACCAATGGCGACAGGTCTTAAATCTGTTGACGCGATGATCCCAGTTGGCCGTGGCCAGCGCGAGCTCATCATTGGTGACCGTCAAACTGGTAAAACAGCTGTGGCGCTTGACACCATCCTCAACCAAAAATCCTACAACGATGCTGCAACGTCTGAAAACGACAAGTTGTACTGTATCTACGTGGCTATTGGTCAAAAACGTTCCACAGTGGCTCAGCTTGTTAAAAAGCTCGAAGAGTCCGGTGCGTCTGAGTACACAATCGTTGTGGCTGCGACTGCGTCCGATCCTGCACCTATGCAGTTCTTGGCGCCCTACGCTGCGACAGCTATGGCTGAGCACTTCCGCGACAACGGTCGCCACGCTTTGATCATCTATGATGACCTTTCAAAGCAAGCTGTGTCTTACCGTCAAATGTCCTTGCTTCTTCGCCGCCCACCAGGACGTGAAGCTTACCCAGGTGACGTTTTCTACCTTCACTCCAGACTTCTTGAGCGCTCTTCAAAATTGAACGAAGAGTATGGTTCAGGGTCTTTGACAGCTTTGCCTATCATTGAAACTCAAGGTGGCGACGTTTCTGCGTTTATTCCAACCAACGTGATTTCCATCACCGACGGTCAGATCTTCTTGGAAACTGAATTGTTCTACCAAGGTATCCGCCCTGCGGTGAACACTGGTTTGTCTGTGTCACGTGTTGGTTCATCTGCGCAAACAAAAGCGATGTCTTCCGTTGCTGGTCCAGTGAAATTGTCTCTCGCTCAATACCGCGAGATGGCTGCTTTTGCTCAGTTCGGTTCTGACCTTGATGCCTCCACTCAGCAATTGCTGGCCCGTGGTGCGCGTTTGACAGAATTGATGAAACAAGCTCAGTACTCTCCGCTGACCAACGCAGAAATCGTCTGCGTGATCTTCGCGGGTACAAACGGTTACCTCGACAAAATCGAAGTCTCTGATGTGGCGCGTTTCGAGAAAGGCCTTCTTGAGTTCTTGCGCGGCAAGCACAAAGATCTTTTGACTTGGATTTCTGATGAGGATCCAAAAATCAAAGGCGACGCCGCCGATAAGGTGAAGGCTGTTCTGGACGAATTCGCAGCAACCTTCGCTTAAGCCCGGGAAAAGGACAGTTAAATGCCTAATCTCAAGGACCTGAAAAATCGGATCGCGAGTGTGAAATCCACACGCAAGATCACGAAAGCCATGCAAATGGTCGCGGCCGCAAAATTGCGCCGCGCCCAAGATGCGGCTGAGGCGTCACGCCCCTACACAGAACGGTTTAACGCCGTTCTTGGGGCGCTGTCCGCATCAGTTGGTGGCTCTGATAGCGCGCCCCGGCTTCTTGCCGGGACGGGCAAAGACGATGTGCAATTGCTCGTCGTGATGACTGCAGAACGCGGCCTGTGTGGCGGCTTCAACTCTTCGATCGTGAAACTCGCAAAAACACGTGTCGCGGAATTGCAAGCGGCTGGCAAAACAGTGAAAGTTTTCACTGTTGGCAAAAAAGGTCGTGAACAGCTGAACCGTGAATTCGGTGACCTCTTGATCGGCCATGTCGATTTGAGTGGCGTGAAACGTTTGGGCTATGCCAACGCACAAGACATCGCCAAGGATATCCTTGGTCGTTTTGATGCGGAAGAGTTCGACGTTGCGACGATCTTTTATTCAAAGTTCGTCAACGTTGTGTCCCAAATTCCGACAGCTTTGCAGGTTATCCCAGCAGCATATGAAGCCAGTGAAGATGACGGTGGGGCGCTCTACGATTACGAGCCTTCCGAAGAAGCCATCCTCGCAGACCTTCTGCCGCGCGGCGTCGCCACGCAGATCTTTGCAGCTCTTTTGGAAAATGCTGCCTCCGAGCAGGGTGCGCGCATGTCCGCTATGGACAACGCCACACGCAACGCAGGCGACATGATCGACAAACTGACCATTCAATACAACCGTTCGCGTCAGGCTGTCATCACCAACGAGCTTATCGAAATCATCTCGGGCGCTGAAGCGCTCTAAGAACCGGAGTAACGAAACATGGCACAAGCAAAAGGCAAAATCACGCAGGTGATTGGCGCCGTTGTTGACGTTCAGTTCGTCGGCGACTTGCCGGCAATTTTGGACGCGCTCGAAACAGACAACAATGGCAACCGTTTGGTTCTCGAAGTTGCGCAACACCTTGGTGAAGGTACCGTTCGTACCATCGCTATGGATGCGACTGAAGGCCTCGTACGTGGCCAAGACGTGACAGCAACTGGCAACCAGATCTCTGTTCCAGTTGGTACAGCGACTTTGGGCCGCATCATGAACGTCACAGGCGATCCTGTTGACGAAAAAGGTCCAGTCAACACAACAGACCGCCGCGCCATTCACGGCGAAGCGCCTGCGTTTGAAGAACAGTCCACAGCAACTGAAATCCTCGTGACAGGCATCAAGGTTATCGACCTCCTCGCGCCTTACACGAAGGGTGGTAAAATTGGTCTCTTCGGTGGTGCGGGTGTTGGTAAAACAGTTCTCATCATGGAACTCATCAACAACATCGCGAAAGTGCACTCTGGTGTGTCTGTGTTCGCGGGTGTGGGTGAGCGTACGCGTGAAGGCAACGACCTTTACCACGAGATGATCGAATCCAACGTTATCGTTCCTGACAACCTTGAAGAGTCTAAAATTGCTCTTGTCTACGGTCAGATGAACGAGCCTCCCGGTGCGCGTATGCGTGTTGCTTTGACAGGTTTGACCCTCGCTGAGCAATTCCGCGACGAATCCGGTTCAGACGTTCTGTTCTTCGTCGACAACATCTTCCGCTTTACACAAGCCGGTTCCGAGGTGTCTGCGCTTTTGGGTCGTATCCCATCTGCGGTTGGCTACCAGCCAACACTGGCGACCGACATGGGCGCGATGCAAGAACGCATCTCATCCACAAAGAACGGTTCTATTACCTCCGTTCAAGCGGTTTACGTGCCTGCGGATGACCTTACTGACCCTGCGCCAGCGACATCTTTTGCTCACTTGGATGCGACGACCGTTCTCGATCGTTCCATCTCTGAGAAAGGTATCTACCCAGCGGTTGACCCACTCGGTTCCACATCTCGTTTGCTCGATCCTTTGATCATCGGCGACGAGCACTACAAAGTGGCGACTGACGTTCAGCAAATTTTGCAGCGTTACAAGTCTTTGCAAGACATCATCGCCATCCTTGGTATGGACGAGCTGTCAGAAGACGACAAAATGACTGTGACACGCGCCCGTAAAATCGAGCGTTTCTTGTCCCAGCCATTCGATGTTGCGAAAGTGTTCACCGGCGCTGACGGTAAACAGGTTCCTCTCGAAGACACTATCAAATCGTTTAAAGCTGTTGTGGCTGGTGAGTACGATCACCTTCCAGAGGGCGCTTTCTACATGGTTGGTGGCATCGACGAAGTGCTTGCTAAAGCTGAGAAAATGGCGGCTGACGCTGCTTAAGTCTGACACTCCAAACGGTTCGGGGTCTATGCCCATCAGGGCGTGATCTCGGATCGTTTGTCACCAATCATCGCGTAGATGCTTTCTACTGTGACGGATCGGTGGCAGGGGCAAAACGCTTTAAAGGAGGCCATTCATGGCTGATACTGTCCAATTCGACCTCGTCTCTCCTGAGCGCAAACTTGCGTCTATGGTTGCGACCGAGGTGCAGATCCCAGGCGCCGACGGTGACTTGACTGCGATGGCTGGCCACGAGCCAACCATCTTGTCATTGCGTCCCGGTTTCCTGACCGTAAAGGGTGCTGCAGGCGAAGAGCAGTTTGTTGTCACAGGCGGTTTTGCTGAACTGTCAGCAGACACCATTTCTGTTTTGGCTGAAATTGCTTTGCCACGTGCTGAAGTGACACCTGAGATTCTTGCTGATCTGGTGTCCACTGCAACTCAGGCGCATGAGGCGGCAGAGGTGGATGCGCACCACGAGACGCAAAAGCTTCTCGCGGATCTCGTCCACATTGCTGAACACTTGGGCTTCGACGCTCACCTGTAACGTCTGGCACTGTTTTGATTTTAAAAGCCCCTTGGTTCGCGCCAAGGGGCTTTTTGCATATAATATCCCGATTGTCGTCATTGTGGCTGCATCAAAATGCCGTAATGCGCACTTAGATCGTCTGAACGTGGACAAGACTAAAGGTGCAGCTTAGAGTGGCACAACTGACAATTGGCTGCTCCTTAGGCTTCGTCCGACCGATTGAGAACGCTAGAGATATACTGACTTATGCAAAGAATTGACACGCACCAACTGGGCATTGAGCAAGATTCCCTTTTGTTGTTTTCCGACTTCCAAGACGGTGGGGTGATGTGGACCGGCACTGGTCCGCGAGAATTGCGCCGCGTGATTGATTTCGATGAACCTTTTTCAACGCCGCCGATGATTACAGTTGGGCTGTCGATGCTTGATATTGATCAAGCCACCAACCACCGCGTTGATATCTGCGCTGAAATGGTAACGGAAGAAGGGTTTGTGATTGTGTTTCGGACCTGGGGGGACACCCGTGTGGCGCGTGTACGCGCCGACTGGATGGCCATTGGTCCAGTACGCCATGCCGATGACTGGGACGTTTAACACCCTGACAGACAGGCAATGGTCCAAAGCCTGAGCCTAAATTGAAAAGTGGCGCGCAAGGTTTCCCTTCCGCGCCACTTTTACATCGACTGTTCTGACCGTTTAGAAGTGGTAGTGGCCTTCGTACAAAGGCACCAAGGTCTCGTTGTCAAACAAAGACGACACCGATGTGCCGTTCCATGTGTTGATGATACCTTGGGCAAACAGCGGAGCAGTGGGCACGATGCGAATGTTAGGGCAATTTTTAACCGCATCGGAGGCTTGGATAGAATCCGTGATCACCAAGGATTTCATAACCGAATTGGTCACGCGTTCAACCGCAGGGCCTGACAGCACGCCGTGGGTGATATAGGCGTGGACCTCTGCTGCACCGTGGTCCATGAGGTTCTCTGCCGCCTTACACAGCGTACCAGCTGTGTCGCAAAGGTCATCGACGATGATACATTTTTTGCCTGCCACGTCGCCGATCACAGTCATTTCAGCAATTTCACCGGGCTTTTCGCGGCGTTTGTCGACGATAGACAAAGGCGCGTCGATGCGTTTGGCCAGTTCGCGGGCGCGGGCCACACCGCCAACGTCAGGGGACACCACCATGATGTCCTCCATGTTGTCCTTGAAGTGGTGTTTGATGTCCAAAGCAAACACAGGGGACGCATAGAGATTGTCCACTGGAATGTCGAAGAACCCTTGGATCTGTGTCGCGTGCAGATCCATGGTCAAAATGCGCTCGATCCCTGCTTCGACCATCAGATTGGCGACCAGCTTGGCCGAGATCGGCGTGCGGGCCTTGGTGCGACGATCTTGGCGTGCATAGCCAAAGTAGGGGATCACTGCCGTGATGCGCCCCGCACTTGAGCGGCGCAGGGTATCCGTGATGATCAGCAGCTCCATCAAGTTGTCATTGGCAGGGTTGGACGTCGGCTGGATGATGAACATGTCCTCGCCGCGCACGTTTTCGTACACCTCGACGAAAATTTCGCCATCATTAAAGCGTTCAACACGGGCGTCACACAGTTGCACATTCATCCCGCGGTGCATCGACAAGCGACGTGCGACAGACTGTGCGAGCGGTCTGTTCGCGTTACCAGAAATAAGTTTAGGTTCAGAAGCGTTTGCCATTGCAGCATTCCCGATGAGTTATTGAGCAAATGTCATGGAATCGTGATGTTGACACCGCTTACCATCCCTCTACGGTCTTGAAAACAGCGCTGATCAGGAGAGACGCATAATGAAACAAATTGACTACTATTTTTCACTGCTTTCGGGTTTTGCCTACATGGCGGGGGATCGTTTGGAAAAAATCGCGGCCAAGCATGACGTGGCGATCAACTATAAGCCTTATGACATCGTGACGATGTTTGATGCTTTGGGCGCGCAAAAGCCGGCCGATCGTCCTGAGGGGCGCAAAGTGTATCGCACTCAAGAACTCACGCGTTTGTCCAAGAAAACCGGCCTACCAATTAAACTGGATGCGCAGTTCTGGCCAACCAACGCAGCGCCTGCATCCTATGCAATCATTGCTGCGGTCAATGCGGGCGGCGGCGATGTCGCGGCTGTGATCGCGTCCTTGAACCATGCCATGTGGGCCGAAGATAAAGACATCGCCGATGACGCTGTGATCGCTGAGGCGCTCAAAGCAGGCGGGTTCGATCCGATGCTGTCGATGACAGGGATGCTGCAAGGGGCGGAAACCTATGTGCGCAACACGGAAGAGGGCTTGGCTGCGGGCGTCTTCGGGTCACCATTCTACATCGTCAAAGACTCAGACGAGCGGTTTTGGGGTCAAAACAGCCTTGAGGACCTAGAGCTTCACCTTGAGGGCAAAATCTAGGCGTTTCAGTCTAATCTGCGAAAGCGGCCAGCAAAGCGTCCACATGCGCAGGCGTCGTGGACCAGCTGGCCACAAAACGCGCCATCTGCGGCGTGTCTGGATCATCGGTCAGCGCGGTGTCCGCGCCCCAGATATGATAGACAGCACCTTTCGCCTTGGCCTGCGCATGTTTGGCGCGGGGCAGGGTGGCAAAGATCATATTGCCGTCGACGCTATAATTCAGATGTCCGCCCAGATCAGTGATCCCAGCAGACAAGCGCGCGGCCATAGCATTGGCATGGGCCGCCAATTCAAGCCACAGATCATTCTCAAGCCATGCCAAAATCTGCGCCGAGACAAAACGCGCTTTTGATATATTGTGCCCGCCACGCATCCGTTGGCTTTCAAAGGCTTGGGCCAGTTCTGGATCAAACACCACGGCGGCTTCTGCGGCCATTGCACCGGTTTTCGTGGCTCCCAGCGAGAGCGTGCTCAATTCGCGGGTCATTTCCCAAGGTGACGCGCCGCTTGTGGCCATCGCATTGGCAAAGCGCGCGCCGTCGAAATGGACGGGCAGGGCAGATGCCGTGGCGATCTCTGCGATTTGGGCTGGCGTATAAAGTTCGCCAAATTCGGTGAGGTTGGTCAAAGACACAGCGGCGGGCGGCATCCCGTGTACATCGGTGTTGCTGCGGTCCTCAGATACTTTTGCGCGCAACAGATCCGCGTCAATGCGGCTGTTTTGTGAAGGCAGCGCCTTGAGCTTTGCGCCCCCTGCATAAAACGTCGCAGCGCCGCGTTCATCGACTTCGATATGCGCGGTCTCGTGGCAATAGATCACACCCCAAGGCGGGGTCATTGCCGCCAAAAGTGCCGCATTGGCGCCCGTGCCAGAGGTCATCGGATAGACCCGCGCATCAGGGGCATCAAACATATCCCGTAAGCGTTCTTGCAGCGCGCCTGTGTAGTGATCATTGCCATAAGCAGGGGCAAAGCCACTATTGGCTTCGGCTAGGGCTTCCATGATTTTGGGGTGAACCCCAGAGGTATTGTCAGAGGCGAAAAACATCAGACTGGTTCCTCGATGATGTGGTGTTCCCAGTCATCATCTTCTACGTTCAATTCAGAGACTGTCATACCTTGCACCGAGACGCCCGCGTCATGGACGCTTTGCGGATCGCCGGTCAAAAGCGGGTGCCATTTGGGCAGGGCATGGCCTTTGTGCAGCAAACGGTAGGCGCAGGTCTCGGGCATCCAATAGATGTGTTTTTCCAAGGTGTTGGGGGTCAACATAATGCATTCTGGTACAATGCTTTTGCGCGTCTCATATTGGCCGCACTGACAGCTTTGATCATCAAGCAAACGACAGGCCACACGGGTCAAAAACACGTCGCCTGTGTCCTCGTCTTCGATCTTGTTCAGACAACATTTGCCACAGCCGTCACAGAGCGCTTCCCACTCGTCGCTGTTCATTTTGGTGAGAGGCACTTCCTCCCAAAAGCGGGGGCGCAGGGTCATGTGAGAGACGCCAAAATGCGCCGTGCTTTGTCGCAATCGGCGTGCATCTGGGTGATCAGATCATCCAAGTTGGAAAACTTTTCTTCGCCGCGCAGGAATTCGACAAACCCGATCGACAGATGTTCGCCATACAAGTCGCCATCAAAATCGAAAATGAAGCTTTCAAGGCAAGGCACATTCGCCCCAAAGGTCGGCTTGACGCCCAAGGACGCAGCGCCGTGATAGCTGCCTTGGTTTTTGCCTGTCAGCACATCGACCAGCACGGCATAGACGCCAAATTTAGGTGCGTGCAGCCCGTCGATGGACATATTCGCGGTGGGAAATCCTAGGTCGCGCCCACGCTTGTCGCCGTGGTTCACTGCGCCCTCGATACGGTGCCAATGGCCCAGCATATCTTTGGCGTGGGTCATGCGCCCGTCGGCCAAAGCTTCGCGAATGGCGGATGATGAGGAAATTCCACTTTCGGTTTTCAACAAAGGCGCGACGGTGACGCCAAAGCCCATCTCTTTGCCGTAGCGCACCAAATCGTCGGCTGTGCCTGCACGGCCTTGGCCAAAGCAAAAATCAGATCCGACCACAACATGACTGAGGCCAAGGCCGTCTTTGAGAACGTTTCGCGCAAAGTCTTCGGGAGGCATCGCCGCCAATTCAGCCCCAAAAGGCAACTGAAACAGATGTTCGACACCATTTTTTTCCAAGCGACTTTGTTTCGATTCCGCATTCATCAGGCGAAAGGATTTGCTGTGTGGGGCAAAATATTCGCGGGGATGGGGCTCGAACGTCAAAATGCCAAGCGGGCCATGCGCGCGCGCGATGTCAATCACCGCACAATGGCCAAGGTGAACGCCATCAAAGTTTCCGATAGCGGCACTGGCCCCACGGGCGGTGTCAGGGATGTTTGTCCAATGTGTGTGCGTCTTCATGGGGCTCCTCGCGGGGCAACCCCCGCGCGTCAATCAAATTTGCGGCTGGGCGCAAGCACCATGGCGTCGCCCTTTAGAACCACGGTATCGCCCACCGAGCACTTACATTCAAGGGCGACACGTCGTTTCGCATGGATGATATCGCTCACTATGACCTCTGCCAGCACCATATCACCGGGCCGCACAGGGGCGAGAAACTTAAGCGTTTGCCCTAAATAGACCGTCCCATGACCAGGCAACTGCTCGCCGATGACCGCAGAAATGAGACCTGCGGTCAGCATACCATGGGCGATACGGCCTTCAAAAATGGTGTCTTGAGCATAGTCGTCATCCAGATGAACGGGATTGCGGTCGGTCGAAACCTCGGCAAACAGTTCGATATCACGGTCTGTGACGATTTTGCGCAAGGATCTGGTCATACCGATTTCGATATCTTCAATACAGATCGTCCCGCGGGGAAAATTGTCGAGCATATAAGGCGAGTCCTTGGTCATGTTGCGTTGCAGCATAACACAAGGTAGATCATGGGTCAATTTAGCACGCAACTTAATTGCACAATCTTGCCAGATTAAATTATCAAATTGCGCGATGAATTTTTGGTCGAAATTAGCGTAAAAAGGAAATTGCTGCCGTTGGTGACAGATTTTGGTCCGCAAGCCACATTTTCAAACGCTCAGGCTCTGGATGTGCTGGATCCTCGCCAAACTCATGCGCAGCCAAGCCGCCAGTGATGAACAAAACGTCCAAGCCTTCGCCAATGCCCCCCATAACGTCTGTGCCAATGCCATCACCGATACACAAGATTTTCGCGTCATCCACCTGCGCGATTTTTGACAAGTGCCGACGCGCAAGATCATAAATAGGTGGATGAGGTTTGCCAAAATACAGGCTTTCGCCGCCCATTTCAGTGTAAAGAGCGGCCAGAGCCCCTGCGCACCATTCCCGTGTTTCGCCGCGATCCACAACGATATCAGGATTGGCGCAGAGCAATTTGAGCCCCTTTTGCTTGGCATATAAAAACTCAGGCCTATTTACATCGACATCAGCCATAGAATCACGCGGGCCAGTGCAAACGATGCCTTCGGCCTCTTCTAAAGGCACTGTTTCAATCTCAAGCGCGTCATCCAAAATATCGCTGGGGGCAAAGAACACCGCGATCTCGTCAGGCGTGCCGATGTGGTACACTTTTTGACCGACAGCGCCCATATGCATCGCCGTGCGTGCAGAATCGCCTGAGGTGGCGATGGCGTCATAGGCGTCTTCGGGCACGCCAAAGCTAAGCATCTGTGCTGCAACCGAGCGCCAAGGGCGTGGAGAGTTGGTCACCAAAATCACGATACCGCCACCCTTGCGGTAGTCTTGCAAGGCTTTCACAGCCTCTGGAAAGGCTTTAATCCCGTTGTGCACGCAGCCCCAAAGATCAACAAACAGTGCATCGTAATTGGTGGAAATCTCGGACAGGTTTTGGATCAAGCGGGTCATAGCGGCCTCATGCATTGCGGTTCATGGCTGTGGTATAGATTGGGCATGTAAAAGGAAAGAGACGGGCGCCGCACGCGCAGTCTTCAAAGGTATTTTACGAGAAACAGACGGTCTTGGCCGAAATGCGCCTTTGTCAGGCGCCCAAATTCTGTATAGCCGAGTGCTTTGTAAAATTCAGGTGCTTGGAACGCGAATGTGTCGAGCCAAATGCCGTGCTTGCCAGCTTTACGGGCACGATCTTCGACCGCTCTTAGCAACTGCTGTCCGATACCGCGCCCTTGGGCTGTGATATCGACAGCAAGAAATTGCACAAAAACCATGTCTTTGCTGGCCTTGGCTGTTAGTCCGCCAAGGAAAACATCATCTTCAGTTGCATCAATTTGCCAATGCTCTGTTTCAAAGGGGACACCTTTGTGCAGGGCATCGGCGATCAAAAGATCCAAAATGCGTGCTTCACCTTCGGGAGTTTTTTCGACGTGTGACAGCTCTATCATGTAAAACCTCATGCATAATAACGAAAAGGGCACCCCGATGGAGCGCCCTTTAGATCATTTAGATATTCCGTAACGCTTAGACTTTGAGGTTCGGAATGATTTGTTTCTTGCGAGACATGATACCAGGCAAAACAACTGCATCGCCGGTCACTGTCGCGCCGAATGATTTTTCTGCGACGGTTTTGACTGTGTCGTTTTGGATGAACAAAGTCGCTTCCTCGTTCAAGATGTCGACAACGAACAAGAGCACGTGATCCACGCCATCCTCGGCGGCGACATCAACCATGGAACCCAAAAGGCTAGCCTTGCGGTCGAGCACGATTTTCGGTGCCGTCGTTTCCAAAACAGAGACGCGGAACTTTGTGCTTTCAACAGTGAACTCTTTTGAATCCATGCGGATCAGATCAGCGTCAGAAAAGGCGGAGACGTCAGATTTGGCCTCGAACAATTCAGCCGCATAGGCCGCCATATCGATGTTCAATTCAGCCGCCAATTTCTGAGCCACAGCTTTGTCGTGGTCTGTTGTGGTCGGTGAACGGAACTCAAGCGTGTCAGACAAGATGCAAGACAGCATCAGGCCTTTGACCCAATCTGGCATTTTGGCCGCATCTTCGCCCATCAGGTCGAACATGATCGTCGCGGTACAGGCCAGAGGGCGGATTGTGATGTCAATCGGGCCTTTGGTTTCCAAGCCACCCACCAGTTTGTGGTGGTCGATGATCGCCGTGATATCAAGGTCGTTGATATTATCTGGCAATTCAGCTGGATTGTTGGTGTCAACGATGACAACTTTGGTGTCTGCGTCAAATGCGGTTTTGATTTGTGGTTTTGGGCAATCCCACTTTTTGATCACAAAAGCCGCTTCTGTATTTGGCTCGCCCAGCAAAACAGCTTCGGATGCCTCGCCTTTGATCTCATTTAGGTACCACGCCCAGATGATAGGGGAACCTGTGGAATCGGTGTCAGGGGATTTGTGGCCAAAAACGAAAGTTGTCATGTGATATATCCGTAAAAAGAGCGATTTCTCGTTCTTATAGGCAGTGCAGCATTGCTTGTCACCTGTTCAGATCAGGGCGCGGCGGTCAGCGTGTCGCGGGGCTTTCCCATCTTGATCTGTCTCGTTACAACACGGCATGAGCAAACTGCGCGAAACCGATCTGTATCTGCCTGTGAAAGCCCATTTCGAGGCGCTTGGCTATGAGGTAAAGGCCGAGGTCAAGGATGCGGATGTCATGGCCATACGTCTCGACGATCCAGAGGCGCCGCCTGTGATTGTCGAGTTGAAGACAGTTTTTTCACTCAAGCTTTTGCACCAAGCCATCGCGCGCCAAAGCATCACAGATCAAGTCTATGTTGCCGTGCCCCGATGGAAAGGCCGTGCCGCTTGGAAAGTGTTCAAGGGCAATATCTCTATCTGCAAACGCCTTGAGATGGGTATGATTTCGGTGAACGTGGCAGAGGGTACGATGCAAGTGCATAACGAGCCAAAGCCATTCAAGCCCCGCAAAAACCTAAAACGCAAAGAGACCACGCTGAAGGAATTCAAAGGCAGAACCGGCGACCGCAACATAGGCGGCACTCCCGGCGGTGCGCGCAACACAGCCTACCGACAAGACGCGGAAAAATGCCGTGACTACTTAGAAAAACACGGACCAACCAAAGGCGCAGTGGTCGCGAAAGAAACCGGCGTTGAACGCGCGACGGCTATTATGCGATCTAATCATTATGGATGGTTTGAGAAGGTTGAGACGGGCGTTTACAGCGCACGAGATTAACACGAGATTATTATGTCCCTCTTGGCGACCTTCACTACCAGAGGGGGCGCTCATATTTCTTTAGCCTGATTGTCAATAGGGCAGGGTCATGAGGAATGCTCTGTGCCCATAGATTACCCGCACAGGTCGACACGCGTATTTAAAGAATTCTTGACGTCGCGTGTTGACACATCTTCAATCCGTTCCTAACTATGCATCGTTATCACTCGGACACCTTGAGTGCTAACGATGAATTTACCTTTGCCGTTTAGGCGGGGATCACAGTTTGCTTACGGGCAAAATAGAATTGAAACTTTGTGCAAGGAGCCGTTCCACATGGCCTTTAAACCACTTCACGACCGCGTCGTTGTTCGCCGCGTTGAAAGCGACGAGAAAACAGCTGGCGGGTTGATCATCCCTGATTCCGCAAAAGAAAAACCAGCAGAAGCTATCGTTGTTTCCGTTGGTGAAGGTGCACGCAAAGACAACGGCGAATTGATCGCTATGTCTGTTGCCGCTGGCGATAAAGTTCTCTTCGGCAAATGGTCCGGTACAGAGATCACTGTTGACGGCGAAGAGCTGCTCATCATGAAAGAATCCGACATTTTGGGTATCATCGCTTAAGCGATTTCCCTTTGGCGCAGCCGCAAATACGCGTGCCGCGCTGATGTCTCTTCATTCAATTTAATCCGACTTAAGGAGAGAACTCATGGCTAAAGAAGTCAAGTTCGATACAGACGCCCGCAATGCAATGCTCCGCGGCGTGAACATCCTCGCAAACGCTGTTAAAGTGACACTCGGTCCTAAAGGCCGCAACGTTGTTCTGGACAAATCTTTCGGCGCACCACGCATCACCAAAGACGGTGTGTCTGTTGCCAAAGAAATCGATCTCGAAGACAAGTTCGAGAACATGGGCGCGCAAATGGTTAAGGAAGTTGCTTCCCGTACCAATGACGAAGCTGGCGACGGTACAACAACCGCGACTGTTTTGGCCCAAGCGATCATCAAAGAAGGTCTTAAGCAGGTTGCTGCTGGCCTCAACCCAATGGACTTGAAGCGCGGCATCGATCTTGCGACAACAAACGTTGTTGAAGCGATCAAAGCGGCGTCACGCCCTGTAAACGATTCCGCTGAAGTTGCGCAGGTTGGTACAATTTCTGCCAACGGCGAAGCTGAAATCGGTCGTCAAATCGCAGACGCTATGCAAAAAGTTGGCAACGACGGTGTGATCACTGTTGAAGAAAACAAAGGCATGGAAACTGAGACAACTGTTGTTGAAGGTATGCAGTTCGACCGTGGATTCTTGTCACCATACTTCGTGACAAACCCAGACAAAATGGTTGCCGAGATGGAAGACTGCGTCATCCTCTTGCACGAAAAGAAACTGTCTTCTTTGCAAGCCATGGTTCCACTCTTGGAAACTGTGATCCAATCACAAAAACCACTTTTGATCATTGCAGAAGATGTTGAAGGCGAAGCGCTTGCAACCTTGGTTGTGAACAAATTGCGCGGCGGCTTGAAAATCGCAGCTGTTAAAGCACCTGGTTTCGGCGATCGTCGCAAAGCCATGTTGCAAGACATCGCGATCTTGACTGGCGGCCAAGTGATTTCCGAGGATCTCGGCATGAAGCTTGAAAACGTCACTATGGACATGCTCGGCACTGCGAAAAAAGTATCCATCACCAAAGACGAAACAACTATCGTTGAAGGCAATGGCGCAAAAGCTGAAATCGAAGCACGTGTAAGCCAAATTCGCGCGCAAATCGAAGAAACAACATCTGACTACGATCGTGAAAAACTCCAAGAGCGCGTTGCTAAACTCGCAGGCGGCGTTGCAGTGATCCGCGTTGGCGGCATGACCGAAGTTGAAGTGAAAGAACGCAAAGACCGCGTTGACGATGCATTGAACGCGACACGCGCTGCGGTTCAAGAAGGTATCGTTGTGGGTGGCGGTGTCGCTCTGGTTCAAGCTGGTAAAGGTCTTATCGATCTTAAAGGCGAAAACGCTGACCAAGACGCTGGTATCGCAATCGTGCGTCGCGCGATTGAGGCACCTTTGCGTCAGATCGCTGAAAACGCTGGTGTTGACGGTGCTGTTGTGGCTGGCAAAGTTCGTGAATCTGATGACCTGTCATTCGGCTTCAACGCGCAAACAGAAGAATATGGCGACATGTTCTCCTTCGGCGTGATTGACCCAGCCAAAGTGACACGCACAGCATTGGAAGACGCGGCCTCTATCGCTGGCTTGCTCATCACAACCGAAGCTATGGTTGCTGAAAAACCATCCAAAGACGGCGGCGCTGCAGGTGGCGGTATGCCTGACATGGGCGGCATGGGCGGCATGGGCGGCATGATGTAATCAGCCGGTCATCTGACTGAAATAGAGACGGCGGGGGGTGTGTAAAGCGCCCCCCGTTTTCGCGTTTTGGGGCAAACCGCACAGGAATTCACCGAGTTCAAGCCGTGACTTATTTCTAATCGTCATTTAACACAAAATTTGACTTGTCATTTCTGGCCGAACGCGAGACCACTGGGGCAACCTAAGTTCGAAAGAATAAATCATGAAATTGCGCCCACTTACACAATCAGACGATCTTGCCCTTTCCATTTTTTTGGACAGTGAATTTGGCAAACCTGATACTTACCAAGCCATTCTAAAATTGCGTGAAACCAATATGGTTGCGATGGAGCGTTTGGCCATTGAGGGCACGAAAATCGTTGGGTATCTGTGCTGCGCAAAAATGGTTAGTCCTGCCGACTGGTGGGCTTTGACTGTTTTGGTGGTGTCGTCAAATCATCGCAAAAAAGGCGTTGGTCGCGAATTGGTATATCGTGGAATGAATCATGCGCGCCGCGAAAAAGCGCCAGCGGTCATTGTGGTCGGCGATCCTGCATATTTTGCCCAAGTCGGTTTTTCACAAGCGGCCGCACAAAACTTGCAACTTCCTTTTGCGCAAGAATTTACATCGCTTTACCCTATTGCTCCGGGTACAGGTTTGTCATCCCACGACGTGATCTACGCAGACGCCTTCACGACTGTTGGTGATACGCCACCCACCGCCTCAGCCTAAACGCGCCCTGTTTGAAAATGGCCTCTAGCGGATCGTAAATCGCGGGGCAGAATTCTGGTGCTACGTTCCTTCCTGCCGCTTGGGGCGCACCAGAAGCCCAGATGATGCTTTGGGTAAGTATTCACCAGCAACAAACGGCACTCTTGAATGATGAGAGCGCGCGGCTCAGGCCGTGGGGGAGGCAAGCCTATTGAACCCCCTATGATTGATCTCCATATTGAAATCATGAAAAAACCTATTGTTTTTGCTTTATTTTCAGCGTTGACCTTTGGTCTGTCGAAGGTCCCCGTTCAGGCCGAAGTCACACCAACTGCTGACGCGCGCGCTTGCGTGATTTTATTGCACGGGTTGGCACGTACCAAGACTTCTATGATGACACTTGAGCGCTCATTGATCCATGCGGGCTTTGACGTGGTGAACCAAGGCTATCCATCACGCTCGGCCACAATTGAAGCACTGGCCGAAACGGCTTTGACAACGGCACGCCAGACTTGCGCCGATGACACTGCCCCTGATGTGGTCACCCATTCGATGGGGGGCATTTTGTTGCGTTCCTATGCGCAAGCGCACCCTAAACTTGACTGGGGGCGCGTGGTGATGTTGGCTCCGCCCAATCATGGGTCTGGCATCATTGATGAGCATGGTGACCGCAAATGGTTTCAACTGCTCAACGGCCCTGCAGCAGAGCAGCTGAAAACTGGCGGACTGCCTGACCACTTGCCGCCCGTGCCATTTGAAGCGGGCATCATCGCGGGCAGTCAATCTTTGAACCCAGCGACTTCGGCTTTGGTTGAAGGGATCGACGATGGAAAAGTGTCTATCGAGTCCACCAAAGTCGCTGGGATGCGCGCCCATATCACCTTGCCTGTGACACATACTTTCATGATGCATAACCCAAAAGTGATGGCGCAAACCCTCATGTTTTTAAAGACAGGACGGTTCGAGGTCAGTATGACCACAGTTCAGGCCGTGAAATATCTCAAGGCTGGCAATTGATGATCTTCAGCAACAAGTGACGCTGAGGCCCCGATAAGGATCCGCGCGTATGAAACTTCTTTGGCTCACAATCGCTGCTTTGACGGCCTTTGCTGCGAACTCTGTTTTGACGCGCCTTGCCATCGTGGGGGGATCTGATCCGTTTGCCTTTACACTTGTGCGACTGGCGGCTGGTGCTGTCATGTTGCTGGTTTTAACGCGCATGCGTGGCGCTATGCCTGCTTTGCGTTTGAAAACGCGACTTATGCCCGCCACCATGCT
Organism: Pacificibacter marinus; assembly: GCF_018860505.1. Taxonomy (GTDB): domain Bacteria; phylum Pseudomonadota; class Alphaproteobacteria; order Rhodobacterales; family Rhodobacteraceae; genus Celeribacter; species Celeribacter marinus_B. The sequence continues at coordinate 41,137 of NZ_JAHKPU010000010.1, forward strand.
CGCGCTTTATATGCTTGGGTTTTCCATCGCCTATCTCGCATTGCCCTCTGGCGCAGGGGCATTGGTGCTGTTTGGCACCGTTCAGATCACTATGTTTGGTGGCGCGTGCCTTGGCAAAGATGTGATCCCCCCTTTGCGCTGGCTCGGTGCGCTCGTGGCTCTTGGTGGTCTAAGCTACCTGCTTTGGCCGAGCCGTGATGTTGCTTTGCCCTTTGCGGCCTGTTTGGCGATGATGGCCGCTGGTTTTGGCTGGGGCGTCTATTCATTGCTGGGGCGTGGCGCGCAAAACCCGCTGGCAGATACGGCCTATAACTTTGCCTTGGCTCTTGTGCCTGCCGTGCTGGCTTGGCTTATCGTGCAAGATGATATCACGGCTGGCGGTGTGCTTTTGGGTATCGTTGCGGGGGCGATCACTTCAGGTGTTGGTTACGCGATCTGGTACGCGGTACTGCCCGGTTTGGGGGCCAGTCGTGCCAGTGTGGCGCAGCTGTCGGTGCCAATCTTGGCCACGGTGGGTGGGGTGATTTGGCTTGCCGAGCCTGTGACGCTGAAACTGATGATCTCCAGCACCTTGGTGTTGGGCGGTGTCGGAATTTCATTGGTGAAGCGCTAACATTTTTCGAAACACCGAAACGCAAAACGCCGCGCAAACTCTTGCACGGCGTTTTATTTATACTCGAGACGCGGATCACGCGGCGCCTGTCACCTTGTTCACATGGCCCATTTTACGACCTGCTTTGACTTCGGCCTTGCCGTAAAGATGCAAGGCTACGCTGCCATCTTTGGCGTAATCCGCCACGCGATCCATGTCATCGCCAATCAGATTCAGCATTTCCACGTTTGAATGGCGTTTGCCATCGCCCAAAGGCCAGCCGACCACAGCGCGAATGTGCTGCTCGAACTGATCGATCACACAGCCGTTTTGCGTCCAGTGGCCTGAGTTGTGTACGCGGGGGGCGATCTCGTTGACCACCAAACCCTCAGGCGTGACGAACAACTCGACTCCCATAATGCCAACATAATCGAGCGCATTGAGGATGTTCGCAGCCAAAAGCACGGCATCCATGCGCTGGTTGCTGGTCAGATTGGCGGGCACTGTGGTGGTATGCAAAATGCCGTTCACATGCACGTTCTCGCCAGGATCAAAGCAAGATACATCGCCGGCTTGGCCGCGTGCGGCGATCACTGATACCTCATGGGAAAAGTTCACGAAACCTTCCAAAATCGACGGCGCACCGGCCATATCAGCCAAAGCAGGCGCAGCATCAGCCACATCCATAATACGAGCTTGGCCTTTGCCGTCATAGCCAAAGCGGCGGGTTTTCAAAATCGCAGGGGCGCCAATCTCGGCCAGCGCTTTGTCCAAATCCTCGGCCGTATCCACAGCCGCATAGGGCGCAACCTTCAGGCCAAGACCTGATAGAAATTCCTTTTCCGTGATGCGATCTTGCGACACGGCCAAAGCACGGCGGTTTGGGCGAATAGGGCTGACAGATTCCAATAAATCTAGTGCAGATGTCGGCACGTTTTCAAATTCATAGGTGATAACATCGACAGAAGATGCGAAAGCTTGCAACGCGGCTTCATCCTCGTAAGACGCTGTTGTCACCATATCGGCCACATGGCCTGCGGGCGGGTTAGAGCCTGGTTCAAAGATGTGGGTTTTAAACCCCAAACGCGAGGCCGCAACAGACAGCATCCGCCCCAACTGTCCACCGCCCAAAATGCCAATGGTCGATCCGGTGTTCAAAACTTCAGTCATCGCTTGGCTCTTCTGGAATTGAGGCGGCAAGGGCGTCGCGCCATGCATCAAGGCGCGCGGCCAAGGCATCATCAGAGGTGGCCAAAATGCCAGCGGCCATTAGGCCGGCGTTGGCAGCCCCCGCTTCGCCGATGGCCATGGTGGCCACAGGGAAACCTTTGGGCATTTGCACGATAGAATACAGGCTATCCACGCCAGACAGGGCGCGGGTTTGCACCGGCACGCCCACAACAGGCACGCGGGTTTTTGAGGCCATCATTCCTGGCAAATGTGCAGCGCCGCCAGCGCCTGCTATGATCACTTTTAAACCACGCTCAGCAGCGGTTTTGCCATAAGCCCACAGGCGATCTGGTGTGCGGTGGGCAGAAACGATTTTGGTTTCATAGGCCACGCCCAATTCATCCAAAATATTCGCTGCAAGTTTCATAGTGGGCCAGTCCGATTGGCTGCCCATAATAATGCCGACTTTGACGCTCACGATGCTGTCCTCATTGGTGCCTTGAGAGAAGGGCGCACTATAGCGGGGATCGGACGGGGTGCAATAAAATGCGCGCTATTTCGCTGCCTAAGCGATGATGTCAGGGGTTATTAGGTCTTCGATCTGGGCGATACGGTCTTTGAGCGACAGTTTTTGCCGTTTCATTCGTTGCAGCCGCAATGCATCGGGCATCGGCTTGGCCTGAATCGCATCAATCGCCTCATCCAAATCGCCGTGTTCGCGTTTGAGCACTGACAGCTTTATGCGCAGTACTTCTTTATAGTCCATACGGGATGTGGTGTTCATTTTGGGTTCATTCGACTCATTTTAGGTGTTGAGGTTACTCTACGCGCAAACAAGCAAATCTCAAAGCGTAGTCGTCTAAACCTTGAAGCGGGCGCGGGCCTTCCCCATATTGTTAACAAGGGTCGCCAGATACGGGGCCGCAATTTACACTGTCGCTTGACTTGGAAGGGCATGTTGATGACGAAAATGACGTTTGGGTCTCATCCGTTTTTATTGGGGTTCGATCAATTGGAACGATTGGTGGAACGCACCGCTAAGGCGGATTCTGGTGGATATCCCCCATATAACATCGAACAAATTTCCGAAAATGCGTATAGGATCACTCTGGCCACGGCGGGATTTTCCGAAGAGGATTTGTCGATCACCTTGGAACATCGGCAATTGGTTATCCGTGGCAGACAAGAAGACGACTCAGAAGGCCGGATGTTCTTGCACCGCGGGATCGCAGCGCGCCAATTCCAACGTTCGTTTGTTTTGGCAGATGGTGTTGATGTGGCGGGGGCTACGATGGAAAATGGATTGCTGCACATAGATTTGTCACGCTCGACACCTGACTCTGTTGTCGAAGTGATTGAAATTAAAAAAGGATAAGATCATGAACGCGAATTTTGATAGTCTTCCAAATGTAGATGAAAAAATTGTTTACGTGCGTTCTGTTCTGGTGGCGGACCTGCCAGATGAGGTACGTGAAAAAGCTGGCGACATGGAGCGGATTTATTCAGTGCATAACTCGGACGGCGATCGGATGGCGCTTGTCGCCGATTTGAAGCTGGCCTTTGATTTAGCGCGCGAGCATGATTTTTCGCCAGTAAGTGTGCATTGAAAGCATGCTCCGTGCAGAGTACCTACTGCGCACGTGCCTCGTGACGGTTTCGAACTGACTGGACCAACAAAAGTGTGACGATGGCCATCAATCCACTACACAAATAGCCAATCGGTAAAAGACACATGAAAACAGTGGCATCGGCGGTTTTCAGGATGACGCTTGATCCTAATGCGAGGCCCAAAAGCCAGCTGGCTGTTGATACGCCTGCGACAAGGCTGAGGTGTATCAAGCTGTAAGAGGGCAGCGAGAGCGGGCTGTTGCCAACACTTTGGGCGAGCAAGGGCATAGCGTGAATGTTGATCATCCAAGCGTTTGCAGTGAGAATGGATACGACGATGATTTTCGCTATTAATTTGGGGCTGAAGTTTTCCAAATCAAAGCCCGTACGCAAATAAACAAGCGCAAGACCGGACATCCACATCACCAAAAGAGCGTAACTCACCAATTGATGATGCCAATGAAGCGCTGCGATGAAAGGTCTTGTGATCGGGGCCTTTAAGCGGCGCAAAAACGTAGCGTCGACCGCGAAAGCAGTGCCAAAGCCGATCACGACAGCCAAAAGGTGAATATAGCGAATAAGATCGTTGATGGCTGCGGTATGGAAATCTGTGAGTTGAATCGGATCGTCCCTTAACAGAGCAAATGGTTGCAAAATTTAAGCGTCGTTAAAGTGCTGTTGCCCAGAGGTCAATGGAATCGCTTTTGATCGATGAATATCACAATCGAAATAAATGGCGCGAGACATAAATCCCGCGCCTGTTGATGATAACTGGTGGCGCCGTTTGAGTGAGTTGCCTGTGATAGATGCTTCTCACTCAGGCGAGGGCGCTACGAGATTAATCGTCTTGTTCAGCCAAAAACCGTTCCGCATCCAAGGCTGCCATACATCCCATGCCCGCAGAGGTGACAGCTTGGCGGTATTTATGATCAGTCAGATCGCCTGCTGCAAAAATGCCGGGAATTGAGGTCTCTGTTGAGCCGGGCGTGACTTTGACGTAGCCGCCGTTGTGCGTTTCCAATACATCAGCCACCAATTCGCTGGCTGGCGCATGACCGATGGCAACGAAAACACCTTTGGCGGGGATTTCGGTGATCTCACCGGTTTTTACATGTTTCGCCCGCACGCCGTTGACGCCCTTCATCGGGGCCTCATCGCCGAAGACTTCTTCGAGTTGGTGATCCCAAAGAACTTCGATTTTTTCATTTTTGAACAAGCGGTGCTCAAGGATTTTCTCACACCGCAGGCTATCGCGGCGGTGGATCAATGTCACTTTGGAGGCAAAATTGGTCAAAAACAGCGCTTCTTCGACGGCCGTATTGCCGCCACCGATGACAACGATTTCCATGCCGCGGTAAAAGAATCCGTCACAGGTTGCACAGGCCGAAACACCGAAGCCTTTAAAAGCTTCTTCCGAGGGCAGGCCGAGCCATTTCGCCCGCGCGCCCGTCGCCAAAATCACCGCATCAGCCGTATAAGTCGTGCCACTGTCGCCCATGGCCACAAAAGGCCGCTGGCTGGTGTCTAGGCTGGTGATGATGTCTTGCTTGATCTCACAACCCATGGCTTCGGCATGAGCTTGCATATTGACCATCAGCTCAGGGCCTTGGATTTCTGTGTGACCAGGCCAGTTTTCAACTTCTGTGGTGGTGGTCAATTGACCGCCGGGTTCGATGCCTTGCACCAGCAAAGGGGCCAGCATGGCGCGTGAGGCATAGACGCCAGCAGTGTATCCCGCTGGGCCAGATCCAATGATCAGAACTTTGGTGTGTTTTGTCTCAGACATATCGGCCTCTTGTCATTGTCTTTGGGTTGCACCCGATATAGACACGCCATCCCGAGGACGCAAACCTAAGTCGCATATCAATACGTCACAGTTGCGTATTCGGGATGTTTTTATTGAGCAAGAGCGGAATCCTTTTGTGCAGAGAATGGAATCTTCTTGAATTTATATGCCCTAAATGAGACACATCATTGCGCCCGATAGGGTGTTTGCAGTTGTTTTGAAAATTGTTCCCCTTTCTGCCCAACCGTCGGAGACCCGAATGCCCGTCCATAAACTTGATGAAATCGACCGCAAAATTCTCGCGGAATTGCAGGCTGATGGGCGTATGACCAATGTTGAATTGGCCAAACGGGTCGGCATTTCTGCGCCGCCGTGCCTGCGCCGTGTGCGCACTCTGGAAGACGCTGGCTATATCACCGGCTATCACGCGGTTGTCGATGCGCGCGCTTTGCAGTTTGAAGTGCAGGTTTTTGCGATGGTCGGTTTGCAAAGCCAAGCCGAAGTGGACCTGTCAGCGTTTGAGGCAAAATGCTGTGAATGGCCGTTGGTGCGTGAATGTCATATGCTCAATGGCGAGGTGGACTTTATTTTGAAATGCGTCGCTCCTGACCTGTCGACTTTTCAGACGTTTTTAACATCTCAACTGCTGTCGACGCCCAATGTGGCCAGCGTGAAAACCTCTTTGGTGATCCGCGGTGCCAAAGATGAACCGGGTGTGCCATTCGACGTGCTAGAGGCGCGCTTGGCTCAAGACGCCTAAACCACCCGACGGTTTTATGTTCCTTCGGAAGATTTCAAGCGGCCCCAATTATTGGCGGCCGCTATGAACCTTACCTTAACAGCTTAAGCTGCATCCAAAGACAGTAAATCGCCTGCAGACAATCGTGGATGCACCATGGCACCAAAGTCACCCAGCTCGGTCAAATGTGGAAACAAGTCCATAAACCGTGCGCGCATTGACCCAATTAATTGTCCAGAGGCGGCTGTGCCGGGGTGATAGGTCTCTAAATCGACACCGTTGACGCGGATCAAACGGTGTTGCGGCAGACAGATATGATAAGTCTTCACCGACGACATCGGCGTCACTTCAATCACGGATTGGCCATCGACCAAGCTTGACACTGGGGCCAAGGCCGCGGATGTGCCTAAATAGGATTTCAGCGCATCGGAACGGTGCAAGTAACGTGCTCCACTGCCCAGAACTAAATCTGGGGCGGGGCGACCATAGCCAAAGCTATCGGCCATCAAGCGATACAGGCATTCAGGAGCAGCCCCTTGCTTGCGCGTGGCTTGGGTATCCAATTGCATCGAGCCGATCCATTGGATTGGCAGGAAATCTCCCCTGACGGTTTCCACAAGGTCACCGGGCAACAGGTCTTCTATGGCTACGGGTCCGTGGTTTGTCGGGATCAAAGCGCCACGGGCGAAGGCGCTAAAGGCGTGTTCAAACACAGGCAAAGCGGGGGCTGACACGCGACGATCCATGATGTCGCCATTGGGGGCCAACCACATCATCTCAAAGTTGCGGGTGGCAATTTCAGTGCGCGGCGCTGGCCGTGCACGGCGTACAGTCCAAGCAGCTTGCGCTTTGGGCGTGTGAGAGGTGCCAAGCGGCGTGGCAGCGCGCTGGGCGCTCGACGCAGAATTTGCGTCGAAATGAGGGTGCGACATTGAACACTCCTGTGGTCACTGTTCGGCCCCCACCGATCCAGTGGATCAACATTCACAGGTATTTAGGCTCATTGTCAAAAGCTTAATCGAATTAGTCTCGCGCGTGTCACCAGTGACAGGTCATGCCGCTTCTTTGTTTCCAAAACTGTAGGGAATGTGACACTGCTTTGCCAAAATTCGCGGTGGAAGCCGTCGTTGTGTTCACCACGATTGTTGCGAAGCACCCAAGTGATTCTGTGTTTGTTTGGGGGGGGGGTGGGCCACGAACCAAAGTCGGGAGGGTACTTTGGTTCGCGGCAGGGCGGCCTTACGCTGAGGCGGCCAATTTGGTCTCTGAAACGCGTGCAGCAACCTTGGCTTTCCACTCGGACCGGCGATTGCCGCGAGCCCAAGGCAGGTGTACGTCAGACGTCTTTGCCTGCTCGATTGCAGATGTTAGCCAGCGGCGGTTTTTGACTTTGATTTGCTGTGTCATGCTCTGTTCTCTCAAATGCCCCGTCTGGTGCGGGTGTGTGTTTGTTAGAGCTAATATGACGATGGGCTGCGGCGAATTTTGGGCGCTGACGCAGGTTTTCAGAAAAATGTAGAAAGAATATCATGTTCAATCGGCATTGTTACGCCTCAGATATTATCCAATTGAAAGTAAACAATTTTAACAAATGCGGAAACAGTCTTATTTAAAGCTATGTGATTGTTTCTGGCCAAAATAGGGCAGGCTTTGGTCGCTTTTCCGCCCCATTGTGCCATTTGTGGGCGAATGGCTACAGGCGAATGGTGGACAGCAACCTACCGTAGTCGGCTTCTTTTTTATGCACGGACCGGCGATAGGAATAGAACCGCGCTGGATCTGCATAGGTGCAATGGCGCGTCCATTCTGCGTGGCCAACACCAGCCTTGCGCAAACAATTCAGTCCAAAGGCAGGCAGGTTGAACATATAGCGGTCGCCCTGACCGCTGGCAAAAAACTGCACGTTATCGGGATCATGGGCAATGAAGTCGTCTAGGAACTCTGGCCCCACCTCGTAAGCCGCTTGCGAAATGCTTGGGCCAATGACGGCAGTGATGTTGTCGCGTGTCGCCCCCAAGGCGACCATTTCTTCAACCGTGCGTTCCAAAATACCGTCCATGGCGCCGCGCCAACCAGCATGAGCCGCGCCTATGATGCCCGCGTCTTTGTCGGCAAACAACACGGGCTGACAGTCGGCGGTGAGAATAACCAAAGCCAAATCCGGTTGATCCGTGACCAAAGCATCAGCGCGTGGCATATCACCTGAGGGTCTTTCCGTCACGCGCACGACCGCGTTGGAATGCACCTGATGCACTCCGCAAAGCTGGGTTTCTTCGACGTTCATGGCCTGCGCGACGCGACGGCGATTGATTGCGACGATGTCTGATTGATCGGTCGATCCCAAACCACAGTTGAGGCCCGCGTAGACCCCAGAAGAGGCGCCGCCTTTGCGGGTGAAAAAACCGTGATCTATTCCGTCCAAGGCCTCAGCGGTGATGACTTCAAGGTTCATATCAGCGACTCTTTCAAACAAATTGGGCGACCTGAGGCTTTAAGCGGACTTGGTAAATCCAGCCGGCAACATATCTGCCTTGGGCACTATGGCAATTGCTTTGAAAAGCAAGCCCATTTTATCGGCGTTGGTCAACCTGTCAAATGCGGCAATATGGTTTTCCAGCGCCTCACCATGCATATGAGTGCTTAGTTTTTCAGCACGTTCACGTATGCCAAGCTGTGCCAAAAGATGCCCTTGCGGTATCATCGCCGACACATAAGCCCCTGTGGTTTGCGCCTCAAGGCTGAGCGCTTCGAAATCCACATGGGCCGTCAGGTCTGCACATCCGGGGCGGGCCAGAGGATCGACCATCTTGTGGTTTTCCAGCGCTTGGAACGTATCGCCCCGCGCGTGCCAATCACCGTAGTCGATGATGATCGCAGCCCCTCCATGGCTTTTGATGCGCCGCGCAATTTCATCGATGATCGGGGCAGATGAGGGGCAGATCTCAACCACATCGCCGTCTTGCGTATCATCCAATCGATGATCTAGCAGCGCAATCGGCGCCGGCTGTGACAGGCCAAGCGTAAGTGAGCCGTCGATCAATCCCACTTGCGTCTCGCGCCATCCCTTTGGATCACGCACAAATTGGCGGATCGGCAGAGCGTCGAAAAACTCATTGGCGATCAAGAATAACGCCTGATCAGGCAGGTTGGCGGTGGTGTCTGCGTAAGTGATGTCAAACCCACTGAGCAGCTCTTGTTGTTTGGCGCGTAATGCGGGCGAGGCCTCAACCAGTGTCAGCTGCATTGAGGCGTGAAACTGTGGTACAGATTTGGTCGCGCGCAAAATATCCGCCATCAATGTGCCACGTCCGGGGCCAAGCTCAGCCAGTGTAAACGGGGCAGGGCGGCCTTGATCTATCCATGCTTGCGCCAGACACAGGCCTAACAATTCGCCAAACATTTGGCTGATCTCTGGCGCTGTGGTGAAATCGCCTGCGGCCCCCAAAGGATCGCGGGTGGTGTAATAGCCATGGGTCGGGTGCAGCAAGCATTCGGCCATGTATTCGGCCAGCGATATCGGGCCAGTGTTGGCAATGCGCCGCATCAACAGTTCTGCCATAGGGGTGAGTGTGGGATGAGGCGCACTCATGAGCGCGCTGCCCGCATGGCCAACGCTAATCCGATCAAGATCATCGGCACAGACAGAAGTTGCCCCATTGAAAGGCCGATAAAGACATGCCCCATAGGATTGTCAGGGGTGATGAATTGCGCGTCGGCTTGGCGGAAAAACTCGACGATAAAGCGCGAGATGCCGTAGCCTGCAAAGAAAAGCCCCGCGATCAGACCTGGTTTTTTCAACGCGTTAAAGCGCCAAACCAAGACCAACAACACTGTACCTAATAGCAGCCCTTCCAGCAGGCCTTCGTACAATTGCGACGGGTGGCGGGCACATAAGGAGGTTGCCGTGGCGCAGGCTTGCGCCGCATCGCCCGGAAAAACCACAGCCCAAGGCGCATCAGAGGGGCGCCCCCAAAGCTCTGCGTTGACGAAATTCGCCATCCGTCCCAGCAGCAGGCCTGCGGGCACTGCCATTGCCAACAGGTCCGCCAGTGACAACAAGCGCAGTTTATGGATGCGTCCGTATAGATAGGCTGCAACCACAACGCCCAAGAACCCACCATGAAAGGCCATGCCGCCTTGCCATATCATTGGAATCTCAACTGGGTGGGCCAGAAAATAGCTGGGTTTGTAAAACAATACATAGCCCAAGCGCCCGCCTGCGATCACGCCCAGAACCAGCCACGATAGCATGTCGTCCAATTGGTCGCGGGTCATAAGTGTGGTGTCATCAGGCCAAAGTCGCGCGGATTTCAACGCCGTTACCGCCAGTCCCCATGCGATCAGCACCCCAAATATATAGGCCAAGGCATACCAATGCAGAGCAAAGTTGATGGGCCCAAGCTCGATCGAGAAGAGCACAGGCGAGATGTCGGGGAATTGGATCACGGCAGGTAAATTAAACATGCGCGCATCTGTCTTGGGGAAAGGGCAAGAGTCAACCTTGCGATTTGCGCCACTTCCCCCCATATATCGTTCAAAGATGACACTTTCGCGTGACTTAGGCCTTGGGTGGCACGGCGCGCAGGCCCAGAACGCAAGCACGCAACGGAGAGCCCCATGCAAACGCGCAATAAAATTCTTGATGACTTTTCCCAGTTGATGACCAATGCGATGGGCGTGGCCCAAGGCGCAAAAGGCGAAGCGGATACCGCGCTTAAAGGCCTTATGGATCGCTGGCTTGCGGATCGTGATTTCGTTACCCGTGACGAATTTGAAGCGGTGCGTTTGATGGCGCAAAAAGCGCGCGAAGAAAACATCGCTTTGAGTGCCCGTTTGGAGGCTCTAGAAGCGGCTGCGAAACCTGCCAAAACATAAGCTAACCCTACGGGGAGGGTATGCAATTATCGGTATCGAGGGGGCGCAATGCGCCCCTTTTTGCGTTCTGTGATCGCGATTGTTTAAACTGCGCTTGCGTTTCGGTTGCTTTTGGGCGCGTTTGTGCAGATGAGAAAAGGTGATTTGAACGGCAAGACCGGCCTGACGCACTGTCATGTTTTTTCAATTCTCTCAATGTCTTGTGGATAAGTCACGCGGTATGCGCTTTGGGGCTGTTTTGCCCTGTGGGTAAGCACGATTGCTGGGGATAAGGGTAAAGTTTCTCTTTACAGTCGCATCCTTTCGTCACACCATATCTGGTATGGGGTGCGAGGTTTCCCGCCGCCCCTAGAGCGGGCACCAAGTCTTGGTGGCGGTGTTGGGGAACATCGCAAAGCCAAAGACGATAACAAAAGCGAGGCTGCACATGTCGCTGAACGAACAGTCCTTTACCGACGATCTTCATCCCATCGATCTTGTCGAAACTCTTGCGGTCACCCGCGATTGGGAATTTGACCGCGTGACTGACGACCAGATCGCTATGGCCGTCGTTGGCCAATGGCGGACGTATTCCATCACTTTGGCGTGGTCCGATTACGACGAGACCCTGCGTTTGATCTGTACGTTTGAGATGGAGCCCCCCGAAGCGCGCCTGCCGCAAATTTATGAGCTTTTGAACCATGCCAATGACGAATGCTGGGCGGGCAACTTTACATTCTGGCAGGATCAAAATTTGATGGCCTACCGCTATGGATTGCTGCTGGATGGTGGTCAGGTCGCGGGGCCAAAACAGGTTGACCGTATGATCAACGCCGCCGTTGCCGCCGCCGAGCGGTTCTATCCCGCCTTTCAGCTTGTTGCATGGGCTGAGCGCACACCTAAAAGTGCGATGGATGTGGCCATTCGCGAGGCCTACGGGCGCGCTTAAAACAATTTGACGGATGCTGGCGGCTTCGCTTGCACAGCCGCGTAGACAAGATAGACTGCCCCCTGATCCCCTTCAGGGGGCTTTTTATTGACTTGAATTGGAGTGCTTCATGGACGATCTGAAAACACGCGGCTTGGTTCTTTTGGGATGCGGCAAGATGGGGTCTGCGATGCTCAAGGGTTGGCTCAAAGGCGGTTTGCCTGCCACATCTGTGACCGTATTAGACCCGTATCCATCCGATTGGCTGAAAGAAACAGGCGTGCACTTGAATGTCGATCTTCCTGCAAACCCCGCTATCGTTTTGGTGGCTGTCAAACCGCAAATGATGGGGGACGCCTTGCCAAGCCTGCAAGCGCTGGGCAATAGCGATACAGTATTTTTGTCTGTCGCCGCAGGTATTACCATCAAAACATACGAAGACATGCTGGGGGCGAAAACGCCTGTTATTCGCGCCATGCCCAACACGCCTGCCGCCGTTGGTCGCGGGATTACGGGGATCGTTGGCAATGCTGTGACGACGCCTGCGCAAATCGATTTGGCCGATCAATTACTTCAAGCAGTGGGCCAAGTGGTGCGTTTGGACGACGAGACGCAAATCCGCGCTTTGACAGCTGTGTCCGGTTGCGGTCCTGCTTATGTTTTCCACTTGATCGAGGCCATGGCCGCTGCGGGCGAGGCGGCAGGTTTGCCGGCTGAAATGGCGTTGCAATTGGCGAAAGCCACCGTGGGCGGTGCCGGCGTCTTGGCTGAAGACGCAGACGAGAGTCCCACACAATTGCGCATCAACGTGACCTCGCCCAATGGCGTCACAGCAGAAGCTCTGCGCGTGTTGATGAACGAAGACGACGGTTTCCCGCCGCTATTGGATCGCGCGATCAAAGCAGCCGTCAAACGCGACGCGGAGTTGGCGGAATGAGCGATGAAATCACCTTTGATGATTTTATGAAAGTCGATGTGCGTGTGGGCGTGGTCATCCTTGCGGAACCCTATCCTGAGGCGCGCAAACCGGCGATCAAGCTGTGGATCGATTTCGGCGGTGACATTGGTGAAAAGAAAACTTCAGCGCAAATCACAGCGCATTATACGCCTGAGGCGCTGATCGGCACGCAAGTCATGGCCGTGGTCAATTTTCCGCCCCGCCAAATCGGTAAATTCATGTCCGAGGTGTTGGTTTTGGGCTTGCCCGATGCCGACGGCGAGATCGTGTTGGCGCGTCCCGAGTTTGATGTGCCAATCGGGGGGCGACTGCATTGAAACTGCTTGTCACACAAACTCTGCCCGAAGCTGTAGAAACTGCGCTTAAGGATGCCTTTGACACAACCTTTCGCGCGGGTCTGCCGATGACATCTGTTGAGGCGGCTAAGGCTTTGCAAAGCTATGACGCGATCCTGCCCGCCTTGGGCGATCAGTTCACGGCAGAGGCGTTCAAAGGCGATCTGCGCTGTAAGATGCTGGCCAATTTTGGCGTAGGCTACAATCATATAGATGTGGAGGCCGCAAAGGCCGCTGGCGTGGCGGTCAGTAATACTCCCGGTGCCGTGACAGATGCCACCGCCGATATCGCCATGACGTTGATGTTGATGACAGCGCGGCGGGCAAGCGAGGGCGAAGCCATGCTGCGCGCGGGCAAATGGACCGGATGGGCGCCGACGCAATTGTTGGGCATGCATATCACCGGCAAGACCTTGGGCGTGATCGGCATGGGGCGTATCGGCAAGGCCATCGCCAAACGTTGTCACTTTGGTTTTGACATGAATGTGGTCTGTTTTAACCGTTCAGAAGTGCAAAAGTTCGAAGTGCCCTGTCATCAGCTTGATAGCATCGAGGAGGTGATGGAAACTGCTGATGTGGTGATTTTGGCGCTGCCAGCCACGCCGCAAACGCGACATATCATCGGAGCAAAACAACTGGCGGGGATGCAATCCCATGCCATTCTCGTCAACATTGCGCGCGGTGATATCGTGGATGAGGCGGCTTTGATCGCGGTCTTGCAAAGGGGGCAAATTGCCGGTGCGGGTCTTGATGTTTACGAGCGCGAACCACAGGTGCCGCAGGCTTTGATGGATCTGCCCAATTGCAGCCTGTTGCCGCATTTGGGGACTGCGGCATTGGAAGTGCGCGCCTCGATGGGGTTTATGGCGTTTGAGAATCTATCCGCATTTGCGCAAGGCAAACCGCTGCCAAATGCGATTTAATCGAGCGATATAATCGATTATCGGCTATGACGTTCAAATTATAAGCATTTCTTTTGTCATCGCATAATTATGGCGGTCAGGCGCGTTAATCGGGCGTCTGGTCGCCCGTCTTTTCGCGCCAATGACGTCGACACAAAGACACGTAACGCTCATTGCCCCCAATCTCGACCTGCGCACCAGAGGTCAGCACTGTGCCATCGTCGGTGGTGCGGATAACCATGGTGGCTTTTTTGCCGCAATGGCAAATCGTACGCACTTCGCGCATCTCGTCCGCCAGCGCCAACAGTGCCGCAGATCCAGGAAATAAGTTGCCCTGAAAATCAACCCGCAACCCGTAAGCCATCACAGGCACGCCAAGATCATCAACGGCGCGAGCCAGTTGCCAAACTTGGTCTTTGGTTAAGAACTGCGCCTCGTCGATGAAAATGCATGAGACGGCTGATTTTTCCAAGCGGGCTTGGACTTTAGCGTAAAGGTCTTCGCCTGCCCCGAAGGTGTCCGCGTCTTCCCCGATGCCGATCCTTGAGGCGATACGCCCTTCGCCCGCGCGGTTGTCGAATTGCGCGGTGATCAAGTAGGTGTCCATACCGTGTTCGCGGTAATTGTGCGAGGCCTGCAACAGCAATGTGGATTTGCCTGCATTCATCGTCGAGTATTGAAAATAGAGTTTTGCCATAGGTCACCCTTTGCCGAATGGTCGTGACTTGATCAAGGGTTAGGGGCTGTTTTCGTTAAAAAAAGGCGACACGATGGGTGGAAACTCTGCAACTGGTACTACGAACAAGATCTCGCGTCGTCCTTGCGGACAATTGGGATGAGGGACGCAAAATCGACGCACTTGTTAAACACCTGTGGCGGGAACCACACAAAATTTCCACCCGAACGTATCTGCTTGGCCAAACAACGGCCAAAACTCATCAACACTTGCAACAGCAGGTAGACTATATTTTGCCATGTGCTAGTTAATTTAATAATGGGAAACGACGATGAGAATTCCCCCTAAGTCGGGGATGATCGATGGTTTGAATTGGGGTTTGATGATGAACGCTGCTGGCAATTATCTAAAGAAGCACGCAGAAGCGTTGGTTAAAGACGTGGGTCTTGAAGCCGCTTGTGCCTTGACTGGAAAATCGAAGGCAACACTTGGACGATATTATTCAACGTCTGAAGAACACGCAGATCGGTTTATGCCCGTGGACGCTGTGGCCCAGTTGGAGGCCGCGTCAAGCTATCCGCATGTGACATCTGCTTTGGCCGAATTGCGCGGCATTACGATTTCATATGACAAGTCCAAAAAGAACACGCCTGAAAAAGAGGGCGGCGTGAACAACGATGTGATTGCCTTGTCGCAACGCTTTGCGATGTTGATGGGCGAGTACACGATTTCTATGGAAGACGGTGTCATCACGATCAACGAGGCCAAACGCTTGTTGCGTGAAACGTTGGAACTGCAACAGGTTTTGATGTCGATGAAAATGCATTTGGAAGACGAAGCGAGCTGATCGCGCCTCTCTTCAGCTTTTGATTCAAAAACGGCGTCTCGTGTGAGGCGCCGTTTTTTTGTCTGAAAGAAAAACGCCCCAACCCTGAGACAGGGCGGGGCGTCGTACTTTATGCTGTTGTCTTGCGACGACGATTGCCACCGCCAGATGGTTTGCCTGCAGAAGCCCCACCGGAACGTCCGCCGCCGGATTTGAACCCACCGCCGTTTGAGCCGCCACGGCGTTGACCGCCGCCGCCAGAGCCACCGCGACGATTGCCGCCACCGCCGCCACGTTTCGGGCCAGGCATTGCTTTGTCGTCAGACCAAGAGGCCGGTGTCGCAACAGGAATGGAGATTTTCATCACCTTCTCGATGGCGCGGAATTCGCCAAGCTCGGCTGGTGAACAAAACGCCACCGCTTTGCCATCACGACCCGCACGCGCTGTACGACCGATGCGGTGCACATAGTTTTCAGGGACGTTTGGCAGCTCGTAGTTATAGACGTAGCGCACCAATGGAATATCGATCCCGCGGGCTGCAACATCTGTCGCCACCAACACATCCAATTTGCCGTCACGGGCCATCTTGAGGGTGCGTTCGCGTTGACCTTGGGATTTGTTGCCGTGGATGGAGCCAGATTTAAACCCTGCGGCTTCCAACTGTTTCGACATCCGTTCCGCGCCATGTTTGGTGCGTGCAAAGACAAGCGCCAATTCGCCCTTGTGTTGTGACAAGTGCTTTTTCAACAGGTCAGGTTTGTCGGACTGGCCAACATAGTGCACCTCTTGTTCGATCTTGTCAGCCGCACGACCGGCAGGGGACACTTCGATGCGCACAGGTGAGGTCAAATAGCTTTGCGCCATTTCGTTCATGTGCTTGTTCATCGTGGCCGAAAACAGCATCGTTTGACGCTCTTTCGCCAACATCGGCACCAATTTGCGCAGCGCATGGATAAAGCCCATGTCGAGCATCTGATCGGCTTCGTCCAAAACCAAGAACGATGTTTCGTCCAAACGAATAGCGCGGCGATCGATCAGATCCATCAAACGACCCGGTGTGGCGACCAGTACGTCTGTGCCGCGCTCAAGGCGTTTCACTTGTGCATTGATCGATACACCACCAACAACGCGGTTGATTTTCAGATGGGTGTCTTTCATGAACGGGAACAGGCTGTCTGCGATCTGGTTCACCAACTCGCGGGTCGGGGCCAAGATCAAAGCGCGCGTTGTTTTCGCGTTCGGCTTTGTGCCAGCGCCGAGCAACTGATCCATCAAGGGCAAACCAAAAGCCAGCGTTTTGCCTGTACCCGTTTGGGCCAGACCCATCACGTCGCGGCCGTTCATCACTTCTGGGATGGCACGCGCTTGGATTGGAGTAGGCTCTTTAAGGCCCATGTCGTTGAGAATAGTCAAAAGGCGCGGCTTAAGGCCGAGCATTGTAAAATCAGTCATGTATCTCTTTCTGTGAGAAGAACCCACACGCAAAAAGAACGCCCCAAATGGAGCGTTTTATCAGGTCGCAGGAAAGGTCTCCGTCAATGCGCATCGCGCGCACCGCGTTATCCTGCCGGACCCCTTGCGTGACTGTGGGAACCATGGGCAGCGTACTGCCCGATATCGACACCTGCAGCGCGGAGCTTAGCTCTCACACGGCTGCTCACGCGGCAGCATAGGATGTCGATAGGGGGCGTATGGACCTCGATAGTGCGTGAGTCAAGGTTTTTCACTGTCGTTCAACAAGCAGGTTTATCCGGCGTTTCTATAGTAGAGAGGAGGTTTGGTCAGTAAGGGCATTGTGGCTCGTGTTCGGGTCGTTCTCAAGTTTCGAAAGGGTTGCAACTGACAAAATTCTATCGTCATCAATACCCAGCACTCTAATGGCGTTCTGAATGCCGGATAAATCATTTGATTGGTAATAGCTAAAACTCCATGCAGCATCTGGGTAAGCCTCGGCGACCATTTTGAAATATGGAAGGTCCACAGTGCCGAGCGAATGTCCACGCACCGAAACTTGTTTGATGCTTGGAACGCCACCAAGCCAGCTTCGGAGCTTGTGCGTGATTTCGTCTACTGGTTTGCGTGTTTGCCTAAGATATTCATAGAAGGGATGACCATGGATCTCAGGCCAATCATCTTTGTGCTGTGCTTTAGGTGGGGTGATATCATGACCGAGGATCAACTGATCTTTCGTATTTCTGCTACCATGAATATACAAAATTTTCTCACGACTGACGCCATAATAAGTCTCTAAGGTTTCTGTGTAATTGAAGTTCACAAAAGCTGACGCAGTGTTGAACTTGAAATTCCTGTGTTTGCCGGTTGAAAGATCGATTTCGGAGACCCAGCTTCGAAAAACATCTAAGATGGAAGAGATGCTGTTAATAAAATGATTGACCAATGTCTCCTCCATGCCGAGCTCTTCCATATATTCTGAAATATCTTCGTGTGAACTCTGCTCGAACCTCTCATCATCTAAGGCACCTAAACTGCTCTCAAAATCACACCAACAGTCATAGATGAAATCATTAGTATCATCTGTGGTATTAGTACTCATGAATTCGTGTAACGCTCGAAACTGTTCTGACAAAAGCTCATAAATGCCGGGCGAGTCCGCTTTTGCAAACTCTGAAAAAGCCCCATAAGATGTTTTTAGGCCGTGGTGCAAATCCAAGCCGTTACCTATTATTACAAGTTCAGTCATTCAAAAGTACCGCGCTTCCTACAAATAATTAATGTAAACGAGTCTGATGGGAAAAGTGAAAGCAAAAAATGTATTTAGCAAACACCCAAACAAAAATGGGCACCCCGAAGGATGCCCATAGTCAAATCGTGTTGTGTGTCGGCTTAAGACAAAGCCTGCTCTTGCAAGCTTTCCACTTCGATCTCGCCTTCGCCCCGTGACTTCATTGCCATTGCAGCAGCGTGCGCGCCGGCGGCTGTGGTGAAGTAGGGGATTTTGTCGTACAGGGCGACTTTGCGGATTTCGCGACTGTCTTCAACGGCTTGGCTGCCCTCGGTGGTGTTCAAAACCAGCGCGATATCGTCGTTTTTCAGCATATCGACGATGTTTGGACGACCCTCGTAAACCTTGTTGACGATCGTGCTTTTGACGTTGTTTTCAGTCAGAAACGCTGCCGTGCCGCGGGTGGCGACGATTTCGAACCCAAGATCCACAAGCGTGGTGGCTGCTTCAACCGTGGCATCGGTTTTGTCCATGTCTTTGATCGACAAGAACACTTTGCCAGTCTCTGGCAGAACCGTGCCAGCGCCAAGCTGCGCTTTGAGGAATGCACGGGCAAAGGTCTTGTCCGATCCCATGACCTCACCCGTCGAGCGCATTTCTGGGCCCAAGATGGTATCAACGCCAGGGAAGCGCGCAAACGGCAGAACCGCTTCCTTCACCGCGAAACGACCTGTTTTAGAGCTGTCGATCAGATCAAAAGTGTTGAGTTTTTCACCGGCCATAACGCGCGCAGCGATAGAAGCAATCGGCGAATTCACCGCTTTGGCAACAAATGGCACGGTGCGCGAGGCACGCGGATTGACCTCGATCAGGTAGATGACATCGTCTTTCACCGCGAACTGGATGTTCATCAACCCGACCACGTTTAGCGCCAAAGCCAACGCGCGGGTTTGCTTGTGCAACTCGGCGATGATTTCCTCGGTCAAGGAATAAGGCGGCAAGGAACAGGCGGAGTCACCGGAGTGAACGCCCGCTTCCTCGATATGCTGCATGATGCCCGCGACATGCACGTCCGTGCCGTCACATAGCGCATCCACATCGATTTCAACTGCACCAGACAGATAACTGTCAAGCAAAACAGGGCTGTCGCCAGAAACCACAACCGCAGACGAGATGTAGCGTTTGAGCTGTTCCATATCGCGCACGATTTCCATCGCACGACCACCCAAAACATAGGACGGACGGATCACGAGAGGGAAGCCGATTTCGGCCGCAATTTCAATTGCTTCCGCATCTGTCGATGCGATGCCGTTGTTCGGCTGCTTCAACTCAAGACGGTTCACGAGGTCTTGGAAACGCTCGCGGTCTTCGGCCAAATCGATGGCGTCAGGCGAGGTGCCCAAGATCGGAATGCCTTCGGCTTCCAACGCATTGGCGAGTTTCAGTGGTGTCTGC
The DNA here is from genome assembly GCF_018860505.1 of Pacificibacter marinus. GTDB lineage: Bacteria > Pseudomonadota > Alphaproteobacteria > Rhodobacterales > Rhodobacteraceae > Celeribacter > Celeribacter marinus_B. The sequence goes on from NZ_JAHKPU010000010.1 coordinate 60,650, forward strand.
CCGCCGAACTGTACGATCACGCCATGCAATGTGCCGTTTTCTTGCTCAACCCGCAGGATTTCCATCACGTGTTCAAAGGTCAGCGGCTCAAAGTACAAGCGATCCGAGGTGTCGTAATCGGTGGACACGGTTTCGGGGTTGCAGTTGATCATGATCGTCTCGTAGCCTTGATCGGTCAGCGAGAAACAGGCGTGACAACAGCAGTAATCGAATTCGATGCCTTGGCCGATACGGTTTGGACCGCCACCCAAGATCACAACTTTTTTGCGATCCGAGGGCCGTGCTTCACATTCCACGTCGCCCATCATCGGGGCCTCATAAGTGGAATACATATAAGGTGTCTGCGCTTCAAATTCAGCCGCACATGTATCGATGCGTTTGAACACAGCGTTGACGCCCAAGTTGCGGCGTGCGCGGCGGATGTTGGCCTCATCACGTCCTGTGAGCGTCGCCAAACGTGCGTCGGTAAACCCGAGCATTTTCACGCGGCGCAGGCCTTCCTCAGAAACGGGCAGGCCCTCTTTGCGGATCACAGTTTCTGCGTCAACGATTTCGCGGATGCGCTCAAGGAACCAAGGGTCGTAAGAGTTCGCGGCGTGAATTTCGTCGTTGCTCAACCCGAAGCGGATGGCTTGGGCGATGACGCGCAAACGATCTGGTGTCGCTTTGGATAGTGCTTTGATGACCGCAGATTTTTCTGGCGCGCCTTCGATTTCGATCTCGTCAAAGCCGGATAGCCCTGTTTCCATCGAGGCCAGCGCTTTTTGCATGGACTCGTGGAACGTACGTCCAATCGCCATAACTTCGCCCACAGATTTCATTGCGGTGGACAGGTTTGGCTCTGACCCTGCAAATTTTTCAAAGGCAAAGCGTGGGATTTTTGTGACGACATAGTCGATTGTTGGCTCGAAGGACGCCGGCGTCACTTTGGTGATGTCGTTGTCCAGCTCGTCCAAGGTGTAGCCAACTGCGAGCTTAGCTGCAATTTTCGCAATCGGAAAACCTGTCGCTTTTGACGCCAGCGCGGATGAGCGTGACACCCGTGGGTTCATCTCGATCACAACCATACGGCCGTCGGCTGGGTTCACAGACCACTGCACGTTTGAGCCGCCCGTTTCCACGCCGATTTCGCGCAAAACATTGATCGAATGGGTGCGCATCAATTGGTATTCTTTGTCGGTCAACGTCAGCGCAGGGGCCACAGTGACAGAGTCGCCTGTGTGCACACCCATCGGGTCGACGTTTTCAATGGAACAGACGATGATGGCGTTGTCCGCTGTATCGCGGACCACTTCCATCTCGTATTCTTTCCAACCTAGCAAGCTTTCGTCCACAAGGATTTGCGCCATTGGGGACGCTTCCAAACCGGAACGGCAGAAATGTTCGTAATCGTCGCGGTTGTACGCCACGCCGCCGCCTGTACCGCCCAAAGTGAAAGCAGGGCGAATGATCGCTGGCAGGCCGATTTCTTCGAGCACCGCAAAAGCGTCTTTCATGCCCGCCGCAATATCGTATTTGCCATCTTCGCCTTTGGGGGCTGCAATGATTTCAGCTTTCGGGTTTTCGATGCCCAAGCGATCCATCGCTTCGCGGAACAACTTGCGATCTTCTGCCATTTCGATCGCGGCGCGCTTGGCGCCAATCAGTTCCACGTTGAATTTTTCCAAGATGCCCAGATCATCCAGCTCAAGCGCGGTGTTCAAACCTGTTTGGCCACCCATGGTGGGCAGCAATGCGTCGGGGCGCTCTTTCTCGATGATCTTGGCGACGACCTCGGCTGTGATTGGCTCGATATATGTCGCGTCAGCAAGACCGGGGTCGGTCATGATGGTCGCAGGGTTGGAGTTCACCAAAATAACGCGGTAGCCCTCTTCGCGCAGCGCCTTACAAGCTTGTGCGCCAGAATAGTCAAATTCACAGGCTTGGCCGATTACAATCGGTCCCGCGCCAATGATCATGATGGATGAGATATCGGTTCTTTTAGGCATGGCAGACCCCAGTGTTTTTTGCAGGCGCAATCCCTCCGCGAAAAGGCGGGGATAGCAAATTGTCGTGAGTTATAGGGAAGCGCCGCCCATACGCAAGGGGCAGGGGCGGGCTTTTGGCACAAACTGTGCGGATTCTTTTCAGACCTATAGCGCCTGTTATGGGAATGTTCCAAAGCGAGGCATCTGTGGTGTGTCCTCTGTGACCGCTTGGTCAAAAAGAAGGCCAAAAACGCGCCGCCTGTGGATGTGAAATCGTCTTCCTGATTCCCGACATATATAGAGACAGTCGATGGATTTATCCGGTTCAAAGCGCGCAAGGCAGCCAAAAGCCCCGAAACACCACGCGATCCGCCCCGCAAGGCTTGACTTTCCGGCCCTATAACGGTGTATCAGCGCGACGACTAATATTAGTCCAAGACCTGAGGATTCCGAATTATGCACGCCTATCGTAGCCATACCTGCGCTGAACTGACCAAGGCCAATGTGGGCGACACCGTTCGTCTGTCTGGCTGGGTCCACCGTATCCGTGATCATGGCGGCATTTTGTTCGTCGATCTGCGTGATCATTACGGCATCACGCAGGTGCTTTGCGATCCTGATAGCCCTGTGTTCAAGGACATGGAAAAGGTGCGCGCCGAATGGTGTATCCGCATTGATGGCACTGTCATGGCGCGTGATGAAAGCCTTGTGAACACCAAACTGCCAACCGGCGAAATCGAAGTATTTGTTCGTGATTTGGAAATCTTGGGCGCCTCTGACGAGCTGCCTTTGATGGTCTTTGGCGATCAAGAGTACCCCGAAGAAACGCGTCTGAAATACCGCTACCTTGATTTGCGTCGCGAAAAATTGCACGACAACATGATCATGCGCTCGAAGGTGGTGAAAGACCTGCGCGAACGGATGTGGGCGCAGGATTTCAACGAATTCCAAACGCCGATCATCACGGCATCGTCGCCTGAGGGCGCGCGTGACTTTTTGGTGCCATCACGTTTGCACCCTGGTAAATTCTACGCGCTGCCGCAGGCTCCACAGCAGTTCAAGCAGCTGATCATGGTCTCTGGCTTTGACAAATATTTCCAAATCGCGCCCTGTTTCCGCGATGAAGATCCGCGTGCGGATCGCTCGCCCACCGACTTTTACCAGTTGGATGTGGAAATGAGCTACGTTACGCAGCAAGACATTTTCGACACTGTCGAACCCGTGATCGGCGGCATGTTCGAAAAATTCGGCAAAGGCCGCAAGGTCAACAAAGACTGGCCGCAGATTTCGTACAAAGACGCAGCGCTTTGGTACGGTTCCGACAAACCTGACCTGCGCAACCCGATCAAAATGCAAGTGGTCTCTGAGCACTTCAAAGGGTCAGGCTTTGCCATCTTCGCCAGCTTGCTGGAACAAGAGGGCACAGAAGTTCGCGCCATTCCAGCGCCAAAAGGCGGCTCACGCAAATTCTGTGATCGCATGAACAAATTCGCGCAACAAGAAGGCCTGCCTGGCATGGGCTACATCTTCTGGCGTGACCAAGGCGAAGGTCTTGAGGCCGCAGGTCCATTGGCCAAAAACATCGGTCCAGAGCGTACCGAAGCGATCCGCCAGCAACTTGGCCTTGGCCTTGGTGATGCGGCGTTCTTCTTGGGGGGCAAACCGAAAGCCTTTGAATCTGTTGCGGGCCGTGCGCGCAATGTGATCGGTGAAGAGCTTGGTTTGACAGATAAAGACAGCTTCCAATTCGCTTGGATCGTTGATTTCCCAATCTACGAAAAAGACGAAGAAACCGGCAAAATCGACTTTGAACACAACCCGTTCTCTATGCCACAAGGCGGCATGGAAGCGTTGATGGGCGATCCGCTCAAAGTATTGGGCTACCAATATGATTTGGCCTGTAACGGCTACGAATTGGTGTCCGGTGCGGTACGTAATCACTCGCCTGAAATCATGTACAAAGCCTTTGAAATCGCGGGCTATGGCAAAGATGAAGTTGAAAAACGCTTCGGCGGTATGGTCAATGCGTTTCAATATGGTGCACCGCCCCACGGTGGCTGCGCGATGGGCATCGACCGCGCTGTGATGTTGCTGGCTGACGAGGCCAACATCCGCGAGGTTATCATGTTCCCAATGAACCAACGCGCCGAAGACTTGATGATGGGCGCGCCCAACGAGCCGATGAACGAACAGTTGCGCGAATTGCACTTGCGCGCGCTGCCTGCCGAAGAGTAAGCGGCACTCGTATTCGAATTTAATCAGGCGCGGGGGTTACCTCGCGCCTTTTTTTATGGTGGGCAGTGAAAAACGTTCGTGTAGAAAGGGGGATTTCATGCAAGGCACGCAAATTATTCTTGATACTTTATTGCATTATGTCGGTCAGATTGAGGCGCTGTTAATCAAAATCGAAGAGCATCCTGATTGCGACGCGCTACTCAGGACCCGTGCTGCGCCAGATGTTTTTCCGACAAATCAACAGTTGGCCATCGCATTGAATTTTGCGGCCCGTGCGGTGGCTCCCGTGACTGGGCGCGCGCTGCCGGTGTTTCCAGACAGGCCCACAGGTGCCGCCTTGCACATTTTGGCACGCGATGTGCGTGAAATGCTGGCAGAACTTACACCTGCAGATTTTACCGTGTCTGAGGTGTCGCACGTGGCTGGATTTGCAAAAGTTACCCAAGACAGTACAGATTTCATAATGCGCTATGCTCTGCCCAATATGATCTTCCATTTCACGATGGCTTACGCGTCTGTTCGGGCTGCTGGGATGACGGTCGGCAAATCAGATTTTGACGGGTTGCACAGTTACCCAACGGGATTTTCTTTTGAACAGGCTTTGGATATCTGAATATTACACGACGCGGGCTTGATCTATGCGATCATGTACCAAGCCCGCAATCCGCGCGATATCAGAGCCAAAGGGCAGGCCTTGGTCTCGACGCTTTGACAGTGTTTGGGCCGCATCCACCAACTCTGTATCACCTGCTGTGCGCGCGATACCGGACAAAAACTGCGCGATGTAATCCAGCATGTCTTCGCCACGGTTGAGGGTCATCAGGTCTGAAATATGGACAAAATCGTCTTGCAGCGCGATGGGATCGGGGGTGATCTCTTCGTCAGTGACCCTGCGAATGCCCGTCAGAGCGGGGCGTGATCCTTTGGGCATGGCATTGAGAATGATATGTTGAAATTCAGCCAAATTGGCGATGGGTTTGGCGATGAAGCCGTCAGCACCGGCAGCCCGTGCAAGGCTTTCTGTGCCTGTATCGCCTGACATTCCCAATAGAACATCGACGCGTGCACTGGCGTGGGACAGCTCATCAATCAGGTCCGCGCCAGAACCATCAGGCAGGCCCAAATCAATGATCACCACATTGGGGCGAAACACTCGCAAATGTTTACGTGCATGAGCCAAATTATCAGCGCGTCTGATCCGTGCCCCAGAGCGCAAGCACAACAAGCGCAGCGCCTCAGAGGCAAAACGACTGTCTTCGACGATCAGCACCGTTGTTCCCAGCAAGGGACGCTCAGGCGTTGGCATTTGCGGCGGCAATAGGCTTTCTAGATTATCTGGCATGTCTAACAGCTCCACAGGGTTTGTGTCTGGTAGTTAAGTCTATAACTGGTGAATGGAGCGTTAACCTTGCGGTGTTTTGTGGCGGAAAATCGCAATTACGTGGACTGAGGCGTTAAAACTGCGTCGAAGCGCCGCTTGCGGGCAGGTATCGGCACAGGCCATAACCGAATCTAAGAGTTTGGGAGAGGATAAGACATGATCGGACGTTTGAACCACGTGGCCATTGCTGTGCCTGATTTAACAGCGGCGAGCGCGCAATATGCGAACACTTTGGGCGCAAAAGTCGGCCCGCCACAAGACGAGCCGGATCATGGCGTGACGGTGGTGTTTATTGAACTGCCCAATACAAAAATCGAATTGCTCTATCCTTTGGGTGACAATTCGCCGATCACGGGCTATCTGGAAAAGAACCCAGCGGGTGGCATTCACCACATGTGTTACGAGGTGGATGATATCTTGGCCGCGCGGGACAAATTGCTGGCAGAGGGCGCGCGTGTTTTGGGCGCGGGTGAGCCGAAGATCGGTGCCCATGGCAAGCCTGTGCTGTTCTTGCATCCCAAGGACTTTAACGGTTGTCTGATTGAACTAGAGCAGGTCTGACCTGCTCGAAGATTGAACAGGTCTGACCTGTTCGCATATAAGGAAGCGGCTTTATGTCTATTGTATCTGCAATCGTGCTGTATGCTGTGACGTGGTTCATGACCATGTTTATTGCTCTGCCCATAGGGTTGCGCACACAGGGCGACGATGGCGTGATTGTTGAGGGCACACATGCGGGCGCGCCCAGCAATTACAACCCGCGCCGCAAAGCATTGATCGTCACCTTGGTCGCTTTCGTGATTTGGGGTATCATTGTTGGCGTGATCTATTCTGGCGTGTTTTCATGGCATGATGTCGATTGGACGGCACATTTGCCCAAAGTTGGCGACAGCTAAGCTGAGCCTTGCGGAGGTGTGGTCAAACGTGCGCCCTCAAGCCGCATAAACATATGTGTGAACGTGGCAGCCCCTAAAACGGGGATCAGCAGGTTCACGATTGGGATCGATAAAGGTACGGCCATCAATGCGCCTGCGATCCAGATTTTTGGCGCATGACGGGCGCGGGCGGCTTTGGCGCCTTCGCGTCCCAAGCGGCGTATCGCAACCATTTGAAAATACTCACGCCCCAGCAAGAATCCGTTGAGCGCCCAAAAGATCAGGGGGGCTGCGATATTTAACAACAGATACAGTACCAATGCGATGATATTGGCCACGATCAATAGGCCCAAGAACCCAACCGTGTCGCGCATCATATCGCCAAAGCTTTGACGCGGCGCGGGCGGCAGGTGGGGGTAATGTTTGTCCTCGACGGCTTCTGCGACCTCTTCCAAAAAGAAACCGGTAAAGGCCGAGGCCACAGGCACCATCAAAAAGACCGATAGGCCGATCATCACAAAAAACGAGCCTACTGAGAGCACCAGACCAAGGCCGATATCGCCTAGAACGGGCAGGCTGATGGTGTCGGGCAAGAACAGGCCCAAGGCCCAAACAAAGGCGACGTAGATCGCGATCAAAAGCGCTAAGGTCAATCCGATGCCTTTGAGCAGCACCGATTGAAAACGACTGTCGCCCATTTGGCCGATGGCCTTGAAAAAATCGTCGAACATCAGTCGGTGACCCAAGTTGTGATTGCGTCCAGATCAGGGCGCGGGCGCTCTGGCGGTGCCATTTTTTCGGTGCCGATGTGGATGAACCCTGCGATGGTCTCGTGATCTGAAAGGTCCAATCCGAGTTTGCGAAACTCCGGATCATGCGAGGCCCAGCCTGACAACCAATTCGCACCCCAGCCTGCGGCCAAAGATGCGTTCAGCAACGCCAAACAGGCGGCCCCTGCGGAATACACCTGTTCGATGTGTGGGACTTTCGGCGAGTCTTTGGGCGATGAAATCACCGCCACGGCCAAATCGGCATCGGCGTATTGATTGATCGCTTTTTGCCGCTGGTCGTCATCCAAATCTCGCCCTGCGGCCATCTTTGCCACCAAAAGAGACAGGCGTGTGAGAGCCGGTTTCTCTAGTACGATAAAGCGCCAAGGTTCAAGTTTGCCGTGATCCGGCGTGCGCGCAGCCGCTTGCAACAAGGGCGTAAGGGCGTTGCGGGTCGGCACGGGGCTGACAAGGGTTTTGGCCGGGCGAGACCGGCGGGAGAGCAAAAAATCGAGGACAGCTGGATTTGGTGCAGGCATGTCTTGGGCTTTCTTTTGTGCGATGTTATGCGATATGTCGGTGTTTCGGGGCGGACAATCAACCACCTTTGTGAAAAAATGTAAAAGGCTGTTACATGAGCGGAGCGACATCCAAAGATAAAAACACAATAAAGACCAGCCTACGTACCGATTTGATTGGCGCTATAGACAATGATCTGTTGTCTGTGCGGGTGACGCCCAAAGCCTCACGCAATGCGGTGCAGGTCCAAGAAGGCCAAGTACGCGTCTACGTCACGTGCGTGCCCGAAGATGGCAAAGCCACCAAAGAGGTGATCAAGCTGTTGGCCAAGGCGTTGGGCGTGTCCAAATCCGACGTCAGCCTACTGCGCGGGGCGATTGCGCGTGACAAACAGTTCAAAATCTCAGGGCTTTGAACGTCTGAGCTTTGACCGCAAGGCCTTAAATCTTGGCAGGCCCCAAAATATAAGCGCCCTCTGGCAGGTCCAAAGCTGCTCCCAAGTCGCGCATCTGTGCCAGCGATAAGGTGATTTTCTGGGTGCGCCCCGTGCGAGGGTCATGCTGCTCGACGGTGATACATTCTTCAAAAGCCGAGACAATCACGTCTTCTTGTAGCGGCGCTTCGCCATCATCCACCATCGTTATGACGGTCGCGTCAAATTCGTGTTCTATTGTAAACATAGTCTCGATGCTAACGCTGGGGCGGCGATTTGCAAGGGCTTTACGGGCGTTTGAAACGGGTTTGCGATATGGCGTCGTTTCGTTGGGTCGCCTCACACAGTTGCCACTGGTGTGATCTGTAACATGCGGTTAAAATATGCGTGAAAACCTGCGTGCTTTTTTGTGCCCTTCGCATGCTCTTTAAGGATACCTCTCGTGTTTAATCCATTGCCCAAATCACGGTTGCGCCTGCTTGTTAGCCTTATGACCATCACCGTGCTGAGTGCCTGCATCGAGGTCGAGACGCCCAGCATCCCGCCCGCTGCAAACACGCCTGCGCCAAACGTGCAGCCTGTGACGCGCAGCACTCAGTCTGGGCCTGTCACGGTCGAAAGTTTTGCCACCATCGTGCGGCATGTGGAGCCGATTGCAGAATCTGAATGTCGTGAACGTACCCAAGGGGCCAATTGCGATTTTAAAGTTGTCGTTGACAGTAATGCCTCTGCGCCCGCCAACGCCTATCAATCGGTCGATGCCACAGGTCGTCCCGTGTTGACCTTTACCGTGGCGCTATTGGCCGATCTGCAAAACAGCGATGAATTGGCTTTTATTTTGGGCCATGAGGCCGCGCACCACATTCGTGGCCATCTAGACCGCACCCAAGAAAGCGCTGCAATTGGCGGACTTTTAGGGGGCGTTCTGGCCGCTGCAGTGGGAGCAGATGCTGCCACGTTCGAGACCGTGCAAAACCTTGGCGCAACTGTCGGTGCGCGCCGCTATTCCAAGTCGTATGAGCTAGAGGCCGACCAGTTGGGCACCATCATCGCCTATCGTGCGGGCTATAATCCAATCCGTGGGGCGGCGTTTTTCACCCGTATCGCCGATCCTGGGGATGAATTTCTGGGATCGCATCCCCCCAATGATCAACGCATAGAAACTGTGCGCCGGACCATGGCGACGTTGTAGTTCATTTGATCTTGATCAAGGACGTGCCGGTTCGGGGGTGGCAAAATTGTGGTGCGTTTTCGATGTTCACCGCTTTGCCGTAAGGATTTGCCATGACCGATCTTCACAACACCTCCACCGTATCCAAAACCGATGCGCCTGTTGTGCCCGAACGTGGCTCTACCACTTTGATGCATGGCATGGGGGACCGTTTGGGGGTGGATGTGGATCAGGCCGCGCGTGCGGGCATCATCGATGCGCCTGAGTTGTCGCAGATGGTCACGCGTTGCGGCAAATGCACCCAGCATGACGCCTGCATCTTGTGGATGGTCGAGCATCAAGAGACCCAAACTCATACCCCTGATTATTGCCTGAACACCAATGAGCTTAATTACATCCGTGCGGTGCAAAACGGCGCGCGCTAGTCGCTGTTCGCCTTTGCATGCGCGTCTGACATTCCCGCCTGACATTTGGCCTTGCGCCATATATACGCGTGGCCATGCAAACCTTTGATGGCATCATATCGGATCGTGGGTCAAAATACGCTGTCTCTGGCGGGCCTTGTACCTCTGCCACTGCGGCTAAGGCCTTTCTCAAAACCCTGTGTAAAACCAAAAAATTCGCCAAAGCCACCCATAACACTTGGGGACTTTTGGCGGGCGATACACCTATCAAAAATGATGACGGCGAATCTGGGGCGGGCATGGTGATTTTGCGGATGCTTGAGCGCGAAGGCTTGCACGATCACATCATAGTTGTGACACGTTGGTATGGGGGCAAGCACCTTGGTGGTGATCGCTTTCGCCATGTCCAAGACGCCGTGCGCTATTATTTGGACAATCGCACTACATAGCTTTGTGCGTACCTGTCGCCGACTACGCCAGCGTTTGCCGGACAATGCGAAATCTCGAAATTGCATATAGGGCAATTGGTGCTGAACTGCACTTTAATCTGGCTGGCGTCCGTCATCTGGCTGTCATGCGCTTGGGTCATACTGCTTATATAGTATGCATCCTGCGTAAATTCATGTCCCCCAATCTCTTAATCAACACCATGTCATCACGCGAAACGGTTTTTAGCATTTCATCCAATGATTGCATGCAAAGCTGACTTATATTTAAAAATGATTTGGATGTTTTATGCGAGACGGTATTCAAACACTTGTTGCGTTAGGGCCTGTGCCCAATCCCGACGATTCCGAATGGTATTGGACGACCTTTGAGGCTGCCGTTGACGGCATCGTTCCACCTGTCAGTGATCTCGAGGCCCAAGCGCTGTTGACGTTGTTTGGCCCTGAGGAAAGTCAAAACGGCTTTGGCTTGGCCTGTGCTTTGGTGCATTTGATCGAGACAGCCCCCACGCCTTGGCCCAAAGAGGAGCCTCAGGTCACCGATGGCTATTGGCTGCGGCTTCTGTATGCGCGCCAGCGCGGGGCCTGACTTTAACTTGTTTGATCGCCCTTATTTTGCGGCAACCTGTTCAATGGCCCCGCCAGATTCTTTCCACGCGCCAAAGCCGCCCTCGATATGGGAGATGTTTTCAAACCCCATATCTTGTGCCGTTTTTGCCGCCAGCGCGGATCGCCACGCTGAAGCGCAGTAAAACACAATCTGTTTCGCCTCGGCCAATGCGGGTTTGTGATAAGGACTAGATGGATCGATCCAAAACTCAAGCATCCCGCGCGGACAATGAAATGCGCCCTCGATCTTGCCTTCCCGCTCCAACTCGCGCCTGTCGCGCAGATCGACAATGAGCGTATCTGGGTCACCCACCAAATCGATAGCGAGTTCGGTCGGGATCGTAGAGATTTGGTCGTAAGCCTCACTCAGCAGGTCTTGATAGGTTTTGGTCATGGTGTTGCGCTCCCTTTTTGGGGGAGTTTGCTTGAATGTAAGTGGCAGCGTCAAGTGTATCACCCGAGCGATGCCCGCATCGCTCAGCGCCTGACCCTCCCCAAGGGAGGGCGCTTTCGCACCCACCCAGGGTCAGGCGCTGGACATCACCGATGTAGTGACCATAATTGCCATCATTGAAGTGAGGGAACTATGGAATTTATCAAAGAATTTTTGGACGAAGGCCGCTCACGGATTAAGAGCAATGTGTTTGTTTCAGTCGTATTTGCCTTTGTTGTGTTGAACTGGCAATCGCTATACTTTGTCGCTTTTGAAAATACTGACGCGTTGTCGAAGTTTAAGTTCTTTGAAGACAATGCAAATTGGCAATCGCTTTACTTATATCCGCTCGTTGTCGGTTCTCTGCTCGCAGTTGGTCTGCCTTTCGTCAATAATATGGCTCATTGGGCAGTTAGTTGGGCAATCAATGAAACGAGAAGTCGAGATGATGAATATACGCACAAGCGATTGAAAAAGAAGAATGAATGGGAAGAAGTGCGCTTGCATGAAAGGGCACTGTATGCAGAAGGATTGATTTCTGAGGCGCAAATTGAGCAAAAAATTGATCAGACGATTGATGATCCGAATGTGCGTGAGCAAATAAAGTTAAAGCTGGATAAAGAAAACGTAGACCGCCGGACAAAATTGAACAATTTACAGACCAGTTATAAGAATATGCGGGTACGATTGGATCGAGTTGACGATGAAATAGCTGATAAAAAGGCAGCCATCGTAAACGTAAAAACGCAGAGTATGATGACTATAGGTTCATCGAATTCGCAACATACGGTTCTAGAAAAAGAAATTAATAGGCTGGTGAATGAAAAGGCGAAGCTGGAACTTGATTTGGAAACGGTCAAAGTCGAGTTGTCTAAGCTCTGATTGGTCTATGCCGAATTAACCCAGCGCTCCGACCCTGTCGGGTCTTACGCGCGTTGCCTCCGAAAAATGATACCCCAGATCAAATGCACCCTGCGGCATCGCGTCTTTGACGCGCTGACGCGTGCGCTTCGGAAAACGCTCCTCGAGCGTTTTCTAACGAAGTGCACCCCACAAATCATACTCATTCGCCTCATCAACCTCGACGGTCACCAAATCCCCCACGCTCAAACCTTGCGTGTCCTCATCAATAAATAAGTTCCCATCAATCTCGGGCGCATCGGCTTTGGTGCGGCAGGTGGCGATGCCGTCTTCGTCAATATCGTCGACAATAACCTGCATCGTTTGACCGACTTTGGCGGCCAGTTTGGCCTCAGAAATGGCCTGAGACTTTTCCATAAACCTGTTCCAGCGGTCTTGTTTGACCTCTTCAGCCACGTGATCAGGCAGCGCGTTTGACCGCGCCCCATCGACGTTTTCATACTTAAAACAGCCCACGCGGTCCAAATTGGCTTCATCAAGCCAATCGAGCATATATTCAAATTCCGCCTCGGTCTCGCCAGGGTAGCCCACGATAAAGGTGGACCGCAAAGTGATATCAGGACAATCACTGCGCCAAGCGGCAATTTCGTCCAGCACCTTGGCAGAGGCCGCAGGTCGCGCCATGCGTTTTAAAACATCAGGGTGGCCATGTTGGAACGGGATATCCAAGTAAGGCAAAATCGCGTTCGAGGTATCGGCCATGATCGGGATCAGATCGCGGACATGGGGATAGGGGTATACGTAATGAAGGCGCACCCACAGATCATCTGCAGCGCCAAGCTGGCCCAGCTCGCGGGTCAGATCGGTAATGTGGCTGCGCACCTCACGGTCTTTCCATGGGTGGGTGGAGTAACGACGGTCCAAGCCATAAGCCGAGGTATCTTGCGAAATCACCAGCAATTCTTTGACGCCAGCCTCAACCAGCTTTTCAGCCTCGCGCAAAATCCCATGCACAGGGCGCGACACCAATTTGCCGCGCATGTCAGGGATAATGCAGAATTTACAGGCGTGGTTGCAGCCTTCGGAGATTTTCAAATAGCTGAAATGACGGGGGGTGAGCGACACGCCACGCGCTGGCAGCAGGTCGATAAACGGATCAGGCGCCGGCGGCACAGCCAGATGCACAGCGTCCAAAACCTGCTCGTATTGATGTGGGCCAGTGACGGCCAAAACTTTCGGATGCACACCCGTGATGTACTCAGGCTCAGCACCCAAACAGCCCGTGACAATGACCTTGCCGTTCTCTTGCAAGGCTTCGCCAATCGCCTCAAGGCTTTCGGCCTTGGCACTGTCCAAGAACCCGCAGGTGTTGACCACAACCGCATCCGCGCCGACGTAATCGGGGGAAATGGCATAGCCCTCGGCACGCAGCCGCGTCAAAATCCGTTCACTGTCGACCAGTGCTTTGGGACAGCCCAAAGACACCATGCCGATTGTGGGCTGGTCTTGGCGTTTTTTGGTAATCGCGGCGTCAACAAGCGGTTGCGGGGCGAGATCGGGGCGGAGGCTGGGTGGGTTCTGGCTCATATCTCCATGTACTCCGATTGAATGCAGCGCGAAACCCCCGTCATGCGTGGTTTTACGTCTGCGAAGGTGATGAAGCGGCGTGTTACTAATGGCGTGTTATAAATAAAGGGGGCACGTGGCCCCCTTTGCGATCGTTATATGTTGCGCTGCAGATCACTGCTTAAGGCGCCATCCTGTTTTGAAAATCCAAGCCACAGCAGAGATGCAGAGAACCAAAAAGATAGAAATGGCAGCTAAGGATACGCCCACTGGCACGTCTGAGACTTCAAAGAAGGACCAACGAAAGCCTGAAATCAGGTAGAGTACAGGGTTGAATTTGACCAAGACTTCCCAAAATCCGGGCAACATATCAGCGGTATAAAACGCGCCGCCCAAGAACACCAATGGGGTCACAACCAGCAAGGGGATGATTTGCAATTGTTCGAAGTTGCTGGCCCAAATGCCAATGATAAACCCCAAAAGCGAAAAGCTGACAGCGGTCAAAACCAAGAACCCAAGCGCCCAAAACGGGTGGATAATGTGTAGATCGACAAAGAAGGTTGCCGTGGCCAAGATGACAAAAGCGATGATCATCGCCTTACTGGCGGCCGCGCCGACATAGCCGATCAGAATTTCGACAAAGGAAATAGGGGCTGTAAACAGCTCGAATATCGTGCCGGTGAACTTGGGGAAATAGATCCCGAAAGAGGCGTTGGACAAGGCTTGTTGCAACACTGTCAGCATGACCAGGCCGGGCACGATAAACGCGCCGTAACTGATGCCGCCGACCTCTTGAATGCGTCCGCCAATGGCTGCACCGAAGACCACGAAATACAGCACCGTGGACAAAACAGGTGACAAGATCGATTGGCTTAGTGTTCGGAAGAACCGTTTCATTTCAGATGTATAGATGGATTTAATGGCGAGCCAGTTCATGCTTTTTCCTCCACCAATGTTAAGAAAACGTCTTCAAGCGAACTTTGGTGGCTTTCCAAATCGCGCACCGAAATGCCCGCTGCGGCCAAATCAGAAATCATCCGCGTGATGCCTGTACGTTCGGCGCGGGTGTCGTAGGAATAGGTGAGGGTCATTTTGTCATCAGATAGTGTAAGGTCGTAATTCGACAGCGTGGATGGGGTGTCCGACAAAGGCTCGGTCAATGACAGTTTCAGCGTTTTTAGGCCAAAGCTTTGCATCAAGGTGGACGTGTCTTCCACCAGCAGGATTTTCCCTGAATTGATCACACCGATGCGGTCGGCCATTTCTTCGGCTTCCTCAATATAATGGGTGGTTAAAATGATGGTCACGCCCGCGTCACGCAGCTTGCGCACGACCTCCCACATGTCACGGCGCAAGGCCACATCAACGCCCGCTGTCGGCTCGTCCAGAAACAACACTTTGGGTTCATGCGACAAGGCTTTGGCGATCATCACGCGACGTTTCATCCCGCCAGAGAGTTCCATGTTTTTGGAATCCTTTTTGTCCCATAAAGACAGCGACCGCAGGATGCCTTCTAGATAGGCGTCATCGGGTTTGTATCCGAATAAGCCGCGAGTCATTTTGACCGAATTCCACACAGTCTCGAAAATATCGAGCGCGATTTCTTGTGGCACCAGTCCGATTTGCGCACGGGCTTTGCGTGGATCACGTTCGACGTCGCAACCCCCAACGCTGACCGTGCCGGATGTGATTTTGACCATGCCGCAAATCGCGCCGATCAACGTGGTTTTGCCCGCGCCATTGGGCCCAAGCAGAGCGATGATTTCGCCCTCTTCGATGTCTAAGTTCACTGCATCTAGGGCAGGTGTGCCCGAGGCATAGGTCTTAGTCAGGTCTTTGATCGAAATAATGGGCGCCATGGGGATTGGGCCTTTCACGCATTTGAAAT
Organism: Pacificibacter marinus; assembly: GCF_018860505.1. GTDB lineage: Bacteria > Pseudomonadota > Alphaproteobacteria > Rhodobacterales > Rhodobacteraceae > Celeribacter > Celeribacter marinus_B. The sequence continues at coordinate 76,208 of NZ_JAHKPU010000010.1, forward strand.
TGTGTTTCTGCGTGCAAATTAAGCCCGCAAACGGTGTTTGGTAACCCCTTTGGCCGCACAGCTCAGCCGCTGTGAGCGCACAGAGTTATGGTTTTGGGTCTTTCTTTGTGCGTAGGTGCGAAGTGATCCCGTGGCGATTGGCCATGAAAAAAGCCGCCCAAATGAGCGGCCTTTTAAAATCTTATGTGCTGCGCGCCTTAGCGGCGACGATCACGGCGCGAAGACATCGGCTGGAAAGCCACGCCAACATGCGCTTCGCAATAGGGTTTGCCCGTTTGCGCAGGCAGGCCGCAGAACCAGAATTCTTCTGTTGCAGGATCACCGATAGGCCATTTGCAGGTCTTTTCGGTGAGTTCCATAACGGAAATCTTTTTGGCTTTCTTTTCAACCTCAGAGACTTTCGCCAAAGCTTCTGCTGGAATTTCATTGGCCGAAGGCTGCGGTGGCAAAGGTTGACCTGCGGGAATAATCGCGCGGCGCGCTGGCAGGTTGGGCCGTGGCGCTGGGGCGGCAGGTTCCGCAGGCGCGGCTGCCGCAGGTTTGGCCTTTGCTTTTGGTGCGGCAGTGCTTGCCTCGACCTTGGGTTTGGTGGCTGCCACTTTGGGTTTGGCCGCAGCCGGTTTTGCAGTTGCCGTTGTGCCAGCACGATTGGACAGGCCAAGGCGGTGCACTTTGCCGATCACGGCGTTGCGGGTGACACCACCAAGTTCCTTGGCGATTTGCGAGGCAGATTGGCCCTCGCCCCACATTTTTTTCAACAGCTCGACGCGCTCATCGGTCCAGGACATGGTCGTTCCTTGTACTTCGCACGGCCAAATCAACCAAAGGCCGTGGGCTATGCATCATTCGTGTCGCGGGCGGGTTACCCGCTCAATTGGCCTGCATCCCTACACCCAGCAGCGCGGACGAGCAAGCGCAGTTACGCGAAAGCCGGCCTTGCGCCTTTGTGCAAAGGGCTTTTGCGCAGGAAACTCTTTTAGAAGTCTTACCTCCTCTATTTTAAACAGGCTGAGACAGGTTACAAGCGCATGCAGCGACTCAGTAGAGGAATAAACGATGGCACAAGCAAAAAAATCGACACAATCGGGGCTTGCGACAGGGGCTGATGCCGAACTGGCAATGGGTGTGAGGCGGTTTGGTCGGGTGAACTGGCTGGGGTTGTACACTTTGGCGCTGCGCGAAGTGTTGCGGTTCACGACCGTTTGGACACAGACTTTGCTGGCACCTTTGATCACGGCAGGGTTGTTTTTGACCATTTTCACTCTCGCGATTGGTCCCAATCGGGGCGATGTGATGGGGGTGCCGTTTATTCACTTTCTAGCGCCTGGCATTTTGACGATGACGGTGATCCAGAACGCTTTCACCAATACGTCGTCGTCTTTGTTGGTGTCGAAAATTCAGGGCAATATCGTCGATACTTTGATGCCGCCCTTGTCGCCACTTGAATTGGTCTTGGGCTATATGGCTGGTGCCTTGGCGCGCGGGCTGGTTGTAGCGATTGCGATCTGGGCGGGCATGGCCTTGGCTGTCGGTCTAGGCTTGGTGCATCCTATATATACGTTGATCTTTATCACTTTGGGCGCTTTGATGCTGGGCGGGCTTGGCGTGATCGCAGGCATCGTTTCGCAAAAATTCGATCAGATGGCCGCAATCACCAATTTTATAATCACGCCTTTGGCGTTTTTGTCAGGCACTTTTTATTCGGTCGAAGGCTTGCCTGCGTGGTTTCGTGGGATCACCCATTTTAACCCCGTGTTCTATCTGATCGATGGGGTGCGTTACGGCATCATTGGTCGCTCTGATTCCTCGCCAGTGTTGGGCTTGGTGATTGTGGGTTCTGTGACCTTCGCGATCTTGCTGGCCTGTTGGGTGCTGTTCAGGCGCGGCACGAAGTTGAAATCGTAGATTTTCGGGGATTTTCTGACGACATAAAAGGCTGTGGGGCTGCATGAAAATGTGCGGTCTCAACCCTATTTTTGCCCGATTTACATGACATATTGCCCTCATTCATAGATGAGGACGCGTGTTGAGTATGGCATTTTTTAGGATTTTAAACCTGTCAAAGCGGGCTATTTCTCTGAGGGTTCTCGTATCAATCACCCTGTGCACAGGCCTTATGGGGCCGCTGCACGCACAGACCGCTGACACCCAAGCCAAAGACCTCGATCGTTTGGATCGACGCGCCGAATTGATCGGTTGGGAAGGTGTCGGGCGGTTGGATGTCGCAGGCATTGGCACCTGTAGCGGCGCGTTGATTGCGCCGGATTTGGTGCTGACGGCGGCACATTGCGTGGTCTATGAGAACAGTCAGACGACCATTGATCCGAAAAGCATTTTGTTTCGCGCAGGTCTGCGCAATGGGGAATTTATAGCGGCTTCGCGCGGGCAACAGGTGGCTGTGTCGCCAGACTATTTCAATGGCGCAAAGGTCACGGGCGCAATGGTGCGCAAAGATGTGGCGTTGATCCAATTGGCCAATCCTATTGCGCGCTCTTTGGCGACGCCTTTCGCACTGCACAGCTCTGGCATAAAAAACGGCGAATTGGCGGTCGCGTCCTACGGGCAGGGACGCAATGGTGCTTTGTCAGTGCAACGCGCCTGCAATGTTCTGACCTACGCGCAAGGCCTGTTGGACTTTGATTGTGATATCACGTTTGGGTCCTCTGGCGCGCCTGTGTTCGCCTTGGACGGGGGGCGCAAACGTATCGTGTCTGTGGTCTCTGCCGGTTCAACCCGTGGCAGTCGCAGCGTCGGCCATGGCATGTCTTTGCTCGACATTGTGCCGGCTTTGAAACGCCAGATTGCCAGCGGATCTTACAGCGCAGCCCCAAAACCTGTGGTGACGCGGCGTATTTCTGTGGGCGGATCATCGGGCGGCGCACGTGCAGTGGGCAATTCGAAATTCCTGTCAGCCAATTGATGCGCCGACCCATTCGGGGAACGTTTTTGCGGGAACTGTCACTTGGTCTTTCCCCTTAGATCGGCTTTGGGGTATCGCTATGGAAATGCGAACCACCGGAGCCCTTCATGACCGACCAAGCCACATCGCCTTTCCCCGCCGACTTTCCGCCTTTGGCGCATCAGGCCTATGGCTATTTTGATCAAGGGCTAGAGCTTGCAAAAAGCTGGTTGCTCAGTCCCGCTGCGTGGTCACAATTTGCGTTGCTTGTCGTGGCTTACGTTTTGGCGCGCTATCTGGCGGGTAAATTGATGCCCAAAGTCAGCCGTTTTCTAACGCCAAAGGATGACGAGGCCAAAGGGGTGCTTGTTGAAGCGCGCCGCTTTGCCGTGTTGTTCTTGCCATTGGGGTTGCCGCTTTTGGCCTATGTTCTCACCGGTCTTGGCGAAGGCGTCACGCGGTCGATCTTTGGCTCTGGCGCTGTGATCGCCTTTGGCAAACGGGTGTTTTTGCTGCTCGCTGTGCGCGCCTTGGTGCAGTCGATCCTGAAAGATCCGTTCCTCAAGTTGTTGGGTAAATTCGCTTTGATGCCCATCGCGATTTTATACACTTTGGGTCTGCTTGATCCGGTGATGTTGAAGCTGTCAGAGACGATTGTGGGCGCTGGCAACATCCAGTTTTCGCTGTTGTCGGTTATTCGCGGTGTAATCGCTGGGTCGATTTTGTTTTGGCTGGGGCGTTGGTCCACAGGGCAAAGCCGCAGTTATATCATCGCCCAAGACAGTATGCGTCCCGCGACGCGTGAATTGGCGTCCAAAGCCGCCGAGATCACCATTTTTGGCCTGTCGTTTTTGTTGCTTATGAACATCATGGGTATCAATCTGTCGACCTTGGCCGTGCTTGGAGGTGCCATCGGTGTCGGTATCGGTTTTGGTCTGCAACGTATCGCGTCGAACTTTATCTCTGGTGTGATTTTGTTGCTTGAGGGCCAAGCCACTGTGGGCGATTACGTTGAACTGGATGGAGGCGAAAAGGGCAAAATCGTCAAAATGACCGCCCGTGCAGCCATTCTAGAGACCTTTGATGGCCGTTGGATCGTGGTGCCCAATGAGGATTTCATCACCACCCGCGTGGTGAATTACTCTGATAGCGGCTCTGCCAATCGGTTCGAAGTGGCGTTTTCCGTGTCATATGACACGGACATCAACACCGTTCCTGCCCTGATCGAAGCGGCCGTGTCGACCCATCCTGATATCCTTGATCTGCCCTATCCGCCCGATTGCGAGCTGCGGGGCTTTGGCGACAGCGGCATCGATTTCGGGGTGGAGTTCTGGGTCAACGGCTTGGACGATGGCGACAATAAGTATTCGTCAGATGTGCTATTCTTGATCTGGAATGCGCTCAAAGACAACAACATCGAAATCCCATATCCGCATCAAGTTGTGGAATTCAAAAACGGGTTACCGAAATAAATCTTTAGCGCGGTGCCATTGGTGCCGCGCTGCCTTAGGCTGACACCGTCACCGCATAGCCAAACCTTGCCTCACCGCCCGCCGCCAGCGTGGTGCTGTTGGGGCGTTCAGCGATTTGGTGGCTGTCGCCAACATAAGGCGCAGTGCCGTGCCAAGGCTCGATGCATAAAAACGGTGCCCCAAGGGGTCGCCAAAGCGCCAAATCAGGCAGGTTTGTAAATTCAAAGTCAAGCGCGATACCCTTGCGTGACGTGTTGCCTGGGCCATAGCGCAGCGCCCGCGCGCCGTTGGGAAATACCAATGCGTCTTTGGCAAACATCTCATCGCGCAGCTCTAAATCGCCCTCAGTGAAAGGGCTTTCAATCACTTCCACGCGCAGCAAGCCATCGTCTATTTTGCGCATGTCAGGGCTGGATGCATCCGCCAGCGTCACGTGATGCGCGTCTGATCCCGCATGGGGCAGGGGAAAGCGAAACGCTGGATGAAACCCGAACCCGAACGGCATCGGCCTGTCACCTGTGTTGCGTATTATTGCGCTGACATGCAGCGTCGCGCCCTTGATTTCATGCGCCAGTTCCAGATCAAAATCAAACGGATAGACGGCGCGTGTTTCATCGCTTTGGGTCAACAAATGTCGACACATCGTTTCTGTCTGCTCAACCACTTCAAACACTGAGCGACGGGCAAAACCGTGCTGTTTCATCGGCGCTGTATGGTCACCCACTGCGATCATGTCCTCTGGCGCGCGGCCCACTATGGGAAACAAAACCGGCGCGCGCCCCGTCCAATAAGTAGCATCGCCAGACCACAACAAATCATCACCCGCACTCGTACGCAGATATTGCATTTCCGCTCCCAAAGGTGCGACAGACAGTGACAGGTGATCATTCTTCAACAGGCAATCAGACGACATAAAAGCGCGAGACCTTGTGTATAGGGTGAGGTGTTTCAACCATTTCTTACCGCAAGATCATTGAGGATCAAACCTGTATCAAGCCGTTCTACACAGAATTAAATGTAGGCGATAAAGCTGCCGCTTTGCTGTGCAAGATGTCAGATTTGAAATCATTTTAAAGTCTTGTATGCCCATAGAAACTGCGCCAAAGTTTACGCGACATTTAGGGGATATGTATTATGGCGTTGTCAGAAATTCTCACTTTTGCTCTTGTAGCAAGCCTGCTTGTTATGTCGCCCGGTCCAAATGGTGTCTTGATCGCGCGAACAGTTCCAACGTCAGGGCGCAAGGCGGGGTTTGCAAATGTAGCGGGATTCGTGACGGGTTTTTATTTGCATGGTGTGATGGCGATACTGGGGATTTCAGTTATTTTGGTCCAGTCAGCTACGGCTTTCTCTATAGTGAAATACCTTGGAGCAGCTTACTTGTGTTGGATAGGACTCAAATCCCTGATCGCGGCATGGAAAGGTGTCGATGCGGCAATAAATGTCCTGCCTGCCGCCCAGAAGCATACTTTGCTTAAAGCTTATGTTGATGGGTTGCTTACAAACGCGCTGAATCCGAAAGTCTCGATGTTTTATCTCGCGGCTTTCCCTCAGTTTATCACGTTGGGTGAGACATCTGCTATCTCTTCATTCACGCTGGTCTTTATTCATTCTATGATCAACGCAATCTGGTTCAGTGCAATGGTCCTTGTGATGTCCCGCCTGACCACGTTTACTCGTCACGAGAGGTTCCAAAGGGGACTTAAGGGTGTCACAGGAGTCGTTTTCATTGGTTTTGGTGCGAAGCTCGCAAGCTTCAAGCCAAGCATATAAAAATACCCCCAACTGGCGGCTTCGTCCGTATCGCAAACATTTTTTACAACAGGTGATGCGCCTCGCTCTGAAACCCTTTGACAGATCGCCCGTGCTCGCCTATCAGCGCCGTATGAACACAGCGCAGACATATATTCGCTCTATCCGACGAGGCCGATAAACCGGTTCCCGTCCGTTCATCCGTGCCGATTGCGGCACAAATCCTGCGAAAATCTCGCATACCCCGTAAAAATCAATCTCTCATTGTTGACAGCCGCGCGCTTGCAGGTCACCCATTGATCTTTCGCAGACGGCCAATACACCTTTAAAGGACCACGACCATGATTTCGTCCGTACTTCCGACCTACAACAGGGCTCCTCTTTCATTTGTCAAAGGCGAGGGCTCTTGGCTGATCGAGGCTGATGGACGACGCTTTTTGGATATGGGCGCAGGTATCGCGGTGAACACGCTGGGGCATGCCAACCCAGAGTTGGCGCAGGTTCTGAAAGATCAAGCTGACACCCTGTGGCATGTCTCGAACCTGTATAAAATTCCGGCACAGCAAAATCTGGCGGATAGACTTGTCGATAGCACCTTTGCCGACACCTGTTTTTTCACCAATTCCGGCACCGAGACCGCAGAGCTGGCGATCAAAATGGCGCGCAAATACTGGTACGACAAAGGCCATCCCGAAAAGATCGAAATCATCAGTTTCGATGGCTGTTTCCATGGCCGGTCTACAGCTGCGATTGCCGCTTCTGAGGCTGATAAAATGACCAAAGGATTCGGTCCATTGATGCCTGGTTTCGTGCATCTGCCGTTTGGTGATTTGGACGCCCTCAAGGCCGCGATCAGCCCCAACACAGCCGCGATTTTGGTTGAACCTATTCAGGGCGAGGGTGGCATTCGCGCCTTGCCTGATAATATGCTCAAAGACATGCGCGCGCTGTGTGACGCGCAAGATGTACTGCTTGTTTTGGACGAAGTGCAATGTGGTGTGGCGCGCACAGGCAAACTGTTTGCCCATGAATGGGCGGGCATCACGCCGGACATTATGATGATCGCCAAAGGCATCGGTGGCGGCTTTCCTTTGGGAGCTGTTTTGGCCACTGAAGATGCTGCCAGCGGCATGGTCGCGGGCACGCATGGGTCTACTTATGGTGGCAATCCTTTGGGCTGCGCTGTGGGGGGGAAGGTCATGGAGATCGTCTCTGATCCTGCCTTTCTGGCCGAAGTGAACCGCAAGGCCGCTTTGCTGAACCAAAAACTCGAAGGCCTGATCGCAAGCCATCCCGATGTGTTTGAAGCCGTGCGTGGGCAGGGCCTTATGGTCGGTCTCAAGTGCAAGATTGCGCCCATTGATATGGTCAACGCTGCTTATGCGCAAAATCTTTTGACCGTGCCTGCTGCTGACAATGTGCTGCGCTTGCTGCCACCGTTGAATATTTCCGACGAGGACATCGCCGAGGCCGTCAAACGCCTTGATGCGGCGGCTTCCTCCCTTTGATCTGCTGATAGAAACGAACATCATATGAAACATTTTCTAGACATCCACACCACTGATCCTGCGGCCCTGCGCCAGATCGTCGACACCGCGCGGGCCACCAAAGAGGCGCGGGTCGGTCTGCCCAAAGCGGCACTTGATGCCGATTTGCCGCTTAAAGACAAAATGGTCGCGCTGATTTTCGAGAAACCCTCGACCCGTACGCGCGTGTCATTCGACGTCGGTGTGCGTCAAATGGGCGGACAGACCATGGTCTTGTCTGGCGCGGATATGCAGCTGGGGCACGGCGAAAGCATCGCTGATACCGCCCGCGTTTTGTCACGCTATGTTGATATGATCATGATCCGTACCTTTGATGAAAGCACGCTGCTTGAGATGGCCGAATACGCCACTGTGCCGGTGATCAACGGGCTGACCAACCGCACACATCCGTGCCAAATCATGGCAGATATTTTGACGTTTGAAGAACACTGTGGGCCGATTCAGGGCAAAAAAGTGGTCTGGTGTGGCGATGGCAACAACGTGGCCGCGTCCTTTATTCATGCGGCGGGCCAGTTCGGGTTTGATTTCACCTTTGCGGGGCCAGAACAACTGGATCCTGAAAAAGGCTTTATGGCCGATGCGCGCAAAAAAGGCGTGAAGATCGAGATCGAGCGCAACGCGGAAAAAGCCGTACAGGGTGCTGATCTGGTTGTGACGGACACGTGGTTGTCGATGCACGACAGCCAATCAGCACGCGAACGTCGTCACGCGATGCTGCGGCCTTATCGTGTGGATCGCAAACTGATGTCGCTGGCCAATCCTGACGCCGTCTTCATGCATTGCTTGCCAGCGCATCGCGGCGAAGAAGTGACGAACAACGTGATGGATGGCCCGCAATCGGTGATCTTTGACGAGGCAGAAAACCGTCTGCACGCACAAAAGGCCATCATGGGCTGGTGCGTGTCGTAAGGCTGTGCTGATCAAAACTTTTTTGTATCTGTCTTTGCGGGCTTATTTAGTGGAACAGGCTCGACAGCAATAAAAACACCAGACCCGATAGCAACGCCGCAGCAGGTACGGTGATCACCCAAGCCGCAATGATGGTCATGAAGTGCGACCGGCGCACCAGTTTGCGACGGCGGCGTTCTTCAACTGCGATGCGCTGCTCAATCGGGCGTTTGGCATTGCTGGCGCGTTTGCGGCGCTCCATATGCCATTCGCGGAAAAAGCCGACCCCAAACACACCACCCACGGCGATATGCGTTGACGACACGGGCAGACCCAACCAGCTTGCGATGATCACGGTGATCGCAGCAGACAGTGCAACGCAAAAGGCACGCATCGGGTTCAATTTGGTGATCTGGCTGCCCACCATTTTGATCAGCTTGGGTCCAAACAACAGCAAGCCAAATGAAATCCCAAAGGCTCCAATGATCATAACCCATTGCGGGATGTTCACCTTGCCCGCGAATTCGCCGAACTCATTGGCATGAACGATCGCCGCCAGCGGGCCGACCGCATTGGCGACATCATTGGCCCCATGGGCAAAAGACAACAGTGCGGCAGAAATCACCAAAGGCAGACCAAACAGAACCTTCAACGATTTGTTGCGGTTTTCAAGCCCCTCAGATTGGCGGCGGATCAAAGGCGCAGAGACAATATAAGACACCGCGCCCACGCCAAACCCGATCAGCAGCGCGGTTGGGATGTCGATAGACACGATCCGTTTGAGACCTTTAAGGGCCAAGTAGGCCGAAAATGCCCCCATCATGATGCCCACAAGAATGGGCACCCACCGGCGCGCGGCTGCGATTTTGTCGTCTTGGTAGATGATCTTGGCTTTGATCAACGCCAAGAAACCAGCCGCCACCAAACCACCAAGTAAAGGCGAAATGACCCAAGAGGCGGCGATCTGGCTCATCGACACCCAATTCACTGCGCCAAATCCTGCGGCTGCGATGCCTGCGCCCATGACGCCGCCCACGACCGAATGCGTGGTTGACACTGGCGCGCCGATCCAAGTGGCAAGGTTCACCCACAAGGCCGACGACAATAAGGCTGCCATCATCGCCCAGATAAATATCTGTGTATCGGCAATGGATGCAGGATCGATGATGCCCTTGGAAATCGTCGACACAACATCGCCACCCGCCAAAAGCGCGCCCGCACTTTCACATAAGGCCGCGATCACAATTGCGCCGCCCATAGTCAGGGCTTTCGCGCCCACGGCTGGCCCCATATTGTTGGCCACATCGTTCGCGCCGATGTTGATCGCCATATAAGCGCCCAAAGCGGCGGCAGCGATGATGATCATCGATCCAGGTTGGCTGCCAAAGATCAACCCGGCGATGAGACCAGCGATGATGATAAAGGCCAAAGCCACCCCAAGTCCCACCATCGGGCGGGCCACATAGGTTTGGGCGTATTCAAATTGGCTGATACGGTTCAGGTCTTTGTCCAGTGTTTTCCACTGATTGCCGTTTGGCGCGCTCATGGGATGGCTCTCAATTTTTACAAAGCTGTTACATTGAGCGCAGCGCTAAAGGACCGAGGCCTTTGTATCAAGCTTTTTGGCACTTCAAGGCGAGAAACTTTCGATATTCACGGTAACTTTATATCGTTATCGAGTTTTGCCCACGAGGGCAGGAGGCTGTAAAATGTCTGCTGCGCGTGGCAGGGCGTCTGTGGCACGGTTTGTTCCACAGGTTTGTTCACCATATTAAAATGCGCGCAAAATCGCTTTCAGTTCTGGTTCTTCCACAAGCTCAGCCGCTGCTTTTGGGGCCATCCAGTCACGTTTGCGCTCATCCACTTCTGGGTAGCTGTCTGCGAGCTTGTCCACTTCGATAGAATACACATTCGCCTCGACCGGTGCGGATGCGCCATTGTTTAACACTTTGGCGTAGTGAAACTGTCCAACGGATTTTTTGTGGATTTTACGGGGCTTCACGCCAGCCTCTTCCCATGCTTCTTGGGCGGCTGTACTTGCGCCGTCCATCCCGTTGATCGGCCAGCCTTTGGGCAAAATCCAGCGGCCGCGTTCACGTGATGTGATTAATAGAACCTCTTTGCCGTTTTTACTTTTGCGAAAGCAAAGCGCGGCAGATTGCACCCTGTTTGGGCGTCTGATCATAGGGTCTATAACGCCAGACCAAGCGGTTTTAAGCAATGAGATCATGAGCGAAAATTATGCCTGCTTTATTATTATTCCGTAAAGTATAGAGACTTTTCCCTAAATAATCAACAATCTACGATTTTCCAGCATTTTCTTGCACATTTTTGTGGCGCAGGCTGCCTGCTAAACTGGCGCATTTCGGCACATATTTTGATGATCAGAGACAGAGCAGGCATGGCAATTCTTTATGTCATACGCTAACATATCACACATAGAAAAATGCACGCGGCGCACAGGTGGCTGCCGCACGACATAATATGAAAGTGAATGACATATGGCACAAGCGCGCATCGGCCTGATTGGCCTTGGTGTTATGGGGGCGAACCTTGCGCTCAACATCGCTGAAAATGGGTTTCCCGTCGCAGTTTACAATCGCACAGGCTCGGTGACAGACGATTACATCGCCTCCGCTGGCGATCTTGCGAAAAACTTGGTGCCGACGAAGACTCTCGAAGAGCTCGTGGCCTCTTTGACCAAGCCGCGCGCCATTATCATCATGGTGCAAGCGGGTGGCCCCGTGGATTCCGTTATCGAAGGGCTGACGCCGCTGCTCGACAAAGGTGACATGATCATCGACGCGGGCAACGCCAACTTCCATGACACCCGCCGTCGCGATGCAGCCCTGTCAACCAGTGGTCTGAATTTCATCGGCATGGGCGTCTCTGGTGGCGAAGAAGGTGCGCGTCACGGTCCGTCTATCATGGCTGGTGGCGACAAATCTTCTTTCGAAGTTATTCGCGACATCTTGGAGGCGATTTCTGCCAAGCACGATGGCGCGCCTTGTGCCGATCACTTTGGTCCGGACGGCGCAGGCCATTTCGTCAAAACCGTGCACAACGGTATCGAATACGCCGATATGCAGATGATCGCCGAAGTTTATGGCCTGTTGCGTGATGGCGAAGGCCGCTCTGCCGCCGATATCGGCAAGCTGTTCGAGACATGGGACCAAGGGCAACTGAAATCCTACCTTGTCGAGATTTCCGGCAAGGTTTTGCAAACGGTAGACGAAAAGTCCGGTCAGCCCATCGTTGATATTATTGTCGATAAAGCTGGTCAAAAAGGCACTGGCCGTTGGACGGCGATTGAAGCCTTGTCTTTGGGGCAATCCCCATCCACGATCGAAGCAGCAGTCGCGGCGCGCTCTTGGTCTGCGGTCAAAGATACACGCATCGCTGGTGAAGAGCTGTTCGCAGGTCTTGAAATGGATACGGCTGCGGCGCCTGCTATCTCGAATGATGATCTGGAAAAAGCGCTTTTGGCGGCCAAAATTATCGCTTATGATCAAGGTCTTAATCTTTTGTCTGCGGCCTCGGATGAATACAACTGGGATCTGGATCTTGCGAGCTGTGCCGAAGTTTGGCGCGAAGGCTGCATCATTCGGTCCACGATGTTGGATGAGATGGCAACCGCCGCCCGTGAAGGTCTGCCCCATGGCAACCTGATCTTCTCACCACGCTTTGCAGATCGCATCAAAGAGGGCTCGTCAGCGCTTCGCCGTGTTGTCGCATCAGCGACTCTGAGCGGTCAGCCTGTGCCAGCCTTCGCAGCCGCACTGGCCTATTTCGATACCATGCGTCAGGGCCGTGGCACCACCGATTTGGTGCAAGGTCAACGTGATTTCTTTGGCGCGCATGGTTTCGTGCGTGTGGACACAGGCGAGACAGACCAACACGGTCCGTGGGCCTCAGATATCGCGCATTCTTAAGCGTATCAGTCTTAAAATCGATCAAAAGCGCGGGGCCTGTCTCGCGCTTTTTTTATGCCTGATAGCTTTATGTCCGAAAAGCTGGGCGTTTTGGCTAAAGACTCATTGTGACGCTCGACTGAATGACGCTCGACTGAAATATACTTGCTAGATTTGTAGGTGCTTTGCTTGGTGATTTGGTGACCAAGATGTGACGGATATGGTTATTAACAATCCGTCCAACACCGTCCGACAAAAACTTTGTGCTGACTTGGGGGTTGCAATCGCTCAAGTGTTCTGCAATTCATGCGTCACCACAGGGGAGCCGCATCATGTTGCGGCTGAGATGGGGGCACAAGCCCACGGACCCTTAAAGCTGATCTGGATAATGCCAGCGTAGCAAGGAGGACAGAAATGTTTGTAGGCGCACAAGTTTCCCTTTATCCGATGACCGATGGGTTCGTGGATGTGATTTTATCATCACTTCATGCGCTTGACCCATGGCGTGATAAATTGCGGATCGAGACAGATGATATTTCAACTTTGATCGTCGGCCCGCCCGAGGTTTTATTTCCCGCTCTGCGCGACCTTTACAGTGCCGCGGCAGCAACCGGCCAGCACATCGTCTTGCGCTGTACTTTATCGCGTGGTTGCCCAGGCGAGCCGGATGATCCCATCTGCCAAACGAATGCTTTGGCGAACCCGTCCGAACCTTTGGTGTCGCGCCAAAACAGCGCCTTGAGTGCCATTGCCGAGACACCAGAAAAAGGCCAGTTCGCAGATGCGCAGTTTTCACTTTACGTGATGGGCGCGGGCGACCATATGGCCGAGATCATGGGCTGCATTGATTTTCTCAAGCAAAGCGGTACGTTTTTGCGATCAAAGAATTTCTGCACCCGTCTCAGCGGTGATGCAGGGCCGGTCTTTGCAACGATAGAGCAAGCCTTTTGCCGCTTCGGCCCGCCAAATGGCCATGTCACTATTGATTTAACGGTTTCTGCCAACAGCCCGTCAAAGCGCTGATTGATGCACATTCCGTTGCCTCGCCGGTCCGGCGCAGGCCTGACACGCGGCTTGCCTGCCGTTTTGAGTGTTGTCAGTGCTTTTGCGCTTTGGGAAATTTACGTCCAAATATCGGGGATTTCCCCGTTGATCTTGCCCGCGCCGTCGCGCGTGCTGGAACAGATGCTATTGAATCGTGAGGTGCTGTGGCGCAACACTGTGCCGACGCTTCAGGCCACACTTTTTGGGTTTTCTTTGTCGCTGAGCGTGGCTTTTGTTTTATCAGTCGCCTTGGATTTTATGCCGCGTTTGCGCCGTGCACTTTTCCCGATTTTTGTGGTCAGTCAAACCTTGCCCTTGGTCGCGATCGCCCCCTTGGTTGTGCTGTGGTTTGGCTTTGATCTGACGCCTAAAATCTTGCTGGTCACGTTGGTGACGTTTTTCCCCATGCTGGTGGCTTTGGTGGATGGATATGATTCGACAGATCCTGAAATCGAAGAATTGTTGCATTCTATGGGGGCCTCAAAGCGCGTGGTGTTTCGGCGTGCGCGTTTGCCGTCGGCGATGCCATATTTCTTTGCAGGGCTGCGTATTTCGATCACCTATGCCGTCGTCGCGGCGATCTTTGCAGAATATGTCGGTGCGCGTGCAGGATTGGGCATCGTGATTTTGAACGCCAAAAACAGCTTTCGTCCTGACCTTGTGTTGGCAGCTGTCGTCATCAGTTCCGTGCTGACCTTGGCACTGTTCGCGGCCACTGCTCTGTTGCAGCGTGTGGCCTTGCGCTGGCGCGATGCAAAGGGGGATCAATGACCGTTCTGGATATGAAAAACGTGGGGCTGAGGCTGGGGCAAACCGATGTCTTGGCGGATATTTCCATGCATGTCGCGCAAGGCGAATTCGTGTCGATCCTTGGTCCATCTGGTGCGGGGAAATCTACCATTTTCCGACTGTTGACAGGTGCGCTGGACGCTGATCGTGGTGCGATCACCTGCAATGGGGTGCCGTTGACGGACGACCAGCAAGGCTTTGCATTTATGCCGCAAAGCGATGCCTTGATGCCTTGGCTGCGTATTCTGGATAATGTGACCTTGGGGCTTGAGGTGCAGGGCGTGCCCCGCAAGGAGGCGCGAGCACGTGCTTTGCCTTTGTTCGCAGACTTCGGGCTTGTTGGGTTTGAACATCGTTATCCCACACAATTGTCTGGCGGGATGCGTCAACGCGCGGCTTTGTTGCGCACTGTTTTGCAAGGTCGTCCAATGCAATTGCTGGATGAGCCTTTTGGCGCTTTGGATGCCTTGACGCGGATGCAGATGCAAAAGTGGTTTGAATCCCGCTGGAAATCGGCGCGCTGGACCACGTTGCTTGTCACTCATGATGTGCGCGAAGCTGTTGCTTTATCGGACCGAATTTACGTGTTGTCGCGCCGTCCCGCGACTGTGATCGCGGAAGTTGCCGTGCCCACACCGCGCCCGCGTTTCGACTGCCCCACGTCCGCTGATGCCCACGCCCTTGAGGCGCATCTATTAGATATTTTGTTGACCCAAACCGGAGATACCCTATGAAGCATTTCATCGCGACCGCATGTTTTTTAATGACCTTGCCTGCCATATCCCAGAATGCTGTGGCGCAAGAGGCCATGACCCAAGAAAAGGTGACTGTTGCACTGGATTGGACCCCGAATACCAATCACGTTGGGCTGTATGTCGCGCAATCCAAAGGTTGGTTCGAAGAGGCCGGCCTTGATGTCGATATCTTGCCTTACACCGATACGTCATCGACCACATTGGTCTCTGCGGGGCTCGCAGAATTTGGTGTTTTAAGTGCTGTTGGTTTTCACAGTTTGCGTGCCAAAGGCGCCGATATGACAGCTGTGATGGCGGTTGTGCAGCACGAAACGGGACGCGTGGTGTTCAATGGCAATCGCGATGACATTCAGCGGCCTGCCGATTTGGATGGCAAGATTTATGCGGGTTTTGGAAGCGATTGGGAAAACGCGCTGATTTCGACCATCATCCAAAATGATGGTGGTGCGGGCACATTCGATACGGTCACTTTGGGCACCTCTGCCTATGAAGCGCTGGCCAATGGTCGTGTCGATTTCACGCTTGAGGTCAGCACTTGGGAAGGGGTGAATTCTGTCCTTTTGGATCGCCCTCAACGCGCTTTTGTCTATGCTGACTTCGGTGTGCCAGACCAACACACAACGTTCTTAGGTGGTAATGGCTCATGGCTTGCAGAGAACCCTGATACGGCCAGCGCTTTTGTTCAAGCGGCGCAACGGGGATATGATTTTGCAACCCAAAACCCCGCCGCTGCGGCAGATATTTTGATCGCTGAGACCGCAGGCATGATGAGCAATCCAGATTTAGTTCATGCCTCTATGCAGGCTTTGGTCGATGGCGGCTATTTGCAAGATGCTGATGAAGCTGTTGGGGTGATTGATGCGGATATGGTCAATAACATTGCAAAGTTTTTGTTCGACGCAGGCATCTTGCGCGATGAAGATGGGCAGATCCTTGCGAGGCTTCCTGATGTTTCAACATGGTTCACCAACGCATATCTGGCGCGCTAAATTTGGGGGTGACTTACTTTGCAAAGCTCGGCGTAAGTCAGTCACCCTTAACTTTTTTGCCCCAATTCCCCACTGTGATAAGCAGCTAAACGGGGATCACTTTTGTGCCCCAAGTGACGCAATCTTGCTCAAGGTTTTGGGGTAAATCTGTATCGGTGATCAACGTTGTGACATCTGCCAATGAGCAGATGGTCAGTGGCGCTTTGCGGTCAAATTTAAAGCGATCCGCAACCACCACGACCTTGCGCGAGCGTTTGATTGCTGTGGTGCTGACCATGACTTCTTGCCCGTCAAAATCCAGCAGATCGCCATCTGTATCAATGGCAGAACACCCCAAAACAGAATAATCGAACTTGAACTGTTTGACCATTTCCGCTGTGAGGCCGCCAACAAGACCACCGTCAGAGCGGCGCAGCACACCGCCGACCAAAATGATTTCACAGCTTTGATTGGCGGCCAGAATATTGGCGATATTGAGGTTGTTGGTGACCACGAGCAGATTTTCATGATCAAGCAATTCTTGGGCCACGGCTTCTGTGGTGGTGCCGATGTTCATGAACAAGGATGCCCCGTTTGGGATCTGCGCAGCACATGTTACCGCAATGGATCTCTTGCCGGTTTGATTGAGGCGACGACGTTCGCCATACTGGATATTAGTGACGCCAGATGCGATCACAGCACCACCATGCACACGTTCCAACTGCCCGCTATCGGCCAGATGTGACAGGTCGCGCCGGATCGTTTGAACTGTAACCTCGTATTTTTGCGCCAGCCCATCGACAGTGACCTTGCCGTCACGGCGCGCCATTTCGAGTATCTCTTTTTGTCTGAAGGTCGAGATCATGTTTGTTCCTTTGGCGGGGGGGAGCCCATCAAAACAATCTGTAGTCCAAGTGGTTTCGTCAAGAGCGCAAGGCTATCGTTTGTGTTCTAATATGTAATATTTATGGATTATATAATAATTTATGCGGAATTTTTCATAAAAACGAAAGTAAACGAACATTCAATGTTGATTGCGATAGTGAATCAGTGTTGATTGAAGCCGACTGAAAGCAGACAGCTTACGGTGAAAATTTGAACGCGAGGAGGCTTTCCGTGGGCCAAAACGAACCGAAGGATATTATCGATCTTTTCGTCATCGGCGGTGGCATCAACGGCTGCGGTATTGCCCGTGACGCGGTGGGCCGTGGCCTCAGTGTTGAACTGGCCGAGATGAACGATTTGGCCTCAGCGACCTCATCGGCATCGACCAAGCTGTTCCATGGTGGATTGCGCTATCTTGAGTACTGGGAAGTCCGTTTGGTGCGTGAAGCTTTGATTGAGCGCGAAACATTGCTGCGTGCTATGCCGCATATTTCTTGGCCGATGCGTTTTGTTTTACCCTATCACAAAGATATGCGCTTTGAAGGTGACACGCCGACCTCAAAGTTGCTCAACACCGTCATGCCGTGGATGAAAGGGCGTCGTCCTGCTTGGCTCATCCGGCTTGGGTTGTTCTTGTATGACAATCTTGGCGGGCGCAAAATTCTTAAAGCGACCACATCGGTCAACTTGGAAACCGCCCCTGAGGGTGCGCCTTTGAAAGATCGTTTCAAAAAGGCTTATGAGTATTCGGATTGCTGGGTCGAAGACAGCCGTTTGGTGGTCTTGAACGCCCGTGATGCGCAAAGCCGTGGTGCCAAAATTAATGTGCGCACCAAGGTCGTGTCGGCCAAGCAAGTGGACGGGTTGTGGCATATCACGCTTGAGGCCAAAGACAGCGGGGCGCAGCGTGTGGTTGTGGCACGGATGCTGGTCAACGCGGGTGGGCCATGGGTCAAAGATGTGATCCAAAATACAGCGCGGATCAATTCGACTGAGGGCGTGCGCTTGGTGCGTGGCAGTCACATCGTCACCCGCAAGCTTTACGATCACGACAAATGTTATTTCTTTCAAGGCGAAGATGGGCGGATCATTTTCACGATTCCTTACGAGACTGATTTTACTCTGATCGGGACAACAGATGCGGAACATTCTGACGCGGATACCAAGCCGGAGTGCACCCCCGAAGAGCGAGCTTATCTGTTGGCCTTTGCCTCCAACTATCTGAAAACACCCGTCACGGACGCTGATGTGGTGTGGAGCTATTCTGGCGTGCGGCCCCTTTATGATGACGGGGCCAGTTCAGCCACGGCTGCGACGCGTGATTATGTGGTCAAGGTCGATACCTCGGCGGGGGCGCCTATGGTGAACGTCTTTGGCGGTAAGATCACCACCTACCGCCGCTTGGCTGAAACAGCGATGGAAAAAATTGCACCGTTTTTCCCAACAATCGGGCAACCTTGGACTGCCGGAGTTGCTATGCCAGGTGGGGATTTTCCGGTGGATGGTGTCGAAGCGCTGACACAACATTTGGCAAAATCATATCCGTTTTTGGATGCGAACTGGGCGACGCGGCTGATCAAGGCCTATGGGAGCGATGCCTTTGAGGTGCTCGGAGATGCCAAGGCGCCCGCCGATTTAGGGCAGCTCTTCGGAGCCAATCTGACCGAACGCGAAGTGGTTTGGTTGATGAACAAAGAGTTCGCGCACACAGCCGAAGACATTGTATGGCGGCGCTCTAAATTGGGGCTGCGCATGTCGCCACAAGACATCGAGGCGCTTGACGGCTGGATGGCAGCTGCGTCTACTGCGCGGTGATCCTGTTTTGGCGTCGCGCCAATTCACTTGAGGTCGCTGTCTTTCGACATTTAGAACAAGGTAAATAACATGACTTACATTCTTGCAATTGATCAAGGGACGACTTCGACCCGCACGATGGTGTTTGATCAAGGCATGTCTGTTGTGGCGTCTAAACAGCAAGAGTTCACTCAGCATTTCCCACAATCGGGTTGGGTGGAACACGATCCGAACGATCTGTGGGACAGCACGCTT
Organism: Pacificibacter marinus; assembly: GCF_018860505.1. Taxonomy (GTDB): domain Bacteria; phylum Pseudomonadota; class Alphaproteobacteria; order Rhodobacterales; family Rhodobacteraceae; genus Celeribacter; species Celeribacter marinus_B. The sequence goes on from NZ_JAHKPU010000010.1 coordinate 95,167, forward strand.
GCAACCTGTCGCGGGGCGATGGACAAGGCCGATATTAAGGCCTCGCAGGTTGCCGCCATTGGCATCACCAATCAACGCGAAACGGTTTTGGTTTGGGACAGGCATACAGGTGAGCCCATTCATAACGCGATCGTTTGGCAAGACCGTCGCACCGCTGGTCTGTGCCGTGATCTGCGCGACGCGGGTCACGAGGCGATGATTGTCGAACGTACAGGCCTGTTGATTGATCCGTATTTTTCCAGCACCAAACTGAAATGGGTTTTGGATCATGTGGAGGGCGCAAGGGACCGTGCAGCCAAAGGCGATCTGCTGTTTGGCACTGTTGATAGCTTTCTGATTTGGAAACTTACAGGCGGCGTGGCGCATGTCACTGACGCAACCAATGCAGCACGCACGATGCTTTATGATATCCGCAAAGGCCGTTGGAGCCAGACCATCTGCGATCTGTTGGATATCCCGATGCAAATGCTGCCCGAGGTCAAAGATTGTGCGGCCGATTTCGGCCAAACCGACCCTGATCTATTTGGCGCCTCTATCCCAATTTGCGGCGTTGCGGGCGACCAGCAAGCGGCCACTTTGGGGCAGGCTTGTTTCGAGCCGGGTATGATGAAATCCACATACGGCACCGGCTGTTTTGCGCTGTTGAACACGGGCGATGTGCCTGTGATGTCAAAAAATCGCTTGCTGACGACGATTGCCTATCAATTGAACGGCAAGCCGACATATGCGCTTGAGGGGTCGATCTTTATCGCCGGTGCTGTGGTGCAATGGCTGCGTGATGGGCTGCAAATCATTAACGACGCGGCCGAAACGCAAGAGCTGGCCAAGCAGGCCGACCCGCATCAAAATGTCGTGCTTGTACCTGCTTTTGTAGGCCTTGGTGCGCCGTATTGGAATGCAGATTGTCGTGGGGCGGCCTTTGGCCTGACACGCGGCACGGGACCGGCTGAGATGGCGAAAGCAGCACTGGAAAGCGTGGGGTATCAGACGCGTGACTTGCTTGAAGCGATGTCTGCCGATTGGCAGGCCACAGGTGTCGCCCCCACTTTGCGCGTCGATGGCGGGATGACAGCCAGCGATTGGACGATGCAGTTTTTGTCGGACATTATCGGCGCGCCTGTGGATCGTCCGAAAGTGCATGAAACCACGGCTGTTGGCGTGGCGTGGCTTGCAGGGATGCATGTGGGGATTTACCCCGACCAAGATACTTTTGCAGCACTTTGGGCTTGCGACACCAAATTTGAGCCGCAGATGGACGAGAGCCAACGACAAGACAAATACACAGCATGGAAACGCGCAGTCGCGGCGACGCTGAGTTTCTAAGCTATCTCACACCGTGATCGTCATGGTGATTGTCATGAGTTGCATTGACCAAAGGCTCTGATACGGTCCGTTCGTATCTGCGATAAGGGGCATTCACATGACGGACAATCAAACCACAAAGATGTCAGATCCGCGTTTGCGCAACCCATTGGTGTTTCCAAACGGCGTGCCTGATCCTGCGACTGTGTTTCTATCGCAGGTGATTGATCACCCAAATATCGATGTGGGGGATTGGACCTATTACAACGATCAGCGGTTGCCCGATGATTACGCGAGTACCTTGGCGCCTTACTTGTTTGCCGGTGCGCCTGAACGATTGAGCATCGGCAAGTTTTGCCAGATTGCACAAGGGGTTGAATTTATCACGGCTTCAGCCAATCACGCGATGGCAGGTGTTTCGACCTATCCGTTTGCCGTGTTTGATCCGACAAAGATCGCTGGATACCGAGGAGAGTTGCCTCGTGGGTCAGATACTATCATCGGTCATGATTGCTGGATTGGGCGCGGTGCCACGGTGTTGCCGGGCGCTGAGCTTGGCTGCGGTGTGATTGTGGGGGCAAAAGCCGTCGTGCGGGGCAAAATTCCTGATTACGCTATCGTGGCGGGCAATCCGGCCAAGATTGTGCGAATGCGGTTTGATGCAGATACCGTCGCACAGTTGCTTGAAATTGCGTGGTGGGATTGGAGTGCCGATAAAATCGCAGCGCATGTGGATTTGATCACATCGGGTGATGTTACTGCGCTTGCTGCTGTGACCTAGTACAGCGTGACGATAGGCCAGAAAACGGCTGGCCTATCATTTTGCTCTCATCCTATTTGACGTTGGACACCCAGCGGCATTGATAGGGCGCAAAGGTCAAAACCCCATCAGACAGGTCAAGTTTTTTGCCGGTCAAAAGATCGTACCAATCTTCGCCTTCAATCAAGTTGATCGATAGCGTCGGCACCACTTGCGCCTCGTCAGAGACATTGTGTAGCGCGAATATGGATTGGTCACGGTTCAATGATTGACGCCACAGGCCAAAGATTTTCTCGCCCAATTGCATAGTGAACTGCGTGGCATTCGGATGGAATGCTTTTTGCTTGGTGCGGATGGCGATACGCTCTTTCATCGCTGTCAAAACCTGCGCGTGTACGGTCTCGGGCGCGTCCAGTTGTTTGCGCAGCTCGCCATAATCCCACCGATGACGATTGATCGCACGGTTCATGCCGCTTTTTTCAACCCCGTCCACATCATTGTGTGTGGCCAAAAGCGAATGAACGTAGAACGCAGGCACACCTTCAAGCGCCATGACAATGCTTTGCGAACATAAGAACCGCGCGATTTGATGCGCGTCTTCGCCGCCCTCAATCGTGCCTTTGAGTGCATCAAAAAACGTGATGTTCAGCTCATAGGGTTTCTCCGATCCATCGGGCAGGGCGCGCATCGACACCTTGCCGCCAAAATCGCGTACTGTGTTGATGACGCTGCCAAGCTCTTCGCCAGACAGCAAGCCTTCGGCCCCGCGCACGCCGATCCCGTCATGAGAGGCCGCGAAGTTCAGATAAGCGCAGCCCAATTGCGCTGGCGGCATCCGCATCAACCATTGGTTCAAATGCACGCTTGTCCCGCTCAATAACGCATGCAGCAACAAGGGCGGCAACGAGAAATTGTAGATCATATGCGCTTCGTTGCGGTTGCCAAAATAGCTGAGGTTTTCCGCGTTGGGCACATTGGTTTCTGTCAGCAACACAACAGGTTCTTCGGCGTAATCACACAAGACCCGCATCAGCCGCACGATGGCGTGGGTTTCGGGCAGGTGAATGCAGGTGGTGCCGATTTCTTTCCACAAGAACGCCACCGCATCCAAACGCACGATCCGAATGCCGTGATCGATGTGCAGGCGCGTCACGCGTAGAAATTCAAGCAGAACTTCGGGGTTTTCAAAATCAAGGTCGATCTGATCGTGACTAAACGTACACCACACATGTTTGGGGCCAGAGGCTGTTTCGACCTCGCGCAGCAAAGGCGAGGTGCGTGGGCGTACAACTTCGCTCAGATCGTCGCTGGGCAGGGCTTCTTTGAAAAACTTGTCGTAAGGCTCGCGGCCCTGCAAATAGTCCGAGAACCAGTTTGAGCTGCTCGATACATGGTTCAACACCAAATCAGACATCAATCTAAAATCTGACGCGATACGCTCAATATCGGCCCAATCGCCAAGCTGGCTGTTCACTGCGCAGTAATCTGTGACAGAAAATCCGTCGTCTGACGTGAACGGGAAAAACGGCAGGATATGGACGCCCGAAATGACGCCTTTGACGTAGCGATCCAGAAAGTCACGTAATAGATCTAAAGGTTTGTGTTGGCCGTCTACGAATGTATTGCCGTAGGTGATGACCAATGTATCAGCTTCGCTCCACAACGTATTGCCCAAAGCGCGCCCTCGACTGCGGGCTTTGGTGTCATCGGGCCAAAATGCGTCGACGACTTGGCTCGCCAAAGCTGCAGGGTCTTGGTCAGGATAGATCTGCGTCAGAAGCGTTGCTAAAGTGTCGTTCAGTTTTGAGGATGCTTTGGCCATTGGCTCGCTTTCGTTGCTCTTTAACCTTGTAGAGCAAACTGACGCAGGATCGGCAATGCGAAGTGCCGTTCAACAAACCGACCGTGCCGCAAAGCAGGGCGGTGGCGGTCTATTTCTTTCGCGGATGATTAAAAATTAGACGCAAATCGGGCAATCTAGGCGCGGTCCCCAGCAGAAGTGTCGATAAGCCAACCTTGAGGCCCCGCAATGTGGTCTGGCAAAAAAACGATCATCGCTTCACGAATGGCAATAACGGTCATCACAGACATCACGATTTGATCGAATGTGAGCGTTGAAAAATGCATCTGTTGCCTCCTGCCTTACCAAGTGTCGAGGCAAGGTGGCGTTTCAATGAGGCCTAATGAGGGCAAGGATCAGGCGCTCGTTGGGCGCGTGGCGCACAGAGGTTAATACCAGATCAAATTGCGTTAAAATCCGAACGGCTTTGTCTCATATCCGACACCCGTCATGTACAATCCACCGGGGGGGCTGACAGGTCCACAAGCCGTGCGGTCCCGTGCTTCCAGTGCCGCTGTCATGTCATCAGGGGTCCAATATTTGGCCCCTACGCGTTCGAGTGACCCAACGATAGAGCGCACTTGATTGTGTAAAAACGACCGCGCCCGCAAATGGAACTGGTATTCTTTTCCGTAAGGATAGTCGATTTCCTCGACGGTGATTTCGTCCATGGTTTTGATCGGCGTGTTGGCCTGACACATTGTGGATCGGAACGTGGTGAAATCATGAGTGCCCAGCAGTCGGTTCGCTGCCTCTTGCATCAATCCCGCATCCAGCGGTCCGCGCACTTGCCAGACCAAACCTGCGCCATGCACGACGGGCGCGCGCCGCGCGATCAACCGAAACGTATAGCGCCGCTCGTTGGCAGAATAGCGCGCGTGCCAGTCATCATCGACGCGCACGGCATCCAAAATCGCGACAGGCAGGGGTTTGAGGTGAAAATTCACCGCTTCCATCAGCCGAAATGGCTCCCAGTCGCGTACCAAATCGCAATGGGCCACTTGGCCTTTGGCATGCACGCCAGCGTCTGTGCGCCCCGCTGCGCCGATCGTCGGGCAATCGGGGTCGATTTTGCGCAGCGCCTCTTCGACAGCTTGCTGGACTGAGGGCTGCGTTTTTTGGCGTTGCCACCCTGAAAAGGGCGCGCCGTTGTATTCTATGAGAAGGGCAAATCTGGGCATGACTGCCATGTACCGCGCGGTGTGACGCGCGTCCAGTCTTTCACTGTCTCAAGTTGCGTCGCACCTTTCAAAAAGTGATGGGCCTCCCTATGTTGAAGGCAGAAAACTGTGAAGGGGCAGGGGTTTGATCATTGGTAACATCGCCGACCGCATCGTTCGGGGCGTCGAGACGGTACAAGAGGGCGTGAATGAGGCTCTGTTCGAGCCGGTGATCCGCGTGGGAATCACAGGATTATCGCGAGCGGGTAAAACGGTGTTTATCACCTCGCTTGTGGCCAATCTGTTGGACCGTGGTCGCATGCCACAACTTGGCGCTTCCTCAGCCATCACTGCCGCTTATTTGCAGCCGCAACCCGACGACACCGTGCCGCGGTTCGATTATGAAACCCATCTGGCTGCCCTTACAGCGCCCGTGCCGCATTGGCCTGACAGCACCCGCGCCGTGTCGGAATTGCGTCTGTCGTTCAAAGTGCAGCCGACGGGCATATTGGGCATGGTCTCTGGCCCGCGCACGATCCATTTGGACATCTTGGATTATCCGGGCGAATGGTTGTTGGATTTAGGGTTGATGGAAAAATCCTATTCCGAGTGGTCTGAAAGTACGATTTCTGCCGCTAAATCCCGTGACCAAAGCGCTGAATTTCTGACTCATCTAGACGCCATAGATGCTCATGCAAAACACGATGAGCAACAGGCCAAATCATTAGCGCAAAGCTTTACAACCTATCTGAAAGCTGCACGTGAGGCGGGCTATTCGGATTGTTCCCCCGGGCGGTTCCTATTGCCCGGCGAAATGGAAGGCTCGCCTGTTTTGACTTTCGCGCCCTTACCGTCCAGTGAAGCAAAACGGGGTACATTAGCGCGTGAATTTGAACGACGCTATGAAGCCTATAAGCGCGAAGTTGTGAAGCCGTTTTTCCGCGATCATTTCGCCAAAATCGACCGCCAAGTGGTGCTTGTCGATGCGCTGGGCGCGATTCACGCAGGGCCAAAAGCCGTCGAAGATTTGCGCCGCACTTTGAGTGATATTTTGGGGGCATTTCGCCCCGGTCGAGTGGGGCGGCTCTTGGCACTTTTGGGGCAACGCCGCGTGGATCGCGTGCTATTCGCCGCATCGAAAGCCGATCACATTCACCACAGCCAACATCCGCGTTTGACCGCCATTATGGAAGCGCTTGTGCGTGATGCCCGCGACCGTGCCGATTTTGCAGGGGCGACGACTTCTGCCATGTCAATTGCCGCCTTGCGCGCCACGGTTGAGGAGACGATTGATCACAACGGCGAGACGCTTGACTGCGTGCGTGGGCGTACAAGTGACGGAAAACAAGCGGCTTTCTATCCCGGTGAACTGCCTCAAGACCCGTCTCACATTTTGACGCCCGCACGCAAAGGGGCTGAGAAATGGTTGGATGGAGACTATGAAATTATGCGGTTTGAACCCGCGCGATTGACGTTGAAGCCCGTTGAAGGCCCGCCACACATCAGGCTGGATCGCGCCGCAGAGTTTTTGATCGGGGACAAGTTATGACGGATCTGCCAAAGTCCAAAGCTAAATCCAAGCGCGGTCCCGTATTGATTGAATTTGACGATGCGTCTGACGTGACCCCGTCCACCGCCGATCCTGTACCTGATCTGGTGCCTCTGCGTGCGCCCTCGGCGATGGAGCGTGCTGCTGTTTTTGCAGCCCGTAAACCGTCCCTATTGGCGCGTTGGTTTTGGCGGCTTTTGGGCACTTTGTTTGTGTTTGTCGTCACCCTGGCCAGTTATGATTTCGTCGCAGGATTGATCGCGCGCAATCCGATTTTGGGTTACGGCGCGCTGGCGCTCACCGGTACTTTTATCGTCGTGTTGCTGGCTATTGCCCTTAAAGAACTCGCCGCTTTTGCGCGATTAAAACGTATTGATACCTTGCACAAGGCGGCTGTGGCTGCTGCGGCTAACCAAGATCTGAAAGCCGCGCGTGCCGTCACGGACCGGCTGCAATCTGTTTATAAGGCACGCAAAGATGTGTCTTGGGGCAATGATCGTTTTAATGAGCGCAAAGCCGAAGTTTTTGATGCCGATGGGCTTTTGCAATTGGCAGAAACTGAATTTCTGGTGCCGCTTGATGCCGCCGCGCGCCGCGAAGTTGAGGTTGCTGCACGTCAAGTGGCGACAGTTACTGCTCTTGTGCCCATTGCTTTGGCCGATGTTTTCACCGCGCTGACCGCAAACCTGCGGATGATCCGCCGCATTGCTGAGATTTACGGCGGGCGTTCTGGTACGCTTGGATCATGGCGGGTGACGCGATCTGTTTTGACCCATTTGGTGGCCACGGGCGCCGTGGCTGTGGGGGATGATTTGATCGGGTCTTTGGCGGGCGGCGGTATCTTGGCCAAGGTCTCGCGTCGCTTTGGCGAAGGTGTGGTCAACGGCGCTTTGACCGCCCGCGTGGGCGTGGCTGCGATCGAAGTCTGTCGACCTTTGCCTTTCATCTCTGCCAAAAAACCATCGGTCACGGGCACTGTGAAGCGCGCCTTGACGGGGTTATTTGGATCAACAGAAGAGTAGAGGTCTTACGGCGCAGAGGGATCCATCGGCGTCAAATACCCCAAAGGCGGCAGCATCGTCCCTTTAACCATAGCGGTTAAAATCTGCTTGGTCGGCGGGGTCATAGACAGTGGAAACATCACACGATCACGGAGCACGGGCAGGATACTGCTATTGGATTGGTAAAATGGCGTGAAAGCAGCAGACATCCATTGATAAGCTTTGACATGCCCGCGTCTTGCGCGTGCATAGGCGGGCAGGGCTTTGGTGACAGGGAAATGTTTAAGCGCTTCGCTCAAAGCCCAAGCATCCAAAAGCGCCATATTGGCCCCTTGTCCCAATTGCGGCGAGGCGCGGTGGGCGGCATCGCCGATATAGACAATTCCATCGCCAAAAGGACGGCGCAAGGTGCCGTGAGTGTAGCGCGCCATGGTCATTTGATCGACTGATGTGATTTGATCTAAAAACGGTTCAAGCGCGGGCCACAGCATGCGGACCTCTTGTCTCCAATGATCCAAACCGCGCAGCTGCCAATCACTATAGCTGTCTTGTGGTAAAGACCAAAACAGGGCGGCTTTTTGTTGGTTCTGATTCGGCATTGTGCCTATTGGCATCACACCGATCATATTATTGGCGCGGGTGTAGCGCTGAGACAATTCTCCCAAAGGCACATCCGTTTCAGGCCAATCGAGTGAGGTCCAAATCGCACCAAAAGGCAGGGCGCGAGATTTCAACGGGCTTAGCGCTGACCGCGCACCGCTGGCATCGATGATTAGGTCGAAAGGTCCCGCACACGTGCCATCCTCAAACTCAAGGCGGTGATTTGTATGCCCTGTGACTTGGTGGCTTTGCTGCAGGGTAAGGTCACGGGTTTGGGCCGCTTTGAACAGGCTATCAAACAAGGCCGCGCGGTGAATGGCAAGGCCGTAGCTTGTGCCGTAGGACACATCCAAGACGCGCTTGTTTCGCGTCGTTTCAGATCCAAGCATCCGTTTGATTTCGTGGCCATAGCTGCGTGCCTTATCGCCTGCACCGATGACATCCAGCACGCGCCGCCCGACAGGTTGAATGACCAAGCCCGACCCAACAGGCTGCGGCGTCTCGAATTGATCAAAGACTGTGACCTCGTGCCCTTGATCCGCCAACAGTGATGCGGCAGCCAACCCGCCAATGCCTGCACCTGCGATGCCGATGTTTAAGAGGGGCTGCACCATGGTCGTGCCTCGATCTGTTTAGGGGCTGGTTGCCATGATCTAACAGTAATGTCTGATGTTTAAAACAGTTTAGGAGGCGCACCTTTGGGGGCATCGCGTTGGTCTATGCCCATTTTCAACGCGCGCCCGATACGGTGAGCTAACGCAGACCATGCTATTGCCGTGTCGGGGGGCACAGTGTCTTGGAGCGTCTCATCAAATAAGGCCAGCCAAAGCGCGAAATGGTCGCCCTTGATGTCGGAGGCTCTCATGTGCGCTTGCTGTGGGTTGCCGTCAAAACTGCGGTCCAAACCAATGGCATTGCGCCAAAAGCTGGCGATTTTCGCCTCATGCGGGCGCCAATCCTCAACATGATTGGCAAAGACAGGCCCGAGATCAGGGTGCTGGCGTACGCGAGCGTAAAAACGTGTCACGACTTGATCGATTTGATCTGACGTGATCGGGAATTTTGGTGGCAGGGGCGTCATGGTGCAATCCTTTGATTGCTCCCACCCTATGCCTGTTTTTACGCTCGTGGCATGAGACGCTGCGCCGCAGGACAACAGCGGCTCAAAGCTGCGCATCATAGCGCCTTTACCCCGCGCGCTGACAGACGTATAAGCTGCCTTATGAGATATCTTTTGGTCGCGATTATTATTCGAATTACCAGCCCGGCGCTCTGAACTTGAGCCGCCGGGACAAGGCGTATGGACCACCGCGCCGCCCCACCTATTCCCAGATGTTATCGACAGGATTTGACGCGATGTGCGCTGATACGCCCGACACTGCCGCCACTGAGGCGACCGACTATAAAACCACTTTGAACTTGCCAAAAACCGACTTTCCGATGCGTGCGGGCCTGCCCAAACGCGAACCCGGTTGGTTGGATCGCTGGGCGCAAATCGGCGTCTACGACCAATTGCGGGCTAAGGGCAAAGCCGACAGTCGCACGCCTTTCGTGCTGCATGATGGCCCCCCCTATGCGAATGGTAATTTGCACATCGGTCACGCGCTGAACAAAACCATCAAAGACATCATCGTGCGCTCGCATCAGATGATGGGCCATGACGCGCGTTATGTGCCGGGTTGGGATTGTCACGGCTTGCCGATTGAATGGAAGATCGAAGAACAATACCGTGCCAAGGGCAAAAACAAAGACGATGTGCCTGTGGTGGATTTCCGTCAAGAGTGCCGCAAGTTTGCAGAAAACTGGGTCGGTATTCAACGTGAAGAATTCAAGCGTATCGGTATCAACGGCAATTGGGATGATCCCTATTTGACGATGAATTTCCATGCCGAGGCTGTGATTGCCGATGAATTCATGAAGTTCTTGATGAATGGCACGCTGTACCAAGGCTCCAAGCCTGTGATGTGGTCGCCTGTTGAAAAAACAGCGCTGGCCGAGGCCGAGATCGAATACCACGATCACAAATCGCACACGATCTGGGTGCCGTTTAAGGTGATAAAGAATCGCGCGTTGATTGCAGTCAGAAACGATGGCAATGACCATCACGCTGGTTCGGTCAGTGAGCAGACGGAACGAAAGAAGCAGTTGAGTGATGCCCGTGTCGTGATCTGGACCACGACCCCTTGGACGATTCCGTCAAACAGAGCTGTCGCCTATAATCCGAAAATCAACTACGGCCTTTATAAAGTGACCGAGACCGAAGAGGAAAGCTGGACCGCAGCTGGCGATTTGTATGTCTTTGCTGATGCTTTGGCCGCGGAATGTCTGGCCAAATCCCGCGCCACGGCTTTTGAACGTGTGCGTGATGTGACTTCTGAAGAACTTGGCGCCTTGACCCTTGCACATCCGTTTGCCGGTCTTGAAGGTTCAAAAATTGACAAAGCCACTTTCACTGAACTCAACCCGAATATGGCGGGTCGCGCATTGGCCGACGACGTCGGTTTCTGGGACTACGACGTTCCCATGATCGACGGCGATCACGTCACGGCAGATGCCGGTACAGGTTTCGTGCACACCGCGCCAAGCCACGGTGCGGACGACTACGAATGTTTCGTTGCGCGCAACTGGATTGACCGGATGACTCACAATGTCGGCGAAGAATCTGAATTCTTGCCGCATGTGCCATTCTTTGCAGGCCTGCAAGTCTTTGACCGCAAAGGCAAAGAGGGCAAAGCAAACACTGCAGTGATCGCCAAGCTGGTTGAGGCTGGCGGCATCATTGCGCGTGGTCAAGTCAAGCACAGCTACCCACATTCTTGGCGCTCCAAAGCGCCGATCGTATTCCGCAACACGCCGCAGTGGTTCGCCTCTGTCGATAAGAAACTTGATGACGGCATGGGCGAATACGGCGATAGCATCCGCGAACGCGCGCTGCGCTCCATCGATGAACTGGTCACTTGGACACCGCAGACAGGTCGCAACCGTTTGTATTCCATGATCGAAAGTCGCCCCGATTGGGTGCTCTCGCGCCAACGCGCTTGGGGTGTGCCTTTGTCGTGTTTCACCAAAAAAGGCCTGCTGCCAACAGACCCTGATTTCTTGCTGCGCAACGTTGAATTGAACGCGCGGATCAAGGCCGAGTTCGAAGAACACGGCGCGGATATCTGGTACACGGATGGGTTCAAAGACCGCATCTTGGACGGTATCGCCAATCCTGACGATTATGACCAAGTGTTTGACGTGTTGGACGTTTGGTTCGATTCTGGATGTACGCACGCTTTTGTTCTGCGTGACCGCGAAGACGGGACTGAGGATGGCATCGCCGATGTCTACATGGAAGGCACCGACCAACACCGTGGTTGGTTCCACTCATCCTTGTTGCAGGCCTCTGCGACCAAAGGCCGAGCGCCCTATAAAAATGTTGTGACGCATGGGTTCACGCTGGATCAAAAGGGCATGAAAATGTCCAAATCTATCGGCAATACTATCGTGCCTGAAACTATCATCAAACAATATGGCGCGGATATTTTGCGTCTCTGGGTGGCGCAAGCTGATTATACCAACGACCAACGGATCGGGCCTGAAATTCTGAAAGGCACGGCGGACAGCTACCGTCGTTTGCGCAATACTATGCGCTATATGTTAGGCTCATTGGCTGATTTCTCGGACGCAGATCGCGTGGAACCATCTGATATGCCTGAGCTTGAGCGTTGGGTTTTGCATCGTTTGACAGAAGTTGATGAGGCCGTGCAAAAAGGGTACCGCAGCTTTGATTTCTCGGGCGTTTGGCAGGCTGTTTTCACATTCGCCACTGTCGATCTGTCGGCCTTCTACTTTGATATCCGCAAAGACGCTTTGTACTGTGACGGCGATACATTGAACCGCCGCGCGGCGCGCACTGTGTTGGATATCTTGTATCACCGGATCACCAAATGGCTCGCGCCAATCTTGGTGTTCACGATGGAAGAAGTCTGGCTTGAGCGATTCCCAGGGGGTGACAGCTCAATCCACCTTGAGGACTTTGTTGAAACGCCAAGTGATTGGAAAGATGAGGCTTTGGCCGCGAAATGGGCCAGCATTCGTCAGGTGCGCCGTGTCGTGACCGCTGCTTTGGAAATCCAGCGCACAGAAAAGGTCATCGGGGCATCGCTTGAGGCGGCACCTGTTGTGCATATCGAGGATGCGAGCATTGTTGCTGCGCTGAGAACCGTATCTTTTGATGATCTGTGCATCACGTCGGGCATTTCTATCACAACTGATCCGTCGCCGGATGAGGCCTTCCGGTTGACCGATGTGACGGGGGTTGGGGTTGTGTTTGAAAAAGCGACAGGTGAGAAATGTCAGCGTTGCTGGAAAATTCTGCCAGACGTCGGCACGCACAGTCATTCCGGTGTCTGTGGTCGCTGCGATGATGCTTTGAGCTAAAGATACCCCCCACAGCATTGGGGCATCTTTAATATAGATATCTTAAAAACGGGGGCTTCGGCCCTCGTTTTTTGTTGAGTTATGATCATATTGAAGCGAGTTGAAGTGGGGCAGCCAATTGGTAAGAGATCACAGGGGCGTCTCTAAGAAATAGAGTTGGATCAGTGAGGCACTGAGGCAAAGGTCTGCATGGGCTGACGCCGCGCGCAGGCGCGATGTCAGGGACGTTTAAAATTATCAAACCGCTCAAATTGAGAGTGTGATATTAGACTGATAGCAGGCTTAGGGCCGTTGAATACCCAGTCTCTGCCACAGATTCTGAAGATAAGGTCAGTGTTTCATCTTCGTTGTCTGCGTCAGTTTCGGCAGTGGTCAGACCTTCAAATAAAGAGGCCAGATCTGCGTCTGTGGTCTCTTTATTGCCGCCAGAAGGTGGACCGTTTGGAGGCGGGCCACCTGTGCCACCGCCGGACGGAGGGCCGCCAGCAGGAGGGCCAGAGGATTGGTTTTGTTCGGTTTCAATTGCTTGTGCTGTTGTTGATGACTGGCTTTGTAGGCTGGTCACCATCGCCATCGAGGCAGAATTGATGGACAGTGTCATAAGAGTGGTCCTTTGATCAGACGCGCGCGGAATGCGAAGGCGCTTGTCCGTCAAGGTGGACGCATTCATTTAACATCCGTTTGATCTTTAGATTAAAATTTTAAGGACCGTCTGCAAATTCATTTCAATTTTAATTGTTTTAGCACAGGGGGGGGGGCAGTCATGTACTGAACCTTGTGCACGCAGAACCAGCTTCGGATATATTGTGACTTGGAAAAGGTGAGCATGTGTTTCAACAGTTATCGGGCTTTCGTCGCCTATGAGCTAGGATAGCGGATCAGACATGACCAAAAGGTGCAAAAGTGCCGTGATTTATACAGACGTCGCACGGGGATGGGCGGCGTCGTACACTTCCAAAAGGCGGGCGGTATCGACGGCGGTATAGGCTTGGGTGGTGGCCAGTGAAGCGTGGCCCAACAATTCTTGGATCGCCCGTAAGTCGCCACCGGCATTCAATAGATGGGTGGCAAAGGAATGTCGCATTGCATGGGGCGTGACGGTCGAGGGTAGACCAAGCTGCATCCGTGCTTTCTCGGTGACTTTGGAAATCAAACGCGGGTTTAAAGCCCCGCCGCGTTTGCCGCGAAACAGGGCTGTGTCATCGTCCAAATCAAAGGGGCATTCGCGTATATAGTCCGCCACGGCACGCCGTGCGACAGGCAAGACAGGCACCAACCGTTCTTTGTTGCCTTTGCCGACGATGCGAATGGTGTCAGTGAGCGGCACATCTTTACCAGTCAGGGAAAGCGCCTCTGAAATCCGCAAGCCGCAACCATACAATAATGTCAAAACCGCCGCATCGCGGGCATTGATCCACGGCTCACTTGATTGCAACTCAACTGTGGAAATCATGTCTTGGGCTGCATCCGCAGTCAGCGGGCGAGGCAATTTTTTACCAAACTTAGGCGAGCGGGCGGACAAAACGCCCGAGGCGTCAAACCCGTCACGTTCTGCAATCCAACGGGTGAAGGTTTTCACGGCTGACAATGACCGCGCCAAAGACCGCGCGCCAACGCCGCGCCCGCGTTCAAACGCCATCCAAGAACGCATATCGGAAATGGTGAGGTCAGCGATTTTGCCGGTGCCAAAGCCCGTGCCGTGATGCTGCATCAAAAATGACAGCCAACCGGTGACATCACTGCGATAGGCGGTGATCGTGTGCTCTGACACGCCGTTTAAAGCGCGTTGCAAATCGAGCCAGTCCACGACAGCCATACGCAGGCCATCAGTCAACCCACCTGTGGCAGCGGAGGTCATGCCAGCCAGCGGCGCATTGTTTTCTCAAACACGCCAGCGAAAAAGGACAAAAGATCTGTGCCTTGGGTCGGCTTGAACATATGCGGATCTTCTGCGCCCAAGATCAACAGGCCAGGCAGGCGGCCTGATCCGAAATTGAGCTTCATGCAGGCTTCCGAGTGAATAAATCCCGTTTCGTCGCCATATATAATGTCGGTGTCTGGTGTGATTTGGCGCAACGTCACATCGCGCGGGGGTATATTGCGGCCCAGCGTCAGATAGGTGTTGATGAACTCTGGTTCAGCCGTGACCAAAACATCCCCTAATTTGCGCACCACGGGATCTTCGTTTTCGACCTTGGTTTCCAACAAAAGTTTGACCGCATCGACACGTAAAATATCAGCAACCTCGCCGCCTAAATCACGCAGAAATGTTTCAAAATCGAGAGGGTCCATCATGCGCAAAATCGCGCGGTGAATTTGGTTGGTGCCAGCCAGATTTTCATAGGCAGCCGCGATGACGCCGCGATGGGTGTCTTCCAAACGATCCAAGCGATCCTCAAGGCGGTCCATAGCGATGCCGCGCAAATCGACGATATTGCCGCCGTTGCTTTTTTCGTTGGCGGCGATCAATGCGCGCATGACGTCAAGATCGTCCAAAATCATATCTGGTTCAGAGATGATTTTTTCACGTAACTCTTCGGCCATTGGCGCCATCGTTTTGGAATGGGGGGCCGTGGGAACTTGGGTGCTCATAGGGGTGCTGCCTCAAACTTAAGCTGGATTTTTCCAGTCTCTTGGCATGCAATGTGACGGCATGCACTCTGTGGCGCAAGGGAAATGCCACTTTTGTTTGGTGCATCTGTCCTCATTTGAGACCGCAAAGTCACATCCCTAGAAAGAAAAAACGCCCCGCAACCGGTAGGTCGCGAGGCGTAGAAACAATTCAAAGCCCGTAAAGACAGGACAGTTTGATTAGAGAATTTTGATGCCAGCAGCTTTGATGTCTTTCACAAAACCGTCCAAGCCTTTGTCGGTCAAAACATGGTTCGCCATGGCTTTGATAACGCCGGGAGGGGCTGTGATCACGTCCGCGCCGATTTTCGCACAATCAGAAATGTGGTTCACGGTGCGAATGCTAGCGGCCAAGATTTCAGTCTCGTAACCGTAGTTGTCGTAGATGGTGCGAATGTCTTCGATCAGTTCCAGACCATCGATGTTGATGTCATCCAAACGGCCGATGAAAGGCGAGATATATGTCGCGCCAGATTTCGCCGCTAAAAGCGCTTGGTTGGCAGAGAAACACAAGGTGACATTGATTTTGTGACCTTCGGATGAGAGCACTTTACAAGCTTTCAAACCATCCAAAGTCAAAGGCAATTTGATCACAACGTTGTCGGCAATCTTGGCCAATTTGCGGCCTTCTTCGATCATCGTGGCAGAATCAAGTGCCACAACTTCGGCAGATACGGGACCATCAACCAAATCGCAGATTTCTTTGGTCACTTCCAAAATGTCACGGCCAGATTTTGCGATCAAAGACGGGTTTGTGGTCACACCATCGCAAAAGCCAAGGTCGTTTAGCTCACGGATTGCATCTACATCGGCTGTATCAACGAAAAATTTCATAGCGGAGTCCTCTGTACACCTAAAGTTTTCGCGCCTTGATAGCGCAAACGAGGCGTTTGAGAAAGGGGCTTATCTGTAAAAGCGGCACTGGTATGGGGCAGGCAAACCTCTTATGAAATAAGACCATGACGCAGACCGATTTTTTCCCCCAAGGCGCGCTGGTCGCGGTGTTGACAACCGAGCCACTTGACCGCCCGCTGGATTATAAATCCCCCGAAGGCGGCTGCCGTTTGGGTGATTTTGTGCAGGTGCCGCTTGGGCCGCGCAAAGTTTTGGGCTGCGTTTGGGGTGCTGGGCGTGGCGGTTTTGATCTAAGCAAAGCGCGTGCCGTTTCGAACATCTTGGATGTGGCGCCGATGAGCACCGATATGATGACGTTTTTGACCCGCGTTGGCGCTTACACATTGACGCCGATGCCTGCGATGCTGCGTTTGGCCACCCGCGCGCCGGGCTTGGTCGATCCGCCGTCGATGCGCAAAGTGTACCGGCTTGGCACGGGCGAGATGCCGCGCGAGACAGATGCACGCAAGCGGGTGATTGCGACGTTGAAGGAAACGCCGAATCTGTCGTTCACTTTGAAAGAACTGGCCGAACATGTGGGCGTGGGTACTGCTGTGATCAAAGGTCTGGTGCCCTCAGGCGCTGTGTTGGAACAAGACAGCCCCCGCGATTTGGAATTCCCCCGCCTTGATCCCCATGCCAGCGGTAAGACCTTGAGCGATGATCAGGCTGCGGCCTCAGCCGCCTTGCGCAATGCTGTTGCCTCTGAGCGCTATTCCACGACCTTGCTTAAAGGTGTCACAGGATCGGGCAAAACAGAAGTCTACTTGGAAGCCGTGGCAGAATGTTTGGCTAAAGGCCGTCAGGCTTTGGTGTTATTGCCCGAGATCGCTTTGACGTCTGAGTTTTTGGACCGCGTTGAGGAACGCTTTGGATCGAAGCCTGCCGAATGGCATTCTGGTGTGACCATGACCGAACGCCGTCGTGTTTGGAAAATGGTCGGATCAGGTGGCGCGCAGATGGTGATTGGTGCGCGCTCTGCACTGTTTTTGCCTTACCAAAATCTGGGCTTGATTGTGGTCGATGAAGAACACGATACATCCTACAAACAAGAAGAGGGCGTGTTGTACAACGCCCGCGACATGTCTGTACTGCGGGCGTCTTTGTGTTCGGCCACGGTTGTCTTGGCTTCGGCCACGCCCAGCCTTGAGACTTGGGCCAATGTCGAAGCTGGCAAATACAAACGCCTTGATTTGGAAAGCCGGTTTGGCCCCGCTGTGATGCCAGAAATGCGTGCGCTGGACATGCGGGTAGAGACCTTAGCAGCCACGCGGTTTATTTCCGACCAACTGGTCGCGGAAGTGAACAAGCGGGTGGAAAAAGGCGAACAGTCTTTGTTGTTCATCAACAGGCGTGGCTATGCCCCCGTTACCATTTGCCGTGCCTGCGGACATCAGATTGCTTGCGATCATTGCGATGCGCGCATGGTCGAGCACCGGTTTTTGAAACGCCTGATGTGCCATCAATGTGGTGAGACGAAAGAGATGCCCACCGCTTGTCCGTCGTGCAAAGCCGAGGGGCGATTGGCCCCCGTTGGCCCCGGTGTGGAACGCTTGGCCGAAGAGGTCGTCGAGAAATTTCCCGACGCGAAAGTTGCGGTGCTCTCATCTGACTTGTTCGGCTCTGCGCGGGCCTTGAAAGAGCAAATTCAACTGATTGCCAATGGCGATACAGATATCATTATCGGCACGCAGCTTGTCGCAAAAGGGCACAACTTTCCCAATCTGACTTTGGTGGGCGTGATCGATGCTGATTTGGGCCTGCAAGGGTCTGATCTGCGCGCCGCCGAACGTACCTTTCAATTGATGCGCCAAGTGGCCGGACGGGCAGGGCGGGCTGAGAAGCGCGGCACCGCTTTGATGCAGACGTACCAGCCCGAACACCCTGTGATCCGCGCGATTTTGGCAGGGGATGAGGAAGGCTTTTGGCGGGCCGAAGCGGAAGAACGCAAAATGGCGGGTGTGCCCCCTTACGGTCGTATGGCGGGGATCATTTTGTCGGGGTCTGATCTTGGCGATGTGTCACGCGCCGCCAGTGACATGGCTCGCAATGTTGCCCCGTTACAAAAAATCGGCGCGATGGTTTTCGGGCCAGCCCCTGCGCCGATTGCCCGCGTGCGGGGCAAACATCGTGTACGTCTGTTGGTGAAAGCCGAAAAGACCGCGCCGCTTCAAGGCGCACTTAGCCGTTGGGCCGCAGGCGTGAGACTGCCCAAAAACGTCAAACTTCAGATCGATATCGACCCGCAGAGTTTCTGGTAGGTTTATCTGGGCGCTCTAGCCGAGCCTGATTTTGAACAGATGCGTGGTCACAATCGCGCCGATCCACATGCACAATAACGCCAGCCAAGCGGTGGCCGCAAACACCGACCCGCCGGTGACGCCCGCGCCAATCGCACAGCCGCCCGCCAACATTGCGCCAAATCCCATCAGCACAGCTCCGATCATGGCGCTGCGCATCACCGGCACGGAATCAAATGCTTGCCAGCGAAATTCGCCTGCGATCAATGACGATAAAAATGCGCCGAGCACCACGCCCGGCACAAGCCCTACATCAAATTCTAGCACCGCATTACGATCTAAAAAGAACATTAAAGTATTGGCGGACGGGCCTGAAAACGTGGCTGAGGTGATGGGCACGGGATCGAAGGCAACCTGCGCCAGCGACCATGTGAGCATCCACCCCACAGCCACGGAAAAACCCACGCCAGAGGCAAAAATCCACGTTTTTGGCCCGATCTGATGCCGTTTTGCGAGGTAAAGCGCCAAACCAGCGGTGATCAATCCAAACGCCATGCCTGTGTGCTGCGGCAGATGTAAGGCGTTCAACAGGTTGATGTTTTCACCATTTGGGGTGATCCAAAGCATCGCCAATGCATCACGATAGGGGGCAAGCAGTCCGTGCAAGCTCATTTGCGCTGTGACCGCGAAAATCAAGCCGGACACGACAGATCGCAGGTTGCCCGTGGATGCTAAGACCAACAAGCGCCCCGAACAGCCACGCGCCAAGACCATACCAGCGCCAAACATCATCCCACCGATCACAGCGCCTGACCATGATCCCGTCACGGCCATGATCCGAGCATCTGCTCCGCGAAACAGCCCGAGCATTTCAGCGCCTTGGACCCAGACAAGCGCTGTGGAAAAGATCAGCAACCAGACGGCCACGCGGGGGCCCATGACGCCATGGGCAAATTCAACCGTGGCTGCGCGCAGGCAAAAGCGCGAACGCTGTGCGGATACGCCAAAGATGATGCCCGTCATTAGACCAAACAATGCTGCGGTTGGCGTGTCTCCGATGCGTTCGACGAGGGGGAGCATATCCATGTTCAAATCTATACCTGTCCTTGACGCGGGTTTGGATCATAGTTTCAGTTTTGAGAAAGCTTTGCCTTGATCTGAATCATATAAATTCAAATACAAGAATGTGATTTGTTTTCCCAACGCCAATAGAGCTAAGGCCAATTAGTGCGAGTTTGATGTGCAGCGAAGGTTGAAAGTTTTATCTTTTCAGTCGGCAGACAAAAGCCTAAACGACAAGCATGAAAAAAATCGTTCCCATATCAGAGGCTGCGCATTTTCCACTTTGGCGCCGTCCCGTTTTTTTGCTATTTTTGATGGCCTTTGCCATGCCAATTGCCTTCAATACATGGAGTGCTCTGCTCAATAATTTCGTTATTGATGTGGCGGGATTTACCGGCGTTGAGATCGGGTGGTTGCATTCGGTGCGCGAGATTCCAGGCTTTTTGGCGGTGGGAGTGATCGCTTTGATGATGCTTGTCCGCGAGCAGATATTGGGGCTGGTTGCCTTGTTGATGCTCGGCGTAGCTACAGCGTTGACGGCTTATTTTCCGTCTTTTGGAGGCATCTTGACGCTAACCATGCTGTCGTCCATCGGCTTTCACTATTATGAGACAGTAAACCAATCATTGCAATTGCAATGGATCGACAAAGCGCGTGCGCCGCAAGTGATCGGTTGGCTTATGGCCGCGGGATCTGCGGCCTCCTTGTTGGCCTATGGCACTTTGGTTTTGACGTGGAAAACTTTTGATCTGTCTTATGCGGTTGTCTATATGGTGGGGGGCGGGGTGACTGCTGCTATCGCGATTTATGCGTTGCTGGCTTTCCCGCAATTCGAATCTCCAACACCTCAGTTGAAAACGTTTGTGCTGCGTCGCAGGTATTGGCTCTATTATGCCTTGCAGTTCATGGCGGGCGCGCGCCGTCAGATTTTTGTGGTCTTCGCAGCCTTTATGATGGTCGAAAAGTTCGGCTTTGATGTGCACCAAGTGACATCGCTGTTCATGATCAATTTCGTGATTAATATGGTTGTAGCCCCGTTGATGGGGCGTCTGGTGGTCGCGCGCGGCGAACGCTTTGTTTTGTTGCTAGAATACGCTGGGCTTATCGTGGTGTTCTTGGCTTACGGCGGTTTGTATTGGCTGGGCTGGGGGGTCGTGGTCGCCTCTGTCTTATATGTGGTTGATCATATGTTGTTTGGCTTGGCCTTTGCGTTGAAGACTTATTTTCAAAAAATCGCAGACCCGCAAGACATTGCGCCAACGGCAGCCGTGGCCTTTACCATCAACCATATCGCGGCGGTGTTTTTGCCTGCCGCTTTAGGGTATTTGTGGATCGTGTCGCCTTCAGCTGTGTTCATCTTGGCAGCCTCAATGGCGGGGGTGTCCTTTGGGTTGGGTCTATTGATCCCGCGCCATCCGCGCAAAGGCAATGAGACCCTGCTGTCGGCGCGCTTCAAAGCGTAATGGCGAAAGCACATATGTGTGACCTTTGCGAGCCGCCCTTGGTGCTTGGCCGCGCGCGCCCTATATATCCGTGACATCACATGAGGACCGACATATGTTTTCGCTCTTTTCTAAAGCCACATCTGTGACACCTGACACAGCCTTGCCTGGGCGCGATGCGGCTATCGCCACGGCGCAGGACCATTTCATTTTTGGCACGCCTTTGAAGGCCGACATCAAAGAAGGTCACCAAGTGGTGATTTTTGGCATGGGCTGCTTTTGGGGCGTCGAGCGGATTTTTTGGTCTCTTGATGGCGTGGTGAACACAGCCGTTGGATACGCTGCAGGGATCACGCCGAACCCGACCTATAAAGAAGTCTGTTCAGGCCAAACGGGGCACAACGAAGTGGTGCGGGTCGTGTTTGATCCCAGCCGCTTGAGTTTCGAGGCTTTGCTGAAAACCTTTTGGGAAAATCACGATCCCACTCAAGGCATGCGTCAAGGCAATGATCGCGGCACGCAGTATCGTTCTGGTATCTACACCAGCAATGCCGCGCAGATGACGGCGGCCAAAGACAGTCTGGCCGCTTACGCCCCTGCGTTGATCAAAACCGGACATGGCGCGATCACCACCGAGATTTTACCTGCTCCGACGTTTTACTATGCCGAAGATTATCACCAGCAATACCTTGCCAAAAACCCCGAAGGATATTGCGGGATTGGCGGCACTGGGGTGAGTTGTCCGATTGGTTTGGGCGCGACACTGAAATAAACCAAATGAGCTTGCCCCCTAGGCGCCGCCGAAGACTGGCGCCTAGTTGTTGAGTGCGTAGATCATAGGTTGGTACACGAGGTCTAAAGGTGGCGTGCCTGACAGGCCTGCCAAAAGACCAAAAAGCGACAGCAAGAAGCCAGCTATAAACGTCGCGATCCCCAGTTTGAGGTGCTTTACACGTCGACGACGGCTAAAATGCAGTGCGGTTGATGCGAGCCAAATACCCCATAAAAAGGCGGCACAAATACAAAATGCATAGAGTGGACTGCCCCAAATAAGGGTTTTCGCAAAAATAACGCTGCCAAAAGCTGCGTCTTGGGCTGTCTCATTGTTAAAGAGCCGCAATCCAGCTCCAAAAATGACTTGCCACAGATAAAATCCAATGGCGAAGGGGAAAATTATATTCAGCGTTGAAAAATATTGTCGTGAGCGAGGAACTGTATCGTAATACATAGCAGAATGCCTACTTTGAAATCTTTTAGAAGAAACCAGAGACGATCACATGTACAAACATAGTTTGGCTAGTGAGTATACATTGAGGCGATTGACAAGCCTGAAAATGTATTTTGACCCAGGGTAAGCCAAAAAATTGCATTGCGATCTCAAATGTTACAAATTTGTCTAAAATGATTAAAGAATTCGCATGGTTTGAACCCGCCCGTCTGGGTGAGTGATGCCTTTGCGCAGGATGTTTTTGTATAGGTCAGCAGCCATAAGTCTTGCCGTGAAATTCTGTGTCATGGTGGTGTAGATGCGAAAAGCCATAGACCAAGTGCCATCAAAACTGTTTAAGCGGTGGTAATTCCAACAGGAGACCCCCATGCCCACGTTCACAGCCTTTACTACAACCAACGGACGCCTGCCAGCCGAGGCCATTTCAGAGATCCTTGAAACCCTGTTTCCCGAGCCTATCGGCGTTGGCGTGTTCGAAATCGAAGACGGATCGGGTCTGTGGGAAGTGGGGGCATACTTTACCGAAGCGCCTGATGTGGTGGGGCTTGCTTTGGTCGCCGCCTCAAATGGCGCGAAGGATTTTGTCATCTCTGAATTGCCCGACACTGATTGGGTCGCCAAAGTCCGCCGCGATTTGGCCCCTGTTGAGGCGGGACGCTTTTTTGTCTACGGGTCACATGATGCGGATAAATTGCCGAGCGATAAGATAGGCCTGCTGATCGAGGCGGCTATGGCCTTTGGCACGGGGCATCACGGCACCACATTGGGGTGTTTGCGCGCCTTTGATCGCTTGCTCACTGCGGGCGGCACTTACGCCAATGTGGCCGATATTGGCTGCGGAACTGCCGTGTTGGCGATGGCGGCTGCAAAAGTGAACGACACGCCAGCCTATGCGTCTGACATTGATGAGGTGGCCGTGGCTGTGGCGCAAAGCAATGTCGATGCCAATGGCCTGAGCGATCAGGTGATCTGTTTGGAGGCCGCTGGTTTTAACCATGAACAGCTCGCGGCCAAAGCGCCGTTCGATCTGGTCTTCGCGAATATCCTCAAAGGTCCGCTGGTGGCGCTGGCCCCTGATGTTGCAGCCCATACCAAAGAGGGTGGGGCTGTGATTCTGTCAGGGATTCTTAATCCGCAAGCTGCTGAGGTTATTGAAGTTTATACCCGAAACGGGTTCAATCTTACTCATCACGAAGAGATTGTTGACTGGTCGACGTTAACGCTGACAAAGATTGCCTCAAACTAACCTCAAATTTCTGTTTTTTGCCTTTTTTGCCCCATTCTTGCCACATTTGGCCGCAATAAAGTCATTGTCGGTGGGGGCCGATATTAAGGGTGTTGCCATGGCCTATTCAGGTTCACAGCAATTGGAAAAAAGACTGACACGGATCGACGCTAAACGCCGTTCGATCGCTAAGGGTGCAGTCTATTCAGTTAACCAAGACGGGCTGATCATTGCACGTCCACGTCGCACAGGTCTTCGTTTCCCATTGCGGGGAGTTTTCTTCGCAATCGCGGGCCTGTTGATGTTTAAGGTCGGTGTCTTGGTGGCCCTCGGTACTGCGACCTATGCGGACCGCATTGGCGCATGGAATGACGGTACTATGCTTGAGCGCGCTGGCGCTTGGGTGATGACAGCCGATCCCGCGACACAATGGGTGGCGATGCAGGTTAAGCTGCTTTTGCCTTAACCACAGATTTCCTTTGGGTCCGTTCTGGCGAGTTTCCCCCAGCCGTTCTTGACCCTTTCCATGAAAAGACCCGCGTCCCTCCGGCGCGGGTTTTTCACCGTTTAATGGGCTGAGTGTTTCGTCAGATGTATCCATTGGTGTTTGCAATGTTCTTGTTTCGTGCTAGTCGTAAACAAAAGCATAAGAATGCAGGTAACAAGAGCAGGGGTGAACATGCGAGTACTCGGGATAGACCCAGGGTTGCGCAATATGGGCTGGGGGGTCATCGACGTGGCAGGCTCGCGCATCACGCACGTGGCAAATGGCGTGTGCCATTCATTGGCCAGTGATGATCTGGCGATCCGGCTGCTGTCACTGTTTGACCAATTGGCTGATGTCGTCCACACCCATCAGCCCGATTGCGCCGCGGTCGAGCAGACGTTCGTCAACAAAGATGCCGTCGCCACATTGAAACTGGGTCAAGCCCGCGCCGTAGCGCTTTTGGTGCCTGCGCAATTTGGCCTGCCAATTGGAGAATACGCCCCCAATGCGGTGAAAAAAGCCGTCGTTGGTGTGGGCCACGCGGCCAAGCAACAGGTCGAACATATGATCAAGCTGCAATTGCCGGGGGCTAAGCTGGCTGGCGCAGATTCCGTTGATGCTTTGGCTATCGCGATTTGCCATTCGCATCACGCGCAATCTGGGGCACGTTTGAGTGACGCGATCCAAAAGGCCGCCGTCAAACGCCCCGGAGTTAAAGCACCAAATTACAGACCATCCACCATCAAGAAAGCACGCGCATGATTGGCAAACTCACAGGCATCGTCGATTACATTGGCACAGATCACGCGATGATCGATGTGCGTGGCGTTGGTTATATCGTATTCGTATCTGAACGTACCCGTATGGCTATGCCGCGACAGGGCGAACCCGTAGCGCTCTATACTGATATGCTTGTGCGCGAAGACATCATGCAGCTGTTTGGCTTTACATCGTTGTTCGAAAAAGAATGGTATCGATTGCTGGTTTCTGTCCAAGGCATCGGCGCGAAAGCCGCTATGGCCATTCTAGGCACGCTTGGACCCGAGGCCACAGGGCGCGCCATCGCGCTGGGCGATTGGAACGCGATCAAAGCTGCCCCCGGCGTCGGCCCTAAAACCGCACAGCGGGTGATTATGGAGCTAAAAGACAAAGCGCCCAAAGTCATGGCTATGGGCGGCGCTCTGCCCGAAACACTGGATGCCTCTGATGCAGCCGAAGTGATCGAGGCCTCGCAGCCCCAGCCAGCCCGCAAAGCTGCAGCCAAAGCGCCCGCTGTAAAACCAAATGTCGCCGCCGAGGCTGAGGCTCTGTCAGCCTTACAGAATCTTGGTTATAGTCCCTCTGATGCTGCCAGCGCCGTGGCGCAAGCCGCCGTGGACACGCCTGAGGCCGCAACATCAGCGCTGATCCGTGCCGCTCTTAAATTGCTTGCACCGAAGGATTGATAGATGGACGCTTTCGATCCAATTGAACCAGACGAGACCCTACGCGGCGAGCGCCAACCGCAAGACGCGGATCGTGCCTTGCGCCCGCAAACCTTGGACGAATTCATCGGCCAGAAAGAAGCGCGGGCCAACTTGCGCATTTTCATTGAATCTGCCCGAAAACGCGAAGAAACCATGGATCATGTGCTGTTTTACGGTCCTCCCGGTTTGGGCAAAACCACATTGGCGCAGATCATGGCCCGCGAATTGGGCGTGAATTTCAAAATGACCTCTGGGCCTGTTTTGGCCCGTGCTGGTGATTTGGCGGCTATTCTCACAAATCTCGAAGCGCGTGATGTACTGTTCATCGACGAAATTCATCGGATGAATCCTGTGGTCGAGGAAATTCTTTACCCCGCGATGGAGGATTTCGAGCTTGATCTGGTGATCGGCGAGGGGCCTGCCGCGCGGACCGTGCGTATCGAATTGCAGCCCTTTACACTTGTCGGCGCCACCACGCGGATGGGTCTGCTCAGCACGCCCTTGCGAGATCGTTTCGGTATTCCCACGCGGCTGCAATTTTACACCACAGATGAGCTGCACGAGATTGTCACCCGTGGAGCGCGGATGCTTGGGGTGCCTGCTGACGATGATGGCGCGCATGAAATCGCCAAACGCGCAAGGGGCACGCCGCGCATCGCGGGACGGTTGCTGCGGCGTGTGCTAGATTTCGCTGTGGTCGAAGGCGACGGGCGTATCACCCATGCCATTGCTGACAACGCCCTGACGCGTTTGGGTGTGGATCACTTGGGCCTTGATGGGGCGGACAGGCGGTATCTGCTGCTCATCGCGCAGAATTATCAAGGTGGGCCAGTGGGCGTGGAAACGCTCGCGGCCGCTTTGTCGGAAAGCCGTGATGCGATCGAGGACGTGATCGAGCCTTACCTACTTCAACAAGGTTTGATCCAGCGCACTCCGCGTGGCCGGATGTTGACGCAAAAATCATGGCATCACCTTGGGATGCAACCGCCGCAAAAGCCAGAACAGATCCAGATGTTTGGAAAGTAGACAGCACACAACTGCCCCTTGCGATTTGCGCGGGAATTGCGCATCTACGGTGAGCGCAAAGGAGACCCCATGACAGACACCTCAGAATTCACCCCCGAAGCCGTTGAAGCCTATTTCACCCGCGCCAGTGGTGATTATGTGTTTGCCCGTTGGGGGCGGCCTATCGCGCCTGTTGTCTTTGGCGTCGCCGAGGATTCCTTGGCCGTGATCAAAGGCAGCATCGAGGCGGCTGTGGCCATTGCGGGGGCCGAAATGGCCGAAACCGATCCTGAACTTGGATCGAACCTGATGATGTTCTTTTTCTCGGATTGGAAAGAGCTGCTGGACGTGCCTAATATGGGCGACATGATCCCAGATCTGGACATGCGCGTGCAGATGTTGATCGACCGTAATGCGCATCAATATCGTGCCTTTCGCTTTGACGATGATGGCGCGATCAAAGCCTGCTTTACTTTTGTGCGCATGGGCGGGGCGATGGACGAGGTGCCTGCCGACGTGATTGCACTGTCTCAGGCCACTCAAGCACTTTTGTTGTGGTCTGATATCACCTTCACCCAAGACAGTCCTCTGGCGCTGACCGAGGCGGGCACAGTCATACGCCCAGATGTGGCCAACGTGTTACGCGCCTCTTATGATCCGGTTCTGCCAAGTGCCGCACGAGATGCGTCTCATGCATTGCGTCTTTATGCGCGTTTGATTGCAGGATAGGACAAGGCTGGCGTCATGACCCCGTCTTGCACATGTCATACGCAGGTCTTAGCCTGATGAAAACGGCTTGAGGGGCTCGACATGATCCATAAATTTCCCGTGCATGTCTACTATGAAGACACCGATCTTGCGGGCATTGTTTACTATGCCAATTATTTCAAATTCATCGAGCGCGCGCGCACCGAATGGGTGCGTGAGGCGGGCGTCGATCAGGTTGCGCTGAAAGCCAATGATGGCATTGTGTTTGCTGTACGGCGTGTCGAAGCAGATTACCTTTTGCCCGCGAAGTTCGACGAGGATTTGATCGTCGAGACCGAGGTCGAGGCCATCACAGGCGTGCGGATTGTACTCAATCAAACGGTCAAACGTGCCGATGCGATCCTATTTGTGTCGCAAGTGACGCTTGTGGCTTTGTCCGAAACAGGTCAGCCAACGCGCTTGCCGGCAAATATTCGCCGAAATTTGCACTGAACTGGCCAAAACCTGCATCGTTTTGACCGTTTTTCCCCGTATGTCACGCTGAACTCACATGTAAGTGTTGGCGTGAACCCTGCCGATAGGGTAAATCATGAGTTAACAACAAGCCGCGCAAACAGCGGCACAGGCGAAAAGAGCAGGTCATGGAACAAACTACCCTCGCAATGGCGCAGGAGATCGATTTCTCCTTGCTGGCGCTTTTTATGAAAGCGACATTTACTGTTAAACTTGTGATGCTGATGCTGATCGGCGCGTCCTTTTGGTCGTGGTCCATCATCATTCAAAAGCACATCTTTTATCGTAACGCGCGGTCTTCGGCTGCCGTGTTTGACCAAGCCTTTTGGTCCGGCGAACCGCTTGATGAGCTCTTCGATAAAATCGGCGGCGCGCCTGCCAATGCGCCTGAACGGGTGTTCGTCTCGGGCATGACCGAATGGCGTCGCTCGCACCGCTCAGACGGGGGGCTGATTGCTGGCGCTGCCTCGCGTATTGATCGGTCTATGGATGTGGCTATTTCCAAAGAAGCGGAAAGCATGAACAGCCAGTTGTCCATTCTGGCCACAGTCGGCTCAACCGGTCCTTTCATCGGCTTGTTCGGGACTGTGTGGGGCATTAAAACTGCGTTCGAAGACATCGCTTTGGCGCAATCAACCAATCTGGCGGTTGTGGCACCTGGTATCGCCGAAGCACTTTTGGCCACGGCCTTGGGTCTTTTGGCGGCGATCCCTGCGGTTATTTTCTATAATAAATTGTCTGCGGACAGTGACAAGATATTAGGCGGCTATGAGGCCTTCGCAGACGAGTTCTCGACCATCCTGTCGCGCGAATTGGATGCTTGAGCCATGGGCGCTGGAGTAGTCAAACGCAAAAGTGGCGGCGGGCGCGGCAGTCGTCGTCGCGGGCAATCTGCGGCGATGAGCGAGATCAACGTCACGCCTTTCGTCGATGTTATGTTGGTGCTTTTGATCATCTTTATGGTTGCCGCTCCGATGATGACCGTGGGCGTGCCGGTTGAGTTGCCAGAAACAGCCGCCACCGCTTTGCCGCAGGAATCTGAAGACCCATTGTCGATCACGCTGACCGCGGATGGGCGTGTCTTGTTGATGAACAACGAAGAAAACCAAGATGAATTGGTGACCAAATTGCAAGCCATCGCCGCCGAGCGCACCGACGATAAAGTGTTTTTGCGCGCGGACGGGGCCATTCCCTATGAGCAAGTCGTTCAAGTCATGGGCGCGCTCAATGCAGGCGGGTTTCGCAATATCGGCCTTGTGACCGAACAGGGCGGGCCACGTCTTGACGGCACCTCTGCAAGCACAGGCAACTGAGGGCGCAGGCGTGAACACAGGTCAATATATCTCGGCGGGGGCTCATTTCGGGTTCATCGCTTATGTCTTGTTTGGCGGTTTTTTTCTAAATGCCCGCGATAGCGAACCTGTGCAAACGCAAGAAGTGTCTTTGATCTCTGAATCCGATTTTGCGGCGCTCAGCCGTGTCGAGACAGCCCCTGAGGTGCCCGTTGAGGCGCCTGAAATCACAGCGCCAGCTGTAGATACGGCTGCCCTGTCAAATCCTGAACAGGCCCAGCCAAACACAGCTGAGCCTGTGACGCCAGTGCAGCCCGATAATTCAGAGCCGGCCCCTGCATCAGAACAACCGATCACGCCACCTGCCGCGGTTGATCCGACGCCGCCCAGTTCCTCAGCTGAGCCAGAAATTTCAACCGAGGACCCTGGTGCTGGTCTGCCCGATATTCCAAATCAGCGGCCGACGCCGCGCCCCGTGCCGCGCATCGCGCCCGAGGCCGTGGTCAACCCTGAACGCACGCCAGACATAGCCGATCAAGTGATCCCTGAGGTGTCTCCCGATGCCACAGCCACGGCTGAACCTGTGCCCGATCAACCTGCAGCTGCCCCGCAAGAGGCTGTAACAGAAATTGTGACCGAGGCGGAAAAGCCATCGGGCCTGTCCACATCGCCGCGCCCCAAAGCGCGTCCGCAAGCGGTCGTGGCCCAAGCGGCTGCGAAAAAGGCCGAAGCGGCAGCACAAGCCAACAGTGACGCGGCGGCCAATGCCGCAGCAGATGCCGCCTCGGCTTTGGTGGCAGAGGCCACATCTGAGACACCTGCCGCGCCCCGTCGACCAACAGGTCCACCGATGAGCGCGGGCGAAAAAGACGCGCTGCGTGTGGCGGTTCAGCAATGTTGGAACACTGGGTCCATGTCGACAGAAGCACAGCGCACGAAAGTGACTGTGGCTGTGTCGATGAACCAAGATGGCACGCCCATTGTTGGCTCTATCAAACTGCTTGGATCGTCTGGGGGCTCGAGTGCCTCTGCCGAGCAAGCCTTTCAAACTGCGCGTCGCGCGATTATCATCTGTGGCAGAAGCGGCTTTCAACTGCCTGCCGATAAATACAACGAGTGGCGCGATATCGAACTTAGCTTCGACCCTGAACAAATGAGGTTCAAATGATCCAACTTTCAGCTTATGTCCGTCGCTTGGCCGCAACGGCTTTCACCGCAGCCTGTGTGTTCGGGACTGCCGCGCCATTGATGGCCCAAGATCAAGGCCCGCTTAAAATCGAAATCACCCAAGGTGTGATCGAACCCTTGCCTGTGGCCGTGCCTGATTTTATCGTGGAAACGACACAAGCCGCAGAGTTTGCAAAGCAAATTTCCGATGTGATCGCCGCTGACCTTGTGGGAACAGGCCTGTTCCGCGAAGTGCCTGACAGCGCTTATATTTCCAAGGTCACTTCATTCGATAGCCCCGTGCAATACGCAGATTGGAAGGCAATCAACGTGCAAGGGCTGGTCACAGGGGCTGTATCCGTGGATGCAGGCGGCAATCTGTCGGTCAAATTCCGTGTGTTTGATGTGTTCAATGACGGGCAGCTTGGCTCTGGAATGCAACTGGGGGGATCGACCAACAGTTGGCGTCGCATCGCGCATAAAGTCGCGGATGTTGTTTACAGCCGGATAACCGGCGAGGGCGCGTATTTCGACAGTCGCGTGGTGTTTGTGTCTGAGGCCGGATCAAAGCAAGCCCGCCAAAAACGCTTGGCTGTGATGGATTACGATGGCGCGAATGTGCAGTATCTCACCGATGCCTCTGCCATCGTTTTGGCGCCACGCTTTTCGCCCACAGGTGATCGCGTTTTGTACACATCTTATGAAAGCGGCTTTCCACAAATCATGATGTTGGATGTGGGCACCGTAACCCGTCGCAGGTTACCTGTGCCCACAGAAAGCATGTCATTTGCGCCACGCTTTTCACCTGATGGGCGCTCTGTGGTCTATTCTGTATCCACAGGATCCAACACCGATTTGTACCGGATGGACATCGCATCTGGTCAGGTGGCGCGTTTGACCAATACGCCTGCGATTGAAACTGCGCCGTCGTTTTCGCCAGATGGATCAAAGATCGTGTTTGAAAGTGACCGCTCTGGCACGCAACAGATTTACATCATGGATGCTGCTGGGGGCGATGCGAAACGTATTTCCTTTGGTCAAGGGCGTTACGGCACCCCAGTGTGGTCGCCGCGCGGGGATTTGGTCGCCTTTACAAAGCAAGCCAACGGGCGTTTCCATATCGGCGTGATGCGCACGGACGGGTCCGAAGAACGTCTGTTGACCGCGTCCTTTTTGGACGAGGGGCCAACGTGGTCGCCCAATGGGCGCGTGATCATGTTCACCCGTGAAACCCAAGGGGCCACAGGCGAATCCGCATTGTATTCGGTGGACATCTCGGGTCGTAATTTGCGTCGCGTGCCGACCAATTCAGGCGCTTCTGATCCGGCGTGGTCGCCCCTGTTAAAATAGTGAACGTGCCCCACTCCCCAAAGGGTTTGCGGGGTGCTATACTTGCCTAAAATGAGCAGCGTTAAATTCCGCAAAGGATGACCAAATGACACAGACACTTTCCACTCAATCGCGTAAAAACCCGCCCCGCGTGGCCGCTTTTGTTTTGATGTCCGCACTGGCACTGACGGCCTGTACCAACCCTGACCGCTTTGGCGCGGGCGGTGCGGGTGCTGGCGCAGCAGGTGCGAATGGCGGCATTATCGCAGGATCGATCAACGATCCGACCTCGACGGCCTATTTCAACCAAACTATTGGTGATCGTGTGTTGTTCCTTGTGGACCAGTCCACATTGACAGACAGCGCACGCGGACAATTGACGCAGCAAGCGCAGTGGTTGTTGGCCAACCCTGGTTACACCGCGATCATCGAAGGTCATGCCGATGAGCAAGGCACACGCGATTACAACTTGGCTCTTGGCAGCCGACGCGCTGCTGCGGTGCAAGATTTCTTGATCTCGCAAGGGGTGAACCCATCGCGTCTTAAACCAATCACATACGGCAAAGAACGCCCCATCGCGGTGTGTTCCGACGAGAGCTGTTATGCACAAAACCGTCGCGCAGTGACTGTTTTGGCAGCGGGCGCTGGCGTAAGCTAAGGCCTTTTATAGGTGCAATAAACTGGCAAAAGGTGGCGGTATGAAACGCATTTTGATGACGACTGTGGTGGTGTTTGGTCTCGGTGCTGGTCTGAGCTTTGGCGCGGGCGTGCAAGGCGCTGCCGCCCAAGATGCGCAGACCTTGGCGGATATCCGGCAAGAGGCCGCTGTCTTGTCGGTTGAGCTGCTTAAACTGAAACGTGAACTATCGACGACAGGCGCGCCGAATACAGCCTTTGGCGGCGCGTCCACCTTGGAACGTGTTGATTTGATGGAAAGCAGTCTCACGAAATTAACGGCCAAGATGGAACAGCTTGAGTTTCGCATCGACCGTATTGTGGCCGATGGCACGCGTCAGCTTGATGATCTGAATTTCCGTGTCTGCGATATGGAAGCCGGTTGTGACATAGGCAATCTGCCTGTTTTGGAACCACTTGGGGGGGCTGAACCTTCAAGTGGCGCCAGCGATGTCGTCGCTGTCGGACCAGGATCAGAAGCGCCGATGGATGGTGGCGGTGGTCAATTGGCCGAAGCCGAGCAAGCCGATTTTGATGCAGCTCAAGCTGCTTATGACGCGGGATCCTATGAGGTGGCTGCCGATGCCTTTGGCACGTTTGCGCAAAACTACACTGGTGGATTTTTGACCAGCGAAGCGCATTTCATGCGCGGCGAAGCCTTGAGCAAATTGGGCCAAACCACGGAAGCCGCACGGTCCTATTTGGACAGTTTCAACATCTCGTCCGACGGCGTGCGCGCCCCTGCGGCCTTGTTGCGTCTTGGGGGCGCGATGGCGGCTTTGGGGCATGTGGACAAGGGCTGTGTGATGCTGGCTGAAGTGGGCAGTCGTTTTTCTGGATCATCTGAGGCAAATGAGGCGCAAACCGCGCGTCAAACTCTTGGGTGTCAGTAAATACACACCCCGAAATATTGGACCATGCGGTGCGCCGCTTGGTCGATTTATTGATGTGATTGCATAACATTATTATGGTTCAGACAGATACCCACGGCGCGATGCTGAAACATTTTTTTGCCTCCGCTTTCACCTTCGAGAAACCCAATCACGTCGGCATTGCTGTGTCTGGTGGCGGGGATTCCATGGCCTTGCTGCGCCTGATGGCCGATTGGGGCCAAGAGCAGCGGGTGCGCTTGTCTGCTGTTACGGTTAACCACGGGTTACGCGCAGATGCCGCACGCGAGGCGGAATTTGTGGCCGAGACCTGCGAGAGCCTGAAAATCAAACACACCACTTTGAATTGGACCGATTGGAGCGGCGCGGGCAATCTGCAAGACGCCGCCCGCCGTGCGCGCTATGGCTTGATGGCCGATTGGGCCAAAGACAACGATATCGATACCATCGCGCTGGGGCACACCGCCGATGATCAGGCCGAGACCTTTTTCATGCGTCTGGCGCGGGCTTCTGGCATTGATGGGCTGACGGGGATGCAGCGGCGTAGGCAATCGGACGATATCACATGGGTACGGCCTTTGTTGATGCAAGAACGGTTCGAGCTGCGCCAATACCTGCGTGACTTGCGCCAACCTTGGATCGATGATCCCAGCAATGATGACGAAGCCTATGACCGCGTAAAGGCGCGCAAAGCCATGGCTGCGCTGTCTGATTTGGGTATCGATTCTCATGTGGTGGGGCGGGTGATGGATCATCTGTCACAAGTGCGCTCAGTGCTGGATGTCACCACCCATGATCACGCGATTGATTGTATGGTTGAGGACAACGGCGATTTGATCATTGACCGCAAAGGCTTTGCCCAAGGCGCCCCCGAGATCAACCGACGCCTTGTCTCTCATGCGCTCAAGTGGATTTCATCTGCCGATTACGGGCCGCGTGGGTTGAAATTACAAGAATTCATGTCTGCGATGCTACGTGGCCAACATGCGACTCTGCACGGTGTGCGCTTGATCGGAGGTGCGCAATCCTTGCGCTTGTGTCGCGAATTTTCGGCTGTGCAAGACAAAGTGAGCATTCCAAACGAGATTTGGGACAATCGCTGGCAGATAACCTGCGACAAATCAGATGGTTTGATCGTGCGGGCTTTGGGCGAGGACGGCTTGCAAAAACTAGGGAAACGCGCAGAGGGTGGCATGCCCAGAGAGAGCTTAAAGTCCACGCCTGCGGTGTTTTTAGGCGACGATTTGATCGCGGCCCCCTTGGCCGATCCAAGCGTTCCAGCGGAGCTTGCGCCTCAATCTATCCATGCAAAATTGATCCATCCACGCGGTCACGCGTTCACATCGCTTTTATCGCATTGAACTTACCCCATTGATCCCTATTTTAAGGGAAACCGCTCGGCGCCTTCGCGCTGAGTCTGAATTTTCGAGGAGACCTGTTTTGGGTAATGCACGAAATCTCGCTTTTTGGCTGGTGCTGTTGATGCTGGTGGTGGCGTTGTTCAACGTCATCGGTGGCGGCCAATCATCTTTGGCGACGAATGAAACCAATTATTCCGAATTTATGTCCAGTGTTGAGTCTGGTACTGTCACCTCGGCCTATATCAATGGCGAGAAGGTTAATTACACCCTGTCGGATGGCTCAGACTTTTACGCCATTAACCCAGGGGATGACGATTTGGCGCGTACCTTGGTCGACAAGGGCGTGAACGTCAAAGGCAAGGCGCAAAAGCAAAGCGGTCTCACATCTTTGTTGATCACCTTTTTGCCTTTCGTCTTGATTATCGGCGTTTGGATTTTCTTCATGAACCGTATGCAAGGCGGCGGTAAAGGCGGGGCGATGGGCTTTGGCAAATCGAAAGCCAAGCTTTTGACCGAAAAAGCCGGACGCGTGACATTTGATGATGTCGCTGGCATCGACGAGGCGAAAGAAGAGCTGGAAGAAATCGTCGAATTCCTGCGGAACCCGCAAAAATACTCACGCCTTGGCGGTAAAATTCCAAAAGGCGCTTTGCTTGTCGGCCCTCCCGGCACAGGTAAAACGTTGCTAGCACGCGCGATTGCGGGCGAGGCTGGCGTTCCATTCTTTACCATTTCTGGTTCTGATTTCGTTGAAATGTTCGTCGGTGTTGGTGCCTCTCGTGTGCGCGACATGTTCGAACAAGCCAAGAAAAACGCGCCTTGTATCGTCTTTATCGATGAAATCGATGCTGTGGGCCGTGCCCGTGGTGCTGGCCATGGCGGTGGCAATGACGAGCGTGAACAAACGCTCAACCAATTGCTGGTTGAAATGGATGGTTTTGAAGCCAATGAAGGCGTGATCATCGTCGCCGCAACCAACCGTCGTGACGTGCTTGACCCCGCCTTGCTGCGCCCTGGTCGTTTTGACCGTCAGGTCACTGTGCCAAATCCAGACATCAAAGGCCGCGAGAAGATTTTGGGCGTGCATGCGCGTAAAATCCCTCTCGGACCTGCAGTTGATCTGCGCATCATCGCGCGCGGCACACCAGGCTTTTCCGGCGCTGATCTGGCCAATCTTGTGAACGAAGCGGCTTTGATGGCGGCTCGTATCGGACGCAATGTTGTCACTATGGTCGATTTCGAAGCTGCCAAAGACAAGGTCATGATGGGCGCAGAACGTCGTTCTATGGTGATGACGCCTGAGCAAAAAGAGATGACGGCCTATCACGAAGCAGGCCACGCCATTGTAGGCATCACCTTGCCGAAATGTGATCCGGTCTACAAAGCGACTATTATTCCACGCGGTTCTGCTTTGGGTATGGTGATGAGCCTGCCTGAAATGGATCGCTTGAACATGTTCAAAGACGAGTGCCACCAGCGCTTGGCTATGACCATGGCGGGCAAGGCGGCTGAGATCATCAAATACGGTGCTGACCAAGTATCCAACGGCCCTGCAGGCGACATTCAACAAGCTTCAGGTTTGGCACGGGCGATGATCTTGCGCTGGGGCATGTCTGACAAGGTGGGCAATATCGATTACACCGAAGCGCATGAAGGCTACAGCGGCGGCGCTGGCGGGTTTTCAATGTCAGCTGCGACCAAAGAAATGGTCGAGGAGGAGGTCAAAAACTTCATCCAAGCGGGCTATGAGCGTGCCTATCAAATTCTCGAAGACAACAAAGAGCAATTTGAACGTCTGGCGCAAGGTTTGCTTGAATATGAGACGCTCACTGGCGATGAAATCAAACGCGTGATGAAAGGTGAATCACCTCACGTTGATGAAAACGCTGACGATGAGGCCGACAAAGACAAACCCTCTTTGATGGCCGTGCCCAAAACGCGCAAACGTAAACTGGATGCGCCGAAATCGGATGCGCCAGAATCAGAGACGCCGGATACGGATGCCTCTGATGCGGGGACACCAGAGTAATCTGCGTCACTATATGAATTTAAAAACCGTGCCTTAGGGTGCGGTTTTTTTTATGGGGGCATAGGGTGAAACTTCATAGATCACAAACCATGTTGGGCTAAATCTGCACAGGCCGGTAATGCGTTGCGATTTCGACCGCGGCCATGCGGCCTCTTTCCTCAAGACCTCCCACATGATAAAGCGCGGATAAGAGGACCTGATATGACGCTTAGACATCCAAAAGACATCGACACAATGGCCGACCTGCGCGCTCAGATTGATCAGATTGATCTTGAGCTGATCCGAATGCTGTCGATCCGCCAAAGCCACATCGATCGCGCCGCCGAAATCAAACCCGCTGCGGGGTTGCCCGCGCGCATTGATGACCGCGTCAATGAGGTGGTGAACAACGTGCGTGCGATTGCGACCCGCGAAGGGTTCGATGCGCAAACCGCTGCTGACATGTGGCGTTTGATGGTTGATAACATGATCGCCCGCGAAGAGCAGGCCATGTCCAAAGGAGACACCGAATGACAGCCACCCGAATTGACGGAAAAGCCTTTGCCGCCACGATGCGCGGCACAATCGCAGCCCATGTGGCCCGCCTCAAAGAAGAACAGGGCATCACCCCTGGCTTGGCAGTTATTCTTGTGGGCGCTGATCCTGCCTCTGAAGTTTACGTACGCAACAAGAACACATCGACCCTCGAAGTGGGCATGAATTCTTTTGAACACAAACTGCCTGCGGACACCCCCGAGGCCGATCTTTACGCGCTGATTGATCAGCTCAACGCCGATCCCGCGGTGCACGGCATTCTGTGTCAATTTCCTGTGCCAGACCATTTGTCAGAGCGTGATATCGTAGCCCGTATTGATCCGGCCAAAGATGTCGATGGCTTACATGTTTTGAACGCGGGCCTCTTGGCCAGTGGTCAGCGCGCCATGGTCAGCTGCACGCCGCTGGGCTGCTTGATGCTGCTTCGCGATCAGCTTGGCTCTTTGTCTGGCAAAAACGCTGTGGTCATAGGCCGCTCAAACTTGGTGGGCAAACCTGTGGCGCAATTGTTGCTGCGCGACAGCGCCACCGTCACCATCGCACATTCGCGCACCAAGAATATCGAAGAGGTCGTGCGGGGCGCTGACATCGTTGTTGCCGCTGTGGGGCGCGCTGAAATGGTCAAAGGCGACTGGATCAAACCAGGTGCCGTCGTGATCGACGTGGGCATCAATCGCATCGACGCGCCCGAGCGTGGCGAGGGCAAAACCCGCCTTGTGGGCGATGTCGATTATGCTTCTGCTGTTGAGGTTGCTGGTGCGATCACACCTGTGCCCGGTGGTGTTGGCCCAATGACCATTGCGTGCCTGCTGGCCAATACGGTCACCGCCTGTTGCCGTGCCAACGGTTTGGCCGAACCTGAAGGCCTGACAGCCTAAGGCAGTCTAAACCCATCGCAAACTGCATGGAAAAGCCCGCGCTGAGGATCTTCTCGCGCGGGTTTTTTATGTGCTCAAAAAGGGATCACATTTACTTGCATAATCTTGCTTTCATAAGTCTTGCCACGTGTTGATCTAATCCATCGGTTCCAAATTGTGCAGCATCTGTTTCAGCAGCTCTGGTAGGGCGGTATCCGCGCCCTCAGGCGCAGCATCCAAAGCCGCAGCCACGTCTTTTTCCAAAATCGCGACGGTGTTTCCCGCCTCATAGCCTTGGCGGGCAAATTCGATTTGCTCGAAACGCGAGGCGAACCAATTTTGCCCTGTGGCTTTTTCCACCAGCGCCAACAGCTTGCCGTGATCAAGATCGGCATCCGAGGCCCAATCCAAAATCAGCCGCGTCATTACCGTATGCGAAGCACAGAGCAGATTGTTCAACACCTTGGTTTGAATACCATCGCCAAACCCACCCATGCGGTGGATATTGCTGCCCATCGCCTCAAACAAGGGCCAAGCGGTTGCAACGGGTGCATCCTCGCCGCCGACCATAAAGGCCAGTGTGCCTTCTATCGCGCCGACTTGCGCGCCTGACATCGGGGCATCGATCAAATTGATATGCGCAGGAATGCGGTCCCGCAAAGCGCGCACGTATTTCGGTGATAGAGTCGAGGAGACAATGATGGTTTCCAAATCTGTGGCGCGCAGCACAAAGCCTTGGGGGCCGAACAGCACTTCATCGGTCTGAACCGTATCGCGCACAACGGTGATCAGTGTCGTCAGCCCATTTGCAAAAGCATCGGCATCATTGGTCACCGGTAGATTGCCAAATTCACCGGCTGGGCGAATATCAAACCCCACCGCGTCAATCCCACCTTTGCGCATATTGGTCAGCATCCCACTGCCCATACGGCCCACGCCAGCCAGTCCTGTTTTTGTCATGTCTTATCCTCCTGTGGGGAGGATGGCGCTATTGGTTAGGGTTGGGAAGAGGCTTTTTGCAATACCCCTAGTGATCAAACGTACTTTCCGCCACGAACATATTCGCCCAAGCGCGGTCAATCAGGTCCGGCGACATGTGATAGGGGACCCCTTCAAAGTCGCAGATGGCAATCATTTGATCGATCAGGAATATCGGCTGATAGTTGGCAAAAATACTATCAATCTTTGGGTATTTTTCTTTCAGCAAATAGATCAGCGAGGCCTCGTCCAGCGGCATCTTTTTCTTGCGCGCCATCATTGCGAAGATTTTCAAAAAGCCCTCTTGGTCGGGTCCATCGATTTTGATCTTGTAGAAAATCCGCCGCAACGCCGCTTTGTCAAAAATCTCGTTGGGGTGAAAGTTGGTCGAGAAAATCACCAAAGTGTCAAAGGGCACTTCGAATTTTTCACCTGATTGCAGCGCCAGAATATCTTTGTTTTCCTCAAGCGGCACAATCCATCTGTTGATCAGTTTTTGCGGTGGGTCTTCTTGGCGACCAAGGTCGTCGACGATGAAAATGCCGCCGTTGGATTTCAGCTGAAGCGGCGCTTGATAGGTGCGCGCAGTGGGGTTGTAGACCAGATCCAACATGTCGAGTGTCAGCTCGCCGCCGGTGACCACAGTGGGGCGCTGAATACGCACGTAGCGGCGATCAAAACGGTTGGCAGAACGACGCAATTGCGAGGCGTCGTCTTCGGTTTCTTCGCGAATGGTGTGAATGATAGGGTCATAGACTGTGATCACTTGACCATGATAATCGATGGCACGGGGCACATAAATCAAATCGCCCAGAGCATCGCGAATACCGTTCGAGATTGACGACTTACCATTGCCGGGTGGTCCGTACATCAAAATAGAACGCCCTGCGCCGACAGCAGGCCCAAGTTGGTCCAGCAAATCAGGGGGCAAAATCAAATGCCCCATGGCATCGGTCAAAGCCTGCCGCGTGATGCGCATATTGCGCACCGATTGGCGTTTCACTTGTTCGGCGTAGACCTCCATCGGGATCGGCATCGGGCCGTAATATTCGGACTGCGACAAGGCATCCAGCGCGCGCGCTTTGCCCGTCTCGGACAGCCGAAACCCCATTTCAGAGCCTTGCCCCGCAGCCATGGTGCCGGTCGCTTCGACCAAGCCTTGCTCGCGCACCATATCAACCAAGTCTTGCGTGACATTCACCGGCAAACAGATGGTTTTGGATAGGTTCGACACCTGTTCTTGATTGGTGCGAAACATCGTTTTTAACAAGATATCGCGCATCATCACGACGCCAAGTCCCGTGTCGGCAATCGTGCGGGGCAGGGGCGGTGCGACCACATTTGGGGTTACGTCCATATTCATCTGTCTCGTCCTCTTCCGCTGCGCTGTTTTGGCGAATGCTCGCATGGCCCGCGTTATTGGCACAGTGTAGCCAGCCTGACGCGCTACGCCAAGAATTTACCGCGCAATTCTTTGCAAACTATGACGATTGAGCCTAGTCTTTGAAAAAAATGAAACGAGGCAGTGATGAACAAGATTTCCGGCACGCGCTATGGGCTTTTTTTGATGGGTATCATTACTCTGTTGGGGGGCGTCGCCATGGCCAAAGGCGGTCTGTATGTTGACCGCTACGAAGGCGATGTGGCCCATATGTTGGATATATTGCTACGCATCGACGCGGGGCAGGTGCCACATATCGACATTTCTACCCCACTTGGGATCGCGGCCTTTTACCCGATCATACTGTTCAGCGCGCTTGGCCTTGGCCTTGGTCTGAGCTTTATCGCAGGGCAAATTTTGGTCGCGGTGCTGCTTGCGCCAATGGTGCTGCGTGTGGCGGTGTCGCGGTTGGCTGGTTTTGGTGCGTGGCTGTTTGGTTTGATGGTGATGACCATCGTTTTGTCACTGGTGCACGGCGAAGACGTGGCCTCGCAATCTGCTTCGATGTATTACAACCGCTGGGCCTGGGCTATATCCTTTGTCGCGATCATCTTGGCGGCTTTGCCTGCGCATGAGGGGCGCAATCGTCCGCGTGTCGACGGGGTAATCATCGGTGTTCTTTTGGCTGTGTTGGCGTTGTTGAAGCCCACCTATTTCATGGCCTTCGCTTTGCCGATTGCTGCTAGCTTGGCCTTGCGCGGGGCGTGGGTGTCACTGGTGTTTGGGGTGGTGTCGGGCGTGGTCGTGGCGCTTTTGGTGGCACTTGGTTTTGGCTTGGACTTCTATGGAGCCTATATTCATGATCTGTTGTCTGTCGCGCAATCGACCACGCGGTCTGCACCTGGGGCCGAGTTTGTCGAAGTGGTCAACGGGCCGCGTTTTTTGATCGGTACGCTGACCTTATTGCTTAGCATCATCGTGCTGCGCCAAGGCGGGCAGGGGCGTGCGGGATTGGTGCTGCTGTTGCTGGCCCCTGGCTTTGTCTATGTGACCTATCAAAATTTTGGCAATGATCCGAAATGGCTGTTGCTGCTGTGTGTCTATTTGTTGACGTACAGACCTTTGAGTGGCACGCGGGTGATTTTCAACGCGGATGCGCGCAACGCCTGTGCCGCTTTGGCTTTGGTCAGTTTTGCTTTGATCGCGCCCTCGTTCCAAAATATGATCACCAGCCCTTTGCGCCATTTTGGTGAGGATGGGGACGACTATCAGGTGCAGTTGCAAGCCCAGTCCAAAGCGCAAGATGTGTGGATCTACAAAGACCGTACATCCAAAGTGAATGTGAGCCAGTCTTTGGTTGCAAGTGTGCCCGACCTGACCGCTTTTGGGGCGCAAATGGACGAACCTGTGATGTTCTTGGGAGAAGAACTGCCACAGTGCCAATTGCTAACCGGTGAGGTTCCGGTGAACAGCTATATGGCAGACCGTTTGAGCAAAGCACCATTCAACTTTGGCCCGCAGACACAGTTTTTTGTTGCAGATGTGTCGTCAACGATTTGGTTGGAGGGCGGGTTCGCTCCGCTCAAAGGAGGGGCGCCGTGGTATTATTCTGGCACGCCGGGCATCGAAAACGCAGATGCGATCGTGATACCGTTGTGTTCCCTTGTGTCGGAGTTTCAACAGGCGGCACTCACCGCCATTGATCAAGCTGGCCTGACTTTAGGCGCGCCAATCAAGAACGATGTGATGTGGGTCTATCCGATTGAAAAATAATTACATAGTATATTCGGCGCAGTCTTCTCAGGTTGTATGAAATGAGACATCTAAACAAAACACCGCGCAATCGGCGCGGTGTTTTGTGTTTAGGGCAGCGTTGCGCGGGGCTTACAGGCCGAAGGCAACGATTCCAAAATATGTGGTAAAAGCGCCAGCCAGTGCCAGCCCAACGGGGAATTTTTTGTGCCCCCAAGACACCCAAGATTGCGTCGAGTTGCGCACAGCAGGAATGGCACGAAACAGGCGATGGGTGGCAAAAGCGCCGATCAAATAGGCGCAAAATAGGGGCAGCACAAAGCGCGCATCATGTGTTGGAATGAACATCGCCATCGCGGCCGCATATTTTCCGTCACCCGCGCCAACCCCCATAAAGGCATAGGCGAACATGCCAAATAGATACATGACAATGCCATGGGCAAAGCCCCAAAAGTATGTGGGCCAATCGAACAAAAACGGCCCGATCACAACGTAGATAACCACCAAAGCCATCACGAGGGCATTGGGCAATTTCATCCGCGCCAAGTCATTGAACGCGGCCAGAAAGGATAGCGGCGTGGTGACAATCAAAATCCACAAGGCCGCTGTCGTATCAAGGCTGAGCATCAGTTCGTGACGTTGGATTCAAGCGCACGCAAAGATCGCACAGCTGTTTCAAAATGCTGTGGATGGGTATCGATGGCTTCTTTGATCAACCCCTTGCCGATGGTGACATCGCCGGATTTTACCGCAGACAGTCCCAAGGTGTACAAAAGCTGCGCACGCTCGATTTGGGTCATGGTGACGACGGGCAATTCGTATTTGCCTTGAGCGCCGCGTGACAACACAAGATTGTTTTTTGCGGTGAACAAGGCAGGGTCATAGGTGATTGCTTCTG
Source organism: Pacificibacter marinus (assembly GCF_018860505.1). Taxonomy (GTDB): domain Bacteria; phylum Pseudomonadota; class Alphaproteobacteria; order Rhodobacterales; family Rhodobacteraceae; genus Celeribacter; species Celeribacter marinus_B. The sequence goes on from NZ_JAHKPU010000010.1 coordinate 137,848, forward strand.
CAAACAACCGCTCAGCCGAGGTGAACTCGCCACGGGTCATTTTGGAATAGCCCCAGTTGTTCAGCACGGACGATGGCTTTGTGGTCAGGCCTACGGCTGTTTCGTAAAAGCTGTCGGCTTTATTCCAGTCTTGATTGCTGTCGGCGATCATCGCTTCCAAACGGTAGCGTTTGTATGTTTCATGCGTTGGCGGAACAAGGTTCAGTTGCGCTTGCGCCTCGTCCCAATCGCCAGCGCGGATCAGCGCGTCAGCGTAATCCACGCGGTCCGTACTGGTGGCGTCCTGGTGTTGGACAACGCCCTTCCACGCTTTTACGCCTGCAGTGTTGTTGCGCGCCCGGATCAGGGATTGGGCCAGTCCGCGCATCAAATCGATACGGTTTGGCTCAGAGGCTAAGGCTCGTGTGAAATAGGACACAGATTCATTGGGATCAGCGGCCGACAACATCACATCATTGAGGTTGTTTTCATCGATCACGTTCACGGATGTTTTCGCCCGCTTTACGTCACCGAAATTCGATTGACCGCAACCGGTCAAGATCATCGCGCCCGAAAGGGTCAGCGAAGTTAAAATCACTTTGCGCATGGTGCCTGCCACCTCTTTTGACTGCCCGTTTCACCAGATATCGGCCTTTTTGCATCCGGTTTGTCCAAAATCACACAGACCGTATGATTGAAGCGCACCGCCGCCGGGTTAGTCCCGAGGTCCGATTAGCGTGCCAAGATCAGGTAATCCCCTGTTCCTCGACGCACCAAGGTAAAATCACTCTCATTTTGAAGAATTGTATCAGGATTTTTCAATTTGGCGAGCGCCAAGCGTAAATTGTCACGAATTTCGGCAGATTGGCCACTATCAAGGGCGAAGGCCGTGCGGAACACGCGCTCTGCTTCGCCGTAATTGCCCTGCTCCATTAAAACAACGCCTAAATTGTTCCACGCAGGCACGAAGGTTTCGTCCGCTTCAACAGCGCGGCGCAGGATTTTCTCAGCTTGGCCCAAACGCCCCAGTTTAAGATTGGCCGACCCGATGGCTGACATAACATCGACATCAAGGCCGCGATCCCCAGCAGCACGCAAGTAAGCACGCAAGGCCAGTTCGTATTCGCCGGATGCCATCAATCTGTGGCCCACGATCAGCCCGTCTACGGAGGCGGCATTTGTTTTGATGCCTGTTGGCGCATAGACACCACTCTCTTTGAGCGGGGCCAATGCGTTGGGATCATGACAGCCAGTCAAGGCGGCAAAGGTCAAGCACGCCAAGACAACCCGACGCAGTACCAGCTTTGGGGAAGACGGATCATGGCGTGGATACATGTCTTTCGGGCCTTTACTTTAAAAACGTATAAGGGGCGCACAACATCCGTCCCTATAGGTCATATCGTAAAGGCTTAGAACCCTTGCAACAAGGTGAAGATGTCATAAACAGATGGGCCGATCAAAATGATCAATAGCGGGGGCACGGTCAACATCATGGTCGCCAAGGTCATCTTTGTCGGCAAAGTGTTGGCCTTTTCCTCAGCAAGCATCACCCGTTTGTCGCGCATCTCACTCGCGTAAATCCGCAAAGCATCGGCAATAGAGGTCCCAAAGGACTGAGATTGAATCAGCACGGTCACGAATGAGGCCACATCGGCCACGCCCGCGCGTTCAGACATATCGCGCAACACGTTGATCTTGTCCTTACCGGCTTTGATCTCATAGCTGACGATTTCAAACTCATCGGCCAAGGCGGGAAAACCCGAACGAATTTCACGTGCCACACGGACGATGGATTGATCCAGCGATTGGCCCGCTTCCACACAGACCAGCATCAAATCAAGCGCGTCTGGAAAACCGTTGGTGATTTCTTCTTTGCGGGCTTCGACGCGGCGTGTAACCCAGTATTTGGGCGCCATATAGCCGATGCCAGCAGGGATCAGCACAGTCATAACCATAGACTGGGTTGTGACCTCAGCGTTGCCGCTTTTGATCACAGCTAAAATCACCCCGATGGCCAACAGACCCATGCCCAAAGCAAGCTGCGCAAAGTTATACATGCGCACGGCGTTTTTACCGCGATAGCCCGCTTGGATCAGTTTCAACTGGACGGCAGAATATTCTTCTTCGTCTTGTGGCTCTAGGAAATCTGCGTATTTCTCAAGCTTGTCTTTCTTTTGGGCCTGACGCAGCTTTGTTGTTTTGCCGTTTTTGCTCTTTGCCGTTTGGGCGTTGCCACGCACCTGCGCGCGCAAACGATCCAGCGGATCATCGCGTTTTTTCAACAGGGCAGGGGCGGCAAATAGCATCAAAACGATGCCAAGCACGCCCATGATGATCACCGGACCAAAGGGGCCAAGCTGTTCGCCAAAAATAGCTGTGAAAAACTCTAACATGATGTGTCCTTTCCCTACCTAGACTTTGATGTCGACGAGGGAGCGCATGATGAAAACATTGGCGACCAGAAAGCCAGCAACCACAAGGCAAGCGGGAATAAACGCGGCGGTGTGTTTCACGGTGTCGTAGTAATCGGGTTTACCAACCAAGATGACCAACAAACATCCAAGCGGAAACAGGGACAGAAACATACCGGACCATTTTGATTCAGCCGTGATCGCTTTCACGCGGCGAAACAGTTTGAACCTTGAACGAATAACCTTGGACAGGCCCTCCAAAACTTCGGCCAGGTTACCACCTGATTGCTGTTGGATCGCGACGGCCACGGCCAAAAAGCGCATGTCTTGCATATCAAGCCGTTCGGCCATGTCTTTCAACGCCTCGCCCACATCACGCCCGTAAGCGGATTCATCAGCGATCACGCCCATCTCGGTGCCAAGCGGATCAGGGACCTCTTTGGATACGATGGTCAAAGCACTGGAAAACGGGTGGCCCACACGCAAGGACCGCACCATCAATTCAACGGCTTCTGGCAGCTGCTCTTCGATCATCGACATCCGTTTTTTGGCTTTGTTGTTGATCCACACAAATACGGCTGTGACCCCCATGCCCAAAGCGATGCCCGCGCGTAATGGGGCTGATGTTGCGGTGCCAATCGTCAAACCAACAAAAGAAATCATTGCCAAAAGTGCCATAATTCCAATCAGTTGAACCGGTGAAAAGGCGATGTTCGCTTTCTGCGCTTTCTCTGCCAGAATGGAATAGAGTGGCACTTGGCGTGATTTTAGGTGCTGACCCATTTCTTTGCGCAGCTGGTTGAGCACCTCTTCGCGGTTGCCCCCCTTTTCCAGCATTTCAAAGCGGCGGTTCACGCGGCTGTTGAGCGAAATGGATTTGCCGAACACCGTCAGATAAATGCCTTCGACCAGCAAAAGCACGGCAATAAAGACGACGATATAGATGATAAGATCAGTTGAAATGGCCATAGCGGTTCGTGTCCTTACTGCGGTTTCGTGGGTTCGAACAATGATGGTGGCAAATCATAGCCCCACATTTTGAACCGCTCGGAAAAGTGGCTGCGCACGCCGGTCGCTGTGAAGTGACCGATGATTTTATTGTCAGGAGTCAGGCCAGTGCGTTGGTAGCGAAAGACTTCTTGCATCGAAATGACGTCGCCTTCCATGCCAGTGACTTCTGTGATCGAGACCATGCGACGCGACCCGTCTTGCAAACGCGAGGCCTGCACAATCAGGTTCACCGCACTTGAAATCTGGCTGCGCACCGCTTTGAGGGGCATTTCGATCCCGGCCATGGCGACCATGTTTTCCAGACGAGACACACCATCGCGCGCCGAGTTGGCGTGAATTGTGGTCATTGATCCGTCGTGACCGGTGTTCATCGCTTGCAGCATGTCGATCACCTCTTCGCCGCGGGTTTCCCCCACGATGATGCGGTCAGGACGCATCCGCAAAGCGTTGCGCAAACAATCGCGCTGGGTCACAGCGCCTTTGCCCTCAACGTTGGCGGGACGGGATTCCATCCGGCCCACATGAGTCTGTTGCAGTTGAAGCTCGGCCGTGTCCTCAATGGTTAGGATACGCTCGTCATCGGCGATGAAAGATGACAGCGCATTGAGCGTGGTTGTTTTACCAGAGCCCGTACCCCCCGATACGATGACGTTCAGACGCGTGGACACGGCAGCTTGCAAATAGGCAGCCATTTCTTCGGTGAAAGCCCCAAAATTGACCAGATCGTCAATCGCCAGCTTTTCTTTTTTAAATTTACGAATGGACACCAAAGACCCATCCACCGCAACTGGCGGCACCATGGCGTTGAAGCGTGAGCCATCGGCGAGACGTGCATCGACGTAAGGGTTGGATTCATCGACGCGGCGCCCAACGGCGGACACGATTTTATCGATGATACGCAACAGGTGTTTTTCGTTTTTGAACGTCACATCCGACAGCATCAATTTACCGTCGCGTTCCACGAATATCTGGTTCGGACCGTTGACCAGAATATCGTTCACAGTGTCGTCTTTGAGCAGGGTTTCAAGCGGCCCCAAGCCTTTGACTTCATCGTATAAATCTTGGTTCAAGACCATCCGCTCGTCGCGGTTGAGAACCATACCTTCCTCATTGAGGAATTCGGTGGTAATGGCGGCAATCTCTAGCTTTAACTCTTTTTCCGGCGCACTTTCCAGCGCGGCCAAGTTCAAGTCTTCCAGCAAGCGTTGGTGCATCGACACTTTGATGTCGGAAATGCGTTCCTTGCGTTTGCGGTCTTTTTCCTCAGGCACGATCACTTCTGTGCGCTGAATGTCACGACGCTGTACCGTCGCTTTTGGCTTGGGTGCAGGGGCAGCAGCTTGGGGAGCTTTGGACGCAGGCGCGTCTGAGGCTGGCGCAGCTTTGACGGCGCGCGCTTGTTTTGTGTCTGTCTTTTTGTATCTCGAAAACATGTAATTCCCCTAAACCTGAATCCCCTCACGAGGTCTTATTGTGCTGCTGCGCTCATTGCTTCGCTTTGGCGTACGTGTATCGATGCGGCGAGCTTTTGGATCTCTTTGCACAGCGGGTTTTTACCTGCGTCGATCGCCAGAGGTAGCCCTTGGTCATTCGATTGCAGCACGGCTTTGCCGCCATCTGGAAGTTGCACCTCGATGGCGATTTCCAAACTTTCCGACATGCGTTTGATCCGTGATTTTGCTGATAGGTCCATGCCTTTGGGGGCGCGGTTCAACAAAAAGCGATACTTTTCAAACGGCAGGTCTTCGGCCCGCAAGGCGGATCTGAGACGTAATATGTTTTGCGCAGACCGCATATCCAGCTCGAAAGGCGCAAAGATGATGTCGGCTTGGTTCAAAATCACTTCTGACCACGTTACAAAGGTCGATGGCATGTCGATGATCACATAATCAAAATGATGACGCGCCATTTCCATGATGCGTTCCAAATCCTCTGACTCGATGAAATCAAGTGGCAGCAAATCCGTTGGTGCTGTGAGGACCGAAATTGAATCGTTGAAGTTGGTCAGGGCTGATTTGAACGCTTCGTCATCCATATGTTCTGTCGAGGACAAGAGCTCATAAACCGCTTCGCGGCGCGGTAAATCAAGATAGGTCGAAACCGACCCGAATTGCAGGTTCAAATCCATCAACAACACACGCGGCTGTGGTTCGGCTTTCTCAACGTGGGCAAGTTCCCAGGCCAAATTCACCGCCAAAGTCGTCGCCCCTGCGCCGCCCGAAACGGATTGAACCGGCAAGACCACACCATTGGCAGAGCGTTTTTTGGGCGCACCTTGTTCGATGAAATCCGCAGCCTGCACCTTGCGCGGTGCGTCAAGGCGCGCGATGGCCTCTGACAATGCGTTTTCGGGCAAAGGGTAGGGGATAAAGTCTTCGGCGCCAAGCTGCAATAAATGGTGCAGTGCCATTGGGCTGACTGCATCTGCAATCAAAATGACCTTAACATTCTGCGCCTTAGCTGACTTGATCAAATCCGCAACGATGGCAAGCATACCTTCGTCTTCTTTATCAATGGCGACGGCGACAAATTTTAATGCGCCTGATTCAGGTTGCCGGAAAAACTGCCGCGCATCCTCAAAATTAAGATCGCCCCAGGATTCTCCCAGTTCGGTCTCCATGTCTTCGACCAACAGGTCGAAATTCTGAACATCGCGTGAGATTGTACACGCAACCAATTGGTCTTGTTCAGTATGCAATGCAGTTTCACTCGTCATTGCCGCGTCCTTTTCACCTTGGAGCGCCAAAGCCAAAAAGGTTTGCTTGCATAACAAAGCCCGCCCCTTGGTCCTTGGCGCATGTCGCCCGACTCACTGTCGAACGAATTGCTCCTATTAGGCTTAAGGTGACGGGCAATGTGGGCAACAATAGGGCCGAAATAGCATAATAATACGCTATTTCGGGACGGTTTCTATTCGGCGATCTGAGAAACGCCATATTCTACAAGAGCAGAGGGCGCTGTCGCACTTTCAATATATTCGCGGTGAATGATGTCGGCGTAACGGCTGTCCATGATAAGTGGAGCACTCTGAACAAAGCCGGACACTTCGGTCACAGTGCGACGATTGCGGCGCTCTGGTGCTTGTGTGGCGACCAAAGGCTGTGTTTCGCCCTCAGAAATAACCGCTTCGACGCGTGATCTTGAGATCCCGTGACGTATCATTTCATTCACAACAGCACGGGCGCGACGCATCCCAAGCGCTTTGTTGGAGGCATCAGAGCCAACCAAATCGGTGTGACCAAAGACGCGGAAGCGCACTTCGGGGAATTGCGCGATATATGCGGCTTGTCGTTTGATCGTTTCGCGGGCAGGTCCATCCAAGATCGCAGAATTGAATTCAAAGTTCACTGTGGTGTCAACTTCGGCCGCAAAACGTTCATTCATGCTGATAGCGTAAGACAATTCACCGTTTTGAATCAGTGTATTGTGCATCGTCGCATTGCCAAATGTGCCATTGTCCAAATATCCGCCAGCCTCTTGTGTCCAAGACGCAAAGACAGGAGAGTCAGAGCAAGCAGAGAGAGCTAAAAGACTTGTCGCAGCCAGGGTCATTTTGATATTTGCGCGCATGATCTTACTCCATCACATAGCCGTAAGAACCAGAAAAGTCTTGCTTGGCGACTTCAGCCGCAGCACCTGTTTTCGGGCGCTCAGTGCCGCCATAAGTTTTACCAAATAAGAACAATTCAGATTCCGTTGGAATTTTCACGCGATCTGTTGGCAAGGCCAAAGCCAGACCATTGGTCGGTGTGACCAGATGCGGCGTAACGATGATCACAAGTTCGGATTGGTCACGCGAGTAATCGGTTGACCGGAACAGGGCGCCCAATACGGGGATGTCACCCAACCATGGCACTTGGCCGGCAAGATCTTGGAAATCGTCTTGCAACAAGCCCGCGATGGCAAAGCTTTCGCCGTCACGCATTTCCACAGTTGTCGATGTTTCTCGACGTGTGAACGAGCTGACCGAAAATCCCTCGAGGTTGTAGTTCACGGTTGTGTCGATGCCAGACACAGCGGCTTTCAGTTCCAAGTTGATCTGATCGCCGTTCACAACGCGCGGGGTAAAGTCGAGTTCAACACCGAAAGGTTTGTACTGAATGGTGATGCCGTTTTCGCCGGCAACAGGAATAGGGTATTCGCCACCCGCAAGGAATTTGGCTTGCTGGCCTGACAGAGCTGTCAGGTTGGGTTCGGCGAGTGTGCGTACGATGCCTTTGTTTTCCATCGCTTCGAGCAAGACAGCAATCTCGGTGCCGCCAATCGATGCCCCAAGTTTCAACGCGCCCAATGAGTCATCTTTTGCGGTGAGCGCAGTGGTCACCCCGTTGTCGTCGCTTAGAAAACTACCGGTTTCAGAGCCGGTCCAGTTGCCGTTTGTTCCGACATTGCCCGCGAAAGCCAAAGAGCCAGACAGGTTTTTCGAAACTGAGCGCGACATTTCTGCAAAGCGCACTTTCAACATCACTTGTTGGGTGCCGCCGATGTTCAGCAAGTTGGATACACGATCCGGCGCATAACGATTGGCCAGTTCAACCGCGCGTTCCATCGAGGTGACCGATTTGACCACGCCTGACAAAACAATGCCATCATTGGCCGTGCGCACTTCGATCGCCTCATTGGGCATGATCTGGCGCAAGCGTTCTTTGAATTCTGAAATATCTGGCGTGACCTGAATTTGGACGTTGGTGATCAAAGATCCGTCCGGTGCCAAAAGCGTCATTGTTGTTAGACCAGGAGAGCGCCCAAGCACATAAATTGACCTGTCGGACAATGTCGAAATATCTGCGATCTCGGCGTTGGCCACCGAAATTTCCGCAAAGGGTTCGTCACTTTCGACGACCACAGCACGGTTCATCGGGACGTTCAGAGCGCCAGAAGGCGATCCTGTCATAACCCGAAGTTTATCTGCAAATGCCACCTGTGGCACCATGTTCGCAACGGCGCACCCCAATAGGGCTGCCTTAAGTATACTCATCATTTTCATGTGACCTGCCTCTGAAATGATCACGCCTCTAGGATTGGGTTCTAACGACCCGATTGCGGGTACCATGGCCGAAAAGCGGTTTGTTTGCAAGAATCAATCGCTTGGCAGGCTTTGGTGATGTGGACAAGTCACAGGTTGCCTCTAGGTCATGACTGGGTTTTGCCGACAAGTCATTGAAAAAGGCGGCACCTTTTACTGAATGCCGCCTGTTTGAAATTTTGCGATGCGTCGCCTCATGCGTGGTGCTGTGACGTTTTTCTGTGCTTTATTGGCTACAGGGGATCGGCATTTCGATGATCTCTGCCCCTTTGCGCGTCCGGACCGTGCAGATGCGTTCTTCGGGGGCGGCGACAATTTGTGCCGCAGCTTCGATCCCCAGCAATGTCTTTTGGTCGATCTCAACGCCACCGATCACTGTATCGTCGTCGCGGCCAACAAGGGACAAGGATAAGCGACCAGAGGATTGCGCCTGCGCCAATGCGGCAACCTGTTGCGGTGTGATTTCTACGGTCACAGTGCGTGCGATGGTGGGCGAGGACCGCTCACCGTCGGCCATTTGGTCAATCGCCACAAGCGGCACAGAGGATTCGATCAATTTGGTGACTTCACCGTTTTTCTGACCTGGCAGATTACCCGTCCAATAGACGTCAACTTTATCGCCTGGGCGCAAGAAACCAGACACACCTGTCGACACATCGACGCGAATGGCGAAGGCGCGCATACCTTTGCTCAGTCGCGCGGCCACGCCGGCATCGGCACCGGGTTCTGTGACCTTGATGCCCAAGAGCGGCTCCATTGGTTCAATCGCACGCAGGGCAATCCGAGGCACATCGGCGCCTTGTGGGAATAATTCGTCTTCGGTGCGAAACACACCTTCGGGCATGAAGTCTACTGGCCATTTCGCCAGCGTCACGGCCTCTGGTAGAATGGGATCACCGTAAGCAACTTTCGCTGTCACGATGTAAATCTCTTCCGTTTTCACGATATTCTGGCGCAACGCTTTTTCGCGAGCCAAGTCCGCTTGATAGGTCGAGAGGTAACCTTTCGTTATGTGAACAGCAAAGCCCGCGAGGGCCATCCCAACCACCAAAACCAATCCAAATATAATACGCATCTTCACATCCTCTTGCCTCTGACCCTTGATTTGGGCCTTCTGCTCACTGTTCGAAAATGACTGTTGAATGTGGCGAATTCGTGGTTTTCGCGCGTCAATAGCTGGGATTTTGCGCTTATCCGTAACAAAGCGCTGTCTTGCGTTTATTGTCTTCGTGGCGCGTGCAGACTGAAGTATGATCTGCTCTTTGACGCTTTGCGCCAAAACGGAAAAGACCGCACCCAAGAGGCGCGGTCTAAAGAGCATTTATGCTCAAATGTGCTTATTCAACAACTGTGCGGCTTGCGAGGTTTGAAGAGATCTTGCTACCCAGATCTTTTGTACCGCTGGATACAGTTGCGAGAACTGCAACACCGAGGCCCACGATGGCTGAGGTCAAA
>NZ_JAHKPU010000024.1 GCF_018860505.1 Pacificibacter marinus
ACGTAAGCGGGACAAGACCAAGGCGGATGGTAGGGGGGATGACAGCTGTTATGCTGAGCCTCCCTCAGAGGGAAACCAGTGTTGTGTCCTGTTTGCGAATGCGACGAGTGATAACATGACCGGCACTTCCACCAGCACGCCGACGACCGTTGCCAGCGCCGCGCCAGATCCCAGACCGAACAGGCTGATCGCGACCGCTACGGCCAGCTCGAAAAAGTTGGAGGTGCCGATGAGGGCGCAGGGGGCTGCGACGTTAAACGGAATGCCCCAAACCCGCGCGGTCCCGTAAGCCAAAAAGAAAATGCCGTAGGATTGAAGCAACAACGGGACAGCAATCATGGCGATCACCAGCGGACGTTCAAGGATAACCTCTCCCTGAAACGCGAAGAGCAGCACGACAGTGACCAGCAAACCGATGATCGAGAACGGCTGAACGCGAGACTTGAAAGACACGATAGCCGCTTCCCCGCCTTTGGCAACCAAGCGCTGTCGCGTCAGGTATCCGACCAACAATGGCAATATAACATATAAGCCAACCGACAACATCAAGGTGTCCCAAGGCACGACGATGTTGGTTGTCCCCAGCAGGAAGGCCACGATCGGCGCAAAGGCAAAGACCATGATAACATCGTTCACACTGACTTGAACCAAGGTGTACGTGGCGTCGCCGCGTGTCAGGTTCGACCAGACAAAGACCATGGCCGTGCAGGGCGCAGCCCCCAGAAGGATCACCCCCGCGAGATAGGCTTGCGCGTCATCCGGTGGGATCAGGCCTGCGAAGACGTAGTTGAAAAACACCACGCCGAGCGCTGCCATCGTGAATGGCTTGATCAACCAGTTGACCACTAGCGTGACGACCAAACCTTTGGGCTTGTCGCCCACTTGACGCAGCGCGCCAAAGTCAACACCCACCATCATGGGATAGACCATGGCCCAAATCAGCACCGCCACAGGTAAGTTGACTGACGCGATTTCCAAAGAAGCGAGTGCGGAAAAAGCGCCCGGAAACAGATTGCCGAGCAACAGCCCCGCGCCAATCGCCAGCGCCACCCAGACGGAAAGCCAGCGTTCAAAAAGTCCAAGTCCTGCCGCAGCGGGAAGTGATGTATCGGTCATGTCATGCTTTCTGTAGAAAGAGAGACGTCGCCAGTTTGGGTGGCAGACGTGTCAGTATCGTCGAGGGTGTGTTGCAGGGGCATTTGGTATGGCGCCCTGCTTTTGCTGTGTCGTTTGCGCGGATCGAGTGCGCAAAACTCCCAGTGCAACGGACTAAAATATTGTATCTTTCCTTGGCCATGTCTGTGTCCTAACAGGCGCATGCGAGTTCGTTGATGACCGGCTGGCACAGCTCTGGTTGTCCGCCACAGCAGTCCTCCATCAAAAAAGCCAGCAGGCCTCGTACACCTTCCATATCCGAAAAGTAACGGATGCTGCGGCCTTCGCGCTCGCTTCGGATCAAACCTGAACGCGCCAAAATTGAAAGGTTGGTCGACATTGTATTCTGGCGCACGTTCAAGGTGTCGCTGATGTCCCCAGCCGTCATGCCGACGTCACCAGCTTTGATGAGAAGACGAAAGACATCAAGTCGAGTGGCCTGACTGAGAGCGGTGAAAGCGTCGAGTGCATTAATTTTATCCATATATCGGGAATTATAGATATGTAGAGGGTGAGTCAATCCTTCCTTTGAAGTGGCGAATGTGACCCAAGTGAAAACGGCTATGCACTTCCACCTCAGGAGGCTTCAACGCGGTCAGCCATTGCTGATAAAGCGTTGCCTCAGTCCGTTACCCGCGACTAATAGCTACAAATTTGTGCCACGGTTTTAAACTGATAGCTGTTTTGATCTTGCACAAGGTCTTGAGAAAGGGGTCTTATAGGCTGCCAATCCATTGGAGACCACCAGATGTCTAGCACGTCCTTTGCAAGTAAAATAACGCGGCTGCCACGGGCCTTTGATCAAGATCGAGGGGCTGAAGCGGCGGCATTTGTGCCCGATTTGACGGGGCAAACGCGTGATTTGATCATCGGTGCGGGGGGCAGTGCGCCTTATTTGCATGGGTTAATCGGGCGCGAAGCTGATTGGATAACGCTGGCGCTCAACGACCCTGATGCGGCATTGACCTCTGAGTTGACGCGCATTGAGGCTCTGGCCCCTGATACGCAGATTACCGCATTGAACGCAGAATTGCGCCGCGCCAAACGACGTGTCGCCTTGCTTGCGGGCTTGTGCGATTTGGCTGGAGTCTGGCCGCTGCATCAAGTCACGGGGGCCTTGTCGGATCTGGCTGATCACACGACACATACAGCGTTACGAGCGCATGTCGCACGTGAGATCGAACGTGGAAAATTACCAGGTCAGACCCAAGATGATGTTGAAAGCTGCGCTGGCATGGTGGCCTTGGCCATGGGCAAGCATGGGGCAGGTGAGCTCAATTATTCGTCTGATATTGATCTCATTTGCCTGTTTGACGAGACCCGATTTGATCCTGTGGACCGTATGGATGCGCGTGCGGGTTTTATTCGCGCCACACGTAAAGCCATGGCGTCTTTGTCCGAACTCACTGCGGATGGATACGTGTTTCGCACGGATTTGCGCCTGCGCCCTGATCCATCTGTGACGCCTGTCTGTTTCGCTATGGACGCGGCAGAGCGCTATTATGAAAGTGTCGGGCGCACATGGGAACGCGCGGCCTATATCAAGGCGCGTACCGCCGCGGGCGATTTGGTGGCGGGGCAGCAGTTTTTGGACACGCTCACACCTTTCGTTTGGCGCAAACATCTTGATTTTGCGGCCATTCAGGAAACCCATGATATGCGGCTGAAAATACGTAAACACAAAGGGTTAGGTGGCGCACTTAAACTTGAAGACCACAACATCAAATTGGGACTTGGAGGTATTCGAGAAATCGAGTTTTTCGCCCAAACACGGCAATTGATTGCAGGGGGACGCGACAAAGATTTACGGATGCGTGGCACTTGTGATGCATTAAGAGGATTGGCTGATAAGTCTTGGATAGAACATGATATTTGTGACATTTTGACCGCCGATTATACCGCGCATAGAGAGGTAGAACATCGCTTGCAAATGCTGCGCGACCAGCAAACGCATAGCCTGCCATCAACGCCAGACGAATTCGACCGATTGGCGTATTTGATGGGGATGGACACAGAGGCAATGCGTGCAGATATTTTGCAACGTTGCGCACGCGTACATGAGGTGACAGAGGGCTTTTTTGCCCCCTCCGAAGTGCAAGCGCCAGAGATTGACCAATCCGATGAGTTGCGCGAAATCACATCGCGCTGGCAAAGCTATCCGGCACTGCGCTCAGAGCGCGCACAGGAAATTTTTGATCGCCTGAAACGGGACATTTTAATCCGTATCCAAGCTCAAGATCGCCCTTTGGAAGTGGCTGCCAATTTGGATGGTTTCTTGCGCGGATTGCCCGCTGGCGTGCAGCTTTTTGCATTGTTTGAGGCCAATCCTCAATTGATCGACCTGATCCTTGATATCGTTGCGACAGCACCGCATTTGGGGCGGTATTTGTCGCGAAACTCTGGCGTTTTAGATGCTGTTATTGGTGGCGCTTTCTTTGCGCCATGGCCCGGATACGATGCTTTGCGTGTCGAGTTGGCGCAGACCTTGGCCAAATCCGAAGATTACGAGTTGGCCTTGGACAATTCGCGTCGCTGGGCCAAAGAATGGCATTTTCGCATTGGTGTCCACCAATTGCGCGGGCTCATTTCTGCGGATGAGGCTGGGCAGCAATATTGCGATTTGGCGTCTGCGTCGATTGCGGCGCTTTACGATGTGGTGGTCGATGCCTTTGCACAAAAACACGGGGTGCCGCCAGGGCGCGGTGCACTGGTTTTGGGCATGGGATCACTTGGGGCTGGACGCTTAACGGCTGCCTCTGATCTGGATATGATTGTGATTTATGATGCAGGTGGCGTTGAATATTCGGATGGAAAACGTCCATTGGCTTCAAGAACTTATTACGCACGCTTAACGCAGGCTATGATCACGGCCGTCACCGCGCAAACCGCGCAGGGGCGACTGTACGAGGTTGACATGCGGCTGCGCCCGTCAGGCAAGCAAGGCCCTGTCGCCACCTCTTTTGACAGCTTTACGGCTTATCAACAAAACGAGGCTTGGGTCTGGGAGCACTTGGCGTTGACGCGCGCCCGTGTCGTTGTTGGCGCGCCTGATTTGTCTGCGGCGGTCGAGCAGTTCCGCACCAGCCTGCTACAAACACGACATGACGAAGCCGCGATCCGGTTTGAAACCAACGATATGCGCAGGCGTTTGGCAGAGGCCAAGCCTGGGACACCTTGGGATCCTAAAAGCGGGGCTGGACGGATGATGGATATCGAACTGGTGGCCGAGGCAGCTGCTTTGATCACGGGTTGCCCCGCGCAAGACGTTTATACGCAGTTACAATCGGGGCGAGACTTTGGTTGGTTGACGCAAGACGAACACGACGTTTTGCGCACAACGTATAAGCTTACATGGCGCTTGCAGTCGGCAGCGCGCTTGTTGACGGGGGACAAACTTGATCCGGCGGCCATCGGTACGGATGGGCGCGCGTTTTTGATGCGCTCTACCGAAACCGATAGCATCGAGGCCTTGTCGATACAGATCGCACAGGCAAGTGCTGCGGCTGCTGATGTGTTGGACCGCGTTCTGGCACGCCCTGCTGTGTCATCATAAACGCTATGGCTCTTGCGCGGAGCCTTGGCACACTTTAGCTGATGAAAGCTCAAAACAGGAGAACCGCTCATGTCGCGCCGCGAAACACTTGATTACGATGAAGCGCTCGATCCGGGGGGATTGATCCGCGAATCCTACCGCATTGAAAACATCACGATCCAAGAGGCGCGGTCGATCTTTTTGGATTGGGCAATCAAAATTGGACCGGATTTGCGACCAGATATTGCGATCCGGCGCTTGATTGGCCTTTATGAGCAAGGGGCAGCGGACCATCATCCGATGACTTTGGTCTTGCGTGAAGGTTTGGTCAGTTTGACTGGCCCAAGCGTGCGGCGTGGCGGATCTCGTGCGCGTCGCGGTTAAGGCGCGCGATACTTTCGATATGCGCAATTGACTCATACTGTGATCATTTGACTAAATTTCGCGTTTTCTCTCTGAGATAGGATAACGTATTCGTAAGCAGTTTTAGGCATATTTAGAGCATTAGAACAAAAAGACCCAAGGTGCTGAGGGCTTGGATGTGCCGATCGTGGAAATGGAGTTTTACATGCGCGTTAGAAAACTTAACGGAATGTTCGCGATTGCCAATCAGGTGGAGGTGAACACGGTCCAAGATTTGGCAAAAGCCGGTTACAAAACAATTATTTGCAATCGACCAAATCATGAAGGCCTTGATCAAGTTGACTTCAGCGCAATCGCGGCCGAGGCGCAGAAACTTGGTTTAAAAGCGGTTTATCTGCCAATTCATGAGAGAGGGGCAACCGAGCAGGATCAAGCGGCGTTTGATGACCATATATTTGCCTGCCCTAAACCGATTGTCGCCTTCTGTCGCTCAGGCACGCGCCCAGCAGCGCTCTGGGCGAAATTCGATGTTGTACATAACGGTGGACATGTAGGTGGTCCAGAGCGCCGTGTTGACGCGATGCGATCAGGTGCGATGTCTGCGCAACCTGCGGCAAGCATGGCTTATGCAGCAGGTTTCAGAGCGCCAAGACTGAGTGCCATTACAACAATCGGGTCGAGGGCATCGCGTATAAGCCGCAGATCGAGTTGATCCGCAGCTTATGTAAGTGTTTTTTGGAATGAGACAGCGTTAGCGCGACAGTGCAGCGGCCTCGCGTGCCAGTTCTTCGATGGCTTTCCAGTCGCCTTTGTTCACCAGATCATTCGGTGCAACCCATGAACCGCCAACGCAAAGCGCGTTGGGCAAAGACAAATACTGGTGCGCCGTCTTCAGTGAAATGCCGCCGGTTGGACAGAATTTCATTTGCGGTAAAGGCGCGCCGATGGCTTTCAGCGCAGGGGCGCCGCCGTTGGCTTCCGCAGGGAAAAACTTGGCGACAGTATAGCCGCGCTCAAGCAGGCGCATCACATCTGAGGATGTCGCAGTGCCGGCCAACAATGGCATGTCCTGTGCTTCGCAAGCATCCAAAAGAGCGTCTGTTGCGCCAGGGGATACGCCGAATTTTGCGCCCGCAGCTTTGGCGTTTGTCACGTCTTGCGCCGTCAAAAGCGTGCCCGCGCCAACTGTGCCACCTTCGACTTTTGACATCTCTTTGATAACGTCAAGGGCGCAGGGGGTGCGCAAGGTCACTTCGAGAGCTGGCAAACCGCCCGCGACAAGCGCTTCGGCCAATGGACGTGCATGGGCGACGTCATTGACAACAAGAACAGGAACGACGGGGGCAAGTGCGCAAATTTCGGCGCACAGAATGCTGGCCTCTTGTGGGGTCATGGTGGGGCTCCTTATGCCACAAAATAGGGGTGTTAGCCCTAACAAGCCTATTGTCACGCTCAGGTCAAGGGACAGTCGCTTTTGCAACGCGTTTGAGCATCACACAATGCGCCAAACTTATGAAAATGCCGCCCACAGGGTTGTGAGCGGCACATTCTTAGATCAACAGCTGGGCTTGATGGCCGATCCTATAGGATTGTCGCAGCGCCTTCGGTGGCATTGCCCGCGTTTTGGCGGAACACTTCGAACAGCTCGCGGCCCATGCCGATGCTATTGGCGGACAAATCAATTTGCACGGCGTCGCGGGTGTCAAAATCTGCCTCAAGCACTTCTAAAGTGCCTGCAACCGCATCCACGCGGACCAAGTCGCCATCGCGCAGTTTTGCGATCGGTCCACCATTTGCGGCCTCTGGTGAGACGTGAATGCAAGCGGGCACTTTACCAGAGGCCCCAGACATACGGCCATCCGTGACCAGCGCCACTTTGAGACCGCGATCTTGCAGGATTGATAGAGTAGGGGTCAAGGAATGCAATTCGGGCATACCGTTGGCACGCGGACCTTGGAAGCGCACGACAACCACGGTGTCATCAGTGAATTCGCCATTGTTAAAGGCGGGTTTCACATCGCGTTGATCGTGGAAAATGCGAACTTTGGCCTCAACGATGCGGCGCTCTGGGGCCACGGCAGAGACTTTCATCACGCCGCGTCCAATATTGCCTTTAAGCTCTTTCAGGCCACCGGTTTTTTGAAAAGCATCAGCGACTGGGCGCAAAATACGATCGTTCAGCGTCTCTTTCGAGCCGTCTTCAAACACCAATGCGCCGTCTTTGATTTTCGGATCTTTGGTGTACAGTGATAGCCCATCACCAGCGATGGTTTTGACATCTTCATGCAGCAAACCATTTTCCAAAAGCTGCCCAATCATATAACCAAGCCCGCCGGCCGCGTGGAAGTGGTTCACATCCGCTAAGCCGTTCGGATAGACTTTGGCCATCAAAGGGATCACTTCTGAGATATCAGAGAAATCTTGAAGGTCCAGAATGATGCCTGCAGCACGCGCCATGGCTGGCATGTGCAACACAAGATTGGTCGAGCCACCGGTTGCCATCAAGCCAACAAGCCCGTTCACAAAAGCTTTTTCATCCAAAATCTGCGACGTCGGACGGAAATCATTGCCCAGATTGGTAATCTCAAGGGCTCGTTTGGCCGCGGCTGCGGTCAATGCGTCACGCAGATCGGTGCCTGGATTGACAAAGGATGCGCCGGGCAGGTGCAGCCCCATGATTTCCATCAACATTTGGTTGGTGTTGGCTGTGCCGTAAAACGTACAGGTGCCAGATCCGTGATATGACGCCATTTCAGCCTTCATCAACTCTTCACGACCAATTTCGCCAGTCGCAAATTGCTGACGCACTTTGGCTTTTTCATCATTCGGAATGCCCGAGGTCATCGGACCCGCTGGAACAAACACGGACGGAATGTGGCCATATGTCGCCGCCGCCATCACAAGGCCCGGGACGATTTTGTCACAAATTCCAAAGAACACGGCGGCGTCAAAGCAATTGTGCGACAGGCCCACACCCGCAGCCAAGGCGATCACATCACGGGAAAAGAGGGACAGTTCCATGCCTGGTTGACCTTGGGTGACACCATCACACATCGCTGGAACACCACCTGCGACTTGGGCTGTTGCACCAACAGAGCGCGCCGCATCGCGGATGATGTCGGGGTAATGTTCGTAAGGTTTATGTGCGGACAGCATGTCATTATATGCGGTGATGATGCCAAGGTTTGCCGCGCGATCTGCAACAAGCGCATCTTTGTCTTGTCCCATGGCCGCGTAGGCATGAGCTTGGTTGCCGCAGCTCAAATGTGCGCGCACAGGGCCCGCGTTTGCAGCAACGCCCATCCGCTCTAAGTATGCGTCACGTGTTGGGCGTGAGCGCTCTATGATACGGTCGGTGACGGCTTTGATCTGTGCATTAAGTGACATGGAGCGGGCCTTTGCGGTCAATTTTAGGGTGAATTGCGTTTTGTGGGCTTGCGTGAGTTTATATACATCTCGTTAGCGCTAAACTATACTGTGTTAGCGCTAACTTAAAGCCGCAGTGCAGAAATGTCCAGAACCATTTGCCACATCGGCGTGCGGTATAGCATCTGCCTGTTCTTTCATCGACGAACACCAGTGAACTGGATGATGCCAAGGTATTTCTTGCGACACGATCCGGTATTTCCAACATGTTGCGCTGCAATGCAGCAGGCGCATGGCGGGGTTTCGCAATGGGTAGTGGTGGTCTGAGGCTGTGAGGCGTAGGTATGGATCAAGCAATACGACAGTGTCCTTGACCTAGGATACAGAGCGCAAAACAAAATTACGACTTAAAAGGAAATATAACATGACAAACGCACCAGTCTCACAACTCGAACTCGTTGCAATCGAAGCGCGTGCACGTCAACTTCGTGCTGAAACTGCTCTGAGCATCGTTACAACCGTTTCCAAATGGGTTCGTCGCCTGTTTTCCTTCGGTGCGACCTCAACAGCACAAAGCGCTGCGTAAATCTGATTTTGGTACGCTTGAGAGGGCTGCCTGATCAGATTATGACCAAAAATGATATACAGGTCTTTAGATAAGACCCAGAAAAATCCCGCAAAATGCTGCGGGATTTTCTCATTCCTGCCTCAATTCGCCATCATGGTTAACACAGAATTAATGGGGAATACCCCGGAGGCAGAGCAATGAAAACCGTCACTAAACGCGTAAAAATGATCGCAGCAATCGGCCTCATGGTCAGTGCCGCAGCCTGTGCACCTGTTGAAACAGTGTCGCGTGCCGCGCCAATTGATGCTCCGCTTTCTGGGCAGGTCTCAGCCAAACCAAATTACATCCAGCCAGATTTTAAAGTCAGCAAGATCAATGTTTTCGTGCCAAAAGATTTAACCGTATCAGAAGCCAATACATATAAACCAAACGCTGACATTGTGTGGCGCGGAGATGCTTACGGCAATCGTTATGAACAAGTTCAAGCTGTTTTAGAAGCAGGGCTGGCGACAGGCGCGCGGGCATTTGATGGTGCAAAAGAAGTCATCGTCGATGTGCAATTGGTACAGTTTCACGCGCAAACCGAAAAAGTGCGTTACACCTTTGGTGGCGAACACGAAATTATGTTTGCTATGACCATTCGCGACGCCCAGACAGGGGCCACACTCGTACCGCCGCGCTTGGTGGATGCAACTTTCGATGCTTTGGGTGGTATCGCTGCCGTAAATGCCGAAAAAGCTGGCGTGACACAGAAAGTACGGATCATCGAACGACTGGCAGAAGTGATCACAACTGAGCTGCAACAGCCCTACGCCTTCTGATCCCCCTTTCATGGAACGCAAAACCTCAGTAAGAGGGGGGCATGACGCACCCTTCTGAATCATTACCCACCATTCGTCTTACCCCAAAAGCCAATGCCCGCGCAGTGCGCCACGGCAGCCCTTGGGTGTTTGACAATGAGCTGGTCCTCGACCGCCGCACGAAAAACCTCACACCCGGCGCAATTGCGCGGCTTGAGGATGCGGAGCGTAACTTTTTGGCCCTTGTTGGCGTCAATCCGAACAGCCGCATTTTTGCGCGGGTGTTGGATCGCGATCCCGACATGGCGATTGACGAGGCTTGGTTTGCCCCCCGCGTCAAACATGCGCTGCAACATCGCGAAATGATGTATGCTGAGCCCTTTTATCGCTTGATCCACGCCGAAGCCGATGGCCTGCCAGGGGTTATCGTTGATCGTTTCGGCGATACTTTGGTGATCCAGCCGAATGCGGCTTGGGCTGATGCCTTGCTGACACCTTTGGTCGCAGCTTTGAAATCCGTCACCGGTGCCACGACTTTTGTGATGAACGGCTCTGGCCGTGCACGCACTTTGGAAGGTTTGGACGAAAAACTAGAAGTGATCGATGGCGCTGTCGAAGGCGTGATCCCCGTATCCATGAACGGCGCCACTTACATGGCCGACCTTATGGGCGGGCAAAAAACCGGATTGTTTTTTGATCAACGCGACAACCACGCCTTCGCGCAGAATCTTGTCAAAGGCAAACGCGTCTTGGATGTGTTTTCCCATGTTGGCGGGTTCGGCTTGGCAGCTTTGGCAGCCGGTGCAGAATCCGTTGTCTGTGTTGACAGCTCTGCACCTGCGCTTGAATTGGCTGCACAAGGCGCGGCTGCTATGGGCGTGTCTGACAAGTTCAGCGCCCGCAAAGGCGATGCTTTCGATACTATGGCAGCTTTGTTGGCCGAGGGCGAAAAGTTCGACGTTGTGATCTGTGATCCACCTGCGTTCGCGCCAAGCAAACCTGCACTTGAAAAGGGTCTGCGCGCCTATGAACGCGTGGCGAAAATGGCGGCTGCTTTGGTTGTCGATGGTGGATATCTGGGCCTGTGTTCGTGTTCACATGCCGCTGATTTGGAACGGTTCCGCAATTCGTGCAACCGTGGCATTGGCCGCGCGACACGATCAGCGCAACTTATCCATACGGGCTTTGCCGGTGCCGATCATCCACTGATGCCGCAACTCGCGGAAAGCGGATATCTTAAAGGTCTGTTTTACCGCATGATGTCTTAAGGACTTCAAACACATGAAAAAAGTGCTCCTTGATGCCTGCGTTTTATACCCCACAGTGATGCGTGAGGTTCTGTTGAACGTGGCCGCCAAGGGGCTTTTTACCCCGCTGTGGTCTGAGCGCATTTTAGAAGAATGGGCCAGAGCCGCGCGTAAAATTGGCCCGACGGGCGAGGCGCAGGCCCGCGCCGAAGTGGCGCTTATCAAAGCCGTTTGGCCAAAGGCTTGCGTTAAACCTCACGCGGGGTTGCAGGCGCGGCTGTATCTGCCCGATGAAAATGACATTCATGTGCTTGCTGCCGCGATTGCAGGCAATGCCGACGAGCTTGTCACCATGAACGCCTCAGATTTTCCGCAAAACACCCTGCGCGAAGAGGGCGTTGAGCGCCGTGACCCCGATGGGTTCTTGTGGGAGCTCGCCTCGCATCACCCTGATCTGGTTGGTGCTGCTTGCGAAGACGTTCGCTTGACGGCCGAACGTCTGTCTGGCCAGCCATGGGATATGCGCAAACTGATGAAAAAAGCGCGATTGCCGCGTTTGGGCAAAATGCTGGGCTAATTTGTTATTGGGTCTTTTTTGCCACCTGACGCCGCATCCATTCATCCGCAACATCGCCCAAGGTTAAATCCGTTCCGTCTTTGATCCATTGCATAAAGGGGCGGTCAAATTTGAAGTCTTCGCCGCAGGTTTGCCGTAAAAATCGACGCACATTCTGTGTGTTTTTATAATTGGGCGTAATGGGCGTGTCTCGGTTGAGAGGGGCTGAATGCCAGTCTATCCGCATGTGACGTCCTCCGATTGATGCGTTTATGTGGCTAAGCCTGCCACTTTGCCTCGTTCACCTCAATCGCTTTGATCCGTTCTTCCACTTTCGGATGGCTCATAAACCATGCAGGGGTCTTGGCGCCATGTGCGCCTGTCAGTGCATTAAGTTTCAAAAACAGTGATTTCTGCGCCTCAGTGCCAATGCCTGATTTGTGCAACAAGGCAGAGGCATAGGCGTCCGCTTCAAATTCATCGCGGCGCGACAGTTTCGCGGCGAGCATGCTGGTCATGGCTGAGGCGATATAGATCGCAAACGGGCCGATGAGAGGCACAAAACGCAATCCCATAGCGAGCGCCGTGCGCAGAGCATTTTGACCTGAAAAATCAATCATCCGCCGTTTGGAATGACCCAAAGCGACATGGCCCAATTCATGCGCCACAACGGATGCCATTTCTTCGGCTGTGACTTCGCCAGAACGGAATTTTTGGTAAAACCCGCGCGTGATATAGACTTTGCCATCTGGGGCCGCCAAGCCGTTCACTGGCTCGATGTCATATAAAAACACTTGCACACGCGGCAAATCGAGTGCGTGAGCCAGCCGCATGAATTGATCGCGCAGGGTAGCGTCAGCCAGTTCAGCGGATTTTGACGCCAATTCACGCGCAGAGCGTCCCGCAGACATGCGGTACATAACATAGCCGTAGATGAGGGCCAAAAGGATGGGGAGGAACTTGAGCATATGACTTATATGGTGCTCTCGGATTGTTTGGCAAAGGGGGCAGGGGCTGTTTCTTGCTTTTGCTCGTTCTCGCGGGCTTTATCCGTGGCACGTTGCGCGCGCAACACTTGGGTGATCCAAAGGCCTGCAACGGCCGCGATGACCAAAGCTGCGATCAAGCCCATGACATCGCTCACCAGTTCGGACACCAATGCCAAACTGCCCGCGAATGCAAAACCAATCCAAATGTACAGATTGACCCAAATCGCCTCGCCTAAGACATCTGCGATGGTAAAGCGCAGCCATTTCAAACCAGCAGCGCCCGCGACCACATTTACATAGGGTCCAAGGGGCGCGACAAGCCATGTTGAGAAAAACACACCGTATCCGCCGCGCCTGTCCACGGTTGCCTCTGCCCGTGCGATCACACGTGCGCGGGCAGGTGACCGTGACAGTCGCGTCAAAGCGCGTCGTCCGAATTTACGCCCGATAAAGAAACCGGTTTGGTCCCCCAAAACCGCGCCTGAAAACGCCGATAGCAACAAAATGGGGGCCGAAATATCACCTGAAGCTGCCAAAGCGCCGCCAGCCAGCATCATCAAAGATGTGGGGATAGGAATGAACAAACATGAAAAATAAGTGCAGATGCAGACGCCTAGATAGCCATAGGTTGTGATCAGCGCGACAATATTATCCGTCATGATCCATCCTTTGGCGCAGGGCGATGCGGAGGAGGAGGCGGCGGAGGAGAAGGGCGCGTCAGGTTGAAACTGTGGATCGCGTCTTCAATAGATGTGATCAAATCGCGCGTTGACATATCCTTTGCAGCGGCGATTTGGTCCAAGTTCATGGGGCCTTTTTTATGACGTTGAAAATCGCCTAAGGCGTCGCCCACGATATGCGGCGGAACGGCCCAAGAGTGTGCGATATATTTTGGCGTCATCCATGGCTCTATCGCTTGGGCGCGATGTTGCGGATCATGCCAATAGACCCAAAGCGCCACGGAGCGTACAGTGAACAGCCCCGCGACCGCCAGTGAGACCACCAAGACAACCGTGGCGATTGGCGTATTTTGCCAAAGACGTTTGAAAAACTGTGATATAACGCGATCCTTTTCGGGCGTTTCGTGGGGGTTATACGCAGGTTTTGCAGTGTTCCGTCGCGTAGGGCGTGTTTTCACGACCCCAATAGTTTCATACCCTTTGTCAGCCCGTCAAGCGTCATCGGCACCATGCGGTTGTCGAAAATTTCGTTAATCATGCCAATGGATTGCGTGTAGCGCCAATGATCTTGAGGCACAGGATTAAGCCAGAGGTGATCGGGCCAATGGGCGCGGGCACGCGACAGCCAAACTTCGCCGCTTTCATCATTGTAATGTTCGGTCGCACCACCACGCATCGCGATTTCATAAGGTGACATCGACGCATCGCCAACAAAAATCACTTTGTAGTCTTTACCGTAGGTGTTGAAAACATCTTGGGTCGGGGTTTGCCCGTTCCAACGACGGATATTGTCGCGCCAAACGCCTTCATACAAGCAGTTGTGGAAATAGTAGTATTCAAGGTGCTTGAACTCTGTGCGTGCGGCAGAAAACAATTCTTCGACCACCTTGATGTGATCATCCATCGAGCCGCCCACGTCAAAAAACATTAAGACTTTTACGGCATTGCGCCGCTCAGGTCGCGTTTTTACATCAAGATAGCCGTTCTCAGCCGTCGCGCGGATGGTGCCGTCCAAATCCAGCTCGTCATGGGCGCCGTCTCTGGCCCAAGAGCGCAGACGTTTCATCGCAACTTTAATATTACGGGTTCCAAGTTGGGCCGTGTCGTCGAGGTTTTTGAAATCCCGTTTGTCCCAAACTTTGACAGCTTTTCGGTGACGCGATTGGTCTTGTCCGATGCGCACGCCTTCGGGGTTGTAACCGTAGGCACCAAAGGGCGAGGTGCCGCCAGTGCCGATCCATTTAGAGCCACCTTGATGTCGGTCTTTTTGCTCGTCCAAGCGCTTTTTGAGTGTTTCCATCAGCGTGTCAAACCCACCCAAGGCGTCGATTTCGGCGCGTTCTTCGGCGCTTAGGTGTTTTTCAATTTCCTTGCGCAGCCAGTCTTCGGGCAGATCAATAGCCTCGATAACCTGTTCTGAAGATATGCTTTCAAGACCTTGAAAAGATTTTGAAAAAGCCTGATCGAACTTGTCTATGTTGCGTTCATCTTTGACCATGATAGCGCGGGCCAGAAAATAAAATTCCTCGATGTCATACTGTGCAAGACCGGTGGAGATAGCTTCCAAAAACGCGAGATATTCGCGCAAAGACACAGGCACGTTGTGACTGCGTAATGTTTGGAAAAAGGGTAAAAACATCAAAGGTCCCTCACATAAAGGGGCTGGTCTGCGTGGCGCAGGTCCAGGGATCTTAGATCAAGATATCGATGATTAGCGTGATAAATAGCCCGATCACAGAAAACCCCAGCATCAAAGCCGCAGCATATTGCAGCTTGTCCAATCGGTTTCCGTCCCGTTTTGTGGCGATACGCCACCCAAGTGTTGCGCCGACAATTGCCAATAGAATGACGATCATAGTCTTATGTCCTTCATCTGCCAAAATGCGCGCAAGCCTGCGTCACTCTCTGGGCTGTTTTTGCGAAACAGAGCCGTCTTAACGCCGCGCGAGACTTGCAATTTCGCTGGATCGAGCAAGGACCTGTTCATCTGTGCCAAATCCATACCGCGCCCAGCCCAGACTGTCGAGCCGAACCAGCCGTGCCTCAGAGGCGCGCCCAAGAGCGGTCAGGGCTTCGGCTTTGGTCATCATCAAAGAGGCGAGCAAGGTTGCATTGCCTGCGGTGCGCGCGATCGGGATCGCAGTGTTGGTGAGACGCAAGGCTTCGTCAAAATTGTTATCAAGCAAAGCAATGGCCGAAAGTTGCAACGCGACATGAGCCGCATGATAGGCTGTGTCGCTACGTGCCGTATAAATGGCGTAGGCATCTGACAATGCAGCCCGTGCAAGCCCGCGATCAGCCCCAACAGACAAGCGGCCAAGCAAAAAGAGTGAAAACCCTGTGCGCGAGTCATTCCACCCTTGGGACAGCGCAAAGTTGACAGCGCGTGCTGCGGCTGCGCGACGCGCATTCGGTGATGGTTGCGCGCCCATTGCGGCCTCGACATCGTTGATCCACGCGCGTGGTGTCGGGGTAAAGGGCGGTGTGCTCACGCGATTTCCGGCGGGATTAATGTGGCTCAAAATTGCAGGTAAGCGCTGTGCCACCTGCGCGCGTGACATGCCGTTGCGCAGGGCAGGGTCATAGGTTGCGCGCAAAATCAACATATCAAATTCAGTCAAGATCGAATGAATATTGTCGTCATTATACACACTGTCGGTCAAGCTATACAGGTCGTTGAGCGGTCCCAAAGCTTGGGCCAATTCTTCGTGCAGACAGTCGCGCATTTCTTGCGGCGCTTCGTCATTGGGGATGAAGATCGACAGTTTTTCGCGCCGCATGACGTTGGTCCAGCTCAGATCACTGCGGGCGGCATGACGATATTGATCCCAGCTGGAAATATTGGGCGCAACGATGCAAGCCGCATTGGGAATACGTTGGCGTAAGTCTGCATGGGGCAGGGTCTCGATGGTGATATTCGCGTCCACATTTGGTCCGACGCGGGTGATATCAATGCCCGCCTCACGGCGCAATCGCGCGATCAAAAGCTCTAGATCAGGGCCTAAGGATGCAGGGATGGCACTCCCCGTCACGCGCAGGGTGATCGGTCCGTCAAATCGGGTGAATTGTGACAGTTCCGTGCCATTTTCAAGTTGGAAACTCAGCGCCATAAAATCACGCGCAATTGAGGTATTCGAGCGGGTGATTTTAGCGGGCCT
The DNA here is from genome assembly GCF_018860505.1 of Pacificibacter marinus. Lineage (GTDB taxonomy): Bacteria > Pseudomonadota > Alphaproteobacteria > Rhodobacterales > Rhodobacteraceae > Celeribacter > Celeribacter marinus_B. Next base: position 16,415 of record NZ_JAHKPU010000024.1, read on the forward strand.
CAGGGATGAAAAGAGTTTCATCGGTGGCAAATCAAGCAAGACCGAGGGTGCACGAGCTGTGTCGCGCTGCGTTCGCAGTTCAGGTGCGCCACAACCGATCAGAACCCCCATAGCCAAAACCACAGCGCCCAGCCGCCAAGCACGGCCTGCGGCGATGGGGCAAGTGGCAGAATTAGGTTTGGATAAGGGGGGGGATTTAAGCACTTATGATGGCCTTTGGTATTTCACAAACGGGGTTAAAGTGGCAACTTGATCATAGAGATTGCGGGCCGTGACGTTGGACTCTTGCGTCATCCAATACACTGATGGCGTCCCATTTTCATCTGCGGCACTGTAAACGCGGTTGATCAAGGCCCGTGCGGCCCCTTTGCCACGTGCGCTTGGCGCTACGTATAGGTCTTGCAGGTAGATCACATCTTCCAGCCGCCAATTATGGGCATGGGTGATGTAATGCACAAAACCAATGATCTTGTCGTCTAAGACAGCGACAAAAGCGGCGCGTTCAGACTGCGCAGGGTCCGTCAGCCGATTGAACGTGGCTTCTGATACTGCGTCGGGCACAGCAGACTCGTAAAACGTCAAATAGGCCTGCCAAAGCGGTTTCCATGCCTCTTGATCTGTACGCGTCAAAGATCGAATGGTGATGTTCATCTCAGCGACGTCCTTTGCGGTCTAAAAAGGCCAAACGTTCAAACAGCGCCACGTCTTGTTCGTTTTTCAACAAGGCGCCATGCAATTTGGGCAGCGCGTTTGCACTGTCCATCGCAAGGTCTTCCGGTGTTAAATCTTCTGCCAGCAGCAATTTAAGCCAATCCAGTACTTCCGAGGTCGAGGGTTTCTTTTTCAACCCTTGAGTCTCTCTTATGGTATAGAACTGTGTCAAAGCCGTGGTCAAAAGGCGGTCTTTCAGGTTCGGGAAGTGAACGTCGACGATTTGGCGCATCACCTCCATGTCTGGAAAGCGGATGTAATGGAAAAAACAGCGCCGCAAAAACGCGTCTGGCAGTTCCTTTTCGTTGTTCGAGGTGATGATGATCACAGGGCGATGGCGCGCGCGCACGGTTTCACCCGTCTCGTAGACATGAAATTCCATCTTATCGAGTTCTTGCAGCAAATCATTGGGAAATTCGATATCGGCCTTGTCGATTTCATCAATCAGCAAAACCACTTTTTCGTCCGCCTCAAAGGCCTGCCAAAGTTTGCCTTTCTTGATGTAATTGCTCACATCCTCGACTTTTGGATCCCCCAACTGACTGTCACGCAAGCGCGACACGGCGTCATATTCATACAGGCCTTGCTGGGCGCGGGTGGTGGATTTGATATTCCATTCGATCATCTGCATGCCCATGCTTGCGGCCACTTGGCGTGCCAGTTCGGTTTTGCCTGTCCCCGGTTCGCCTTTGACCAAAAGAGGACGCTCCAGCGTGATGGCCGCGTTCACAGCAACTGTGAGGTCTTTGGGCGCGATATAAGTGTCAGTTGATGCGAATTTCATAGCTAAAGAGCCCCGATCTAACGAATTTTCAGGCCAATCATAGCAGCGGATCACAAAGGTACAACGCGTGGTAGATCACCTAGTGACATCCGCTTGCAAAGCAGGTAAATGAGCGGCAATTGGAGGTGCCGACCAGTCAAAAGTGATAGCACTTGAGCTGTCGGCGACAATGAGGTGAGCACTATGACGGCCGAATTAACCCTGCCTGACGATTATCGTCCATCGGTAGACGAACCCTTTATGAACGAACGTCAGATCGAATATTTTCGTCGCAAACTTGAAAATTGGAAAGCAGAGCTGCTGGATGAAAGCCGCAACACGCTTGAAGGTTTGCAAGACGGAACCCGTAGCATTCCAGACATCGCGGACCGTGCGTCTGAAGAAACCGACCGCGCTCTTGAATTGCGCACGCGGGATCGCCAGCGCAAGCTCGTGACAAAAATCGATGCTGCCTTGCGTCGCATCGATGCTGACGAGTTTGGATATTGTGAAGATACGGGCGAGCCGATTTCGCTTAAACGTCTTGATGCACGCCCCATCGCGACCTTGAGCCTTGAGGCGCAAGAGCGTCACGAGCGCCGCGAAAAAGTACACCGTGACGACTGATCCGCTCGTGTGTTTTTGACAGTGAGTGCGCTTTGCGCGTCATTGCGCGCAGGTGACCTGTCTTTGAATCTATGCCAAACACCGAAGCAATCGCTTCGGTGTTTTTCGTTGCGCTGGCTTTGCATGAGGGTTTCATATGTTGATCGGACAAGATATCGCCATTCTCGGCGCTGGCGTTGCTGGCCTGACAGTTGCGCGCGCTTTGGCGCTGCGCGGGGCCCGCGTTACCGTTTATGAACGTGCGCCTGAGATTGCGGAAGTGGGGGCGGGGTTGCAACTGTCGCCAAATGGCGTGGCGGTCCTGTCGGCGCTTGGGCTGGATACAGGCCTGAATGCGATGCACTCTACGGGGGTGTTATTGCTTGATGGGTATTCTGGGCGCAAGGTTTTGCATATGGATTTCAAAGGCCTTAAGCCCGAAGCAGATTTTTTGATGGTGCACCGCGCTGATTTGATTGATGCTTTGCTCAAGGGGGCTCAGGATGCAGGCGTTCAGATCAAACTCTCACATAGCGTCGAGACGGTTGTTGACGATGGTGACGCTGTAACGCTGCGGTTTGAAGGCGGCGCGCAGTGCGTTCATGATGTGGCTGTGGGGGCAGATGGATTGCAATCGCGCTTGCGCAAGACATTGAACGGCGAGGCCGCGCCCTTTTTCACCGGACAAACGGCTTGGCGTGCGACTGTGCCCGCCATGGGCGGCGAAGACCCGATTGCGATGATTCATATGGCGGCAGGTCAACATGTGGTGTGCTATCCGCTGCGTGATGGAACGTTGATCAATATTGTTGCCGTCGAAGAGCGCGCCGATTGGACCGATGAAGGCTGGCATCTCTCAGGTGATCCTAATCAGCTGAGAGAACATTTCAAAGCCTTCGGTGGCGGTGTGACCAGTCTTTTGGCGCGGGTCACTGAGGTTTCAAGATGGGGATTGTTCCGTCATCCTGTGGCGCAAAATTGGCACGGCGCGCGCACAGCCTTGATTGGCGATGCGGCGCATCCGACTCTGCCGTTTTTGGCGCAGGGGGCCAATCTAGCCTTAGAAGACGCTTGGGTTTTGGCCGATTGCCTTGCCAGTATGTCGCTTGAACAAGCGCTGCCAGCCTATCAATTGCGTCGCCGTGCCCGCGTGGTGCGTGCAATTGATGCAGCCACGGCCAATGCGCGCAATTACCATTTGCGTGGCCCCAAACGGATGGCGGCCCATATGGTGTTGCGTGCGGGCGGCAAGATCGCGCCACGCACTGTGGTGGACAGGTTCAGCTGGCTTTACGACCATGATGTCACGCGGGATGTCACTTAAATCTCGCAAAGATACCGCGGCCCATATCAACTGGGCGGCGGTTATTTGTATTGGATGAGAGGTTAAGAGGCCTCTAACGCTGAAATAATGCCCGCGAAATCAGCCGCTTTTAAAGACGCACCGCCAACCAGCGCACCATCAACATCTGGGACAGCGAAAATGTCAGCCGCATTACTTGGCTTGACTGACCCACCATAAAGCAGCGGTAAATCTGCGGCGATATCGCCAAAGCGCGCAGTGAGAGTGGCGCGCATATCAGCATGGATTTCTGCAATCTCATCAAGAGTTGGCACTTTTCCCGTGCCGATGGCCCAAACCGGTTCATAGGCGATCACCAGTTTGCTGGCATCGATTTCATCGGGCAGGGACCGCAAAAGCTGCCCGTGCACCACTTTAAGCGCGTCGCCCGCTTCGCGTTGTTCCAGCGTTTCGCCAACACAGACAATTGCTGTCAGACCTGCCGCGCAAACGGCTTCGGTTTTAGAGCGCACATCCGCGTCGCTTTCGCTGTGATCGGCGCGGCGTTCCGAGTGGCCCGTGATCACATAGGTCGCACCAGCATCCGTCAATTGCGCGGCAGAGATATCGCCCGTATGCGCGCCACTTTCATTGGAATGGCAATCTTGTCCGCCTATGGCGATGGGGCTGTCTTTGAGGATCGCGGCCATGGATGTGATCAGCGTGGCAGGGGGACAAAGCAAAATATCGACACTTGGGGTGTCAAAGGCTTTGGCCAGAGTGACGGCCTCGCCCAAGCTGGCGGTGACGCCGTTCATCTTCCAATTGCCTGCTGCCAGTTTGCGTGCCATGTCGCGCTCTCCTCAAATATGTTTCGCACATCATTGCAGCGTTGAAAGCGCCGTCAAGTGGATAGCAAGCCTGAGGGCCGCCTGCGGATGGTTTTAAAGCGCTGCCAAGGCCTTTTGCCCCCAATTACAGGCAAGATTTGCGTCATCCAAAGCCGCATTCGGCAATGTCCAATAGCCCATTGGCCCACGAGGCGTTTGAAATCGCGTGGCACCTGCGCTGGCAAGACTGTCAGCAAAATCGCCTTTGGCTTTCAGATACACCGTGCCGTCGCGATCAAGCGAGGCAAAAATGACTCCGTCGCAATAAATGGCCAAGCCGCCCATCATCTTACGTGTTGAAATCATCCCGAGTTGTGCAAACAGCTCTTCGGCAAAAGTGATCATGCTTGGCGTGATGCTCATGACTTTTCAGCCTTTTGTTTGCGTGCCGCTTTTTTGGCTTTCGCAATGCGCTTTTTTTCGGTGGCTTTCAATGCTGGCGCATAAGACAGACGCGCCCAGTCGCGCGCCTCATCAGGATCATCGCTTGCGCTTTCGGGCAGTGACATCAAAGAGGTCACAACCGTTTCACCGCCTTTTTTAGGATAGGTGAAAGGCTCGGACCCCGCGTCAACAAAGGCGTCAACAGTTGTCTTATCGGATTTCATATAAATCGTGCCGCCGATGATACAGGCGAACATGATGTCGCCCTCAACATATAAAGCACTGCCCCCGAAAAGCCCGCCAACTGTGATCTCGCTTATGTCGGCGAACAGGTCGCGGGCATGGGCGATAAGTTCAGCAGGTGCAGGCACTTACACGCCGCTTTGTTCGGACAGGCTTTCATCAAACTTGATACTTTCGCCGCAGCCGCAAGCGTCAACCACATTGGGATTGCGGAACTTAAAACCAGATTCCAGCAAGGACACTTCGTAATCAATTTCAGTGCCAAACAAGAACATCTGCGCCATAGGCGCGATCATCACGCGGCCACCATCTTGTTCGACCACTTCGTCCAGAGGATCGATGTCGTTCACGTAGTCCATGGTGTATTCCATGCCTGCGCAGCCGCCTTTTTTGATGCCAATGCGCAAGCCTTTGGAGCCATCTTTCTCCATCAGTTTTGCGATTTGTGCCGCCGCTTTGGGCGTGATGCTGACGGCTTGTTTGCCTGGAATACCGAACATGTGCGTTCTCCTTTCCCCTAACTTAGGGCTTTGCGGCCATGATCTCAAGAAGCGGATCGCCGTTTAACCCATTGTTGATCGCAAGTGTTAAGATCGCGATGGCAATGGCCCAGCTGAACGAGGCCAACGTGCCGATGATGACGTATTCGGCTTTCTCGTTTTTAGAGGCGGCATCAAAGCGCAAAACGGATTTGGCTGCGATCAAAAACCCAATGCCTGCGGGCTGTCCAGCGAGGAACATCAAAAATATAAGACCGCGTTCCAGCAGGCCAATCATCATACCGCCTTTGGGAAGGGATTTCTTGGGGGCGCCTGTGATGAACGGCTGCATTAATTTGCCCACGGCAAAACCACCCGCACGGGTTGTGTATAAAATACCCGCCGTCAGCAGCATGGCTTTCGGTGCCCAAGCACTGATGTTAATAAGGCCTCCGCTCGCGAGGTCTTTGGTCCAGACGCCATCTGCCCATAGGGTCGGGGCAAAGGCTGCGATCGCTGCAAGGGTCACGAGATGCGTCAGCTGATCGGTTAGATAGGGTTTGATCCCGTCGTCTTTGCGGGTTTTGACCCAGATGGCTTTCAACGCATCAATCGCCATGTGCAGTCCTGCAAGCACGGCAATTGGCCAAGCGATAGATCCCAATGCGACCACAGCGCAGAGGTAAACCACAAGCGTATGGACGAGCAGGGTGGTCACACGATCCTTGCTCTGCGCCATTTTAGAAGTCTGAAATACGTAGTCGGCGAGCACATGCGCGAAGAATAGGCCTGACAGGGTTTCAAACATTATTGCTTTCCTGTTTCAATATTTATCAGTGCAATTCGAATTGCGATATACCCCGCGCTGTCGAGAGACTTTGTGATTGACTGGCGGGACTTGCCTAGTGCTTTGGCGATTTCTGTGTATGTCGTTTTGTCTAATGGGGATAACATTCTAAGAAGTGGAGCGGCTTGTGCTGGTGTCCAGTCTTTAGATATGAAGTCCAGCAAAGTGGTGCACGCCAGAGTTTTCCCTCGAGAATAGTAGCCAATGCTAAATCCTGATTCTGGGGCAAAGCCTTTTATTATTTCTAGATTAGAGCCTGAGTTAGCAAAAACATGTGCCGTCTCATCATTGAGATTCAGTTCAAGTTGATTGTTGGTGTCTCCTTCAGCAATCCCAATATAGCTATCAAACTCACTGCCCTCAGCGCGCAAGGCCGCCCGAAACGCCAAAGCCGACCGCAGCGCATATTTCGGCTCGGCCAGCGCCACTTGCCAGCCATCGCCGCGATGGCGGGTAAAATGAAGGCTTTCCCCCATCCACTCCGCTTGCATCTCGGCACAGTCGCGCAAGGCGTCAAAAGCGCGTTCAAGCTTTTCGGGGCCCAGCGCGGTTGAGCCGACGATATCGCCAGTAAGAACGGCTATTTTGCGTGTTTTATCTGTCATGATGCAGCCAATATAGGCTGCGTTTGTTGATATGCAACCTATTTAGGATGCGTTTGTCGTTTTGCACCCTGTTTAGGTTGCGTTTGGCAGTGCGCAGCCGATTTGGGCTGCGCGTCAGCTTGGGGTCCACGTTAAGGCCCAAACCGCGTCGACGCACTCAACAATGTGCCAATCGCGTCCAAAGCAGCGCGGATGGGCGGATCATGACGGGCGTCATGATGGCTGACCAACCATTCTTCATGGGTGAGTGCATCAATCTCGGGCGAGACCTGCACCAGTTCGGGCATGGCGCGTCCAGCGAAAATGGGCAAAATCACGCGGGCTATGCCGCCAATGGCCAAATCGGCCTCAGCGCGGGGATCAGAGACGGTGCTGATGATTTCATCGGGTTTGTTTTGCCGTAACCAGCGCTTTGATGGCGTTGTGGCAAGAGATTCGGGAAGGGTGATGTAACCCAATACGTCGGGGCTACGGGCGAATTCAGCATAAGCAATGCGTGCGGTACGCCGCCCTGCCAGCCATGTTTGATCAGGGCGCCTGTTGCGAATGCCTATGTCCGCTTCGCGCCGTGCAATGTCGACCATGGCGTCTGAAGAAACGAGCTCGGGCACCCACGGAACAGATGGCACCAAAGAGGCGTCTTGAGACCAAACCTCACCAAAATGCCGTGCGATGTATTGTGTGGTCCAATGGCCTGCAGTGATGCGCACAAGGGAGCGTGTTTGCGTGGTGTTGAAGGCGGCCAAGTGTTGCGCGGCGGCGCGCAGATGTTCGACCTCGGCGGCAAGGGCGCGCCCATCGCTGGTCAGCGTGTACCCGCGTGCGCCGCGCTCAAATAGACGCTTGCCCAAAGTGCGCTCCAAAGCCGTCATCCTGCGCGACAATGTGGGCGAGGGGGTGCCTGTGGTCTGCTCCGCCCCCACAAGACCGCCGCCGTCGACGACAGCGAGGAATAGCATGTAATCATCTAACTTGGGGGCGGTTTTGAGTTTGGGCTTATCTTTCATTTTTGAAAGTCCAAATGCAGTTTCTGGGCGTATTTCGACAGGTTATTGTACGGTAATCTCTGCATATTGGTTTCAATAATGCAAGAGGTGCCTGATGAATGACCGTTTAGCGATTTTCTTATCGCCTTCAAAATCTCAAACGCCAACAGGGTTTCAGTCAGAGCAAGCGCACTACCGCGCGCTTTATCAGCAGTTCAAAAAGGACAGAGGCGCAAGGCGGGTGCAACGGTGCTTGGGGATGTTGAGGCGCGAAAAGAAAAACGGCCCCGAAGGACCGTTTTGAAAGCGAAATATCAACAGCGTATGCACTTACATAAAGCCAAGCTCTAGACGCGCTTCATCTGACATCATTTCCATGCCCCAAGGCGGTTCCCACGCCAGATCGACGTCAACTTGTTTGACGCCCGGCAACGGTTCAATCGCATCGGCGACCCAACCCGGCATTTCGCCCGCAACAGGACAGCCCGGTGCGGTGAGAGACATGATCACATGCACTTCGTTCTCAGTGTTGATTTCGATCGTGTAGATCAACCCGAGATCATAGATGTTCACGGGAATTTCAGGGTCGTAGACGGACCGGCAAGCTTCCACGATGGCTTCGTGAAGCGGGTGTTCCGTGTTTGAAGGCTTGATCAGCGGAGTGCCTTCGACGGGAGCGTCTGAATCTGTCATGTCTGTCCTCGTGTAAACTTGACCAAAGATATAGGGTTTGGCTGGGGTAAGGTCCAGACCTTGGCTTGGTCTTTTGTGCGTGCGAGGCTATTGATTGGGCAGTTGAGCACAAAAAGGGCCATTGCCATGTCTATTCTCGCCGCCGATCAAAATCTGTTTCATGTCGATATCGAATATAAAGTCGATTTGGCGCTGGTTGAACCGCATATGCAAGCGCATCTGGCCTTTGTCGATGAAGGGTATGATCGTGGATTCTTTTTGGCTTCGGGTCCGAAGGTGCCGCGCACGGGTGGGGCGATTTTGGCAACTGCGCCCAACCGCGAGATGCTGGAAACATTTTTAGCGCGCGATTCTTTTGTCACCGAAGGACTTATTGCCCTGACTGTGACTGAATTTGTGCCGCGCCGCACAGTTAATGGCCTGTAACCAAAGAACCTGTAACCAAAGAAACTGTGACGGCGCGGTGAACCGCTAGCTGGCTGTCTTTTTACTTGCACCTTTGCGCGCAGGCATTGGACGGACACGTTTTTCGATGGTGTCATACAAAAGACCCGCGATGTTTTTCTTGGCGGTCTTTTCAGCCCCCTCCAATCCGGGCGAAGAATTGACCTCTAGCACTTTCGGGCCATCATCCGCGCGCAGCAGGTCCACGCCAGCCATGCGCAGACCAAAGGCTTTGGCCGATCTGACGGCCGCATCGCGTTCGGTTTTGGTGATGCGTACTGCTGTGGCTGTGCCGCCCAAATGCAGGTTCGAGCGGAAATCGCCACCGCTTGAGCTGCGTTTGATCGCAGCGACCACTTTGCCATCGACAACAACACAGCGGATATCGACGCCTGAGGCTTCTTTGACAAAATGCTGCACCAGAAAGTTGGCTTTGAGACCGCGAAACGCGGAAATCACCGATTGCGCGGCTTTCTTGGTCTCAGCCAGTACAACGCCGCGCCCTTGGGTACTTTCAAGTAATTTAACGATCAGCGGTGCTTGCCCCGCCAAATCGATCAGATTGTCCGTGTCTTTCGGCGAGGCGGCAAAAGCCGTGGTCGGCATATCGATGCCATGACGCGCCAAAACTTGGTGCGCATGCAATTTGTCCCGCGATTTGGCGATGCCATCGGCAGAATTGAGGCAATAGGTGCCAATGGTTTCAAACTGACGGATCACAGCACAGCCATAAGAGGTGATAGAGGCACCGACACGCGGGATCACAGCATCATAGCGGGGCAGGCGTTTGCCATCGTAATAAATTTCAGGCGCCATAGCGTTGATCGCCATGTAGCAGCGCGTGGTGTCAATCACTTCGATCACATGCCCGCGCTCTTGGCCTTCGGCCACAAGGCGCTGGGTGGAATAGCTGTCAGGCTCGCGTGAGAGCACAGCGATGCGCAATGCCCGCGGCGCGCTTGAGGTGCGAATGGCCGCAGAAAAATAAGCGCTGTCATCCAGTTCAGCTTGGCAAAAACTCTCGTTCGGAGTGACAATCATGTCGTCATCAATGGCTTGGCGCCCCAGTAGCATACGATAGGCCATATTGGTGCGATTGGTCAGAGTGATCTCGATCGGCCACGTGCGATCACCGATGGAAATATCGGTGCTGATTACATAGCGCAGCTCGGTTTCACCATTGGAGGATGTGACTTCGCGACGATCCACCACTTTTGCAGAGCAGGCGATGACGATGTCTTCGCGTGCAGGCACTGGATGGATGTTAAATCGCACCATTGGGGCGTTTGCAGGGCCAAAAGGTTCAATGTCGAACGCATGTAGCGCAGAGGTGCGCGCGCCTGTGTCAACTTTAACCTTAAGGGCAGGCAGACCAAGCGCGGGCAGCTTTGCCCACTCTTCCCAGCCCAAAGCGAAAGGAGCTTTGTCCGTCATCGTTTTATCTCACATCTGAAAGGGAAGGCGGTTCGGTATGATGCCGCCAGAGACGCCCTCTCTCACCTATTCACGATTCTAGCAATAGGGTTTGTGAGTTTTGTGACAGAGCCGGATTTTTTATGCCTTTGGCGCGCGCGTGATACGCGAGAATTGGCGTCGCCCCCTCAACATGATGCGCAGCGTGACGACCTGATTTCGCTTATCAATTGGGCGAAACTGTGGGGCAACTCGTTAAACTGCTCAAGATTTACACCAAGACAGACATTGCCCTTTAGGTAACTTAAGCCCTCAGAGCCAAGGACTTTTCATAAGACGCATCCAAGCGCAGTCTTTCACAATACGACAAAGGGGAAGACTATGTCAGAACAAAATACGCAGTTGGTGTACAACTTAAACGACGTTCCTCCGCCGCCCAAAGCGGCCTTGGCGGCCTTTCAGCACGTCTTGGCATCCATCGTCGGCATCGCCACGCCGTCTTTGATCATTGGTGGCGTTTTGGGGCTGGGAGAACATGTGTCCTATCTCATCGCGATGGCATTTTTCGTCTCTGGGGTTGCCACGTTTATTCAATGCAGACGGGTGGGGCCGGTTGGCTCTGGTTTGTTGAGTGTTCAAGGCACGTCTTTTGCCTTTCTCGGTGCGATTTTGGCCGCGGGCTTTGCAGTGAAAGGTCAAGGCGGCACGCCAGAAGACATTCTAGCGATGATTTTCGGTCTATGTCTGGCTGGCTCTTTGATTGAAGTCATCCTGTCGCAGTTTTTAGACAAACTCAAACGTGTGATCACGCCGACGGTGACAGGTGTTGTGATCACCGTGATTGGTCTAAGCTTGATCAAATCTGGTTTTACCGATTTTGCTGGTGGCGCGCAGGCTGGCGAAGATCTGGGCAAGCCTTTGTTCTTGCTTTTGGGCCTTTTGGTTGTGGCCGTGATTTTGTTTGTGACGTTTTTGGGCAATCCTATGTCGCGCATCGCTGCCATCATGATCGGTCTCATCGTGGGGACTGTTGTCGCCAGCTTCTTTGGTCTGGTGAATTTTGGCGCGCTCGGCAGTGCAAAGCTGTTCGCTTTGCCTGTTCCGTTTAAATACGGCATCGACTTTGATTTTGCTTTGTTTGTGCCTATCGCGTTTTTGTATTTCGTGACAGCGATTGAAACCTCAGGCGATTTGACTGCGAACTCTGTGATTTCAGGCGAACCTGTTGACGGCGAGGTTTACATGGGCCGCATCAAGGGCGGTGTTTTGGGCGATGGTGTCAATTCTGCCATTGCTGCCGTGTTCAACACCTTTCCAAACACCACGTTTTCGCAAAACAACGGTGTGATCCAAATGACAGGCGTGGCCAGCCGTCATGTCGGCATGTGGATCGGTGGTCTGTTGGCTCTGATGGGGCTGTTTCCTGTCATTGGCGCGTTCTTTTTGATTATTCCTAAACCCGTTTTGGGCGGAGCTACCGTGGTGCTGTTTGCGTCCATCGCAGTTGCAGGCATTCGCATCCTTGCCTCGCAAGAGATGACCCTGCGCCGCATCTACATCATGGCTGTGTCCTTTGGTCTGGCTTTGGGCGTGACCTTGGTGCCTGATGCCACGCAGCATTTGCCAAACTTTATGAAGCAAGTGTTTGCAGCGCCCATCACCTTGGCGGGTCTCTCTGCGATCATCCTGTCTTTGGCGATTCCTGAAGACAAAGAGTAAGAGCACCATTTGGTGCTAAGTGCACAAACGTAAAAAAATAGCGGCCCGCCTGAAGTTCAGGCGGGCTTTTTGTTGGTTAAGGAAAACGAAAGGAAGGTCTATTCTCTATAAAGCCAAACTTTCACCAACGTGACCAGGTTTGCTATCTTGAAAAATCGGCGCATCACCACGGCCACTGCAATACTGAATAGCAAAATTGCACCTAAACTTTGGCCTTCGCTAACGACAATGAAAAGATAAGCGTCAGGAATAAATTGAGACAGATGGTCTAAAGCTAATTTCCGATGTTTGCTGGACATGAATGAGTCTCCAAATTGTTATGAATTTGCAGTGCTAACTCCGAACGGTTGCCGCGATCTCATGCCACTGGGAGAAAATATACCTACAACGGCAAATGCTAAAGCTTCGCACTTGCCTAGTTCACACCCTCTCTGGCCCAAGCGCGCGTTTCGCGGTAAGTCGTTTTCCTATGACACAACGAATCTCATTTTCCCTCGATGCCACAGATGGCAAAGCCCGCACGGGCGTGATTTCAACCCCGCGCGGCGACATTCGCACGCCGGCCTTTATGCCTGTGGGCACGGCGGGCACCGTGAAAGCGATGATGCCCGAAAGTGTGCGCGCAACTGGCGCGGATATTTTGCTGGGCAACACCTATCACTTGATGCTGCGCCCCACGGCGGAACGCATTGATCGCTTGGGCGGTTTGCACAAGTTCATGAACTGGGACCGGCCTATTTTGACCGACAGCGGCGGGTTTCAGGTGATGAGCCTCGCAGGGTTGCGTAAACTCAACGAGGAAGGCGTGACTTTTGCCTCTCACGTGGATGGCTCAAAACATGTCATCACACCTGAGCGCTCTATGGAAATTCAAAAGCTGCTCGGCTCAGACATTGTGATGTGTTTCGATGAATGCCCTGCGCTGCCTGCCACCGACGAAGAGGTCGCCAAATCCATGCGCATGTCGATGCGGTGGGCGCAGCGGTCGCGTGATGCCTTTGGCGACCGTCCGGGGCATGCGCTGTTTGGCATCATGCAAGGCGGCGTGACGCCTGAGTTGCGCGAAGAAAGTGCCAAGGCACTTGTTGATATCGGGTTCGACGGCTATGCGATTGGCGGCTTGGCTGTGGGTGAGGGGCAAGAGGCGATGTTTGGCGTGTTGGAATACGCGCCTGAGTTCCTTCCCCAAGACAAACCGCGCTACCTCATGGGCGTGGGCAAGCCTGACGACATCGTGGGCGCGGTGAAACGCGGCGTCGATATGATGGATTGCGTTTTGCCCTCGCGCTCTGGTCGCAACGGGCAGGTGTTCACCCGTCGCGGCGCGATCAACATGAAAAACGCGCGCCATGCAGACGATCCGCGGCCTTTGGATGAGGCCTGCACTTGCCCCGCCTGTACGCAATATTCGCGAGCCTATTTGCATCACGTGTACCGCTCGCATGAGATGATTTCAGGCATGCTTTTGACATGGCACAACCTGCATTATTTCCAAGACCTCATGCAGGGCATGCGCGATGCGATTGCCGCTGGTACATTTGAGGCTTGGGAAGCTGAGTTCCACGCCATGCGCGCGCAAGGCGATATCGAGCCGCTGTAACGGTAAGCTTTAACGCAAGATATTGAGGTCGCTCACATAATGTTTGAGCGGCCTTTTTTTAAAGATTTTCGTAAAGTTTTATACTTAACCCACTGTTATCCTTGTCTTTATCTGTCTGATTTTTGCCACATTTTGGACCAAGCGTCTGGCTAGGTCTGGGACATCAGATCAATCAGGGGTATATCATGTCCGTATCAAAAATGTGGAGTTTGGCCATCGGCCTGTTCTTTCTTTGCGTCTTGGCATCAACGTTGCCGTCCGCCGCCGCCATGCCTAAAAGCGCAAAGGCGACTCAATCGCCGCTGTCGCTAAAATCTGCGGTTTTACAACAGGATTCAAGGCCGTCGCTCATGAGGCAAATCCCGAACGTGGCTGTCGCTTGCGCTATGCCTTTGGATGCGACGCATCAGATTGCTCAATGCACCATAGATACTTCGGTAGACGCTTTGGTGAAATAATGTGTGCACGTGCCTGTGACGGCCTTGCTCCCGTCTTTGCATCACGGGTGCGTTTGAAAAATTAACGTTGCCTTAGCGAAAACATACCGAATTAACCTATTTCAGTGCTTGCGGGTCGGCGCGAAGGCGGGCAAACTAAGTCCAAATCCAACTGCACTTGGTTGAAATTGGGGGCACAGGGCCCCAAATGTGATGAACCAAGTCAGGAAAGGGCCAAAGATTGCCGCCAAGCGGGATCCGGTTCTTTTGCAAAATAAGGACACAAAATGCACGAGCAACTTCAATCATATCCCGTACTGCCTTTGCGCGACATTGTGGTTTTTCCCCATATGGTCGTGCCCCTGTTCGTGGGCCGCGAAAAATCCGTAAAAGCGCTTGAGGAAGTGATGTCGCAAGACAAGCAAATCCTTTTGAGCGCACAAATTGATCCATCTGTTGATGATCCTGAAGCGGATGGCATCTACCGCATGGGTGTTTTGGCGAATGTTTTGCAATTGCTCAAATTGCCCGACGGCACCGTAAAAGTGCTGGTTGAGGGCGATAAACGCGTTCAAATTACAGAATTTGTTGAAAATGACCGTTTTTTCGAGGCGGCAACAGCCGAGCTGTTCGAAGTCGAGGGCGATCCCGCCGCTGTAACGGCCTTGGTGCGCTCTGTTGCAGAAGAATTCGCGCATTACGCCAAGATCAAAAAGAACATCCCAGAAGAGGCTTTGACCGCCGTTGATGACACCAAAGACCCTAGCAAAATGGCCGATCTTGTGGCGGGCCATTTGGGTGTCGAGGTGGCGCAAAAACAAGACTTGCTGGAAACCCTGTCGGTCGAGGCGCGCCTTGAGGCGATCTATGGCATGATGCAGGGCGAAATGTCTGTGCTTCAGGTCGAGAAAAAGATCAAAACCCGCGTCAAATCCCAGATGGAGCGCACTCAACGTGAGTACTATTTGAATGAGCAAATGAAAGCCATTCAGAAAGAGCTTGGCGATGGCGAAGAGGGTGCGAACGAGATTAACGAACTTGAAGAGAAAATTGCCAAAACCAAATTCTCTAAAGAGGCCGCTGAAAAAGTTGCAGCAGAGTTGAAGAAACTCAAATCCATGAGCCCAATGTCGGCTGAGGCCACAGTGGTGCGTAACTATTTGGATTGGATGCTGTCTATTCCATGGGGCGTCAAATCCCGTGTGAAAAAAGACCTGAAACGTGCCGAAGAGGTGCTTGATAAAGATCACTACGGTCTGGAAAAGGTCAAAGAACGCATCGTTGAATACCTTGCCGTGCAGCAACGCAGCCAAAAACTCAAAGGCCCAATCATGTGCCTCGTGGGCCCTCCTGGTGTGGGTAAAACATCACTTGGGAAATCCGTTGCCAAAGCCACAGGGCGCGAATTTATTCGTATCTCTTTGGGTGGCGTGCGTGACGAATCCGAAATTCGCGGTCACCGTCGGACCTATATCGGGTCGATGCCCGGTAAGATCATTCAGGCGTTGAAAAAAGCCAAAACCACGAACCCGCTGATCTTGCTCGATGAAATCGACAAGATGGGCCAAGACATGCGTGGCGACCCCGCGTCTGCGATGCTTGAAGTACTTGATCCTGAACAAAACTCCACCTTCGTGGATCACTACATGGAGGTCGAATACGATCTGTCCAACGTGATGTTCTTGACCACGTCCAACAGCTACAACATGCCTGGGCCATTGTTGGACCGGATGGAAATTATTCCTTTGTCTGGCTACACCGAAGACGAAAAAGCCGAGATCGCCAAGCAGCATTTGATCCCCAAGCAGATCAAAAATCATGGCCTGAAAGCGAAAGAGTTTTCGATCTCTGACGCGGCTGTATCTGATGTGATCCGTTACTACACACGTGAAGCAGGTGTGCGAAACTTGGAACGTGAAATGGCCAAGGTTGCGCGTAAGTCTTTGACAAAGATCGTCAAAAAAGAAGTGGATTCTGTTCAGGTCACCCCTGAAAACTTGGAAGACTTCTTGGGCGTGAAAAAGATGCGTTATGGTTTGGCCGAAAAAGAAGACCAAATCGGTGTTGTGACTGGATTGGCCTATACTTCTGTGGGCGGCGATTTGTTGCAAATCGAAGCCCTGCGCCTGCCTGGTAAAGGGCGGATGAAAACCACAGGTAAGCTTGGAGATGTGATGAAGGAATCCATCGACGCAGCGTCCAGCTATGTGCGTTCAATCGCGCCAGAGATCGGGTTGAAGCCGCCTGTGTTTGACACGTTGGACATTCACGTTCACGTGCCAGATGGTGCAACGCCGAAAGATGGACCCTCTGCAGGTTTGGCCATGGTCACCACGATTGTGTCTGTGCTCACCAAAATTCCCGTGCGCAAAGATATTGCGATGACGGGCGAGGTCAGCTTGCGTGGCAATGCAACGGCCATCGGTGGTTTGAAAGAAAAGCTTTTGGCGGCTTTGCGCGGGGGCATCACCACTGTGTTGATTCCCGAGGAAAACGTCAAAGATCTCGCGGACATTCCAAACAATGTCAAAGAGGGCTTGGAAATCATTCCTGTGACACATGTGTCCGAGGTTCTCAAACACGCTTTGGTGCGCGCGCCTGAGCCCATTGATTGGGACCATGAGGCCGACGATGCAGCGCGGTTGGCCAAAGCCACGGCACCTGCCGCAGAGGCTGTTCCTGTCGCGCATTAATTTTGGGATGCGCGTTGCGTGCCCCAAATTCTAAAATGATTATGAAGTTAAAATAAAGGCGTTCCAGTATATGGGGCGCCTTTGTTATATTGATGTTGGATTTGATGCATTTGTTGTGAGAGAAAAAGATGGTTTTTCGCCTGCCGTTTAATATTTTGTGTCATATTCAATCATTTAAGATGAAATTTAGTCTTAACCTGCCTGATTTATATCCAATGCGACTTGGTGGGGCATCGTAGCCATTTCCCATTTGCAACTGGGGGCGTAGAAAGGTTAATGTTTCTATAAAAGAAACAACCTAAAGGTCTGTATCATGGCAACGCGCCGCACAACGACAACGACTGAAGAACCTAGCAAAACCACAACTCCGACAACTGTTGCAACGTCTACGCCCGCCGCTGACGTCGAAGCGCCTGAGGCCAGCCTTGTACATGTTGTGAAGAAAAAAGAGCTTATTGAACGTGTGTCTGAGGCCTCTGGCATCAAAAAAGGCATCGCGAAAAAAGTGATTGAAGCGACGCTCAAAGAAATGGGCGATATTATGCAAGAAGGCACAGAGATGAATTTGCCGCCACTTGGTAAAGTGTCGATCAATCGCCAAAAAGAGGTTGCAAACGCGTTTATTTTGATCGCCAAATTGCGTCGCGCTAAAGGTATGCTTGCCAGCAAATCACCCGCAGGTGAAGGCGAAGTTGCATCCGGTGAAGATGTCGACACAACTGAATCTGAATAAAGCGAAAAAAGTGGTGTGATGGCTCTTGCATCATGCGCGTCCTAGGTCTAAACACCGCGCCACGGCGGGTCGTTAGCTCAGTTGGTAGAGCGCTTCGTTTACACCGAAGATGTCGGGAGTTCGAGCCTCTCACGACCCACCATCAGAATTCAAAGGGCACACTGCAGAGTGTGCCTTTTTTCGTTGCGTGACGCCGCCTCACGGTCTACCTCATGCGCATGATAAAACATCCCATATTTCTTTTGCGCCACGGCCAGACAGAATGGAACTTAGAAGGCCGCATGCAAGGGCAGCTTGATAGTCCGTTGACGGCAAAAGGGTGGGCACAAGCTCAGGCGCAGCGCGATATATTGAAACCTGTGTTTGCGGCTTTCCCTCAGATTGATTTTCAAGCTAGCCCGCTTGGGCGAGCATGGGACACGGCTGTCACCGCCGCAGACGGCCATCCTGTGTATCAAAATGATGTGCTCAAGGAAGTGTTTGCTGGCAGTTGGGAAGGACGCTTGCGCGCCGACATCGTCGCAGAACGTGGTGGATCGGCAGCTGAAGAGGATATGTTCGACTTGTTCTTATCCGCCCCAGACGGGGAAGGGGCCGCCACCCTCGAGCAGCGCTGTCGCAACGCTTTGAACGCCTTGAACGGGCCGGCTGTTATCGTTTCTCATGGGGTCGTCTCTGCCTTCTTGCGCGGATTGGTGCGTGGCTTAGGTATAGTTGACATCGCACGGCTGTCGCACAACCAAGGTGTCGTTTTTGCGTTGCACAACGAGTCAGAGACGATGTTGGAAACGCGCGCAGATGCTGAACTGTATTTGGCCAGCATCCGCGCTTAACGTATTTAGAATTTAGTCCTTTGATACGGCATCCAAGATGCGGGCCCACGACCGAATGCCTTTGTGAAAACTTTCCACGTCGTATTTTTCATTCGGCGAATGGATTTGATCGTCATCGCGGCCAAAGCCTGCCAACATCGCATCAACACCCACGATCCGTTTGAAGTGACCGGCGATGGGAATGGAGCCGCCACAGCCAACAAACGCCGCTTCATTCGGCCATTCATCAGACAAGGCTGCGCGGGCTTTCTCGAATGCGGGATGGTCTGTCGCCATGGTCGAGGCTTTTGAGGAACCATGCGGATTAAAGTCTACCGTGCAATCGTCTGGCAGGTTGGCGCGCACGTAGTCATAAAGTGCTGCACGAATTTTGTGAGGGTCTTGATCGCCCACCAAACGCGCTGACAACTTGACCGAGGCTTGTGACGGCAACACTGTTTTGAACCCTTTGCCTGTATAGCCACCATTGATGCCGTTGAATTCCAGCGTGGGCTCGGACCAGATCATTTGCAGTCCTGTTTTACCGTCTTCGCCAGCAGGGGTTTGCAGTCCAACCTCTCCCAAGAATGCCTCTGCGTTAAACGCGAGGGCGTCCCATTGGCTGCGCAATTCATCGGATAACTCTGGCACGCCATCATAGAAGCCGGGCAGGGTGACACGACCTGAGTCGTCATGCAGTCCGGCAAGAATCTTGTTGAGAACCCGAATTGGATTGCGGGCGATACCGCCAAACATCCCAGAATGCAGGTCTTTATTGGCGGCGGTGATGGTGATCTCGTCGCTCATCAAACCGCGCAGCATGGTGACAATCGCAGGCGTGTCGTGGCCGAAGAGACCTGTATCGCAAATCAAGGCCACATCGCCTTTCAGCTTGTCTTTATGCTCTTCCATGAAGGGCACCAATGACGGTGACCCGCTTTCTTCTTCGCCCTCAAAGAAGAATGTGATTTCGCAAGGCAGTTCGCCATGTTCGGCTTTCCAAGCGCGGCAGGCCTCGATAAAGGTCATCAACTGGCCTTTGTCATCAGACGACCCGCGCCCGCGAATTACCTGTCCTTTGGCTGTGTCTTCGATTTGTGGATCAAAAGGATCAGCGTCCCAAAGATCAATAGGGTCAATGGGTTGAACATCATAGTGGCCATAGAACACCAAGTGTGGTGCGTCTGAATTGTCAGGCCCGTCGACATGCCCCATCACCATAGGGTGGCCTGGCGTGGTATAGATTTTTGCATCGACGCCGATCGAGGACAGATCCGCGACAAGCCAATCCGCCGCAGCAGCACAGTCTTCTTTATAAGCCGGATCAGTTGAAATAGATTTCAGACGCATGAGGTCCAAAAGGCGATCCATAGACGTGGGAAGGTCTGCGTCAATACGCGACAAAACGGGAGACAGGCGTGTGGTCATGGAGGGGACTCGCTTTGGTCAAAGGGGAGGTTTCGCCACAACTTACCGCGCCAAACTGCGGTGTCCAGTCGCGGGGGGCAGTTTGATATAGATCATTCCTAAATGTATTTGCTAGAAGCTACACCAAAGGGCGCTTATATAACCGCTGACCTGACTGCTTAAATATCTTGCGTTTATTGAATATGTTTTGCAAGTTAAGCATCCACCGCTGTCAAAAGCGATGAAAGACCGAATGAGAGGACGACCCGTGAACTATACAGCACAGCTCGATGATGCGCTTCAGCGCCTGCATGACGAAGATCGTTACAGGACCTTCATTGATATCGAGCGCGAGCGTGGGAATTTCCCGCATGCTGTATGGAACAAGCCTGACGGCACAAAACAGCCTGTCACCGTTTGGTGCGGCAATGATTATCTGGGCATGGGGCAACACCCCGTTGTTCTTGAGGCGATGAAAGAAGCGGTGGATGCGACGGGTGCGGGCTCTGGCGGCACACGCAATATTTCTGGCACAACTGTTTATCACAAACGCCTTGAGGCCGAATTGGCCGATTGGCATCAAAAAGAAGCGGCCTTGGTGTTCTCATCCGCCTACATAGCCAATGACGCGACACTGTCGACTTTGCCGAAACTTTTCCCAGGTCTGATTATTTATTCTGATGCGCTCAATCATGCCTCCATGATCGAAGGCGTGCGCCGCAACGGTGGTGCAAAACGCGTGTTCCGTCACAATGATGTTGAACACCTGCGTGAGCTGCTGCAAGCCGACGACCCTAACGTGCCAAAATTAATCGCATTCGAATCTGTTTATTCTATGGATGGCGATTTTGGGCCAATCGAAGCGATCTGTGATCTGGCCGATGAATTCAACGCGCTGACCTACATCGACGAAGTGCATGCCGTTGGCATGTACGGCGCGCGTGGAGCAGGGGTTGCGGAACGTGACGGCCTGCTGGATCGTCTTGATATTATCAACGGGACGCTTGGCAAAGCGGTTGGCGTCTTTGGTGGCTACATCGCGGCTTCTGCCAAGATGTGTGACGCTGTGCGGTCTTATGCGCCTGGGTTTATTTTCACTACTTCACTGCCCCCTGCCGTCGTGGCGGGCGCTGCGGCCTCTATCGCCCATCTCAAAACAGATCAGGCCTTGCGCGCACAGCATCAAACACAAGCCGCAATCCTGAAATTGCGTCTCAAAGGCCTTGGCTTGCCTATCGTCGATCATGGTAGCCATATTGTGCCGCTGATTGTTGGTGACCCTAAACACACAAAGCTGATGTCCGATATGATGCTTGAAGGCTTTGGTATCTACGTCCAACCGATCAACTACCCAACTGTGCCCCGTGGCACAGAGCGCTTGCGCTTTACACCCTCTCCGGTTCATGGCGCACGGGAAATGGACACTTTGATACACGCATTAGATGATCTGTGGTCCCATTGTGCGCTGAATCGTGCCGAATTGGCTGGTTAACCATTTTTCACTCTGTGCGCTGCCTTTGACCATATGCTAATTAAATACAGATATAGCGAACGAATCGCTAAATCGAATTGGGGCAATCTAGGTATGCGGATGTTGGGGCGGTGGAGTAAACCACCAGTCGAGGAAGAACAGCAGCCACGCGGTTTTGACGACTTCGAGCTCAAGCTTGGTGACGTCATGCGCGGGGAACGTGCAACACTTGGCAAATCGCTTCTTGATGTCCAACGCGAATTGAAAATCAAAGCGACTTATGTTGCGGCGATTGAAAACGCCGATCCTTCTGTTTTTGAAACCCAAGGCTTTATCGCGGGATATGTACGCTCTTATGCGCGCTATCTTGACCTTGATCCTGAGTGGGCTTTCGCCCGTTTCAGCGCTGAAAGCGGTTTCGCTGTGGCGCATGGCATGTCGCCCGCAGCCTCTTCTGCACGCAAGCCGTCGGCGATGGCATTGTCGACGTCAAAGCGCAAATCCGACGATCCTTATGCTGATCCGAACGCTTCTTTCGTCCCCCGTGGTGAAAGCTTTTTTGCGCGTATCGAACCCAGTGCGATTGGATCTACTGCTGTTTTGCTCGCCCTTGTTGGGGTGATTGGCTATGGCGGCTGGTCTGTTTTGCAAGAAATTCAAAAAGTGCAACTTGCGCCTGTTGATCAAGCGCCAGGTGTGGCTTCTGAAACCACAACACTTTCTGAGACCTCAGTTGTTGTTGCGGGGTTGGATGAAAGCGTAGGGGTTTCTACCCCCTCATCCGAGGCGCTTGACCGTCTTTACCGTCCACAAGCTTTGACCACACCGGTTCTCGTGCCGCGTGATGGCCCGATTGCCTCTCTTGATCCGCGCACCGGTGGTGCATTGGTGCAAGAAGAAAGCGCTGAAGATCGCCTTGAGGCGATGTCGCGTCAATTGGCCTCTGCTGCGATTGCCGGACCTGATGCTTCGGTGATCCAAGTTGTGGAAGAGGCCGCGCCAGAACTGGCTTTGATCGCTGTGCGCCCATCTTGGGTGCGTGTCAGCTCTGCCGATGGGTCTGTTTTACTGGAAAAAATTCTTGATGCAGGTGAACGTTACATTTTGCCTGCGACCGAAGAAGCCCCACTTTTGCGCACGGGCAATGGCGGTGGCGTTTACTTTGCTTTGAACGGCCAAGCTTATGGCCCTGCAGGTGAATCCGGTTCTGTGGTGAAAAACATCGCTTTGTCGGAACTGGATATCTCAGACAGTTTTGAGGCCGTCGATCTTGCGGCCAATGATTTTGTTGCTGAGATGTTCAAGGTGGCTCAAAACACCACCGCAGAATAATTTGATCGTTGTTCACAATATCGTTTGAGTTTGCCTCATCCGTAACATGCTTTTGTGCGAGGCAAACCCACTGCGCTGTCTGCGATTGTATGCTTTGTCCCATTGCCCCCAACGTTTACACAAACTATCTATAGGGCAACGACACAAAACGTTCCGAAAGGTGCCCCATGTCCCTGAACCATATCCGTCCGTGGCGTAATATTTATCGTCGGACCAGCCGCCAGATTATGGTGGGCAATGTACCGGTTGGCGGCGATGCGCCAATTTCGGTTCAGACTATGACCAACACAGACAGTTCGGATGTACGTGCGACTTTGGATCAGGTGTTGCGCTCTGCTGATGCGGGTGCGGACATTGTGCGCATTTCAGCACCCGATGAGGGCGCCACGAAAGCTCTCAAAGAAATCTGCCGTGAAAGCCCCGTGCCCATCGTGGCTGACATTCATTTTCACTACAAACGAGCTATTGAAGCTGCTGAGGCAGGGGTGGCATGTCTGCGGATCAATCCCGGTAATATCGGTGATGAAAAGCGCGTGAAAGACGTGATCAAGGCTGCAAAAGACTATGGATGTGCAATCCGTATTGGCGTGAACGCGGGGTCTTTGGAAAAGCATCTTTTGGATAAATACGGTGAGCCTTGCCCTGACGCGATGGTCGAAAGCGGCATGGATCACATCAAGATTTTGCAAGACAATGACTTTCACGAATTCAAAATCTCAGTGAAAGCCTCTGACGTGTTTATGGCTTCTGCCGCCTATCAGCAATTGTCCGAGGCGACAGATGCGCCGATCCATTTGGGCATCACTGAGGCGGGCGGTCTGACATCCGGCACGATCAAATCTGCCATCGGAATGGGGCAATTGTTGTGGATGGGTA
Organism: Pacificibacter marinus; assembly: GCF_018860505.1. Classification (GTDB taxonomy): domain Bacteria; phylum Pseudomonadota; class Alphaproteobacteria; order Rhodobacterales; family Rhodobacteraceae; genus Celeribacter; species Celeribacter marinus_B. The sequence goes on from NZ_JAHKPU010000024.1 coordinate 39,841, forward strand.
TCGGCGATACGATCCGTGTGTCTTTATCTGCTGACCCTGTGGAAGAAGTCAAAGTTGGCTATGAAATCCTGAAATCTTTGGGCTTGCGTCACCGCGGCGTGAACATCATTTCGTGTCCATCTTGCGCGCGTCAAGGATTTGACGTGATCAAAACCGTCGAGACCTTGGAAAAGCGTTTAGAGCATATCAAAACACCGATGAGCCTATCTATCATCGGCTGTGTTGTGAATGGTCCTGGCGAGGCGTTGATGACCGATGTCGGTTGGACAGGCGGCGGCGCTGGATCAGGTATGGTGTATTTGGCAGGCAAGCAATCGCACAAGCAGTCCAACGAGGACATGGTGGATCATATCGTCGAACAGGTTGAAAAAAAGGCGGCTGAAATTGCCAAGCGTATGGCCGAAGAAGACATGGCCGCAGCCGAGTAAACTTGGGTGTCGTCTAAAGAAAAACCCCGCTTGATTGGCGGGGTTTTGTCATTTCAAAATCGCATGTGTTAAGGCCCTTAGCCCTGTGCACGCAGCTCTGCCACGATTTCGACCATGCTGTCGTAGGGCACATAGCCACGGACCACTTCGGATTCCATGATGAAGGCGGGCGTGCCGTTGATTTGCATCGCCTGACCTAATGCATGATTTTGTGCGATGATTTGGGTGACCTCATCGGACTCCATTCGGTCCATCACGGCGTCAACATCGACATCCGTGCCGCGCAACAGGCGCTTCAAGCTGCCCTCTGAGACGTTGTTGCCGCCAGACATCAAAGCCTCATGCACCTGCGCGTAGGCTTCATCACCGGCCACCAAGTGTGTGGCGATGGCAAAGCGTGAGGCCAAAATGGAATCTTCGCCCAGAATAGGGAATTCTTTAACGATCAATTTAATATTGCCGTCGTTTTCAAGCAAAGCAGACACATCAGGATGCGCTCTTTTGCAATAGCTACAACGGTAGTCCAAAAACTCGACCAATGTGATGTCGCCCTCAGGGTTGCCCAAAACCAAATCCGCAGGGGACTCGAATAAGGCAACCGCATTTGCTGAAACCAAATTGCGGTCTGTTTCTTCGGCCGTTTGCGCATTGCGCTGTTCCAACACGGCAATGGCTTCCATCAAGACTTCTGGATTGTCCAAAAGATAGGCGCGCACTTCAGCGCGAAAGGCGTCACGGTCGGCGTCGTTCAGATCGGTCAGATCGCTGGACCAAGCGGCACTCGCCACAGACAAAGCCGTAAGCGCGCAGACACTTAGGGTCAAAAGAGGGCGGGTGAAACGCATTGGTGTTCTCCATTTTAATGTGTCGCCTTAGGTCTAGCACAGATAAATGCGGCGTCCAGCCAACAGTTTTATGAAAGGCGGGATGCCGCACCCCTAAAGTCAGGCATGGCATTGCGTTTTTGGGGCTGCGCTGGCATCCCTAGCGAAATGCCCGTTTCAAGAGTGATCGCAGATGAAAATTTCACGCCGCAGTGCCGTTGCCCCCTTTATCGTCATGGATGTGATGGAGGCCGCCCGCGCCGCCGAAGCTGAGGGGCGCCATATTATTCATATGGAAGTGGGGCAGCCCGCAACGGGGGCGCCAGCACTGGCGCGTGCGCGTTTGGCACAAGAGATGGAGCAAGGTCCCTTGGGCTACACCGTCGCTTTGGGCTTGCCTGATCTGCGAAAAGGCATCGCGGAGTTGTACAAAGATTGGTACGGTATCGATCTTGATCCTGCGCGTGTGATCGTGACCTCAGGGTCGTCGGGCGCGTTTGTTTTGGCCTTTACGGCCTTGTTTGATGCAGGAGCCAAAGTGGGGTTGGGCGAACCGGGGTATCCCTCATATCGTCAAATTTTGAGCGCGCTTGATCTTGAACCTGTTGGCATTCAGTCCAAGTTGGAAAATAGATTGCAACCGGTGCCCAGTGATCTACCGAACGGGCTAGATGGCTTGATCGTGGCCTCTCCGGGCAATCCATCGGGCACGATGCTGGATCGCAGTGCCATGGCTGCATTGATAGAAACCTGCGCAGACACAGGCGTGTCGTTTATTTCGGACGAGATTTATCATGGCATTCAATATGACGGACGCGCGGTATCGGCCTTGGAAGTCTCTGATGATGTCTATGTGATCAATTCCTTTTCCAAGTATTTTTCGATGACGGGCTGGCGTGTTGGCTGGATGGTTGTTCCCGAAGATCACGTGCGGGTGATCGAGCGTTTGGCGCAAAATCTATTTATATGTCCGCCGCATGCGGCCCAAATCGCAGCACTTGGCGCACTGCAATCGCGTGAGGAATGTGATGCGCATACACAGGTCTACGCGGAAAATCGTAGGCTGATGCTGGATGGCTTGCCCAAAGCGGGTTTTGACAAAATAGCACCGCCGGACGGGGCGTTTTATATCTACGCAGATGTGTCTGAATTGACGGAGGACAGCCGTGCCTTTTGCGCTGAAATTTTGCAACAGGCTGGTGTTGCAGTGACGCCTGGGTTGGATTTTGACAAACAACGTGGCGCGCAGACGTTACGGTTTTCTTATGCACGATCCACGGCGGATATTGTTGAAGGGCTCGCACGCCTCAACGCCTTTATGACATCGCGCCGTAAGAGATGAAATATGCCCGAAAGTTCTGTGCTTCTTGGCTAGAATTTTTTCCACCTGCAAGTTACACTGCACTTTAAGAGCCTAAAATAAGGTTCAGATGAGGTAAAAATGCAGTTTCCCAAAACCTGTTTGATCGCAGCGGCGTTTGGCGCGTGGAGTTTTTTCACGCCGGTTAGTCTGTCCGCGCAAGACAATTTCGTTGCTTTGGCGCAGGTGAGCGGCGATGACGCGCGCGTCGTGGATCGTGGTGATGGAGCGACATTGAACCTGTCTCTGAGCCAGCCCGTGCCATATCGCATTTTTACTCTGACTGATCCACTGCGCATGGTTATCGATTTTGCTGAAGTGGACTGGACGGGGTTTAACCCTATCAGTTTTGATCAAGCCACGTCTGTCATGGCTGTCAGAGTGGGGGGCTTTCGCCCTGGTTGGTCGCGCATGGTCTTGGATCTGTCCAGCCCGATTGCTGTAACCTCGGCGCAGATGTTGCGCACCGACGCGGGGGCGACGTTGCTGCTCAGTTTAGATTCTGTAAACGATGCAGATTTTACTGCGGGCTCTGGCGTGCCTGAAACGGCACAATTTGCATTGGCGGGGGATCCTGTTGAGCTTGCCCCTGTGGCCCGTGCGCCGATTGGCACTGGACCTTTGCGGGTTGTGCTTGATCCGGGACATGGCGGGATCGACCCCGGTGCGGTGCGCGATGGTCTTCATGAAGCGGATTTGATGCTGAGCTTTGCCCAAGAATTGCGAGATGTCTTGGTGCGAGCCGGCGGGTTTGAAGTCGTCTTGACGCGTGATGATGATTCCTTTGTTCCGCTTGAAAGCCGTATTTCTATCGCGCGTGCCGTGGCCGCTGACGTGTTTATATCGCTGCACGCTGATGCGATTTCCGAAGGCCATGCAGAGGGCGCAACTGTATATACGCTGGCTGAACGGGCATCAGACGAAGCGTCTGTGAAATTAGCGGAACGTCATGATCGGGCTGATCTGTTGGCGGGTATCGATTTGAGTGACCAAGATGATGTGATCGCATCCGTCTTGCTGGATATGGCACGCACAGAAACAGTACCGCGCACAGATCGTTTGGCCGAGGCTTTGGTGTCACGGCTGCAAAAGTCGATTGAAATGCACAAACGTCCACGGATGGAAGCTGGTTTTTCTGTGCTTAAATCCGCAGATGTGCCGTCGATATTGCTTGAATTAGGGTTTCTATCGTCGCCCAAAGATCGTGCCAATTTGATCGATGTCGAATGGCGTCAGACGACGGCGCAAGCAATCCGTGATGCGCTTGTCACTTGGGTAGATGAAGAACGTGCTGTCGCGGTGAAAACGCGCCAATAGATGCAATACCGCCGTGATCTGTGTCGATCTGCGGTGGTCATCCGATAATTCCCCGTATTTGAAGCGCAATTCTGCTCACATTATCGCCAGTTGGTTTTGACCCGCGCCTCGACCCCGTATAAGTAAGGACGGCAGACGCAGGCACGAGCAACGACTCGTGTGATCGGTGGTGAGAAAGGCTCTCAATTTGGCTCGGTTTATTTTTTCCTTCATTGGGACGATCTTTTCGTGGATCACTACGGCCGCATTCTTGGGTGCTGCTGTTATTGGTGGTATCTTTTGGATGTACGGGCGTGATTTGCCTGACCACGAGGCCTTGGCACAATATACGCCGCCAACCATCAGTCGCATTTATTCTGGCGAGGGGCGTATCATCGATGAATTCGCGCGTGAGCGTCGATTGTACACGCCTGCCGCAGAAATTCCCGATTTGGTGAAATATGCGTTTATTTCGGTCGAGGATAAGAATTTCTATTCCCACAAGGGCTATGATCCTTTGGGGATTCTCAAAGCCGCCGTGCAATGTGCTCAGGGTGCACGCTGTCGTGGGGCCTCGACCATCACGCAACAGGTGATGAAAAACTTTTTGCTGTCCTCGGACAGGTCAGCAGAACGTAAGATCAAAGAAATCATCTTGGCTGCGCGCCTTGAAAGAACCTTGTCGAAGGACGACATCCTTGCGCTTTATCTGAATGAAATCGATCTGGGGGCGCGCTCTTTTGGTGTGACGGCTGCGGCGCAGACCTATTTCAACAAATCTTTGAGCGAGTTGAATATCGAAGAGGCCGCATTTCTAGCGATTCAGCCCAGAGCCCCTTATTCTTACCACCCCGTCAACAATTATGACGCTGCTTTGGATCGCCGCAACAATGTCGCGCTGCGTGAAATGTACGAGAACGGGCATATTTCTTTAGAGCAATACGAGCATGCAAAAGCACAGCCGATCAGATCTGTGCAAAATGGTGATTTTGACAGCTACCGCAAAGCTTTGCCGCCACGCGATTACTTCACCGATGAAATCCGTCGCCAACTATCCAAAAACTTTGGTACAGATGAATTTTTCGAAGGCGGCTTGTCCATTCGTGCGACCATCGATCCTGAACTGCAAACCCAAGCGGCGCATGCGTTGCAAGGTCGTTTGGAAACGCTGGATCGTGAACAGGGGCGCTGGCGTGGCACAGGCAAAAGCATCGATGCCGCAGCTTTGGACAACGGGACTTGGGAAGAGGCTTTGAGCGATGTTCGCGTGGCTCGTGACGTGACGCTCGACAGTCAATGGTTTGTGGGGGTCGTTGATCAAGTTGGCGATCAATCCATGACGCTAATGGTTGAAACCGTTGGCGAGGCCACCGTACCGCGCAATGATATTGGCTGGGTCAGAGGGTCGTTCAAAGACAACTTTACCCGTGGCGATATCGTTCATGTGCGTCGCATGACGTCGGGTGACAATGGCACAGGTGATTTCATTCGCTGGACATTGCGCCAAGTGCCCGAAGTGCAAGGCGGCTTTATGGCGATGGACGTCAACACCGGCCGTGTGATTGCGATGCAGGGCGGTTTTTCTTATCAAAACTCGGTGTTTAACCGTGCAACCCAAGCCACGCGCCAGCCGGGGTCATCGTTTAAGCCCTTTGTTTATGCCGCCGCTCTTGATTCAGGGTTTTCGCCCGCAACGATTGTTGTAGATGCGCCGATCGAGATCAACACACCCCAAGGGGTTTGGCGTCCGAAAAACGCATCGCGTCGTTTTTATGGCCCAACGCCGCTGCGCACAGGGATCGAACAATCACGGAACTTGATGACCATCCGTTTGGCCCAAGAGGTTGGTATGGATGTGGTTGCAAGCTATGCAGAACGGTTCGGCGTTTATGATCGCATGGGGCAATATTTGGCCTCGTCTTTGGGAGCCGAAGAAACAACGCTGTTCAAAATGGTGGCCGCTTACGCGATGTTTGCCAATGGCGGCGAACGGGTTGAGCCGACACTTGTGGACCGTGTGCAAGACCGCTGGGGCAAGACCATCTATCGTCATGATCAACGCATCTGTGAAGAATGTGATCTGCCTGACATCAGCGCTGGAGTAGCACCGACGATTGTGTCCAACCGCGAACGCGTGATGAACGCGATCACAGCCTATCAATTGACATCCATGATGCAGGGCGTTGTCAGCCGCGGCACAGCTAGAGGTCGGGTGAACCTGCCTGTACCTGTAGCTGGTAAAACAGGCACCACGAACGATGGTAAAGACGCTTGGTTCGTTGGCTTTACCTCGAACATCGTTGCTGGTTGCTACATTGGGTATGATACGCCGCGCGCTATGGCTGGGGCCTCTGGTGGTGGGTTCTGTGGCCCTGTGTTCAACGAATTCATGCAAAAAGCCGTGGCCAAATATGGCTCAGGTAAGTTCCGCGTGCCGCCCGGCGGACGCTTTATCAAGATTGACCGCTTCACCGGTGCGCGCTTGTCTGATGATGCCTCTGGTGCAAATGTTGTTGCGGAATATTTCCGTAACGGCGAAGAGCCAGTGTTCGGTTTGGCCTTTGATGGTGGTTTTGCGATGGGGTCAGATTTGCCGCTTTACACATCTGATGCATCTGACGCGGGCGGCACGCGTGACGTGCAAACCGGTTCCGGTCGGGTGATCAAAGTGCCCAAAAAAGCGACCATCAATTCCCTGTCCTCTGGCGGGCTTTATTGAATTCTGCCGCACCTTTATGAGGTGCGGCAGACCCATTTGCGAACAGGCGCGGCATTGATTGTTGGGAAATCCCTTGTGTCTGGCGTGATGCGCTCGTAAATGTATTTCCCAATTCAGACGTGGCCTTTTGGCTATATATAATAAGGTAGATGCACGTGCGCGCCGAGATTCAAAATTCAGTTACGAAGATCGAAAAATCCATCGAGTTGCTCAAACAGCGCCTCGACTGGGAAACCGCGCCGTATCGCTTGGAAGAATTTGGCGCGATGATCGAAGATCCGACCCTGTGGGATGATCCTGAACGGGCACAGAAATTGATGCGGGATCGTCAGACCTTGATGGATGCTGTCGATATGGCCAAAAGCATCGCGCAAGAGATGCAAGACAACATCGACATGATCGAACTTGGCGAAATGGAAGAGGACCAAGAGGTCATCACCGACGCCGAACAAGCTCTACAAGCGCTTGAAGTCAAAGCGGCTGAGAAAGAGTTGGAGGCTTTGCTGGACGGTGAAGCGGACGGCAATGACACCTTTCTTGAGATCAATTCTGGCGCTGGCGGCACAGAGTCATGTGACTGGGCATCTATGTTGGCGCGTATGTATATTCGTTGGGCCGAGAAAAAAGGCTATAAGGTCGAATTGCAATCTGAAAGCGCGGGCGAGGAAGCTGGCATCAAATCTGCCGCTTATAAAATTTCGGGCCACAATGCCTATGGTTGGTTGAAATCTGAAAGCGGCGTGCACCGTCTTGTGCGGATTTCGCCCTTTGACAGTGCAGCCAAGCGCCACACCTCTTTTACATCGGTGAAAGTCTACCCTGTGGTGGACGACAATATCGAGATTGAGGTGAACCCATCAGACATTCGCATCGACACCTACCGGTCGTCCGGGGCAGGTGGGCAGCACGTGAACACCACGGACTCTGCCGTGCGGATCACGCACGCGCCAACGGGCATCGTGGTGACGTCGTCAGAAAAGTCACAACACCAAAACCGTGACATCGCCATGAAAGCTTTGAAATCGCGCCTGTACCAAATCGAGTTGGACAAACGTTCTGCCATGGTCAATGAAGTCCATGAAAACGCAGGCGATGCGGGCTGGGGCAACCAAATCCGGTCCTACGTGTTGCAGCCTTATCAGATGGTCAAAGACCTGCGCACGAACTTTGAAACCTCTGACACCAAAGGTGTTTTGGACGGCGATTTGGACGGTTTGATGGCGGCCACTTTGGCGCAAAACGTGTCTGGAAAATCCCGCGCGGATGCTCAAGGCGAGTAAACCTGTTCGAGCCGTTGCGCCCTATTTGTGACTGCCCTTTGGTCTAGGGATGTCGCAATTGCGAGTGCGACATTGCATTGTGATTTCGATCTTAGTGCGGGGTTTCCAAGATGTCATATAAATCATTACTTTGTCGTGTTCCGAGTTGGTCTGCCTTAGGCTTTTAAAAGCCGTGCGGTGTGCCAAACCGTGTCTTTTTGCATAGCGGAAATGAAGAAAACCGCATTCATATTCCATTTTTCCGATCTTATGTGACAAACTCACGGACGCGGCCTGTTCCTTGGCTTAGACAGGGGACAAATACGACGTGCCACAACACGTCTTTGACAAGGAAACGCACAATGATTACGGAATTTACACCATGGGCATCATTGATCGGGGGTATCCTGATTGGTGGCTCTGCGGTCTTACTGATGGCCTTTCAGGGACGAGTGTTTGGCGCGACAGGTATTTTGGCTGGGTTCTTGCAACCCAACGGATCAGGCGACTGGGCGTGGCGTGCTGCCATATTGGCGGGCATGGTCACGGGGCCAACGCTGTACATGCTGTTCACGGGCGCTATGCCAGCGGTTGATGTGCCTGTGTCGCGTCTGGCGTTGATCGTCGGTGGATTTATTGTTGGCCTTGGGGTCACTTTCGGCTCTGGCTGCACCTCTGGTCACGGTGTCTGCGGTATGGCGCGGCTCAGTCCGCGGTCTATTGCGGCAACTGTTACTTTTATGATCACCACTGGCTTCACAGTCTACATTGTGCGCCATATTTTGGGAGGTGTCTAAGATGAAACATGTTTTGACCTATGCGATTGGTTTGATGTTTGGCCTTGGAATTTCCATGGGCGGCATGGCCAATCCTGCAAAAGTTGTTAACTTCTTTGATGTGGCTGGCACTTGGGACGCATCTTTGGCCTTTGTGATGGGCGGAGCTGTGATTACGGCTTTTATCGGCTATCGTATTGTGTTTGGCCGCTGGGACACCCCAGTGTTCGAGCCTACTTTCAACGTGCCAACCAGCCGTCGGATTGATGTGCGCCTGATTGGTGGAGCGGCTGTCTTTGGTATCGGTTGGGGCATCGCTGGGTTCTGCCCTGGTGGCGCTTTGCCAGCCCTTGGTACTGGCGATGCGGATGTCTTTATCTTTTTTGCGGCTTTGGTCGCGGGCATCTTGGCAGCGAAATTTTTGATGAAACGGTCCGCGATGCGCGCAACGCAAACGGCGACCTAACGACAATAGACTTAAAGACAATAAAGGACGATATCATGACGCTGCAATATCCTGTCAACATGTCACAAATACCTGACGTGAAAGCCTTTTTTGATCCAGCAACATGGACCATTTCTTATGTGGTGCGTGATCCGAACTCAAAGTCTTGCGCTGTCGTCGACAGTGTGATGGATATCGATTACGCGGCGGGGCGCATTTCCTATGAAAGTGCTGATGCGATCATCGCCTATATCGAGGCCGAAGGGCTGACGCTGGAATGGCTTTTGGAAACCCATGTCCATGCTGATCACCTGTCAGGCGCGCCGTATATTCAAGGTAAACTGGGCGGCAAAATTGGCATCGGTGAAAATATCACCATCGTCCAAGATGTCTTTGGCAAAGTGTTTAATGAGGGCACTGAATTTCAACGCGACGGGTCACAGTTCGATCGTCTGTTTAAAGACGGTGATACTTATAAAATCGGTACATTGGACTGTTTCACCATGCACACGCCTGGTCACACGCCAGCTTGCATGACGCATACTGTTGGCAACGCCACCTTTACCGGCGATACGCTCTTTATGCCCGATGGAGGGTCAGCGCGTGCGGATTTCCCCGGTGGGGATGCGGCGACCTTGTTTGACAGTATTCAAAAGGTACTGGCCTTGCCTGACGATATGCGCCTGTTTATGTGTCACGATTACGGGCCAAATGGACGTGATATCGAGTGGGAAACCACAGTGGGCGACGAGCGTGCGCATAATATCCACGTTGGTGCAGGTAAAACCAAAGAGGATTTCGTTACCTTCCGCGAGGAACGCGACGCTCAACTGGACATGCCACGGCTGATTATTCCGTCTTTGCAGGTGAATATGCGCGCTGGGGAATTGCCCCCAGCCGATAAGGATGGCAAAACTTTCTTAAAGGTGCCAGTGAACGGTCTGTAAACCGTCAAAATCGCGCAGCACCCTGTTCTGTCCCTCAAAGGGGCAGGGCGGTTTAGACCCTACAGCATGGAAAGTACGCCTCATGGATTTCAATAAAATCAACGATCAACTCACTGTCAGCGGGCAAATTCTACCAACTGAAGTCACAACTTTGGTTGAAAAAGGTTTTAAAACCTTGATCTGCAATCGCCCTGATGAGGAAGTTGAAGAGGTATTGCAATCAACCGCAATGGAAACCGCAGCTAAGGCCGCTGGCCTGAACTTTCGCTATATTCCGATTTACCCCGGTCAGTTCACCGAAGAGAATGTGTCTGAGCTAACAGCCGTGATGACCGATCTTGATGGACCTATCTATGCTTACTGTCGCTCAGGCACGCGGTCTTGCACCCTTTGGGCCTTGTCGCAGGCAGGTCTTTTGGACGCGGGCGATATTATTTCGCAAGCCGCCGATGGGGGCTATGATTTGCGCGGTATGGCTGCTTATCTCACTGGAAAATAATCTGTGGCCTAGATGCGTGTCGTTAACACCGCGCGGCGCAGATTACAGGTTTTTGATCACTTCGCCGCGCGTTTGAATGTGCTTGTGATATTGAAAATACGGCACTTGGCTCAAACTGGATAGGGCACAATGGCATCTGCCAACGGATGTGAGTTTTGCTCTGTCATGGTGGAGCCATTCCCTGCTCGGCTGGTGGATTATTGGACCAAGCGCCACTCATATAAGGAACGTTCAAGTGTCTTTTGCCCCTCGTAAATTTCGTAGATATTTCCCCATTCTCGATTGGGGGTCACGCTATACCCGTGACACGTTTTTCAATGACGGTATGGCGGCTTTGATCGTGACGATCATGCTCATCCCGCAGTCTTTGGCCTATGCTTTATTGGCGGGTCTGCCTGCAGAGATGGGGCTTTATGCGTCGATTTTGCCTCTCGTGGCCTATGCGATTTTTGGCACGTCACGCGCATTGGCGGTCGGGCCTGTGGCTGTTGTGTCGCTGATGACGGCGGCGGCTGTTGGCAATATGGCGCTGCAAGGCACTGCCGAATATGCCATGGCGGCGATCACTCTGGCGTTTTTATCTGGTCTGATATTGCTGGTTATGGGGTTGTTCCGGTTGGGTTTCTTGGCGAATTTCCTAAGCCACCCAGTGATTGCAGGGTTCATCACTGCCTCTGGCATTTTGATTGCGACCTCGCAGTTGAAACATATTTTGGGGGTGACGGCCTCTGGCCACACGTTGCTGGAAATGGTCCAATCGATCCTAAGCCATTTGGGGCAAATCAATATCATCACGCTGATCATTGGGGGGGCTGCGGTCGCGTTTTTGTTCTGGGTGCGCAAAGGGTTGAAGCCGTTTTTGACTGGCAAGGGCGTCTCGCCGCGGATGGCGGATATCGCAACCAAAGCGGGGCCTGTGGCTGTCGTTGTTGTGACAACACTTGTGTCTTTCGGCTTTGGTTTGGCCGATCACGGGGTGAAAATTGTCGGTGACGTGCCACGCGGATTGCCACCTTTGACCCTGCCTGTGTTTTCTGGTGAGGTTTGGTCGCAACTGTTTGGCGCGGCTGTGTTGATCTCGATCATCGGGTTTGTTGAATCTGTTTCCGTGGCGCAAACCTTGGCCGCCAAACGACGTCAGCGTATCGTGCCTGATCAAGAATTGATTGGTCTTGGGGCGTCTAATATTGCAGCTGCGATGTCAGGCGGCTACCCCGTCACTGGCGGCTTTGCGCGCTCTGTCGTTAACTTTGATGCAGGGGCAGAAACGCCGGCTGCGGGTGCCTTTACCGCTATTGGTATTGGGCTGGCTGCACTGTTTTTAACGCCACTTTTGTATTTTTTGCCCATTGCCACTTTGGCTGCCACAATCATTGTCGCTGTGATGTCCTTGGTCGATTTTTCAATCCTGCGCGGCACTTGGGCCTATAGCAAAGCCGATTTTGTTGCCGTCTTGGCCACAATTTTGCTGACGCTTGGTATTGGGGTCGAAACAGGTGTTTCGGCTGGGGTGATTTTGTCCATCGGTCTGCATCTGTACAAGACATCACGGCCTCATATCGCCGAAGTTGGCTTGGTGCCGGGCACAGAGCATTTTCGCAACATCAAACGCCATGAAGTTTTAACGCAGCCGCATGTGGTGACCATTCGCGTCGATGAAAGCCTGTATTTTGCCAATGCTCGGTTTTTGGAAGACTACATCTATGACCGTGTCGCGGATTGTGATGAGATCAAACATATCGTGCTGATGTGCCCTGCGGTGAACGAGATTGATCACTCTGCGCTGGAAAGTCTTGAAGCGATCAATTTGCGGCTAAAAGATATGGGGATTTCGCTTCATTTGTCTGAGGTGAAAGGGCCAGTGATGGACCGCTTACAGAAATCTCATTTTTTGCAAGCTCTGACAGGGCAGGTGTTCTTGTCACAATTTGCGGCCATCAAAGCGCTTGAGACACCCCTCAGCGATAATGACAGTTCGCGTGATGCTCATGCAGTCTTATAATGATGTGAGACTGCATTGACTTAATTGGTATACAATTTTGCTCAAGGGGCGTGCGTGCAAAACTCTGGATCATACTAGCATTTCAGGTCATCATTACACCAAGGCATTCGGGCCTGTGCAATCAAGACAGGCTGCACACCTCGTGAATTGGAGAAAACGCTATGACTTATACCCCCGCAGAAAACCGTTATGAGACCATGAAATATCGCCGATGTGGCAATTCAGGGCTGAAACTGCCCGCAGTGTCCTTGGGACTGTGGCACAACTTTGGTGATGACACGCCACATCAATTGAAACGCGACATTTTGCACACGGCATTTGATGCAGGCATCACCCATTTTGATTTGGCCAATAACTATGGTCCGCGCCCTGGCGCCGCTGAAACTGCTTTTGGTGAGATTCTTAAAACTGATTTTGCCGGCTACCGCGATGAGATGATCATCTCAAGCAAAGCGGGATATTATATGTGGGATGGCCCTTACGGTGAATGGGGGTCACGCAAATATCTGATGGCATCTTGCGATCAATCCCTCAAACGTATGGGCGTTGATTACGTCGATATTTTCTATTCGCACCGCTTTGACCCAGATACACCGCTTGAAGAAACAATGGGCGCGTTGGATAGCATCGTGCGTCAAGGTAAGGCGCTATATGTTGGTATTTCCTCATATAATTCGGATCGCACCCGCGAAGCAGTTCGCATTTTGAACGAACTCGGTACGCCCTGTGTCATTCATCAGCCAAGCTACAATATGCTCAACCGCTGGGTTGAACACGATGGGTTGAAGGACACATTGCAAGAATTGGGCGTCGGGTCCATCGCGTTTACGCCTTTGGCGCAGGGCATGCTGACCAACAAATACTTGAAAGGTATTCCAGAAGGATCACGCGCGACCCAAGGCAAATCTCTGAAGCCTGAATTCGTATCTGACACCGCGATAGCCAACCTTAATAAACTCAATGAGCTGGCCTCTGGGCGCGGTCAAACTTTGGCACAAATGGCCATCGCTTGGGTTCTGCGCAACAACGGGATCACGACGGCTTTGATCGGTGCGTCCAAACCGTCTCAGGTTACGGATTGCGTGGCTGCGGTGAACAATCTTGAATTCACTGCTGAAGAGCTTGCTTTCATTGATGAGCATGCGGACGAGGAAAAGATCAATCTTTGGGCGCTGTCATCCGAGGGCAAAGGCGAAGCGAAGTGATCTAAAGCCCCGCGAAGCGGATCGAGACCTTATGGCGCGGCCTGTTCATCGGGCCGCGTTTTTATATGACGTTTCGTCCGGTGAAATATGTCCAGTAAAGACTGTCATCAAAGACTGGTCCTTTACGAGGGGGCGTATTGGCATATATGCGGTAGAGACCAAAGGGCCAAAGCGCTATGCGTGTCGGTCTGTCTCGCAGTAGGCCCTCAGGCGGCGCACCGCCCCCGTGGGTCACGTTTAAAGGATGATTACATGAGCTGGACCTCACGCCTAATGGTGTATGATTTCGAAGAAGGAAAATCCTTTCCAGTCTTGGAAACAGATATGCATATCGCAGCCCCAAACTGGGCACCTGAAGGCGATGCGCTGATCGTAAACGGCGATGGAAGTCTGTTTTGGGTCGATCTTGAAAATCCGGAACTGTGGGAAATCGATACCGGATTATGTATCAAACTCAACAACGATCACGGTGTTACGCCAGATGGCGAGACCTTGATTTTCTCGGATCATACCTATGGTCAAGGGGCAGTGATCTGGACGCAAAAGCTTGGAGACGAAACCGAAGGTGCCGACCCAAACCGTGTGACGCCCAACAGCCCGTCATGGTGGCATGGTGTGTCGCCCGACGGTAAAACATTGACCTATACTGCCGTGCGAAATGGCATGTTTGGCATTTACACAATTCCGATTGAAGGTGGCGACGAGACCTGTGTGATCGAGGGCGATCATCATTACGACGGGCCTGATTTCACCGCTGACGGGGACTGGATTTGGTTTAATTCCGAACGCTCGGGCAATGGGTCATCTGATCTGTGGCGTGTGCGTGTCGATGGTTCTGACGTCGAACAAATGACGGATGACGCGCGCGTTAATTGGTTTCCGCACCCCTCTCCTGATGGCGATAAAGTTGTTTATGTGTCGTACCTTGAGGGTGTCGAGGGGCACCCAGAAGGCCAAGAAGTCGAGCTGCGTTTGTTCAAGGGCAAAGATATTGCGCCTGAAACGATTGTGTCGCTGTATGGCGGGCAGGGCACCCTTAATGTTCCGTCATGGTCGCCCGATGGGGTGGCTTTTGCCTATGTGGAATATGCGCGACCAGATCAGGCTTAGCCTAACTCGTGAGGGCCTTACACATGAGATCCTTGCGCGCTGCGCCGTTTAGCGGTGTGTGGCGTGCATCCTACATTTGGTGGTCCTGTCACAGTTCAATTTACTGTTTTTCAGAGGATCAGCAGCACAGGCTTCACACGATTTGGTGATACATCCTCATCTTGAAGATGAGCTAATAACAAGTCTTTCGATGGCTTAAACGTCATGGGTAAAAGCCAACTTTGGCAGGTATTTTGCACGCAATTGGGTTGCAATTCCGACCGAGACGTTCAATTACTATGCCTGTTGGTTGCGCGGATGGTATACCATTTTTGCTTGCGCGAACCGAGCTGGAAATTATCTAAGGGCACTTGGTGCCCTGCGAATTAAACGCACACCAGATTGGTGGCGGAAAGGTTGTCTCATGACGTTCACCCCACACGGAAAACATCTCATCAGCGGCGAATGGATCGGAACTGATGCTGTCTTTACATCAGAGCCAGCAACCGGAGACGCGCATGACTTTAGCATCGGAACGCCTGCTTTGGTCGATCAAGCTGTTCAAGCTGCGGAAGACGCATTTTGGAGCTTTGGATATTCTTCTCGCGAAAGCCGTGCGAAATTTTTGAACGCGATTGCCGATGAAATGGAAGCGCGCGCTGATGCGATCACTCAAATCGGTTCTGAAGAAACAGGTCTGCCACAGGCGCGCTTGCAAGGCGAACGTGGCCGCACAACAGGCCAGTTGCGTTTGTTTGCAGCCCACATTTTGGCAGGCGACTACCTAGACCGCCGCTTTGATGAAGCTTTGCCTGATCGTGCACCAATGGCGCGTCCTGAAATTCGTATGATGCAGCGTCCGATCGGCCCTGTTGCTGTATTCGGCGCATCAAACTTTCCGCTCGCGTTCTCAACCGCTGGTGGCGATACGGCTGCTGCTTTGGCTGCAGGCTGTCCTGTCGTTGTCAAAGGTCACTCTGCGCATCCGGGCACAGGCGAAATCGTTGCCGAAGCCATTCTCGCTGCGATCAAATCCTGCGATATTCACCCTGGCGTATTTTCACTGATCCAAGGCGGCAAACGCGATGTCGGGACATCTTTGGTTCAGCATCCGTTGATCAAGGCCGTTGGCTTCACCGGTTCACTTGGTGGTGGTCGCGCCTTGTTCGATTTGTGTGCTCAACGCCCTGAGCCCATTCCGTTCTTTGGTGAGCTTGGATCTGTTAACCCAATGTTCTTTATGCCGAATGCTCTGTCAAACCGTGGCACAGAAATTGCTGAAGGCTGGGCCGGTTCTTTGACCATGGGCGCGGGGCAGTTCTGTACCAATCCTGGCATCAGCGTGATCTTGGATGGCCCAGATGCAGATGCATTTGTTGAAACAGCGACAAAGGCTTTGTCTACGATTGCACCTCAAACAATGCTGACAGATGGCATTGCTGACGCTTACCGCAAGGGTGGGGCCAGCATTTCTGCGGCAAAAGGCGTGCAAGAATTGATTGCGTCAACCTGTGACTTGCGCGATGCGGCGCCTTATCTGTTCGTGACCTCAGGCAAAGACTGGTTGGAAAACGAAGTGCTGGGTGAAGAAGTGTTTGGCCCTCTTGGCTTGATCGTTCGTGCGAAAGATATGGACGAAATGGCAGTGATTGCGAAAGCCTTGAAAGGTCAGTTGACCTGCACAATTCATCTGGATGATGAAGATGCGCAAGACGCCCAAAAATTGCTGCCGATCCTTGAGCGCAAAGCCGGTCGTATTTTGGCGAATGGTTTCCCAACTGGCGTTGAAGTTTGTGATGCGATGGTTCACGGCGGACCTTACCCTGCATCGACAAACTTTGGTGCGACATCTGTCGGGACTTTGTCTATTCGTCGCTTCTTGCGTCCGATCAGCTACCAAAACATTCCTGCTGCGGTTCTTCCGGCTGACTTTTCTTAAACTTAAAATGCATCCTACCACGTCTTTCGCGTGGTGGGGTGACGCCGCTGAGACGTCTCGGATTGGTCGGATTTAAGGTCTATAATCGATTTGTTTTATGGCACGGGTTTTTGCGTTTTCAAGCCACGCGATGCGTTTTTGAAAACTTATCGCCCAAGCTTTGATTTTTGTGCAATGGTTACAAAAACACCCATACGCTTGATGTGTATGGGTGTTTTGATTGTACTCATCCGTCAATGAAAAGGCCGCTTACAAAGCGATCAGCGCGCCGCGATGTTGAACGACTTGCGATGACAGCATCATGCCGGATCTCAACGCGCCTTCCAGATCAGCGCCTTGCATCCGCGCAGTGATATAGCCAGCGTTGAAACTATCGCCCGCCGCAGTGCTGTCCACTGGGGTCACTGGGTCGGGAGAGATCGACATGCCCCCTTCGCCTTGCGACCAAGCGTACATTTCATGCGCGCCGTTTTTGACAATAACAGTGTGCGCGCCCAGATCACGGTATCGTTGAGCGGTGTCTTGGGGTTTGGCATCCCCGAACATTTCTTCTTCCTCGTCGAAAGAAGGCAACATGACGTCAGCAATTTGGGCTGCTTTTGACAGCCACTCTTTGGTCTCGACTGGCGTTTTCCAAAGGCGCGGGCGAATATTGGTGTCAAAGACCACTTGCGCCCCTTGAGCACGCGCACGTGAGAGCGCTTCGATCAGGTTTTGGCGATGCTCTGGCGACAAAATCGCAAGAGTGATACCGGAGAACAGCAGGATTTTATCACCCGTAAAGGCCGCATCTAACGCGTCCGAATTGCTTGCCAAGAGTTTGGCGGCAGAATTATCGCGCCAATAGGCAAAGGACCGTTCGCCATCGGCCAACTGGATTGTGTAAAGGCCGGCTGTGCGGTCTGGGATGCGGCTGATGTGAGTTGTATCGATGCCGGATGTGGTGAAAAAATCCACCATCTGATCGGAAATACCATCTGTGCCCACCGCTGTAAGATAGCCGACGGCATAGTCGTCAAGGCCTTTGAGGCAGCGTTTGGCGTACCAAGCTGTGTTGAGCGTATCGCCAGCGAAGTTCATGGAGTATTTTCCATGCCCGTCTGGCGCCATTTCGACCATGCATTCGCCGATGGTCAAAAGTGTCTTAGTTTTCATGGTCGTCCTCTTCGAAAAACTCGGTGTGTTCGGCCCGAATTGTATGGATGGTGTCTGCGATACGGTTCAGGTGTGACCGCATGAGATCGTTTACAGTTTGCTTGTCATCGGCTTTCATCGCCGCCAAAATCGCAACATGTTCGTTGAAAGCTGTCGTGGAACTTTTCTTATCCAGTGCGAGATAGCGCACGCGGTCCATGTGCGCTTTGTTGTCTTTGATCAGGGTCCAGACTTCTGGATGGCCTGCAATGGTGCAAATTAAAGCGTGAAACGCGTCGTCGAGTTCATGAAATACATCGCGCTGATCTGTCTCAATGGCCTGCCTTTGGTGCTCAAGGTTGTCTTCGAGGGTCTGAAAATCCTCAGGTGTGGCTCGTTTCAGTGCGGCGCAGGTTGTTTCCAACTCTAAGGCCGTACGAATAAAGCGGGCTTTGAGGACTGCGGCTGGCGAAATTTTACTTACAACTGTCGCCCGTTGGGGGCGTATCAGTAAGAACCCCTGTTGGCTGAGGCGATAGAACGCGTCGCGTACTGGTTGGCGCGAGACGCCCAACTGGCTTGCGACATCCGCTTCGGACAGCTTTGTTCCCGGCGGCATCGCGAGGCCAACGATGCTATCGTAAAGCTGCCCGTAAACGATGTCTGTGACAGAAGGCGCGCGTTCCTGTGTTAGCGCTTGTAGTTTCAGGCCTTGTCCCACCTTGTGCCTCCTTTGCGTTTGTTGCCACAGTTTTTACGGTTTTCGCGCAGAGGGTCAATCTGTGCGAGGTTTCATGTGTTGATGCTTCATTTGGCCATATGATTGTACCGATATGAAGCTGCGTTGACATGGATTTGCAACTAGCATATTAGGTTATCGAGGAATTGAACACCCCCTACAACACGAATGCTAAAAGCTATTTTAGTGACAAAAGGGTCTGGGGGTTAGGGGGGATCACATGGCACTACTCGACCCAGATCGTTTGTTTCCAGTGGAAGACCGCACTCGTGGTTTAAGTCGTGAGATATATGATGGCATTAAGGACTTGCCGATCATTTCGCCACATGGGCACACAGATCCGTCTTGGTTTGCGTTGAACGAAAATTTTCCCGACCCTGCGCGTTTGTTTGTGACGCCTGACCATTATGTCTTTCGGATGTTCTGTTCTCAGGGCATTGATCTGGCCAGTTTAGGTGTGCCGCGCGTCGATGGTGGCGAGACAGAACCAGATCCGCGCAAAATTTGGCGGGTGTTCGCTGAAAACCTGTATTTGTTGCGGGGCACACCGTCATCCATGTGGCTCAATCACGCCTTTCAAGAGGTGTTTGGCATTGAGACACCGCTGAGCCGTGACACTGCTGACGAGATTTATGATCACATCGATGCCTGCTTGCGAACCGATGCATTTAAACCGCGGGCCTTGTACGACCGGTTTAACATTGAGGCGCTGTCGACCACAGAGATGGCTTTGGATGACCTGAAACATCATAAGACTATCCGTGAAAGCGATTGGAACGGCACGGTTATTTCCGCCTATCGCCCTGACAATGTGATCGACCCTGAGTTTGCAGGGTTCACCGATAATGTGATGCAGCTTGGCGTTTTGACAGGTGAAGACACGACCACTTGGGGCGGGTATTTGAATGCGCATCGCACGCGGCGCGCTTACTTTAAACAGGTCGGTCGTGTTACCTCGTCTGACCACGGCCACCCGACAGCGCGCACTGAAAACTTGAGCGCTTCGGTTGCCAATGAGTTGTTCCAAAAGGCGCTCAGTGGCACATGCACAGCGGACGAGGCAGACGCGTTTCGCGGGCATATGCTGACCGAAATGGCGCGTATGTCGCTTGATGATGGTTTGACGATGCAAATCCATGCGGGATCACATCGCAATCATTCTGGGCCTATGTTGGCTCAGTTTGGGCGCGACAAAGGGTTCGATATTCCGAGCAAAACAGAATTTGTGAACAACTTGAAACCCTTGCTGAATGCTGTGGGCATGGAACGTGATCTGACAGTGATCTTGTTTATGCTCGATGAGACCACGCAAAGCCGTGAACTTGCGCCCTTGGCGGGGGTATATCCTGCGCTGCGACTTGGGCCGCCTTGGTGGTTCCACGACAGTTTTGAAGGCATGAAGCGCTTTCGTGAAAACACCACGGAAACCGCTGGGTTCTATAACACCGTCGGGTTCAACGACGACACCCGCGCGTTTTGCTCTATCCCTGCGCGCCATGATGTCGCTCGCCGTGTGGACGCTGGATACCTTGCCACTTTGGTGGCCACGGGGCGGCTCTCACGAAATGAAGCACATGAGGTCGCGCAAGACCTCACATATAACTTGGTCAAAAAAGCATACAGGCTTTGATCGAATGTCCAGTTCATCTGCAAAGACATGTCCCAACGCGATGGGGCATATGTATATAGAAAGCAATCCATGACACAGCTTAACGTCGAAACCCGCCACGCCATTCACCCCGATCACGCCAAAGGTATGGACACCCAAGCCTTGCGTGATAATTTTTTGGCTGAAGGGATGTTTGCCGATGGCGAAATTCGTCTGGTTTACACTCATTACGACCGC
>NZ_JAHKPU010000007.1 GCF_018860505.1 Pacificibacter marinus
GTTCCTTTGCGCGCGCAAAGGTTGGTGCCGTTGCAACACAAAACATTACAGATCCGCGATTGGGACCACACGCTCTTGATCTCATGGAACGCGGTGCAAGCCCTTCAGAAGCTCTTTCAATCCTTGAACGTAGCGGGCCACATATGGGCTACCGACAAGTTCTAGCCGTCAATCAATCAGGCCAGAGTGCCATCGTATCGGGCACTCACGTTTTAGGTCTATGGTCTGAGGCCACAGGACGCGACACGGCTGCTGCGGGCAATCTTTTGGCGGATGCAGGTGTGCCGGAAGTCATGGTGCAATCCTTTATCAACAGCACGGGGCACTTAGGCCAACGACTGTTGGAGGCTTTGCGCGCAGGCTTAACGGCTGGTGGCGAAGCTGGTCCAGTCCATTCTGCGGGCTTGCTGTTGGTGGATCAAGAAAGTTGGCCTTTGGCAGAACTGCGTTGTGACTGGACGGAAGACTGCCCCATTACAGCCTTGGAAGCCTCGTGGGCCGTTTTCCAACCTCAGATGGAGACATATGTCACCCGTGCGCTCGACCCGCGTGACGCCCCCTCTTATGGTGTTCCGGGCGACGAGTAACTACAGTTTACGGGCGTAAATCCAAAGCACGCGTACTTCCAAGAAAGGTCCAGTCACATCATGCCGTTACGATTTACTTTGAGACAACTTGAATATTTCATTGCGGTTGGCGAAGCTGGAAGCATCGCTCTGGCTTCTGAAATGGTGAATGTCACAGCCCCCTCAATGTCATCAGCCATTGCGCAGCTTGAGGCAGGGTTTGGCGTTCAACTGTTCACCCGTCGTCATGCGCAAGGATCAGTCCTGACACCTGCAGGCGTGCGTTTCACAGAACAAGCCCGCGAAGTTTTGGCCAATGCTGCGCAGCTCAACGATATGGCGAATATCTACACCGGCAGCGTCCGTGGCCCGCTCAGAGTTGGCTGCCTAAAGACATTCGTTCAAGTCATGGTTCCGCAGTTGCGTCGCGGCTTTGAGGACAAGCATGCCAACGTCGATTTCAACCAAATCGAACTTGATCAAGCACAAATTTTCGATGCCTTAGGCTCTGCCAGAATAGATATCGCATTAACCTACGATCTTTCATTGCACAGTGATATCGACTTTCAACCACTGCAACCCTTGCCACCTTATGTTATGGTTGCAGTCGATCATCCATTGGCCGGTTTCAGCGAATTGACAGCCGCCGACTTGATTGATCATGAAATGGTGCTGCTCGACATGCCGCATAGCTCTGATTACTTTTTGTCGTTTTTTCGCAGTTTAAGCCGCCGCCCCAGCATTGCAGAACGGACGTCCGAGATCACAATTCAGCGGTGTTTGGTCGCGAATGGCTTTGGCTTTGGTATTTCGAATATGCGCACGGTTTCAAAGACCTCTATGGACGGGATGCCCCTTAAATTTATCCCGTTGAAAACCGATGTGCCGCCACTTCAGCTGGGCATCGCACTTCCCAAAGCGAGCCATGTGTCGCGTACGATTCAAGCTTTTATTGATCACTGCCACGAAGCCGCCGACGCCAACAAGCTTCCCGGCCTCGTGATATAACAGGAAAACGAGATGCGCTCCGAGATTTTAAACATTCTGACAAAACTGATTTCATTTCAGACTGTGTCACGCCACTCCAATCTGGCTTTATTGGACTACGTGGAAGGCTTGCTTGGCCCGCTTGGCGTGCGGCTTGAGCGGTTCACCAGCAGCGACGGCACACGCGCAAATCTTTGGGCCAGTCTCGGGCCACAAGGGTCTGGCGGCGTGGTCATGTCTGGGCATTGCGACGTGGTGCCTGTGGCAGGACAAAATTGGAGCAGCGATCCCTACACACTGCGCCGCGAAGACGGCAATCTATATGGGCGCGGCACGGCAGACATGAAAGGCTTTTTGGCCGTGGCAATCCACACGATGATGCAAGCAGCCCAATCCCCCTTAAAGCTGCCTTTACACCTCGCGATTTCATATGACGAAGAGATCGGTTGCCTCGGTGTGCGTGGGATGCTGGACTCTCTTGCCCAGCGGCCAGAACGCCCCGCGCTTTGTATTATCGGCGAACCAACTGGCATGCGCATCGCAACGGGCCATAAAGGTAAGCGCGCATTACACGCCCGTTGCCACGGGCAAGAGGCGCATTCTGCATTGGCACCGGATGCCTTGAATGCCTTACACCTTGGCGCGGCCTTAATTGCACGTATTCAAGATCAACAGGCTAAGCTTGAACAGCATGGTGCCCGAGATATGGCCTACGACATTCCTTATTCCACACTTCATGTTGGCACGATGCAAGGCGGCACAGCACTTAATATTGTGCCCAATTTATGTGAAATCGAATTTGAAATACGTAACATTGCGGCGGATGATCCTGATGCACTTATTGACAGCATCACTGAGGACGCCACTGAAATCGTTGCACCACATAAAAAGCGCTTTCCAAATGCACATATCGAGATCGAAGAAGTCTCCGGCTACCCAGGGCTGGAGACGCCCGTAGAGACCCCCAGCGTTACGTTTCTTAACACTCTAATGGATGTCGAAAGTACTCCTGTTAAAGTCGCATTCGGCACGGAAGGCGGCCTGTTCCAAGAACGTCTTTCAATACCGGCCGTGATTTGCGGACCGGGGCATATGGCCCAAGGGCATAAGCCAGATGAATTTGTCAGCGAAGCACAACTTGCCGAGTGTGATCAATTCCTCTCAGCGCTCACCACGGCCCTGCAAGACGGCAGCGAACCGGCCCTCAAAGCATGAACACACCTCTACAGGCCTAGTCTTCCCTGAAACCGACACAAATTTGGAGGTATTTTAAGGGCTCAGGTCAGAGTGGAATATGCAACTGCGCCCCTAAATTTCTAAATATTTATGTCGCAAACCTTTCAGGTCGGAAACTCTCAAGCATTGTGTGGCGCAGTCCCAATGCCATTTCTTCTGCAAGCAGTTCCCCCATGATCAACCCCAGTGTGGCACCGCTATGCGAGAAAGCCACGAAACATCCTGGCAACTCTTTCAACTGACCAAACACGGGGTCGCCATCACCCGGAATAGGTTTAGGACCAAAATGAACATTGGTTATTTTAAGATCAAGTCGGGGATCAAGAACTTTTTGAGCTTCATCAAGCAGCCCTTGTGTGACCCAATCTGGCACCTCATAACTGCCATCTGCGCGTTGGGTCACTTCGTCTTCAGGCCAACCAGAGTCAAGAAAGAATGCCCCCGTTTGGGTTGGACGCACAGCAACCCGTGGAGTATTTAGCACAGCGCGCAGTGGGTGATCGACGGGCTGGGTTTCGACCAAAACGGCAGTCGGAGTACCATCTGCAATAGAAATACCTCCGGCCGCGGCCATGGCGGGAACAGCAGGCCCTGTGGCCATCAAAATAACATCAGCCTTGTAAGTTTCACCACTTGCTGTACGCGCCCCGACTGCGCGACCTTCGTGCACCAGCGGCGTTGCTTTTCCGGCGTCAGTGATCATGATGCCCCCCGCCGCGCGGAATTCATCGGCCAAAAGTCCGATCAACACTGGCAGTTCCACCCAACCTTCGTTCGGGTTTAATATAGCACCACTGTCCCCGACGGATGCACCATTGACGCCAAGCACTGTGGTCGACACGTCTGCGCCAGACAGCAAGTGGGCTTCATATCCCAGATTGCGCTCATACCGATAAACCTCAGCGATTTCGTTTTTATCACCTTCTGCATCCCAAGTGAGCCCGCCGCCAAAGCATAACCAATCGGCATCCGGATATTTGTCCGACAAAACGCGGTAGCGTTCCATCCCCGCTTGACGCAGCCGATGATACGGCAAGGACCGTTTTCGCGCGGTGTTGAGCCACGCAAGCGAACGCCCCGACGCGCCATTTGCCAAAGGACCGTCATTGATGAGCGTAACACAAACACCCATGCGAGTGAGTTGCACAGCTGTGGACATTCCGAATATTCCACCGCCAATAATGACAGCATTTTCGATAAGAGGGGCTGGACGCGGCATAATATACTGCTGTAGATATGTAGGGCCTCTCGGGACACTTCCTGTAAATTACCCAATTTTGGGTGGAGGAAGTTTTTATGACGAACGAAGAACGTGACATTCAACGCAAGCTGAGAGTGCTCCAGCATGCTGAGAAGATCGGCAATGTACGCAAAGCATGCCGGTATTTTGGGATTGGAAGATCCAGCTTTTATAGATGGCGGGATGCCTATCAAAAGCATGGGGAGGCTGGCTTGAAGAATGCCAAATCAATTCCGAAGAACCCGGCCAATCAAACACCTGCTGAAATCGTCGAAAAGGTTCTGTATCTGCGCCGCAAGTATCACTTGGGTCCTATAAGGATCGTCTGGTATTTGGCACGTTACCACGGCATCAAAATCTCAGATGCTGGGGTCTACCGCATTCTCAAACGTAACGGCCTTAACCGGCTGCCCAGAGGCACTCGAATGCGCAAGCTGCATACCAAGCGATATCACAAGCAGGTTCCAGGTCACCACATCCAAGTAGACGTCAAGTTCTTGACCTTAAAAGGAAAATGCGGCGAAAAGGTCCCGTTTCTCATTCGCGAAGTGCGCACGGATAATGGCCACGAGTTTCAGGCCAAGTTCCATTGGCATGTCGAAGATCTCGGATTCAGGCACGCCTACATCAAACGCGGCACACCGCAATTGAACGGCAAAGTCGAGCGATCCCACCGTTCCGATCAACAGGAGTTCTATCAACTTCTCAGCTACAAAGGTGACGTCGATTTAGAGGCCAAACTCGACGAATGGGAACGGTTCTACAACTTCGCCAGGCCGCACGGTGCCCACAACGGACAAACCCCTTACGAGGCGCTCAGAGACAAGCTACAGTAACCCCACAAGTGCCCCACGGGTCCGTCTAGGTTACACCTGTCTGACGTCAGCACCCGTGGGACACCTTGGTGTAAGTCAATACTTCTTGGGCTTTGAACTTTTTAGATCTGCCAAAAATAGGCCATGTTCAGTCGCTCCGACCAAAAGCACTGATCGAGTTACTGGGAGGCCATGGCGAGCTTGGATCGCCCACGTTCTGGATCGACAAATAAGAGAGAACGTCCGCGTCTAATGTCCCGTTGAGAAGTCTTCCAAAAGTGCATCCGGATCAATGCCGCGTTTTTCAGCGCTGGCGCGCACAGCACTGCGCAGAGCTGGTATTTTATCCAGTAGAATTTGAAACTGTGCCACGTCGAGAACAAGCAACGTCGTTGGAGCAATGGCGCGGACTTCGGAACGGGGCGCGTTTTTCATCAAGATGGCAACTTGTCCAAACATATCAGCCCGCCCCAAACGCGATGTCTGACCTGCAATTTCCAGTTCGACAGCCCCTGATGCGATAAAAAATACGTGCTTCAATGCGCCGTCTTTACGTAGGATAATACTTCCTGCGTTGACATAACGGGTCTTTAAAGCGCGACCAAGTCGTCGTACGGATTTGGCGTCCAGATCTGCGAATGGCGGAAACTGTTTGATGAGTTCGAAGCGCTTTACTGCAAAATCAAGCGGAGGACGGTCTTCCGCTGTGGCCCGCCGCCGCGTCAGGTCATGCATCAAGGTTGTATAAACTTCCGCGCCGATCAACCCGTCTTCGCGCATGGCCTCGTATTCCCGCTCCTCAAACCGCAAAGTCGTACGCTTTATAAAGCGGCGCTCCAATTCTTCGGCATATCCAGGGTATTGCAACCGCAGTCCGTCCAAAGCGGTTTCCACCAGCTCGATCCGCCGCGAAAGCATGTTTGATAAAAGACCAGCAACCCGTCGTCCGTGAATGCGGCGAATACGCCCTTCGATGAATGACCCAAGATCACGCAGAGTAAGTCGTTGTGACAACAAAAGCTCAAAGCGATCTGCCGTCAGACGCACCAAAGGCGCAGATAGTCGCAACTTGCTATGCAGCAACCCCGCCGCTCGGAAGGCACGCCCATAAGCGATCGAACGACGCGCAGCCCGTTGATATCCCGCTCGCCCATCCGAACGCGCGCCTTCAATCAGCCTGTCGGCATCTAGTAGAGTCTTCTCAGCCATGCGCGCTGAAATCGTGCGTTCATGGACTCGATTCAGAATTGTATCACGCTCAAACCCTGCCAAAGCGATCAGCCCCAAAGTGATCCGGTCACGATCAAGTATGTCCTCGCTGTCTTCCGCCGTCTTTACAGCGGTCTCTAGACGGTCGCCAAACACCTTCGCCTCTGAGCGTACGACATCATGAGTGAGGGCGTAGTCCTCAGTCGTGCGCGCCACATCTTCGCGCACGGTTTGCAGTGCAACCGCGACGACCTGCCGTGACATCGCTTCGTCGATCGGGGATAGGCGATCAAGTCCCAGCCAACCGATCACGGACCTCAGAGTCGTCCCCTGTACAAGCAAGGTGAACAGGGTGAAACCGGTGGCAAGAATGCCAACCAGACGTTTGACTTCCACTGGCACCCGCAGGCTTTCGGTTACGGCAAGCGCCAGTGCAAGTGTCACAGCGCCCCGCAAGCCTCCCCAAAGAATGGCAGTCCGGTAAGGCTGTTCAACAGCCGGTGACACCCTGAGCAGGGTCAGGAACGGCAGCAGCCCGAAGAGTATAACCACGCGCGCAGCAAACGCGGCGAGTATCACCACGCCGATGAGGGCAAAGTCTTCGATCCTGACATCTGCCAGCAACCGAGGTATCAGCAGTGCGGCAAGGATAAAGATCAAAGCGCCAGCCCAGTGGGCTAGTAAATCCCAGACCTCGCGTAAATTGATCCATGCGTGAGGTGGCAACCGCCCCGGACCGGTCAAGTTAAGTGTCAGCCCTGCCGCGACAACAGCGATCACGCCAGATGCCCCAATGATTTGTTCAGACCCGATATAGGCAAGGTAGGGCAATGCGACAGAGACAGAGGCCAATGCCAGCTCATGTGCGCTAAACAACGACATGATCCAGATCGCAATGCGCGCAGCAAGCCAGCCCGTCAGCGCACCGCCCATGATCAAGACCGGAAATTGCGCAATGGCATCGCCCAGTTTGGGGTCGGGCGTCCCCAGCATAACAAACCCCATGAACAATCCGAACAGCGCGATAGCGGCGGCATCGTTCAGCAGGCTTTCGCCTTCGATGATCCGTGAAAGTCGCCTTGGCGCCGAGATTGACCGAAAGATCGAAACAACTGCGGAAGGGTCAGTCGTCGAGACGATTGCCCCGATCAACAGACACGCCGCCAAGGGTAGCGTGCTTGCCCAAGAAAGCGCATACCCCACGCTGAAAGTCGCTAAGATGACCGCTAAAATGGCCAGAACCATAATAGGAACCCAATCGTCCAGCATCCGACGCAAGTTCATCCCCAATGTTGCTTGAAACAACAGTGTCGGCAGAAAAACATACAAGAAGACGTTCGACCGAATTGGAAACTTTAAAATCGCCTCCGCGACCGGATTAAGCGCGTCAGTCAGATCCGTGCGTAAAAAGAAAATCGCGCCCGAGCCGATGAGGATGCCCAGAACCGCGAGGATAACGCTATATGGCAAGCGCAACCGAGCAGCGAGCGGCTCCGCCGTGCCGATGACAACAAAAAGCGATGCGATGACCGCAGTGATCAGAACAATATCCATGATTTCAATTAACAGCTTTTAGAGCTTTTGGAAGAGGCAGAGTTACGGTTGGGCGGAAGTTATTTTTAAAAAACAATCATCTGCCCGACCAAAGCCAAGGACCATTTGGTCCCTCCAGCAGACCTTGGGGGGTAAGCGCGGATTACTGACTGTATTGCGATTGGCTGAACCGAGTTCGGCGGGAGTAGGTATTTTCAATATTCAGCCTGAAACTCTCATAATTTTCACTAGGCTGGACCAAAGTGAAGCGAACGACCTGCATGAACGAGCGACAAAGTTCGTAGCTATAATAATGCTACCACCCTTCCAAGGTGCTGTCCTGATCAGGGACATCGGACAACTGCACACTGCCCGCATAACGGGCAGTGTGATCGTTAAATATTATGATGGAACATATCAGCTTGCCAAATGCTCAAACAGCCGTGCAACAGCTTCTGCACCTGGGTCGATATGCCCATCGAGTTGCTCGGCGTTGATGTAACTCGCGCGCCCAGCCTTTGCAGACGTCAGGGTCGCGGTAAATTGCGCTCCTTTGCGTGCAGCAGCTGCCGCGGAAGCTAGCCCTTCAGGCAAGGCGTTCAGCGCAGGCAACAAAGCATCGACCATGGTCCGATCACCAGGGTTAGCACCACCAATCTGACGCATGCGATCAAGCCCCGCGATCAAGGCGTCGCGCATTGCCAAGCCTGACGATGACGCGTCCCCCGCAGCAGCAAAGAAAATCGCAAGCAGTACGCCAGAGGAGCCCCCCATTGTCTGGCTCAACTCCAGCCCAATCGCACGATAAAGCTGTGTTTGATCTGCCAGTGGCAACGTATCCATGGCCCCGATCAATGCACGAGCTGCCCCAGCTAATGTGGAGCCTGTATCACCGTCACCGGATTTCGCATCAAGCAGATTCAGGTCTGCCTCGGCTGCGATCAAGACTTCACAGCATGCAATCAAAAACGCTTTGGTAGGTGCGTGCACAGATGCTGGCGCGCGGATCGGCGTCAAACCGTCGGGCAACGGTAGCACCTTGCACGTTTGTACCGCCCGACATCCGGGCCATGACAAAACGCCAACGGGTTGGGTCAGAAACCCCTCGTCTCCGTCTGCCAGTTCGCAAACGGAAATCGAAAATCCATGCATATCCAAAGCTGTCATCATCACACTTGGGCCGACGACCAATTTGATATGTTGGCCAAAATCAGACTTCAAAAGGCTGTCAGTCAATATCGCCATTTCCAAACAAGACGCGCCACCGAGGTTGTTGATTAAAACGACATGGGGCGTCTTTGGCATGCCAGCACTGAGCTTTTCAGTCATCTTTTTAATCGCGTCGGTTGCCCCCGCAGCAGCAACTTGTTCAACACCTGCTTCACCGTGAATGCCCAAACCCAGCTCGGCCATTCCTGTTGGGATGCGGTCTTCTTTTAGTGACCCCGGAACAGAGCAGGTATCAAGCGACAACCCAATGCTGCGTGTTGTTTTGATGATGCGCTCGGCAGCGATTGTGCAGGCCTCAAGATTGGCCCCGCTCGCCGCCATTGCACCCGCGATTTTATGCACGAACAAGGTTCCTGCAAGGCCACGTGCTTGCGGTAGATCTGGCAGTGCGATGTCATCGTCAACGATCACAACCCGAACCTTATGGCCAAAGGCGCGTGCGCGTTCGGCTGCAAGGCCAAAATTCAAACGGTCACCGGTGTAATTTTTAACGATCAGCAAGCATCCTGCGGGCCCCGTAACAGCCAAGATTGCGGCCAAAACCGCATCGACAGATGGGGATGCAAATACCTCGCCGCAGACTGCAGCCGTAAGCATACCCTCGCCTACAAAACCGGCATGTGCAGGTTCATGGCCAGAACCGCCACCAGACACCAATGCGACCTGTGATTTATCCCAATCCGCGCGCACCACAACACGAATATGCGGGTAACCATCAAGCCGAGTGAGTTTTCCACCTGATGCAGCAATCGTTCCGTCAATCGCTTCAGTGACCATGTCTTGTTTTGCATTGATAAACTGTTTCATGATTTTTTCCTACGATACACGGGCGCCAGAGGCGTCAAAATAGAACGGGTTTTCAGGGCGAATCTGAATAATTTCGCCCTCTTTAAGGGTGGTATGAGCGTCGGTCACAGTAATCAGATCATGCGATTTGAATGACAAATGCAGGCGTGTCTGATCCCCCAGATGTTCGACGCGCCGCACGAAACTATCCTCGCCTTCGCCTTGGAAAATCTGCTCGGGGCGCAGGCCAATATGTGTCGCTTTGTTTGGCGCTCCCCCAAAGACGTCTGATGGCAAAACATTGATGCGCGGCTGACCAAGACGGCTGGCGGCATAAATACTTACCGGATTTTCATAAATCTCACGCGGGCTCCCAAATTGCACCAGCTTGCCTTCGTCAAGCACGCCCACATGGGTCGCCATAGTCATTGCTTCGGTCTGATCATGTGTCACATATAACATCGTGGCCCCTGAATCCGCTTGAATGCTCTTGAGTTCGATCCGCAAATCAGATCGCAATTTTGCATCCAGTGAACTGAGCGGCTCATCCATCAAATATAAAGATGGATCGCGCACTAACGCTCGCCCTATCGACACCCGCTGCATTTCACCACCCGACAAGGCTGTCGCTTTGTTATCAAGTTTATGGCTGATCTGCAGCACCTCAGCGACAGCGTTCACCTTGCGCTCAATCTCGGCTTGCGGAGTTTGCAAGATTGGAGATTTAAGCGGAAACTCAAGATTTTGGCGCACCGTGAAATGCGGATAAAGCGAGTATTGCTGAAACACCATCGCCACGTCACGTTGAGCGGGTGTATAGGATGCCACATCACGGCCACCAATTGTAACGGTCCCTGTATCTGGCCTATCCAGCCCTGACACCATACGCAGCGTTGTGGTTTTTCCCGCACCGGTTGGGCCAAGCAAGACCACAAATGCGCCGTCAGGAATGGTCATCGTTACGTCATCAAGAGCCACCTGATCGCCGTATGACTTTGATATCCCGCTTAATGTCACTTCAGCCATAATTCAGCACTCCTTCGTTGGCTTGGCTGCGCAGCGCGACACCAGTATCAGCGTCGAACAATGTGATCGTACGTGGATCAAATGACAGGCCAGTTTGATCACCGACACGCACTTTGTCCGCGCTTCCGACACGGGCTTTAATATCGCCATTGGCTGTTTCCAGCGTCACGATCTGGGTTGTGCCGAGGTACTCTGTCGCCTTGACCCGTCCTCGATATTTGGCAGTGTCGTCCAGTCGCACATGCTCTGGGCGCACGCCAAGCGACATCGCGCCGTTTGTCCCTTCAATACTTGTCGGAACCGACAACGGAATATCATTCAAGCGCACCTCATTGCCCCCCGATCCGATCATGCCGTTGAAATCGAGAAAGTTCATCGCCGGCGAGCCCAAGAACTGAGCAACGAACTTGGTGGCAGGCCAATCATAGATATCTTGCGGCACACCGAATTGCTCAACAACACCGTGGTTCATGACCACGATTTTGTCGCCCATTTGCATGGCCTCAAGCTGATCGTGGGTCACATACACCGTGGTCGCATTCATACGGTCATGCAGGGCGCGCAGCTCCTCGGACATATGTTCACGGAATTCCGCGTCGAGCGCCCCCAGCGGCTCATCCATGAAAAACGCCTTGGGATCACGTACAATCGCGCGGCCAAGCGCCACACGTTGACGGTCGCCGCCAGACAAGCCCCCCACAGGCGTGTTCAAGATATCGGTGATACCAAGAATTTCAGCAATCTCGCCCACCTTCTTCGTGACTTCGGCCTTGGACAATCCCTGACAGCGCAGCGGATAGCTTATGTTTTTGCCCACATTCATATGCGGGTAAAGCGCAAACATTTGGAACACAAAGGCGATATCGCGCTGTGACGCGGGCTTTTGCCCCACTTCTTCGCCGTCGATATAAATCTCGCCTGATGTAGGCAATTCAAGCCCTGCCATCATCCGCAGCGTTGTGGTCTTGCCGCAGCCCGATGGGCCAAGCAGCATAAAGAATTCGCCGTCTTCAATCGTGAACGTAGAAGATTTCACCGCGTTGAACGACCCAAAATCCTTGCGCACATTTTCAATACGTATTTGTGCCATGATTACTCCGAAAAATGGCTAACGATGATGAACATCACCGTGCCAACAAGGGTGACAATAAAGGAATAGCTGTAAAGCCCGATGGCAAAGGGCTGCATCAACATGAACACCCCCACCGCAATCAGGATGGTCGCTAGCATTTCCCATGGACCACGGCGAAACCGTAGCAGTCCTTTGATGATATTGATCATTTCCGTACCGCTCCGAATGTGATCCCGCGCAACAAGTGTTTGCGTAACAAGATGGTGAAAACCATGACTGGCACGAGGAAGATCGTTGCACCTGCTGCAACAGCAGGCCAATCTTTGCCGCTGACACCGATGATTGTTGGGATGAAAGGCGGGGCCGTTTGTGCCGTGCCAGACGTCAGCAGAACGGCAAAGGCGTATTCGTTCCACGCAAAGATCAAACAAAAAATGGCCGTTGACGCGATGCCCGTGGCAGCTTGTGGCAACACAACTTTATAGAAGGCTTGGAACCGTGTGTAGCCGTCGATCAATGCAGCCTCTTCGTACTCAATCGGGATTTCATCGATGAAGCCCTTGAGCAACCAGACAGACAGCGACAGGTTCACCGCCGTGTATAGTAAGATCATACCAAGGTGCGTGTCATTTAGCCCCAAGTTACGGAACATCAAAAAGATCGGGATCGCCACGGCAATCGGCGGCATCATCCGTGTCGATAGAATAAAGAACAATAGATCGTCCTTAAGCGGCACTTTAAATCGGCTAAAGGCATAAGCGGCCATCGTGCCCAAGATCATACACAAAAGCGTTGATCCAAATCCGATGATAACCGAGTTAAGGAACCGCTCGCCGTAGCGTGAGGGGCCAGAAATGATCGTGCCACGTTCGCGCACAATTTCATCGTACCAAGTATCAGCCGGACCTGCGGCCTCAAGCATTTCTGGGGTGGCTCTAGTGCGTTCGGTGAACAGGTTCACATAACCTTCGACGCTTGGTTCGAACAATACGACGGGTGGATAGGCAATGGAATCCGCAGGGGATTTAAACCCTGTCGCGATGATCCAAAGCAGCGGAACCAACGTAATGCAAGCATAGCTGATCACCAAAAATCCGGCGATCCATTTGGTGCCCTTTGCGGGCTCTGTGACGGAAAAACTCATCTCTCTTTTACCTTGTTCAGGGCCTTGACGTAA
Organism: Pacificibacter marinus; assembly: GCF_018860505.1. Classification (GTDB taxonomy): domain Bacteria; phylum Pseudomonadota; class Alphaproteobacteria; order Rhodobacterales; family Rhodobacteraceae; genus Celeribacter; species Celeribacter marinus_B. Next base: position 12,878 of record NZ_JAHKPU010000007.1, read on the forward strand.
ATCGAAGCAAGGCCAAAGACGGTCACGAAAAGGATCACTGCGTAAGCGGATGAATATCCGGTGCGCCACTTTTCAAAGGCCTCTCGTTTCAGATCAATCGAGGTCAGGGTTGTCGTGTTCCCCGGCCCTCCGCCTGTGAGTTGGACAACCAGATCGAACATCTTGAAGTTCTCGATGCCACGGAACAACACAGCCAACATCAAAAACGGTAGTGCCATAGGAATGGTCAGCGTCCAGAACTGGCGCCATTTGCTGGCGCGATCACATTCAGCCGCCTCGTAAATGCTATCGGGAATAGACCTAAGGCCCGCCAGACAGATCAGCATCACAAATGGTGTCCACATCCATGTGTCCGCAATCACAATCGCCCAAGGGGCCAAATGCACATCGCCAATCATTGAAAAACTGGCTGGGTCAGCACCAGTGAAAAACGCGACAACATAGTTAAACAGACCAATTTGCGGCTGATACAGAAACGTCCAAAAGTTGCCGACAACCGCAGGTGACAACATCATTGGAAAGACGATGATCGTCGTCCACATGTCATTGCCACGGAATTTTTTGTTGATCAAAAAGGCGAGCGCGAAACCGATCAGGACCTGTAAAGCGATCGTCCAGATCAAAAAATGTGCCGTTGCCTGCATTGTGTTCCAAACGTCAGGATCACTTAGGATGCGTTTATAATTGGACAAACCAACCCAATCCACATCCTTGTTCGGGCGGTTCACACGAAAATTGGTAAAGCTCAACCGAATGGTCCAGATCAACGGAAAGATATTGACTGCAAGCAATAAGAAAATCGTAGGGGCCACGAAAATCCACGCGATTGTTCGGTCTGACAATCCGCGAATGCGTTTGGCCATTCCGACAGGCGTCTTCGCGGCCGCTGTATCCATAGGGGAAAGGGGCATTGTTTATGTGTCCTTGCCGGCGACTTAAGTCGCACACTTCGATAATGGGTGCCCCAGCCAATCCGTGGATCAGCTGGTGCGATTACCTGACACCTCCTCTGGAAAGGTATCCGACTGGGATGGGTGTTAGAGCTTGCCTTCGTCCTCGAACACTTCGGTCCAATCGCGGACCAAACCATCGAGGGCTTCTTTGGCAGTGCCTTCGCCCGCAATGACGTAGTTGTGCATACGCTCTTGAGTGGCGATCAACAGATCGGCATAAGCCGGTTCAGCCCAGAAATCTTTGACGATTGCCATACTATCAAGGAAAGCTTGTGCGTATGGTTGGCTTGCCGCGAAATCATCCGCCTCAACAACCGCACGAAGTGCTGGCGCTCCGCCAAGGTTCCACCATTGCTGTTGCACTTCAGGCTGCGCAAACCACTTGATGTACTCCAAAGCCGCATCCTGCTTATCAGAATAGGAAACAACAGAGATACCTTGTCCGCCAAGCTGTGCAAATTGACCCGCTGGGCCAGCAGGGTTCGGGAAATAACCCGTATTGCCGCCACCCACAGTTTCATCGGCTTCAACTCCTGGCCAGATGAAAGCAAAATTCATCTGCAGTGCAACCTGCCCAGACCGGTAGGCGTCGATATTTTCGCTCATGTACCAATTCGAGGAACCAGGAGGTGTGCCGATGTCATACAGCTCTTTGTAAAGCTCAAGACCAGCAACCGCACCTTCAGAGTTTACAAACCCTTCTAAGTCGTAAGGCTTGTCCGGATTTTCGTACTGGAAACCGTAGTTATACAGCGCGTTCGTGACGCCCATCGTGACGCCTTCGGACCCACGTTCTGTATAGATCGCAGCGCCGTAAACAGTGGTGCCATCGATGTCGCGACCTTGAAAGAATTCGGCAATATCCTTGAGCTCTTCGAGGGATGCGGGCACGTCCAGCTTGCGGCCATAAGTGTCCATAAACTCGGTCTGAAGTTCCGGACGCTCAAACCAATCCTTGCGATATGTCCAGCCGACCACGTCTGCAAATGCTGGCAGCGCATAATAGTTTGGCGTATTCTTTGGCCATTCCGAATACCCCGTCACGGTCGCCGGCAAAAAATCGTCCATTGTAATGCCGTTGGCATCAAAGAAATCGTTCAGCTTGACGTAGTGGCCGTTTTCGGCGCCGCCACCGATCCACTGGCTATCGCCAATCATCAGATCGCAAAGTTGTCCACTAGAATTGAGCTCATTCAACATACGGTCAGCAAAGCTCGTCCATGGCACGAACTCAAAACTCATGGTGTGGCCGGATTGCAGTTCAAAATCTTTGGACAGTTCAATTAACGAATTTGCAGGATCCCAGGCCGCCCAGCACAAAGTCAGGTCTGTGGCATGTGCTTCTACCGCAGCTGTTGTCGCAATCACGGATGCGACAATGGCACCCGTAGCCCCCCTAGTGAATAGGTTCTTTTTCATTGATTTATTCCTCCCGATTTTAGCGGACGCAGCTCCCCGCCACGACTCACGCTATGCTTATATTGCTAAATGATGCACGTGCCTCATGGCAACAATTATTTGACGCACGTGCCTCAATGCGTAACCATATCGAGATGAAATCTAACATTTCTGCTTGTAAATGATGCAGTTGTGGCACAACAAAGGTCTGATAAGATGGCGAAATTCGTAGAAACGACAGTCAGAGAAATAATGCTAAGACCAACAACCAAAGATCTGGCACAAGCTGCGGGCGTCAGTCGCGCAACCGTCGATCGCGTGCTCAACGGACGAGATGGTGTCAGAAAAGACACCGTGGACCGCGTCAATCAAGCCATTAAAGACCTCGGCTTTGTGCGTAACATCCAAGCCGCCAACCTTGCGAAATCGCAGCGCTATAGGTTTGTCTTTGCTTTGCCGCGCTCTGGCGATTTATTTCTCGAAGAAATTATTCGGCACATCGACGAAGCCAGTGAAAATTTTGCTGCCGATCTAATTGTATGTGACGTGGCGCATATCGACGAAAATGATCCACATAGCATTTCTTCATTTCTTGCAACGCTGGACCCCGTTGATACGACTGGTGTCGCGATCATGGCGCCAGAGTCCCCTCAAGTCCGTGATGCTATTTTCAGACTACAAGAACGTGGTATCGCGGCCCTTCCGTTTATTGCGGACCAGTCAAGCATGGCGGAACACTGGGTAGGTACAAATCATAACGCTGCTGGCGCAACCGCTGCCAACCTTATCGGGCGATTTTGCCAGAAAACTCAAGGATCAGTGCTGGTCATTTCCGAAAGTATGCGCTCGCGCGATAGTCTGGAGCGACGCATCGGGTTCGACACCGAACTTAACAAAAATTTCGGTTTTCTACAGGCACTTCCGTCCCTCGAAACCTACGGCGATGAAGACCGCGCCCAAACAATTATTACAAATGCGGTCCAAAACAACGCCAACCTTGTCGGCATTTACATCATGTCTTCAGAGGCCCGCGTGCCGTTACAAATTCTGAATGATCTGGGTCAAACAACCAACCTTATTAAAATAGCCCACGAACGCACCCCCTATACCGAAAACGCCCTAAAAACCTTCAAGATCGACGCCGTTATCGCGCAAGACCCAGGACATCTTGTCAGAAGTGCCATTCGCAAACTGAAAGCTATCAAAGACAAAAGAGTAGCAATTGGGTCGCAGGAACGTATCAGGATTGAGGTACTACTACGCACAAATATTTGAGAATTTTGTGCAAATACGCATCAGTTGATTTTACTTTGGGCCAGAAACACCCTAATTAAGTCGTATAAACATTTAGGATACTGACTGATGAACGCTCGAATTTGGATTGTAGGATGTACGGTTTTGTTGGCTTCAGCCTGCACAGAGATGCAAGGCACAAGCAGCGACCCTTCAGAGCGGTTCTTCAAAGAGCTACCTGAGGGCGTTCTTACTATCGTAGCAGATAATCAAGATCTGACCGCTGTGCGCATAGATCCTGCTGATGGATGTTATATCTATCGTTACGCTGGCCCTGTCGAAACCACATTTCTGCCACTGCGCGCGAAAAGCGGCGGTCCTATTTGCAGCCGTCCAGCAGACGTAGAGGTTACAGGGTGAAGAGGTAAGGCACTCAACGCCTTACCTGAATTTTTGACCTAACTTAAGCGCGTTAGCTATTTGAAACGGTCAATTGTTACGGCTATTACGGCGCATACAAGAACGCCGTAGAGCCAGTGTTAACCTGCTCATAGAGATCGTTTATGTGCGGCATAATCATCCGGACGCAGCCCGAACTTGCTCTGCCGCCAATCGAACGGGGGTTGGGGGATCCATGAATACGCAAGTAGGTGTCCCTGTTTCCAACATACAGATACAAAGCGCGTGATCCAAGTGGATTTGACGGTCCCGCATCCATACCATCTGCATGTGGCGCATAGACTTCCGGCTCTCGTTTAATCATCGCGGGCGTCGGTGTCCAAGTTGGCCATTTTGCCTTGCGTTTAATTGAGTAGGTTCCAGGTTCGTACAAGTTCCCCTTAGCGATGGCGACGCCATACCTCATCGCAGTGCCGTCATCACGGATGTGATACAGATAGCGAGCAACGGCATCGACATGGATGTCACCTGGTGTCAAATTTGGGTTTGCTTCAACGATACGAGGTAGAAACCGCGATCCAACTCCCCATGGGTTGGTTGTACTGGGATCGTACCCCGCAGGTGTCACTTGCGCGTCCCATGCGCTCCATTTCGACCGGTCCGATGTTGCGGCAGCGGCCGATGAAATTGAAAGCGGCGTCGAAAACAACGCGGCGGCAGAAATGATAAAATGGCGTTTGGTTAACATGTATATGCTCCTGATTACCTTCCAACTTATCAGAGTTTTACGAGAATGTAATTACTGCTCGTGCGGCAACAGGTCAAATGTCTGTGTGCCACATTCGGGGCTAGGGGTGTTTGATACTTGCTATAGCGTGAACGGCTTGGGGGAACTCTATGCAAAGCGCAGCGAAAGTCTGTGAGGCGCCCCCCCCAATCATACCCGCATTTCAGCTTTGAGTGAGTGAATAGTCCCTTGTTATCAAATAACAGAGGGCTGAAATTGCATATCTTCAGGGGTTTGGGCTTATTTCAAAGGGCCACATGCTTTGGCTTCATTTAAATAAAACTCAAAGGAACTATCATGATAAGCACCCTTCGCAATACCGCAATCATTCTGTGCGCAATCACTGCGACATCAGCTTCAGCAAAACCGGCAGGCCCATTGGCACTCGGCTTGGGTGCAATCATTGCTGTTGGGGCGGTTCATTCTGGCGCGCCAGAAACATCGCCTGTGCTGCAAGCTCAATCAGGTGCAAAGTAAAGAGCGTTAGATTAGGTTAATAGATCTCGTAAAGTCTGGTGATTTCGGATCGTTAGAAAAGATGCTCAACCTGCTAAGAATACGTCATTTGATCCGCGACATTGCGAAATACAGCGGCCGCATTTCAAACTCCCTACTCAAAAGTTAAAGGAAATATCCCAATGAAGACGTTTTTAAAGACACTCATGATCGCAACCATTGCCAGCAGCGCGTTCACTGCCACAGCCGCACACGCTATTTCTGACGCTGAATTCCAGCAAATGAAAAAGGATTGCATTGCCATTGGGAAAAGAATTGGCGTGCGCGCTGATGGCAGTTATGGATGCGGTTCGGAACCTGCAGGCCGCGTAGCCCCCGAAGGCGCCACGACTGGTGCCGCACAAGCGACCCCCGAAGAGAAGAAGGCCAATGTTACGGGCTTCACGCCTGTCGCAGGTGCCGCTCTCGGAATTACAGCCCAACCTGAAGAAAAGACACCTCAGGCCACAGGGCAGGGCTTCACGCCGGTTGCAGGTGCCGCACTCATCAAGAGTGAAGAATGAAAAGCTGGCGACATAGAAGACGAAACATTGGGACATGGGGTGAAGTTGAAGCAAAAGTCTGATTTTATTAATCAAAATTTTGCTGGCAAGGCTATGTGATAAACCTTCTTTAGTTATCACGTGTTGACCAACCCGATCTCTAGTAGCAGCCGTTCGCAGAATTTCTGCCAATGGCCGCTACGCCCCGCACAATGGCCATCCGGCCACTCAAAATGCTGCACGACGTCCCCAATGGCCGTTTTCGGGAAACTGCACCGCAGCATCAACGATCTTTTCCAAAGGTCACCTTGTACCGTTCACGTCGACCGACACTCAGGCTGGCTCACGGGAATAGCCTTACCCAAAAGGATATAAATCAAGAAAATAGACCATTGCCGGAACGGGAGCCACCGCGATGGCCAAAGTCAGCGCCGTAGGTTTTGTGGCATAAAGCCCGCTGAAACCTGCAATCAAAGCCAGCCCCCCTCCTCCACCGATAAGCGCATTTCCCGGAAGGTTCAAAAGCAGACCTAAGACAACGTATTTATATCGGATCACCGCAGCTGGAACCCATTTCGGCAGCCGTGCCTGCAAAAAATTCTGCCGTTGTTCTCCAGTCAGTGGTGTAATTTCATCGATGAGATCACTCACGCCGGTCAAACGTAGGTCCATCGCAACCTGCTTGAACACAGCGCAATCAACCCGACGCCCCACAAAATAGGCCAACGACAGACCGAATAACGTTCCGCTATAGACGAACGGTGCAAGAGCCCCGCCCTCGAGCATCATCAGAGAAATTCCGATTTCAGCCCCCGGGACAAAGGGAACGGCCATCAGTAAAACATAGACCAGCAAAAGAGCGCCAAGCACCCCAATGCGCACTCCGGCGGCGTTTTCCAAGTCGTCGATCTTCATCATCAACCAGCCAACAGCCAGATGGGTCAGCCAGATCAATAAGGCAAAGATGGCAATACGCAGGACTATTCGGAAAATTGGACGCCCATCGCGCCGTTGTGCACGGTCAATCTTGCCCAAGGGACGCCCCTTTGCAACGATCCAGCGTATGAGCATACCGCACTGCGGATACAGAGCATAACGACCTTTGAAAGATAGCGGGATGTTGTATTTGCATTTAAAAACTCCTGCCCAACAGATTGGACCTCAAATCGCATATGTGCCAGACATTTGTGTGCGACATCGCGTGAAGGTGAACAGCACAGAAGTTTTCACAAAGCTGCGTTTACAAAAAACTGTAACAATGTGACAGCTCACACGCCCTAACGAGACTGACATTAACGGCATAATGGCAAAAGGCATAAAAGCTGCGTTTCAGTCTGTGCCATATAGGGTTTTACCCACACGATTTTGACCTGTCACACCGGTTCCCGATTGTGAAATCCAAGCCGAATGGACATTTTGGGGTCAAGAAGTGACCTTGGCGCCTTTAGAACAGGTGAAGCATCCCCTCTATCAACACACACACAAATGAGGCGGATATGATGACAAATTCGTCAACTCGCGCATCATCGGTATCTTTGACACCTGTATTTATGCAAAACAGCACATTTATGCGAGACTGTCCAAAACCTATACACTTCTGCGCCCAATGAAACGGATCATAAAATGGCAAAACTCGAAAACAGTTTTCTGACCCGATTGGAAACGGTGGCCCTATTCGTGGTTTTGATCGGAACCGTGGCAATGCAGCCCGCATTCATTAGGGAAAACGAACATGTTTGATGCAAGAATTCAGCCGCTGCAAAAACGTTTGCTTGACCGGCCAGCCACTTGGCTTGTCACACGGGGCATAGGCGCAGACCAGATCACCATTGCCGGTTTTGCCATCGGCCTTCTAGCCGTGCCAGCAATTGCCTTTGGCATCTATTGGGCGGGTTTGCTTTTTCTTATCGTAAACCGTCTCGCGGATGGGCTTGACGGGGCAGTCGCACGGATCTCTGGCCCAACAGATCGAGGGGCCTTTCTTGATATCGCATTGGACTTTGTATTTTACGCCGTATTCCCGTTGGGGTTTGCCATTGCAAACCCTGCGAACGCTTTGCCTGCTGCCGTTTTGATCGCTGCCTTTGTTGGCACGGGATCGTCGTTTTTGGCATTTGCGGCTATCGCGGCCAAGCGCGGCGACACCGCCGACGCTTTCCCAACCAAAGGCATCTATTATCTTGGCGGCTTGACTGAAGGCTTCGAGACGATCGCTCTTTTTATCCTGATGCTGCTTTGGCCCTCGCTGTTTCCATTGCTCGCCTATCTTTTCTCGGCGGCCTGTGCGCTCACCACCCTCTTGCGCTGGTCACATGGTTGGACCGCCTTCGCATCAATCGACATGAAGGAACAAAAACCGCAAGATAGCAACGATACACAACCGCAGTCTCAATCAGCTTCAACACAGGACGTCTCATGAAACATCTTCTCATCGCCGCGCTCGCATTTTCGTTTGGCACACCTGCACTGGCCGATTGGCAGCAAACGCTTGATGAGGCGCGTGGCCAGACCGTGTATTGGAATGCTTGGGGCGGCGATGAGCGCACCAATGCGTTTATCGCTTGGGTCAGTGATCAAACTAAAGCGCAATATGGCGTGACAATAGAACAAGTGAAGCTGTCAAACACAGCCGAAGCCGTAACGCGCGTGATTTCTGAAAAGGCCGCGGGCCGCGATCAGGATGGTACGATCGATATGATATGGATCAACGGGCCGAATTTTCTTGCGATGAAGGAACAGGGGTTGCTGCATGGCCCCTTCGTCACAGGCTTGCCAAATGCGCAGTATCTTGACCTAAGCCCGACGTCGGCAGCCTCAATCGATTTTACCGTGCCCGTTGAAGGTATGGAAAGCCCGTGGCGATTGGCCAAGTTCGTTTTTACCTATGACAGTGCCCGCGTTTCTGCCGTGCCGCGCACCATGGCTGATTTCGTCAGCTGGGCCGCAGATCACCCCGGCGGTTTCACTCATCCGGTCCCATCGAACTTTATGGGGGCGACCTTTCTAAAACAGGCGTTGATCGAGCTGGCACCCGATGCGTCGGTGTTGCAAACTCCAGTTAATGATGCCGCCTACAGCGTGACGACAGCGCCGCTTTGGGACTGGTATGAGGCGCTCCGCCCCAATATGTGGCGAGACGGCAAAACATTCCCTGAAAACGAGTCTATCCAGCAACAAATGTTAAACGATGGCGTGGTGGATATTTCTATGTCACTTGATCCCGCCTCAACCGCTGCGGCAATCGCCCAAGGGCTTTTGCCAGAAACCGCCCGTGTTTTCGTGCCCGAAGACGGCAGCATCGGCAACATCAGCTTCGTCGCTATCCCCTATAACGCGGCGCATGCGGCAGGTGCCGAAGTCGTTGCAAACTTCCTCATCGCACCTGAGACCCAAGCGCATATGCAAAACATTGATGTATTGGGATCGTTCTCAGTTTTGGACCCATCCAAACTTGATGCCCCTGCCCTCGCGACATTTGCGGCACTCCCAGCCTCTGATGCGCTTCCCACACTTGAAAGTCTGGGGGCGACGCTTTTGGAACCTCATGCCAGTTGGATGACCCGACTGACAGAAGACTGGGCACGGCGCTATACGAAATGAACACTGACGGCCGTTATCTACGCTTAACCGTCCTGAGCATTGTTGGTTTCGGCCTAATGTTACCGATTGTTCTCGGGTTTTGGCAAACAGGGCGCGCAGCCTTTGGCCTGTTTCCCGCTTTGGGGCGGGATACGCTATCGCTTGCGCCATGGCGCGAATTGGTAACGCTTCCGGGCTTTGGCACCAGCTTAAAACTAACGCTCGTGACGGGCATTGGCGCCACTGTATTTTCGCTCTTGCTGGCCACCGGATTTTGCGCGGCGGTTCATTCGCGGATCACACCAGGGGCCGGAGCCCGCATGCTCACACCGTTCCTTGCCATCCCGCATGCGGCCCTGGCCGTTGGATTGGCCTTTGTTCTTGCCCCGTCTGGCTGGATCGCCAGAGGGCTTGCCCCCTTTGTCGGATGGGATCGTCCCCCTGATTTAGCGACAGTAAACGATACATGGGGTCTGGCCCTGATCGTTGGTTTGATGATCAAAGAAGTCCCGTTTTTGCTTCTTGTGATCCTCTCGGCGTTGACCCAAATCCCTGTCGCCAAACATGTGTCGGCCGGACGCTCACTTGGCTATGGACGCGGCGTTGTCTGGATTAAAATTATAATGCCGCAGGTTTGGCCAATGATACGGCTTCCCGTCTGGGTGGTTCTTGCCTATGCGCTCTCGGTCGTTGACGTTGCAATGATCTTAGGTCCGTCCAACCCGCCTACGCTTGCCGTCGCCATCACACGCTGGTTCAATGCCGCCGATCCGGGTCAGATTATGCCAGCCTCAGCGGGCGCAATCTTGCAGGTCTTAATCATAGCACTCGGCATCGCAGTGTTTGTGTTGGGTGAATGCCTTATGCGCCGCGTTGGACGTTGGTGGTTACGCCGTGGCGGACGCGGACTTTCGACGGAACCGGGTTTGCAATTGGCCAGCGTTATAACTGTGGTTTTGATGGCAATTGGGATGCTGGCCATGCTCTCACTCCTGATCTGGTCACTGGCGTGGCGTTGGCCCTTTCCGCAATTTCTGCCGGAAAGTTGGTCTTTGCGATCATGGGTCAACAGCTCAAACGGATGGCAACGCGCATTAAGCAATACAGTTTTTCTTGCGATAACGACAACGGTGCTGTCGGTTGCTCTGGCGATTGCATGGCTCGAAGGCGAGGACCGTGCGCGACGGGGACGTGCGGCATGGGCAGAAGCCTTAATATATCTTCCACTTGTGATCCCACAGGTCGGGTTTCTCTACGGACTTAACATCGCATTTTTGAAAATTGGCATATCGGGCGATATGACTGCCGTGATCTGGGCACAGGCACTCTTTGTCTTTCCTTATGTGATGATTGCATTGTCAGATCCTTGGCGCGCCCTTAACCGCCGCACCTTGGACAGCGCAGCCTCCCTTGGAGCTGGACCATTAAAACGGCTGGTGAAGATTAAATTACCCATATTGTTGCGTCCGATCCTCACCGCGACCGCCATAGGCGTGGCGGTTTCCGTAGCTCAATATTTACCAACCCTCTTTATGGGTGCGGGCCGCATCGCGACACTCACCACAGAAGCTGTCACCCTGTCGTCTGGCTCTGACCGGCGCGTCACTGGGGTCTATGCTGCATTGCAAACAATGCTCCCATTGGTGGCCTATTTAGCCGCATTTTTGATACCCGCTTTCCTACACCGCAACCGCCGCGACCTGAACGGAACCATACAAACATGAGTCTTGATCTAACCTCCCTTACGTTGCGAAGCCCAAGCGGGGAACTGCTATTCGCGCCTCTAACGCTCAGCGTGCCACTGGGCGATGTCGTAACTGTGATGGGGCCGTCCGGCGTCGGAAAATCGACACTCTTAGATGCGATTGGCGGTCATCTGACACATGGTTTCGGGTGTTCAGGTTCGATTAAACTCAACGGGCGGGAAATAAGCACGATACCAGCAGAAACCCGTCAGGTCGGCGTGATGTTTCAAGACGCCCACTTGTTTCCGCATCTCAGTGTCGGAGACAACCTCGCATTCGGATTGCCTTCACATATCAAAGGGCGCGCAATGCGGCGCAGCACGGTTGAGGCAGCTCTAAAGCAAGCGGGCCTAGCCGGTCGTTACGATGATGATTCAGCAGCGCTATCGGGGGGGCAGCGCGCACGCGCAGCACTTATGCGCACCTTATTGGCCGAACCTGAAGCGGTTTTGCTCGATGAGCCATTTTCCAAACTTGATTCAAGCCTACGTGACGAAATACGGCATTTTACATTCTCGCACATTGCAGCACGCGGCATACCTGCGCTCATGGTCACACATGACGAAGCGGATGCTCATGTTACAAGAGGACGTTGCATTGCTTTAAAAAAGCCTGAGAGTGATTGATCAGGGACTGTTGGGTGAAATGGTCTGGCAAATTTGAACAGCCTACTAAGGTGTATCCAAAACAAATGAATGGATATGAGAATGACGAAGCGATGGGTTTTTCCCGATTTAAAGTCACACGCTCCCGTCTTGGAAGAACCGAAGATATAACCATGTCAGCGCTTCGGTTTTTATGCCCCAAAACCGTTAGGAAGCCACAGCAGACTCAAGTTTAACATTTCGAAATTTTGCCAAAAAATTAACAATACCAGAATGCGTCTCGAAAATACATGCAGTGGTGGAAAGTGCATCCGCCAGCGCGGCCGACGGCGCGGAAACTGTTATTTCTTGCCACATGGGTTGCACAGGTTGACCGTTACGCGGATCAATAATGTGCCCCATCAGATTCGCATCATCAAAGGTCGTTCCAAGCGGTGCAGAGGTCGCAAGCGCCCGTGTATCAAGAGGCACCTCCCCTCCAGATGCCAACTTAACTGGCCATGCACCTCCGTTTGGATGGCCGCCGATTGCACGAAATTCGCCAGTATCGACCAAAATATCAGTCAGCCCCTCTGCGGTCAGCAGATCGGAAATACGATCGGCAATATACCCTTGCGCGATCCCGTTAAGCGTCACAGACATTCCATTGTCCATGGCGATTTTTTCAGGCCCAAAGATGATGCGGTCCCAACCCGTCAAGCCCAGCGCTCTGCCAAGAGCCTGTTCGCTTGGCCGTCTCCCAAAGGCCGAGGCCTCGGCATAAGCCGACCAGAGAGGTTGAATGGTTGGGTCGAACCGACCACCGCTGGCCGCATGAACCGAGCCAGCCACAGACAGACATTCCAAGAGTTCGAACGGTGGCTGTTGTAACGCGCTTGCTCTGTTCAATTCGGACAAAGCGCTTTCGGCCCGATACAGGCTAAAGATATCTTCAAGACGCGAAATCTCTGCGGCCACACCTGCGCTGATCGCTTTTGCGTCAGGATGATCCAAACGCAAGGTCGCGCGTGCGCCAAGGGCGGTGCCTTGCCACGTATACATAGGCGTGGCATTGCCCATACTCGGCAAGCAGGCAGCAGCGGCACTAATAGCAAGAAAACGGCGGCGGGTTGTCATGGTCTTATTCTCCTGATGAATGCGAAAGGGCGCGCAGGCGTTGTTCAAAATCTGTATCATCGACGTCACCGTCCAATGTCACGGGGGCCAATACGGCCTCATCAGGTATGGCGTCCAACGACATGACCTGACCGCCATTTAAGGCTGCAAATTCATCTGCTTTTGCCACATCCCCGAACGGCACAATCTCGGGGGCTCCCATCCCGCCAATCACGCGACTGCCGACAACGTAATGTGCTTTGTCCGCCTCAATCCAATTGGCAATTCCGGGCTGAGACCACGAAGCGCCTGGCGCGCCCATGTCATTGACCCAGATCGCCAGAATGTCATGGGTTTGCTCAGGCAGACGCAGGTATGCAACCACATCGCGCACTTGGCTGAAAAACAAAGGCGTCTGTGGCAAGCCACTCAAATGGGCCTGTGCTTTCGGGCCTTCGTGCTCAAACAGGTTCATCTGGCAAAAATGCCCGACGGCTTCGGCGGTCAGCGGAACGGGAGAGGTATCTTGCTCCACCTCCTGCTTGCAGGCCACCAATATCACCAACGCCATAATGTTGAGTAGACGGATCATGGTTGAACCTTTCTGAACGCCAAAGTGGCAAGGCCGAGGGCGACCAAGGGCCAGCACAGAACAGACACCAGCGATTGCCAAAGCGCGATTGACGCCGCAGCAGCGCCAATACCTGTTGCAGCAGCCGTCGCCTGCGATGCTGTGAGATTAAACAAGCGAAAAGCGTCAGCAGGATTGGCAAGCAAGGCAGCAGGGAAAAATTGCGTGGTGAATATACCGCCATCATCCGCGACAACGGCCGCTAAAAGTGCCAAATCATACAACACCACCAGCCCCAGCCAAAGCCCGATGGCCAGACCCGCTGCCCCCGATGCCCGTCGCGCAAGAGACGACAGTGCATAGCCGATGCCCAAAAATGTCGCCCCCAAAAGGGCCGATGTCCACGTCAGGCGCCACAGCGCACCGACCCCAGCAGCGGCGGCTGGATCACCAACAACAGCAATGAGAGCCGCGGCACCGTAGCCTGCCACAAGGGCAACAACCAAAATGCCCGTATGCGCCACCAGCTTGCCTGCCAAAATCTCCCAACGCGCCACAGGGTAGGTGAGCAACAAAGGCAACGTGCCCCGCTCGACTTCACCAGCGACCGCATCGAACGACATCAGCAGAGCCACCAAAGGCACCAAATAGACCGATAGCGAGGTCAGTGAGGCCACTGTGATCGACAAACGATCTGCCCCAAGCCCGCCACTGGGTGCGGACCCAACGGCCGATAGAACCAGAGAAAAGACCACCATCAGCACAACTGCAATCAGCACCCAAAGGTTGCGTCGCGCGATATGCGCCTCGGTTATAGCGGTGGCAACAATGCGCGCGATCATTGACCGTCCCTCCGGCTGAAATGGCTATAGATATCCTCAAGGCTGGGCGGGATGACGTCTATGTCAGTCACCTTGTTTTTAAGGCCGGAAATTTGCGCAAGAGTGCCAAGTTTGTCTTCTTGCGAGCAGGTCAGATGCAAAGCGCCCCCCACGCGGATGGCATTGGGCAGAGCTGCGAGAATATCTGCATCATAGCCTTTGCGCGCGGTGACGTGCATCGCCACAGGCAAAGCCGCTTCGCGTCGCAAGTCCGGCAGCGACCCTGTTGCCACCATCTGCCCGCCGGACAGGATTAACAGCCGGTCCGTACGCGCCTCGACCTCGGTCAGGGCATGACTGGACAGCAAGATCGCAGCGCCTTCTGCAGCAAGCCTGTCAAGAAGCGCGTAGAAATCGCGGCGCGAGACAGGATCCAAGCCGCTGGTCGGCTCATCCAGCACTAAAAGGTCAGGGTGCCCGATCAGAGTTTGAGCCAGCCCAACGCGCTGTCGCATACCTTTGGAATAAGTGCCGATCCGACGCTTGGCGGCGTGGCCCAGTCCGACTTTTTCCAGCAGCGCCATGGCCTCTGATGTGTTCTCACCACGCAAGCGCAGATAATAGGTGATCTGTTCCAACCCTGTCAGAGCGGAATGAAACGTGGCATTTTCTGGCAAATAGGCGACCTTGGCGCGGGCAGCAGCCCCACCCGGCGCGGCACCGCAGACCGAAATTTCGCCGCTGTCTGCCGCAATCAGGCCCAAAATCACCTTCATGAGAGTGGATTTGCCCGCGCCATTATGGCCCAGCAATGCAACCCGTTCACCTGCGGCCACATGCAAAGACACATCTGACAGGGCTTTGACCCCGCCAAATGATTTAGTGAGATGAGAGATCGTTAACGTCGAAGTCATCTATTTCGCTTTCATTCCGCCGCGTGGCCACTTCGGCCTCCATAACGAGATATTTTAAAGGAATTTCAATATTTGGAGCCGTCATAAGCGGACTGGAATCCACAACGCCACCGGGCAACGTGGCGGGAAAATTGGATTGTGCCCACCGGATGAGCTGTACGACAGGCGCGCCCGTTAGCAACGAAGCAGCAGGTTGGGACCAAAGGATATGATCCATCATGTCATTGGGGCGAAAGGCGCTGTCGGCAATGCCGTCCCCGCCCAGATCAAAGCTGGCGAGATCGGACCAATAGTTGCCCCTGCCTTCAAAGCTCCATTCGATATCGCGGGTGCCAACGTATTTCACCTGCGTCCGGTTCCCGATAAAGGCGTTCCCCGTCAGCACATTACGTTCTGAACCGGCGGTGAAGTGGATGCCAATATTGCACCCCTCAAAGCGGTTGCCATAAATCAGGTTTTTGTGCGCGTTATAGATAAACGTACAGCGATCCGCACCGCCGCGCACCAGATTACCAGACACATCAGCGTTGTTCGCAAAGTTAAGCATAACGCCGTGACTGTGGTCAGACAGGCTTAGGTTGTCTCGAATGATGATCTTATTCGAGAACATGATGGCATATCCAAGGTGGTTGCCAATCGACACGTTGCCCGACACCTCAGAGTCATTCGTGTACATATAATGCACAGCAAAACGCAGATCGCGAAACAAGTTGTTGCGGTAAGTCCCCTTTCGCGACGCATTCGAAAATATGCCATCACGGCCCCACCGAACCGAATTTCCCTCGACCACCGTTCCAGGAGAATTCCAGACATAAATACCATTGCCACGATCATTCATCCGCGGATTGCGTGTGCCCTCGATGGTGTTGTTGCGGACCTGCGCATCGCGCCCCCCGTGCACATCGATGCCGTGAAGGTTGCCTAGAACGCGGTTGTTTTCAACAATCGCGCGGTCGGCTTTGAGGATCTTGATGCCTGCGTCAGTCTCTTGGCTGTTCTGGCCTGATCCGATCACGGTCAGATTGCTGATCGTCACATCAGAAGCCTCAATGCTGACCACTGTGCCTTGGCCCATGCCATCAATGATCGCATCATGCCCACCTGTCAGGGTGAGAGGTCTATCGATAACAATCGCGCCGCTGTGCAGACCGGATTGTAGCAGAAGAACATCGCCGGGGTTGGCGGCGGCGATGGCTGTTGCAAGCGTGCCCTGCCCCGCTGCCACACGCAACTCTTCCGCCCAAAGAGGCAGAACAGTCAGCAGCGACAGCATAAAGATCAGGGCACGCATCATGGCTTAACTCGCCTTTGGCAGTTTTACAAACATCAGCTCGCCTTTGGCAAAATCACAAACATCAGCTCGCCTTTGGCTCAACAAACATCCGTCCGCGCATTTCCATATGCAGCGCGTGACAGAACCACTGGCAGTAGTACCAATAGACGCCCGGCTGGGCCGCGATGAATGTGACCGAAGACGTGGCTTGTGGGCCCACCTCCATCGCGACACCGTGGTTGCCCAAGGTGAAACCGTGGGTCAAATCGTCGATGTCATCAAGGTTGGTCACATAGATCGTCACCTCATCCCCCTGTTGGACAGTAAAGGATTCAAGCGCAAAGGTCGGCGCGTTGCTGGACATATAGACCCGCACTTTGTTGCCGTCGCGAATGACTTCTTCTTGCCAGTCGTCCAGATCAACACCGTCAATCTCAGCCTGCGCACGCGCGTCAGCCCACATCGGATCGTTACGATCCCAAACAGATTTAGGGTTCAATTTGCTTGGGTCCACCATGATCGCATCATGCGGCTCGGCGAATGTCGGACCATCATGAATCAAAGTCAGCTTGTCGCCATCAATCGCAAACAACTGTTCGTTTTCCGGCTTAAGAGGACCAACATTGAGGAACCGGTCTTTCGAGAACTTGTTCATGGTCAGATAGTATTTACCGGATGCCTCCAATGTCTCGCCCATCACAGTCGAGTTGTGACCGGGTTGGTAATGCACATCAGCCTTGGTTCTGATCGGGTTCACGTCTTCGCCGTTGTACAGCTTGATCGCGTCTTCGATGTTCCACTTGACCACTTGGCTGTCCAAGAACAGCGTGGTGTAGGCATCGCCCATCCCGTCGAAACAGGTGTGAAGCGGCCCAAGACCCAATTCAGGTTCCGCGACAACAACACTGCGCGGGTCGGCCCCCTCGTTAAAGACGGCATCCAGTTTGCGCACGTCAATCACTGACACTGTTGGCGACAACTTTCCCGCGATACACAGGTGAATTTTGTCGGGCGCCATATTACAGCCGTGCGGGTTGTTCGGGATCGGGATGTAACGGGTGTATTTGTTGTCAGTCCCTTTGCGGCCATCAAGCACTTTAACGCCGTTCAATTCGATAAAGTCACCCGCAGCGATGCCAGCCTCAATCTCTTTGATGTTGAAGACAACCACGTGATCCATGTCGGCTTCGGTCATGTCACTCAGGTTCATGCCCATTTCCGAGTTATACGAGGTCGAAAACGCGTATTTCCCGTCATAGTCACAATCGGTATTGTCAAGATTACCAGTGACCATCACCTGCCACGCCACTGTCATTTCGTCTGCGTTTACAGCGGTGTAGAAGTTCACGTACTTCTCAGGCTCGTCCAAAATTTTGCCATCATTGACCATTGGCGTTTCATCTTCGCCGTTACAAAAGATGTAATCAGTGCGAGGCCATTTTTGCGGACGCAAACCATGAATCGCCTTGGCGTTCGGGATTTCGATGATCTTGTCACATTTCATCACATCACAACGCACACGCGCCACACGGGTGTTGGCTTTGTCGTTCATAAACAAATAGCGACCGTCATATTTGCCTTCGGTGAAAGACATGTGCGGGTGGTGCAAATCGCCGTTTGGCGGAAATTCGTAACCGTTGGCGGCAAGATATTCCTTGGTTTTCGGCAGCAAGCCTTCGGTCAAGATTTTCTTGGATTCGTTGGTGATACCCCACCCCGTGGCAGAGCATGTGTTAAACACTGGCACGCGCATTAATTCACGCATGGACGGGATGCCCAAAATACGCATTTCGCCACATTGGCCAGAGGACCAGAAGCCGTAAAATTCATCCAACTGGCCAGGGGCCACTTCGGCACCGGCTGCTGCACGCGCGCTGGTGGGTGAGGCAACCGTTGCGGCAGCAACCGTACCGCCTGCCAACATGGCGCGACCACCCCAAGTCCCCGCAAGAGCGACGCCGCCTGCCGTTGCTCCGAGCAGGTTTCTGCGGGATAGTGTTAATTTTTTATCCTCAGACATATCGTACCCTTTCATTTTGTAGGTATTTTGAGTGTTTGGTTGGGGTGTCCGACGAACCGTTCAAGGTCCGGTCCAGCACCGTCTTTTGCCCGTCGCTTCATCTTTTTGATAACGACAGGACAGATAGTTTCTGACTGATAAAGCACCTGACAATGCAGACAGTTGATGCATTCGTTCGGGTTAATCTCACCCGTCGGGTGAATGGCTTGCACGGGGCATTGGTGCGCACAGGTTTGGCACGGGGTCCCACATTCCTTGTACCGCTTAAGCCAATCAAACATCCGCAAGCGCGCAGGGATCGCCAATGCGGCCCCAAGCGGACACAGGTAACGGCAAAAGAAACGTTCGACGAAAAGGCCGGCAATCAAAAGCGCTGCGACATAGGCGACAAAGGGCCAAGCGCGCACAAAGTTCAGGATGATCGCTGTCTTGAACGGCTCGACCTCGGCCAACCGCTCTGCCTGTTCTATGCTGGTCAGTGACACACCGAACAGCCCGAGGAAAATCATGTATTTCAGGGGCCATAACCGTTCGTGCAGCCCCCATGGCAAAGTCCATTGTGGGATATGCAATTTGCGCGCAACTTGGTTCAGTAATTCTTGCAACGCACCGAACGGGCACAACCAACCGCAATAGGCTCCGCGCCCCCAAAACAGCAATGCTGCTGCGACCGAAAACCACAAGATAAACGTCAGCGGATCAAGCAAGAACGCCTGCCAGCTAAAGCCGGAAACCAGCGAGCCAAACAATGCCATCAAGTTGACGACAGACAGTTGCGCGTTAGAGATCCAGCCCAAATAAACCAGCGTGACCGATAAAAAACCAATGCGGAACCAATAAAACCCTCGTGCATTGCGCACCGCCAAATTTTGGAAAAAGAACACCCCCGTGAGGATGATCAGCATGATGCCAAGCACGATGATTTCGACTTTTTTGCCCAGCCAGATCTTTTTCCACAAGGCCTGCTGCGCATCAAGTTCGGATTGCGAAGTCACAGCAGCAACACTGGTTGGAACTTCTGCCACGGGGGGCGATGCAACAGTTCGGATGTATTTAGAGGGCAACTGGTAACCCAAATCGAAGGTGGTAAATACCTTTTCAATCGCGCCGACTTCACGCTGCACCAACAGTTGGATACGAAACGGTTTTGTCGGATCAAAGCCACTGTCTGCGGGGATTTTGAACAGGTCGGCTTCGGCAAAAACGGGTGCGCCATCGGCCGCGATAGCATTGATCCGCTTGTGCATGCGGTCCCGAAACCGGACAGACACGTCATTTTGGATCAAAAATATCCGATCAAAAATACCGCCACGCACATAGCCTGACCCTTTAAAGGAATAAAGGCCACGCCCCACAATCGCGACAGCATGATCGCCTTCGTCTAACCAAGCCTCGATGTTTTCTGCAACAGCCTCGCCTAAAATGGCGCGGCCAATGGCGGGGTGCGACACAAGGGCCGCCTGCATTTCGATAAACGTTGTCTCCGGGGCCTCAGTCAGCGCACGTTTGCCTGCACGCTCATCCTCCATCGCCGCAAAGGCCGCGTTGATTTGACCAACATCCAGCGAGAGGCGGCGCAGGGTGCCATCTCCCTCCAGCGTCATCCAGTCAGTTGAGGCTTCTGCATCTGGATTGATTTCAAATTGCGGACCGGTGTTTGTTTCCTCGACCGCCAAACCGCCCAACCCCAACTGACGCGCCACTTTCAGGCCTGCGCGCACGATATTGTCGTCAATCACCATGACCGTGACTGTCGCACCGGATATAATATCAAGCTGGTGTGCCGTGCCGCCAGATTCCGCCTCTTCCACAAGGTCAAGACCACGATAATTGGCGACCAGCGCCTTTACCTTTGTCTCTGGAATACCGATCAAGACGATGGGTTCTGAATGCTTGACCAGCTGCACGCCAATAACTTTGGCGTCGTCATCAATCGCGACCAGTGTATGAATAGGTTTACCAGAATACCCAGTGGTCGACACGAAGTCAGAGGTGATATACGCCCAGCCGATCCTCTCGGAGCCATGAAGGACTTCGACCACGGGAATATCATCACGGATGGCGCCGAAAGCATCTGCGCCCTCAACGAATTGCGAGATATCTATGTCTGGTAAATACTTGGACAGGACAGTCTCGGCGGCAACGGGAGCTCCCCATAGGAGTATCATTGCGCAAACTGACATAATTCTGAGGAAGACGTGGAAGATCTTCATGCGTTGGCGTCCTTAAGAGAAGGTCGCCCGTCGCTGCGCGATGTATCGCCAATATTTGCCTGCGCGACCTCAATGAGGTTTTGCATATGCTTTTGCAAAAATTGTTGTGTAAAATGCGTAGCCGGAGGGCCGCGCGGCGCAGGGCGTGTATTGCGTTTATTTGGAACTGGGCTTTGCACCATCGATAGGTCCGCATCGATCATCATCAGAACGATGAATGTCGCAGCGCCAAAAGTGACCGGGGTTTGAAATACCGCAGAATGACAGCAAACCAAACACTTAGGGCAATCTTGGCTTGGCGCTACGGGAATTCCGTCGGCATCGATGCGAACGGTTTTCAGCACACCATCGGCACAGATCTCAACCCAAGATCCAGCACTCTGTGCTTTCGCCATAGCAGATGGGCCATACAAGGTAAGGCACATTGCCATAAAAAGGCTTAGCAAAATGGAAGGTACATTCTTCATGCTGTCTCGACTAAGCTAAGTCTGAACTAAAAACGTTGACCTAGCGCAAACTTTAGTGAGCAGATTGAACGCAAATCATTAAATTTTACGCCCAACCGATAAAAATTAGAGGCTGCTCAGCGCGTCATCAATGCCTTGTTTGGCTTTCTTAGGCATACGGCCTTCAAGAAAGCCGTCCTGTGGTACCGCGCTATCGCCAACTGCGACAACCATCACCATACCCATGCCGAAATGTGGGTTGCATTTAATACCGTAGAAGCCTTCTTCGGTGAAGGTCACAGTTACTTCTTCATTGATCGCACCTTTAAAGGTGTCTGCGCCCTCGGGAATCATACCTTTAATGGATTCAGCATTGTGCCCTTTATCGGTTGCAACAAATTTCACAGTATCGCCGATCGCGACACGCAGTGACGGGGGTTCAAAAACCATTGCCCCGCGATCACTTCTGTTCATCATGTGGACTTCAAAGTCCTCGGCAGTGGCGGCACCAGCAAGCATGATACTAGCAGCTGTCGCGCCCAAAATTGTCCGAAACATCCCATTCCCTTTCGAATAGATAGTTTATGCGTAACTAAATAGCCGCAAGGGTTTGGTTTTCTTTGCGCTTGCGCAAATTTCTAACACTTTGCCTGCGCATTGGCGGTCATAAATTTATAAAAAAGAAACCTTAGGTGGCGTCCTAAGGTTTCTCTTTTGGATTGATTCAAAAT
Source organism: Pacificibacter marinus (assembly GCF_018860505.1). Classification (GTDB taxonomy): domain Bacteria; phylum Pseudomonadota; class Alphaproteobacteria; order Rhodobacterales; family Rhodobacteraceae; genus Celeribacter; species Celeribacter marinus_B. Next base: position 34,659 of record NZ_JAHKPU010000007.1, read on the forward strand.
CATCCCTTGCGGCCTATTTTTTTGGGGGAGCCTATTTTGGGGTGGGACCTAATTTAGGCGTCATAAGCAGCCGCCCGTAGATCACAGCAAAGCCCCCGAACCCGATAATCCAAAACAGCGCGCTTGCTTCCAAAAGTGGCATCCGCAAAGTGGAAAATACATCGGCAGCAAGGCGCAAAAAAGTCGACGCAATGATCGCGACATATAAGGCTGTCGTCCCTAGACCCACCTGCAGCCTGCGCCCCGAGTGCCCTAAAGACGCCCGTGTCATAACGCCAAGCGTCATCAGCCCAATCGCCCCCGCCGTCCAGATATGTAAGGCGGCAGCTTGGCTCATGAACGCGGGGTGTAAAATGCTCATACCATTGACGAATGCGCCGAGAGGCAAGAATGCATAAGCCGCGTGCAGCACCCAAACAAGTGGATCATGCAAGGTTCTATGCCCTTTCCAGCGCACCAGTCGCAGACTGTGAAGCACGCCAAGTCCGATCAATGCCGCCCCCACGCCACTGTTTTGTGACGCAACAGTCCATATCGCCAAGGTCACAATGGATGCGACAAGCGTCGCTTTGTCAAAACGCTGCATCGGTGGTGTCGGCATGACTGTGTCGCCGTGCTTCACGAGCCAGTTTCGCGTAAACGATGGCGTAATTTTTCCACCGATCAACATCACCAAAACAAGAACTGCACTGAGCCCGATGCGGACCCCATACCCTTGGCTGGCAGAACCGTACTGGGCCGCCTCAAAGTGGAACACCAAGTTTGCCACGATCAGGATCGCAACAATGACCACAACGGGCAAATTACCCCACTTTTTGCCCGCGATGATCTCGCGTAACGTCAATGCCCACATCGCAAAAAGAAACGCACTGTCAACGATTGCGACAACTGTTTCTGGCAGGAGCACCGATAGCGCAACAACCAGACGACCAAGTATCCAAAGCGAGCTTAACCACGCCAACGGCCAACCAACGACAGGCAACCGACCTGTCCAGTTTGGAACGGCTGTCAATAAGAAGCCCGCAATGACTGCGCTGAGATATCCGAACAAGAATTCATGCACATGCCACGTCACCGGATCAAACCGAGTAGGCAGTGTGATGCCGCCGGCGAGCATGCCAATCCAGAGGATCATTGCACAAGTGGCCCAAAGACCCGCTAAAAGAAAAAAGGGACGAAACCCAAAGCTAAAAAGCGCGGGGCCTGTCCAGCGTCGCATTTGTTCGGCGGTTGTTTGGGGCATTTTGGGGCTCCGTTCGTTGTCATCAATAATTCAATCATCTGACAGTCTGTGGCTTTCTGTGGTGCCCGCCTGCGTATACGAAAAATCGCGCGATGCGTTTGCGCTAGCACAATGTTTTGCGCTAACCCGCCGCGAACCTGAAAAAAGGGATCAATCAGATACTGAGGTATTCAATGCAACACGCGTGGCGGACTAACCCTGATCTTGCACTCGAAGATTTAATGTCAAAATGCACCGAAGCGGTCCCTGTTTTCTTATGACATGAAATGCGTTGCGTCGGGGGCTTCATTGGCCCGTTCACTGTCAGTGATGCCTGTGCGGAATGCGGGCTGAATGTTGATGCGCTTTATGCCGAGATGACAGCGTGCATCACACCCTTGCAGTCGACAACACAACCAGCTGGTGGGGATCACACACTGTAATCTTCTTGTGTCTGCTTTTGATGACGCCGGATTTTTCCCACGCGCTTAGCATACGGCTCACCGTATGAAGTGTGGTGCCCGTCATTTCTGATAAATCTTGACGTGTAATCTGAAAGTCGATCTCGATTCCGTCGCTTACTTTATGGCCCGTCTGATTGATGAGTCGCAGCAAAGCGCAGGCAATCCGCTGCTCGACATGCAGGGTCGCCATTTCCACAATGCGGTTATTCATCTCGCCAATGCGCTTGCCAACTGCTTTGTAGGTCTCCGTCGCAAAGCCATCATAACGTGCAGAAAAATCATCCCATATACTTGTTGGCCAAGACAGAACGAGTGTCTCTGTCGCAGTAATAGCTGTGGCGGGATATGTCTCTCGTCCCAGCGCCTTAGCAATTCCGAACAATTGCCCCGCTGAGATATGCAGCGCAATCACTTGGTCACCATCCGGCGTAATTCGCACCGCCCGCACATAACCATCTAACAACAAATAAAAGCGATCGGCGGCATTACCTTCTTCAAAAACCGACACACCAGCATCAAAACGGTGCGTCGTTGCTTTCGCCAGTATATTACGGATCGCTAAGCCATCCAATTTTGAAAATGGAGGCAAGTCAGCCAAAAGGCTTTCATCCAGTCGAACGTGGCGTGAGGAAGGTGATGCTTGCATTATATTTCCTAAATTACATACCAGCGATGTGAAAGCTAGGGCCATTTGGCGCTAAAATTTGGGGCAGCCCCTGCGGCAGGTACTCCCTCGCATTAAGAATAATTGCGATCAAGTGCGCGAGTTTTGAACCTTTGAGGTTCATCGTACCATTGACCAGGATGGATATAGCTAAGCTGGGCAGATGGACGATGTGTTAATTTTGAGCAGATCAGTGGCGATAGCAGAAAATACGATCTGCAATGTAAATTTTTCTAGTTTTTGGATACAGAATCCAATATACGGAACTTAAAGCAGCTTTCTCGAACGCCTCGGGGTTAAGGAACTGCCTCCGAGAACACAGCTAAGTGGTTATTAAACTGCGAACGTCGATAGGCCGAAGGTCCATATGGGCCACTGCGCAATTAAGGAAAACGACTATGTCCAATATTTTTTCAGGCACAATGCCAGCACTCATGACTCCATGCAAAGCTGACCGCACACCTGATTTCGAAGCCCTTGTGCGCAAGGGCAAAGAAATGATTGCCGCAGGAATGTCCGCTGTTGTCTATTGTGGCTCGATGGGTGATTGGCCCTTGCTGACAGATGAACAGCGTATGGAAGGCGTTGAAAAGCTTGTGAAAGCTGGCGTTCCAGTTGTTGTCGGCACAGGCGCGATCAACACAAAATCCGCAACGGCGCTTGCGGCGCACGCGCAAAAGGTTGGCGCTGCGGGTCTCATGGTGATCCCGCGCGTTTTGTCCCGTGGCTCATCTGCTATCGCACAAAAGAACCACTTCAAATCCATATTGTCTGCCGCGCCTGATGTGGATGCGGTCATTTACAACAGCCCAGTCTACGGCTTCGCGACCCGCGCTGATTTGTTCTTTGCCCTACGTGCCGAGCATTCAAACTTGGTTGGGTTCAAAGAATTTGGCGGCAAAGATGACTTGCGCTACGCCGCTGAACACATCACATCGCAAGATGATCAAGTCACATTGATGGTCGGCGTTGACACCGAAGTGTACCACGGTTTCGTCAATTGTGGCGCCACAGGATCAATCACAGGTATCGGAACGGCCCTGCCAAAAGAAGCACTGTTGCTGGCGTCTTTGTCACAAAAAGCGGCCACTGGCCACGCCGAAGCCCGCAAACGCGCTTTGGAATTGGAAGAAGCCATTGGCGTTCTCTCCAGCTTTGATGAAGGCACCGATTTGGTTCTGTACTACAAACACCTGCTCGTTTTGAATGGCGAAGAAGAATACCGCCTACACTTCAACGAAACAGATGTTTTGACCGATGCGCAACGCAACTATTGCGAACAACAATACACTTTGTTCCGCACATGGTTTGCAGATTGGTCTAAACTTGGCGGAGTCATTGCTGAATGCATGTAATCGACAGTCACACGGGCGGTGAACCCACTCGTGTGATCCTTGACGGTGGGCCTGATCTTGGGGCGGGGCCACTGTCCAAGCGCGCACAGATCTTAGCGACGCAGCACAAACAGTTTTACCATTCGGTGATCTTGGAACCTCGTGGTCAAACAGCCATGGTCGGTGCGCTTTTGGTCGAACCGGTCGACCCAAGCTGCGTCACAGGCGTCATCTATTTCGACTCCGAAGCGGTGCTTGGCATGTGCGGCCATGGCACGATTGGCTTGGCAGTCACACTGGCCCATCTTGGCCGCATTGATATTGGCACCCACAAAATAGAAACCCCAGTTGGGGTGATCGAAATCTACCTCACCGATATGAACACGGCGACCATCACCAATGTCGAAAGCCGTCGCACACACCACGGTGCTAAGGTCAAGGTCGATGGGTTAGGCACGATCACAGGTGATGTGGCCTACGGCGGCAACTGGTTCTACATCATTGATCCAAGTCCAATTGCAATCGAGGTTGAAAACATTCGTGCGCTCACCGATGCGGCAATTGCCATTCGCGCGGCGACGATTGCCCAAGGTATTGGCGGCGATGCAGAGGAACCTGTTGACCATATCGTGTTCCAAGAACCATCCCCCGAAGATGGCATTCACAGCCGCAACTTTGTGCTGTGCCCCGATGATGCCTACGACAGATCTCCCTGCGGCACGGCCAGCTCGGCACGTTTGGCCTGTTTGGCGGCTGATGGCGCACTGGAGCCTGAGCACGACATTATCCAAAAAAGCGTAATCGGCAGCCCGTATAGAATTTCTTACCAAAAGGGATTGAACGGCGGTGTTATCCCAAAAATCACGGGACAAGCCTTTGTCATGGCCGAAAGCACTTTGTTGTTTCACACAAACGATCCGTTCAAAAACGGCATCACATCTACGTCTAAAAACCAGAGTTCGACTTAATCGAACCTAAAAAAACGGCAAGCTCAAAAAAGAGCATGCCACACACCACCAACAGTCCAGAGGATACTATGAAAATATTCAACACGCTCGCCGCAACGGCTCTCGTTGCGACCTCTTTTAGTGCGGCTCACGCAGCTGAAGTCGACTGGAAAATGACTGCCGGCGTCGGCGAAGGGTCGTTTATCTATCAAACATTCATGGAACAGTTTGTTAAAAACGTATCCTCCCTTACAGCAGGCCGCGTTGACATCCAATCGTTCGGCGCTGGCGTTTTGGCCCCTGCATTCAAAGCATATGAAGTCGTGCAGGATGGCGTGATCGAGGTTGGCCACTCCACACCATCCTATTTGGTGAACCAAGATGCGACCAATGCAATCTTTGCCAGCTTCCCAGGCGGCATGTCAGCAGAAGCGACATTGCACTGGCTTTATGAAGGTGGCGGCGAAGAGATGTTGCAGGACTTCCGTCGTGAAGACATGGGACTGCACAGCCTTGTCGTTGGTGTCGGCACCTCAGAAATCATGGCACATTCGAACGTTAAGATCGAAACAGTCGAAGACCTTAAAGGTTTGAAGTATCGCACATCCGGTGCCTTTGCTGCCGTTTTGCAAGAAGAATTCGGGGCCGTTCCAACCGTGGTTCCGGGGACTGAAATCTATTCGCTCTTGCAACGCAAAGGTGTGGATGCCGTTGAGTGGTCCACCCCCGGCGCCAACATCACCGAAGGTTTTCACGAAGTCGCTCCCTACATGATTATGCCCGGCGTTCATCAGCCGTCCTTTATGTGGGAAGTCTTCGTCAAAGAAGAAACATGGAACGCGCTTCCTGCTGACCTGCAAGAGTTGATCACAGCGGCTGCCAAATTGACCACATACGCGGGCTTCACACGCTTTGGGGATGCCGACATCAAAGCCATGGCTGACTTTCGCAAGACCAAAGTCGAGCTGATCACAATGCTGCCTGAAGAGTCCGAAAAAATCCGCCAAGCTGGTCGCAATTGGGCGCAAAAGAAAGCCACCGAGCAATCTGATGCTGGCAACCCACGGATGCAAGACGTGCTCGACAGCTACCTTACATACCAAACAAACTGGGCTGAAAACTCGAGCTATTTGGTTCGCGATTCCGCTGAATAACTCACACTATCTCAGATGGTCGGCCACTGTGTCGGCCATCTTTTTTGGAGGCCGTAATGATAATCCTACGCAACATCTGTGAGCAGTTTTCAACAGTTTTGGGTTTTTTCGGCCGTATGGCCATCTTTTGCCTAATCGCGTCTATGCTGTACGAAGTCGTGGCACGCTATGCCTTTGGGGCCCCGACACTTTGGGCCTTTGATATTTCTTATATGCTGAACGGGTCTATTTTCTTGCTGGGTGCGGCGTATTCCTTGCAAGAAGATGCGCATGTTCGCATTGATTTCTTGTCCCAAAAATTCCCCCGCCGCGTCCAACAAATCTTGAATGGATTGGTTTATCTGCTCGTGATGGCACCGATCGGTTTTGCTTTCACAAACGTGGCAGCAACGAAAGCGCTCAAGGCGTTCAAGAGCGGCGAATTGGAAAGCGTCAGCCCATGGGCACCCCATGTTTGGCCATTTTACACCGTCATTACACTGGGTCTTTTGGCGTTCTCACTGCAATTCATCGTTGAGGCATTCAACTATTTGTCTGGCGCGAAAACCCCCGGCGAAACCAACACCGAACTACAAGATTTGGAGACCTAATCCATGATACCCCTACTTATGTTTGCGGCGTTGTTCGTGCTGGTTTTCGTCGGCGTGCCTGTCGCGTTTTCCTTGATGATCATCGCGATTGCCTTTGGCTACACGGTCTTTGGTGATTTGATTATCTTGCAACTCTACGGCCCACTGCTGAACACCGCTTCAAATTTTGTCCTCGCAGCGATCCCGCTATTCATCTTCATGGGCGCGGTATTGGAACGCTCAGGCATAGCCAAACGTCTGTTCCATGCGTTGCAACTTTGGCTCGGCGGGTTGCCCGGTGGCTTGGCTCTGTCCACCATTGCGATGTGCGCTATTTTCGCGGCGGCCTCGGGTGTGGTTGGTGCTGTTGAAATCGTCGTCGGCATGATGGCCATCCCGCCAATGATGAAAGCTGGTTATAAAAACGACCTGATCGCGGGCACGATTTGTGCTGGCGGGTCGCTGGGCACCATCATTCCGCCCTCTGTCATCGTTGTTGTGTATGCCTCCATCGCACAGCTCTCAACCGGTCAACTTTTTGCAGCGTCGATCTTGCCCGGGCTGCTTATGGTTGTGTTCTTTGTTGGCTATATCTTGGTGCGCAGCGTTATGCGTCCCAACGATGCGCCACCTTTGCCTTTGGCAGAACGCTCGACGCCAGTCACTGAAAAGCTGAAAATCTCTATGACCGCGATGTTGCCTCCACTCGCGTTGATCGTGATGGTGCTTGGCTCATTGCTGGCGGGGATTGCCTCCGCAACCGAAGCTGCGGCTGTTGGGGCTGCGGGCACAGTTTTGTTGACCTTGATGTTCCGTGAATTGAACCTAAAGTTGATCATGGACTCACTTGGTGTAACCTTACGCATCACATCGATGATCATGCTGATCATCGATGTGATGCGTA
>NZ_JAHKPU010000009.1 GCF_018860505.1 Pacificibacter marinus
GACACTTAGAAGGGCGTCCAAAGATCGCAGTTCACAGGTTCAGCTTGGATCACTACTTTGACCGAGGCGGAAGTCAAAATTTCAATGCCTCTCGTGACATTGGCTTTGCCAATGCACTGCCGGTAATAGATGGGCGGGGGCGATATCTGGGCAACATCTTCATCGAACGGCTGTGGCGTTCATTGAAGCAAGAGGCCGTCTACCTGCACGAATTACAGGATGGCTTCCAAGCCAAACGGGTGATTAAAGACTGGATCAGCTTCTACAACTCTGAGCGACCGCACACGGCTCTCGACAAGCGAACCCCAGACAACGCATTCTTTGACACAGAACGAACCCAGAAGGCGGCATGAAATCAACCCGATTACATCTTAGCTGAACCGCAAAACTGTCCGAATAAGTGGGACCACTTTATCTGCGGTCAAATGTGTTATTGTATATGCGCTAAAACCCTTAAAATCTGAATCAACCTTCATGCAATCGGCATTTTATCCACATAACCTGAATTAAATTCACTTGAAATCAGTACCTTAAAATTTTTATCAAAAATCGATATAAAATTATTTAAAATTCACCAATTTACCTGCCGTTATCTCCTCTGAGCCATGTTGTTTCTACGATGAATAAACGACGCATTAAGGAGGCAGAGATGACCAATTCTATTTCACTACAGGGCGGCTTTGACAGCCCATTATCTGCCGCGATAACAGAACGCGATCGAAACACCATGCAAATGGTGCGCGACGCGATCAAAGCAAAGCAGGTCATGTTAGCATATCAACCCATCGTACAAACGCTGCGGCCAGATCGCCCTGCGTTTTACGAGGGATTACTACGCGTTTTGGACAAGAATGGTCGCGTCATACCTGCACGCGAATTTATCGAAATTTCTGAAACGTCAGAAACAGGACGCGAGCTTGACTGTTTAGCCATAGAAGCTGGCTTGCAAACCCTGTTCGAGCAGCCCGATATGCGCTTATCTATAAATATGTCAGCGCGATCCATCGGTTATCCACGTTGGAAAGAAACATTGATGAACGGACTGGCGAAAGATGAAACCATCGCCGAACGCTTGATTCTAGAAATCACTGAAAGTTCGGCAATGATTATGCCCGACACGGTCAGCTTTTTCATGACCGAACTGCAGGCCAAAGGTATATCATTTGCATTGGATGATTTCGGCGCTGGATATACTGCTTTTCGATATTTTAAAGATTTCTATTTCGACATGGTCAAAATCGATGGAGCATTTATCCGTGACATTGCAAATACGCCAGACAACCAAGTACTGACTCAAGCGCTTATCTCAATCGCTCGACATTTTGATATGTATACCGTTGCAGAGTTCGTCGAAACGAAGGAAGATGCGGATTACCTTTCTTCCATTGGGGTCGACTGCTTACAGGGGCATTATTTCGGCGCGGCGACAATCGATCCTCTGTGGAAACACCACTCTGCACATAAAATTGCCAGCTAAACTGGATTTTTATAGCAAGTAAGGCGACCAGACCATTGATTATGATGCAGTCGCGGCATAGTCTTGAGTCGGGGAGTGCGCAACTTTATTGCAAAAAATACGCCTTACAGGCAATCTCCCTCTAAATATTTAGGAGAGATAGCACTATCATGACAAATGTCGTAATCGCCTCAGCCGCTCGCACCGCTGTTGGCAGCTTTGCCGGCTCTTTTGCCAATACGCAAGCACATGACCTTGGTGCCGCAGTCCTTGAAGCCCTAGTCGCACGCGCTGGTATTGAGAAAAACGAAGTCTCTGAAACCATTCTAGGCCAAGTTTTGACTGCAGGCCAAGGCCAAAATCCCGCTCGCCAAGCACATATCCTTGCTGGTTTGCCACAAGAATCCTCGGCATGGAGCATCAATCAAGTCTGTGGATCTGGTCTACGCACTGTCGCATTGGCAACTCAACATATTATGCTTGGAGATGCAGATATTGTTTGCGCTGGTGGACAAGAAAACATGTCCTTGTCTCCCCATGTCGCCAACCTTCGCGCGGGTCATAAGATGGGCGATATGCAGTTCATCGACTCGATGATCAAAGACGGCTTGTGGGACGCATTTAACGGCTATCACATGGGCATCACCGCTGAAAACGTTGCCAAGAAATGGGAAATTTCACGCGAAATGCAAGACGCCTTTGCTGTGGCATCGCAGAACAAAGCGGAAGCTGCGCAGCTGGCTGGTAAATTTGTAGATGAAATTATTCCATTCGCGGTCAAAACCCGTCGTAGCGAAACCATTGTAGACGCGGATGAATACATCCGTCACGGCGCGACACTTGAGAATATGCAAAAACTGCGCCCTGCGTTTGATCGTGAAGGCACCGTGACAGCAGGCAACGCTTCTGGTCTCAACGATGGCGCGGCTGGTGTTTTGCTAATGTCAGCCGAAAATGCCGCCAAACGCGGCATCGAACCACTTGCTCGGATTGCATCCTATGCAACAGCGGGTCTGGATCCCTCCATCATGGGCGCAGGTCCAATTCGTGCCTCACAAAAAGCGCTTGAGAAAGCTGGCTGGAAAGCGGCAGATCTAGATCTTGTTGAAGCGAATGAGGCTTTTGCAGCGCAAGCTTGTGCCGTGAACAAAGACATGGGCTGGAACCCAGAGATTGTGAACGTTAATGGCGGCGCAATCGCGATTGGCCATCCAATCGGTGCCTCTGGGGCGCGCATCCTCAACACCTTGCTGTTCGAAATGCAACGCCGCGATGCGAAAAAAGGTCTCGCGACACTTTGCATAGGGGGCGGCATGGGCGTCGCTCTGTGCGTTGAGCGCGATTAACAATGACATTCACTGCGCAACCGTTTTGCGCAGTGAAACTTTTTAAAAATTGAAACTTACTCGCCGAGGAGGGCACAATGGCTAGAGTTGCACTTGTTACAGGAGGCACACGCGGAATTGGCGCTGCTATCTCGACAAAATTAAAAGCTGAAGGCTACGAGGTTGCAGCGAGTTTTGCCGGCAATGAAGACGCCGCCGCAACATTTACAGCCGAAACAGGCATTCAAACATTTAAGTGGAATGTCGCGGACTATGATGCCTCAACAGCAGGAATCGCCGCCGTTGAAGCAGCCTTAGGTCCAATTGACGTTGTTGTTGCAAACGCGGGTATCACACGCGATGCGCCGTTTCACAAAATGACACCCGAGCAATGGCACGAGGTGATTGATACGAATCTCACAGGCGTCTTCAACACAGTTCACCCTGTATGGCCAGGTATGCGTGAACGCAAATTTGGACGCGTGATCGTTATTTCGTCGATCAATGGTCAAAAAGGTCAGTTCGCACAGGTGAACTATGCCGCGACCAAAGCGGGAGATCTGGGTATTGTAAAATCACTGGCCCAAGAAGGCGCCCGCGCAGGCATCACAGCGAATGCGATTTGCCCCGGCTACATCGCGACCGAAATGGTTATGGCAATCCCCGAAGAGATTCGGAACAAAATCGTCGCGGGTATCCCTGCGGGTCGCCTTGGCGAGCCAGAAGAAATCGCGCGCTGCGTCGCGTTCTTGGCAAGTGATGATGCGGGCTTCATGAACGGGTCTACGATTTCCGCGAATGGCGCACAGTTTTTCGTTTAAGTGAAAAGCCGCGTAATAATTTGGGTCGCCTAAGGGCGGCCCTTTTTGTTGACCTGCATATATTAAGCGGACATAGATCGAATTATGTCTCAACGCTCCGCAACCTTCATTGGATTCATCGCTATTATACTGTGGTCGATGCTCGCACTTTTCACAGTCGGCACAGATCCTGTGCCGCCCTTCCAATTGAATGCGCTCTGTTTTTCAATCGGCGGTATCATTGGACTGGCGTGGATTGCGACAACCAAAAGTTGGGCTGATCTTAAGGGCGTCCCCCTGTCGGTGTATGGCTTTGGCACGCTAGGCCTGTTTGGTTATCACTTTCTTTATTTCTCAGCCCTGCGCGCAGCGCCACCAGCGGAAGCTGGGCTAATCGCCTATCTTTGGCCTTTGCTGATCGTTTTGTTTTCAGGACTGTTGCCTGGCGAGCGCCTACGCTTGCTCCATATTGTTGGGGCAGTCATATCTTTCGTTGGCGCCAGCTTGATTGTCGCAGCAGGTGCCGAATTCGAAATTGAGAGCCTACTCGGATATGGGCTGGCACTGGCCTGTGCGTTTACGTGGTCCGCCTATTCCGTTTTGTCGCGGCGGCTTGGCGACATTCCGACAGCTTCTGTCACTGTGTTTTGTTTGGCAACAGCCCTGCTATCAGCCATCGCGCATGTATTTTTGGAAACCACAGCTTGGCCAACCGCACCTATAGGGTGGCTGTCCATCTTGGCGCTTGGAATGGGGCCTGTCGGAGCAGCGTTTTATGTCTGGGATATCGGGGTTAAGCACGGAAATATTCAAATTTTAGGCACTGCATCCTATGCTGCACCACTGATGTCCACACTTATACTGGTTGTATTTGGCGTCACTGATCCAAAGGGATCACTTATCTTTTCAGCTGTTTTAATCACGTTAGGCGCCGGCTTGGCAGCATATGCGAGCCGCCAAACCGATTAAAAAATCTATGCCGACAGGCGTGAAATTTCTTCTTTGAGACGGAGTTTTTGTTTCTTCATCGCTGCAACCTTAAGGGCATCGATACTTGGTGAACGTTGGGCACTTTCAACGGCATCAGCAAGGTTTTGGTGTTTTTTCTTCAACTCATGGATGTGGGAACTCAATGTCATTTCAAATCCTCTCTCTCGTGTTGACTGGCTCATTTTAAAGCCACACAAAGAGTGCAGCATATTTTTTGAGTCTTGTCACCTATCTGTTACGAAACATGTCAGTGAGCTGATATTGGCACGCAAAACCTTGCCAATTTCTTAATCATCCCAGCGCAAAGCCGCTGAATGTCGCAAAATAGATAACGCTTTTTCGCTGTAACTGTCGCCATCTCGTTCGTGACGCGGCCCATCATGCATGCGCAAAGGGGCCTCGAGCACGAAATCGGCACGCCCCAGTTTGCGCGCTTGAACGATGACCAAACGTGCACAACGGCCTGCCCGTGCTTGAATAGGACGCACCCGAACTGAACCAAGACGCCCTTGGAGCGCAGACAGAATATCAAGCAAACGGTCTGCCTTTTGGATCATGGTGAAATATCCACGCGGACCAAGCCTGCGAGATGCGACATCGACCCAAGTGTCCAAAGGTGTTTCACCGCTGACCGCGACATCCCGTCCCAAATCGTCGGATGCTGTGGATTTTTCTTTCAGGTAATAGGGTGGATTTGCGATAACATGGTCAAAGCGACGGTCGCGCACATGCAAAGGCAAAGCACGAATGTCAGCCTCGACAACTTCCATTTCAGCGTTGTTTTCTGCTGCATTTCGACGCGCCAGATCTGCATAATAAGGCTGAACTTCAACACCAACAAAGGTCATGCCCTTTACACGCGCATTGAGACAAAGCGAGGCTGCACCTGCACCGCAACCAAGTTCTAAAACGGATTGACCCACCTCACCTGGGGTGGCAGCAGCCAAAAGAACAGGATCAACCCCTGCACGGTAACCTCGCGCAGGCTGCCTAAGCTGCACCTGTCCCATCAAAAATGCGTCAACAGTCTCGGACCGGTCCGTCACTCAGGCTCCAACTCGAATTCATTATCGATAAGAATTTGACGCGCTTCAGCAAGATCATCATCAAGCACCATGAGACGGCGCGGCAATATGCCAACGGATCCTTCTAGCACGCTCATATGGACGTCCATTTCAAAGCAGTTTATATCGTCGCCAGCAAGCAGTGCTTTGGCATAGATGATTTTCATCGGGTCAGTTGTGCGTAAGAGCTGTTTCATGTTTCCGATTTAACGGCAGACTGTATGATTTGTCGAGTGAAGGACCTGAAGAATGAGCCTTGATAACGCAACTGTTAAGCCACACGAAAAATTGGCTGCGGCACTCGCCTCAGAATTGGCAGAGGTCAACACGCTCATCAAAGATCGCATGGCTTCCAAACATGCACCGCGCATTCCTGAAGTGACCGCGCATTTGGTTGAGGCAGGCGGCAAACGTTTACGCCCGATGCTGACACTCGCGGCAGCCAAAGCCTGCGGATATGACGGCCCCTATCACATTCATCTCGCCGCCACTGTCGAGTTCATTCATACGGCCACATTGCTGCATGACGATGTTGTTGATGAAAGCGCCCAGCGTCGTGGTCGCCCGACCGCGAACCTGTTGTGGGACAATAAATCATCGGTGCTTGTGGGCGACTATCTGTTCGCACGCTCATTTCAACTGATGACTGAATGTAATTCTATGCGTGTGATGCATATTTTGTCTGGCGCCTCAGCTACGATTGCCGAAGGTGAAGTGTTGCAGCTGACAGCAGCGCAAGATTTGGCCACGACGGAAGACATCTATCTGCAAGTTGTGCGCGGCAAAACTGCTGCGCTGTTTTCAGCTGCGACAGAAGTCGGCGGCGTGATTGCCGAAGCTGATCCCAAGATTACTCAAGCCCTGTACAACTATGGTGACGCCTTAGGCATATCGTTCCAAATCGTTGACGATCTGTTGGACTATGAGGGCACAGGCGAGACAGGTAAGAACGTTGGTGACGATTTCCGCGAACGCAAGCTAACGTTGCCCGTAATCAAGGCCGTGGCCAAGGCTGATGAGGCCGAGCGCGCGTTTTGGGTCAAAACCATCGAAAAGGGCAAGCAAGATGATGGCGATCTAGAGCACGCCATCATCTTGCTTAAAAAGCACGACACATTGGCCGCGACACGTCTTGAGGCACTGAACTGGGCTGAAAAAGCCAAAACAGCGTTGATCACACTGCCAGACAGTGACATTCGCCAAATGTTGAGTGACATCGCGGATTACGTTGTCGCGCGTCTGCGCTGAAATATCGGGTTAAGCAGGCAAGGTGCTCGCCGCCTTCACCCACCACCAAGGATTGCTTTGCGCAATCTGTGCCGCTGCGGCTTCAGCTTTAAACCGGTCTGGATAAATCGCAAAGCAGGTCGCCCCTGAGCCAGACATCCGCGTTAGCAAGACCTCGGGCGAAAGTGCCAAAGCCACCAGAACTGCGGCCACTTCGGGGGCAAGTTTCGCAGCTGGGCTTTGCAAATCATTGCGCTGCGTGCCCAGCCAATCTGTAAAGGCAAGACTGTCAGGCCAGTGCGGCAGCTCTTTGGGCATTGGATCATTATCTTTACGCGCCAACTGCGCAAAGACCGCAGGCGTCGACACTTCGACCCCGGGGTTGACCAAAACAAGATGCAACGATGGCAGTTTAACCGGCGTTAAGACATCACCAATGCCCTGCATGCGTGTCGATTTAGACGCCAGACACACAGGCACATCGGCACCAAGCAGTAAAACATGATCGGAAGTCATCTGGGGACCACCAAGGCGCATTGCTGCGCGAATCGTCGCCGCAGCATCCGCGGATCCGCCCCCTATGCCTGAGGACGGCGGAAGATGTTTATCCAACGACAACTCCATCGGAAAACCGCAAGCTGTTGCCGCCTTCACGACCAAATTACTATCCCCCAAAGGCACGCCCTGCGCAAATGGCCCCGTGACCGTAAGGCGCGTTTTATCGGCGACCTCTGCCGTGATCTGATCGCCAACGTCCACAAAAGCGACAAGACTATCAAGCATGTGATAGCCATCATGACGCTGTCTTGTCACATGAAGTGACAGATTGATTTTTGCTGGCGCAAAGACTTTAACCATCGGTAGGTGTCCGCGTTGGCTCTAGCCCCTCTTCGATCAAAACACGGTCCAATCCGATGGACAGCTTTAAACGTATGCGTTCCGCATCTTTTTCAGTTGGATCAAAGGACAACGCACGGTTCCACTGAAAGCGCGCCTCACGCGTGCGACCAACGGCCCAATACACATCCCCCAAGTGGTCATTCAAAATGGGATCAACGGGCAAAAGCGCTGTCGCCTTTTCCATGGGCGCCACGGCCCCCTCATAATCACGCAGACGGAACAATCCCCACGCCAAACTGTCGGTGATATACCCGTCATCTGGGCGCGCAGCCACAGCGGCGCGGATCATACTCATAGCCTCATCGAGGTTCTCGTTCATTTCAAGAAATGAATACCCCATGTAATTCAAAACCTGCGGTTGGCCCGGTTTCAATTCAAGCGCATGACGGAAATCGGCTTCGGCTTTGGCCCATTGATCATCTCGCTCATAGGCGATGCCCCGCGTGAACAGCAAAGGCCACTCGGCGGCTGTAAATTCAGTCACCTTAGACAGCGCGGTTGAATAGGCCTCGATCGCCTCATCATACATTTCTTCGCGCCGCATCGCATCGCCCAGTGCCGTATAGACCTCGGGCATATCCCTATGGGTTTTGGATAGGGCACGCAAAACCTCAAGCTCTGCATCCGATTTCCCCTCAGCACGCAACGCGGCAGCGCGGCCCAATTCAGCCATGTAAAATGTAGGCGATGCGGGGTCGATGACGCCATAGACTTGTGTGGCCAGATCGTAATGTTGCAAACGTTCCAGAATGCTTGCAACCCTCAGCGCGTAATCTGCTTTATCAGGCCGCAATTCCAACGCGACACGCGCGTATAAAAGCGTGTAACCATCGTCAAACCCGCCATTTACAGCATCTGTGACAGAACTAAAGACTTCGGCGATACCATCTTGTGCATTGGTCACAATATCAAACGGCACGCTTTCGCCAGATGCCAACTGGGCGTCAAGCGCAAGCACTTGTGGGTCGCGGGTCGGCCCGAACGCATCCCGTAGCAAGACGCGCGCATCATCATTGCGTTCTAATTGGCTGAGCATTTGCGCACGAGCGAAAACCACACCCCCAGTTTGCGGCATAGATGGATCGGACAATAACGCCAAGCCACTTTCAAAGTCGCCCACCAAAGCCAAGGCCAAAGCATGACTATAGGGGCCAAAGACTTGAAAACCATCATCACCTTTTGAAAAATCGTCAAACAGCTCCAGCGCTTCGCTCATCTGCCCCTTGCCCACATGGGCCCAAGCACGGCTCAACCCATCAACGATAGACGAAACGCCCTCGCCTGCATCGATGATGGTCAACAGCTTATCCCAGTCGCCAGCTTCAACATAACGGCTAAACAAGATCATCGCGGCAGTTTGGCTGGTCGGATCAATATCCTTGAGCATCGTCGCATAGCCAAGAGCATCGTCAAATGCGCCGACTGAAATTTTGGCTGCGATTAAGGTTTCCAATAAATCTGGGTTGCGCGGATCAGAGACAAGAGATTGGTTCGCATACTGAGCTTGTTCTTGGTAATCACGTTCCATCACAGCCTGACGCGTCGCCAAGTAAGACCCTGCATCAGCGAAACTCGCCGTGGTCGAAGACAGTGTCAGACCAACGGACAGGCCCATGGCGGCAAGTTTTAAAATCGCGAACTGTTTCACACGCATCTCCCTATGTGTTGACATAAGCCTAGCGCGCACATTCGGGGGCTGCAATGGATCGGGGGCCCGCAAAGGCCCCCTAAACTGTTCAATTAAACTATGTCGCGGCAAAACGCTTACATATTAGGATAATTCGGCCCATCCCCGCCCTGCGGTACGGTCCATGTGATATTTTGACTCGCTTCTTTAATGTCGCATGTTTTGCAATGCACACAGTTTTGGAAGTTCACAACAAACTTGGGATCTTGGCCTTCTTCCGTCAGATATTCGTAAACACCTGCGGGGCAGTAACGCGCGGCCGGGCCGCCGAAGATGTTATAGTCTGTTGAAACAGCAACAGCCGGATCTGCCAATTGCAAATGGCTTGGCTGGCTTTCCTCGTGATTGGTTGCTGCGAAAGACACGTTCGTCAAGCGATCAAAGGACAACACACCATCCGGTTTTGGATAGTCAATCATCGGGTAATCGCTGGCTTTACCCGTGCTTGCCGCATCAGATTTACCGTGTTTCACTGTACCAAACAGTGACGTCCCAAGGATCGTGTTGCACCACATATCAAAGCCCCCCAGCGCCAATGACGGGAACAAGCCTAACTTGGACCAGAGCGGTTTTACATTACGCACTTTTTTCAGGTCTTTGCCAACAGCGCCGCTGCGCAGCTCAGACTCGTACGCTTCAAGTGTATCGCCAGACCGCCCCTCTTTAAGCGCTGAAACAACAGCCTCAGCAGCCGCTTTGCCTGACAGCATTGCGTTATGATTGCCTTTGATACGCGGCACGTTCACCAAACCGACGGAACAGCCCAGAAGCGCCCCCCCGGGGAAGGCCGCTTTTGGCATCGATTGATAACCGCCTTCGGAAATCGCGCGCGCGCCATAGGCCACGCGCTTACCACCTTTAAGCAATTCAGCGATCATCGGATGATGTTTGAACTGTTGGAATTCCATATAGGGGAATAGGTTCGGGTTCTTATAGTTCAAGTGAACCACGAAGCCGATAAACATCTGATTGTTTTCAGCATGATACACGAAAGCACCGCCACCAGCTTTGCCGCCTAAGGGCCAACCCATTGTATGGGTCACTGTGCCCTCGACGTGTTTGGATGGGTCGATTTCCCAAATTTCTTTCATGCCAAGGCCGTGCTTTTGCACGTCGCGCCCAGCAGACAGGTCGTATTTCGCGATGACCTCTTTAGACAAAGACCCTCGCACGCCTTCAGACAGCAGCACGTATTTGCCATGCAATTCCATGCCCGGTTCTGAATCAGGGCCAAGCGTGCCATCCGCCTCAAGACCAAACACACCCGCGACCACGCCTTTAACTTCGCCGTTGTCGCCATAAATGAGTTCAGAACACGACATGCCGGGGAAAATTTCGACGCCCAATTCTTCGGCCTGCTCAGCCATCCAACGACAAACATTGCCCATCGACACGATGTAATTGCCATGATTGTTCATCAAAGGTGGCATAGGAAAGTTGGGAATGCGGATTTGACCAGCGGCACCGAGCATATAGAAGTTGTCGGTTTTCACAGGCGTATTCAGCGGTGCGCCTTTGGCTTTCCAATCAGGAATCAATGCATCAAGGCCGCTTGGATCAAGCACAGCGCCTGACAAAATATGCGCGCCCACTTCTGAGCCTTTTTCCAAAACAACAACGTTTAGGTCAGCATCGAGCTGCTTCAATCGGATCGCGGCGGATAGACCAGCAGGCCCCGCCCCAACGATAACGACGTCATATTCCATCGCTTCGCGCTCAATATTTGACATAAAATTGCTCCCTCGATCAGTCAATCGTTTGACCTTCCTATCCTTTAAAAGTGGGCATGGTCAATTTCTGGAAGGCCATTTTGTCCTTTATCAGCAATTATTTTTTGAACAATTGCCGCAAAGCAGCATAAAGCACCAAGACGCAGACGATAGATGCATAGCCATCCACCGCATAATGCCAGCCCGTATAGACCGACAAAAACAAAATCGTCACGGCAAAAGCAATCGCGACAGGCGCAAATAACCAGCTGCGCTCTGTCATATAAACCGCCCAAACTACGGCAATAGCCACATGCATAGACGGAAACGCGGAAATGGCCGCCCCGCCGGTATTCATGCCATCATCTGTAACAAGCGCCTCCCAAAGCCGCGTTTGTAAAACGTCCACAGAGGTTCCGGGGAATGTTAAATCTTTGAGCGATGCAATCATCGGCGCAAAAGCGTCACCACCATAAAAGCGATCAATGTAAATTGGCCCCACAGATGAAAACGCCGTGGCGATCACATTACCGATCACGATCCAAGCCAAAGCGTAGAGCACCAAAAACCGCGCCTTACGGTTCGGATCTTGATCACTCAACGCCAAAAACGCTGGAAATGAAAAGGCAAAAGCCCCCCAAAAACCTGAATAGGTCCGCACGGCACCATCCGTATCGATGTAAGCGCTCAACCGATGCGACAGTTCCCACGGCGCCACGCCGCCATGCAATGCCAGATCCCATTGCGCAAACATCCCATCAGCCCAATAAGGCACCAATACGGGAATGGCCCCCTTCATCACAGTGTAACCACACACCAAGGCAATCGTGGCGATAAACCCATATAGCGCCTCAGAAATACGCGTGGGGTGACGCACAACGTAGTAAATAAGAATGGGCGACAACCACAAAACCCATGGGCCAGCGCCCATATATTTAATCAGTTCGATGGCCAAGAAACCGATTACGGCCAGATGATCAAAGGAAAACCCATAAAGCACCACGGTCGTGGCAATAGCAAAGACAAGATAAAGAATGGAAAATCTCGCAAAAACAGTCATTTGATCTTGGCTCGCTCAGGATTGTTTACGTTTGATCGAAGTATTGTTCGCGAATGCGGCACAATTATGGAAAACAACACGGATTTTTTCCGCCGCTCGCGCCTCGTCAGCCGTGTCTGCTCTTGCAATCTGGGCGCGTTCGGGGTCTGGTGTTTGAACCAAATCAACAACCAGACGCACAGCACTTTTTGTTGTGACGTCTTTTTCGTGCGAATGAGTGCTATGGAAAAAATTCTAATGACCCGCGCAGGCCACGCCGCGCTGAGTGCTGAGCTCAAAAACCTCACATCAGTTGAGCGCCCTGCAATCATTCAAGCGATTGCAGAAGCGCGCGAACATGGCGATTTGTCAGAAAACGCTGAGTATCATTCAGCACGAGAGAAACACAGCTTCATCGAGGGCCGCGTTAAAGAGCTCGAAGGCATCTTGTCTTTGTCTCAAATCATCGACCCCCAAAGCCTGTCAGGCTCTGTTAAATTTTCTGCGACGGTTACGATTGTTGACGAAGACACCGATGAAGAAAAAACCTATCAAATCGTCGGCGAACACGAAGCTGACATTGAAAACGGTTTGCTGAACATCAAGTCGCCAATCGCACGCGCTTTGATTTCCAAAGAAGAAGGCGATAGCGTCGACGTTCGCACCCCCGGGGGCTTGAAAAGCTACGAGATTCTCAAAGTTGAATACATTTAGTCCGCAAGGGCTGTCTGCTTAAAATATTTCGCTGGGAGGCCACTTTGGCTCAAGACGGCAAACAAACCATCGAACTTGGCGTGTACACCCGCCCAGAAGATGATGCGCGCATCACGACGATTGAAATTATAGCTGGCACGTTGTCCATTATCTGGTTGGCAATGACAGCTGGTTTTTTCATCGTTGTCGACGGCGGTGACAACGAGTCTGACTTTGACAGCATCCACTTTGTCATGATGCTGATCGCTATTTTTATGCCGATCGCCATGATTTGGGTCGGCGCACTTGCCGTGCGTGCCTCTCGGACGATGCGAGATGAAAGCAGGCGTTTGCAGGCTGCTATTTCTGCAATGCGCCAAAGTTATCTTTCTGGTCAAGGCAGCGGTGCCTCTGCATCGGTTGAAAAAAAGCTCGAAGAAATCGTGGCAGCGCAGCGCAAAACGCAGACGACGCTGGCAACCTTTACCTCAACCCGCCCCCAAGAGACCCCACCCGAAGACAGACTTGCGATTGCATCGCCGGTCTTGGCCGAAGACCAAGCCTCATTGGCGTTGGGGACGCCATCAGAAAATCTGGCACCGCCCTTGTCTGTTGCAGACTTTATCCGCGCGATGAACTTTCCCGAAACGGCCGAAGACAAAGAAGGCTTTCGCGCCCTACGTCGTGCATTGACTGATCGAAAAGTCAGCCAGCTTATTCACGCCGCACAGGACATTCTGACCCTGCTCAGTCAAGACGGCATTTATATGGACGACTTGCGCCCAGACCGTGCCAAGCCAGAAATCTGGCGCCACTTTGCCAAAGGCGAACGCGGTCGCGTTGTGGCGTCTTTGGGCGGCGTGCGTGATCGATCCAGTTTGGCGCTGGCCTCAGGGCGGATGAAACAAGACGCTATTTTCCGCGATGCAGTACACCATTTCTTGCGCAAATTCGATAAAACCTTTGCCGAATTCGAAGCCACAGCTACGGACGAAGAAATCGCCGCTTTGTCGGATTCACGCACGGCACGCGCCTTTATGCTATTGGGTCGTGTCGCAGGGACTTTTGACTAGATCGATACAAATCGCCCCCCCCTTACGATACCACTGGCGATCAGATCGACCATTGATTCAGATACTTTTGGAAACAGACCATGCAGCAGCCCAATCACCGCAGGCCGTTCACTCAAGGCGTTTTAGACAGTCTGCCATTTTTTATCGTCATCGTGCCATTCGGGGTCTTGTTTGGCGTTATTGCCACCGAAGCCGGCATGAATTTGGCCCAAGTTATGGGCTTTTCCATACTGGTCATTGCTGGGGCGTCGCAACTGACTGCGTTACAGCTTTTGACAGATCACGCCCCGACCTTGATCGTTATCGTTACAGCCTTGGCCGTGAACCTGCGCATGGCAATGTATTCAGCATCCCTCGCGCCGCACCTTGGTGCCGCCCCGTTGTGGAAACGCGCTTTTGCCGCCTACGTCCTTTTCGATCAACCCTATGCCCTATCGACCATTGAATTCGAGAAACGCCCCAACCTCAGCACCGCAGACAAGCTGAGCTATTTTTTTGGTGCAGGTGTACCGTTGGGGCTAACTTGGTACATGGCCACGTTTGGCGGAGCCGTTCTAGGAGAAAAAATCCCTGCCGATCTTGGTGTTGATTTCGCCGTGCCCATCACTTTTCTAGCGGTTGTCGCGCCTATGCTTAAATCGTTGGCTCATGTCGCCGCGGCGACGACCTCCGTCGTCTTAGTGCTTGCGCTTAGTTTTATGCCTTACGGCACAGGCCTATTGGTGGCGGCTATCGCAGCGCTTGTGGTGGGCTCACTGGTCGAAACATGGGTTGAAACGCAAAGGAACACAAAATGATTGAGGCCAGCACCGCACAGATCTGGATCATCATCATTGCGATGGGGATCGGAACATATGTGATCCGGTTTTCATTCTTGGGATTGATCGGAAATCGAGACCTACCGAGCTGGCTCTTAAAAATGCTCAGGTTCACGCCTGTAGCAGTTTTACCAGGAGTGGTTGCGCCTATGCTGATCGGCAGTAACGCTGCGCATTCCGCAGACCCGCTGAGGTTGTCAGCGGCCATGGTCACACTTGTTGTGGGCTTGTTGACCCGCAATGTACTCTACGCGATTATTGCAGGTTTGGGTGTCTTTTTTGGTCTGGGCGCTTTGATCGGCTGATCAGTTGAGCCGCAAGTGCGGCGCATCTACGAAGTGACCGTTTTGTGCCGGAGAATCGTCAGAATGGGATATGGTTGTGACATTTGGCAATTCATCAAACCATGTCATCACCTTTTTGGGGAACATGGTTTGCGGCGCATCTTCAAATCCGGGCAGGCCTGCCAAAATGTCCGTAATGCTATCCGCACATTGCGCCTTAGCCACAGCACCATACGCTTGGATCCGCGCCAAAGCCAATTCTGCAACCTCGGGGCTAACCAGAACGGTTTGCTCGACCACATCGTAGGTCACACGAGCATGGTAATCGATGTAGAATGCGACGGCGGCATCTGACATGCCAAAGATCACATCGTTGCGTTCAGGCAGATGCGGGTGATTGAATGTGCCTGCAGGGTCAAACATAGCGCGTTGGGACGGCGCATTGACCATCAAGCCAGAATGCGCACCCGCACCAGATCGGGCACCAACAACTGTGAAAAGCGTGATCGCGCTTGGCCCATCGTGACGATAGACAGAGCGAGAAACTTCGGAATCGGGCGCCCAAACAGGCTCAGCCGCACCGCAAGCCGTCAAAACAACCGCTGCTAGAAACAACACCCCTAGCCGCAGACCGCGCAACGATCCACTCCCCACACGTTTACTCATACTTAGGTTCTGAAGATCGCGAGGAAAACCAACACGAGAATCGAGAAAACGCCAACGCGCGTTGACCACTTCATGAAGCCTTCAAAAGACTGTTCTTGAACGGAAATATCCATTTCACCGTGTTTATGTTCGGACATGTTCTTTGATCCTTATCGCTATTTTTGGAATGAATTAAAGGAAATGCACGCCTGTGTCACCTGCTCTTCGCATCCTGTGTGAACTTATGTCTCACTGTTGCTTTCCAGATCGTCGACCAAACGAAACCCAATACGCCTTGCAGCGACTTCTGGCTTTTGCTTTGGCAAGGCGCGCAGCATGACGTTCAATTGGGTCACGTGTTGCACAAGCTGGGTTTTGGTGCCCGCCTCGTCTGATCCATAGAATGTGACGAGATCCGGATCAAAAAATCCCATACCCTCGATGCGCAACGCGCCTGTGCTAGACCCCGTATAGCCCATTGCAATTTCGTGCTCACCATCGAGTTGTTCTTCGAAATTTTTGATATACAAAATCAAACGCTCATAGGCCCATTCCGCAGGGCTTTTTTGATCGACAGGTTTGCGAGACAAGACTGCCGGAAGGGGCTTTTGCTCAGGCGATTGAGGGGCGTCCGGATCGCTGTGAACCACCCGCGCACGCGGCATTGCAGCGGCTTCTGCAGCTTCGGCCGACGTTTGAATTTGATCTGTGTCGTTCATTTTGAATCCTTACGTTGCCATGCAATTGCACCATCCTCACGCAGGCTGCGCGTGACAAGCCCATTGTGATACAAATGCACGCAATGCGCCATGGCTTCAACCATAGCCAATCCGTATTCGCCACCTTTGATCTCGCGCTTAAACAAGGGCATGAAACACTCGCAAGCTGCATACGGTATTTCCAAAAACACAAGCAAGCGATCCAGCGCTGAGTGATGATTGGCAATCAATTGCGCAAGTCGCGCGGGCAATCCCATATAGGGCAACTTATGTCCCGTCAGCACCAACTGACTGCCCAGCGCATGGTTTTGGAACGCAGCACAAGAGTGCATCCACTCGCCCACAGGGTCAGCAAAAGGTTCTGTGGCACTGACGCCAAGGTTGGGCGAGATTGATCCCAAAAGTTGATCGCCGCCCAAAACAAGCGCCTGATCTCGTGACCAAAACGTCGCGTGCTCTGGCGCATGGCCATCGCCACAGTGCACGTCCCAAAGACGCCCGCCGATAGTTATTTCGTCGCCTTCTTTGATCCGCGTATATCCCAAAGGCAGGGGACCAACGACATCAGCGGTGTTGAATGGACGCTCGGCTATTCGCTTTGACAGAATATCCGGAGCCATACCGCAGGACCGCCAAAAGGCGATCATTTCAGGCGTTGGCGCGTCTTGCACATCAAGTTGCAACATACGGGCCATCAAATAAGCGTTGCGCGTCATCACAAGCTCTGCGCCATGCTCGGTCGCAAACCAGCCAGCCAACCCCACGTGATCTAAATGGTGATGCGTGACAATCAATCGTTTGACCGGCTTAGCGCTCAATGGTCCAGACAAAAGTTCGGCCCACAGACGGCGGGACAGCTTTGTGTCTACGCCTGTATCCACCACCGTCCAACCATCGCCGTCGTCCAAAATGTAGACGTTCACATGGTTCAAGGCGATCGGCAAAGGCATCCGCGCCCAAAAGACGCCCTGCGCCACCTCGATCACTTCGCCCTGTTTTGGGGCTTCAAATGGCATACGTATAGGTGCGGTCATCCAGCGCTAAGCTCATCCATAGAAAAGGCATAAAGGTCAGTCGCACCCTGGCGTGCCTGTGTCAACAAGGCGCCATGCTCAGGCAAAAGCCGTCGAATGTAGAAGGCCGCCAATTTGGTACGTTTGCCTTCGCCCTCTTCTGCGATGGCAGCCTTGAGGTGATAGTGCCCCCCCAAGACGCGTGCAAACGCTCGCAAAAACGGGACAGCGCCAGCAAAGCGATCATTCAACGGCAAGGCGATCATGGCCTCAACACCTTCGCGTAACGTTTCTGCGGCACTCCAAACCTCTTTGGCCAAACTGGGCATTTGCCCCCGAGCAGCTTCTGCAAAGCTTTCGATTTCATCTAAAATCGCAAAGGCTGCATCGCCGCCATCATTGAGTTTTCTTGACACCAAATCCATCGCCTGAATACCGTTAGTTCCCTCATAGATCGACGTGATCCGCGCATCGCGTGCATATTGCGCAGCCCCTGTTTCCTCAATGTAGCCCATGCCGCCATGAACCTGAACACCCATCTGCGCCACTTCATGCCCTATATCCGTCCCAAAGGCTTTGGCGATGGGAAGCAAAAAGGCACCTCTCGCGGCCAGATCGGCATCATCAAGCGCCATATCAAGCGCAACGCCGCAAGCCAGCGCGATTGAGCGCGCGACAAAAGTTTCAGCGCGCATTGTCGCCAACATCCGTCGCACATCCGCGTGGTCGCAAATAGCACCATTTTCGCCAGCCAGAGGCACGCCTTGCACACGATCTTGTGCATAGCTCAGCGCGCGTTGCGTTGCCGCTTCAGCCACGCCAACACCTTGGGCCGCGACGCCCAAACGCGCATTGTTCATCATCGTGAACATGCACTTGATGCCTTCGTGTTCGCGTCCGATCAGCCAGCCCTTAGCACCGTTATAGTCCATCACGCAGGTCGGTGACCCGTGTATGCCAAGCTTGTGTTCAAGACTGACAACGCTGACTGCATTCGCCTCGCCCAGACTGCCATCCGCATTAGGAACGATTTTAGGCACCATGAACAGAGAAATCCCTTTCGTGCCCTCAACCCCATCCGGCAATCGCGCGAGCACCAGATGGCAAATGTTTTCGGCGAAATCACTATCCCCCCAAGAGATGAAAATCTTTTGCCCTGTAATAGAATAAGTGCCGTCCGAATTGCGTGTTGCTTTGCTGCGCAATGCACCAACATCTGATCCCGCACCAGCTTCCGTCAGGTTCATCGTGCCGCACCATGACCCATCCATCAATTTGGGCAAATAGAGCGCTTTGATCTCGTCGCTGGCGTGATGCTCAAGCGCCTCAATCTGACCTTGTGACATCAAAGGATTGAGAGACAGCGACAGACAGGCCCCAGACAGCATATCATTCACAGCCGTCCCAATAGACAATGGCAATCCCATGCCCCCGTTCTCTGGCGAAGCCAACATACCGATCCAACCGCCTTTGGCGAGAGTTGCGAAACCATCTGCAAACCCAGGCGATGTTCTCACAGTACCGTTTTCCAATGTGGCGCCCTGCTGATCACCGCCACGATCCAATGGCGCGATCACATCACTGGCAAGCTTTGCCGCCTCAGACAAAATTGCTGCGGCAACGTCTAAATCAACACTGGCAAAGCGTTCCATGTCAGACAGACGCCCAAAGTCAACAACCTTGTCCAGAATGAACTGAAACTCATCGGCGGGCGCGCGATATGGCATGTGGATCTCCTGGGCGTGCCATCCTTGGCCCGACGACAAGCGTCAAGGGGAAGGCTGATATAAATGAACTGTGCACTTAACTGTACTCAACCTCACGGCCGCGACCAATCTGAACGCTGCGTCATAACTTTTAAGCGCGTCCAAATTCAGCAGACAAAAGCGCTGCACTGACACCCAAGGTTTCTAAAGCAGCGGCCCATTTTTGATCACCGCTCAGATCAAAAACGATTCGACTGTCCGCATCACAGGTCAGCCAAGCGTTTTGCGCAATCTCCGCATCGAGTTGCCCGGGTGACCACCCCGCATACCCCAAGCACAACAGGCGCTGATTTGGCCCATTGCCCTGTGCAATATCACGCAGAATGTCTTTCGAGGCCGTCATGGAAAACGTATCATCAACTG
Source organism: Pacificibacter marinus (assembly GCF_018860505.1). GTDB lineage: Bacteria > Pseudomonadota > Alphaproteobacteria > Rhodobacterales > Rhodobacteraceae > Celeribacter > Celeribacter marinus_B. The sequence continues at coordinate 19,572 of NZ_JAHKPU010000009.1, forward strand.
GCAAAGATGTATCGCCATCGCAGTAGTCCGTACTGTGCAACACAAAACCGCGCGCCATTTCAACTGGACCGCCATAGCACACATCCAAAACATCCATCGTCTCACTGGGCGAGATATCCAATTGTTCAAAAACATCTTTGGCGGAAATTTGCGTCGACACCTTGTTGATGATCAGCCCCATCGAGCCTTCATCAGAATGCGCGCATAAATAAACCAAGCCCCCCTCAAAACGAGTGTCTTGCAATCCGGGCATCGCGATCAAAAGCTTGCCGGTGAGGTCATGTGATAGTGTTTGAGCCATAAGATCAACTCACCCGATCTGGGCCGTAAGCGCAAGAGGATGACGATGGAAAAGGGACGATTTGAGCGACCCACGCGTATCTCTCTCAAATGTGAGTTTCCCGTCAGCACCTTCGAGGCTATATCATCCTCATGAAATTCAAATCCGCCCCCAGCCTTTTCGCACTCTCATTTGTCGCAGGTCTAAGCCTGTCAGGCCTCTCGGCCGTGGCCGATGAACCTATTGGAACAATGGCAGAGGTGACCCTTTTGCCAGGGTGGGGCATGAGCAACGGCCACTACATGGCCGCGTTGCGCGTCAAACTGGCCCCCGGCTGGCATACCTATTGGCGTGCTCCCGGTGCGGCGGGCATCCCCCCGCAATTCGACTGGACTGGCTCGCAAAATATCTCTGGTGCGCATTTTCACTGGCCGGTGCCTGACATCTACGAACAAAACGATATGCGTTTTCTCGGCTATGAAAACGAATTGATCTTGCCGATCGAATTCGCGACGTCAGACACAGGCACCCTCATCGTTAATGGCGAAATCATGATGGGTGTTTGTGAAGACGTCTGCATGCCCTACACCGCCCGTTTTCAAGGCGCGTTTGATATGGCGGCAGCGGCAGCCAATACCAGCAAAATTGAAACAGCCCTGAACAATCAGCCTAAACATTTGTCGGGGGTGCGCTGCGCAGCTGCCGCCATCGACGACGGGATGAAAATCACCACTACCCTGCAAGCGCCCCATTTAGGTGATTTGGAAATGGCCGTGGTTGAACATCCAGACTCAAGCGTTTGGGTATCGGAATCGATGCACACACGGACTGGTCGCACTGTCACAATTGAAAGCGAAATGGTCCCACCAGAGGCCGCGCCATTCTTCGTGGACCGCTCGCAACTGCGCATCACTCTCATCGGAGCAGGCGGCAAAGCCTATGAAGCACAGGGCTGCACAGGCTCTTAATTCATTTTTACAGCACGGTGATGCACCAATAAACCAAAATCATTTTGCCGCGATCTATTTGCGGCGCATGTGCTCATCAAGTCGCGGCAGAATTTGCACGAAATTGCAGGGTTTGTGACGGTAATCAAGCTGGAGCTTTAAAATTTCGTTCCATGCATCCTTGCAAGCCCCCGTTGATCCGGGCAAAGCAAATAAATACGTCCCCTTAGCAACCCCCCCCGTCGCGCGACTTTGCACAGCAGAGGTCCCAATTTTTTGCATCGACACGATCGTGAACACAGTTCCGAAAGCGTCGATTTCTTTCTCATACACATCACGGTGCGCCTCGACAGTTACATCGCGACCTGTCAGCCCCGTGCCGCCCGTTGAGATCACAACATCAACATCAGCGCGCTCGATCCACGCCGTTAGTTGGTCACGAATGAGAGGGCGGTCATCGGTGATGATGGCACGATCCGCTATGACATGCCCCGCCTCTTCGATCATCTTGACCAAAGTTGCACCTGATTTGTCGTCATCCAACCCGCGCGTGTCAGAGACGGTCAAAACGGCGATGCGCACTGGGATAAATTCCAAAGAAGTATCGAGTGTGGACATGCGTATTCTCGCTTGTGTTAATAATTCAGGTGAGGTTCGCAAGCTTGGCACGCAGATCCAAAAGGTCCGCCCAAGCCTCACGTTTGGCAATGGGGGTGCGCAACAGGTCACGCGGCGACATCATCGGCAAAACGGGCTTGCCCAACACAGTCTGCCAATTGCCCCGTAAGCGGGTGATCCCTGCGCGCCCTAAAACGGTCATGCAGGCGGCGTTGCCCATCAGCACAACCACATCTGGATTGGCCAGCTCGATATGCTTAAGTAAAAATGGCTTGAGCATCGCAATCTCTGTGGGACTTGGGTCGCGGTTTTCAGGTGGCCGCCATGGCAGCGCCGTCGTAATATACAGACCCTTGATAACATCCTCGGCTGCGCGATCCAGATCAATAGCGGCAAACATTTTGTCAAACAATGCGCCGACAGGCCCCGTGAAAGGCTTACCCTCAATATCATCTTCGCGACTAGGACTGTCCCCGACAACCATGACCCGCGCACCGACATTGCCGTCTTGAAACACAAGATTACGCGCCCCACGACGCAGGTCGCACAACTCAAAGCCCATCAGGGCCGATTTCAAATCATCAATCGAGGTGACGCCGCTGACAGCTTTTTGCGCTTCATCAACAGAATCAACCTCTGGGGCCTTAACCGGCGCAGGCGGCGTTTTCGCATCGACGGCTGCGGCAGGTTTGGGCATCGTTTGTGGCGTTTCATAACGATTCACAGGGGTTTCGCCGATGGCTTCGCTCACGCCAAGCTCGACTTGCCACTCTAACAGAGCATACGCATCCCAATAATCGATCTGAGTCTCCATACCCGTAAGCTACGCGTCCTTTGCACGAAGGTAAATCGCAAGAAAGCGCCAACGCAGCATTGCCGCACCCTTCGCGAGTTTCTATAAGCACTTCAGCGGCATTCTATCGTCGCAAAGCATTCACGGGGGCACCATGGCATTTCGGCAAAAACACCTTCTCGGCATCGAGCCCCTGCACCCCACAGAGATCACCACGATTTTAGATGTGGCTGACAGCTATGTTGACCTCAACCGCCAAGCCCACAAACATTCCGATGCTCTGGCGGGAATGACCCAAATCAACATGTTTTTCGAGAATTCCACCCGCACGCAAAGCTCATTCGAATTGGCAGGCAAGCGCTTGGGCGCGGACGTAATGAACATGTCAATGCAGGCGTCATCGATTAAAAAGGGCGAAACCCTGATCGATACGGCATTGACGTTGAACGCCATGCACCCAGACCTGCTGGTCGTGCGCCATCCACATTCGGGCGCTGTTGATTTGCTGGCTGAAAAGGTCAATTGCGCGGTCTTGAACGCAGGCGATGGCAAACATGAGCATCCGACGCAAGCTTTGCTGGATGCCTTAACCATTCGCCGTGCCAAAGGGCGCCTGCATCGCCTGTCCATCGCGATTTGTGGTGACATTGCCCATTCCCGCGTTGCGCGATCGAACTTGATTTTACTGGGCAAAATGGAAAACCGTGTACGCCTTGTTGGTCCACCGACTTTGATTCCGACTGGCATGAACGAGCTTGGCTGTGAGGTCTATGAAGACATGGAAGAAGGGCTTAAAGACGTCGATGTCGTGATGATGTTACGCCTGCAAAAAGAACGCATGGATGGTGGCTTTATTCCGTCCGAACGTGAATACTTTCACCGTTATGGTTTGGACGCAGCCAAACTGGCCCACGCCAAACCCGACGCGATTGTCATGCACCCCGGCCCTATGAATCGCGGTGTCGAAATTGACGGCAGTATTGCGGACGACATCAACAGGTCGGTCATTCAAGAACAGGTCGAAATGGGCGTAGCCGTGCGCATGGCCGCGATGGATTTGTTGGTGCGTAATTTGCGTGCTGAAAAAGCTGCGAACCATGATGGTGTGATGGCATGAGCGCCGCGCTCGACATAACAACAGCCCCACATCGTTCGGTTTGGATTTTTGCGATTGATCTACCTGACAGTGAAATTGATGCGTTTTCTCACGAAACAGACAACGGCAATGAGGGTCGCAACTGGCCACTGGGTGACGCGCTCGGCGTGACGCCCTATCCAGATCAGGATTTTGTCGAAGTCCTAGATTTGGAAGCCCTGCGCGCTTACGGGTTTTCCAATTACCTGACCGAAGGCAATGGGGTGGACATCGGCGATGACGCATCAATGCTGGACGCATTGACCGGGCATATTTTGTTGGTGTTTTCCCAAGGTGTTGAAAATGCCCAGACCGCATTTGTGCCACAAGCGCCTCTGAGCTTCGTTGCACGCTATAGTCAAGTGACGGAACATTCCTTGCATGAACCTTTGACCAGCGATGCAGCCAAAGGGCAATTGCCCCAAGGCAAGGCGCCAAAATCAGATGCCCGCATCGGCGGTATGGTGGCGACCTTTGTTTTGATTTTCTTGTTTATCTTTGTCGGCGTGTTCGTCTGGATGGCTGGATGATGACACAGCGCTCACCCGACCAATCGATCTGCATCTGCCCACATGACTGCACACTCCGATTCTGCATAAGAGGCCGCATATGAGTATCTTTATCAACGCCCGTCTCATCGATCCTGAAACACTCACCGACACGCTTGGCTGGCTGCATGTCGAAAATGGCGCGATTGCGGCGATCGGAACCGGTACAGCCCCAACTGACCTTTTGGGCGAGATCATCGATTGTGCTGGCAAATGTTTGGCCCCTGGGATTGTCGATCTTGGGGTAAAAGTGTCTGAACCGGGCGAACGTCACAAAGAAAGTTTTGCCTCGGCAGGTCGCGCGGCCGCCGCTGGCGGTGTCACAACAATGGTGACCCGCCCCGACACATTAAGCGCGATTGATACGCCTGAAGTTCTGGAATTCGTGGAACGCCGCGCCGCAACGGATGCTATTGTGAACGTCAAACATATGTCTGCATTGACCAAAGATCGCGCGGGCAAAGAGATGGTCGAAATCGGCTTTATGAAAGATGCAGGTGTGGTGGCCTTTTCCGATTGCGATCATGTGGTAGAAAACACCAAAGTTCTGCAACGCTGCATGACCTATGCGCGCTCTCTCGGTGTTCTTGTGATTGGCCATCCACAAGAACCGACATTGACCAAAGGCGCGGCAGCCACATCTGGTAAATTCGCATCCTTGCGTGGTCTGCCTGCCGTGTCGCCAATGGCCGAGCGCATGGCCGTGGACCGTGATATCGCTTTGGTGGAAATGACAGGTGTGAAATATCACTTTGATCAGCTGTCCACTGCGCGCGCTCTTCCCGCTTTGGAACGCGCTAAAAATAATGGGCTTGATATCACCGCGGGGGTTTCGATCCATCACCTGACATTGAATGAATATGATGTCGGAGACTACCGCACGTTTTTCAAAGTCAAACCGCCGCTTCGTTCAGAAGACGACCGTTTGGCTATGGTCGAAGCTGTAGCCTCAGGCCTGATTGATATCATTTCATCGATGCACACACCGCAAGATGAAGAAAGCAAGCGCCTGCCATTTGAGGAAGCCGCCTCTGGCGCTGTGGCCCTTGAAACGCTGTTGCCTGCGGCGATGCGCTTGGTGCACGCAGGTCAACTGACGCTGCCGGAACTGTTTCGCGCGATGTCTTTGAACCCCGCCAACCGTCTTGGTCTGGAGTGTGGGCGTTTGACTATCGGCGCGCCTGCGGATCTGGTTTTGTTCGATCCCGATGCGCCTTTTGTGTTGGATCGCTTTAAATTGCAGTCCAAATCCAAGAACACCCCATTTGATGGGGCGCGGATGCAGGGCAAGATCAAAGGCACATGGGTGGCAGGCGCCCGCGTTTTCAACGCCTAACTCCGTTTCACAATTAGGATAAACACATGACGATGTTCTTGCTGCTTTTCACCGCTGCCTTGGCTTATCTTCTTGGGTCAATCCCTTTTGGCATCGTCATGGCAAAGCTCTTTGGACTGGGGGATCTACGTGCCATCGGGTCGGGAAACATCGGTGCGACGAACGTTCTGCGCACAGGCAATAAGCTGGCGGCATTTTTCACGCTTTTGGGCGATAGCGGCAAAGGGGCTGCGGCGGTGCTGCTGGCACGGGCACTGATTGGCGAAGAGGGCGCTGGCACGGCTGCGCTTTTTGCGATGCTCGGGCATCTTTACCCTGTATTTTTAAAATTCAAAGGCGGCAAAGGCGTCGCGACATTCTTAGGCACGCTGTTGGCCTTGTCATTTCCCGTAGGCTTGGCCGCTTGCGCGACCTGGCTGGTGACGGCTGTGATCTTTCGATACTCAAGCCTGTCCGCACTGGTCGCCGCTTTGTTTGCACCAATTTACACCATTCTTTTTTATCACCAGCACGGCGCGATTTTAGTGGGTATATTGTCAGCTTTGATATTCTATAAACACCGCGAAAACATTGCGCGCTTGCGCGCTGGTAACGAGACAAAAATCGGTCAAAAGTAACGAGGAACTTATTATGGATTTTCAAACTGCAGTCAAAACCTGCTTCAATAAATATGCGACATTTTCAGGCCGTGCGAGCCGGTCTGAATATTGGTGGTGGACCCTGTTCATCATCGTCGCCAGTATCATTTTGCAAGCGGTGGATTTTGCCATTGGCTTTGGCGATTGGGGCTTGCTCAGCAACATTTTTAGCCTTGCGACGATTGTTCCATCCATTGCCGTGGCCGCGCGTCGTCTGCACGATGTAAACAAATCAGGCTGGTGGCAACTGTTAGTGATTGTCCCACTGGTCGGCTGGATCATTTTGCTGATCTGGGTCATCAAAAAAGGCAGCACAGATGTGAATCGTTTCGGTCCTGCTGTCGTGACTGTCAGCGATTTTGTTTCTGCAGACTAAATAAATCACATCGCAAAACACGCAAAAGCCCCGCACGTCGTGCGGGGCTTTTTTTATAACCGCATCACAGTTGATTAATAAGAATACTCGCCAAAAACACGTGTCGCGTCGCCGTTCCATTCGCCCTCAAATTTGGCGATCAATTCATCTGCTGGCGCTTGGCCTGAATCCAAGCTGTCTTTGAGAGCATTAAGGAAATGGGTTTCATTGGCAACCAAGCCACCAGCACCTTCGCGCGCACGCGCCACAAGACCCGCTTCGGAAATCGCTACCGTCTCGCGTGCCAGATCCATCATTTTAACGCCTTGCACTTCGGCTTGCAGACCATCGACGGAGGCTGCAACACGCAGCTCTTCGCGGAATTCTGGCGTCCAGTCTTTGGCAATATCCCATGAGGCATCCAGCGCGGATTGGTCATACATCATGCCAACCCAGTAAGCTGGCAGCGCACATAAGCGACGCCAAGGGCCGCCATCGGCACCACGCATTTCCATGTATTGCTTGATCCGCGCCTCAGGAAAGATCGTTGTCAGGTGATCGGCCCAATCAGACATCGTCGGCTTTTCACCAGGCAAAGCTGGCAGTTCACCTTTGAGGAAGTCACGGAAGGACATGCCCAGCGCGTTGATATATTTGCCATCACGGTACACAAAGTACATGGGCACATCGAGGGCGAAATCGGCATAGCGTTCAAAGCTCATGCCGTCCTCAAACACAAAAGGCAACATGCCGGTGCGACTGTCGTCCAAGTGACGCCAAATCCGTGAACGCCATGATTTATGGCCATTAAGTTTGCCTTCAAAGAAAGGCGAATTGGCGAAAAGCGCCGTGGCCACGGGCTGCAACGCCAAAGCCACACGGAACTTTTGCACCATGTCCGCTTCAGAGGCAAAATCAAGGTTCACCTGAACAGTACAGGTGCGGCGCATCATTTGAGTGCCTGCGGTGCCAACGGTGCCCATATAGGCGTCCATCAACTTGTAACGCCCTTTGGGCATCAACGGCATGTCGTCATGCGTCCAATGTGGAGCCGCGCCCAGACCAATGAATTTTGCGCCGATTTCATCAGCCACGGTTTGCACCTCGTGCAGGTGCGTATGCACCTCGCCGCAAGTTTGGTGGATGTTGTCCAAAGGCGCACCAGACAATTCAAGCTGACCACCAGGTTCCAAGGACACATTCGCCCCCTCTTTGGTCAAACCAATCAGGTGTTCGCCCTCAAAAACAGGGTTCCATTGATACTTGTCTTGCAGACCTTCAAGGATCGCTTTGATCGAGCGGTCACCATCATAGGGAATGGGCTTGAGCGTGTCTTTACAGTAGCCGAATTTCTCATGCTCTGTGCCGATCTTCCAATCTTGCTCGGGCTTACAGCCTTCGGCAAAATAATTGACCAAGTCATCATAGCTTTCGATCAGGCCGCCGCCGGATTGTGGAATGGACATATCGGGTCTCCGGTGGAGTTAAATAAGGTCTCTACAGTTGTGCGAACCGCCCCGCGAAGTCAATGCAGAGCAAGTGTGCGTTTTCGCCATATCACCACTGGCGATTTTGGCGTTTCCTTGATTTGCCTCAACATGCGTTCGGTTTCGATGCCATCAAGCGAAACAAACACGTCGAACAACTTTTCGGCATCCACCGCATTCAGCGGGATTGTCAGCGGGATTTGCCCCGAGGCTTCCAATTGCCAATGCGCGATACCTTTACCTGCGGGAATCAAAATCACCGATGTGAGCATTTCAATTTCCACCTGCCCGCCTGTGTAGGCAGTCAAATAACTGATAATACCCTCATCGATTTCAACAACACCAACCCCCTGCCCGCGCGAGGCAAAGCGGGCGCGCTGAAACGCGGCAAAGGCCAGAAATATACAAATAAGCGCAAGGCCAATGGCAAGCCAACGCATAAATCCAAAACTCGACATCGCCCACCACAGGCTCAAGACCATCAACCCCAAGGCAGCGATCACTTCACGCAGGCCCCAGATTTGCTCTCTCACTTCAGGGCGGATCATGACCAATCTCCCAGTTGTTGTTGCCAGACGGTCATCGCCGCCACCGCTGCGGTGTCAGCGCGTAAAATACGTGGTCCCAAAGACACAGGATGCGCATAGGGCAAGGCATGTAGTTTTTGCCGCTCCGCATCCGAAAACCCACCCTCAGGTCCAATCAGAATCGCCCATTTTTCGCCTTGAACAGCCCCCAAAACCTCAGCTATGCCAACAAGTGCCTCGTCGCAGAACATGATCTGTCGCGTCTCATCCCACTCTGCCAGCAAGCGATCAAGTTTGTGTAAATCGGTCACCTCGGGCACATAGGTCCCCCCGCATTGCTCTGCCGCTTCCAAAGCATGGGCTTGCAATCGGTCTTGGCGAATGCGTTCAGAATTGGTGAAATCCGTGTTCACAGGGATAATCTTGGCAGCCCCCATTTCAGCGGCTTTTTCAACAATAAAATCCGTACGGGCCTTTTTGATTGGCGCAAAAATGAGCCACAAATCGGGGGGCATTTGCAAAGGTTTGCTTTGTGCATGACAGATCAAAGCCCCGCCACGTTTGTTCGCGGTGGTGACCTCGGCCTGATATTCACCATCCACACCGTTGAACAGCGCGACAAATGCACCGATTTGCAACCGCATGACCGCAAAAAGGTAATTAGACTGGTCCTTATCGAGGGGAACAGTTTGCCCTTGGGACAAAGGGTGATCTACAAAGAGTCTGACTTTAGCTTGAACCATGGACAATACATATGACCGACAAAGCCCAAGCACCAGACCCGCAAGACGAAGAAATGTCAGGACAGGTTGCGGACGCCGTCAAAGGCAACTGGGTTGACAGCCGCGCCCCCGCTTGGACACGGCCCTATTTGCGCCTATCACGCGCGGATCGCCCCATTGGCACATGGCTTTTATTACTACCTTGCTGGTGGGGCGCGCTTTTGGCCGCGTCTATCACAGGGCAGCTAACGTTGCGTATAGTTTGGGTGTTGATCGGTTGCGCGGCTGGAGCTTGGCTGATGCGCGGTGCCGGATGCACATGGAACGACATCACAGACCGCGATTTGGATGCCGCAGTCGCACGGACCAAAAGCCGCCCCATCCCATCGGGGCAAGTCACCACCAAACAAGCCGCCATATGGATGGCACTGCAATGCCTGCTGTCCTTAGGTATTTTGTTGAGTTTTGGCACACTCGCGATTGTATTGGGGATTGTCTCTTTGATCCCTGTGGCGATTTATCCTTTTGCCAAACGCTTTACGTGGTGGCCGCAGGTGTTTTTGGGTGTCGCCTTCAACTGGGGCGCTTTGCTGGCCTATGCTGCCGTCGCAGGCGAGTTAACCGCTGCGCCTGTGTTCTTATATCTATCTGGTATCGCTTGGACGCTGTTTTACGACACGATCTATGCACATCAAGACAAAGAGGATGACGCCCTGATTGGTATAAAATCCACCGCGCGTCTTTTTGGCGATAACACGGCTGTTTGGCTTAAACGTTTCATTGTTGTGTCCGTTGTGTTGTTTGCCGGCGCCGTGATCGAAGCACTGATCGATGGATCGATTTTGTCTATACTGGTGGCGATTGGCGGCGCTTGGGCTATGGGCTGGCACATGACTTGGCAGTTGAGCAGACTTGACATTGACGACCCAGAAAAATGCATGGTGTTGTTTCGCTCAAACCGTGACACTGGACTGTTGGCTGCGCTGTTTCTTGCCATCTCTGTCTTCCTGTGATTGCAGCTTAGGCTCAGACGTCCTAAGACATTCACCAAATGCGATAAAATCGGACAGCAGCTCATGCGCCTTTCCTCTATACTTCCCATCCTCGGCGCCTTCAGCGGTGCTGCACTCTTGTCCGTCGGGGCAGCGGCCATTAGTGCGAATGCGATTCAACGCACATCGCAGAAAGCTGTATCCACTCAGCTTGAGCTTGAAGGCTTTGAATGGGTTGACGTTGATGCTGATGGCTTGCAGGTCATTTTAACAGGCGATGCACCAAACGAGGCCGCACAACTTGCTGCCCAGCGCACCGCAGGTCATGTGGTCGATGCAGCGCGCATCATGAATGTGATGACCATTGCAGAGCAGGACGCGACACCCGCTCCGCGCTTTTCCATTGAAATCCTACGCAATGATCAAGGCATTTCCTTGATTGGTTTGGTTCCAACGGCTTGGGATCGTGAAGAATTTATAGAGACGCTGAAAAAGGCTGGCGGCACCGGTTCTGTTGCAGATTTGTTGGAACATGCCGACTACACAGTGCCCGAAGATTGGGATGCGGTCATGCAATATGGCGTCGCGGCGATCAAACAATTGCAGCGGTCCAAGATTTCTTTATCCGCAGACCGTATCGACATCACGGCTTTGGCGGACAGTAAAGAACAACAAGCAAGACTTGAGCGATCCTTGAACGCGAGCGCCCCCAAAGACGTGGAAGCTTTGATCAACATTTCATCCCCACGGCCAGTGATCACGCCGTTTACAGCGCGCTTCTTGATCGATGAAGATGGCGCCCGCTTTGACGCCTGTACAGCTGAAACCCCCCAAGGCCACGCACGCTTGCTTGCGGCGGCTAAGGCATTGGGGGTTGAAAATCCAACTTGTGTAGTGGGCTTAGGCGCGCCGACCACAGCATGGGCCAGCGCAGTTGAAACTGGCATGCGTGCGGTTGAGCAACTTGGCGGCGGCTCTATCACGTTTTCCGACACTGATGTGTCGTTGATCGCGCCCGAAGGTACCAGCACCTCGACGCTTGATCGTGTTGCTGGTGACTTGGAAGCGACTTTTCCTGATACATTTTCGCTGCATGCCAGCGTGCCGCCAAGCGCGAACAATGAGGCCAGTGACGAACAACCAGAATTCGTCGTGCTGCGGTCCCCCGAAGGACAAGTGCAATTACGTGGGCGCATCACGACCGAACGCAATCGCATCGCAACCGAGGCTTTGGCCAGCGCAACATTCGGGTCACAAGCGGTCTATTCCGCGATGCGTGTCGACGACAACCTGCCACGCAACTGGGCCACCCGTGTTATGGCCTCTATTGATGCGCTCGGTCACCTCAACCAAGGCTCTGTCACCGTCACCGAAGACCTCATCTCTGTGCGCGGTGAAACAGGTGACCCCACCGCCAAAGCAGAAATCACGGGACTTTTGGCGTCTCGATTGGGCGATTCACAAACCTATGACATCACTGTGAATTACGTTCGAAAACTGGACCCCATTCTCAACCTGCCAACGCCGCAAAAATGTGTTGATGCTGCCAACCAAGCCATCTCTAGCGGTAAAATCGAATTCGCACCGGGTTCCACCGATGTTGATGACAGCGCCAGTGACACGCTTGACCGGATCGCAAAGGCACTTAGCGACTGTGAAGATATGCAAATGGAAATTGGCGGTCACACTGACAGCCAGGGCGGCGAAGAAATGAACCAGCAACTCAGCCAAGCGCGAGCCAATTCGGTACTGGACGCCTTGCTGGCGCGCCGCGTCACAGGGGTCAGATTCACCGCCAAAGGCTACGGCGAAATCGAACCGATCGCTGATAATGATACAGCCGAGGGTCGCGACGCAAACCGTCGGATTTCCTTCAAACTCATAGGCGAGCCTGCGACAGAAGACACGCCAAACGACGACAACACATCACCGGACACCAGCGCCGCACCAGAGACAAACGAGGAAAACAATGAATAGAATAGAACTTATCATCGCAACGGCGATCGTTCTTTTCATCGCCTTTTTGATGGGTTGGTTTACGCATTGGGTGATCCATCGCTTCGTACGTGTGGGTGACGCCGACATGTCTGACCTCGACACAATGGCGCAGCAATTACATGAAGCCGAAGAACAACGCGACCAAGCCGTGACCTATTACCAGCAGCGCGAAGCCGAGATGAGCAATCATCAGACGCAAACCGAAGCAGAGCTACGCGCCGCCATGGAGGGCCTGCGTGAAGCCCGCCATGAGGCCGAAGAACTACGCGCCTACATTGATCGCAATTCTGCTGAATAGAGCCAAGATTGTATCATAGGAAATGTGACAGGGCCGTCAGGTTACGGCTGTGGCTTACCAACGCGTTAAAGCATCTTCGTCACTGTCTTTTGCAGACACCCATTGTGCCACAGTCCCGTCTCGGCTGATTTCTTTTTTCCAAAAAGGCGCGCGGGATTTTAGGTAATCCATAAGATACTCGGCGGCCTCAAAGGCCTCGACCCGATGCCGCCCCGCTGTTGCCACCATCATGATTTGCTCACCCACATGCAGCTTGCCATAGCGGTGAATTACCAAACAATCGGTCAGCGCCCAACGCATTGCTGCCTCATCTGCAATCTTAGCAATCGCCCGTTCGCACATGCCAGGATAGTGTTCAATTTCGAGGCAATCCAGAACGCCTGTGTCATCGCGAACAAGCCCCGTAAACGTCACCGTGGCGCCAGTGTTGGCCGCTTGCCCAAATCCTGCCAGTTCTGCCGCAAGATCGAAATCATCAGATTGAACACGAACTTTCATTGCTTATCCGCCTGTCATCGGTGGGAAAAAGGCGACCTCGCGCACGCCAGCCAAAGGCGCATCAAAGTCAACGAGTTCTTGATCCACAGCCACGCGTAAAGACTCCAAATCCGCAAACGCAAGATCATAGCGCTCTTCGCGGGCTTTCAATTCATTCACGAGATCCATCACGGTTTCGGCCGTGGTTTCGATTTGCTCAGACGGTAAGCCGATGCGTTCACGCACCCATGCAAAATAGACAACATCAATCATCACGCATCCTCAGATAAAAATGGCATGGCTTTGCGCAAATAATCGACTCCCGTGATCACCGTCAAACACGCCGCGATCCACAGTAAAATGATCCCGCCGTTGTAGGACAAGATCGTTCCATAATAACTGAAACGTAATCCTGTTTCGTCAGATAACTCGCCGGCCATAATGGCATCAATCGTCGCGCCATCCATGCCGAATGAGCCCATGCCAAGGTAATGCGAAAACACCCCAAAAGAAAACAGCACCGCAATGGCGACCATCTGGGCCGTGGTTTTCCATTTGGCCAATTTTGTCACTTTCAACAACCCCGCCGTTTCCCCCAAAAATTCGCGCAATCCAGACACAAATGTCTCGCGCAACAAAATGAAGGCGGCTGGCAAAATGATTAAGGGATTAGGACCAAAGTTCATCGCCAAAACTGCAATCGCTGTGATCACCATCGCCTTATCAGCAATGGGGTCCAGCATGGTGCCGAACTTGCTCATTTGGTTCCACTTGCGCGCCAGATAGCCATCGAACCAATCGGTGATGGATGCGCCAGCAAACAGGATCAAAGCCACCCAATCTGAAAAGGGGTGCGGCAAAAAAATAAAGGCGATCGCGACGGCAGGCGCGCAAAGCAGCCTGAAGACGGTGAGAATATTAGGGATGTTCCATGTCATAAGACTACCTTTACCTGTTCAATCGCCTTCATGGAAGAAGTCATAAATAGTTTGGGCCACCTTACTCGAAATTCCGTCTACTGCGGTCAGATCGGCCAAATTGGCATTGGCCACAGCTTTCGCGGACCCAAAATGCGCCAACAGCGCCCGTTTTCGGGTCGCGCCAACACCGGGCACACCGTCCAGCGGATTGGCAATCAGCGCCTTGGACCGTTTGGCGCGGTGCGTGCCGATCGCAAACCTGTGTACTTCATCACGGATACGCTGAATGAAATACAACACTGGATCGTTGCGCTGCAACGCTATGGGGCGCTTGCCCGTGCGATAGAATTCCTCTTTGCCGTGGTCGCGAAACTCGCCTTTCGCCACGCCGACCATCGCGATATCAGCCACACCCAGATCGTCCATGATTTCTTGCACCGCAGACACCTGCCCCGCGCCGCCATCGATCAAAAGCAGACTGGGCCAAGTGTCGCCTTTACGCTCGGGGTCATCTTTCAACAAGCGCTGGAACCGGCGCGTCAGCACCTCTTTCATCATGCCAAAGTCATCACCTGGGGTCAGCGTATCGTCTTTGATGTTGAACTTGCGGTACTGGGATTTGATAAACCCGTCTGGCCCCGCGACAACCATTGCCCCAACAGCGTGTGCGCCTTGGATATGAGAGTTGTCATAGGCTTCGATACGCGTGGGCACCTGCGGCAAATCAAAAGCCTCGGCGACCCCTTTGAGCAAACGGGCCTGCGCGGCACTCTCGGACACTTTGCGTCCAAGGCTTTCACGCGCATTGCGCAGAGCAAAGCTGACAAGATCAGCTTTTTCGCCCCGTTGCGGGACTATAATTTCGACCTTTTGACCCAGCTTGTCAGTGAAGGCTTCTTGCAGCAATTCGCGGTCTTCTATGTCATGCGACAGGATGAGTTGCTTTGGCGGTTCTTTTTGGTCGTAGAACTGCCCCAAAAAAGCGGTCAAAACCTCGCTTGCATTATTGTCAGCTGCGACACGTGGATAGAAATCTTGGTTGCCCCAGTTCTGATTGGCGCGGATGAAAAACACCTGAACGCAGGCCTGCCCGCCATCCATATGCAAACCGATCACATCCGCCTCGGTCACGGTACGCGGGTTGATTCCTTGGGCGGTTTGCACTTGGGTCATCGCCTTGATGCGGTCGCGCAAGGCTGCCGCGCGTTCAAATTCCATATCGTCAGACGCGGCTTGCATCTGCGCCGCCAGACGTTGCTGCATGCCCTTGTCTTTGCCTTGCAAAAACTTTTCCGCATCCGACACCATCTCAAGGTAATCCTCTTTCGAGATTTTGCCGACGCAAGGCGCGGTACAGCGTTTGATTTGATATTGCAGACAAGGCCGCGTGCGCCCTTCAAATTCACTGTTGGAACAATTGCGCAACAAGAACACCCGTTCAAGCTGGTGCAGAGTGCGGTTCACAGCACCCGCAGACGCGAAGGGGCCATAATAGGCAGCTTTGCGGGATTTCTTACCGCGATGCTTTGAGATTTGTGGGAACTCGTGATCCTTGGTGACCATAATGTTCGGAAAGCTTTTGTCATCGCGCAACAGCACATTGTAGCGCGGCTTCAATTGTTTGATCAGGTTCTGCTCAAGCAGCAAAGCTTCTGTTTCAGTGCGCGTGGTCAAGAACATCATCTGGCTGGTTTCAGAGATCATCCGCGCGATGCGTGCACTATGCCCGTGGGGACGCGCATAGCTTGATACACGATTCTTCAGGTGCCGTGCTTTGCCAACATAAAGCACGTTATGTTCAGCATCGAGCATCCGGTACACCCCCGGCGATCCATCAATCTGGCGCAGATATCCTTCGATAACCTTATGGCCTTTAGGGATGCCCTTGATGGGATGAGATGGGGTGTCTTCAGTCATGCTCAATCTCTTATGATTCCCACAGTAGCTGCAACCTTATGGCATCGAGGGCAAGAGGAAACAAATCCACCATTTCTGTGGATAAGTCTGCTGATAACTCTCAGTGGACGCCACTTTTTCCTTTGTTTCAGGCGATTTCCTCCGACTGCCTTAAAAATAGGCAAAAAACTAAACCATTGAAATGCAATGTTATTTTTTACGACCATTGGTCAAATCATTGAATTTATTTACATTTTGGTCATATTTGGCTCAGAAGACACCCACAAGTGCACAACTTTAATCTGAATCGGGCCAAATTATCCCCGAGGCGCCCCATCCACATCAATCGTCTGCCACCCCAAATGTTGACCGCCGTCGGTGCAAATCAACTGTCCCGTCACACTAGGGGCGTCCCAAAAGTACCCCAAGGCAACGTTAATATCGTCTGGATTGGACCCGCGTCCCAAAACTGTTGCACTGCGCTGCTGCGCAAAGGCTTCGGCCGTTTGGTGCGTGCCTTGTAATGTTGGACCAGGCCCAATTGCATTCACACGCACGCGCGGCGCCAACGCACGCGCAGCCGTCTGCGTAAACGCCCAAAGGCCCATTTTGGCAATGGTATAGCTCATAAAATCGGGAGTTAGCTTGCGCACACGTTGATCAATTATATTGACCACCAAGGCCTGCGCCATCGCTTCACCCCGCTCATCAACCAAAGCCTCTGGCACTTGCGTGGCAAAATTTTGCGTTAACACCACAGGCGCGCGCAAATTGCTTTCGATATGACGATCCCAACTGTCACGGGTCGCGGTCTCGATGGTGTCCTGTTCAAAAATAGAGGCGTTGTTGACCAGCAAAGTCAAAGGCCCGCCCAGTGCTTGCGATGCACGCGGCACCAAGGCTTGCATATCAGCCTCGATCAACAAATCCGCTTGCAGCGCCTCGGCTTTGACGCCCAGAGTATGCAACTGGCTGACGACCTCTTCTGCGCCATCGCGCGAACTGGAATAATGCACAGCGACATCAAACTCGCGTTGCCCAAGGTATAACGCCATAGCACGACCAATACGTTGACCCGCGCCTGTGACCAATGCTTTTCGCCTATGCATCACGCCTCCTTACAGCAAGACATTTACGATGAGAGTAAAACTCTCAAGACATAAGCAACATATAGCCCGCTAAAGACAAATCCCCAGAACCGCGTGATATCAATACGCTTGAAGACAAAAACACCCAGCAAAAGCGATGCCGCCAGCATGATCCAAATGTCAAAAGACATCAGCTCGGTTCCGACGGGCAAGTTACCCACAAGACTGGACACGCCAATGATGCCAAGCAGATTGAACATATTTGACCCGATGACATTGCCAAAGGCCACATCAGCTTGTTTGCGCAGCGCGGCCATAACTGTGGTGGCCAATTCAGGCAAGGATGTGCCAATGGCCACGAGCGTCAAGCCAATAATTTCATCGGACACGCCGTAGGCAGTCGCGATGTTTGTTGATGCATCGACCAATAGCTTGGCGCCCAAAGGCAAACCAATCAGACCTGCGACCAAAAAGGCGATAATTTTCCACCAAGGAAGATCAGGGTCAGCCCCTTCCAAATCTTCGATGACGATCTCGTCGCAGGCTTCTTTTACCGCATCAGCCGCAGCCGTGTCACGACGGTGGCAGCGCGCCTGAAACACGGCATATCCAAGCATAGCCGCCAAAGCAGCCAATAAAATCAAACCTGAAACCCAAGTGAACGTCCCGAAACTGGCCAAACCAATAAACAAAGCCGTGCCTGCGATCATTTGTAGATAGCTAGAACGTGTGGAATTGTCTGTCACATGTAACGTGGTGATCAGCGCAGGAATGCCCAAAACCAGCAAGATATTGGCAGTATTTGAGCCGATCACATTGCCCAGAGCCAATCCCGGTACACCCTCGTGAATGGCAGAGACTGAGATCAGTAATTCTGGCGCAGAGGTCCCGAAGGCCACGACCGTTAAGCTGACGATCAAAGCAGGAATACCGATCCGCAGCGATAAGTTGACAGCACCTCGCACCAATGCGTCGCCCGCAAGCAACAATAGAACCAAGCCAACGCAGGCAAGAATAAAATCCATCAACGCTTTCCTTTTTCGCAGGCACAGGGGCCCTTGCCGATCTTATACCGACCGCATGTTTTGCAAGTCAGTGCCTTGAGTTTGTCTTGTCCGGGAAACCGAAACTTCCCCACGAGGGCTAACACCATCATACCAACAAGAAACAGGGTGATTATTTTGAAAATCACGTCATAAACCGAACCGCGCCCAAAGTACGTGTTCCTCAACAGATGATGTCAGCGCAGAACTCAGTTGCGCGCCAAAGCGTGACAGAAGCGGCTTTTTCGGGCCGTAGACAGACAGTTGGACTTTATCGCCGTAGATATCCTTCATCATGGGCACAAGATGTCCGATCCCGTCAGCCAAGCCGAGAGACACACCAGTTGTGCCGGTCCAGAACGAGCCGTCAAACAATTCAGTCTCGGTACTCAAACGCCCCTCTCGTGAGGCGCGCACATGTGCGACAAAGGCATCATGAATTTCGACCTGCAGCGATTTGATGCGTTTCACATCAGCTGCATTTTCTGGCTTGAACGGGTCCATCTGGCTTTTGGATTTACCAGCAGTATAGACGCGGCGCTCAACACCATGCTTTTCGATCAGCTTGTCAAAACCAAACCCAGCCGAGATCACGCCGATAGATCCAACGATAGAACTGTGATCGACAAAGATTTTATCAGCCGCACAGGCCAACCAATAGCCGCCTGAGGCAGCGACATCTTCGACGAAAGCGTAAACAGGGATTTCTTTTTCCGCCGCCAATCGACGAATACGCGCGGCAATCAGCGAGGATTGCACCGGCGATCCACCCGGGGAATTGATTGACAGAGCCACCGCGTCAGGCTTGCCGCGCCTGAACGCACGCTCGATAGCTGAGGCTATAGATTGATCATTCAGCCCGCCTTGACGGGTCATAATCGCACCATTTAACCGCACCACACTCACGCGTGGAGCAGACTTCACAAAAGGGATCCATTTTTTCATAAGTTGGATGTAAAGACGCCCAGCCCTACAAACAAGGGCTGGGCGCAAGGTAACGTGGAATTATCTGCAGGCATCAAAGCTGTCAGCCACGCCTTGAATCAGTTTTCCATAAAAATCAGAACCAAGATCGATGTCTCGACCCAAAGGATCGATCACACCACTATGTGCTGATGTGCCTTCCAAAATCGTTTTCACAAGCCCCGCATTAAACTGTGGTTCCGCAAAGACGCAATCGACACCTTCATCTTTGATCATGTGCTGCAACTCTGAAATACGCGCAGGGCTTGGTGCCGCCCCATCGCTCAAAGAGATCGCACCCGCGGCGTTCAGGTCAAAACGTGATTCAAAGTAGTGATAGGCATCATGGAACACGACAAATTTGAGATCGTGTTCATCTGCCAATTGCTCTTGCAGACGCTCAGTCAGTGCGGTCAGTTGAACAGCTCCTTCAGCGGCGTTTGCAGCATATGTCTGTGCATTTTCGGCATCAAGATCACTTAGAGTTTTGGCGATAACATCCAACCATGCAATAGCGTTTTGTGGGTCGAGCCATGCGTGCGGGTCCAGTCCAGTGTGGTCATGACCTTCATGTCCTTCATCCGCCGCGTGATCGTCATGATCGTGATCGTCGTGATCCTCATCCGCCGCATGGTCCTCATGATCGTGGTCGTCGTGATCCTGATCCGCCGCGTGGTCGTCATGATCGTGGTCGTCGTGATCCTGATCCGTCGCGTGATCGTCATGATCGTGGTCATCATGATCTTCATCTGCCGCATGGTCGTCATGATCGTGGTCATCATGGCTTTCATGCCCATCATGATCAGCATGATCAGCATGATCGTGCGCTTCGAAGGTCGCTCCTTGACGGAACTCAAGCTTGATGCTCGCCTCTTCCTCAATCAACGGCACAGACACCGCATTAGGGGCCAGCGTATCAATCGCGCCCCCCAACCAAGGCGTCAAAGCATTGCCAGACCAAAACACCACACCAGCCTGCTGCAAGTTTCTCGCTTCAGAAGGGCGCATGGCATAGCTATGTGGTGATGCGCTCTGGTCCATTAAAAGGGTTGGCTCACCCAAATCACCCATCACTTGTGCAACCAAAGAGTGAATAGGCGCAATGTCGGTGGCAACGGTTGGCACCTGCGCCATCACGGGTGAGGTAGAAAGCATTAAGGCCGCGAAAGCGGAGATGTAGCGTGTCATGTTAATCATCCTGTTATACTATAACACCCGCTTGATATATGTCATAATATAACATATCAACCCCAAATAATAAGACAGTAAGGAGTGCCCATGCCCCTCAACAGCGACCCCATCGGATTCGCCCACCACGATCACGCCACTTGCGTCACCGATGCCGTGGCCTCAGTGGAAGCACGTTGTATCGCTGCCGGGTTGCAGTTCACACCTGTGCGCAAACGCGTGCTCGAAATCTTGCTCGAAGAACACCGTGCTCTTGGAGCTTACGAAATTCTAGATCGCTTGCGTGACGAAGGACTTGGGTCTCAGCCCCCCGTTGCCTACCGCGCCTTGGACTTTCTCACCAAACATGATTTCGTGCACAAGATCGAACGCCTCAATGCTTTTATCGCCTGTGCGCACCCGCATGAGGTTCACACCCCTGCATTCCTAATCTGCCGCGACTGTAATGCTGTGGCCGAAGCCGAAACCAATTTGACACAAGGCCGCTTGGCAAAAATTGCATCTGCCACAGGGTTTATCATTGAACGCGCTATTTTAGAGGCCGAAGGTCTTTGCCCCAATTGTATCCCCAAAAGCGAACCAGCCTGATGTCCGACACTCTTATATCTCTCAAAAACGTCTGTGTTCATATCGGGGCGAAAGTCGCGCTTCATGATGTAAATTTGGCGATCAAATCTGGCGAAATCGTTACTGTTGTCGGCCCGAACGGGTCGGGCAAATCCACCCTATTGCGCACGCTCGTGAGCGCGATCAAACCCACGGGCGGCCAGATCACCCGCATGCCAAATTTGCGAATCGGCTACGTGCCGCAAAAGCTGCACATCGATCCGACACTGCCGCTCACCGTGCGTCGCTTCCTCAGTCTTCCGCGCCGCGTCAATGACGCAGTGGCCGAAAAAGCGCTGAATGATGCCGGTGCAGGTGATCTTGGCAAACGCCAAATGACTGGCCTATCTGGCGGGCAATTTCAACGCGTTTTGCTGGCGCGCGCCTTACTCAATAATCCGCATATTTTAATTTTGGATGAGGCGACACAAGGCCTCGATCAACCAGGCTCTGCTGATTTTTACGCCCAAATCGCACAAGTCCGCCAAAACTTCGGCTGTGCCGTGCTGATGGTCAGCCATGAATTGCATGTTGTGATGGCCGCCTCGGATCGCGTGATCTGCTTGAACGGTCATATTTGCTGTGAAGGTGCCCCCGAAATTGTGGCCTCCGCCCCTGAATATCGCGCCCTGTTTGGCTCTGGCACCCAAGGTGCTTTGGCCCTGTACCGCCATGAGCATTCACACACACATGATGAAACCTGCGCGCATGATCACGCGCAAAGCCATCACAACGAAAACAGCCACGACAACTCTGAGGCCACGTTATGACCCTGTTTGATGACTTTATGGTCCGCGCCACCCTTGCTGGACTTGGCGTGGTTTTGGCCGCAGCCCCTTTAGGCTGTTTTGTCGTCTGGCGGCGCATGGCCTATTTCGGCGATGCCACCGCCCATGCCTCGATCTTGGGTGTGGCGCTGGCTTTGGCCTTCAACGTGTCCATTTTGGGTGGCGTATTGTCCGTTGCATTGATTATGGCTTTGACCGTCTCCGCCTTAGGCGGGCGTGGTTATGCGATGGACACGCTGCTTGGCGTTATGGCGCACAGCTCGTTGGCGTTCGGCCTTGTGGCGGTCTCGTTCATTGACGGCGTGCGTGTTGATTTGATGGCCTATCTGTTTGGCGACATTTTGGCAGTTGGGCGTGTGGATCTGCTGGTGATTTGGGGCGGTGCGGCTTTGGTCTTGCTATTGCTGCTTGCACGTTGGTCAGCGCTTTTGACCTCGACATTGAACCCTGATTTAGCGAGTGCTGCGGGCATTTCGCCACGTCGCGAACAACTCATCCTATCTATTGCACTTGCCATGGTTGTTGCCGTCGCGATCAAAGTGGTCGGCGTTCTGCTCATCGCTGCGATGTTGTTGATTCCGGCAGCCGCCGCACGCCCCTTTGCGCGCACGCCCGAACGCATGGCCTTGATCGCAGTCGTGATAGGCGCTGTGTCGGTCTTATCGGGTATCCAATTGGCATTTCAATTTGATTCCCCAACAGGGCCGACCATTGTATGCGTCGCAGCCGTGTTGTTTTGCGCCGCCAGCGTATTGGATTATCTACGCCCGAACCGCGCATAAGTTTAAGTATCTGAGGCGATAGCCACAGTTTTCACGATTGCAAAACATGGGACGCCAACATCCAATGCCATCGCAGCAACTGACCGTCGCGTCACCCGTGCAAGCACAGCGCCTGCACGGGTCGACACCGTGACAATGGCGCTGGATGCACCGGTATGCTGGACCGCCTCGACCCTGCCCGCAACGATATTAAGTGCGGACAGCCCCGAGGGCCGCGTTGTCGCCAACATGACATCAGAGGCAGGCAATCGCACTCGCAGATTCGTGCCTATGTTCGCCGTCACATGCGGCAAGAAATACGAATCGCCGCTCGCATCAAGTTCTGTCAAACCGTCTTGGTGATGCGCTCTGATTCGCACATTCAAAACCGCCCCGACTTGACCAACGCCCATGGGCATCGTGGTTGGATCGGCCAAAACATCGAGCGCGGGGCCTTTGCGAAGAACCTTGCCCGCTTCAAGCGCAACCACAGTGGTGGCCAAGCGCGCGACCTCATTGGCGGAATGACTAACATAGATGATCGGAATACCGGTCTCGTCACGGATACGTTCAAAATAAGGCAGGATCTCGGCTTTGCGCGCAGCGTCCAAGGATGCCAAAGGCTCATCAGCAAGGATCAATTGCGGGTCGGCTAAAAGCGCCCGCCCGATGGCAACCCGTTGTTTTTCACCGCCCGATAATCCAAGCGGCCTGCGATCAAGCAGATTGCCAATGCCCAACATTTCGATGACCCGCTCACGCTGCGCCTTGTCCATGCTACGTTTTGCAGCTCTCTCGCCATACTCCAGATTGCGTGCAACAGTGAGATGCGGAAAGAGGCGGCTATCTTGGAAAATATACCCCAATTTACGCTTGTAAGCGGGCATAAAAATGCCTGCACCACTGTCTTGCAGCACCTGCTCGTCGATGGAAATTTTGGCATTATCTGGCCGCATCAATCCAGCAACGGCATTGATGATCGTACTTTTGCCTGAGCCTGAGCGCCCATACAAAACAGTTAAGCCTTTAGGCGCTTCAAAGGACACGTCCAACGCGAAACCGTCAAAGCTGTGCTGTATCGAAATAGACAGACTCATACGCCAGTCATCCGCTTCATAGTCCGACGCGCCAGCACTTCTGATAAGAGCAAGGCCCCCATTGCCAAAACGACCGACACCAGAACAAGTCGCAGTGCCGCGTCTTCCTGACCCGGCACCTGTAATAACGCGTAGATGGCCGAAGGCACCGTTTGCGTTTGCCCCGGAATCGCGGACACAAATGTAATCGTCGCGCCAAATTCGCCCAAGGATTTGGCAAACCCCAACACCGTCCCGGCCAGAATGCCGGGCACAGATAGGGGCAAGGTGATGGTCAAGAAAATCCACACAGGCGACGCCCCCAAAGTGGCCCCTGCCTGTTCCAATTTTGGATCAACAGCCTCCAACGACAATCGGATCGCCCGCACCATCAAAGGAAAGGCCATAATGGCCGCAGCCAGTGCGGCCCCTGTCCAGCGAAAGGCGAAAACAAGACCCCAATCTTGCAAAAAGGCCCCGACAGGCCCACGCGTGCCAAAGACCACGAGTAGCACATATCCCGTCACCACGGGCGGCAAGACCAAAGGCAAATGCACCAGCCCGTTCAAAAATTGTTTGCCGAAAAAATCCCAACGCGCCAATGCATAGGCGGCAGTTAGAGCCAAAGGCAGACTGAACAGAGTTGCCACGAAAGACACTTTGATCGACAGCGCTATCGCTTGCCATTCTGCGGGCGAAAAGTCCAAAAGCATCAGTGGTCCACGTTCCCGAACCCATGCTCATCAAAAATCGTGCGGGCCTCTGGTGACGCAAGATATGCAGCGAATTCAGAGGCTGCCGCTGTCGCGGGCGCAATCACAGCGGCGGGATAAACGATGGGAGCATGGCTGGCCTGAGGAAAGCGCGCAACGACAGACACGCGCGTCTCGCTTAACGCATCGGTTGCGTAGACAATCCCCAATGGAGCCTCCCCCCGCGCCACCAAAGCCAAGGCACTTCGCACATTATCTGTTTGTGCAACATGCGTCGATAGGCTGTCCCAAAGCCCCAAACTAACCAATGCCGACTTGCCGTAAATGCCCGCGGGCACGGCCTCGACAAACCCCATCGCCATAGGGCCTGTTTCAAGTAGATCTGCAAAATCGATGTCATCGATGGACGTTTGGGGCATGTCAGCATCTTTAGGTGCGATCAGCACAAGTTGGTTGGTCAACAAGGCGACGCGACTATCTGCTTCTAGCAGACCTTCAATGGCAAGTTGATCCATCCATTCGGTGTTGGCACTGATAAAGACATTGGCGGGTGCGCCCCGTTCGATTTGACGCGCAAGGGCGGACGAGCTTGCGAAAGACAGCAGTATCTTATGATCAGATACGTGTTCGAACTCTACCGCAACATCATCCAAAGCCGATTTAAGACTGGCGGCTGCGAACACTGTCACAGTCTCAGCCTGCGCGGCCCCCAGCCCTACCACCAGAACACAGGCAGCGCCTTGGATCACAGAGCGGATGAAACGTTTGGGCATAGGGTCCCTCATCAAGTTGCGCGGCCTCATTGCCTTCCCATACATCACAAGCCAAAGAGCTGCAAAGCAAGGCCTATTTACAAATGGTCTAGATCAACGTCGCGAAAACACCTGAATTTAGGTTCGTGTTTTAAGACCCAAGATCGTCACGCCAACAAAATTTGAAGCTTTCGCCCTATGAATCGTCATGTCTGCGCAGTAACATTACGCCTATACCTATCATCAAGACGAACACTTCACTCTTTTACTTTTCCTGCTTTGCAGCTGCTGAGGACGCATTCGAAGATGAAACAAGTGCCTAAAGAAACGACCGACGACGCCTTAATCCGTGAATTTTTGGAAAAAGGCGGCAACATCAGCAAGGGTAAAACCAAGCCTATGCCAAATGAACTGCGCATCAGCAACAACGCGTGGAACAACAAGCTGACCAAAGAGGAAAAAGCATCTTTGGCCGCGCCAACCGGACCGGTTCCTAAAAGCCCAAAAAAATAAAAGCACGACATCTCAGCGCGAGATTGAGTGCCAACCACATCCGCCAGATTTACGAATAGAAAAAGCCGAGCATTTGACCGCTCGGCTTTTGAATTTTAGACCTTCGTGCGCATCTTAGCCTTTGCGTTTTGGGGCCGCAGCACCACCCTTAGGCTTGCCGTATTTCGCAGCAGGTTTACCGCCAGGCTTGCCGCCACCGCTGGGTTTACCAGCATAAGGCTTGCCGCCACCCGGTTTTCCACCGCCAGCAGGTTTCTTGCTGTACACACGTTTGGAAGGATCGCCTGCCCCAGCAGCAAATGATTTCTTCTCGTAAGGCTTTTTCGCTTTGTCGCTCACAGCGCCATCGCGAGTTGGGTCTTCGAACTTTTTCTTAAACGGCTTCTTCTCGTATGGTTTCTTATTGCCATCTGAGGATTTCGCATAAGGCTTCTTGTCGCCATACGGTTTCTTGTCACCGTATTCTTTTTTCTCATAAGGCTTTTTGTCGCCAAATGATTTCTTTTCATACGGCTTTTTATCACCGTAAGATTTCTTTTCGTAGGGCTTTTTCTCGTAAGGTTTTTTGCCGCCACCAGACCGATCACCACCCAAATCAGGCATGGTTGCCAGACGGGTCGCTTTCACATTTTCTTCCAAGATACCGTTATCGAGTGCAGCCTCGAAACCATCTGCGGCAGCTTCTTTCAACTCAACAAAGCTCTGCGTGTCGCGAATACGGATCGCCCCGATAGAGGTTTTGTCGATGTTGCCAGCGCGACAAACCAACGGCAAAAGCCAACGCGGCTCTGCACGGTCATCACGACCAACAGACAGCGCGAACCAAACGGATTTTCCAAAATCTTCACGTGGGGCGCGCTCTGGTCGCTCGCCTGGTTTGGGTGCAGGACCAAGCTCCTCTGGCGCAGAGACACCAGCGCGGTACAAACGCAAGTACGCGGCAGCGATTTTCTCTGGCGAATGTGTTTCTAACATTTTGGCCGCAAATACAGCTTCTTTTTCAGACGGTTCAGCCATCAAGGCCTCGTCTGTCAAAAGCTTCTCTTCATCTTTCGCCAAAATCATCTCGGCGCTTGGCGCCTCAACCCATTCCGCCTGCAATTTGGCCCAACCAAGCAAACGTGTGGCCTTGCTTTTCATTTTAGGTGGAACAATCAGCGCAGAAATCCCTTTGCGCCCAGCGCGGCCGGTACGGCCAGAACGGTGCAACAAAGTTTCCGCATTGGTTGGCAACTCAGCATGGATAACCAATTCCAAGTTCGGCAAATCGATCCCGCGTGCAGCAACGTCAGTCGCCACACAGACACGAGCGCGACCATCACGCATGGCTTGCAAAGCGTGGCTACGCTCAGATTGGCTCAATTCACCAGACAGGCAGACAACCGAGAAACCACGATTGGCAAAACGGGCTGTCAGACGCGCCACAGACGCCCGCGTATTGGCAAACACGATGGCGTTTTCCGCATCGTGGTAGCGCAACATATTGATAATTGCGTTTTCTTCGTCCCGTGGAGACACGGACAACGCTTGGTAAGAAATATCAGCATGCTGCTTCGCGCCACCTGTGGTGTTCACACGCACAGCATCACGTTGGTATTGTTTCGCAAGCTTGGCGATCATAGCAGGCACAGTGGCCGAGAACATCAACGTACGACGGTCTTCAGGCGCTTCGCCCAGCATGAATTCCAAATCTTCGCGGAAGCCAAGATCCAGCATTTCATCGGCTTCATCAAGAATAATCGCGCGCAAGCCCGACATATCCAAAGAGCCACGTTGAATGTGATCGCGCAAACGACCTGGTGTGCCGACAACGATATGCGCGCCACGCTCAAGGGTGCGGCGTTCATCACGATAATCCATCCCACCCACACAAGAGGCCAATTTCGCACCCGCTTTGGCGTAGAGCCATTCAAGCTCGCGTTTGACTTGAAAGGCCAATTCGCGCGTTGGCGCGATGACCAAAGCCATCGGCGCTTCGGCGCGATCAAAGCGTTCTGCTTCACCCAAAAGAGTGTGGGCAATCGCCAAACCGAACCCGACAGTTTTACCGGACCCTGTTTGCGCAGAGACCAAAAGATCCGCGTCTTGCAACGCAGGATCGTTCACTGCCTCTTGAACTGGCGTGAGGGTGTCATAGCCGCGCTCGGCAAGGGCGTCGGAAAGGGCTGTAATCATGGGAGATGCGTGTCCGTATTGGGCAATCGCCGCGTACGCGGAAAGACCGGAGGTAAGAAAGATGCCCTGATAAGGCAAGAATACGTGTTTGTATAGGGGCAAAGCATGTCATCGGCTTAACATCGCTATACGGTTATGTGTGGATGGAATACTCGGTTCTAGACCAAACAAAGGACTTCGCTTCTTAAAATAGTGTTGACAACTTTGACCGCGCCGCCCTGCCCCGATTTCAAATCTGCGCATCCACCCGTAGATGTCCTGCTTGAGGCAGTCGATGCAGCAGGCAAGCCCTGCAAAATCGCTTGAATTGCAATGAAAACTCTCTTGAAGCGAAATCGCGTCAGAAAATGAACTGGCTGCAAGGTCATTCATCTGCACTTGCGGCGCCTCAGAATAAATAGAACTTATTCTGAAAGTTAGAATAATGAATTTGATTTATAAAGCAATTTCAACGCTAATACATTTGAACAACGAAAAGGATCGCTCCGATGACAACAGCACTTGACGTAAAAACACCAGAAACCTCAAGCGCACCACTGCCGGAGACGGATTCTTCAAAACTAACGGAAACTACAGAGTTCAAACATCTCTTAAAAACCATTGCCGAACGTCGCGGCGAAATAGAACAAAAACGACACGTCCCCAAAGACATCATCGGACTGATGAAAAAGGCACGAATTTTTCGATCAGCCACACCAACACGCTTTGGCGGCGATGCGATTGCCCCGCATCATTTTTTGAAAATGGTCGACAAAATTGGCACTGTTGATGGATCTGCAGCTTGGGTTTCTGCGTTTGGCTCAGCCAACACATATACAGCCGCCCTACCCGTCGAAGCGCAAGAAATCATGTATGCGAACGGACCTGATCAAGTGTTCGCGGGTGGATTGCACCCTGTGCAAAAGGCCACACGCGTAGACGGTGGTTGGTCTGTCTCAGGTCGTTGGAAGTTTGCGTCCGGCTGCATGGGCGCCGATTGGATTGGCGTCGGCATAGAAGGCAGCCCTCAGGGTAATGAGCCGAATGCCCCGCCCACCGTGATGATGGCCGTAGCACCAGCGGATGAAGTAGAGATCATAGAATGCTGGGACGTTTCAGGCATGCAAGGCACAGGCAGTCATGACACCACAGTCACCGACAAATTCTATTCTGACACATGGATCTGTGAACGCGGTGCCCCTGGGCTCTTTGACGAGCCTCTGTACCGGTATCCTGCGATGGCGTACCAAGCGCAAGTTCACGCTGCCTGCAACCTCGGTCTGGCCCGTGCGGCAATCGAACATGCAAAATCCGTATCGGGCGCTGCAAAACTTATGGCAGGACATGCCCGTCTTTGTGACCGCGGGTATTTTTTGACAGGAATAGCAGAGGCAGAAGCAGCCTTGCGTGGTGCACGGGCATTTTTCTACGAAGCTGCGGAAGAGGCTTGGGATTATCTGCTACAAGGAGACCCTGTCCCGCTTGAACACATCAATTTATTGCGCTTGAGCGCTTCAAACGCGGCCAAATCCGGCGCTCAAATTGTACAGAAATGCTACACGATTTCGGGTATGGGTGTGATCGCAAAAGGGAACCCAATGCAGCGTTATCTGCGCGATGCAATGGTTGTGACCCAACATGCGGCAGTGACTGATATGACGATTGAAAATGCAGGGCGGGTACTGGCAGGCCTAGATGCACCTCGTGGATATCCTTAAAGCGCAGCTTAAACACTTTCCACTTTCCTTACGGGTTGGACAACCTTCATGAGAAACTTCAACTCTAGCCATTTCGACCTGAACCTCATCAAGGTTTTTCTTGCGATTTGGGAGATGCAAAGCCTTACAGATGTAGCAGAGCGCCTTGGCCTGACACAGCCCGCGGTCAGTCATTCGTTGCGTAGATTGCGGGATCAGTTTTCCGACCCCCTTTTTCAACGTGTTGGAAATCAGATGTTGCCAACAGCAACCGCGACACGACTACATGGCCCGTTTGAGGCAGCACTGTCGCTGCTGGAACAAACGGTACAGGACACTCACAGTTTCGTACCCGAAACCACTACACGCCGTTTTCGTATCGCGATGACGGACACGGGTGAGTTTTTCTCTATGCCGCGCATTCTAGCTGCCTTGGAAAAAGCCGCCCCCGAAGCGAGCATCACATCCGTTCGCATTGATCCATCTGAGATCGCAAGCGCATTGCGCAGTGGCCATGTGGATCTGGCCATAGGTTATCTACCGAAACTAGACACAGCACAGTGCCAAGGGGATCTGTTGCTCAAAGATTACTTGGTATGCCTGATGCGCGACAACCATCCCGCACTGACGCAAGAGTGGTCGGAAGAGAGTTTCGCGCGTTTATCATTTGTCGATGTCAGCCGTGCGGCCACTGGATACCAAATGGCACAAGACAGTTTTAAGCAGCGCGGCCTGCGTATAAACGCAAAAGCCCGCCTTGATCATTTTACGGTCGTTCCAGAAGTCGTACGGCAAACAGACTTTGTCGCAATTTTTCCGCATTCCATCTTTATTCGCCTTGAGGGGCGCGGAGGATTTTTTGCCCGCGACCTTCCGTTCGAGTTGCCATCCTATGACATCAAACTTTGGGTGCATTCCAGCTTTGCTGAAGACCCAGCATTACTTTGGCTTCGCACACTTATTCAGACGGCCCTCAAATCACCGGAGATCATTTCACATGACCATTAGCACCGATCTATTTCGCCAAACCATGTCCCTTTTTCCAGGGGCTGTGACACTTGTCACAGTGGGGCAAGGCGATGGTCGACGCGGCATAACGGCCACGGCTGTGTGCTCTGTTACCGACACGCCACCAAGCCTTTTGGTTTGCGTCAACCGCACAACGGACACCTGCTCAGAGATTACTCGACTGAAAAGCTTTAGTGTGCAGCTTCTTGATCATACTTCCGACGATATCGCCCTCGCTTTTGCAGGTGTCGCAGGACTACAGGGCGCTCAAAAGTTTTCCGTTGGGGCATGGGAAGAAACCGATCGTGGTTTGCCGCAACTGACCACCGCCGTTGCCTCAGTGTGTTGTGAGGTGAGTTCTTACAACGACGTCGGAAGTCACAGAGTATTCATCGGTGAAATTATAGACTCTGCCCTCGAAGTTGGTGATGCTTTGATTTATGCGCGCGCCCAGTTTGGACGCGCACAAGCAACACTTTAAAAGACGGCATCAAAATGGTTGCAGCGGCACAGCCTAGTCCAAAGCCGCTGCGGCCGCATCACTGGCTAGCGTGAGAAACACTGCGTCCGAACCTTCGATCACAAAAGACAAACGCGCAAGCCAACGCTTACTGGCACAGCGATCAGCGGTAAAAATGCCAACAGGCACGTCCGCCGCTTGCGCAGCAGACACCAAACGCTCGATCAAAACGTCAACAGTATCATCACTGGCATGAGCTGCAGCATCCACGCCAAGATCACCGGGGCCAATAAAAACCAGATCAATCCCTGCAACAGCTAGAATTTCTTCGACATTCTCAACCGCCTGAAGCGTCTCAAGTTGAATTGCCACAAAAGTTTCCTTGCGCGCGCGTTCAATCGATCCAGATATGTTGCGCAGGTAGGATGCGGCGCGTCCAGGCCCTGCGCCGCGTGCACCATGCGGAGCAAATCGAGCAGCTTTCACAACGGCTTTTGCCTCTGCAGCGGATGAGATATGCGGTACAAGAACACCGCAAGCACCAGCATCAAGAGCAGCCGAAATATTTTGCGGCAAATTGCTGCGCACGCGCACGATTGCTGGGATGCGAGCCACGTCCGCCGCCCGCAACATATCCGTCAACAGCCCGTCTGAAATTGGACTATGCTCCGTATCGATGCAGATAAAATCGGGCTTTGCACCTGCCACGATTTCGACAGACACAGGTGTCGGAATGGCGACAAAAGGCCCACGTAAAGGAACGCGTTTTGTAACGGCATCACGCAAATCGTAAAGCTGCGCTAAACTCATTCTTTCGTGCCCTTTGCAATCCGTGCTTCAAACCGACACACATCAGCGCCCATTGCTGCACATGTTGTTTCAGTGACGCATGTTGGTGCGCCAAAAATCATCCCTGATACTGCTGTCAACATTCCGACAATAAGGGCACAGACAGGCACATCCGAGGCCCCATACCCTGCCGCAAAGGGAGAATTTCGAACCGTCACATCGAGGCTATCTTCTGTTAAAACCGTATCCCAATCGCCCCAACCCAATTGGCCTGACGTTTCACGGATCACACCAAGCAGTGCTTCTGAGGCCCCCGCTCCTGCGTCTTTATAGCTTTGCGCCGATTTCCCACCATTTGTGAACACCGAACGGATCATCGCCTCGAACACCGCTGGGCGTTGCTCTGGCGCCATCTCTAGAACGATCCCCATGACCGCCTCTGGTTTGATGAAAATATAACGCATATCGCCATCGAAATAGGTGCCAGCCGTGGCATCATAAGAAAGTCTGTCGCGAAAACTCATTGGTTTGTCCTTTTTGTACATGGGGCAGCTTGCTTACATCAGCGAAGGAATAAAGGTCGCTAAAGATGGCACTAAGATCACCAAACCGATTAGCAAAAACACACATAGAATATAGGGCAAGGCCGCTTTCGCCACTTCTGGCAATGTCGTTCCGGGAGGACTGACGCCATGCATCACAAACAACAGCAATCCAAAAGGTGGCGTTGTAAAGGAAACTTCAAGCATCAAAAGCATGATCAGTCCCCACCAAATCATGTCGAAATCCAAAGACAGCGCAAGCGGGACAAAAAGAGGCAGCGTGATGAGCATCATCGACACCTGATCCATAAACATTCCAAGAACGAGCAGGATCAACGCCATCACCAAGAGTGTCTGAGTTGGTCCCATTTCGAGCGCCGTAGCCCAGCGAACTAAGCCAGATGAAGCACCTGAGAACGCCAAAAGCTGTGCGAAAGTCGACGACGCAGTGATCAAAAGGAACGTCATTCCCGTCACACGGGCCGCATCAGCAATCGCGGTCCTAACGGCTTTGAAATCGAGAGCTTTGAACAGCAATGCAAGAGCGGCCACAGCAACAATTCCAAGAGCACCACTTTCAGTGGGTGTCGCAAAACCAGTTAAGATTGATCCCACAACCGCCATCATAATCACGACCATCGGCAAAATATCTCGGCAAAAAATACCAACGCGCTTGGACAAAGGCACAGGTTCAAAATCGTAAGACGGCGCAGCATCGGGATCAATTTTGACCTGAACGAAAATTAAGATTGAATAGAAAATTGCGAGAACGAGCCCCGGAAGTAAGCCAGCCACAAGAAGACCGCCAATATCAATCCCCGCCAAGGACCCAAAGAGCACGGCCAATGTTGATGGCGGAATGATCACAGCCAAGCCACCCGACCCAAGAATGGGGCCTATGGCCATATGCTTTTTGTACCCGCGCTTCATCATCTCGGGCACCATTAACGTGCCGAGCATCCCTGTATTGGCAAGCGATGATCCAGACAAAGCAGCAAACACAGTCCCTGACGTGATCGTCAGATAGGACAATCGCGCAGGCAAGCGGCCAATCAGGACGTCAATCGCATCCAAAACACGGCGTGCAAGACCTGAGTGAAAGAACAACGATCCCATAACAAGAAAGAGTGGGACGGGCGCCAAGGCATAGGTCGAGACCGCCATCGTCCCATTTGAGAGCATCTGGTCGATACCACGCGCCCCCCCCATGAATAAAAATACGCCGACCACGTTGATCAAAAAGAAGCCAAGCGCCACAGGCAATCCGATGCCCATTGAAAAGATGAGGCCACCGATGAGGATCGCAATCGAAATGCTCCAGTCCATCATATCAAAATTCCTTACATTCCTGCGTGCGCTTCGGGAGCAGCACCAAAGAAGCTTTCGCCGCGCGCAATAAAGGACAGGAACTGAGCGCCCCCAAATCCGAAACCAAGCGGCATTGAGGCATAGAGCGCCCACATCGGAGCATCAAAACTGCGCACCTCGTAGGTGCCTTCGATGATCGACGTGACGAAGCTCTTTCCTGAATACCATGCGAGGTAGAAGCAAATCAGAGCTGAGATGATATGCAGCATGAACTCCCAAGCTTTGCGAACGTTGTTTGGAAGGTAGGTCAAGACCACTTCGACACTGACATGCCCTCGTGTCATCACAAGATAGGGAAGGCACAAAAACGTCACATAAAGCATCGAGTATTCGACGGAATTAACCGCCCATACAAACATCGGAAGGCCAAAGTTTCGGGACAACACATCATATGTGACAATCAAAACAATCGCGACAATGAAAAGGCATGCGAGACGAAACAACAGGTTCGACACCGCATCGAGGCATCTGAACATCAAAGACATGACAGTGTCCTTTCAAGTGGGAATTTATCGGCGAACAATACGAGCATTCAAAATGGCGGGATCAATCATCAGACCCCGCCAAGAGACGATTTTAGAAGTCTGTAAAGAAGACCGCCTTGAGTTCATCATGCATTGTCGGGTCACGATCTTTCAGGCGCTGCCAAGAAATATCATATGCTTTTTCAAGAAAGATTTGACGCTGCTCACCGGTCAACTCGATATTCTCGATGCCTCCCTCCAAAAGAATTTGGCTCTCGGATTCGTTCAGCGCAATACTCGCCTCATAGGAAGATATTTCGTGATCGATCGCGGCTTGATTGACAATTTCCTTTGCTTCGTCAGACAAACCATCCCAGCTATCCAAGTTCATAGACACCAGAACGTCTGTCTGAAAGAAGCCTGGATTCACACGGTATTTCAGAAACTTATCCCAGCCGAAATCACGAAGCCCCGTAACTGGAAAAGCGGTTCCATCAACGACCCCACGCTCTAAAGATGTGTACACCTCGCTTGCACTTTGAACGACATTCGTCGCGCCAAGCTCTTCTAGAAATGATCTAAATAAGGGCGACGAACGCATACGAATGCCATCTAAATGTAGCTGACCATTCTCATCTGCACCCGGTTTTTCAGTCGTCCACAAAAAGAAGTTTGCACCACCGTCAACATGCGCCAGCACATGGGCATTGCCTTTTTCGTGGAAAGGCTTGTTGACCAATTCCATACCGCCAGCGGCCCTAAGCGTCATTGGATCAAGATTGGATCCAGCAAAGGCTTCGCCCTCTGGAACGAGATTTAGATACAGACCTGCGGGCAGCAGGAACATATCAGCGATACCGTTCTTTTGCGCCTCGCCCATCCGCTCTGCAGGGATAGTTTCGGGTCCTCCAATGACCTGAATTTGAACAACACCTTCGCCGCGCTCATTCACAAGATCAACAAAGCCTTGAAAGTTGCGCGCAAACGATACCTGCGCAGGCACAAATGTCACAGCACGGATTATGTCTTCGGCTTGAGCGGCCATAGATGACAATCCGAAAGCCGCTGCAGCGGCAAAGCCTTTGAGTGTTAAAAGTTTTGTCATGTTTTCCTCATTGTTGGTTAAGAAACCCCACCGTTTAGTCGGTTTTTATGGGTCTATTTTTTGTTAAACGTTATTTTCGACGTCGATTTTGGACCGCCGGCATTTCAGACGAAACAGCTTCAAAAATCACAAGAGCCGCATCAACAAACTGTGTCATTGATTTTTGCGCAGCATCCCTGTCGCGCGCCCAGTAGCTTTCAGCCAATTTGCCCGCACCAATGCGCGCCGTGTCACGACCATTTGATAGCTTCAGCGTTGCAGCGCGGACCAAATGGACCTGCATATGAAACCGAGACAGTGTTTCTTGCAGACGACGGTTTTGAATTCGGGACATCCAGAAATTGCGAAAGGCAATATTTGAATGCGCGGCATCTTTGGGTGTCTGTGCGGCTTGAACATCTGCAAGAAGTAACCGCAACTCCGCATCATCATCGTCGGTGGCGAATTCAATCAGGCTTGAAAACGCCAAAGGCTCCAGCGCGCGACGGATCGCAAAAATTTCCCGTATATCTTCGACCGTAGGCGTTATGATGACATGCCCATACGGCTGCACGCTTTCAATCAAACCATCGTTTTCGAGCCGTCCAAGCGCTTCGCGCACAGGCGTTCTGGAAACATCCCTTTCACGCGCAATGGTCGCTTCCACCAAGCGGTCGCCAGCCTGAAGGCGGTCTGCCGAAAGATCCGACAGCAAATCATCATAAACACGCTGAACAAGGGACTGCGTCATACTTTTCTGAGACATTGGCGTCACACCTCTTTACGACTTCTTACGGTATACCTTTAAGTTTAAAATATTTATTGCAAGGGAAATTGATGAAAAGCACTCAAATACACTATTAGTGATCATAAAATGTGCAAAAATGGATGAATTTACTGAAATTAGACCGCTTAAAGTGACGACAACTATTTTATGCAAAAAGCGATTCTGTCCTAAAAGTAGGATTTTCGATTCAGATTGTGGGAACTGAAGAGGTCCAGCGAAACTGGACAGCGCGCGAAGCTGCATTCAACACAAACGAATAGATACGAGACTGGCAGAACGACGGCCCCCTCAGGCCGCCTCAAAGCCACAGTAGTGGTCTTGCCACGGTTTAGT
>NZ_JAHKPU010000021.1 GCF_018860505.1 Pacificibacter marinus
GGAACGTAAGCGGGACAAGACTATCGACGATGAAGACCCGGTTGAAACCCCTGTCGTGCGCACCACGGGTAAAGATGCCAGCGGGGCAACTGTTATTCTGTCGTTTCCCGCAGGCTTGGTGCGCTTCAACGATGACGGGCAAAAGCGCACACATTCCGTGACCGTGCGCCTTGAGCAGCGCTTGGTTGAGGCGACCGAATGGCAAGAGGTTGAGACGTTAGAGATCAGCGCCAAGAAGGCCGAAGGGTTCTACCGTCAGCATTCTTGGACCTTTTCCAGCCGCGCGCAGTGGCAAGTCCGCGCCACGATGATGACGGACGAGACAGATGACAGCAAAAAGCAACAGCGCACCAATTGGGCCGCGCTTCAAACGCTGCGCCCTGAGTATCCGCTCAATGTCACGCGGCCTCTTGCGCTGGTGGCTTTGCGGATCAAAGCCACGCACCAGCTCAATGGCGCGTTGGATAATCTCTCCGTCCTTGCCAGCCGTGTCTGTTTGGATTGGGATGCGCCCACCGAAACATGGATCAACCGCGCCACCCAGAACCCTGCCAGCCTTTATCGCCACGTTTTGCAAGCGCCTGAGAACCCGCGTGCCGTGGCCGATGCGGAGCTGGATTTAGAGCAGATTCAAAACTGGCATGAATTTTGCGCCGCCAAAGGCCTGACCTACAATGCGGCGCTCTCATCCACGACCACTTTGCTGGGCGATGTCTTGGCCGAGATTTGCGCAGCCGGACGCGCCACGCGCAACCATGACGGTTTGCACTGGGGCGTTGTGGTGGATCAGCCAACTGAGGACGCGCTGATTGTCGATCATATCTCGCCGCGCAATGCTTGGGCCTTTTCTGGATCGCGCTCTTATGTGACCCCGCCCGATGCCTTTGTCGTGACCTTCAAAGATGCGGGCAATGACTACAAAGAAACCCAGCGCGAAATCCCATGGCCAGGCTTTGTGGGCGACATCGAAGAGGTCGAGGCGATTGCCATGCCGGGCAAGGTCTATGCGGCGGAAGTCTGGCGCGAGGCGCGGCGGCGTCAGCTGGAAATCATCCACCGCCCCGACACATTTGAGGCCACCCAAGACGGCGCGCTGCGCGTCACCACGCGGGGCGATCATGTCATGGTCAACGACTACAGCCTGTCGCGCGATCATCTGGACGCGCGCGTGTTGCAGGTTTCGGGCAATCTGCTGGTGATCGATGAGCTTGTTGGCATGGAACCGGACACAGATTACGCGGTGCGGTTTCGCCACTTTGAGGATGATGAGGACACAATCGGCACCTCCGTTGTGCGTCTGGTGCAGCACGCCAGCGATGAGGTTTCTGTTTTGACATTAATGGGCAGCGGCCCTGTGCCTGATCTGCGCGCTGTGATCCAAATCGGTCCTGCAACATTCACCGCCCATCAGCGGATCATCACTGGCATCGAACGCACGGCTGACGGATGTTCTATTTTGCGCCAAGTCGATGCCGCGCCGCAAATTGATGTCGCGCTGGACGCCACCGAGATCCCCGCGTGGTCCAGCCGCGTTGGGGCCGAGATTGACGACAATCTATTGCAGCCCTCCGCGCCGCGCTTCACATCGATTACGTCGGGGTTTGCAGGCACAGATACCGCTGATCTCATCACCTTCTTGATTGCGCCCGGTTCTGGCGCGATCTCAACCGCCTCTTATGAAATTGACCACCGTTTGAGCGGCGGAGCTTGGACCACAGTCACCCTGTCAGCAGGCTCCGGTGGTGGCCAAATTGAGGGGTATACAACGGGCGATGCGATAGAATTGCGAGCGCGTGGCGTGTCAGCCACGGGCATCTTTGGCCCCTATTCTACGGCCATCGCGATGACCGTAGGCGCGGGCGATGCGGATATTCCGACCGCACTTGATGAGGCTGCGATCACTGTGACCACGCTTTTGGGCGGCGCTTTGATTCAGATCGCGACCGGTGATGATGCGGCGACAACGGCCTTGCAAATTTACCGCTCGACATCTGCCACGTTGGACCGCGAAACGGATGCAACAGGCCAGCCTTTGGCGGTTGAGCCGCAATCGACGATTTCCACAACGCTTGGCGATACCACCCGCGAGAACCTTGTCTCAGGCGGTGCGATGACCAATGCGGCCGCGTGGGATTTGGATGCGGGCTGGGCCATTGCAGGCGGTGTCGCCACGCATACGGCGGGCTCATCGGATGCCATTAAACAGGCAATTACCGCCACGACGGGCAAGTATTATCGTTTTGGGTTCACTGTCGCGGGCACCTCAGCAGGCACACTCACGCCGCGCCTCACGGGCGGCTCGACCCGTGCGGGAACGGCCATCACAATGGACGGCACTTACAGCGACCGCATTCAAGCTGTGTCCGGCAACGACACGGTTGAGTTCTTGGCTTCCACTGACTTCGACGGATCGCTTGATAGCGTGGTGGCCTACTTGGAAACCTCAGGCTGCCTCGATCGAGGCACCCATTACATCTGGATCGAGCCGCAGAACGCGGACGGTCTGCCGGGGCCGGTGTCTGGCCCTTTTGAAATCACAATTATTTAGGAGAACGACATGGCCAATGGAGTAGGCACAAACAATCTCGACAGCGTTACTCTCTGCGATGAGGTACTTGTCAACAAAGATGGATCAACTGCGCGCCAAAAGGTCTCTGATTTGGCCGCGCAGGTTGCGGGATCAGACGCGTTTGCTGAGCAGATTACACCTTTGCAAGATCGCGCAGCGGTGCTCGAGGCGACATCTTCAGATCAAGGCACGCGCCTATCAGTGCTTGAGGATGGCACCTATGCTGAGGCCATTCCCTATGCAACATCAGCAGCAGGGATCGCCAATACGTCCGAAGGGCAGCGATTCAAAGTCGACAATGCCGACCCAAATGTGGCCTATGATGTCTATCTACACGATACAGGCAGCGTGGCTGTATTTGTCGAAAGCCAGCCCTCAGTCGCAGCTCTGACATCGAAGGCCGATCAATCGGCATTGGAACAAGAAGCAGTTGATCGCGCAACGGCAGATGATTTGAAGCTCGATAAAACCGTGCGCTCCGCTCTGTCTTTCCATTGCGCAGTGGGCGGCACAGACAACGCAATCACCCTGACGAATACAGACGTTCCAAACTTGGTAGCTGGATTGAGCTTGCGCTTCACCGCGACAGCCACAAATACAACGGCTGGTGTGACGATCCAAGTGAACGGCGGCGGAACGTATAACCTGAAATTGCAAACTGGCGGCAATCCGGGTGTAGGCGCGATCAAGTCAGGTTGGACCTATGATCTTGTCTGGTCCGGTGCGCCCTCAAACGCGTTCAAGCTTTTGAACATTGCAGATCAATATATCTCAAAGGCAAATAATTCGTCGTTGATCCCGAGCGTAGTTGGGGGCACGGCGAATGCCATTGAGGTGACGACAGACTTTGCTCGTGTCAACGGGTCCATCCTGATCTTTAGGGCTGCGGAGACCAACACGATTACAAGCCCGACGCTCAATGTAAATGGGATTGGTGCTTCTACAATTCGTCATGCGGATGGTGGGCTTTTGGCTGCAGGTGACATTGAACAAGGCCGATTGCATTTAGTGCGGTATGATGCAAGTGGCGGCAATCCTTGGGTCTTGTTGGCGTCTGGTATAACCCTTGGTGATCTGAAAGAAATCGCGGATGGCGTAGCAGCATTGGACACTCGTCTGACTATTGTTGAGGCAAATTCAGGTTCGTCTGGGGCTTTTGAAACAGAAGCCATGGAGCTGATGGAGAAGATCAACGGACCATCGTCGGGTGATGCCGATTGGGCTACAAGTGAACGAAACCCTAACAACTTCTTCACATGGTCTGAGGGTATCAGAACACAAGACGCGCCTTTGGAGCTAAAAATTCTTGGTTTGGGCTCATCCATCGACACTGGTGCTGGTGCGGATGATGGCGGGGCGTCAGCACCTTCTCGGATTTTGCGGGACTGTCTGAACGAGACGTTTGGTTACATGCGTAACGTCGAGTTCTCGGCGGAGGTAAACGCTGTTGGCGGAGAAACCGTTGATCAGTTTATGGACCAGCTAACAAACACCACTGCTGGCGACTACGATCTAATCGTCGGGTTCAACAATATGAACAGCGGCGGTATTTCCAGCAGTTCGGGTGCTGCCACTATGGAAAGTGTGTATGATGACTATATCGAACTGATTGCGGCCATTCGCGGTGTTGACCGCAACGCTATGCCGATCATCACAAATACTTTCCACCCGCACACAGACTTCCTTTCTGGTGGTGGAGACCCTCAACAATTCCCTGACGGCTATAAGTCATCTTGGCCGACCAGCAACACAACCTACAGCGCTACTCATACGCACACATTCGACGCTGCCGCTGGCACTATTGCACTGCTTGCCATCAATACTTACGGGTACACATTTGCTATTGGCGACGAGTTGACTGTTTTCTCCGGTGATGCTGCCGGTGTCTACACAATCGCGTCAATAGACTGGGCGACTGGTGTTGTAACGGTGAATGAGACAATCTCATACACTGGCACCTATTCTGTCAAAATCCAAAATACCACCGTTGACGAAGAACGTGTCATTTGGCCCGCCAACAGTGAGCGTCTGGTGAAAATGGATCGCACAGGCAGTGGCGTGAAGCATTACGGATGGCGCACTTACGATGAACAAAACTTCCGTATCGGTCAGGCATGTACTGACGCAGGGGCAATGCTCTGGGACTTGCAAGCGATGCAATACCGATACTACGACCTCGCGTGGGCCTCTGGTAACTTCACAGAAGCGACTTTGCCAAACTCTATGTTCCGAGCTGACGCGACCATCGACGGTGACGGTACTGGACTGATCCAGCACAACCATCCGAACGCTGCGTTCTATAAGTTCGCATATGGCGCGTTGGCTGCTCAATTTGCGCTGCATGTCCGTGACGGAACGCTACACAAAAACAGGGTTTTGGGGTGACGCTAATACCAACTATGCCGTGTCAGCGAAATGCTGAGTAGTGGGCTGGGTATTTAAGGCCGCTTAAAACGACACAACAAAAGCAGGCTTAACGCAACCATATTTCCCAAGTGTGAAAATATATCAAAAAAACTGCCTAGCAGCCAGCTTGAGGATGCATATCTGTAGTTTATCAGATCATCTGGTGATGAGAATGGTAAAGCCCATTACGCACATTT
Source organism: Pacificibacter marinus (assembly GCF_018860505.1). Classification (GTDB taxonomy): domain Bacteria; phylum Pseudomonadota; class Alphaproteobacteria; order Rhodobacterales; family Rhodobacteraceae; genus Celeribacter; species Celeribacter marinus_B. Next base: position 5,173 of record NZ_JAHKPU010000021.1, read on the forward strand.
AAATCCTGCAAATAGTCTTAAATGGAGGAATGCTATCACTTTGCCCAACTACCATCAGAAAGTGCAAATCCACGGTTCATTGACTGTTATGGCAAATCACATTCACAGCCGAAACTTAACCAAAAACCGTGTTTTGCAGGTTGCAGGGTAAGTCAAATATGAAATTTCATTTGCATTTTCCATTAGTAAAACCCTAGAATTTTTATGTTTATCGTGGATAAATAAAGTTATTTAGAACTTACCAATGCTCTAAACTGTCTTGAGGAAAAGCCCATGTCTGAAACATATGCATTTGACCAACACCATTTGTATATTCCGGACGAATTTCATCACCTAGTAAGAAATGCAATTAACCGTGATCTACGTGTGCCAGCAGATATCATTTTAAATGACATGAACGTTGATGAACGCAATTGGAGAATGGCCGCAGCATCATTTTTCAAAGTTGTGGTTGGTCAGATGTTGGCGTTGAATCGTGCTATCAACAAGGGAAAAGTCTACATTTGTTTTGTAGCTAGTACTCAGGCAGAAGAAGAGCAAATACATCAGTTCCGCGCGCAAGCTATACAGCTTAACAAAGACGATTTTTGCATCGCGGTTTGGATAGCAGACATGAATGCTGCGTCGCTCCAAGTTAAACGGGCGCTTCTGAGCGACAACCTGCAGGAATATTGGAATTTTGAACCGCAACACAGTAGTTTGCTCGCTGGGCGGCCAGACTTCTCTGATCTTACAGAGAACATGGATTATTTGAGATTGCTATTGGAACTAGATGTAAGTGACGATCTAAAAGATCGCCTAGATTTCTCACAGATTTTGATGTTGTTTTGGCTGATTAATCATGAAGCTGGGCATATTTTACATGGCCATTTTGCCATCATTTCTCCCCAGCAAAGTACTATTGCAATGTTTGAAGAAACTGCCTCCGAAAAGACGGATAGTGATTGGGCACTGACCTTACGAACACTTGAGATGGATGCTGACGCCTTTGCTGCGGTTGCCACGCTAAGATACCTATCCGCACTCAACGCAAAGGGTGGGGCTTGGGGCCTCGCCCCCTCAAGTAGCTATGATGAGCAATTCTTTCTTTTTCTTTTAGTTGCATCCTCTATGTTGTCGCTTTCCGCGATAGAAAAGGACTTTGGTTCTGTTCAATCTAAACGGTCTCATCCGCCTTTTTACATTAGGATGAGAATGATGGCTAACACAGCCTGGAATAACCAGATGCTTCCTTTAGCCAGAACTCATGAAGATTGTGGGGACTTCTTTATCAAGTGCGAAATGGCAATGTACCATGTACAAGGGACGTCTCTAGATCAAAACGTCATACTTCAAGCGCATTTCAAGCAGCCTTTCACCATTCACGAGACACCTATGCTCCAACGGTATGCAGAACTTTACCCTATGCTTGTGGCGAATAAGAGATACGATGGATCTTTGGCCGATCCCCAATACTAGGCGCAAGCACAATCAAGTGTTTAATGCCTGATTAAAGCCCCTCACCCAAAAACGTGTTTGCTGCAACTTTGCGTGTCATTCACTGCAAGAATCCCTGTCGCGCTACACACTGCAAGAATCCGTGTCGCGCTAAATCCGTGTCGCGCTACACCCGCGCCATCGGTTCACAAATGCCAACACTATGAAAACAAAAGGAAATAAAATTAATGTAATAAACATTCACATAATGCCTTGCAAAATGATTGTTCAAACCCAATCTTAGTAATGTGAAAGGAATTTACATACTTTCAAACATACAAACATAACAAAGAAAGACACCCAATGACACATGCCGCTGATTTTGAAACTGCCCCTGCCCGCCCACTCGGTTGGTTCGCACGTGCAGAAAACTGGCTCGATGACAAAGGTAAAGGCGCCTGGATCGCGGCCATGGTGCTCGGCTTTATCTTCTTTTGGCCTGTTGGCCTCGCCCTTCTCTTTTACATGATCTGGAGCAAACGTATGTTTAACAAATCCTCTTGTGGCCCACGCAGCCACCGCCATACCCGCCACGCCGCTTTTAAATCTTCTGGCAACACAGCGTTTGACTCTTACAAAGCCGAAACGCTGCGCCGTTTGGAAGACGAGCAAGGCAGCTTTGAAGCCTTTCTTGAACGTCTGCGCGCTGCAAAAGACAAATCTGAGTTTGACCAGTTCATGAATGATCAAAGCAAAAAGGCGAGCGAGCTGGCTGAAACCGACAAAAGCGTCACTTCAGACGCGTAAGTCATAAGCTCAGCGGCAATCGGCACGGGTGTGCCCTTCTACCCAAGGCACACCCTATATCGCCCTGTCCGCGTTGCTTTTCAAACCCCGATTTAATGACACACTCCCATGACCCTTATTTTGCACGAGGCAGAAACGATGCACCACGACGACACCGCCCTTTGGGGCCTTCCCGATCCCCACAATCAGAGCGGTTTTTATGAAAACCTGCCGACAAAGCGCTTGATCGCCTTTGTAATCGACCTTGTGGTGGTTGTGGTTTTGGCCGCTTTGATCGTGCCATTTACGGCCTTTACGGGGATCTTTTTCTTTCCGTTTTTGGTGGCGGTGGTCAGCTTTGCCTACCGCGTCGTGACACTGGCCCGTGCCTCTGCCACCATAGGGATGCGAATGATGGGGATCGAATTTCGCACAGCAAAGGGCGAACGTTTTGATCTTGGCATGGCCGTTTTACACACCGGTCTTTTTACGGTTTGGTCCTCAATGGGACTGCCGCAAGTGGTCTCAGTGGTTTTGATGTTAACCACGGCCCGCAATCAAGGTCTGTCGGATGTGATCTTAGGCACGGCAGCGATCAACCGGCCGTCACAGTTTTAACCAAACCGAAACCTGTCGAATGTTAACCAAAGGGCGCAAATATGCGCCCTTTCGCGCAGTTTGCATCGCATTTGAACTCTTGCACTCTTGCAGGGGCACAGAGGTTTGGTACAATAAACCCACCCCAAAAGAACGGTCCGTTTCCCAGTTATGCGTCACTCGCTTCCACATGCTCCGCAGTTTTACGTGACCACGCCGCAGGCTTGCCCGTATCTTGATGGTCGGATGGAGCGCAAACTGTTCACGGCCTTGCAAGGCGAAGGCTCTGTTCAACTCAATGACAGCTTGTCCAAACAAGGGTTCCGCCGCTCGCAAAACGTGCTCTACCGGCCCACCTGTGTGGACTGCAATGCCTGCATGTCTGCGCGCATTCGTGTCAAAGACTTCGTACCAACCAAAAGTCAAAAACGCGCGGCCAAGAAAAACGCCTACCTCAAACGCGCAGCCACATCACCTTGGGCAACTGAGGCGCAATACGAAATGTTCCGCGAATATTTGGAAGCCCGTCATGCGGATGGTGGCATGGCCGACATGGACGTGTTCGAATTCGCCGCGATGATCGAAGAAACGCCAATCCGCACACGTTTGATCGAATATTATGCTCCTGCGACAGAGACAAACACCCGCGCTTTGGCCGCGACCTGTTTGACCGATTTACTGGATGACGGCCTATCGATGGTCTATTCATTTTACAAACCGGAATTGACCAAAGACAGCCTTGGCACCTTCGTCATTTTGGACCATATCGAAATCGCCCGCGATGCTGGCCTGCCTTACGTCTATCTGGGGTATTGGGTGCCTGGGTCGAAAAAAATGGGCTATAAAGCGCGCTTTTCAGCCCTCGAAGTCTATCGAGATGGCGCTTGGGTCAATGTCGATGATCCCGACACTTTTGAGGCACCCGCAGCAGATGAGGACACCCAACCCATCGCAGAGCAGGTCGCCAACATCAGCTTACCTAACCGCGAAGCTGATGATTTGGATATGCCATCAACGATCACTGAGTTGTAAATTTTTCACTGATCTTCAGTGATATGCCGCCCGGTTGGGCCTGTTGAAAACGGCCTGACCGATGTTTCCCCCGACCAATAGCCCCAACTGCTGGGCAAGCCCAACGGCCACGGGCACCACATCCGCACGCAATAGCAGCATCCCCATAAGCATAGCGTCTTCTGCGTCGCCCTCTGCCGCCAAACGGACAAATTGCGCGAAACTCGCCTCATCAGCGCCAATACAGCTACAGGCCCCGCCATGTGTCATTAAGGGGCGTCGTGCGTTGCGCGTTACAAACTCCATGAGAGTGGCAAAAGCTGACCGTGCAGTATCTGCACGTTCAACATCTGTCAGCGCGGCATAGTTTTCCCAAAGGTCTATTTCCCTCGCCGTTCCAAAGGCTCTGAGCGCTGTGATCAAGAACAAGGTCTGCCCATCCACGGCTTCCACACGAGAGACAGGGGCAGCGCCAGCAAGACGCGGGTCGAATTGGGTCACAGGCGACTCCTCAAGTTAATACCTTAGTATTTGTATAAGATTACAGGATGCAGATCAAAAATCAATACCTGATTATTTTAGTCAAATATAAAGTCACGCCTATAAAAAAAAGGCCCCGCAAATTGCGAGGCCTTTCTTAATACATCAGTCTAAAATCTACCGTGCCAAAAGGTTCGGAATGATCGTGACCACATCAGGGAACAACCACAACGCAGCCAGCCCAGCGACTTGGATCAACACGAACGGAATGATCCCGCGATAGATATGCCCCGTGGTGACAGAGGGTGGTGCAACACCGCGCAGGTAGAACAGCGCGAAACCAAAGGGCGGCGTCAAGAACGAGGTTTGCAAGTTCACGGCGATCATAATCGTCACCCATTTCGGGTCCATCGTGCCGCCGTAAATCACAGGTCCGACGATGGGCACAACAATGTAGATGATTTCAAGGAAATCGAGCACGAACCCCAGAACAAACAGCACAGCCATGACCAGCAAGAAGACAGTGAATTCATTGTCAAAGCTACGTAGGAATTGCTGGATGTAATGTTCGCCCCCAAAGGAAATCACCACAAGGTTCAACAGTTGCGATCCGATCAAAATGGTGAACACCATAGAGGTCACCTTGGCCGTTTCGCGCACCACAACTTTCAGCGTGCCGTCCCCAAGCAAAACGTAGCAAGAGTACAAGATGCCAAAGAAAGCAAAGTAGTAACAGCCAAGCGCAACGAGATAAGCGACCCAGTCTTCAAACGGCACATCGTCCCGCGTGATCCGCAGATCAAAGTTCGCGCCAACCAAGATCATCACAACCACAGCAAAGGCACCGCCGATGATGATCTTAGACACTTGTTGTTGATCGCGCAGCTTGCGGTAGGCGGCCAGCAACAGCGCGCCCCCTGCCCCAAGACCCGCAGCCGGTGTCGGATTGGTCACCCCACCCAAGATCGAACCAAGCACGGCCACGATCAAAATTAGCGGTGGGAAGACAACGCGGAACAATTCATTGCGTGCCAAGTTGACCACAGCCGTTTTCATACCAAACGCAATCAATGCGAACGGAATAAGATAGATCATGAACGCCGTGCCAGGTGAGGTCAGAGGGCCGACAAACAACATGTCCAGCGCCAAAACCGCAACCACGCCAACAGCGCCGACAACCAAAGGACGTGCGTCAGATGACAGGGACACGCCACGGCCAAAGCCCAATGCGATGGATAACATCACCATTACAACCAAGATGCCTTTGCCGATCAATGGCGCATCAGCAACGGCCTGTGCGGTCAAATCGAGCATTTCAGCATCTGTACGGCGCACGCTTTCTTGCGAGCTGCCACTGTTGTTAATCGCCAGTTGCTCTGCAACCGCCACGTCCCAAGCCTCTTGACCATGCAAAGTGATCATCGCCGCTTGGCAAGTCTCGTTTACATTGGTGCGCAGGCTGGCACGGTCGCCAATGTCCGTAAACTGGTTCACTTGGATGGCTTGCGATCCTGCAAGACCAAACTGGCCGGACATGATCGCCATACCAATGACAAACACAGGCATCGCGATGAACCACAAAATGCCTTCGCGACGTGTGATCGGCTCAGATGAGGCTGATTCAAAGTGAACGGGTGGCGCTTTGGACGGATTAAAAAGCGCGTAGCCAAAGGCGTAAAGCGCATAGAAGCCTGCCAGCATAACGCCCGGCAAAATCGCCGCTTGGAACAATGTCCCAACAGAAACAACCGCAGGTTTGCCCAAATAGGTCAAAGCATCCGTACAGCCAAAGGACTGCGCGCGTGCCTCTTGCGCGGCAGAATACAGATCGCCAGCAAGCGTGCCGAGCAACACGATAACGATAGAGGGCGGGATGATCTGCCCCAAAGTGCCTGACGCTGCAATCACACCGGTCGCCAATTCAGGCGAGTAGTTATGTTTAAGCATGGTCGGCAAAGACAACAGACCCATGGTCACAACCGTCGCGCCCACGATACCAGTAGAGGCCGCCAAGAACGCGCCCACGATCACAACAGACACAGCCAAACCGCCGGGCAACGGGCCAAAAACACGCGCCATTGTGGTCAGCAAATCGTTGGCAATCTTGGAACGTTCCAACACGATGCCCATCATCACGAACATCAAAACAGCCAAAAGAGTCTCGATAGATGCCCCCGCGAACACACGTTCGTTCATGCGGTTGACGATAAAGGACAGGTTGCGATCCATCGCCCGTTCCCAACCGCCTTCAAACAAGGGCTGAGCGTAGGTGGGCAGATCAGGATACCTGAAATGCGATATGTTAACAGGGTTTATCCCCGAAGCCGTCAGATCCTTATAGGCCTGCGACCCTGTGTCGATCGCCTCGTGGATCAAAATACCGGCGCTATCGAGCGCAGCGATAATACCAAAGGACAAAAGCCCCGCGCCGCCGATGGCAAAAGCCACCGGAAAGCCTGTCAAAATCCCAGCAAACAGACTGAGGAAAACGATAATGAGGCCAATTTCTACGCCATCAAGTCCGAAAATCATGAGCCGAGCCCCTTAGTGCAAAGATTGATATGTGTGGAGTAGGTCATGATCAATGCGTCCCCTCAAAGGCTTCTTCGCCTGCACCAAGCGTGTCTTTGTCCAAGTACTTCCCAGCGCTTTCTTCGCCCTCAACGAACTCAAGGAACGAGCGGTAGAAAAAGGCTATTGCTTGAACAAAGATAAGAACAAGGAAGGATAGGATCAGGATTTTAAACATGAAATATGCATTGAAGCCATCGCCGGTAAAGGACACGGTTTCCACATTCCATTTCACGATCCGCGCTTTGCGCAGCATCAGTTCCAACTTGTCAGAGGCCGATACCTTTGGCGTGATAAGGTGACGCCACAAGAAATACCATGCGTACATCCATGTCAGCACCGCCACAGGGATCATGAACATCAGCGACCCGAACATATCGATCGCGCGCTTCACACGGTGAGACACGCCCGCATACACCAAATCCACGCGCACGTGACTGCCCTGCACGAAAGCGTAGGACACACAAAGCGCCACAACGATGGCGTTCTCGAATTTGATGCTTTCAGACCACCATGTCACAGACTGGGTAAAGCCTGTCCCAAAGGGCGCGACCGAAATTTCACCGATACGGAAAATTGATTGCAAGAACACGATCATAATCTGTTGCAGCACCATCAAAAGGCCCGCCCAAGCGGCCAGTCGTCCGACCCCGTTGGTAAAGCCCTCGAACAGGCGCACCACGCCCCACAAAAAATCGCGTTTGAAAAATCCGATGATTGTGACGATGAGGAACAGATTAAAAAATACGAAAAACAGTTCGGTGGAACCGCCGTAATAAACAAAGCGCAAAAGGCTTTCTTTGTTCGACCAATCCAGCCAAAGGCTTGGATGCGAGATCGCATAGGCCATGTGCCAAAAGCCCATGCCAATACTGCTGATCAACCACCAAATCCCGCCAATGACAGCCCCGAGGACCGATGTTGCGGCGTCTTCTTGCATGTTTGAATGTCTCCTGAATCCCCAGACCTTTTTGGCATCACGCGCAGAACAAGCGCAGTGCAAAAAAGGTCATCCCAGTAAAAAAAGCCAGCCATAAAGGCCAGTCAAAAGGAATGCGCGCAAAATAGCGCACATTCCAATCATATCAAGCTGTTATTTAGCTTACTTAAGGTTAGACAAAACGCGGTCACGTTGTGATGTGTAAACACCGTCAGACCGACCAGCCCAGCCAGATGTCGCAGCCATCGCGGCTTCAGCAGAGTTGCGGATATCCGCAAACATTGTGTCGTCCATGTAACCGTCAAGCACCTCTTTAGAGCCTGCACCGTAAGCATCCCAAACATCATCAGAGAAAGACATGATTTGAGTGCCGCCAGAGATCAAACGCTCAAGCGCTGGACCGTTGTTCGCCATAAACAAAGAGTAGTTGTGCTGATGCGCATCACCAGACGCCACTTCGATCGCTTTTTGCTGCGCTGGCGTCAACTCGTTGAAAAGCTCCAAGTTGGTTGCAACTGACAAAGCTGCACCTGGCTCGTGGAAGCCCGCTGGGTAGTAGAAGTCACACACTTCTTGCAAGCCGAGTTTTTCATCAGACCAAGGACCGATCCACTCAGTGCCGTCAAGCGCGCCAGTGGACAAAGCTTGGTAGATTTCGCCACCCGCCATGGTCACAACAGATGCGCCGAGTTTCGCCAAAGCTTCGCCGCCAAGACCAGGCATACGGAATTTCAAACCCTGAAAATCAGCTGCTGATTTCATTTCTTTGCGGAACCAACCGCCACCTTGACCACCGGTTTGACCGGCGATGAAAGATTTCAAGCCAAAAATTTCGCCAAGCTCGTGGTGCATTTGCATGCCACCCATGCCGTAGTACCACACCATCATTTCTGGCGCTGTCATACCGAAAGGAACGGTTGTGAAATACGCCCATGCAGGGTGCTGACCAGTAAAGTAGTAGTCAGCGCCGTGGTACATGTCGGCTTGACCGGATGTCACCGCGTCAAATACTTCAAGACCGCCAACAAGTTCGCCTGCTGCTTTTGGCTCGATGGTCAACTGGCCATCTGTCATCTCTGTGACGGATGTTGCGAAACGCTCAACAGAATCCCAAACACCAGCAAGGCCGCGTGGCCAAGTTGTGACCATCGTCAAAGTACGTTTACCTTGAGCGTAAGCAGGTGCTGCCAATGTGGCTGCTGCGGCAGCGGATGCACCACCAAGTGCGGATGTTTTCAAAAAAGAACGACGATCCATAGAATAGTTTCCTCCCGTTAAATCTATGACAAGTTCGTAGCCCTATTTACGGCGCTACAATTACAAACACGGCGCCCATGGACGCCGAGATTCGAAACCGACCTCACGCAATAAAAGGCCAAACTCACAAAAACGATACCTTTCCTTACCAACTGGATAAATACCCAAGTCTACGTAGACCTGCTGGTTTTGTCGGCTTTTTCGGACAAATCGCATATATTTTGTGTCATAGACAAACGTCTTCTTCACATGCATTGACGGCAAAGCGCTTGCGCCTATCCTGCGATTCGACCAGATAAGGCCCCACTGATGTTAAAACGCCTGACGCCCCTGTTACCTTTGAGCTATGCGCAAAAGCTGTTTTTGCTGGCCACGATACCGCTTTTACTCGCGGTCGGGGCCATTTCTGTGCTGGTCGCACATCAGGCGCGTGAAATGGCAGAACGCGAAATATCAGAGCTAGAAAACCAACTGGTTTCGGCAAAACAAGAAGAATTGCAAAACTACCTGCAACTGGCGCGCGCCTCGATTACAACCGAATACAACCCTGCTGGCCCCAATGACACAGAGGCCAAACTGAAGGTGACGCAGATTCTCTCGGCGATGACCTTTGGACGCGAGGGCTATTTCTTTGTCTTCGATTACGATGGCACCAACCTTGTGGCCCCTCGGCGCACCGACCTGATCACACGCAATTGGGCGGGCCTGACCGATAGCCAAGGCACACCAATTGTCGACGAGTTGATCCGTTTGGCGCGCAACGGCGGCGGTCATCATTCTTATATGTTCACCAAGCCCTCAACGGGTAAAGAGGCGCAAATGATGGCCTATGTGATCGGCCTGCAAGATTGGCAGTGGGCGATTGGCACGGGGGTTTTCGTCGATGATGTGCTTGATTCCGTGGCGGCTGCGCGGGCCGAAGTCGAACAACGTGTGCAAAAGACGTTCTTATATATTGGCGCCATTGCTTTGACGGCTGTTTTACTGGTGTTTTTATCTGGTATTTTCATCACCGTGCGCGAACGCAGATTGGCCGACGCCAAGCTCAAAGAATTAACTCAGCGCATTTTTGACACCCAAGAAGAAGAGCGCATTCGCGTGGCCCGCGAACTTCATGACGGGATTTCGCAGATTTTGATCGGGGCGCGGTTTGCCATGGATTTGGCTTGGCGCAGGCTGCAAAAAGGCGATACGCGCGCCAAAGAAAGTTTGGAAAAAAGCGTTGATATGCTAGGCGGCGCTATTTCTGAGGTGCGGCGCATCTCGCGCGATTTACGCCCTGGCGTGCTGGACGATCTGGGGCTTGGCTCGGCGCTCAAATCCGTTGCCGAAGAATTCGAGAGCCGCACAGGTATCACGACCTCATTGGAAACCGTGGTGTTTCGCAATCGCCTGGACGAAGAGGCCAAAACCGCCCTCTTTCGCATCGCCCAAGAAGCCCTCACCAATATCGAACGTCATTCTGGGGCGACGGAAGTGCATATCAGCGTACGCGGACACAGGACAGGTGCGACGATGATTGTGCGCGACAACGGAAGCGGGATTGACATTGCAAATGGCAAAAAGGGTCTTGGTATCGGATTGCGCAATATGCAAGAGCGCATGGAACATCTGGACGGCACATTGACCATCACCCAACTGTCCCCTGGAACATTGATTGACGCCACCGTGCCACTCAAGCATATCTTGCCCCCCGCAAAGCCAGTAAAACGCAGCCCAAAAGTCACCTTGAAGGGGGACAATAATGACAAGTAACGCCCCCACCCGCGTGCTGATCGTGGATGATCACCCTATGGTGGCCGAAGGCATCTGTGCCTTGCTGGAAACATTTGATGATATTGAAGTTGTTGGCACTTTGACCAATGGGGTCGAGGCTGTGGAACATGCGCTAAACCTATCGCCAGATGTGATTTTACTTGACCTCAATATGCCGCAAATGGGCGGACTGACGGCGACAGAGATTTTGCTGGAACAACGCCCCGACACGCGCATTTTGATTCTCACGATGCATGACAGCCCCGAATATATCTCGGCAGCGCTCAATCATGGGGCTGTTGGCTATGTGCTTAAAGACGTGCCAACAGAAGATTTAAAAGACGCAATTGACGCGGTGATGGCAGGCAAAACCTATCTGTGCAGCGGCGCGCGGCGGGCAATTGATCCCAAAATCCAAGACGGTCGCGAACCGTTGACGGAGCGCGAACAAACCGTGCTGCTGGAATTGGCACAAGGCAAGTCCAACAAAGACGTGGCCTGCGCACTGGATATTTCGGTCAGAACGGTCGAAACGCACCGCAAGAACATCAAACGCAAACTAGGCATTTCATCGACCGCAGGCCTGACGCGCTACGCGATGGAGCATGGTGTTTTGCAAGGCTCAGGACGCTTTTAGAACCGACCAGTCGGGCTTATTCCTACGCCAACCTCCCTGCCCGCTAACCCAGCCTTAAATGAAAAAGGGTGCAGCCGAAGCCACACCCAAATCATGCTAAAAAGGTCTTGGGTCTTAAACCATCGTGGCCTTTAACCGATTGTTGCGCCATCTTTGCGCCAGAAGGCCACAACAGATGAACGTGGCTTGTCGCCGTCCCCCATGTCAGGCCATGTGCCTGCAGGGTGTTGCACACCGACAAAACCGGTCTTTTTATCAGCAGACCAGCAAAGCCCTGTGACTTCTGCACCATAAGGCACCGTCATAAAGCGTGCGATTTCGCCGGTTTCAGGATCGCCAACCAACATCTGATTGTTGCCCATGCCTTCAAATTCGCCTTCGTTGCTGTAATCGCCGTCTGTTTGGATCCACAACATCCCATCAGAAGAAAACGCCATACCGTCTGGCGAATTGAACATGTTGCCAGCGTTGACGTTCTCAGACCCAGCGTAGGTGTTGTCGTAAACGTCTGGGTTTCCTGCCATCACATAAAGATCCCATGTGAACGTGTCAGAGGCGTGGTTTTCATCGCTTGGCGTCCAGCGCACGATTTGACCGTAGTTGTTGGTATCGCGCGGGTTGGCTGCGTTGGCAGACATATCGTCACCACCTGCGTTTGGTTTTACGCCGCGGTCTTTGTTGTTGGTCAATGCGCAATAGGCTTCGACTTTCAGCGGATTGGCAGCCACCCATTCAGGGCGATCCATAGTAGTGGCCTGCGCGGCAGAGGCTGCCATACGAGTGAAACACAAGATTTCATCAGCTGACATGCCTGTGGCTTCAGGTGTCAAAGCCACCCATTCGCCGGTTTGGTCATCGTTAAAGCGGGCCGCATAAAGCATACCATCGTCCAAGATACCTTCGGGTGATGTGCCCTCGACCCATGTGTTTGTGGACACATATTTGTACAAGAACTCACCACGCTCGTCGTCCCCCATGTAGACAACCACACGACCGTCAGATGCGTGGACCATTTCAGCATTCTCATGCTTAAAGCGGCCCAAAGCGGTGCGCTTGACCGGCATGGATGTTGGGTCGGCTGGGTTGATCTCGGTGACAAACCCGTGGCGGTTTGGCTCATTGGGCTCTTGTGTCAGATCGAAACGCGGGTCGAACGTCTCGTAGGCGTAGCGACCTTCGCCACCGATGCCATAACGCGATTCACCCATTGTCGTGGCGTGCTCGCCTGTTGCACCGAAGTACCCGTTAAAGTTTTCTTCGCAGGTCAAATAGGTGTTCCAAAGCGTTTTGCCAGACCCACAATTGTTCATGGTGCCTTTGACAGTCATGCCCTCAGGATCGGCATTGGTTTTAACCAAGTCAGATCCAGCCAGCGGTCCCGCCATCTTCATTTCTGTCTCATGCGTGATGCGGCGGTTGTACTTGGAATCGACGACAACTTCGAAGCCATTGCCATGATCTGCCACTTCCATCACGGTCACACCCTGAAGGTTTTTCAACAGTGTCACTTCATCTGCGTTGCGCGGCGTGCCTTCAGATTCTGATGGCAAGTTGATTTTCGGGTTTACGTATTCAGAGTTCACAGTGATCAGCGTCGCGCCATCCACCTCGTAAAGCTCCATACCGTCTGTGTTTTCGCCAAACACTTTATCGGACATCTCGACAGAGACGCCCGTTTGAGCGGAATATGCACCTTTGGCCTCAGACCACAAAGCATCCCCCCAACGCACAAGCACCTTTGTCTCATACCCACTCGGAACATGCACCAAGTCATCTGTTGCGATGTCGATCGGTTTGAAGGCGAATTTGGCATGGTTGTGCGCCGATGCGGCCGTCGTGCTTGAGAAAAGCCCAGAGCCGAAAACAGCTGCGCCGGAACCGAACGCCAAAGCGCCGCCCAAGAAACCGCGGCGCGACACGGCGCGCGCGACAACGGCGTCAAAACCATTATTGTCTGCACGTGGGTCGCGCAACTCGTCAAACTCATCCCAAGACAGGTCAGTAATATCGGTCTTTTTCATGGCTTATTCTCTTTTGCTATCCAAGACAGGTCTACGCACTCGCGCAAACATCGCTGTTTACTTGCCTGTCCTGCGTGACGCGCCTGTGACGGCTGTGAAACAAAGATATGAAATGCTCAGACAAAGAGGATGAACGCGAAAATCAGCCCAAGTGACCGCAGTTTCACTGAGACCGACCAGACAATCATTGATAGCACCCCACCAAAAATTGCGAATAAACCCAAAAACTGACAATTTGCGCAATATTATTTCAAAAATTCACCCCTAAATACACCTTTTCTGCGCATTTCGCGGTTGACGCCTTGGAAAAGGCCTCCTAATGTCAGCTAAAGTCAATTTGGAGTGAGTAAGATGGACAATCTTCTTCTAGTCGTCGTGGGAAGTATGCGCATGGGCCGGTAACGGTTGACCATATCGGTTCCCATGCGCCCCCGAATTTCGGGGGTTTTTTTATGGGATGCCTTTGGGGTTTATCTGGGTTTAATCTGGGCGCTTGATGCCTTAGACCCGCTTTCAACCCATACACATACGGGCACGATCCCAGCCCCACAGACCAGACACTTTATTGACGATGACAAACAACTAAGAATAACGCACGCAACGTTAAGACGCGGAATACGGAGAATACGATGACACGGCAAATGACCGGAGCGGAAATGGTAGTTCAAGCCCTGAGAGATCAGGGTGTGGACACAATCTTTGGCTATCCCGGGGGCGCTGTGCTTCCGGTATACGATGCTATTTTTCAGCAAAACGACATCAAACACGTACTTGTACGCCACGAACAAGCAGCGATTCATGCCGCCGAAGGCTATGCACGTTCCACTGGTAAAGTTGGCGTTGCGCTGGTGACATCTGGTCCTGGTGCCACAAATGCTGTGACCGGTTTGACGGACGCCTTGCTCGACTCCATTCCTTTGGTGGTTTTCTCAGGTCAGGTGCCTACTTTTATGATCGGCACCGACGGTTTCCAAGAGGCCGATACCGTGGGCATCACGCGTCCTTGCACCAAACACAACTGGTTGGTGAAAGACACGGATGCTTTGTCTGACACCATTCACCAAGCATTTCATGTAGCCACCTCAGGTCGCCCTGGTCCGGTTTTGATCGACCTGCCAAAAGACGTGCAGTTCGCGGATGGCGCTTATGTCAGCCCCGCCAAGGCCCGCGTCAATCATTACCAGCCTAAGAAAAAGGCCCCCATCGAAGATATCAACGATCTGGTTGCGATGATCGAGAAAGCCGAGCGCCCTGTATTTTATACCGGTGGCGGTGTGGTCAACTCTGGTCCGGCAGCTTCACAATTGCTGCGCGAACTTGTTGAGGCGACAGGCTTTCCGATCACATCGACACTGATGGGTCTTGGCTGTTATCCTGCCTCTGGCAAACATTGGCTGGGCATGCTGGGCATGCACGGACTGTATGAAGCCAACATGGCGATGCACGACTGTGATCTGATGATCAATATCGGAGCGCGCTTTGATGACCGCATCACCGGTCGTTTGGACGCCTTTTCGCCGAATTCGAAAAAAATCCACGTTGATATCGATCCTTCATCTTTGAACAAGGTGATCCAAGTGGACCTGCCAATCCTTGGCGATGTGGCCCATGTTTTGGAAGACGCGCTTAAAGTGTGGAAATCACGCGGACGCAAAACACAAAACATCGGCAAATGGACCAAACAGATTAATGAATGGCGCGAAGTGCGTTGCCTGTCTTACACGCAAACCGGTTCAATCATTAAGCCGCAATATGCGTTGCAACGTCTTGAAGAGCTGACCAAAGGCATGGACCGCTACATCACCACAGAAGTGGGCCAGCACCAAATGTGGGCGGCGCAATATTTGAACTTTGAAGACCCTAATCGTTGGATGACATCTGGTGGCTTGGGCACGATGGGCTATGGCTTCCCTGCCTCCATCGGCGTTCAAATGGCGCATCCTGACAGCCTTGTGATCAATGTCGCTGGCGAAGCCTCTTGGTTGATGAACATGCAAGAAATGGGCACGGCGATGCAATACAACCTGCCCGTGAAACAATTCATCATGAACAATGAACGTCTGGGCATGGTCCGCCAGTGGCAAGAACTGCTGCACGGCGAGCGTTATTCCAACTCTTGGTCTGAAAGCCTGCCTGATTTCGTAAAATTGGCCGAAGCCTTTGGCGCCAAAGGTATTCAAGTGTCTGATGTTAAAGATTTGGACGACGCGTTGATGGAAATGATCAAATATGACGGTCCGGTGATTATGGATTGTTTGGTCGAAAAACATGAAAACTGTTTCCCGATGATCCCATCAGGTAAGCCACACAACGAAATGCTGCTCGGCGATGCCTCCACTGCGGATGCGATCAAATCCGACGGCGCGGTTTTGGTTTGATGATGGCCCTGCCCCGTATCACTTTGGCTGCCGCCCTCGCGACACTCACTCTAACAGGCTGCATGTCGTCTGGAGAGCCTGTCGAAGTGACGCGTGGCGGATTTACATTTCAGGTCACGCAGGACGGCACAACAGCCGTTGCCCGCAATTACCACACTGGACGGCTCAACTTTGCAGTGCTCGAAGAGAGCGCACGCGCGGCCATAGAATCCGCGTCGGGCTGCGCCGTCCGCACCCTCACCAAACGCGGTGAGATCAACATATTTGACGCCACACTAAATTGTGCTGGGTAAGGGAGACGCAACATGTCTGCACTTCATATCAAAAAGGGCTCTACAAGCCATTCCGCCTATGACCTACGTGATCCAAACGGCGAGATCATCGAGAAACACACCTTGGCCGTTTTGGTTGAAAACGAACCGGGTGTTTTAGCGCGTGTGATCGGTCTGTTTTCGGGCCGTGGATACAATATCGAAAGCCTTACTGTGGCCGAAGTCGACCAAGCAGGTCATCGCTCGCGCATCACCATCGTCACCACAGGTACACCCAACGTGATCGTGCAAATCAAAGCCCAATTGGGCCGTATCGTGCCCGTGCATGAAGTACATGATTTGACTGTCGAGGGTGCATCTGTTGAACGTGAACTGGCCTTATTCAAAGTCAGCGGCACCGGCGACAAGCGGATCGAAGCACTGCGTTTGGCGGAAATTTTTCGGGCAAATGTGGTCGACAGCACCTTGTCGAGCTTTGTGTTTGAAATGACGGGCACTTCTGAGAAAATCGATGCCTTTGCGGATTTGATGCGCCCATTGGGCTTAATCGAGATCGCGCGCACGGGTGTGGCTGCCCTCGGACGCGGCGGCAATGCATAAAGTCACGCCATCTCTAAAAGCGTAAAAGCACACGAAAAGGGCGCACATCTCACAGGTGTTGCGCCCTTTGTCTGACCTTCAAGCGTAAACTTTAAACATCAGTTTACGTAAAATACCCCTGCACGATGGGCTTCATATCCGTGATATGTTTATACCCAATTTGACGCCGCGCCGCGATCATCGCGGCACGCGTAGGCGTAAGCCGCTCCAGCAAAATGAGATCTGAAATCTGCCCCAAATGCCCAAATCGCAATGTGTTCATGCATTCGCCCGTATATATGTCCGTATTGCCCATATAGCTGTATTCCATGAAGGCGAATTGCCGAAGCCCCGTACCTTGGGTCCTGAGCGCAAAAGAAACACCCGTAGGATGTTGATACATTTCGCCGATGCGACGGCGGTCTTTGAGACGCACAGACAAACCTAAAGCCTGCGCAATATTACGCGGCATGATCGACGTCATACCAATTTTGCCATCGGGTCGCACGACGCTAGTGGCCAAATTGACTGACAGATAGTCTTTTTTGAGAAAAGACCGCCAATACAGCAAGCAAGGTCCAAGTGGCATCCTCGTGACATCTATGGCAGGTGCAGCCACTTTACGGTTCAGTCCGCCGTGGCCATAGCCATCGACATGTAACGGACCTCCGGCCGCCCCGCCCCTATCAAATTCCGCTTTCAAGGGTTCAAGCAATATCCGAGCATCGACACCGAAATACCGACAAATTTGATCCAGTACATCTGGGCGCGGAAAGGCTTCCCCCTGCAAATACCTATTAAACTGAGTCCGATTTATCCCAAGATCGCGACAGAGCTCCGCAATCGATGGCGCGCTGGCACTGAGCTGACGCAGGTTTGTTCCAAATACTGCACGCAGCTGCACAGGATCGGCACGCGGACCTGATGTTTTCGCACGTTTTCTATGTGTGTCGTCAGGCATACCATGCCTCCACTATCCAAACGTATTCCGGACCGCGAACAGATACCGGTCATGGATTTTTGGGGCTAAAAAAGTCTGTTTCCTCAAGGTTAACCTAAGGTAATATCGACAATAATCAAGAATGACACACAAAATAGGTCAATTTGACGCTCATCAGCGTCATGTGTCGTAGCGGAAAGACACATTTTAGGGCATTTAATGACCCGCTCACACATGAGAATTTCGTTGAAACAAAATATTGAGTGACCTCTTTGGTTTAGCGTATTGGAACACAGTGAATGTATGGATTGATACTTTGGTATGACTCTGAAAAGAAAAAAGCCATAGTCTGGTGTGACGATAGCCAAAAGCTGGCGTATGCGTCTGCAACAGACATAGATATCAATGATGCACAGAGGCTTGAGGTTGGCGATTTGGTCAGCTTCAAAATGATAACATTTGGCGATTTTCGCAGCTGTACAAACCTCAAACTTGTCGAATCCCAAAACGCCCCAGATATTTCGAAGTCTCTATTGGCCAGCGCCCAACCACAAATACGCGCATTTTCCGCTTAGCGCGATCGCCGTGCAGACTGCCGCCATTGGCAAAACAAAAAAAAGGGGGACCCATTGGCCCCCCTAAGGTTCGCTGATCAGGCTCATCATTGATTGCTGCCCTATAGTGTTTTTGCCTGCGGCCTGATCAACGCCGGGAGCGAACGCATCCGCTCCGGAAACTGGGGTCACGTGACCCTTGGATGAGGACAATCCTTTAAAAAGACCGCAGCCCCCACCCTTGCAGCGCCCCGATAAAGGGGCACCGCAAATTTCATATCAATGCAGCACGCGCCCCGCGCTGCTGTTCACTGAAAAGACCGCCGTACAGCCATCAATGCCGTCGGACTGAAAGTCTTGCACAGAATACGTCACTGACAGCGCAGGGATGCCCATGATCGACACGGTGTGGCTGCCCGCAAAGGCATCCGCCAACGTCGCCTCGACACCAGCGGCAAAGTTTGCCTCGATGGTGTTGCCACGCATTTGCACATGATCGGCCACACAGTGCTGTCCAGCGATATCAAAAACCAAATTCATCATCTTATTCCTTAGCTACAGCCCGAAGTGCCGCCGCAGGTGTTACATTTCATACAAGTGCCATTGCGCACGAGTGTGTAATTGCCACATTCGCCGCATGGATCGCCTTCATAGCCCTGCATTTTCGCTTTGGAGCGCAGATCAAGTGATGTCGCGCTACTAGACACAGCCCCCGATGATACGGCTGGACTTGCGGCCGGTGTCGCGTTTTGCGTCAAAGCCTGCATCGCCATTTGAGTATCTGCGGCCCCATCAAGCGCCACGCCCCCGCTTCCACCTTGCAGCACGACCAATTCCTGCGGCATGCGTTTGCGCAAGTATCCCGTAGAGGAAATCTGCTTGAGCACCTCAATCGATTTGGCAGAGGCATTTTCAGATGGAGAGCGTACATTGGACACGCCCTCTTCTTCGCCACGGCCCAGATCGTCGAAAGCATGACCTTCGGGTTTCACATGGGCCAAATCGGTGCGATCCAAGTAGGACACAGCCAATTCACGGAAGATGTAATCCAAAATCGATGTTGCATTTTTGATGCTGTCGTTGCCCTGCACCATGCCAGCGGGTTCGAATTTGGTAAAGGTAAAGGCATCCACGAACTCTTCGAGCGGCACGCCATATTGCAGGCCAACAGAGACCGCGATAGCGAAGTTGTTCATCATCGCACGGAAACCCGCGCCCTCTTTGTGCATATCGATAAAGATTTCACCCAAGTTGCCGTCTTGGTATTCACCGGTGCGCAGGTACACTTTGTGCCCGCCAACGATAGATTTCTGCGTGTAGCCTTTGCGGCGCGATGGCAGTTTTTCACGGCCACGAGCAACCTCTTTGATGATCACTTTTTCGATGATCTTTTCAGCCAGCACCTGCGCTTTTTCTTGAGTTGATCCTGAGGCGAGAATTTCTTCGGCTTCCTCGTCGTCTTCGATCAAAGCGGCGGCCAATGGTTGCGACAGCTTTGATCCGTCACGGTAAAGCGCATTGGCTTTGATGCCCAATGACCATGACAACTCATATGCGGCCAGACAATCTTCGATCGTGCCGTCGTTGGCCATGTTGATGGTTTTGGAAATTGCGCCAGAGATAAAGGACTGCGCTGCCGCCATCATTGTGATGTGGCTTTCAACAGACAGATAACGCTGACCTTTTTTTCCGCAGGCATTGGCACAATCAAAGATGCTGTAATGTTCTTTTTTCAGATGTGGCGCGCCTTCTAGGGTCATCGTGCCGCAAACATGGTCATTGGCTGCATCGATTTCAGCTTTGCTAAAGCCCAAAGAGCGCAGCAAATCAAAAGACGGATCGTTAAGCTTTTCAGCGGGAATACCCAGCGTGCCCGTGCAGAAATCTTCACCCAAAGTCCACTGGTTGAACACGAAACGAATATCAAAGGCAGACGGCAGTGCAGCTTCGATCTTGTTGATCTGCTCTTTGCCAAACCCGTGACCAATCAAAGACGTGTGATTGATCCCCGGTGCGTTGCCGATGGACCCGTGCCCCACAGCGTAGGATACGATTTCTTCGATCTCAGCAGGTTTATAGCCCTGTTTGGCCAAAGCGGCAGGCACAGAACGGTTGATGATTTTAAAGTATCCACCACCAGCAAGCTTTTTGAATTTCACCAAGGCAAAATCTGGCTCGATGCCTGTGGTGTCACAATCCATCACCAAACCAATGGTACCTGTTGGGGCAATCACTGACACCTGCGCGTTGCGGAAGCCGTTTTTCTCGCCGAGTTCCAAGGCCTCGTCCCAAGACATCTTGGCCAGCTCAATCAAAGACGCGTCGGGGCAATTGGCGTGATCCAATGGCACAGGTTTGATATCCAAACCTTCATACCCTGTGGATTTTCCGTAGGCCGCTGTGCGGTGGTTACGGATGACCCGCAGCATGTGCGCGCGGTTTTTCTCAAATTTGGAAAAGGCACCAAGCTCGCCCGCAATCTCAGCAGATGTCGCATAAGAGACACCCGTCATGATCGCCGTCAAAGCGCCAGTCAACGCACGCCCTTCATCTGAATCGTAACCAAAGCCCATGTTCATCAACAAACCGCCGATGTTGGCATAGCCAAGGCCCAAGGTGCGGAAATCATAGGACCGCTGCGCGATCTCTTTTGATGGGAATTGCGCCATCATCACAGAAATTTCCAGCGTCAAAGTCCACAGGCGAGTGGCATGCATGTAGCTTTCTGCATCGAAAACGCCGCCTTTTAGAAAGGTCAGCAAGTTCATTGAGGCCAAGTTACAGGCCGTGTCATCCAAGAACATGTACTCAGAACACGGGTTTGATCCACGAATAGCACCGTCCTCTGGACAGGTGTGCCATGCGTTCACTGTGTCGTGGAATTGGATACCTGGGTCAGCACAGGCCCAAGCGGCGTGGCCGACGTCTTGCCACAAATCACGTGCGCGCACGGTTTTGGCAACAGAGCCATCCGTGCGGCGGATCAATTCCCAGTCAGCGTCCTCTTTCACAGCTTTCAAAAACGCATCGGTCACGCGCACGGAGTTGTTCGAATTTTGCCCAGACACAGAGGCGTAGGCTTCGGAATCCCAATCTGTATCATATGTTGGGAATTCGATTTTGGCGTAGCCTTGTTTGGCATAATCTAGGACGCGTTTGACATAAGTCTCTGGGATGCAGACTTTCTTGGCCTCTTTGATCGCCGCTTTTAACGCAGAGTTTTTCGCAGGGGTAAAGGCATCTTCTTCAGCACCATCCCATGTGCCGATGGCGTCGAAAATCTCGTTCAACTGGCGCTCGTGCATTTTTGAGCCAGCAACAATGGAGGCCACTTTTTGTTCTTCGATGACTTTCCAGTTGATGAATTCTTCCACATCAGGGTGATCCATATCACAGATCACCATCTTGGCCGCACGACGCGTTGTGCCGCCTGATTTGATCGCGCCAGCCGCACGGTCACCGATTTTCAAGAACCCCATAAGGCCAGAGGATTTGCCACCACCTGAGAGCGCCTCGTCAGAGCCGCGCAAGGACGAAAAATTTGTGCCTGTACCAGAACCGTATTTAAACAAGCGCGCTTCACGCACCCAAAGATCCATGATGCCACCATCACCAACCAAATCGTCGGATACCGATTGGATGAAACAAGCGTGCGGCTGTGGGTGCTCATAAGCGGATGTGGATTGGGTCAAAACACCGGTTTCAAAGTCCACATAGTGGTGGCCTTGGCCCGGTCCATCGATACCGTAAGCCCAATGCAGACCTGTGTTAAACCACTGCGGCGAATTCGGCGCAGCCATTTGGCCCGCCAACATAAAGCGCATTTCGTCAAAGTAAGCGCGTGCGTCGTCTTCAGAGGTGAAATAGCCCCCCTTCCAGCCCCAATACGTCCAAGCACCCGCCAAACGGTCGAACACCTGCTTGGCAGAGGTCTCCCCTCCAAAGCGCTCAGATTCGGGCAACTTCGCGAGGGCTGCATCATCAGGTGCGGATTTCCACAAAAACGACGGGACGCCCTTTTCCTTGATCCGCTTCAACGCTGCTGGCACGCCCGCTTTGCGAAAGTATTTTTGCGCGATCACATCTGAAGCCACTTGGCTCCAATTGGCGGGGATTTCACATTCATCAAGTTTGAACACAACAGTGCCATCTGGATTTCGGATTTCCGAAGACGTCTTTTGAAACGCCATATCGGCATATGCATCTGATCCAGACTTAGTGAATTTGCGTTCGATCTTCATGGATAACTGCCCCGTATTCAACTTACTGTTTTACGCGTCACCAGAGCCTTGTGACGCTGGTGCGGCGGGCCTTTTGACCCTGAATTTCATACCTTTGAGCTGAAACAATCAGCTCGCCTTGCCATCGATCAAGATCACTCAGGCCAAACAGCGTCAGGAAAACATCGCAAAAATCGGCAAACCGTTTCCACGCTGGACTTGTGAAGATTACAAATCCAGTCAAAGGCAAAGCCCTTGGATATTATGTGCGAGTGTCGCCCAACACGTCTAAATCTTTGATCGTCTCTCATTTCGGTAACGCCGTATCGTGTCCGGCCCTGCCTAGAGTTCTTATTTCAAAGATACGTTTGATCGTCCCTTGTTGATCGCCTTGATCGCCTCTTGTCCCTGATCGCCATTGAGCCACTAAATGTAGTATCTCGCCAACCGACCAGCACAATGTGCAGCGTTATACCCCGTTCGGTCAACGCCAAAATTAGCACTTAGGCAACCTCTTTCTTATTGACGGATTTCACCCACAGGGCACATCGATTCGTATCCTTTATCGTTAATACAAATCTCTTTTATTTCTAGGGCTTTGCCGACGCTGTTTAACCAATTGGCTGAGAGCTTGTGGATAAGTGCGGGGGATAAAAAAAGGACGGTTGGGATCAAAACAACCCTATGCTGCACAAACTATGCGCATACAACATGTAGTAGCAGCATTTGGTGAGGTCGACGTTACAAGACCCTGAAATTCCTAAAATTAAGGGAAAACACAGCACTTATCCTCGAAAATTCAGTTCATATTTAAGAATTTTAAAACCAAATACACATACCCCAAAATTGACTGATCTTTTTGACGAATCAAAGAATCGAAACGTAACGATTCTACGACGACCACACAGATGACATGCCGCGCACGACCACAACATGTCGTGTGACCAAGTTCTTTAAACGCAAAAAACGCCTCAAACCCCTAGAGGCTTAATGCGCTTTGCATATCGTATATTTAGTAAATGGTCGGGACGGCAAGATTCGAACTTGCGGCCTACGGTACCCAAAACCGTCGCGCTACCAGGCTGCGCTACGCCCCGACTGAGAGTTCTATAATGGCAGTGATTGGGGATGAAAACCCCTATTTCGCATCACAAGGCAAAGAAGTGAAAAAATCGTAAGCTGGGTGCAAAAGCACGTCGCCAATTTCGATGCTTTTAGCCTTAGAAACACCGGCATTTATCTCCAAAACAGAAAAAATGGCCTCTCCACCAAAAATTGCAGTTTCATCATGAGGAATTGCATTTTCATGGATCGAGACAATGACACCGCTCTGATCTGTGAAAATCATATCGAGGGGAATCAATGTGTTCTTCATCCAAAAGCTCACAGGCCGCGGATCTGGATAGACGAATAACATCCCTGCATCCTCATCCATCGCCTCAACGAACATCAACCCACGGGCGCGTTCTGCTGCGTCATCGGCCACATCAACGGAAAAGCTATGAGACCCGCTTTGCGTTTCGATGACAACGTGGTCCGCAGCGCATGTCAATGCCTCGGCCCGCTCTGTGCTGGCCGCGCTCACCGCCAAAGCCGCAGCGACGAGGGACAGGTAGGCTTTCAGTGGCTTGGATGCAGACCTTTGCGTTACAGGCTGCTGATCAAACCACTTACGCGCAGACAGGCCTGAACACTTAGAAAAAAGGGCCGCACATTGTGCAGCCCTTAAATATAAATATGAATTACTCTGCATCAGTGTACAACTCCAACGGGGTATCATCGGCATACCCTACCCCAGCATCATCACGCGCCGCCACATCCCAGGCGATCACCTGTGCCGCCATGCGACCTCTGCGCCCATCAATAACCCGCAGCGCGACAGCTTCACCAGGCATAAGATCGGCAAGTCCAGAACGACGTAAAACTTCGACGTGAACAAAAATATCATCAGATTTGCCAAAGACATTGGCGAATCCGAATCCCTTACCCTTATCGAACCACTTGACCCGTGCCGGTTCAAGCGGCGTGTCCAGATCCGCGCCTTCCAGATGTTCAAGGTCTTCCAGTGACGGTCCAACGGATGCCAAAGGTGGCTCGATCGATAGAACTTCTATGGCTTGAATGCCCCGATCTGTTTCTTGCACAGTCAGCCGAATATTGGCTGCATCGGCAACAGTGCTTTGACCAAAGACCCTAAGGACATTGGCATGTAGCAAAATATCGGGGCCGCCGTCATCTGCGACGACAAAACCAAAACCTCTTGCGGGGTCGAACCATTTCACCTGTCCGGCCACCATTCTTTCTAAATTGTTGTCGCTCATATTTCCCATCTCTTTTGAAGGCGCAACATCCGCTCTTCAAATATTTTGGGGCACCTGCCCCTCATCCCGAGGTTAAGGTGCGACAAACTGCACGCAGTATCAAGGTGTGAAGGACATGTCTTTTTGTTGTTATGGTAACATTACTGACCCGAATATCAAAATTACCTTACGTAAGCCTAAGGGTTAAGCATTGAGACGGACCACGAATCAGCCTCTGTCGCTCGCGTCCAACGGAATCGGTCATGAAGTCGAAAGTCCCCAGCCGCCCAAAACTCGATTTCTGTTGGCACGACACGATAGCCACCCCAGAACGGCGGGCGCTTGGGGTTTGGTCCATGTTTCAAGCCTTGTTTGGCAACAGCTTCCATAAGAGAAGCCTTGGACACCAAAGGGCGCGACTGCGCGGAGGCCCAAGCGCCAATGCGACTGCCAAGTGCACGCGATTTGTAGTAGAGATCAGAAGCCTCGTCACTTTCGCGCATAATGTTCCCGCGCACCCGAATTTGGCGCTGCAAACTTTTCCAGTGCATTACAAAAGCGGCTTTGCCTGCGGTTTCTATTTCACCCGCTTTGGCGCTTTCATAATTTGTGAAAAACACGAAAGCATCCTCTTCGATCGCTTTGAGCAGCACCATACGCGCATTGGGCATACCCTCTGTGTCAACGGTCGACAAAGCGATGGCGTTGGGATCATTCACTTCAGTTGCCGTGGCCTCAGCGAGCCAAGTACGCGCGATCTCGAACGGGTTATCGCCTTTGAAAATACCACTGCGTTTGACGTCCATGAACTGATCTCCTTTGCATGACATAAGTGGAATATCGCGTCCCCCGCGCCTCAACAAGGGGACGGATCAACCGCAGGGGACTTCGCCGCATATCACGGGGCGCTGCGACACATATATAGTGTACGACACATATGTATGTCAGTCGCATGTCAAAACCACAGGCTTGATAGCGCGGGCCAAACCGCATAAAGCCTATACCCAACGCAGCACAAACGCAGCACAAACGCAGCATATAGGTGGGAGAACCGACCATGACAAAACTTATGGACGGAAAACGCGGTCTGATCATGGGCCTCGCCAACGACAAATCAATCGCTTGGGGCATTGCCAAAGCACTGGCCGAGCATGGCGCTGAGCTATGCTTTTCATACCAAGGCGAGCAACTCAA
The DNA here is from genome assembly GCF_018860505.1 of Pacificibacter marinus. Classification (GTDB taxonomy): domain Bacteria; phylum Pseudomonadota; class Alphaproteobacteria; order Rhodobacterales; family Rhodobacteraceae; genus Celeribacter; species Celeribacter marinus_B. The sequence continues at coordinate 31,081 of NZ_JAHKPU010000021.1, forward strand.
AAAACGCGTTGATCCTTTGGCGGAAAAACTTGGCTCTGACTTTGTGGTGCCTTGCGATGTGTCTGATGGTGCCTCAGTGGATGCGCTTTTTGCCCAGATAGAAGAAAAATGGGGCAAGATCGATTTTATCGTGCATGCCATCGGTTTTTCCGACAAAGGCGAATTGCGTGGGCGTTACGTTGACACCACCCGCGACAACTTTAACCTGACAATGGATATTTCTGTCTATTCCTTCACGGCCGTCGCGCAGCGCGCAGCCAAGTTGATGACAGATGGCGGCTCTATGTTGACCATGACCTATTACGGTGCCGAGCGCGTTATGCCGCATTACAATGTTATGGGCGTGGCCAAAGCCGCTTTGGAAGCCTCCGTGCGCTACTTGGCCGAAGATCTTGGCAAAGACGGTATTCGCGTCAACTCCATCTCTGCGGGTCCGATCAAGACTTTGGCGGCCTCCGGCATTGGCGATTTCCGCTACATTATGAAATGGAATGAGTACAATTCACCGCTGCGTCGCAATGTGACCATCGACGATGTGGGCGGTTCAGCTTTGTACCTCTTGTCCGATCTGGGCGCGGGTGTCACAGGCGAAACACACCACGTTGATGCAGGGTACCACGTTGTCGGCATGAAAGCCGTTGACGCGCCTGACATCACCAAGGGCTAGACCATGACATTGGCGGCGCTTGTCGCGTTTTACTTTGTGCATCTGGCCGCGGCGATTTCGCCGGGGCCAGCTGTTTTATTAGCGGCGCGCACAGCCCTGCGCGAAGGCATGCTTAAAGGCGCATATCTTGCCATAGGCATCGGGCTTGGCGCATGTTTTTGGGCGCTGGCAGCCCTTTTCGGACTGGCAATTTTGTTCCAAGTCGCACCGGTTCTTTTGACCGTGCTCAAAATTTGTGGCGGTCTGTATCTTGGATATTTGGCCTATAAAATCTGGAAACATGCGCCTGAGCCAATGACCACAGAAATGCCGGAAGGCTATGAGGGCTTGTCGGGGCTTGCTTTGATCTGGCTTGGCATCACCACGCAATTGGCCAATCCGAAACCGGCTTTATTCTTTGGAACGATTTTTTTGACGCTCGTGCCTGCGCACCCCCCACTTTGGGTCTATCCCGTCGTTCTTTCTATAATCTTTTTTAACGATTGCGGTTGGAATATCATCGTGTCGCGAATCTTTTCGCTTGAGCGCACGCGCCGCACCTATCTAACTCTAAAAACAACCATCGATCGCGTTTTTGGCGGCCTACTGGCGGCCCTCAGCGCCAAACTCGTTCTCAGCTAAGGACCATGACATGACAGACCGTTTGCCACACGAAAAAGGGTTTCACATCAGCTGGGATCAAATTCACCGCGACAGCCGCGCTTTGGCATGGCGCTTGGATGGTAAAGGCCCCGACGCAGGCGCATGGCGTGCTGTCGTCGCGATCACCCGTGGTGGCATGGCCCCTGCAATGATCATCGCACGCGAGTTGGACATTCGCACCGTCGATACGATTTCTGTCAAATCCTATGATCACCAAAACCAAGGCGCGGCCGAAGTGCTCAAAGCACCTGATAAAGATATGATGGGCGATGGCACGGGGATCTTGGTTATCGATGACCTTGTGGACAGCGGCAAAACACTTGAGCTGGTTCGCGAACTGTATCCGCAGGCGCATTTCGCGACGGTTTATGCAAAACCGCAAGGTCGGCCTCAGGTCGACACCTTTATCACCGAAGTCTCGCAAGACACATGGATCTTTTTCCCATGGGATATGGCGCTGCAATACGTTCAGCCCTACCGTGGCAAAGACTGATTCAGGGGCAAATTTTACACAGATCAAAGCGCCCTTCTTGGGCGTTTTAATCCCCTAGGCATTCAGCAACGCCAGTTTCAGCAGCACCGCGAACCAGTGCTCACGTCAACTTGACATACGTCAAGCTGCATTCAAATCAGATCCGCCCAACAAAGCAGCCTCTTTAGCCTGTTGGATTGCAGACCGTGCTGTCTGTGCGCTCGACAATGCATCAAAGGCGCTAGCGACATGTTCGACCGCTGCACAAGCAGCGCGCATAAGAAACGCACTTTGTCGTGGCATGATGTCATATGACCCGTCGCGGACCTCATCCAACAGGGTCGCCATCAAGGTGATATTTTGCACCTGTGCGCAGGCCAGAGCGCATTCTAATTTCTCAACCAACTGATTTGTAAGCATATTGAACCTCATTAACTTGGTGAAGTATTGTTATGATTGGTCGCAGCCTCAACATAGGTGGCGACGACAGATCAACTATCCCTCAAACACCCCATCGAAAAGTTAACGTCGTGCAACGCGGAGCACTTCAAAGCGCTCAAACCAGCAACACGATAAAAATTGCGCCGCATCCCGCTGCAATTGCAAAGAAAAGAGGCGCGAAAGGAATTGATTTTCATGCGGCAATTCGCACAATCCTGAGGTGATTGAAAACCCGCATCAGGAAGGTTAGCTGTAGGTCACTGCCGCTGTAAAACCATTATGATCTGCCACAAAAGGACATCGCCATGTCATCGTCGACCCCTCTGCCACTTTCAACCGCAATGCAAAACACGATGGCGCCGCCAATCATGGAAGCATCGACTTGGCTTGAAGGGGTTTCATTTTCCGCAGACAAGCCCTTGATCAACCTTTCACAAGCCGCCCCGACACAGGCCCCGCCCCTTGCACTGCGCCGAGAAATGGCGCGCATTGCTGTCGAGGACGACACAGCCCATCATTATGGCGACGTTTTGGGCCTGAAAGCGCTGCGCAGTGAGATCGCCAATCAGTGGAGCAGCAAATACCACGGCCAGATCAAAGCCGAAGACGTGGCCATCACATCAGGATGCAACCAAGCGTTTACCGCCGTGATGTCGACGCTCTGCGCGGCAGGTGACGAGATCATCTTGCCCACACCTTGGTATTTCAATCACAAAATGTGGGCCGATATGAATGGTGTATCTGTGGCCCCCTTGATGACAGGACCAGACCTGTTGCCAGATTTGGAATCGGCGGCGAAACTGATCACCCCGCGCACCCGCGCCATCGTTTTGGTTAGCCCCAACAACCCCGGCGGTGTTGAATATCCAGCCGAACTGGTCACGCAGTTTTACGCGCTCGCCAAAGCGCGCCGGATCGCCTTGGTCATTGATGAAACCTACCGCGATTTTGACGCGCGTGACGGCGTGCCGCATTATCTGTTCCAGCAACCCGATTGGCGCGACACAGTTGTGCAGCTTTATTCCTTTTCCAAGGTTTACCGGATGATGGGGCACCGTGTGGGCGCAATCGTTGCTAGCCCTGCACGTTTGGCGCAGGTTGAAAAGTATCTAGACACCGTCACCATCTGCGCAAATCAGTTGGCGCAAAAAACAGCACTTTGGGCGATGCAAAACCTATCTGATTGGGTCGCGTCTGAGCGTGATGAAATTCTTGCGCGACGTGCGGCCATCGAAGACGGTTTTAAAACGCTGTCAAACAAAGGCTGGCATTTGCGGGGCTGTGGCGCCTATTTTGCTTATGTCGAGCACCCGTTTGATATGCCCTCGTCCGAGCTTGCCCCTTGGTTGGTCAAAACCGCGGCACTCTTGGTCTTGCCCGGAACGATGTTTATGTCAAAGGGGCATCGAGACGGCGAAAAACACCTGCGGATCGCCTTTGCCAATGCTGATCTCGCGCAAATCTCGCAGCTTTTTGATCGTCTGGCACAGATTGAGCCCTAATCTGGCCCGATCTGCCTTGCGAGCCGCCGCCGAACCCCCTAGACATTTCGCAGTTTGATGGGAGACAGATCGACATGGCGAGCAAAAACGGTTCCGGCAAGAAAATGGTTGTTTGGGGTATCCTCGGTCTTTTGATCGTGGGCCTTGGCGGATTTGGCACGGCCAACTTTGGTGGATCGATCAGTAATGTCGGCTCTGTCGGTGACCGCGATATCGACGTGAACACTTACGCCAATGCCTTGACGAACGAGATCAGCCGCCTAGAGCAGCAGATCGGTCAGCAGATGTCGATTGAGCAAGCCGAGCAAATCGGCATCCCTGCCCGCGTGTTGAATCAATTGTTCAACCAAGCCGCACTTGACGGCGAAACAGCACGCCTTGGCCTGTCTGTTGGTGACGCGGCTGTACGCAGCCAGCTTTTGTCCATCCCTGCATTCCAAGGCTTGGACGGCACATTTGATTCCGACACATACAGAGCCTCGTTGAACGGAATCGGTGAAAACCCATCATCTTTTGAAGAAGGCCTGCGCGAAGATCTGGCCCGTGCTTTGTTGCAAGGCGCTTTGACCACAGGCGTCACCATGCCCGAGATTTACGGCGATGTCGTTGTGGAATGGATCGGCGAACGCCGCACAATTTCAGTCGCGACCATGGGCGGCGAGGCACTGTCCACAGGCGTTCCTGTGCCAACAGAAGCGGATATCAAGGCACAATATGACGCCAATCCTGACGCCTATACCGCGCCCGAAACACGCAATATCACCTATGTCTGGCTGACCCCTGCCATGATCAGCAACGAGGTTGATCTGGATGAGGCCAGCCTACGCCAGATATACGACGATAATATCGCGCAATTTGTGCAGGCAGAACGCCGCTTGGTCGAACGCTTGGTTTTTGGCTCCGCCGAGGATGCCGCAGCGGCCACTGCGCGCCTACAAGCGGGCGAAACCACGTATGAAGATGAAATCATTGCACGCGGCTTGGATATCATTGACGCAGACATGGGCGATGTCGCCCAAAGCGATCTTGGATCTGCCGGCGATGCTGTCTTTGCCCTTGAGGTGTCCGGCGTTTCTGATGTGATCATGACTGATATCGGTCCAGCCATTTTCCGTGTAAACGGCATCTTGGAGGCATCTGAAATTTCGTTCGAAGAGGCTCGCGCAGATCTGTCGGTCGAAATGGCCTCAGACGCAGCCCGCCGCGATATTTCCGACATGATCGAAGATCTTGACGATCTCTTGGCCTCAGGTGCGACCCTAGAAGAAGTCGCCGCTGAAACCCGCATGGAACAAGGCCAACTGGGCTGGACTGCCACATCAGAAGACGGGATCGCGTCTTATTCTGCTTTCGTCGCAGCAGTACGCGCCGCCGAAGTGGGCGATTTCCCCGAAATTGTTGAGCTGTCTGATGGCGGTATCTTTGCCATGCGCCTTGATTCTGTGACCCCTGCCACGCTGACCCCGCTTGAAGACGTGCGTGACCAAGTCGTCGCCGATTGGGAAGTCGCAGAAACAGCCCGTCAAATGCTTGTGCGTGCACAAGATTTGGAAAGCCAAGTCGCCTCAGGCACACCGCTCGCGGACTTAGGCTTGCCTGTTGAAACATTCGAAACCATCACGCGCCAAGACTTCATCTCGACCATGCCAGAAGGCTTTATTGATGTTGTGTTTGAACCAGGTTTGGCTGCGGGGGCAACAACCCTAATCGAAGGCGACGGACGCGTTGTCATCGCTCTCATTGATGCCGTGTTACCGCCAGAGGACACTGCGGATAACACAGCCATCGCCGACAGCTACATCGCCTCTGCGGCACAAGGCGCTGCCCAAGATGTGGTCACTGCTTTCTCAAGTGCACTGCGCACTCGTGAAGGGATTTCCATCAACCAAACTGCGGTTGATGCGATCCACGTTCAACTGCCGTAAGACACTAAAATCAAAGTAAAAGGTCATTCCAAATGGCAAAAATCATCCCTGCGTTTGACGCCTTTGATGCCGCTTATTCGGCGGGTGAAAACCAAGTGGTCTACGCCAAAGTGGCCGCTGATTTGGACACGCCTGTGTCGATTATGCTCAAACTCGCAGGCGCGCGTTCGGATAGTTTTATCCTTGAATCCGTCACTGGCGGCGAAGTGCGGGGGCGTCATTCCATCATCGGCATGAAGCCCGATCTGGTGTGGAAATGTGATGGCACGACAGCGCAAATCAACCGCGATGCGCGTTTTGATTCTACGGCTTTTACATCTGAAACCTCCGATCCTCTGACCTCATTGCGGGCCTTGATTGCCGAAAGCAAAATTGATTTGCCTGCTGAGTTGCCCTCGCCCTCTGCGGGCCTATTTGGCTATCTTGGCTACGACATGATCCGCCATGTCGAACACTTGCCCAATGTGAACCCTGATCCTATTGGCACCCCTGACGCGCTGATGATGCGCCCCACTGTTGTGGCTGTGCTTGATGGCGTCAAAGGCGAAGTCACGGTTGTATCCCCTGCTTGGGTCAAATCCGGCCAGTCGTCCCGTGCCGCTTACGCCCAAGCGGCGGAACGTGTCATGGACGCGCTACGTGATTTGGAACGCGCGCCTGAGGGCACATCCCACGATCTAGGGGAAAGCTACGAGGCCCCAGAAGGGGTATCGAATTTCACCCGTGAGGGCTATAAACAAGCCGTTGATAAGGCGAAAGACTACATCAAAGCGGGCGATATTTTTCAAGTTGTCCCTTCGCAGCGTTGGACCCAAGACTTTCCACTGCCGCCCTTTTCGCTCTATCGATCTTTGCGCCGTACCAATCCGTCACCCTATATGTTCTTTTTTAACTTTGGCGGCTTTCAAATTATCGGCGCTTCGCCCGAAATTTTGGTGCAGGTCAAAGACAGCACAGTCACCATTCGCCCCATCGCAGGCACCCGTAAACGCGGCGCCACCCCTGCGGAAGATACTGCACTTGAGTTGGATCTTTTGGCGGATCAAAAGGAACTGGCCGAACATTTGATGTTGCTGGATCTGGGGCGCAACGACACTGGCAAGGTCTCAAAAATCGGCACAGTGCATCCCACTGAAGAGTTCACAATCGAGCGCTATAGCCATGTTATGCACATCGTGTCCAACGTTGTGGGTGAGCTGTCCGACGACCAAGATGCGCTGTCCGCTTTGCTGGCAGGCTTGCCCGCAGGCACTGTGTCTGGCGCCCCGAAGGTGCGCGCGATGGAAATCATTGACGAGCTTGAGCCCGAGAAACGTGGTATCTATGGCGGCGGTGTTGGCTATTTCTCATCGGGCGGCGATATGGACATCTGCATCGCGCTGCGCACGGGTGTGTTGAAAGACAAAAAGCTCTACATCCAAGCGGGCGGTGGCGTGGTTTATGACAGCGATCCCCAACTTGAGTTTGAGGAAACAGTTAACAAATCCAACGCCCTACGCATGGCGGCACGGGACGCAGGCATGTTCTCCAAGGCGGGCAATTCCTAAGCGCCGCACAGACGCCACCGTGCCTAAACTGGCAATTCGGTGGTTGATTTAATTTGTTCCATCGAAAGAAGTGCAGTGACGTTGTAGATGTTCACCTCTTTGATCAGGGCTTGATAAAACGCGTCATAGGCCTTTGCGTTTGAAACGCGTACTTTGAGAATATAGTCAATCTCCCCTGCCAAACGGTGCGCTTCCAACACTTCAGGACGGCGTTTTAGCACTTGCAAGAATTTTTCCTGCCAACCCGCTTCATGGGCATTGGTTTTCACCAAAACAAAGAAACAGGCCTCAAGCCCAAGCGCATCGGGATCAAGGATCACAGTTTGCTGCCCAATGACGCCGTTTTCGCGCATTTTTCGGATGCGATTCCACACTGGCGTCTTGGAAGACCCCACTTTTCGAGCAATTTCGTCCAAAGATTGACTTGCATCGACCTGCAACTCGCCCAAAATTTTCCGATCCATTACATCCAATTGGACTGCCATTTCGGTTTTCTCCTTATTTGCGGAACCAGCACCCTGTGCAGCCCACGGAATGGAACAAATATCCTTATTCCCCAGACCCTATAGTAGTTTCATAGGATAATGTTCTAAATAAGAAGAGAAATTACACAAGTCTGGATCGCACATGGCCCGCCCTTTTACGCCCAAGATTGTCACCGCAAACGCCCTGCTTGAAGGCGATGTTATCTATTTGTCAGCCTCTGACACATGGGTGCGCGCTCTGAGCGATGCTGCACTCTTTGACACGCAAGAGGTCGCAGAAGAACGCCTCGCCTTTGCAGCCAAAGACGGGTTTGCCGTTGGCGCCTATCTTGTTGATGCTGTTGCGGGCGAAAACGGTCCAGAACCAACCCATTTCCGTGAAGATTTCCGTCGTACCGGACCTTCTAATCACAATCACGGCAAACAGGCGGAGCTTTAAGATGTACTCTTACAACGATTTTGACGAGGCTTTTGTGCGCGAACGCGTATCTCAGTTTTCTGGCCAAGTGGCCCGCCGCATTGATGGCTCTTTGACAGAAGAAGAGTTTCGCCCTTTGCGTTTGATGAACGGCTTGTACTTGCAATTGCACGCCTACATGCTGCGCGTTGCGATCCCATATGGCACGTTGAATCCTGATCAAATGGATCAGCTGGCGATGATCGCTGAAAAATTCGACAAAGGTTACGGCCACTTTACCACGCGTCAAAATATCCAGTACAACTGGCCAAAACTGCCAGATGTGCCTGCCATTCTTGAAGCTTTGGCCGATGTTGAAATGCACGCCATTCAGACCTCTGGCAACACCATTCGCAACGTGACAGCCGACCACTTTGCTGGGGCAGCTGCTGATGAATCCTTTGACCCGCGCCCTGTGGCCGAGCTTATTCGCCAATGGTCAACAGATCATCCAGAATTCCAGTTCTTGCCACGCAAGTTCAAGGTTGCCGTAACGGGCGCATCGCATGATCGCGCGGTTGTGCGCGCCCATGACATTGGTATCGTTTTGAAAGAACAAAACGGCGTTAAGGGGGCTGAAGTCATCGTGGGTGGTGGCTTAGGTCGCACGCCGATGGTTGGCAAAACCTTGTCCGACTTTGTGCCCTTCGCAGATTTGCTGCCCTACATCGAGGCGACAGTGTCCGTTTGGAATTTGTTAGGCCGTCGTGACAACAAATACAAAGCACGTATCAAGATTACGGTTCATGAGAACGGCTTGGACGATATCCGTGCCCGTGTAGAAGAACGTTTTGCGCAAATCAAGCCGACATTCGGCGGCGTAGACATGGACATGCTTGCACAAATCGAACAATTCTTTGTGTCGCCCATTTTTGTCGATAAGCCCATGGAATCCTACACTCGTGCCTATGAAAACGACCCAGTGTTTCGCGCTTGGGCAGACACCAACTTGGCCGCACATAAGAACGCAGATTATGCAATTGTAACAGTGTCTTTGAAAAAACCAGGCACAACACCAGGCGATGCCTCTGCAGATCAAATGCGGTCTTTGGCGCAGCTGGCACGCGACTATGCACATGATGAATTGCGCATCTCTCACGAGCAAAATGTGATCTTGCCACATGTGCACAAATCGAACCTGCCTGCACTGCACGCAGTGTTGAAAGCCAATGATCTGGCGACAGCCAATGCCGGTTTGATTTCAGATATCATCGCCTGCCCCGGCATGGATTATTGCGCACTGGCAACGGCACGTTCTATCCCTGTCGCACAGGGCATCGCCACGCGGTTTGAAGAATTGAAACTGGAACAAGACATCGGCGAGTTGAAAATCAAAATCTCAGGCTGCATTAACGCCTGTGGCCACCACCATGTGGGTCACATCGGCATTTTGGGCTTGGATCGTGCTGGCGTTGAAAACTACCAAATCACCCTTGGCGGTGACGGCACTGAAACCACGGTGATTGGCGATCGCACGGGGCCAGGCTTCGCCTATGACGAGATCATTCCTGCAATCGAGCGTTTGGTCTACGCCTATTTGGATTTGCGCCTTGATGCCGAGGAAACCTTTTTGGCGACCTATCGCCGCTTGGGCATGCCGCCATTCAAAGAGGCGCTTTATCCCGTCAAAGAGGATAAAGCAGATGCCGCATGAGGCCACGCGCCTAAGGGAAGAATTCGGCACGGTGGATGAACGTGTGGCGCGCTTGAATGCGCGCTACAAAAACCATTCTGCAACATCCGTGTTGGAACTGGCTTTGCGCGATGCAGAGCTGGGCCGTATTGCGTTGGTATCATCCTTTGGGGCGGAATCTGTTGTGCTTTTGCATATGATTTCGGTGATCAAGCCCACCACGCCTATTGTGTTCATCGACACGCAGATGTTGTTTCAAGAGACGATTGATTATCAACTTGAGCTGATCGAAAAACTCGACTTGCGCGATGTGAGACGCATTCAGCCAAACCCCGCGACGGTTGCCAAGGTTGACCCTGACGGGACTCTCAATCAACGCGACACCGACGCCTGCTGTAGCCTGCGCAAAACCGTGCCCTTACAAGAGGCGATGGACGGTTATGACGCGTGGATCACAGGGCGCAAACGGTTTCAAGCAGGCACACGTGCTGCACTGGATTTCTTCGAGAACGAGCTTGATACACGTATTAAAATCAATCCCTTGGCCCATTGGGCGCCTGAGGATGTCAAAGACTATATGATCAACAACCGTCTGCCCCGTCACCCGCTTGTGGCCAAAGGCTATCCATCAATTGGCTGTGCGCCTTGCACATCACCAGTGAAAGACGGCGAAGATCCCCGTGCGGGGCGTTGGCGTGGTCAGGAAAAAATTGAATGTGGCATTCACTTCGTGGATGGCAAAATGGTGCGTGGCCCGTTGCCAGTAACGGACAATGCGGCAGGCACCGAAAAAGGAGACGCAGCATGAGCGTGATTGTACAAGACAGCGGCTTTGTGGCTGAAGATTTCACTGGTGAGTGGCTGGATTTGCCCTCTGACACCGACCCGTCGACCTTGGCGCAATTCTCAGGTGCGGCAGCCATTCGTATTGATTTCCCGGCCTTTTCTGATGGGCGCGGCTTCACTTTGGCCAAATTGTTGCGCCTTGCAGGCTTTACGGGGCGCTTGCGTGCCAATGGCCATGTGATTGCGGACCAATACGCCATGGCGCGTCGGTCTGGATTTGACGAGGTGTCCATATCCGATGATTTGGCAGCACGCCAACCTGTGGATCAATGGTTGGCCCGAGCTGATTGGCAGGCGCATGATTATCAAGCCCGCGTGCGCGCCGCTGCAAAATCAGGTTAACGAGACGGTCAAAGCAGTAGCGACTTGACGCCTTTCCTCTGACCTAAATCAAAGTTATATGGGAAAAACCCATTATAAAGGGCCCGATACCCGCGGGCATTGAGTGATCAAATGACAGACCAAACAGCTGTAACAGAAAAACCCAAAACGGTTCCAACCTTGCCAAACGCAGCAAAAGTGACCGCTGTCACCCATTGGACGGACCGTTTGTTTTCGTTCAAAGTCGAGCGCCCGCAAACTTTGCGGTTCCGGTCTGGTGAATTCGTGATGATTGGCCTGATGGGCGACCCTGATCCGAACACTGGCAAGCAAAAACCGCTTTTGCGTGCTTATTCCATTGCCTCCCCATCTTGGGATGAAGAGCTTGAGTTCTATTCGATCAAGGTGCCCGATGGCCCGCTGACCTCGCGTTTGCAGCATATCAAGGTGGGCGATGAGATCATTTTGCGTCCTAAACCTGTTGGTACGCTGGTGACCGATGCGATTTTGCCAGGCAAACGCTTGTGGATGTTTGCCACAGGTACTGGCGTCGCGCCATTCGCGTCTTTGATGCGCGAACCTGAGGTGTATGAAAAATACGAAGAAGTCATTTTGATGCACACCTGTCGCGAAGTTGGTGAGCTGGAATATGGACGCAAGTTGGTCGAGCACATCAAATCTGATGAAATTCTCTCAGAAATCGAAGCTGGCAAGCTGCGCTATTACCCGACCACCACCCGCGAAGAGTTCCATCACATGGGCCGCGTCACGGACAATCTGACCTCGGGCAAAGTGTTCGAAGACTTGGGCGTGGCACCGCTGAACCCAGAAACAGATCGCGGCATGGTTTGTGGCAACTTGGCGTTCAACAAAGACATCATGGCGATTTTGGATGGCTTTGGTCTGCGCGAAGGGGCCAATTCTGAGCCGAAAGAATATGTGGTCGAAAAGGCCTTTGTCGATTAAAGGGCTCGCCCCTTTCCCCTCGATCAAACCCCTGCCCTTAGCGGCGGGGGTTTTTCGTTGAGGCCATGCGCATAGTTGCGGTTGACCCGTCATAATCTCGCGCCATAAAAAAAGCCGCGCAATCTGAGACCGCGCGACTTAAAAGAATGTCTATAGAAAAGGCTTAGAGACCGAGAAGCGTACGCGCTTTTTCCAGTACAGCGTTCAACAAGACAGGGTTGTTTTGCGCTTGCTCAAGAGCCGTGGTTACAGTTGCTTTTGCTTCGTCACCGATTGGAGCCAAGGCAATGTAACCTTTGGCTTTTTCAAGGTCAAAGCCTTCAACTTGCAAGGCGTCACTTGCCGCTGTCGCGTCAAACTCGGTCACAGACTCAGCAGCTTCCGTTGCTTCTGTGGCCATTTCAGTTGTCGCATCAGCAGCCTCTGTCGCGGCTTCAGTTGTATCTGTTGCCATGTCTGCTGCACCTTCAACGCTGTCAGTTGCAGCATCTGTTGCCATGTCAGCAGCGTCGCTAGCCATGTCAGTGGCTGCATCCGTCGCGTCAGTGGCCATGTCTGTCGCGCTTTCAACAACGTCAGTCGCAGCACCTGTTGCCGCGTCAGCAGCATCGCTTGCCATCTCAGTGGCTGCATCCGTCGCGTCAGTGGCCATATCTGCCGCACCTTCGACAACGTCAGTCGCAGCATCTGTTGCCATATCAGCAGCGTCGCTTGCCATGTCAGCAGCAGCATCGGCAGCATCGCTTGCCATAGCAGCAGCCTCAGCCGCAGCATCAGCAGCGTCATCTACAGCACCTTCAACGGCGTCTTTTGCAGCGTCGATCATAGAGCCTGCAGAGTCAGCTACAGCATCGGCAGCCGATTCAGTTGTTTCCGTTACAGATTCGACAACAGCAGATGTTGCCTCAGCCGCTTTTTCTTCTTCTTTACAAGCAGCCAAGCTAAACGCGAGGCCAGTTGCGACAGCCGCAGTAACAAAACGATTGGTCATTTTTTAGTCCTTACCAAAACAGGTTAATTCTTTCATACCAAGCTCATATGACATGCTGCATTTGCAAAGAAAAGGGTGTGAAAAGGCACAAAAGTCCCCATAAAGGGAAACAAGCGCATCATTGCCTAAATTGAGGTTGTAAGCGCTGCACAAAACACTTACTTTTCGCATGTATATTATTAACAGCTTATAGGAGCTCATCATAGCCCGCAGACCTCACAATGCCCCGCCCCAACGCGATACCGGCCCTCGGACGAACGAAGCTATTCGTTGCCCAGAGGTGCGCCTGATCGGTGCAGAGGGTGAAAATGTCGGAGTCGTCACGCCAGCGCGTGCGATGGATCTCGCAGCCCAAGCAGGGCTCGACCTCGTAGAAATCTCTCCGAACGCGGCGCCGCCCGTGTGTAAAATCATGGATTTTGGCAAGTTCAAATATGAACAGCAGAAACGTGAATCTGAAGCACGCAAGAACCAAAAGATCATCGAAATCAAGGAAGTCAAATTCCGTCCAGGAACAGATGTGCATGACTACCAAGTCAAAATGCGCAATGTTTTGAAATTCTTGGGCACAGGCGACAAAGTTAAAGTCACTTTGCGTTTTCGTGGTCGTGAAATGGCGCACCAAGATTTGGGACGCCAACTTTTGGAACGTGTTGCTGCTGACGTGAAAGAAATTGGTCGCGTTGAAAGCATGCCAAAAATGGAAGGCCGTCAGATGATTATGATGGTCGGTCCGCTGCCAAAATAACGCAGCCAAAGCTACATAAAAACGGTCGCACGCCCGAACCAATCGGGCGGCACCATCAGACGCCCTCTTTAAAAGAGGACCAAGTCTGGCAGGGTTACCCTCGAAGCGTCAGGCTTCGGGGGTATTATTTTGACTGAAGCTCGATGAAAACACCCTGAATCGCCCAGTTCAGTGTAATGAATTAGCGATATGACCGCTCTAACGTGGCGCAAGCTAGCCACCAACACTGTGCAGTAAAAGCCTTAGCATTGCATCAAGACGAGCAATATACCTCAACCCCAATTCCCTAAAAAAAAGGCGTCGCAAGTGAATTACACACTCTGCGACGCCGAGATCATTGTCAGCCCACGCACAACAGGCGGACAATGTTGCAAATGCGCATTGCACTCACAGGAGGGAAGCAAAGCATCATCTGACGAAGGGTCATCATCGTTGCTTTGCGCTCATAAGGTTGAATACGATGTCAGGTGGGCTACAGCTTTGATCTGCATCAAGTTGTGTTTGAAAACCGCATACCCCAATAGCTTTACGCTGTGGCGACAGATTAAACGGCCTCTAAACCCAAAGCCTTAGCTCAAATTGAGGCTCTCAAGATCATCGCCATTTTTGATAAGGTCTGCCCACATCTGAGCGGGCTCCCAGATGTCGGGCGCCTCTGCTGTGAATTCACGCAATTTCTTTTGCACCACCAAAGGACGCATGACATCTGCGGTCAACATCGGCCCGCCTTGCCAACGTGGAAACCCTCTTCCCAACAGCATAACGGCGTCGATATCAACGGGCCGCGCGGCAACGCCCGTTTGCAACAGACGCGCGCCAGCGTTGGCCTGCGCCAAAATAATGCGGTCGCATATTTGTGCATCACTCAAAGTCACACGATCGATCCCAGCCCCTTCACGCAGCGCGTCAATAAGGGCCAGAGCCGCGTGATCGTCTTTGCGTTGCGGGGTTTGGTCGGTCAAAACATAATCGTAAAACCCGCCATTCCCACCGCGTCCAGTTCGACCAGCCTCTTTAAGTACGCTGACAGCCACACCGTTAAAATGCGCCAAACCAAGCGCATCCATATTGGCGCAAGGCCCCACAGGCATCCCAAAATGTGTCATCGCTTGATCAATGCGCGACGGGGCAACGCCCATCAGCAGCAGCACATCAACGGCATCCCAAGCGGCCTTTTCCAGCGTATTGGCGATCAAACCGTCATGTGCGGACAGACAAACAGGCACCTTACCCATTTTACGCACAGTCGCATGGGCCGTGGCCAAAGCCACCTCAGAAAGCCCTTCAGTGCGCACCACTTCAACCACGCGGGTCGCTTGGGCTGGGGCAAAGAAATGCAACCCCAAAAACCGCTCTGGATGTGACAGATCTTGCGCCATTCGAGCGAATCCATGATCGTTAATGGTCGCCAATACGGCATCTTGTGGGATGAATTCTTCGATCCGCGACAAAATTTGAGCGCGCCGTTCAATCGTCCCAGATGTAGCGTCGATCACCAGATCACATTTCGACAGGCTTTGCAGATCAGATGCCCCTGAAAATCGCCCTAAAGTTTTATCACGGATTTCTGGCGTGATATGTCCTTGTTGCGCGGACAGTTCATATGAACGCGTGATTTTGCGTTGTGCCAAAGCCACCTGATTGGCGTCTGAGCCAAACACCACAACCTCAAACCCATGATCAAGTGCAGCCATCGCAATCGCCAGCGCCATGTTTGAGACCCCCGCGATGCCTATGGTGGACACGGCGCGGGATTGGTTAAGGTTCAGGCCAGCGGGACGTGCAGCGCGGCGCTCGGCCAAATAGGCGTGACGCATCGCACGCACTTGCTTTGATCCCAAAGCATCCAAACGCGCTGCGTTTTCACGAAACACGCCAGCTTCAAACGGCAGCAACAGAGCCGCTTCAACACAGTCAACAATGTAGCCAAAAGCTTTGATATGGGACTGGCCCGCACGCGCGCGATGTTTGGTTACGGCATCCATATAGGCTGCCCCATCAGACAGCCCCGTCATGACATCACAGGTGCGCCGCACACCAAGATCATCATTGATCAAAGCTTGGCAGAACGCATTCACTCCACGCAGGTCGCGCATATCGACAAGCTCATCACAAATACCAAGTAATTGTGCATGTTGCCCCGCCACGGATTTGCCAGACAGCATCATTTCAAGAGCCGCGGCAGCCCCAATCAAACGCGGCAACCGTTGGGTCACGCCGCCCCCTGGCACCATGCCAAAGGTGATTTCAGGAGCGCCAAGTCGCGCTTTTGGGCCACACACACGATAATGCGCGGCCAAGGCCAAAGCCAGCCCGCCCTCAAGCACCGCTCCACGCAAGGCCGCGACAACGGGTTTGGGGCTATTTTCGATGGTGCGACACAGGTCGTCAAGAGATGGAGTAGCCTCTAATGATCCGGCCTTAAGGTCGGCCAATTCTGCGGCCACCAACCCTGTTGAAAACCCTGCCCCCTGCCCGCGCAAACATATAACTTTGACATTTGGATCATCTTGCGCGATCTGCAAACTGCTCAGCAATGACCGCCGCACATCAAGTGTCAGAGCGTTCATAGGTGGGTTGCAAAGAACGATATAGGCAACGCCGCCATCGTGGCGCGTATCAACTAAGGGGGGCTGTGTCTGCTCTGCGGCAGACTTGGCATCGGATGTGGTCATATCCTCTCCGCGGGTCGGTTTTTTACATCTTTGCGGAGAGTGGCATCAAAAAGCAAGACCCCTTTGAGTTCAGTGAAAAGTCAAGTGGCTCTGTGCCAAATTTACCATTTGGATCAATCGCTTGTGCGACCTTGAGAGGCAATTGGATACGCGGCATCTGCCTCGTTTTGCTTCAATACGCGCTCCAAGTCGACAAGATCTTGCGGCAAGGGCAAGCCCATAGCGCGCAATTCAGACAGTTTTTCGCGCAAACTCTCTTGTAAGATATGTCGATCCGCGGGACGCGCTGCAATTTCGTCAAGGATCATATAAGCTTGGATTTTAAGCGCTTCGAATGCCATGTCGGCCTCCCTTTCATATTATAAATATGCTGTCGTCTAAACTGGGATATTATCCCACAAATCGTCTCCGGTATCGTCATCATCTTGAGGTTGCGCTTGCGTGATCTCGCCAAATCTGGGGTCGATCTGCTCGTGCAATTTGGTCTTCAGCTGCTTGGCAACGACATCATCGACCACAAGGTCATCGACGATTTGATCAATTTTAGTATCGGTTTTGGTGTACATATGATCCTCCTGAGGTGTGCAGATTAAAGTGAACGTTTCATAAGGGTTCATGCGGCGGCACAGGTACTGGGCACATAAGACAGAGCCTCATGGCGCGTCTTATCCATATCATCGTGATAAAATCGGACACCCAAACGCGATCCGATCTCGAAACACAGCATCTCGACGGCGTGGACGCATGTTGTCGTTATCCATCATAAGCGGCCCCCTTCGTCAAAAGGATCGCGCAAACTGACGTGGACTGCCTTGATGCAGGTCAATCAATCGAGGGTAAATCGCCCAAGGCGGAAAAATCAGACAGATCCCCGAGATCGCCAATATCACCAAGCGGCGGCAGATCGCCTCCCATGTCGCCGAGCGATGGAAAATCATCGGACATACTTTTCATCGCAGGAAAAGCGTCTGCACTTTGCATGTCAGCCTTTAAATTATCAGGCATGCCATCCGCCTCGAGTGCAGGGAAATCCGTGCCCCCCATGCCAGCCTTTCCAAGGCCACTCAAGCCATCGCCCGTGTCATGATGACCATCAAGACTGGCAGGTGCATCCATATCCACACGAATGGCGCGGTGGCCGTCCACCTGCCCCAACCGACCAAATGAAACGCGACGCCCGTCTGCGACAAGTTCAACACGCATCAACGCCTTATGCGGGATTGGGATGGTCATGCCAACGCCCAAGTTTGCCGCATCCAACAAAGGCAATGAGACACGGTGCAACACGGTATCAAGATTGGCCTCAGTCCTCATCACCGAGGTCTTGAAGTCTCTTTGCCAATCCGATTGCGACCCTAGTTCAGGTTTTGGTTTTGGGCGAGACGCAGGGTAGATGAACATAATTTCACCGCTGCGCAGGCCCTGCCCCAAGTCGACGGTCATATGGAACATGCGGTAGCGAATGTCATCAAAGGCGATAGGAATGGACCGCGTCTCAGACAATTGCGCGGCAGTACGATAACCCTCAATGTCTGGTGGGTCAGCAGCCTCTTGAACGATATGTTCGAAATGTGCGAGCATTTGGTCAATCAGCTCAAAACACATCACGGAATCTGTGGAGGTGGGTTTGCGTTCTTCAGGCATGTGTTTTTGCACGTTGCCGGTGGTCATCTGTTCCACAACAGAGGTCGTGACAGCGAGGCTAAACACAGCCAAACCGTAAGCATTTTCAGGTCCTTCAAGCAAGGCCAAGAGGGAATTGTCAGAGATTTGATCTGGCAGGCGACTGGTCGATGTAAGTTTTTCCATCACATCAGTCACCTGCATCACCATGCCCGTGCAGTATTCAGCCGCTTTGGCTGCAGCCAAGCGCAAGGCTTTTGCAGAAGACATAGATGTGACCTCAGGCGGAGGACGCCCAACGCCAGCCTTGCGACGCATTGCGGAAATGAGATCATCGTCAGACATTGCGCTGCATCTTTAGCGTGTTGAAGTGGTCTTGGCTCAATTTAAGATCCCCGAATGGGTTTCTTTCACTTTTGACCAGACGAGGTAAATAAATCGTTGATTGAAGCGTATTATATTTTCATCGCGTCATTTTAACACAAAACGGCAACATCTTTGCCCAAGGTCAACGCCCTTTGTGATGCACCCGTGGCACATCAATGCGAAAGGCCGCCCCGCCTTGACCTGGCAGATAGGAAATACTGCCACCCAAATTGGCCACGATTTCGCGACAAATCGCCAGCCCCAAGCCCGCGCCGCCCGCTTTTGCCTGATCCGTCAATCTGGAAAACTTCTCAAAAATCATGTTCTGCTTGTGCTTAGGAATGCCTGAACCGTTATCCACAAAGTCGATTTGGATATGATCATTGACCAAACGTCGCGCCGTGATACGCAAAACCGGTACATCGGCATCACAGTATTTGCGGGCGTTTGCGATGAGATTGATAAAGACCTGAGCCAGACGATCAGTATCTGTTTCAATCGCAATATGTTCGCTTATGGCATTACGTTCGATACCCAAATCTTGTCCCTCAAGCCCCTGTGCCGTAGTGTCTAAAGCCCGCTCGATCACATCATGCAAATTGGTGCGCGACCAGTTGAGCGAAACCTGACCATTTTCCAAAACAGACAGGTCCAACAGGTCATCCAACAGCCGCGTCAATCGCCGCGCCTCGTCGTGGATAATGCCTGAAAACCGAGTCAGGCTTGTCGGGTCCATTGGCTCGTTCGACTGACCACCATCGCGCAGAATTTCCGAAAAGGCGCGAATAGAGGTCATCGGCGTGCGCAATTCATGCGAAATTTGACTTAGAAATGCGTCTTTTTGAATAGATAACTCTGTGAGTTTTTCATTGGCTTCACGCAACTTACGCGCCGTACGCGCCAGTTCTTCGGATTGCAGTTCAAGCTGGCTGGAATGTTCCAACATCTGCGCCGTTTCATCAGCCACGGCCATCAAATCCTCAACTGACACAACAATGCCGCCCGCGATTTGCCCCAACATCGCATGGGCTGTCGCCGCCCCCACAGATCCAGCCAATTCGCGTTCCAACCGTTCCAAAAACTGCGGCGTGGCATCTGGCAGGTAGCCTTGCTTTCCTTGCGCTTCAGCCTCGACATGAAACAAGGTCTGCGCTTCAGACGCGCCAATAATGCGCTGCGCCATCACCAATAAATCTTCGGCCTCGGCTGTGCCTTGTGCCCAGCTGCGCGTGGAGCCCGTGTGCTCGAACACATTGACGAATTGCGCCCCTTGCAAACGTTCAACAGGACGGGGAAATGATACAAGTGACCCCAGTAAAAACACCCCCGTGTTCAAGGCCAAGGACCAGACAACGGCGTGAACAACGGGATCAACGCCGATCACTCCAAACAAGGCTTGTGGGCGCAATAGATTTACGCCCCAAGGCCCATGCGCCAAAAGATCTGCGCTATAGCCCGCTGCCTCGCCGAATGACGGCAAAAACATCGTATAGGCCCAAACCGCAAAGCCAACCAAAATTCCTGCGATGGCCCCTGTACGCGTGGCTCCGCGCCAGAAAATCCCTCCAAGCATGGCTGGCAACACCTGCGCGATCCCCGTGAACGAAATCATCCCAATCGCGGCCAAAGCTTCGGACCCGCCAGAGAGGCGAAAATAGAAATATCCCAGCGCCAAAACGCCCGCGATAGACAAGCGACGTGACAGCAACACGACAGACCGCACATCGCCCGAGACAGTGGCACCGTCTTTGCGAAACGACAGCCAAATGGGCATCACGATATGGTTTGATACCATGGTTGACAGCGCAATTGCAGCGACAATAACCATGGATGTGGCCGATGAAAATCCACCCAAAAAGCTAATTGTTGCAAGACCTTGCTGATCATACTTCAACGGCAAAGTCAGAACGAACATATCAGGGTTGGATGTCGCAGGCAGCACGTCCAGCCCCACCACTGCGATGGGGATTACAAACAAAGACATGCCAAAAAGATACAGCGGAAAAGCCCAGCCTGCCGTGAACAAATGCCGCTCTTCGGCGTTCTCAACCACCAAGACTTGGAACATGCGTGGCAAGGTCAAAAACGCGGCACCAGATAGGATCGTCAACGTGATAAACCGAGTACCATCGATGTTGACTTTAGATACAGGCGAGGCATCGATCCGCGCCAACATATCACCCACCCCGTCACCAATGCCCCAGACAACGAAAATACCGACCCCGACAAGACCCAAAAACTTGACCACAGCTTCCAGCGCGATGGCAGTCACAACGCCGTGGTGACGCTCGTTGGCATCCAGGTTCCGTGTCCCAAATAATATGGTGAACAAGACCAGGCCTGCGGCCACCCATAAGGCTGTGTGATTCAGATCTGGCTCCACAAGACCACCTGGATTGGCCACACCAAACACAGCAAAAGATAAGGCAACGGATTGAAGTTGCAGCGCAATATAGGGCGTCGTCCCGACCACAGCCAGAACGGTCACCAATACCCCCAAAGTGGTTGATTTGCCGTAACGCGATGAGATCAAATCCGCCACCGAAGTGATCCGCTGAGTGCGCCCGATGCGCACAAGTTTGCGTAAAATCCACCACCAGCCGATCATCACCATGGTCGGCCCCATGTAGATCGTCGCGAATTCAATCCCCGAACGCGCGGCATAACCGACAGCGCCATAAAACGTCCAAGCTGTGCAGTAAATCGACAAAGACAGCGTATAGATGACAGGGGAGCGCAACCATCCAAGCTGCCCCCGCTCGGCGCGTTTTTCTGCCCAGAACGCGACAGCAAACAAAAACAACGCGTAGCTCAGGCAAGCCAAGACAAGAAGGTTAAACGATAACATCTAAGACGACCCGTCACCAAAAGGGCTTTTGCCCGCAGGTTCAACGGGATTTTCCTGCGCCGTGTCACTGTCAAGCGCGTCATCCCGCATCAATGCCCGTGCAATCAACCCAGCAGCCACAATGGCACCAATCCAAACGGTAAAAATATGCACATAACCACGCACGCCGCCGCCGATAGGCTCGTCGCTGCCTGCACCGCCCCAAAGCAACGGAACTAAATAGAGTAAAAACAAAAAGATCGGCAAAAGTCTTTGCGCATCAATCAAACGTCGCCTGCGATAAGACGCACGCGCCAAATACAGCGGAGAACGCCGATGTTCACTCATCGCGCGGCGCATCCGCAACCGTTAAATCCACCCGTTGCTCTGACACCAAAGCATTCACGGCATCCAGCATATCGGAGTTGGAAAACGGTTTTGTCATAAAGGCCGAAACACCTGCGGCCTGTGCCATATCGCGATCTTTTTTCTGTCCACGTGCAGTGAGCATCAAAATGGGCAAATTTGCATGATCGGCATCACAGCGCAGTTCGCGCAAAATATCAAAACCTGATTTTCCGGGCAACATCACATCTAAGATGACGATGTCAGGGCGCTTTTTGCCCACCGCCGCCACAGCCGTGGCCCCATCAGAATGCGTTTCCACAATCCAACCGTCGCGCGACAAGATAAATCTTATCGCCTCAATAATGTTTGGTTCATCTTCGATCAGCAAGACACGTTTGCTCATCTGACTGTCCCTCTCCTATACGATTAAAAGATTAGCCATCTTTTAAAATCGCCTGTCCTCACGCTAAAATCTAAGCGCTTGAGCCCTTTCCTCTCCCAAAGATCGGGTCACAACAATGTGTATTTCATCCTGCTTAGGGCGCTTACCGCATCATGTCAAAGCCTGTTGCACTTAGAGCGCGCCCTTCAAACAGGTTTATGACGAGGAATGCTCCATCGCCAAAAGAGACGGCTCACGGCGCGCAGGACAGCCCGCACGGGCACAAACGCGGCAATTCGTGCCGACCTCAACGACATCGCCGGAAACCTGCGCTGCCGTCAAGCTGTGTCCGTTTGGCAAAGCTGCCGTTGCGGCATCCATAGGAACAAAAAGCATCGTGGCCTCAACCACCTCAGGCGCATCAAATCCAGCTTGAGCGACAGGCTGGCAGACAGCATAGGCCAGAAATTGACGTGGCGGTTGGCCCATTTGTTCGATCACTCGCCGCACAGGGGCTAAGGGGCGCAACAGCGCTTGGTACAAAGGCCAAAGCGGACAAGCCGCGCCAAACCGCGGCGGCGCAAAACCATCAAGGGGTTTGCGAAAGGTTAAGGTTCCAGAGCCATCACAGGTCACCAGCCCCAGATCGGCACGGCCTTCGGCTGGAGGAAGTGTCGCAAGTCTGCGCATGGCTGCGGCCAGATCAGCGCCTGTCCGCTGCGCCAAGGCCGCCGGATCAGGACCGCGGGTGGTCAAGACTTCTTCGACTGTCTCAATCGGCATCATGGCAGCATCGGCACGGGCACGCGTCAACCAACGTGCGGCCATAGATCGGGCCGCAGGCGAGGTCAAAAGATCGCTTTGTGACGCCCCAACCAAGTCTGCATCAAGGTTTGCATCAGCCGCCCCATGGCCATCTGTATCTACATCAAGGTCAGGCAAAGCATAAGCTGTGCTGGCCAACCAGCGTTCGACTTCGTCCAGTGGTGCATTTGGTGCCTCGTCCACCTTTCCGACAGTGTCCAGATAGCGCACCAAAGCTTGCGACCCCATGGCCAACCGTTGACTGTCTTCATACATATTGCGGTGAAATCGCACCTGCCATTCAGGATCAATGTCGCCGCCATTGTTCAAAATCCCAGCCGTGGACCGGATCGCTGTCACGGTTGAAATCACCTCGTGCAAAGCGTCAGACAAGAACGGGTCATGCGCCAATCGGTCACTAAGGGCTTCGACGCGGCGCTCCAATGTGGTGATTTGCTCGCGTTGCTGCACAACAAGCCCAGCCCAACCTGAAAACCGCCCTGCGAATTCTTCGATACGGTCTGTTTCAATCGGGTATTGCACAGCACCGCTTTCTGCCACGGCATTTTTCAACCCATCAATCAAGGGAGCCTGCGCACCTTCGGTCAGGGCCGAAACTTCGACTTTGAGCTCACGCGCCAAATCAACAAGCAGTTTGCCACCGATTCTGCGCCGATTGTGTTCAATAAGGTTAAGATAGGCTGGCGAAATGCCAACAGTGCGCGCCAAATCAGCCTGTTTCAGACCCTCCAAAGACCTGCGTTCACGAATGCGTGTTCCTGTTAGCGCTGAGCGTGGCATAGTATTCCCGTGTTCTTTCAATGGCTTTCTGCGAGCGCAAAACGGCTATGCTGCAATCGCGCGAAAATCATTTTACAATATAATTATGTACTTTGTGTATTTGTTAACAAAAAAACCTTTTAAACAAAAGCACTTGTTGAGTCATTTTCACTTCACCCGCAATACTTGGACATCCTGTTAACAGCTCAATCGTTAAGGGCGAGGCAGGAAACGCAACATCGGCGCGAGGAGGCGCAGATCTTGCGGACTGAAACCCTAAGGGAGGATTTCCATGTCCAATTCACTTCTAACGCGGCGCGGTTTGCTGAAGACAAGTGCCGTTGCTGGCGCAGGCCTAGCCCTGCCCACGATTTTCACATCTGGCGCGCGAGCGTTCACCAATGACCCAACAGGCGGCACGGTCACGCTTGGCTTTAACGTGCCACAGTCTGGCGCCTACGCAGATGAGGGCGCAGACGAATTGCGCGCCTATGAGCTTGCGGTAGAGCACCTCAACGGCGGCGGCGACGGCGGTATGCTCAATACCTTCAGCTCAAAAGCGCTGGAAGGGAACGGCATTCTTGGCAAAAAAGTCGAATACGTCACTGGCGATACGCAAACGAAATCTGACGCGGCGCGTGCCTCTGCCAAATCCATGATCGAAAAAGACGGCGCAGTGATGATCACTGGCGGCTCGTCTTCTGGTGTGGCGATTGCTGTTCAAGGGCTGTGCCAAGAAGCTGGCGTGATCTTTATGGCTGGTCTCACCCACTCCAACGACACAACAGGCAAAGATAAAAAAGCCAATGGCTTCCGCCACTTCTTTAACGCCTACATGTCTGCGGCCGCATTGGCCCCTGTGCTTAAAAACCTCTACGGTACAGACCGCACTGCGTACCACCTGACGGCTGATTATTCATGGGGCTGGACCCAAGAAGAATCCATTGCAGCAGCGACCGAAGCAATGGGCTGGAAAACAGCAGAGAAAGTGCGCACGCCACTTGGCGCTGGTGACTTCTCGTCCTATATCGCGCCTGTGCTGAACTCTGGCGCAGATGTTTTGGTCTTGAACCACTACGGCGGCGACATGGTCAACTCGCTTACAAACGCGGTACAATTTGGCCTGCGCGACAAGCAAGTAAACGGCAAAAACTTCGAAATCGTTGTGCCGCTCTACTCTCGCCTCATGGCACGCGGTGCTGGTAAAAACGTGGCAGGTATCCACGGATCGACGAACTGGCATTGGTCTTTGCAAGACGATGCGTCCAAAGCATTCGTTAAATCCTTCGGCACCAAATACGGTTTCCCACCCTCTCAGGCGGCCCATACCGTTTACTGTCAGACATTGCTTTACGCAGATGCTGTGGCACGTGGCGGATCGTTCAACCCCTGTTCCGTTGCAGAAGCTCTCGAAGGTTTCGAATTCGACGGTTTGGGCAACGGCAAGACACTCTACCGTGCAGACGATCACCAGTGCTTCAAAGACGTTCTGGTTGTACGCGGTAAAGAAAACCCAACATCTGAGTTCGACCTCTTGGAAGTTGTGGAAGTCACACCAGCGGCGCAAGTGACTTATGATGCAGATCACCCGATGTTTGCTGGGGGCGCTTTGGGCGCATGTAACCCAGGCGCATAAGGGGTTTTGGATTATGCCAAGCTTCGGCTGGACGCGCGCCCTGCGCGCCCAGCCAACATAATAAGAAACGACCGAACGACAGCAACTCAATCAAAATCTGGGCCTTTTCACACGCACTGCACGGGGCATGCCTCCGCGCGGATGTGACAGAATTTTGCCAGAAGAAATGAACAGGTGGGGACGATGGACGCCATCCTACTGCAGATCCTAAACGGGCTTGATAAAGGCTCGGCCTATGCGCTGATTGCGCTTGGGCTTACACTTATTTTTGGCACGCTTGGCGTGGTCAACTTTGCGCATGGCGCGATCTTTATGATCGGGGCTTTTTGTGCGGTGACACTGTCACGACTTTTGTCGCTCTCGTTTGAAACGATTGACCCGACAAAGACCGACTTTCTTGGCAACCCTGCCACCATCAAAACACCTTATGTCGAGGCGTGGTTTGGCCCTGAATTTGGCAGCGCGATGATCGACTGGGCTGTGCCGCTTGCGATACTCTTTTCCATTCCTGTCATGATCGCTGTTGGGTTCATCATGGAACGCGGGCTTATCAAGCATTTCTACAAACGCCCCCATGCAGATCAGATCCTTGTGACCTTTGGTTTGGCCATCGTTTTGCAAGAGGTGATCAAATACTTTTACGGTGCGAACCCCATTTCCACCCCTGCCCCTGAGGTGTTCAAAGGCTCATTCGATTTCGGCGTGATGTTTGGATTTGATCCGAACGCGATCATCTATCCCTACTGGCGCATGGTTTATTTCTTGTTTGCTGCGGTTGTGATCGGGGCTGTGTTTTCATTCCTGCGCTTCACCACCTTCGGGATGGTTGTGCGTGCAGGCATGGCAGACCGCGAAACCGTTGGCTTGCTGGGTATCGATATCGACCGTCGGTTTACCATCATGTTCGGCTTGGCGGCGGCTGTCGCGGGTATGGCTGGCGTGATGTACGCGCCTATTTTGTCGCCCAACTATCACATGGGGATGGACTTTTTGGTGCTGTCCTTTGTGGTTGTTGTTGTTGGCGGCATGGGGTCATTGCCTGGTGCTGTGGCCGCAGGGTTCTTGCTTGGCATCTTAGAAAGCTTCGCGTCCATGAATGAAGTGAAATCCATTCTTCCCGGCATCGACCAAATCGTAATCTACGTCGTCGCCATCATCATTCTATTGACCCGCCCCCGCGGTTTGATGGGCAAACGCGGCGTGATGGAGGAGTAAACCATGCTTGGATTAAACAAAACTGACTCAAAGTTCTTGCTAATTGTCATCTTGCTGACTTTGTTTACCCCCTTCTTGATGCAACCATTTGCGGCAGATTCTGGCCTTGACCAGTTCAACGGCGGCTACCCTGACTTGATGCAAAAAGTTGCGATCTTTGGCATCTTTGCCGTTGGATTCAACATCCTGTTTGGCCTCACAGGCTATCTATCTTTCGGTCACGCTGCCTTTTTGGGCATGGGGTCTTACGCGGCGGTGTGGATGTTCAAACTGCTGACCATGAACGTGATCCCTGCCATTTTGTTGTCGATGATCGTCTCTGGTCTGCTGGCTGTGATCATTGGCTACATTTCCTTGCGCCGCTCAGGAATTTACTTTTCGATCCTAACGCTGGCATTCGCGCAAATGTGCTACAAAATGGCCTATTCCGTGTTGACGCCCATCACCAATGGCGAAACAGGTTTGCAACTGTCTTTAAGCGATCCGCGTATCTTGGATGGAGCAACTGAAAGCACATCGCTGCCTGTGACCAATATCTTTGGTTTGGCGATGAACAGCTCTTACAAGCTTGAGGCCCTGAACCGTGTATTCACCTTCAACGTTGGTTTTTACTTCTGTGCGGTCATCGCGATCATCGCATTCTATATCGCCATTCGCCTGTTCCGTTCACCTTTCGGGATGATGCTGCGGGCGGTGAAATCCAACCAAACGCGGATGAACTACATGGGATTGAACACCAAGCCCTACACTTTGGCGGCCTTTGTGATCTCTGGCATGTATGCTGGCCTTGCTGGCGGTTTGCTGGCGGCGATGGACCCTTTGGCAGGCGCTGATCGTATGCTTTGGACGGCTTCTGGCGAAGTTGTGATCATGACGATCCTTGGCGGTGCTGGCACCTTGATGGGGCCTGTTTTGGGCGCAGGTGTGATCAAATACCTCGAAAACATCTTTTCCAAAATCAACGAAAGTGTTCTGCACTCTTGGTTCCACTGGTTGCCAGATGGTCTGGAAGAAGTCGTGGTTTGGGTCTTTGCGCGCTTCACCGGCGAAGGCTGGCACCTCACTTTGGGTCTAACGTTCATGTTGGTCGTGACCTTCTTACCGGGTGGTTTGGTTGAGGGCATCAAACGCCTCAAGAAACTGACCAAACGCGGAGGCAAACCCAAAGACAAATTGGACGCCCCCGACCCCGAGCACACCCCCACACCGTCCAAACACGTCGTTTAAGGAGTTATCAGATATGGGAATTCTTGAAGTCAAAGGCGTTGGAAAACGGTTCGGTGGTTTGCAAGCCTTGGGAGATGTCAATCTCTCAGTGCAAGAGAACACAGTCCACGCCATCATCGGGCCAAACGGGGCAGGCAAATCAACTTTGCTCAACTGTTTGGTCGGCAAACTCATCCCAGATACAGGGTCTGTCACCTTTGATGGCAACTCTGTTCTGGGGCGAAAGCCGCATGAAATCAATCAAATGGGCATCAGCCGCGTCTTTCAAACCCCTGAGATCTTTGGCGATCTCACTGTCATGGAAAACGTATTGATCCCTTGTTTTGCCAAACGCGATGGCGCGTTTCGGATGCACGCTTATGAGAGCATCGAACAAGAACCAGACATCGTGAACAAAGCCGAACAAATGCTGATCGATGTCAATATGATCGAAAAGCGTCACATGACAGGTTCGTCTCTGTCGCGCGGTGACAAACGTCGCCTCGAAATGGCCATGTGTCTGGCGCAAGACCCGCGTCTTTTGTTACTTGATGAACCGACAGCGGGCATGGCGCGTGCCGATACGAACAACACCATCGATCTGCTCAAACAGATCAAAGAAGAGCGCGATATCACCATGGCGATCATCGAACACGACATGCATGTGGTGTTTTCCCTTGCCGATCGCATCACAGTTCTGGCCCAAGGCACCCCTCTGGTCGAGGACACGCCGGATAACATCAAAGGCCACCCAAAGGTTAAAGAAGCCTACTTGGGCGAAACGCAGGAAGTTTAGGAACGCATCATGGCTGAAAAACAATTTAACACCGCCACAAACATCGCCGCCAATCATGCCGAATCTGCGCCTGCGTATTTTTCGGTTTGGGATCTGCACGCTTACTACGGCGAAAGCTACATCGTGCAAGGCATCTCATTTAACGTTCACGAGGGTGAAATCCTTGCCCTTTTAGGCCGCAATGGAGCTGGTAAAACTTCGACTTTGCGGGCAATTGCACGTCTTGACGATCCGATGGTGACGCATGGCGAAATCTGGCTCGATCATCAACATTTGCACACGATGAAAGCCCATGAGGCCGCTATCGCAGGCCTTGGTCTTGTCCCCGAAGACCGGCGCATCATTCCAGGGCTCACAGTGGAAGAAAACCTGCAATTGGCCCAAATTGTCGAACCGATTGGCTGGTCGTTAGAACGCATTTATGAATTGTTCCCACGCCTGCGTGAACGGCGCAAACAAGAGGGCGTGACCCTGTCTGGCGGCGAACAACAGATGCTGTCCATCGCCCGTGCCTTGGCACGCGATATCAAGGTGCTTTTGCTGGATGAACCTTACGAAGGCCTTGCCCCTGTGATCGTAGATGAAATCGAAAAAACGCTTCGGATCATTAAAGCACAGGGGATCACCACAATTTTGGTCGAACAAAATGCGGTACGCGCCTTGAACCTTGCCGATCGTGCGGTCATTCTTGACACAGGGACCGTTGTTTTTGACGGTTCAGCCAAAGAGGTGCTCGAAAACGAGGCCTTGCGCGCTGAATACCTTGCGATTTAAGTGACTCCCTGCCCACCACATTTTGGTCGGCAGGGCAAACCGCACTGCCACCGTGCGCACCAACGATGTTCTGGGGAGGACGATCATGACGACGAAGACTTATTCACCCGATGCCGCATTTACGGCGTCTGCTCATGTTGATCGCGCGGGCTATGAGGCGATGTATGCGGCCTCTGTGGCGGATCCTGAGGCGTTTTGGGGCGAACAGGGCAAAATCTTGGATTGGATCACGCCCTACACGACCGTCAAACAGACCAATTTCAACTTTGGTCAGGTCGATATCAAATGGTATGCC
>NZ_JAHKPU010000013.1 GCF_018860505.1 Pacificibacter marinus
AGGGACAGTCCCTCATCGCGACAGGTCCATTACCATTCCAATTCCAGAGCTGAATCTTCACGGCATAGAACTCGACTAAAGCAGATTGATACTGAGGTTAGTTCGTTGGTCGAAAAAGTTGCTCGAACTCAGCTCGAGGAGGCAGCTCAAGCTATTGAAACAAGGATCGTGGAGCTGCGCTCTGAAACCGCCCTTATGGAGGAGAAATTGTCCAATCGGATCATTCCAGAGGGGAATTTCGAGAAAATGTTCGAACTTTCCATGAAATACCACTCAAGCCCTCGGGAAATATGGGAAAACGGTTCCTACGAACTCAAGAGAACAGTACTTCGGTTAGCATTTTCAGCACCCCTGACGGAATCGCGAGAAATAGGACTTCGAA
Source organism: Pacificibacter marinus (assembly GCF_018860505.1). Classification (GTDB taxonomy): domain Bacteria; phylum Pseudomonadota; class Alphaproteobacteria; order Rhodobacterales; family Rhodobacteraceae; genus Celeribacter; species Celeribacter marinus_B. Next base: position 383 of record NZ_JAHKPU010000013.1, read on the forward strand.
CTACAGAAACCACCTTACCGTTCAAGGCGTTACACTTTCTGTCAAAGTCTGAAAGTAATATGGTGCACCCAGATGGATTCGAACCATCGGCCTCTGCCTTCGGAGGGCAGCGCTCTATCCAGCTGAGCTATGGGTGCCTTGGAAATCGGTATAGGCGAAGGGTTTGGGGGGTGCAAACGGTTTTCGCACAGCCCCCTGAAATCATATTTAAGCAAACAAATCGTGGCACAGTTCAAGCGCTGAAACCAAGGTGTCGACATCGTCTTTGCTGTTGTACATCGCAAAGGACGCGCGACAAGTCGCAGTGACCCCCAAGTGTTCCATCAATGGCATAGCGCAATGTGACCCTGCGCGCACGGCAACGCCGCGTTTGTCCAGCACCGTTGACAGATCATGCGCATGAGCACCCTGCATGGTGAAGGAAAAGATTGCGCCTTTGTCTGGCGTTGTGCCTTGAACCTGCAACCAATTGAGGCTTTGCAATTTTGCGCTGGCATATGTGGCAATTTCGGCTTCGTGTTTGGCAATATTATCCATGCCAATCCCCATCAGCCAATCCAAGGCCACCCCCATGCCAATGGTTTGCACGATCCCAGGCGTGCCCGCTTCGAACTTCATCGGCGGTTTGTTGTAGGTAACAGTGTCGCGCGCAACCACATCGATCATATCACCACCGCCCATAAAAGGGCGCATCTCGGCTTGGCGATCAGGATGCACATAGATGGCACCTGATCCAGAGGGGCCGTAAAGCTTATGGCCTGTAATGGGATAAAAATCACAACCGATGTCTTGGACATCAACAGGGCCATGCACAGAGCCTTGCGAACCGTCCACCAGCGAGGCGATGCCTCTCGCGCGCGCGGCTGCACAGATGGTTTTCACATCGACCCGCGTGCCAGTGACATTGGACATCTGCGTGATGGCGACCAATTTGGTTTTTGGTCCCATCGCATTGATCACCGCTTGGGCATCCAAGCTGCCATCCATGTCGCAATCGACCCATTTGATCACAACGCCAAGACGTTCGCGCAAGAAATGCCACGGTACTATGTTCGCGTGATGTTCAAGCACAGAAATCAGGATTTCGTCACCCGCTTGCAGGCGCGGCATGGCCCAGCTGTAGGCGATCATATTGATGCCCTCAGTGGTGCCTGAGGTAAAGATGATATCGTCTTCGTGCGGCGCGTTCAAAAAGGTCTTAACAACGTCGCGCACGCCTTCGTATTTGTCGGTCGCAAGGTTCGACAAAAAGTGCAACCCACGGTGAACATTGGAATATTCTTCCGCATAAGCCCGGGTGATCGCGTCAATCACAACCTGCGGTTTTTGCGCCGATGCCCCGCTATCGAGATAGGTCAAAGGCTTGCCGTTGATCTTGCGTGACAGGATCGGAAACTGTGCGCGGATGGCATTTACGTCATACATGAGGGGCCTCTTTCGGGAAGGCAACTTCGACAAGTCCCAAGCCCCAGAATAATGTAAAAGCAGTAAAGGCAATCAGGCCGACAAGCGTCACGCCAGCCCCTGCCCCAAGAAATCCAACGCACAACCCGTAAAGCAACCACAGTGGCGAGGCCGCCAAAAGCGCCCAAAATGTCGCCATGCGGGCCTCGTAAGCAGATTGTTTTCCACCAACAAGACGCAAGACAAAATGCAGAGCAATCGCCAAAGCATAAAGCACCAAAGGCATGATAAAGACCCATGCCAAAAGCGCGCCTCCGACCATCATGTCCAAGTCTTGGCCTTGCTCAAAAGCCTCACGAGACAAACGCGGCCATTGCGCCACAAAGATGAGGCCGCAAGCCAACACCACTGTGATCAATGCACCGCCTTCATTGACCTCAGGGCCAATGCGATGGCGCAACACCGCGCGCGGGGCGCGGTAATTGCGTAAGATATCAGAGACGACGCCCATAGACTTATCCTTTGCGGCGTGCGAGCCATGCCTCAAGACGTTCTAAAACGTTTGCTGCAATGTCTTCACGTGCGATTTCGTCGATGGCTTCGGCCAAAAAGGCCAAGGTCAACAGATCTGTGGCCTCTTGGGTGCCAACGCCGCGTGATTTGAGGTAAAACAGCGCCTCTTCATCAATCGCGCCAGTTGTGGACCCGTGCGAACACACAACATCATCGGCGTAGATTTCAAGTTCAGGTTTTGCCAAGAACTGACTGTCATTATCCAACAAAAGCGATTGTGAAATCTGATAACCGTCTGTTTTTTGCGCGCCGTCTTTGACCAAAATCTTGCCTTGGAACACGCCCGTTGCACCGTTGCGTAGCACTTTTTTGAACACCTGACGGGACTCGCAGCGTTCTGCATCATGGGTGATAAACACCGTGTCATCGTGCAAAAATGCGCCATCGCCCATGCAAACACCGCCGACATGTGCCTGTGAATCGTCGCCCAAAAGTTCAAGTACAACTTCGTTGCGCGTTAAAATACCATTGGCTGTCATGGTGAAGGATTTGAACAAAGCGTTGGCGCCAACGCGGCCAAAGATATGCGTCGCGGCACGGCGTTCATGATCACGCCCTTGCGCACGCACATGGTGGAAAGACGCGCCATCAGCAACGTCGACCTCAAGCACTTTGTTGAAACGCGCAGCCGCTGGACCGTTTTCCAACAAGGTCAATTCAGCGCCTTCTTCGAGTTTCACAAGGTTATGCAAAATCGCGTCCGAAGTCTCATTGGTATGTGTATAGATGATCGAAATCGGCTTAGCGACTTTACCAGTGACACGGATAACAACGCCATCGGTCGCAAAAGCCGTATTCATTGCCGCCATTGGACGCTCGACCGGTGTTTGACCCGCCGCTTCAAGAACGCCGTAGCTGTCCTTGGCCCAATGGATATCAGCGTTTAACGCGTCTTTAAGCAATGACACCTCAACACCTTCGCCTGCCAGCTCATCCGATGCCGTAGCGTCAAACACACCGTCGACGAAGACGATTTTCAAACGATCAATAACGTCAAAGATCGGCGCCTCGGTGGTGTTAAAAACCTCTGCTGGTGTTGGTACAGCCGAGGTCAAGGTCGCAGGATCGGTCCATTTCCAATATTCATCGCGTTTGGTGGGCAAGCCCATGTCAAGCAAGCGTGCCAACGATTGTTGGCGCAAATCAGTGGCCCAAGCCGCGCTCGCAGGAAGCGCTTTGCCGTCAAGACGGGCCGCCGTGTCATCGCATTTGCGTTGTTTCATTTGTGCGCGTGTCATTATGAATTCTCCTGCTCCGCAAGCAGATCAGCATAGCCATTGTTCTCGACTTCCAAGGCCAATTCAGGGCCTCCAGATTTGATGATACGGCCATTGGACATGATGTGCACGTAGTCTGGTTTGATGTGATCCAACAGGCGTTGGTAGTGTGTGATCACCACGAAAGAGCGTGTGCCATCGCGCAACGCGTTCACGCCTTCGGCCACCAATTTCATCGCATCAACGTCCAAACCGGAATCGGTTTCATCCAAGATGCAAACCTTTGGCTCAAGCATCGCCATTTGCAAAATCTCGTTGCGCTTTTTCTCACCGCCGGAAAAGCCGACATTGACAGGACGTTTGAGCATATCCGCGTCGATTTTCAACGCTTTGGCTTTCTCGCGCACGATTTTAAGAAACTCACCCGCGCTCAGTTCTTCTTCGCCGCGTAATTTGCGTTGCGAATTCACTGCGGTGCGCAAAAAGGTCATGTTACCAACGCCCGGGATTTCCACAGGGTATTGGAATGCCAAGAAAAGGCCAGCCGCCGCGCGCTCTTCTGGTTCCATGTCAAACAGGTCTTCACCGTTAAGTGTGGCAGAGCCTTTGGTCACTTCATAACCATCACGGCCTGACAGGACATAAGAAGTCGTAGATTTACCAGAGCCGTTCGGCCCCATGATCGCATGTACTTTGCCGGGCTCGACCGTCAGATTCACGCCTTTGAGGATTTGCTTTTCTTCTTCTTCAAGTTTGACGTGTAGGTTTTTGATTTCTAACATTTATCTATCCTTCATACGGAAAGGCCCGCACGACAGTATCCAGTCGGCAGGCTCAGTTGTGCGTTGTGGGTGAAAGCGTGATCTTGTGCGACGTCAGTCGCAGGTGAACACGCGAAATAAGCGGGACTGTAAGCTGTTACAGACCGATGTGACGAATATACAGAGCCAGACAGGTGCCAACGACCATAACCTGTATCACGGCTGAGCGCAGTCCTTTGGACATCAATGCTGCGCACGAAGGTGCGGCCATCGCGTTCTTTGGCGTTATTTTGCGGGATGTCGCTGCGTTGGAGGTCTCGCCCACATGAACAACGCCACAAGTGTTTGCGCCCTTTGAATCGATCCGAGACAGGCGATCCGCGAAGGCTTGTTTTTGCTCTGGCTGCATCTGTGGTCTTTCCTCGGCTGTTCCGTAACACGTTACAGTTGACAGGTTGCGAAGAAATTAAGGATAGAACGCGGCAGTCATCGGGCAAACTCGTGTCGGCAAACCTTGACGTTGCGTTAGTGTCTGCCGGCACATGTGTTGTTAGATATGAATTTCGCGACCACGGAAAACCAAAGTCCCCGGCTCGGTCGTTTCGGTCACATGTCGAACCCATTCGCTTGAAAACAGGCGCGTAAACGGCCCCGGAAATTCGTGCACGATGTTGTGCATCGTTATCAAAGCCAACAAAATGCCCGCGCATTGCGCGCCCATTTGCCGAATGGCGGACAAAGACACCAGCTCGCGCAGCAAAAAGGCGATTGCGATGGCCAATAGCGCATCCACGGTGACATCTAAATTCGCGGACAGGTTGACGCCGATGGCCCCTGTCATCTGAAAATGTATGTAACGGGCGATCATCGCGGACAGCGCGCCCATGGCAACAGCCAAGATCACCGATAGAAACGGCGTCCATGGCGCTGGTTTGTCCAAATTGGCCCCGTAAAATTCCTGACCTTTGTCCGACGCATCTTGGCGCTCCAACATCGTTTGGATGCGTTCGTTGCGCTCCATGCGCGGGGACTTCGACGGTCCAACTCCGGCACGCTGAACGCGTGTAACCTGAGCAACGCGGGCGATGCGTCGTTGAAAATCTATTTTCTGGTCCATAAACATGACCTCTCCCATACAGTAACGAACATATGGTTACTGAAAGATTATGGCGAGAGGTGGGCGCGACCATTACATTTTTATGGGATTGCGAGAACATGTCTGAGACTTAGCCAATCACGAGCCGCAAAATCACGACAAAGGCCCAAGAGGCCATGGAGGCAAGGAAAGCTGTCGCGAAAACAGAATCACGAAATAATCCATCGCGATTGCCCTTGTTGGCACGAATGCTCAACCCGATGACGACACCAAGAAACACGCCAATCGCGACGCCAGACGATTTCATCGCAACAAGAGACAGAAGTTCAGGGGACATATTCATAGCCTCACTTTAATTGACGTTGCCAACGGATTGCGTGGTGGTGATGATCATTTAGAAGTCTCACTCTTTGACGAAACAACATCGCGGCGGTGTTTGAACACAGCAAAAACCGAGACGATAACAAAATAGATGGCCGCAAATTTAAAGGCTGTTGGCAAAAAACCATCGTTCACACGCGCAAGATAAGATTGCTCAGAGCCGTTCAGCGAAATAGCTTCTAAAAATGGAAATAAGCACCCCAAAATCAGGGAGCCCATCCACGCTTCACGAAACCGTTTGCTTTGGAAAAACGACATCTCAGTATCTTCCTTTGCCAAAGAGACAAAACAGGCCCGTGACAATCACCGAAAGCAACGTGGTTTTCATCATGCCTTGGGCCTTTCAATCCAGTTTTTACCCTACAGAACCTTCAAGAGAAATCGCGACCAAGGCCTGCGCTTCCATCGCAAATTCCATCGGCAAAGCTTGCAAGACTTCTTTACAGAACCCGTTGACAACCAAGGCCACAGCCTCTTCTTCGCCCATGCCACGTGCGCGGCAGTAGAACAGTTGATCGTCATCCACTTTCGATGTCGTCGCCTCATGTTCAACGCGTGACGAATTGTTGCGCACTTCGATGTAGGGCACTGTGTGCGCACCACAATTGGACCCGATCAGCAAGCTGTCACATTGGGTGTAATTGCGCGAATTTTTCGCCCGCGGGTGCATGGTGACCTGACCACGGTAAGTATTTTGCGCTTTGCCCGCAGAAATACCCTTGGACACGATCCGCGACTTGGTGTTTTTGCCAAGATGGATCATTTTTGTGCCAGTATCCGCCTGCTGCATATTGTTTGCGATGGCGATGGAATAAAATTCGCCCTGAGACTCATCGCCGCGCAAAATGCAGGACGGGTATTTCCACGTCACGGCTGATCCGGTTTCCACTTGGGTCCACATCACTTTGGACCGTGCGCCACGACAATCAGCGCGTTTGGTCACAAAGTTATAGATGCCGCCTTTGCCCTCTTCATCGCCAGGGAACCAGTTTTGCACTGTCGAGTATTTGATCTCGGAGTCTTCCAACAAAACCAATTCCACCACAGCCGCGTGCAATTGCGCGACGTCGCGTTTTGGCGCGGTACAGCCCTCAAGGTAGGACACGTATGATTTCTCATCCGCGATGATCAATGTGCGTTCGAACTGGCCAGTGTTTTCCGCATTGATACGGAAATACGTGGACAGCTCCATCGGGCAGCGGGTGTTTGGCGGGATGTAAACAAAAGACCCATCCGAGAACACAGCAGAGTTAAGCGTCGCATAATAGTTGTCGGACACGGGCACAACCGTGCCGAGGTATTTTTTAACCAGTTCAGGGTGCTCTTGGATCGCCTCAGAAATGGAACAGAAAATCACACCCGCCGCTTCGAGTTCTTTTTTGAACGTCGTGCCAACAGACACAGAATCCATTACAGCATCAACAGCCACGCGGCGCTCGCCATCCGCAGGCACGTCGCCTGCGCCTTCTACGCCTGCCAAAATGGCTTGTTCTTTCAACGAAATCCCAAGTTTTTCGTAGGTGGCCAAAATCTTTGGATCGACCTCGTCCAACGACTTTGGCTTTTCGGTCATTGATTTCGGACGTGCGTAGTAATACTGATCCTGAAAATCAATCTCGGGATAATCCACCATCGCCCAATCGGGTTCTTCCAAGGTCAACCAACGGCGATAGGCCTCAAGACGCCACTCCAGCATCCATTCAGGTTCGTTGTTTTTCTCGGAAATCAACCGCACGATATCCTCGGACAGGCCTTTGGGGGCATATTCCATCTCGATATCGGTTTCCCAGCCGTACTTGTAAGCGCCGCCAAGCGCTTGCACCGCATCAACTGTGTCTTGCTCAACGCCGTCTTTGACTTGGACTTTGTCTTTTACCGATGTGTCATCCATGCGGATCACTCCTTCAAGTGCGTATCTATCGGGCTCTGATGGCCCATTTTATCTGTGCGGCACCGCAAGCGGGCCATATTATTCTCAAGCTGCGCGCTGTTTCCAGCGGTCATAGGCGTTCAGCCATGCATTGGCAAACCGCTCGATCTCATCTGTTGTGGTCTCAGGTCCCAAAGACACCCGCATTGCGCAAGAGGCCTCCAAGTCCGAGTATCCCATTGCACGTAAAACGCGGCTGGATTTCACCTTGCCACTGGAACAGGCTGATCCTGCCGACACGGCAAATCCTGCCAGATCCATTTGCATCACTTGGGTTTCGCCTTTCCAATTGGGCGTGATGACGCTCAATGTATTGGGCAGACGTTTTACATCTTTCCCAACACATGTGATGCCGTCGGCGCCATCTTCAAGCCGCGCTTGCAGCAGATCGCGCCGCGTGGCCACCTGATCCCAAACACCATCTGCGATCAGTTTCGCGCTGGCCTCAGCCGCAGCACCAAACCCGACGATCCCAAGCAGGTTTTCAGTGCCAGAGCGACGCCCCATTTCTTGGCCTCCGCCCAAAATCTGCGCTTTAACATCCAGACCTTGTTTGAGCACCAAAGCGCCAATACCTTTGGGACCACCGATTTTATGCGCCGAGATCAGCGCCATGTCGCAGCCCAACCAGTTGAACGCAATGGGCAGCTTTCCAAACCCTTGGGTCGCATCCACCACCGCAAGGCCCTCAGGTAGGTTTTGTACAATTCCACTTTCAGAATTGGCCAGTTGCAATGCAGTTTCTGTTCGATTTGTGCAAGTTACTGCACCATTTGCATCAACAGCTAAGTCCGTTTCACACCAAGACGACACCGCCTCATGTTCCACATCAGCGCAGTGCATCGCGCGACCAGCGAGCGCCAAAGCCGCAGCCTCAGTCGCGCCTGATGTGAACACGATATCAGCAGAACTGGCCCCGAAAGCGTCAGAGACTTGTCCACGCGCCTTTTCAATCAAGCCCTTGGCAAGGCGTCCTTCGCCATGCACAGACGACGGATTGCCCACCACATCCATGGCGGCAATCATCGCCTCGCGAGCGGCCAGACAGAGTGGCGCAGTGGCGTTGTAATCCAAATATATGCGAGGCGCGCGCGCCATTATTTGCTCAGGTCCTCTGATACCAATTCTTGAGCTTGCGCCTCGACCGCAGCCTTGCTGTCATCCACCACTTCGACAAAGTTCGGCACCGCAGGGCATGGGCGCAAACCGTTGCCAGTGATGTCGGACAAACGGGTTTGATGCAAAAAGACATAAACATGTGCTGAAAGCCCTTCCCACAACCTGTTGGTTACCGATTGGGCACGACTGCCAGACACGCCACCTGACGCCCCTGCCCCTGTGTGCATTGCAGATACGGTTTCATCCACAGCCTCAAGTATGTCCGAGACGCGAATATCAGACGGCGATTTCGCCAGCTTATAGCCGCCACCAGGCCCACGCACAGAAATGACAAGTTCGGCGCGGCGCAGTTTGACAAACAACTGCTCTAGATAGGGCAAAGATATATCTTGGCGTTTTGAGATCTCGGACAAAGACAGCAACGCGCCATCATTTTGAAGCGCCAGATCAGCCAAGGCGACCATCGCGTAACGGCCTTTTGTGGATAACTTCATATCTCGATCTCCCAATCAAAGGTGTCGCAAAACGCGATTCACCCGCTCCAGCTCAGTACCTTGCCCCATATTTGCGGTGATTCCCCCGCAAAACGGGTAATTCTTGAGCAAAATCATTGACGTTAGCGCTTTGGAGCCTTAACTCCAATGCAACTCGTATGCCCTAAAAGAGCAGTTAGTTTAGAATGCTTCTAAAGTTCCTGATCTTATTCGTCAACTATAGCTGGACAGAGCATTTAACACGAGCACAAAACGACACCCCATAATGGATGTCCCAGCCCGTTCCACATATGAGTGGTGGCGCAGCTGACAAGACATCTAAGGAGACAGGGACCTCAATGCCCGAAGTGATTTTTCCCGGCCCAGAAGGCCGCCTCGAAGGCCGCTACCACCCACAACGCGCCAAAGATGCCCCCATCGCGATCATCTTGCACCCGCACCCCCAGTTTGGCGGCACGATGAACAACCGCGTCGTGTACAACATGCATTACGCCTTTCACAAAATGGGCTTTACTGTATTGCGATTCAACTTTCGCGGCGTTGGCCGGTCGCAAGGTGAATACGATCAAGGCATCGGCGAATTGTCTGATGCGGCCTCTGCGCTCGATTACCTGCAGTCGTTGAACCCGAATGCGAAACATTGCTGGGTCGCGGGCTTTAGCTTTGGTGCTTGGATCGGTATGCAATTGTTGATGCGCCGCCCCGAGATCACCGGCTTTATCTCTGTGTCGCCCCCCGCCAATATGTATGATTTCTCGTTCTTGGCCCCGTGCCCAGCTTCAGGTTTGATCATCAACGGCACAGCCGACCGCGTGGCGCCCCCCAAAGACACCCATACGCTTGTGAATAAATTGCACGAGCAAAAAGGCATCACCATCACCCATCAAGAACTTGAAGGGGCTGGCCACTTCTTTGAAGACCCGCATATGGAAGAGATGATTGGCAACGTTGACACATACGTGCGCCGCCGTTTGACCGAAAATACACGTTAAGGACTACTGCTATGGGGATCATGGACGACCTATCGGACGATCTTGCAAAAGACGCTATCAAAGCGATGGATGTGATCGGCGATGAACAGTTTATCCAGCAGGTGTCCCAAGTGATTGGCGCGACATCGACCACCACACAAGAGGCGTTTAACACCGCCGCGCGTGTGCGTTTGGCCGAACGTCGCGCCCGTGACTATATTTTGCAACGTGTGAAAGAACATAAAGCGGGACAGGCCCCAACCGCCCCGCCCCCAAGTGCGGAAGATGACTTTGAAGTCTAACCTAAAAGATCTGGCGCGTCTCAATGCGCAATTCGCGTTTTTGTTAGAAGCCGACAAACTCAAAACAGTAGACCGCGCCAATCAAGTGATGGATCGGTCTCGGTTTGAAAACTCTGCTGAACATTCATGGCACGCGGCCCTTTTGGCGGTGCTCTGCGCGCCTTTGGCGGGTGCAGATGTTGATTTGGCGCGCGTGATTGACATGTTGATCTTGCACGATATCGTGGAAATCGACGCAGGCGATCATCCAATTCATATCACCCACAACCCCAAAGATATTGAGCTGGCCGAACAGGCTGCCGCTGCCCGCATTTACGGGCTGTTGCCAAAGGATATCGCAGATCACTATCTCGCGACTTGGCGCGAATTTGAGACCATGCAGACGCCAACTGCGCGCTTTGCCAAATCCATCGATTTCCTCGCGCCAGCTTTGCAATGCCTCGGTGCGCAGGTGCAACTGGATGAAGAACGCGAGATTGTGGAGCACAATCTCTATCATGGCCGAGCGTCCAAAATCAAAGATCTCTTTCCTGCGCTTTATGAATTTACATTGGCCCTGTTTGAAACCCGTGCGACCGATCCAGTGATGGACCAGCGTTACGCATTTTGGTGTGAAGCAGACCGCCTGAAAAAAGTACTGCGCGCCACGCCGATTTTGGATGGGACACGCCCTGAAAACTCAGGCGAACATTCTTGGCATGTGATGCTTTACGCACTGACCTTGACCGATCAAGCCCATGGTACGATTGATGCATCACGCGCGATTATGATGATGCTTTTGCATGATATCGTCGAAGTGGACGCAGGCGACACGCCTATCCATGGTGCCGTGACAGCAGAGGCGCAACAGGCGCAAGAAGTCGCAGAAATCAAAGCCGCAGATCGCCTATTTGGGCTATTGCCAAGCGATCAAGGTCAAAACCTGCGCGGCATTTGGGAAGAGTTTGAAGCGGCACAGACGCCAACGGCGCTCTACGCCAAATCCATTGATCGCGCGCAGCCCGTTTTGCACAATTTGGCAAATGATGGCGGGTCTTGGCGCGATTACGATGTGAAACTGAGTCAACTAGATACTCGTGTTGGCGATAAAATCACCCGTGGTTGCCCAGCCCTTTGGCCCTTCATTCGCGCCCGTGTGGAACCTTGGTTTACCGCCCAAAACGCACTTTAATACAGTGCGTTTTAGACTTGTTTTAGCGCAGCCTTAAAGGCCGTAGATACCGCTGAATTTCTCTTCTAGATAATCCAACAATGGCACTTCCGTGGGCTCGCCCCCGCAGGCATGCACAATCGTGTCATGTGGTGTGCGCAGGCCCCCATATTGCTGCACGTTTTCGCGCAACCAATCTGTCGCAAGAGACGTGTCCCCTTTGGCCAAAGCCGCATCGATGCCAGAAACCTCATCACGCATGGCTTTGTTCAAACAGCCCGCATAGACGTTGCCCAATGAGTACGTGGGAAAGTAACCAAACAGCCCCACAGGCCAATGCACATCTTGCAAACAGCCATTCGACACTTTGTCGACCTTGACGCCAAAATCGGCTTCGAACCGCGCGTTCCAAGCCTCAGGCAGGTCTTTGATCTCCAAAGCGCCAGAGATGATGGCGCGTTCCAGATCAAAACGCAAAAGCACATGCAGGTTGTACTGAATTTCGTCGCTCTCGGTGCGGATATAGCCTTGGGTGACGCGGTTCACAGCGGCGTAAAACTCTTCGGCACTGTCGATCCCGAAATCACCAAAACTGTCGCGCATTTTGCCATACAGGTATTCCGTATATGCCCTTGAGCGGCCCAACTGGTTCTCGTAAATCCGCGATTGGCTTTCATGCACGCCCATCGACACGCCTGCGCCAAGCGGCGTGAACAGATGCGCATCATCAATGCCTAGCTCGTAACAGGCATGGCCGACTTCGTGGATTGTCGAATACAAACAGTTGAACGGATCATCGTGAGATGTACGCGTGGTGATGCGCGAATCCGAACCAGAGCCGCTTGAAAACGGATGCACGGCTTTGTCGATACGACCGCGATTGAAGTCATAGCCAAAGCTTTTCGCGACCTCATGGGTCAGCGCCATTTGCGCCGCTTCATCGAAGGTACCGCTGACGCCCTTGGGTTGATCAGCGCCCAAAACCTTATCACGTAGCGCGCTGAGACGCGGGCGCAAAGCACCAAACATTGCAGACAATTCTGCCGCTGTCGCGCCTGGTTCATAGTCTTGCAGCATCGCGTCATACAGATCGCCGCCATCGGCTAAAGCCGCCGATTCTTCGCGTTTGAGCGCCACAACGCGTTCAAATGTCGGGGCAAAATGGGCGAAATCGTCATTGGCGCGCGCCTCTGCCCAGATGCCTTGGGACAGAGATGTGACCTTAGCAATTTCAGTGGCCAAATCGGCAGGCACCTTGGTGTTGCGCGCATAAGACCGCTTGATATGGCGCAGGTTTGCAGCTTGCACCGCGTCCAATGTCACGACATCAATCGCCGCCAGCCAATCACCAACACGTGGATCAGTGCGCCGTGCATGCAACACTGTTTCCATGGCAGACAGTTCTTCGCTGCGTTGGGCTGCGGCACCTTCGGGCATAATGGTTTCTTGATCCCAGTTGAGCCGCCCAGCAACAGAACCAAGCGCCTCTGTGGTTTTTTGAAACGCCATTAAGTCAGTATATGCGGTCATAATCAGGATCCTCGAACAGATTGGGTTTTAGGGTATTGGCTCAAGAACCGCGCCCGCAAGACTGATACAAACAAGGCCACGGCCCCGATTTGATGCGCAAGGCCCAGATGCATTGGCGCGCCATGCAGAACTGTGACGATGCCCAAAGCCACCTGCAAGAACAGGATGGCAGCCATCATATTAAAGGCCGCAGCCGTGCTGCGATTGGCTGATTTACGCGCGTGCAACCAAACGGTCAGCCCATAAATGAACACGACATATCCCATCATCCGATGCATGAATTGCACAAGACCGGCATCTTCAAAGAAATTGCGCCACATCGGCGTCAAGCTTAGCGGATCAGGTGGCAAAAACTGCCCGCCCATCAATGGCCAATCGGTAAACCCGCGCCCAGCATCAATACCCGCGACCAAAGCCCCCAGCAGAATTTGCAAAAACACCATATGCAGCATCCCTGTGCCTTTGGTGAACAGCTTGGCATCACGGTTGCGTCGCGCTTGCATGAGTTCGCCCTCAGACTGGCTGAGTTGGAACACGTACCACGCGATGAACCCAAGAATCACAAAGGCCAGCCCAAGATGGGTTGCCAGCCTGTAGGACGCCACATCCAAACGATCACCGGTCAAACCAGAGGACACCATCCACCAGCCAATCGCGCCCTGAAGTCCGCCCAAAGCGCCGATAAACAGCAGTTTTTTTGTCCAACCCGTGGGGATTTTACGCGCGAGCGCAAAGCCTGCAAAGCCGAGGAACCAGACAAGTCCAATGGAGCGGCCCAATTGGCGATGCCCCCATTCCCACCAATAGATCGCTTTGAATTCGGACAAAGACATACCAGCATTTTGCAATTGATATTCTGGGATTTGTTTGTATTTCTCGAATTCTGTACCCCAAGCCTGCGCATTCATCGGCGGCATAGCACCCGTGACGGGTTTCCATTCGGTGATCGACAGACCGGAATCCGTCAAACGCGTCATGCCCCCCACGGCGATCATCACCATGACCATCGCAAACAAAATCAACAGCCAAGCGCGGATGCCTTTGCGTGCGCCGGATTTTCCTGTATCGATCAGGCCACCTTTGGGGGGTGAGACAGGCTTTGTATCTGCGCCGACCTCTTCAAAAATGCTGCGTTTCGATGTTGGTTTTTGAGCCATGCGATGCGCCCCTATATGTGCGGTGTTTGCATGGGAAACTAGGCAGCACCCCGCCCAAGGGCAAGCACATCCAGACGTCAAAAGACGCTTTGACGCGCTTAAATTTGAAAAACTATCCCTTGAACGCGCATATCGCGGGTCTAGCGACCCGAACCACGCTCTTTCCAGCGCTTCATTTGGCGCATCATCCCATGCATCATCTGCACATCCATCTTGGTCATCGGCATCCGCGACCACAGATTGCGCAGGTTCAGCTTCATGCTGGTGGCTTTGTCTTCGGGGAAAAAGAACCCTGCTTGATCCAGCGTGTCCTCGTAATGATCGCCGAGCTTTTCCATCTCGACATGCCCTGCCCATTCGGTGCCCGCCATTTCCACCACTTCAGGGACGATGTCAGCGGTTTGGCGACGCCATTCATAGGCCGTCAACAAGACACATTGCGCGAGGTTCAAAGACGGAAATTCAGGATTGATCGGCACGGTGATCAGCGCATTGGCATGGACCACGTCCTCGTTTTCCAATCCTGCCCGCTCAGGCCCAAACATCACGCCAACCTTGCCCCCGTTGGCCATAATGGCGCGGGCGTGTTCCATGGCGCGTTCAGGCGACATCACAGGTTTGGTGATGTCGCGCATCCGCGCAGTGGTCGCAAAAACATAATCACAGTCAGCCAAAGCATCTGGCACGGTGTCAAACATGCCCGCCTCGTCCAACAGACGCCCCGCGCCAGAGGCCATGGCCACGGCTTTTTGATTGGGCCAGCCATCACGCGGATCAACGATGCGCATCCGGTCCAAACCGAAATTCCACATTGCGCGCGCAGCCCCGCCGATGTTTTCGCCCATCTGTGGGCGCACCAGAATGAATGCAGGTGTGGGACCGGACAGATCGAAGTCTTGGGGCGTATCGGACATGAGTTGAACTTTCTTGGTCGTAGCTTGATTGCGGCATGAGATTACAGCAAAGGGGCCTGCGCGTGATAGGCGCAGATCGCCAAATGCGCAAGGGACAGTGACTGTGCTCGGTGAGCGGTATACGACACGTGCAAAGCCTTCCACACAAAGACTAAAGCCGCTATATCAAAACAAACGTCAAAGGAGTCGCCCATGTCCGATCACTCAGATCAATCCGAAGTGCCACAAATCTATCTGCTGACTCCCGCCGCTTTTGATGTGCAGACATTTCCTGCGCTTTTGGCGCAAGTTCTGGATGATCATGATGTTGCTTGTGTGCGTTTGGCTTTGGCCAGTAAAGATGAAGTTGAACTTGGCCGCGCCGCTGATGCTCTGCGCGAAGTTTGTCATGCGCGCGATGTGGCGATTGTCATCGATTCTCACGTGGCTTTGGCCGAAAAGCACGGACTTGACGGGGTGCATTTGCTCGATGGTGCGCGCTCGGTGCGTGATGTGCGTAAAACGCTTGGGACCGATGCTATTGTCGGCGCCTTTTGTGGCGCCACGCGTCATGATGGCATGACGGCTGGCGAAATTGGCGCGGATTACGTGGCCTTTGGTCCGGCAGGCACCAGCGGCCTTGGCACAGGTGTGCAAGCAGAAAAAGAGCTGTTTGAATGGTGGTCTTTGATGATTGAAGTGCCGGTTGTCGCCGAAGGCGCTTTGGACATAGATACGATCAAAGCCTTGACGCCACACACTGATTTCTTTGCCATCGGCGATGAAATTTGGACGAAAGACGATCCAAGTGCGACATTGGGTACATTGATCGCAGCTATGAGCTAAACGATCGAACCGCTTAATTTTCAAGATATTTTTATATAAAGGCCCCTTTAACGGGGTCTTTTTCGTGTCAGCTATCGCTTTAGACGTCTTTAAACTTTTCAGCTATTTCAGGCAGACCTGAGCGCACAGCTTTTTCGCATAGAAACGCCATGTCTTTGCGATTTGGCACGTCTTTCACGGCGATAGGCTCATGAAACGTGACCATGATCGCCCCCTGTTTGCGGGCTTTCAAAAACTTAATCAAAGACGGCGCAAATTCCATTTCGCCCCACCAGCCGTAAAAGCGTGGATCGGCCCCCGCAGGCGCAATGTATTGTACGGTGACCGGCTGGATAGAGACCTCATCACGCAGCTCTGGCGCAAAAAAGGCCGCAAACAACGTGGGTTTAAACGGCAAAACCCGCAAACCATCGGTTGAAGTGCCTTCGGGGAAAAACAACAATTTATGCCCCATGTGCAAACGTTTCTCGAACAGTATCTTTTGACGCCCTGCCTCTTTGCGATCACGCGCAATAAACACAGTGCCACAGGCACGTGCCAAAGGACCAATACCGGCCCAATTGGCCACTTCGTCTTTCGAGACAAAAAATACATCTTGGCAGGCATTCAGCGTAAAAATATCCAACCAAGAGGAATGGTTTGCCACCACTGCGCCTGGGGCAGACATAGGCGTACCGCGCGTCTGCAATGGGATTCCCATTATCTTTAGAGCTGCGTATGACACAAAGCGCGGGAAAACCGACGACCAAGGTCTACGCGCGCCCACGATCAAGCGCTCGATGCCTCTTGTGAGCATCATCAACGGTAGGCATACCAATATTAACAAGACGATCGGCGCACCGCGCAACACAGCCCGCAGCCCATCGAAGCGCTCACATGGCGGTTCAACAGGCGGCACGGAACTGTTCCAAAGTGGTGATGTCATCGAATGCGCTCGCGGGTGTACATGTCTTTTTGGCGTGGCGACACCTGCGCGATATCCAAGATCAAACACACATCGATGGTGTTAAACGCATGATCAATAAAGGCGCCCTCGCCCACCGTACCGCCCAAACGCAGATAAGCTTTGATCAGCGCAGGCACCTGTAGCATGGCAGATCGTCGGTCGATTTTATCTTCAGGGATCAGATCCATGTTCTCAAAGGCGCCCTCGACGGTGCGCACGCGCAAGTCTTGCGGCGCAAGGTGGCGATGATGCAGCAAGGACAGGGGTTCTGCCAGCTTCGCCATATCTGTGCCATGAAAGGATGCCACGCCGAACAACACATCAAACCCACCTTCAAAGACGTATTTCGCGAGGCCCGCCCACATGTGGTACAACGCTGTGCCACCACGATATTCTGGGGCCACACAAGAGCGACCAAGTTCCAACAGACGTTTGCCTGAGGCTTTGAGCACGCTCAGATCATATTCAGACTCTGTATAGAACCCACCGATTTCAATAGATTTTTCATCAGTTAAAAGACGATAAACCCCTACGCATTGCTCAAGCGGATCATCAGAGCGCGATTTATCGATCAACATCAAATGATCATAAACAGGATCAAACTTATCCGCCTCAAGCTGAGCCTCATGATCGACCATTGCGCCGTCAGAGCCAAGCTCTTCGACAAACACCCTATAACGCAGGCGTTGCGCCGCGCGTATATCTTGTGTGCAGGTTGCAAAGCGCAGTTCGAACTTGTGATCGAGTTCACTCATTTGGGGTCTTTTTTAAAAGGAAGAGGTGGGCGGTTTCTACGGCGTTCGCGGTATCAATGCAACACAGCTTGCCCAAGGAACGCCCCTATACACCTTTAGGTTGCAAAAAATTTCAACACAACGCCCAATAAGTGTCAGCCTGTATCAACGAAACCTTAACCATGACGAGATTAATTAAACACCGGAAGGAGAGCGACGCGACGACTATCAATAACAACTTTGCCAACCTGTGCGAACATCACTGTCAGTTTGCCATTGATATTGGATTGAACCTGCCCCTCGCCCCAATCCTCACAGTTCGGATGGCGCACGATCTGACCTGGTTCAAGCATAGCATTTAAATCGTCCATCGCAGTACTTTCCTATGTTAGCCCCACTTTTGGAGACACAATGACCAAAAAATTGACCCGCGACATCGCCGCCATGATCGGTTCTCGAATCTGCCATGATCTTATCAGCCCTGTCGGCGCGATTTCCAATGGCGTTGAATTGCTTGGCATGTCTAGCGGCCCCACCAATCCCGAACTCAGCCTTATCGCGGAAAGCGTCGACAATGCAAACGCACGTGTAAAGTTTTTTCGGATCGCTTTTGGCATGGCGTCTTCTGGCCAAGTGACCGGTCGTATGGAAATGGTGTCGATCTTGCAAGCTTTGGAAACCGCGCGTTTAAAATACGAGTGGCATCCAGAAACCGATATCTCGCGCGACGAAGTTAAACTCGCGTGTTTGATGGTACTTTGCATTGAAACCGCGATGCCGCGTGGCGGGGTGATCAAAATCGGCAATGATAATGGCCAATGGTGCATCGATGCGCGCGCCGACCGTCTGGACCCCTCTCCTGACTTGTGGGCTCGATTGGGTGCCACCGCCACCGCAGATGGTTTAAAACCATCAGAAGTTCAGTTTATTTTGGCCCCACTGCAGGCAGAGCTGCTCAACAGACACATCACGGCCCAAAGCCAAGAAGGTATGTTGCGCCTCATGGCCTAACCCCGTTTGTGTCCCGTGATCTTGTCCTCCCCAAGGTCACACAAAAGGCGCGCCCTCCAGCGCGCCTTTTTATATTCAGAAAAGACAGGGGTTTGTCAGATCATTTGCGCGTTGCGCCGTCCGAGGTCACCAAATATTTGAACGAAGTCAATTGCTCAGCGCCCACAGGGCCGCGCGCGTGCATCTTACCTGTTGAAATACCGATCTCGCCGCCCATCCCAAACTCACCGCCATCCGCGAATTGCGTCGAAGAGTTGTGCATCAAAATCGCGCTATCAATCCGCTCAAAGAACTTGGCAACATTGTCAGCCGTCTCGGAAATGATGCAGTCGGTGTGAGATGACGAATACTGATGGATATGCGCAATAGCGCCGTTGATATCGTCAACAACCTTGGCCGCAATGATGGCATCAGCGTATTCACAGCCCCAGTCGTCTTGGGTTGCAGGCACAACGCCCGCAATGGATTGCAAGGTCTCGTCACCACGCACTTCGATGCCAGCTTTCATCAATGCTTGGATCACATCCACACCAAGAGTATCCGCTAAGTCTTTATGAATAAGCAAACATTCTGCTGCACCACAAATACCTGTGCGGCGCGCTTTAGCGTTGACCACGACGTCCATCGCTTTTTTGGGATCGCTTGAGGCATCCATGAACACATGCACGATGCCCTCTAGATGCGCAAACACCGGCACACGCGCTTCGCGTTGCACAAGACCCACAAGCCCTTTACCGCCGCGTGGCACGATCACGTCGATATAATCTGTCATCGACAGCATTTCACTGACCGCCGCACGATCACGGGTCGGCACACGTTGGATGGAATCGGCAGGCAGGCCTGCTTTGACCAACCCATCGACGAGACAGTCGTGGATCAAGCCTGAGGAATGAAAACTTTCAGATCCACCGCGCAAAATCACCGCATTGCCCGCTTTCAAACATAAAGCCCCTGCATCGGCAGTCACATTGGGGCGCGATTCATAGATCACACCGATAACGCCCAAAGGCGTGCGCGTACGTTTGATGTGCAAACCAGAGGGCATATCCCATTCAGCAATCACATCGCCGACAGGGTCTTTTTGCTCTGCTATGGTGCACAAAGCCTCTTTGATCCCAGCAATGCGATCTTCGGTCAGCAACAACCGATCCAACATCGCATCACTCAGGCCCTTGTCCCGACCAAAGACCATGTCTTTTTCGTTTGCAGCAAGGATTTCATCACGGCGGGCCCAAATGGCCTCTGCCGCGCCGATCAAGGCCGCGTGTTTGGTTTCGGCTGTTGCATAAGCCAATGTCGATGAAGCCGCTTTGGCCCGTTTGCCGATGTCTTGCATCAGTTCGGTTATGTTAACGTCTTTAGTCATAACACCATATCATCCCTATGAATCATTGCGGCTCGGCCTGAGTGACCAAGGATCGCTTGAATATCTTGTGTCTTGGCCCCTTTGATGGCCTGGGCTTCGTCAGATGTATACCGCGTCAGTCCAAGTCCGACACGAACCGCATCTGGCCCCACAATCTCAACAGGTTCACCACGGCCAAATTGGCCCGACACCTCAGTGACACCTGCAGGCAACAAAGAGTTGCCCTTGTTCAACGCATGGATCGCGCCAGCGTCCACTACCAAAGTCCCTTTGGGTTTCATCGCGCCAATCCAGTTTTTGCGCGCCCTTTTGGGATCAACAGACGGTAAGAACCATGTTGCCGTCGCCCCATTGTCCAATGCCTGAAGCGGACGGTCAACAGCCCCTTGGGTGATGGCCATCGCACAACCGCCCGCCATCGCCGTTTTGGCAGCTAAAATCTTGGTTTTCATCCCGCCCTTGGACAGACCTGAAACGGGATCGCCAGCCATATTTTCGATTTCAGGCGTAATTTCAGAAACCTGCGCGATGTGTTTTGCCGTTGGGTCTGTATTCGGATTGGCGGTGTATAGCCCGTCGATATCAGACAAAAGCACCAAGGTATCAGCGTCGACAGTGACCGCGATTTGCGCTGCCAAACGATCATTGTCGCCATAGCGAATTTCATCGGTGGCAATCGTGTCGTTTTCATTCACGACCGGTACAACACCAAGCGCCAAAAGCGCCTCAAGAGACGCACGGGCGTTCAAATAGCGGCGGCGATCTTCGGTGTCGTCCAATGTTAAAAGCACCTGTGACGCGATGATGCCATGCGCATCAAACGAATCTTGATACGCCCGCGCAAGACGAATTTGCCCCACTGAAGCGCAGGCCTGTGATTGCTCAAGCGGCAGGTCTTTGACGGGCAATTTCAGCACGCCACGCCCCAAAGCGATAGAGCCAGAAGACACGATGATCACATCCATGCCACGGGCCTTAAGCATCGCCACATCTTTGGCCAAGCCCGTCAGCCAAGCTTTGCGAAGATCACCGGATTCGACCAGTAAGGCCGATCCGATTTTTATGACAACGCGTTTTGCATCTTTTAAGGTCGCCACGATGTTTCTTCCTCATCGCCTCCGTCGGCTTGTTTGGTGCGCAAACGGTCCATCGAAATCTCAGCCTTTAATGCCCGCAACACTGTATCCACCCCGTCACGACTGACGCCGGACATGGTATACACGCGTCCGCCTGACGCTTTTTCAAGTGCTGCTGTTTTCTCGGCAATTTCTTCTTCGGTCAAGCTGTCAACTTTATTGAGCACCGTGATGCGCGGCTTGTCACCCAGCTCATCGGCGTAATTCGAAATCTCGCCAATGATCACGTTGTAATCATGGGCCACATCCTCAGATGTGCCATCCACAAGATGCAACAGCACAGCGCAGCGCTCAACGTGACCAAGGAACAGATCGCCAAGTCCACGCCCCTCAGAGGCGCCTTCGATCAGCCCCGGAATATCGGCGACCACAAATTCTGTATTGTCGATCCCCACAACACCCAAATTCGGGTGCATGGTCGTGAACGGGTAATCGGCCACTTTGGGACGTGCATTTGATGTCACTGACAAAAACGTCGATTTACCGGCATTTGGCATGCCCAAAAGCCCCGCATCCGCGATCAATTTCAGGCGCAACCAGATCGTGCGATCGATACCCTCTTGCCCCGGATTTGCGGTTCGCGGCGCTTGGTTGGTCGAAGATTTAAAGTGCAAGTTGCCCCAACCGCCGTTGCCGCCTTTGATCAAAACGATCTTTTGGCCAACTTCGGTGATGTCAAACAAAACAGTTTCTTGGTCTTCATCCATGATTTCAGTGCCCGCAGGCACCCGCAGATAGATGTCTTTACCGTCTTTACCGGTGCGATTGCTGCCCATGCCGCCCTGCCCGTTTTGGGCAAAGAAATGCTGCTGGTAGCGAAAATCAATGAGGGTGTTGAGACCGTCAACGGCTTCAACAATAACGCTGCCGCCGCGTCCGCCATCACCGCCATTTGGACCACCATATTCGATGTATTTCTCACGCCGAAACGATACACAGCCGTTGCCGCCTGAGCCGGATCGAATGTAAACTTTGCAAAGATCGAGAAATTTCATGTGGTGATCCTTTCAGATCGAAGACTTAGCCTGCGTTGGCGGCAAATTCAATGTGCCTTATGCGCGTGATAGCGCGTGGGCGTAAGGGTTAAAATGCGCGTTTTCACCTCTTTATCCCGTGCTTTCGAGAATTTACAGGTGATTTCGCGCGGCTCAAAGCCCAAGGCGGTCAGAATGGCCTTTGAACCCGTGTTGCCCAAAAAATACGATGAGGTCAGCGTGTCGCCATATTGCCCCATCCAATGATCAACGACCGCATTGGCCGCCTCAGACATGTATCCCTGACGCCAAAACGGTTGCCCAAGCCAATAGCCGAACTCGGTACCGACTTCGACACAGCCCATAAATGCACCAGTGTCGCGCGAAGTAATCGCAAAGCGCCATGGGTTGCTCAGCGCGCCGATATACCAATGTGCCTCGACAATCGAATAGGGAAAGCTGACGCGCGTCAACCAGCTGCTCACGTCAAGATTGTTGAGCAGGCGCACAAGATCAAGCGCATCATCGCCCCGTAAAGGGCGCAGGATCAGTCGTTTGGTGGTTAATATTTGGGTCATCGGGGTCGTCCTTGGTTTTGGCGACCCCGTTTTGGCTCAAGGGGTCAGTCGAGCTTGCACACATAGGTCCATGTCGGGACCCGCGCGCCGCGTGAGACACTGAAGGTTTCAGCATCTCCAAGGTATTCAAAGCCTGCATTTGTTACAACGCGGGCCGAGGCTTGGTTGTCTTGGAAAATCTCGGCGAACATGGTTTTGTCCCCCAAAGGATTTGCTGCAACCAGTGCCTTTAGCGCCGATGACGCAATGCCAGTGCCCCAAAACGACGGAGCGACCCAAAAGCTGACCTCGGATTGGTCGCGCTCAAGCGGCTTCAACTGCATCACGCCCAGAACTTCGGACAGGCCCGCGGCCTCGCCATCGATGATAAAGGTGTGCAATGGCACAGCCGGATCAAGAGATCGCGCGATGAAGGCCTCAGTCGCCCCTGGTGGCAATGGGTGCGGTAAAGACCGTGACGCGTTCGCCACGCGCTTGTCGCTGGCATAGAGTGACAACAGCCCCACATCAGAGGACTTCGGGCCACGTAAAGTAAACCGGTCAGCCTCAATAGTGTCTTGTGTCACTTTCAAATCGCGAACGATGGTGTGATCTAATTTCATATCTCTCCTCCTCGAAGAGTACCTCAAAACAACGCCACCCCTCCCAAGGGGCGCCTGCGGCGAAGGACGTTTTCACATAGCCGTATAGCTAAGCAATTTTAACATTCGTTAACGTACTTGGTGTGGCAGGTAAAAAATCACAAGCCCCACACAGAAAAAGGGACCGGCCCGAAGGCCGATCCCTTGAATTTTAAACCATCAAGGTCGGCTTATTCAGCGGCCTCTGCCACTGGAAGCACAGAGATGAAAGTCCGTTTTTTCAAGCCCTTGTGAAATTTCACAGCGCCGTCAGTCGTTGCAAAGATTGTGTGATCTTTGCCAAGGCCAACGCCTTCACCTGGGTAGAATTTCGTACCGCGTTGACGCACGATGATGTTGCCTGCGATTGCAGCCTGACCACCGTAGAGTTTAACGCCGAGACGACGACCAGCTGAGTCGCGACCGTTGCGGGATGAACCGCCTGCTTTTTTATGTGCCATGGTGTGCTCTCCTTAACTCTACTTACTTCGCCAAAGCTTTGGCTTGATCAATCCAACCTTCGCGCTCGATACGGCCTTTGAAAGACAGTTTCTCGCCGAATTCTTCAACGTCCGCTTCAGTCCAAGCTGCAACTTGAGCAAAGCTTGTCACGCCAGCAGCGTGCAATTTTTTCTCAAGAGCAGGACCAACGCCTGACAGTTGTTTCAGATCGTCTGCGCCAGCGGCCGCAGGGGCAGCTTTCGGAGCAGATTTTTTAGCAGCCGCAGCTTTTGGAGCAGCAGGTGCGCCAGAACCGTGGGCTTCTTTACGAGCAAGGCTTGCACCGATTGCCGCTTTCACGCCAGATGCGTCCGCACCTGTTTCAAGGATATCCGTGATGCGCAACAATGTAAGCTGCTGACGGTGACCCTTGGTACGCTTGGAAGAGTGCTTACGACGACGCTTAACGAAGTTGATAAGCTTTTCGCCTTTGATCTGGTCGATCACTTCAGCTTGGACGCCAGCGCCCTCTACCAAAGGGGCACCAACAGTGGAACCCACCATGAGAATCTCGTTGAACTGGATTTTTTCACCAGCTGCGACAGCAAGCTTTTCTACACGCAAAACGTCACCGCTTTGGACTTTGTATTGCTTACCGCCAGTTTTCAGAACTGCGAACATGCAGTCGTCCTTTCAATATACCCGCGTTTTTTGGTCCCTTTGCCAATCAGTTGCCCGATAAGCGCCAGCGTTTGTTACCTCAAACAGCGCGTCCCTCTGTGGGGACGAGATTATCTAAACCCATTGACTGGGGCCTATCTTGCGACAGGGTTTTCCCAAAACAATAGCGCTCGGTCGTACCTATGGCACGCCAAGTGGCGCGTGTATCAAGAATCTCATACTATAAGTCAAGCTGCGATTGGGTTTATTGCCGTGCTTATTGCTTAAAACCGTACAAAGCGCCTTAGATCACAATTCTTGCCCATCAAACGTCTGGATCAACAGCGCTGTCCCTGCGCCAAGCCCGCGCGCAAGATCGGCATAGACATTGTCGAAAGCCGTAAAGACAGCCGTGTTCAACGCCCGCCCAGCATCCGATTTGCCAAAGTCGATGTAGGCATCAAATTCGTCTTCATCAAGTGGCTGATAGGCCAAGGCGGAAAACCCGTAGACCCATTCCATCACCTGCGCGCGAGCTTCTGGTTCGCCAGCCCAAACCTCGCGCATGATATCTGCCTCACTCAACCCCATACCCTCTTGGGCCCCAGCGCTGAAACCTCGAAAATAGGCGATATCAGAATTCATCGCACCAACGACATTCAACTCGATCAAATCATTGGAGGTCACATAATCTTCGATCAATTGCGCGCGCTGACTTTGGGGGTCCAGCTCTTCCCACATATCGCCAGCGGCACTCAGCACCGCATCATCTGTGATCGCCTTGCGTGCATCCAGCTCAAGATCAGCAATTTCGCGCCCCAGATCGCTTTCATAAAATGCTACGATAGGATCCAAATCGGTGCGACCAAAAGCTGTTTCCAACTCAATACGAAAGGCCTCATGCATCGCTTCCTCGTTATACAGCTTGGAGATCATACTGTCCCAAGCATAGCGCGGCATACCGAGATCGATATCGGGGGTGTCGTCAGCCATACTGCGCCCCTCGTCCGCCAAAAGCGCGATCACTTCGGGAAACTTCATCAAATTCATCAAGCGATCAATCGGCGCGGCAGCCAAGGGCGCGCTTGTTATACACCAAAGAACAACCGCCCCCCCAAGAGACCGCACAGAGATATCGCTAAGCTTCGCAGCGTTAAGATTGAGCATGTCCGCCCCTTCTAAAATGAATTTATGACCAATAGGTAAGCAAGCTCGGGCTCTTTTCCAAGGGTCGTGGCCATTTCTTACAAGAGCACACAATATAGTGAAACTCTTCTATGTGATTGATGCAAACAAGTCCTGAACAACGCCAATTCGCGAAAACCTCTTGCACCGGCATCACAGCAGCGCTAATCACCCGCCACCACACCACCGCGGAGAGGTGCCGGAGTGGTCGAACGGGCCGGTTTCGAAAGCCGTTGTGCCTTTACGGGTACCCAGGGTTCGAATCCCTGTCTCTCCGCCATTAACTTCTAAATCAATGACTTAAGGATTCGAACAGCAAGTGTGAGACAAAGTTGAACACACGTTCATGAAGCTGTCAGCCTACCTTTTCCATCAAGACACAGCGTCTGCTATTTCAGGTGGCCATTGCCTATAGCTGTGGATACCTCTCGTAGGTCTCTCAAGGTATCGCTAAGAACCAAATGTCCTGATAATGCTAACGATCTCGCCCGAGATATTGCAACCTGCGGGTGATTGGTTCGGGATAACAAGACGCTGGCAAGGCTCAGGCAAGATCAGATGCGGTTGATCTAAAGAAAGTCTTGCTCGCCCTACCCGCCATCCGCAGCACGAGACCTGAAACCCGTGACCTGTCGCGCACAGAAGCCATAGCAGTAACGGGTGTTAAGAAGATCACAGGTAAGACTGTCAGCAACTATATCGGCACATACCGTCGTTTTTGGCACTGGGCTAGAAAAGTCTCGTCGCATTCGAGCGAAAGGTGGCTTAAACGAGAATTTGGAGCAGCACTAAAACGCAACAGGTCCAATACCCGCAACGACAGTCGTTCGGCGCAGGTTTTGGCCTTCGGCGAAAGACGGGAATGTGAAAAAGGCCTTAAATGGCAGTTGTGCTGACATGAGAGCACTGCCATTCTTATAGACATAGCTATGAGGAATAATGATGCTCATTAAAGTTGGTGATGCCCGCACCTCAACGATCGATCTGGTTCTGGCAGGCCTTTTGTCGTCGGTCGCCGGCGCCCTGAACGCCGTTGGCTTCCTGATCGCGGGGTCGTTCACCGCAAACATGACAGGAAACATCTCGGCATTTGCTGACCACATTGCGAATGGCGCGGTCTCTGTTGCGTTTTCTTTTTTGGGGCTGGTTGTCGCCTTTATCTGCGGCGCAGCTATGGCAGCCCTAGCAATTCAAGCTGGCGAAAGACGGCATGTCCGCTCAGTCTATGCGTTCGCAATTGCCGCAGAGGCCATCATACTTGTGCTGGTCGGCGCCACACTTATTCTGTCATCGACCGCAAGGCCCGAAATCTTTCTGGTCATTGCTCTCAGCTTTGTTATGGGGCTTCAAAACGCTGTGACGACGATGATTTCGCGGGCACGGGTCCGAACGACCCATGTGTCGGGAATGGCGACAGATATCGGAATAGAATTGGCGGCCTTGGTCGGAGGGGAAGCATCGCGGCGCGAAGCTGCGCCAAAGCTCTGGCTGCACAGCCTGACCCTTGCCTGTTTTGCCGGCGGCGGTTTTTGCGGCGCGCTCTTGTTTCAATTTATCGGAAGCTGGCTTTTTATATTGGCCGCACTCCTATTACTGATCATCGCCCTGCCAGAAGCCTTTCGCGCACACCGGACCTGAGCATTCCAACAGGGCCGTTTGTTGCCCGTGGACAAACGATTGGTTCAGGCCTTTGATGCGCTGGTTTTATAGGTAAGAGACGGCATCGAGATATCAATTCGTCGCCCTAAGGCTTGAACAGCTGACGTCAAATGCGTGGCAATATCCGGAACCGTGTTGGGCCGCACTGCCGTCTCAAACAGCGCGAGGGTTATTGCAGCGATCGGGATGCGCGGCTCACTTATGCACACAGGCGCAGAGAGTTCCAAAACCGAATGCACATTGGGGTTGGGCGACAAGATATAACCCTGAGTGTTAAACTGCCCCTCAAGCGTTTTCAGTTGTTTCAAATCAGCCTGTTGCAGGGTCTCGGTTGATTTGTCCTGTTGCCCTGCCAGCAAGCAAGCTGCGGTTCCCGACCCTGCGAGATCGGTTCGAAAGCCGACTTGCAAAGACAGACCATAACTTTTTTCTGCATCGTTATTTGCGATCACCAACATCTGATTTTCATCCAAAACGGATAAATGGGTTGAAAGGCCTGTGTCGCTGGAAAGCTGTTTCAAATAGGGGCTGGCAATCTCTGCCAATCGGCTATTGAAAGACCGCGGTGAGCCAATGACGGACATTCTGTCGGTCAACGTAAAGGTGTCACGATCAAATCGTTGGATATACCCGCGCTCTTCCAAAACAATCATCATTCGAAAAATTTCGCTCTTGGATCTATCTATCCCTGCCGCAACTTCAGACAGTGTCGGCTTGAAATCAATGAGCGACAGGAACTCAAGAATATCCAACCCTTTTTCTAGGGCAGGAGCAGAGTATTTCTGGAGTTTTCCATCATTTTTAGTCACGCGCCGCTTTAACCACTCTTGTCGTTTATCTTGCCGTCTATCGCCAAATAAAATAACCGAGATGGCCAGAAAAACCTCCAGCCATCTCAAAAGGCCTATTACTTCAGACCGTTACGCACAAGTATTTCATCCGCGTTCTCAGGCGTAATCGCCTCAGTTCCCATAACGATTTTAGCGGGCACCTCTTCGCCAGCGAGATGTTTCAACGCTTGACGCAACCCTTCTGCACCCGGTGTCGGATACAAGAATGTTGCAGCCAATTCGCCATTTGAAACCCAAGTCACGCCCTCGCCTGGCAGACCGTCAACACCTAGGAAGATGATATCATCGGCACGTCCTGCATCTTTTGCCGCAAGATAAGCACCGTATGCCATCGGATCGTTATGACCATACACCATATCGATGTCTTCGTAATTGCGCAGGGCCGTTGACATGATGTCATAGGCTTGGTCCTGTTTCCAATCACCAGACTGACGATCCAGCAAGAAGGTCACGCCCTCCTCGCCCTCAAAGGCGGCATGGAAAGGATCCGAACGCTCGAACGTTGCCTGAACACCAAGCCCTCCGAAAATTTCGACGATATTGCCTTGTGCCTTGCCTGCGCCGCCAAGAAGTTCCAGCGCGTATTCGCCAGCCGCCACACCAATCAGCGAGTTGTCACCACCGATCCACTGCACAAATTTGTCAGTGTCAACGTTGCGATCCAAGACAAACACAGGAATACCCGCGTCGGTCGCTTGCTCAACGATACCTGTTAGGCCCGCAGATTCCTTTGGTGAAATCAGAATCGCGTCAACTTCTTGACGGATAAAGTTTTCCATATCTGCGACCTGCTTGTCAGTCCGGTCATTTGCATCTGCAATTAACAACTCGACATTGTCGTGCAACTCAGCTTCGGCGCGCAGGTCTTTATTGAACTGGACGCGCCAAGGTTCAGCTGTCGTGACCTGACTGAAGCCAATCACATAGTCTTGTGCGACTGTGGCTGTTGCGGTGAGTGTGGTTGTCGCCAACAGGCTTGCGGCCAGTATGGCCTTGCCAAAAGATCTTCTTTCCACGAGGTTCCTCCCTATCATGGATGCAGCACGATTGCTGCGTTTGGTGATTGCTCCGATCCCTGATGCCGTCCAAATGCAAAGGGATCGGGGCGCTTTATTGCTTGCTCAATTTATGTTTGAACCAAGCGAACGTCCCATCAATGCGGCCTTCTTGCAGCAAAACGGCCGCCACGATGATGATCCCTTTCAGGATAAGTTGTGTGTTACTGTCGATGTTATTGAGTTGCAGAACATTGCTCAGGAACCCGAAGATCAACACACCGACAAGCGTGCCTAAAATCGCGCCGCGCCCCCCCATCAGGCTTGTCCCCCCAATGACAACCGCCGCAATCGCGTCCAGCTCTAAGCCGATACCCGCATCCGGTTTCCCTTGCCGAAATTGTGCAACGTAAAGCACGCCAGCGAGTGTCGCCAAGGCACCGGCAATGGAATAGGTCGCAATCTTGATCCGCCCCACATCAATACCAGCAAGCCGCGCAGCTTCTTCGTTGCCCCCGATGGCCAACAAGTAACTCCCGAATGTCGTCAATCGGGTTAACATGAAAAAGAACAGTAATACGCCCAAGAATATGACACCTGGGACTGGTAAGAACCCCCAAAGCAAAGTGCGTAACACCTCAAAGCTCTCAGTTGCGTTGCTGCCTGTATACACGGGATGTACTGCGGTATCTTGACCTGCGACAACCCGCGCCAAGCCCAAGGCGCCGACCATCATCGCCAAGGTGACGATGAACGGTTGCAAGCGTCCGTAGACGATGATTGCCCCATTCATTGCCCCCATGATTGCGCCCACACAAGGGACAGCGATCAAAACAGCAAGGACACCAAATTTCGGCGCCATTTGCCCCGCAAGCCAAATCATAACAAGCGCGCCAATGGCGGCAGCGATGCCGATAGATGTGATTTTAGTGGCCTGTGACGGCGCGTACTCTTGTGATCCCTTACCTTTGTGTTTCAGAATAAAAAAGATCAACGAAAAGGCACAAAATGCTATGACAACACCAGTCGCGGGGATAGCAAACGTACTGGCAGCCGTCCAACCAGATTGCGTCAGAAGCATCGCGCAGATAACTGTTCCAAGCGCCATGAGCGACCCCACGGATAGGTCGATACCTGCGATAAAGATGACCATCGTCATCCCAACCGCAACAATACCAGTGACAGAAACCTGACGCAGAACATCCGTCAAATTGCCGATCGATAGAAAAATATTGTTGCCCTTTGACGTCATGGGCGATGTCATTGCCCCAAAGGCAAGCAAAACGATAAGACCCCAGTATAATTTTGTGCGGGCCAATACCTTTAACAGCACACCCGCTAGGGATGACGACTTCATGTTTTCGGTTTCGGAGGCGTTTGTTATGCTCATTTTATTCATCTCTTTCACTCAAACCGCATCGCAAGTTCTTTGATGGACTCCACAGACATTTCGTCGGCGGTCAGTTCACCTGTTATGCGCCCCTCGCAGAGCACAATCATTCGATCACAAACGGCGAGGTATTCAGGGATTTCAGAACTCACAAAAAGCACCGACAATCCGCTATCCGCCAATTTTCCAATCAAGTCGTAGATTTCTTCTTTGGCCCCAATATCAATGCCGCGCGTCGGCTCATCCAGCAGCAGGACATTTGGATTGGTCGCAAGCCACTTGCCCAAGACAACCTTTTGCTGATTGCCGCCGCTCAAACGCCCAACAATATGATCGGGTCCCTGCGCGGCAATCCGTAATTTTTCAATCGCCGATTTTGCCTCGACTGCTTCCATGCTGGGGGACTTCAATCCAAAGCGTGTTTTAAGTGGCAAGAGTGGCAAGGCTATGTTGTCGCGAATATTGCGTTCCAACAAAAGCCCGTTTCCCTTTCGATCTTCCGTGATTAAGGCAAGACCTGCCGCGACGCCTGCCGCAGGTGTACTGGGCCAGACATGGTTGCCGTTGATTGTGATCTGCCCTGACGCTGGCAGCCCGCGTGCCCCGAACAGCGTTTCAAGCAACTCTGTCCGGCCAGCTCCAAGCAATCCCCCAATCCCAAGAACTTCACCTTTGCGAAGCGAGAACGAGACATCCTCTAAAAGGATGCGGTCGCCTTGTTTCAACATCATATCTTCGACTTGCAAAACCACCTGAGCACTTGGGAGTGTCTTGCGCTCAACCGATACGATTTCAACCGACCGGCCGACCATCATTTCCACCAGTTCAGCGGGGGTTGTTTCAGAGACACTCTTTGAGCTGATCATGTCACCATCACGCAAAACGGTCACCTTGTCAGAGATTTCAAAAACTTCATCCATGCGATGCGAGATATAAATAACGGCCACGCCCTCAAGCGCCAAGTCGCGCACGACCTCCATCAAAATGTCCGCTTCGGTTTGAGACAGCGCCGATGTCGGCTCATCCATGATCAGAACCCGCGCATCCATAAGCAAGGCGCGAGCGATCTCGACGAGTTGCTGTTCGCCCACCCGCAAATCTTTGACCGGCTTGTCCACATCAAGGGTAAAACCGAACCGCGCCAGAGCAGATTTCGCTTTCTCGCGCAAACTTTTGCGATCAATGAAAATGGAATTACGGACAGGCTCATGCCCTAACATCACATTTTCTGCGACGGTCATTTCAGGCACGAGGCTCAATTCTTGATGCATGATCACAATGCCGTGCGCTTCAGCCTCGCGCGGCGACATCAGTGTCAAAGCCTCACCGTCGATTGTCATCGTGCCACTGGTTGGCTGTTGGACGCCACTGATAATCTTAACAAGCGTGCTTTTGCCCGCGCCATTTTCGCCCATCAATGTATGGATTTCGCCGCCGACGATCTTGACCGAGACGTCGCGCAGAACAGACACATCGGAAAACGTCATTCCGATGTTAAACAACTCCATCTCAACCTTGCTTTCAGCAGGCTCTGCCGCTGCCCGAACAGCGGTTGTCGAGTCTAACATTTTCCCTCCCAAAGCGCTCTCCCTGCGCCTCCGTTTCATATACAAAACAATTTCACATACAAAGCGCTCCTGTCAAGAGAGGATAAAAAAACAAAAAGAACCGCACGCCTTTTAAGCCTACACCAAGGGATGGAATGACAATTAAGAGCTTGATAAGTATAAGTTATATGTCAGAATATCGAAATTAGATTTACATCCAAAAAGCGTTAACTTCTGAAATATCAAGGCACATTCATGCACAGTTACATATTTCACCACAACTAAAGTTCGTTGATACAAAATGTAAAACAAGCGCGAGCCAAACATCTATTTCTACGACGATTTGCTCATAATTCCCGTAGCAGCTCGGCATCACCTATATTAATATCGCTAAAATATCCGTTTAAATCAGGGTCTCGTTGGCAATAAAAAAGGCCGCAGAAACCTGCGACCTTTTCATTTAAGCATTGCTGAAAAACTAGATATCTTTGACACACACTTGTTTTTGCGTGCCCAGTTTTTCGATCCCAAGCTCAACAACATCACCTTCTTTCAGGTATTTCGGCGGGTTGAAGCCCAGGCCAACACCAGGAGGTGTACCTGTAGAAATGATGTCACCAGGGTGCAACGTAAAGAATTGCGACAGGTAAGAGACCAAGAACGGCACACGGTAAACCATCGTGGACGACGAACCATCTTGCATACGTTCGCCGTTAACATCCAACCACATGTGTAGATTGTCAAAATCGCCAACCTCGTCAGGCGTGACCAACCAAGGGCCAGTTGGGCCGAAATTATCTGACGATTTGCCCTTGGACCACTGACCGGAACGCTCAATTTGATATTCGCGTTCGGACACATCATTGATCAAGCAGAAACCTGCAACGTGGTCCATCGCATCGGCCTCGTCCACGTATTTGGCTTTTTTACCGATCACAAAGCCCAACTCGACTTCCCAATCCGTTTTGGTCGAGGCGCGCGGAATGATGATGTCATCGTTCGGGCCACAAATCGCTGAGGTGTATTTCGCGAAAATCACTGGCTCAGGCGGCACTTCCAGACCAGATTCAGCAGCATGATCGGCATAGTTCAGACCGATACAGATGAACTTGCCAGTGCCACCAACACAAGCGCCATAACGCGGATTGCCTTCAACAAGCGGCAATGTGGTTGGGTCGATGTCTTTGAGCGCGCTCAGATTCACCAAAACGTCACCCGCGATATCAGCCACATGTGCCGACAAATCACGCAACGCGCCGTCTGCGTCAATCATCCCAGGTTTTTCAGAACCGAGGTCCCCGTAACGTACAAGTTTCATAGTTTTTCTTCCTCAAATAGTCGTCTTTTAAGCGGTCCAGCCGCCATCGATGATGTGCTCTTGGCCCGTGGTGAAATTCGAATCGTCCGATGCGAGATAGGCCACAAGGGCTGCGATTTCTTCAGGTTTGCCGATGCGCCCCATAGGTTGGCGTCCGATAAAGGCGGCCAGTGCGCCCTCATAATCGCCGGTATCTTTCAGGCGTTGGTGCAAAGACGGGCTGTCCACTGTACCGGGGCAAATCGAATTACAGCGAATGCCTTGTGTCACGTAATCCGTGGCAATCGCGCGTGTCATGCCTGCAACTGCTGCTTTTGACGCGCTATAGGCCAAACGGTTTGCGGGGCCAGTGATCGGGCCCGCGACCGAAGACATATTGATAATTGATCCGCCGCCGTTCTCCAACATCGCAGGCAAAAAGGCTTTAATCATGCGAAACTGGGCTTTGGCATTCAATTCGAATGCAAAGTCCCATTCATCTTCGGGTGTGTTCAAAATATCGCCAGAATGCACGATGCCGGCACAGTTGAACAACACGTCAACCGCGCCCAAGTCCTGCGCCAAAGCCGTAACGGCATCACCATCCAAGACATTCAAAACACGCGCATCGATTCCATCAACGGTGTTTAGATCTGCCACAAGATCTGCGTTGATATCGGTGGCAATCACTGTCGCCCCCTCAGCGGCCATGCGTTCAGCCGAAGCCCGCCCGATCCCTTGGCCAGCAGCAGTCATGATCACGCGCTTGCCGCCTAAACGGTGTTGTAAATTCATAGAAATCTCCCTTTTCAAAACGCACAACAGACGTCAACCTGTGATGCATCACTTTGGTATACCATTTTGAAGGCGAGATAATCAGATCGCCGCAATCTTGTCCATGCAAAGCGAAAGAAATCATCAAAAATGGCGAAACTAAAAGGAATGACCCTAGGACAAGACTTACAGGTCAAAGAACCCCAGATCGAAAGGCACATCCAGTACAGCGCCATCCAAAGATGTCAGCTGCAGCCCCGTCTTGGACGGCGACACCTTACCAACGCCAGCCCATCCAACGGGACGCGGCACAACAGCAATCGCATGACGGACTTGGGTGCGCAAATCTGGGCGCAGTGTCAAAGTGGTCGCTGCGCCCTCACGTGCAATCGGATTGTCACTTGCGGCTTCATCAAGCGTTGCAGCCCCAGCGCAACAGCCGTCTTCAATCCCCAGAACGCCCGTGTGCCGTCCGCTCCACGGCGCGTAATCGCGCCCGCCGTTGGATTGCCACATCATTGTCACAGGCATCACGCGGGGGTCTTTGATGAACAGCACGATGTCATCTTCGGCAAAACGCGTCACTGCGGTCCAGCCAAAATGCGCGTTATCCGCCTCAACCAGCGTCACGAAATCCTCATGACCTGTCTCAGACGGGTAGCGATGCAAATCGATATAGCCACCATCCGCGCTTGGAAATGCGGACAGATCCGTGGCGCGTGCGGGATACCCGAACCGATGCGCCTCCTCCAACGGGGCTTGCGGTGTGATCGCAGCCTTCTTGGGCGAAAATC
The DNA here is from genome assembly GCF_018860505.1 of Pacificibacter marinus. Lineage (GTDB taxonomy): Bacteria > Pseudomonadota > Alphaproteobacteria > Rhodobacterales > Rhodobacteraceae > Celeribacter > Celeribacter marinus_B. The sequence goes on from NZ_JAHKPU010000013.1 coordinate 35,165, forward strand.
CGATATGCCCACCCGCCACCAGATGCAGCATGGGATGATGCGAAAACGTCAAAGCCCCCTGCCCGCCAGTGATGACATGTGCTTGATATAAAACAGAATGTCCTGCAATCACACGTAATTCTTTGGTGACACGCGCCCCAAAAACATCGCGGTTCAGCGCAAGCTTTAGCACCGCCATATCATCGTTTTCAGCGCGTAACACTGGTGACCATTCGGAATTTGCCGTCCAGCCGTGGGGCGGAATATCTGCGATCCCTGAACCACCAAAAGGCGCACAAAAGAAATCGCCCGCCAGATGCGCGTCTACTGGGGCTTCGGCCTTGTGCGCGGCATCCGTGCCGACCCAATGCGCAGTGTGCAAAATATCGCGCCCAGACACTGAAAGCGTGCGAATATTGCCAATAGAAGCGTCCAGTGCGACAGAGACGTCACCTGCCCCGATGCGCACCCAATCATCCATGCCCTCAGCCCTTAAACCCAGTTGCAACAACAAATTTTTCAGAACTGTCCGACCGTGATGCTGGCGGTTTGACATGCATCACTTTGGTAAAACGCTGTTTGAGAACCCTTTGCAAATCGCCCTCAGCCCCGCCCGCAAGCACCTTAGCCACGAACGTTCCACCCTCTTCCAACACGTCGAACGCAAAATAGGCAGCAGCTTCGCACAGCGCCATGATGCGGTTGTGATCGGTTTGTTTGTGACCAGATGCAGAAGCCGCCATATCGGACATCACAACATCTGCCGCGCCGCCAAGCCATTTTTTGGTTTTAATATCGGCATCATCTTCCATGAAATCGAGCTGGTGGATTTCTGCGCCCGCAATCGGTTCGACCTGTTGCAAATCGACCCCCAAAACAAAGCCGATGCGTTTGCCTGACTTTTCACCCAAAGCGTTCACACGTTTGACAGCGACCTGACACCAGCCTCCCGGCGCACAACCCAAATCCACCACCCGCGCGCCTGGCACGAGAAAGCGGAATTTGTCGTCCAGCTCAAGGATCTTATAGGCCGCACGGCCACGATAGCCATCGGTCTGGGCGCGTTTCACGTATGGATCGTTCAACTGGCGCTCAAGCCAAAGCGTAGACGACAGCTTGCGCCCGCGTGCGGATTTCACTTTCACCCGCAGGTCACGTTGGCCGCGCCCAGATGATTTCTTGTCAGCCATGTTCATAAATTCCCGTATTTGGAGGCCTTATAGCAGCAACGCATACCAATAGGAAAGCACAGGGTTTGGCCCAAAGATCACGTTTTGGGGCATAAATGTCGATTTTGTCGCCGGTTCAACACTGATGAACCCAATTAAATAGCTTTAACGGGCCAGCGTAAAAGCCTAGCCACGCGCAGCGACTTGCAACTCTTTAGCACGCTTAGGCGAGACACCAAGGACGGCTTCGATCTGATGCAACAGCTCGTCTTCCTCATCGTGTTTAACACCATCGGCATAAACCACGGCCCAAAGCGCGCTCAATGTGGCTTCTTTTTCATGCGCACTGATTGCGTCTTTGACGATCTCTGTCATCTCGGCCGTGTCTGGCATCTGGGATTCCAACTTTTCGCAGGACGCCCGCAGTTTAGCAGCCTCGATCGGGTTCAAACCAAAACGCTGCGCCAAGACCTTATCGATCACTTGAATTTCTTCGAATAGAATCTTTTTATCAGCCTTGGCCGCCCGCACCAAAAGCGCCCCCATAGCGTGCTGGGCATCTGCCTCTGGCAGTGGTGTTTGATAGGTTTTCGCATGACCAAGAAGCGAGAGCAGGTTTTCGAACATAGTGCGTCTTCCAATTCAATGATGATGCCACGCTAACAGCGCGCCGCAGATCATGCGAGCAAAATGTCGCGCATGTGATGTTGCGTCACCCACGTCTCGATACCGAACAGGCCCGAAAGCGAATAAAGGTGACGCAGATCAGTTAATCAAAGGCTTTGAGACGTTTGAGTAAGCTTGAGGTGTCCCAACGACCACCGCCCATTTTCTGCACGTCTTTGTAGAACTGATCAACCAAAGCCGTAACCGGTAGGCTTGCACCTACGTCATCGCCTGCTTCCAAACAGATCGCCAAATCTTTGCGCATCCAATCGACAGCAAAGCCGTGTTCATAGTGATCGGCCAGCATGGTTTTGTGACGGTTGACCATCTGCCAGCTGCCAGCCGCGCCACCAGAAATCACATCGACCAAAGCCTCACCATCAAGACCGGATTTTTCCGCCAAATGCAGCGCCTCGGACAGACCTTGAACCAAGCCAGCGATGGCGATTTGATTGCACATCTTGGCGGTTTGTCCTGCGCCAACCTCGCCCAAACGCTTAACAATTTTGCCGTAGGCTTGCATCACAGGTTCTGCGGCAGCGTAATCAGCATCCGAGCCGCCACACATCACAGACAAGACACCATTTTCAGCCCCAGCTTGGCCACCAGAAACGGGCGCATCGACATAACCAATGCCCATCTCAGCTGCCACGGCTGCCAATTCACGGGTCACCTTGGCGGAAACTGTCGTGTGATCCACAAAAATCGATCCTTTGGACATGCCAGAAAAAGCCCCATCTTCCCCTAAGCAAACAGAGCGCAGATCCTCGTCATTGCCCACGCAGGCCATCACAAAATCGCAACCTGCTGCTGCTTCGCGTGGCGTCGGTTGTGCGGCCCCTTTATGGGTGTCCGCCCATGTTTGCGCTTTTGCGGGGGTGCGGTTGAAGACGGTCACGGAATGATTGGCGGCGACCAAGTGCCCCGCCATCGGAAATCCCATAACCCCAAGTCCCAAAAATGCTACAGTCGCCATGGCTTTTTTCCTCTGACTATATGTGGTTTAACGCGTCACGAGTCCTAAACCACAGGACCGCCGCGTTCACAATAAGCAGGTCTGCACAGCCCATGGCACTTTTCTTCAAATGGCTTTTTCGCATCGTCACAGGCGTCACTATTCTGGCCCTGCTCGGCGGATATATGGCCTATTATCTCGGGTCGCGGTCCCTGCCCGATTACAGCGCCCCATATCAGGTCAGCGGCATCACGGGGCCAATCGAAATTGCCCGCGACACTGCCAATGTACCGCATATCTTTGGCGAAAACGACGCGGATGTATTTTACGGTCTTGGCTTTGCCCATGCCCAAGACCGTTTGTTTCAGATGATGTTGTTGCGCCGCACAGCCCAGGGCAAACTGTCCGAAGTTTTTGGCGAGCGGACAAAAAACACCGATATTTTGATGCGTCGCTTAGGGGTTTATGACGCGGCCATAGCCTCTGCGCCCCTGCAAACGCCAGAAACCACAGCCGCACTCACAGCCTACGCGCGTGGCGTGAATGCGTGGATCGGCGAAGTGAACAAAGGCGCGATGGGGCGCGGCGCACCTGAATTTTTCCTGTTTCCATCTGAAATATCATATTGGCGTCCCGAGGATTCCATCGCTTTGTTGAAACTTGTGGCGCTTCGGTTGTCGGATCATATTCCTACCGAAGTTCTGCGTGCGCGCACGTCTTTGATGCTGCCGGCTGAGCGCGTCAAAGACATCTTGCCCGATGCCCCCGGTGCGCCAACGGCACTGCTGGACAATTTTGCCAGCCTTTTCCCCGATGTGTCACCATTTACGCCTGAAGCGGGCGTTGATTACGCCATGGCAGGGTTCAATGCATCCCCTCTTGGCGGCGCATCAAACGTCTGGGCGGCTTCCCCAGACCGTGCAGCCTCTGGCGCATCTTTGATGGCCAATGATCCGCATCTTGGGTTCAGCGCCCCCGGCGCATGGTATTTGGCCCGTGTTGAATTGCAAACAGGCGGTGTCATCGGCGCGACCATTCCTGGCATTCCCTTTGTTGTGGCTGGGCGCAAAGAGGCGCTGTCATGGGGCATCACTTCGGCCTATACCGATGACGCTGATCTGTTCATCGAACAGGTGAACCCGAGCGCACCAAACGAAGTTATGACGCCTCAGGGTTACAAAAAGATGATCAGCAAACAATCGATTTTGCGGATCAAAGACCAAGCGCCCGAAACCTTGACGCTACAATGGACAGACAACGGACCGGTGCTGCCACAGACGGCCTTTGATCTGAACACGATCACTCCGAATGGCTATGTCGTGTCAGTGTCATGGACGCCTTTGGCCCATGACGACACCTCACTGTCTGCCTTGATGCAATTGATGCAATCAGACACCGTGACCCAAGGGATCGAAGCGGGTCGTGGCTTTGTCGCACCAGCTCTCAATCTGGCATTAGCCGACCCCGATCACATCGCGCAAAAAACCATTGGCCGTGCACCCATTCGGGATGTGTCGCACCAAAGCCAAGGCCGCATTCCGTCACAAGGATGGGTCGCGACCAACCAATGGCAAGGGTTTCGTCCCTATGACGATCTGCCGTTGTTCTCTCCGACCTCTGGCGGGATCATTGGCAATACAAATAACAAAACCACCGACGCGGCCTTTCCTGATCATTTGAGTTTTCACTGGGGCGACACGCAGCGCATCGAACGCTGGAAACGTTTGATGCAAAACCGCGAAGTCCATACCCGCGAAAGCTTTATTGAGGCGCAAAACGACATCGTGTCTTATTCTGCGCGCTCTTTATTGCCACTGGTCGCTGCGGATTTATGGTTCACCGGCGAAGCTGCGCCTGAGGGCACGCCAGAACGCCAACGCCAACGCGCCTTGAGCCTCTTGGCAGAATGGAACGGCGAAATGAACGAACATTTGCCCGAACCCTTGATCTATTACGCGTGGATGCGTGCGCTCCAAGATCGCCTGATCCGCGACGAGCTTGGCCCGCTTGCTCATGCCTATACCCATATCGAACCTTTGTTTATCGAGCGCGTTTACCGCGATATTGGCGGGGCCTCAGTTTGGTGTGATGTCTTGCAATCGGCCGCCACAGAAACCTGCGCCAATATCGCCAGCCTTGCCTTGGATGACGCTTTGCTTTGGGTTGGCGAGACCTATGGCACGGCCTTGGAATCGCTGCGCTGGGGCGATGCACACACGGCTCAGCACACACATCCCGTGCTTGGCAAAGTGCCCTTCGTCAAATGGTTCGTCAACATTCGCCAATCCACGTCGGGTGGCGACAACACGCTGATGCGCGGCGTCACCGCAGGCATAGGCGATCAACCTTTTGCCAATGTCCATGGGGCAGCTTACCGTGGCGTGTATGACTTCGCCGACCCCGACAGTTCTGTGTTTATCACCGCAACAGGTCAATCGGGGCATCCGCTATCGCGTCACTATGATGATCTGGGCGAACTGTGGCGGCGCGGGGAATATGTGCCTATGACGTTGGACCCGACACTCGCCCGCGCCGCAGGGGTCGGCATCACGCATATTTTGCCCGAAGATACCGTCAATCCGTAAAGAACGCCAACCGGCACGCTTTTTCAAAGTCTGGAACCGCTCATGACACACACCTCACCCAAGGTGCAGCTTTTTGCCCTAGATGGTCACGGCGCCGCGCGCGCGGCTGATTTGCAAGAATTTTCTGTCACGCCAGAGTCCACTGATGCAGGCGTATTTGGGTTTGCATGGGTGTATTGCGGGACAGATCGTGACGCCGCGGCGGCTGAGTTGGCGCTGTTTCATCTGGACCATTTTGTCATCGATGCTTTGACCGCTGATGAGACCCGCCCACGCTGCACGGTCCACGGGGACGGCGTCATCATCAACCTGCGCGGCGTGAATCTGAATGACGGGGCAGACCCAGAAGACATGATTTCTGTGCGTCTTTGGGTCGAAAAAGGCCGTATCATCAGTGTTTGGAAACGCCCATTGAAAGCCATCGCCGATATGTTTGACGCCATGGAGCGCGGCAAAGCGCCAGAGACGCCGGGGGATTTCATCGCCAAACTGTCGTTGCGCCTGTCTGATCGCGCCGAACCGATCGTTGCAGCATTGAATGAAGAAATCGACACTTTAGAAGACACGCTCGCGGATGGACCCCTGTCTGAAGCGCGCCGTACGCTGGCCGATATTCGCCATACGGCAACGGTGCTTAGGCGCTATATGTTCCCGCAGCGCGATGCCCTGACCACGCTTGAGATCGAAGATGTCTCGTGGCTTTTGCCGCAAGATCGCAGCCGTATCCGCGAGGCCGCAGACCGCGTAACACGCATGGCTGAGGAATTGGACGCCATTCGAGACCGCGCGCAAATCGTGCAAGATCAGATCATGGATCAACGCGCCGAAGCCATGAACAGGCAGATGTTGTTGCTATCGATCGTGGCGGCAATTTTCTTGCCGCTGGGGTTGCTTACGGGTCTTTTGGGCGTCAATGTTGGTGGAATTCCCTTGGCGAAAAACCCTTGGGGCTTTGCCATTGTCTGCGTCATCTTGGGCGTGGTCTGCGCGGGGCAAATTTGGTTGTTCAAACGGATGAAGATGTTTGACAGCTGACCTATGCGTTATAAAAATCGCCACCAATTACACGAAAGAGACTGCGATGTTCGACAGTGCTTGGAGCAAACTCAGATACTATGCCAGCACTTTCATATCCATCTGTCTGCTGTTTGGTTTTATTGGCTATTGGGGCTATGACATTCGCGCGGGCGGTTCCATCGGATCTTCCAGTCGCTTTATTCTATTCCGCTGGACGGCAGAGGGCGCGCAACTGCTGTCGGACAGTTATGGCCACCTGTTTGTGGAACATGGTATTATGGGCTTGGCTTTGGCTCTATGGGGCGGCGCCTGCGCCTATGTATGGTGCACGGGTTTCTTTTAAAACACGTCCATTACAATTTCTCAACGCCACCCCAAAAAATCCGCGAGCTACTTACAGCTCGCGATATTCTTTTTCTTGGCGAGGCGTCCATAGAACCACGACTTCATAGCCGTTCTCTGTCGCCTCTTCGGATTCCAGAATTTGCTGTTCAAACAGCCAAGCGCGTTTTTTGCCCTCAGAGTATGGGATCGTGAATTCGCGGCGGATTTTTTCTTCTTCAAAAAACCTCGAAATCGCAGCCAAAAGTTCGGGCACGCCCTCGCCTGTAATCGCAGAGATCGCAAATTTGTCGTCCTCAACTTCTGCACGGGCCAAACGCGCCTCACGCGATTCAGCGTCCAACAGATCGATTTTGTTCCAAACCTCAAACATCGGCGCATCTTCTTTGATGCCCAGATCGTTCAAAATCGTACGCACATCTAAAGCCTGCTCATGGGTCTTTTCATGCGCAATATCACGCACGTGGATGATCAAATCAGCGTCGAGCACTTCCTCAAGCGTCGCACGGAACGAGGCCACAAGCTGTGTCGGCAATGACGAGATGAATCCCACAGTGTCTGACAGAATGATCTCGCGATCTGTGCCGCCTTGTGGGGCGTCCAAAACAACGGAGCGCATGGTCGGGTCAAGCGTGGCGAATAACATGTCTTTGACAAAGACATCTGCGCCCGTGACCTTATTGAAAAAAGTCGATTTTCCAGCATTGGTATAGCCCACTAAGGCAACAATCGGAAACGGCACTTTGGCACGCGAGGCGCGGTGCAATTCGCGGGTTTTGACAACCTTTTCAAGCTGCTTGCGCAACCGGTTCAAGTGGTCATCAATGGCACGTCTGTCGGCCTCGATCTGGGTTTCCCCCGGACCGCCGACAAAACCAAGTCCACCACGTTGACGCTCCAAGTGGGTCCAAGCGCGCACCAGACGCGTGCGCTGATAGCTTAACGCCGCCATTTCGACCTGTAACACACCCTCACGGGTGCGGGCACGATCAGAGAAGATCTCAAGGATCAGGCCGGTGCGATCCAGAAGCTTGACGCCCCACTCTTTTTCAAGATTGCGCTGCTGGGCTGGACTAACAGGCCCATCCACAAGCACGAGGTCGATTTCGTTTTTTTCCAAACGCAGGCGCAATTCTTCGATCTTGCCTTTGCCAAACAACCAACCGGGTTGCAACTTGGGCAGGCGCACAATCTCCCCCCCGATGGTCTCAAGAGACGGCAAAGCAGCGGCCAAGGAAACAGCTTCGGCGAGACCCGATGCAGGATCACGCCGATTGCGGTCGGATTGAATGTCTGGGTGGATCACCCAAGCCCGCGTGAGCGGCTTATCATGTTCTTGCAAGGTTTACTCTTCGCCGTCGTACAGGTTGATGGGCGTTGATGGCATGATCGTCGAAATGGCGTGTTTGTAAACAAGCTGAGACTGGCCATCACGGCGCAAAAGTACACAGAAATTGTCGAACCAAGTGATGACACCTTGAAGTTTCACACCGTTGATTAAAAAAATTGTAACTGGTACTTTAGCTTTACGAACATTGTTTAGAAATGCGTCTTGCAGGTTTTGCTTATCGGCGGCCATGTCTATTTGCCTTTTTTCTTGCGCTTTTGTTGCGAACTACCTCTCTGACGGCAGCACTTTGGCCTACGTTCGCAACATGTTGAGCCGAATGTCAAGATTTCACCCCTCCTAAATCGTTAACCTGTTCCCAAATCGTCGCAATTATTGTCCACTTGGAACAAATCATGAAGATTTCAAAGCTTAGCGTCGCCAAAATTCGGGGTTTAGCAAGGCAACAATCGCCAACATTTCAAGCCGTCCCAGCACCATAGTGGCGGCCAAAATAGCTTTTGGGATCGTGCCCAAGTCTGCATAGCTTAGGGGAGCTTCGGCAGCAAAATAGACAAGCGGTCCAGTGGTCGTCAGCGCGGACACAGTGAACACAGCCGCGGCTTCGAAATGCAAACCAAACAATGACAGCGCCATCATCACAACGGCAATCGTCAGGGCAAAGAGCATGAAATAGACCCAAGCCACATAGGCACCTTGACGGCGCAATCGACGCGCAGTGGCGCCCGCACCGCCAACAGAGTTCGGCGAGATCATCTTTTCAATCTCACGTTCACCGTGACGTACCAAAGCATACAGGCGCAACAATTTCACGCCGCCCGCCGTGGTGGCGACACCGCCGCCAAACACAGCCAAGCCGAACAGCAATACCCCAGGGGCTTGCAGCCCAGACCACAACCGCGCGGCATCCCAACTGCTGCTTTCAAATCCAGTGGTGGTCAAAAATGACATCACCATAAAGGCGCTGCCCCACAAAGCTTGCAACGAGGCAATCACATTGCTTTGCTCGGACACGCCCAAAGCACCGCTCCAGTGGCGCAAGAACAAAACAATCGGCAAACCGACCAGTAACACCAAAGCGATTTTCATTTCTGAATCGCGTAACAACGGTTTTACGTCATTGCCAACTTGATCAACGGTGAAGGTTTTACGCGACAAGGCCAGACTTAAAAAAGCAAAGACGAGAAGCTCGGCGCCAAAATTAGAGTGACCTTCGACAAAGCCGCCGACGGGCGAAATACCAGAGGTCGCCATTGTAGACATCGCGTGACACAGTGCGACAAAAGGCGTGGCTCCCGTCATCGCCAAAGCGAACCACAACACCAAAGTCAGGCCTAAATAGACGGGAAAAAGGCGTTGTGTATACCGCGACAACCGCTCAGGTCCAGCAGCCACACGCACTATTTGCGAGGCCCCTGATGTGACCACATTGCCTGTGGCCGGCGCACGTGCAGAAATGACTTCGAAACCACCCAAATTGAGTGGCGCCAGCACGGCGATGGCCGTCACCCAAGCGAACAATCCCCCAAGCCAGCCCACAATTGCAATCCAAAGATGCACCGTTGTCGGCAGGCGATTGGGATCTTCAAACACGGTGGCCCCTGTTGTGGTCAACGCGGACACCATTTCAAAATAGGCGTTGAAAAAGGTGGTGTTGGGAATGGCTTCTGAGAATGGCACGGCCAACATCACGGGGAGCACAGTGTAGGCTGCCAAAAGCACCAAAAGCTGGTTGCGCCCTTCGCGGTCTCGATCCTTGCGGGTGTCACGATCTTCTGTGTCCTCGCCGCGAAACCGCGCTATCGCGACCAAACAGGCCAAAGTGCCAAATAAAATGCCGGAGTAAAAGAACGACCGCGAGGCCAAAAACTGTGACACCAGCCCACCATAAATGGCAGGCAGCATCATCGCGCCAGAGCAGATCAACATCAGTTGAACAAAGAACGGCATACGCGAGAAACGGTTCATTAGAAGTAATCAATCGAAACTTGCAAAAGGCGTTCCACTTCTGGGACATCTGCGACCAAAGAGAATAATGTAATCACATCGCCCTCTTCGATACGGGTCTCTGCTGAAGGCTTCATGTATTTGTCGCCACGCATAACAGCCCCGATCAAAACGCCCTCTGGGAAATCGATATCGCGAATGTGACGGCCAGACAAAGGCGAGGTTGACAAGACTTGTGCCTCGATCACCTCAGCTTCGCCATCGCCGATGGAATAGACGTTGCGCACACGGCCGTGACGGATGTGGCGCAAAATCGACGACACAGTTGTCGCACGCGGGTTGATATATGCGTCAATGTCGAGCGCCGTCAAAACCGGCACCAAAGACGGATCATTCACTAGACAAATCGCCATGGCACAGCCCGCTTGTTTGGCGCGCACAGCCGACAACATGTTCACTTTATCATCGTCGGTCACACATAAAACAGCATCAGCACGTGCGATACCTGCTTCGGTCAAAACCTCGTTGTCCAAAGCGTCCCCGTGCAACACAATCGTGCGCTCAAGGGCATCGGCGGCTTTTTCTGCTATGATGCGGTTTTTCTCAATCACCTTCGCGCGTACACGTTCAGTACGCGCCTCAAGCGCTTGAGCGACCCCCAGACCAACGTTGCCACCGCCCAAAATCACCACGCGCTCTTGTTTGCGATTGGTCTTGCCGAAAATTTCCAAGGACCGTTTCAGATCCTCGGAATGGGCAAACAAATAGACATCGTCGCCTGCATAGAGCTGATCGTCGGCGTCGGGCGAAAACAAAGAGCCTTCACGCCGCACGCCGACCACGATGGCCCGCAGGGTCGAAAACAGATCGGTCAATTCACGCAAAGAGGTGTTGAGAACGGGACAGCTTTCATCGAGCGAAATCCCTATCAACTGTGCCACGCCGCCAAAGAACGCTTGTGTGTCAAAGGCGGCAGGTGCTGCTAGGCGACGCAAGGCGGCTTCGGCCACTTCTTTTTCAGGTGAAATCACCACATCGATAGGCATGTGATCACGGCGATACAGATCAGAATAGATCGCGGTCAAATAAGATTGCGCCCGCAATCGTGCGATTTTGCGCGGCACGTTGAACACCGAATGCGCCACCTGACAGGTGACCATATTAACCTCATCCGAATGGGTGGCAGCGATGATCATATCCGCATCGCGCGCCCCTGCTTTGTCAAGCACATCTGGGTAAGACGCAAAGCCCTCGATCCCTTGGACGTCCAGCGTATCCGTGGCACGGCGCACCAAGTCGGGATTGTTATCCACAACCGTAACATCGTTCTTTTCGCCAGACAGCTGGCGTGCGATTTGCCAGCCGACTTGGCCAGCGCCGCAAATGATGACTTTCATCGCATCATCCCTTGTTGTTCACGCCTTGGTTCTCACACCTGTCGCGCATGGTCAACGCTTGTCCGGTCCCCGTAACGCGTTCCAATCGAACCTGAGGGTTATTCGACCTCTTCAGGTACATAAGCGACACGACCGCCTGATTTATTGCCAGTGACCACACCCAAGGATTTCAACTTGCGGTGCAACGCAGAGCGTTCCATGCCAACAAAGGTCGCTGTGCGTGAAATATTTCCACCGAAGCGATTGATTTGAGTCAGCAAATATTCGCGCTCAAACAATTCACGCGCTTCGCGCAGCGGTAGGGTGGCGATGCTTGGTGACAAGATAGACCGCCCGTCGTCTTCGCCTTGGGCCGCTTGTTCCGGCAGCTCGTCCGCTGAAATGTCTTCGGTGCTGTCGCCCAAGATCAACACACGCTCGATCACGTTTTTCAACTGACGCACATTGCCAGGCCAAGCCAATGTTTGCAGCATCGCTGTGGCATCGCTGGACAATTTGCGTAAAGGCAGGCCTTGGAATTTATTGAACTGCTCGATAAAGGCTTCGGCCAGAACGGGAATATCTTCGCGGCGTTTTTCCAGCGCGGGCACCTCGATCGGGACCACATTCAAACGGTGAAACAGTTCCTCGCGGAAATTACCCAAAGCGATTTCTTCGGCCAAATCGCGGCTGGTGGACGAAATAACCCGCAAATCGACTGAGACTTTTTCAGTCCCGCCAACACGCGTGAACCGTTGATCCACCAAAACCCGCAGTATTTTGGATTGGGTGCCCGCAGGCATATCGGCCACTTCATCAAAATAGATAACGCCGCCATTGGCCTGTTCCAACAACCCTTTTTCAACACCTTTTTCGGGCGTTTCGCGCCCAAACAGAACATCTTCCATCCGGTCGGGTTCAATCGTGGCCGAGCTAACCGTGACAAAAGGGTAGCCCCCGCGATCAGAATGGGTGTGAATGAACCGTGCAGCCACTTCTTTACCAACGCCAGCAGGCCCTGTGAGCATAACGCGGCCATTGGATTTGGTGACTTTCTCAAGATTGGATTTCAGCTGTTTGAACGCAGCCGATCCTCCGATCATATCAACCTCGCCACCGTCTTTACGTTTGAGCGCGGTGTTTTCGCGGCGCAAGCGCGAGGTCTCCATCGCACGGCCAACAACAACCATCAACTGGTCGATGTTAAACGGCTTTTCGATGAAATCATACGCGCCTTGCTTGATCGCAGCGACTGCAATCTCGATATTGCCGTGGCCAGAGATGATAATGATCGGCACCTCAGGATGTTCGCGTTTGACATGTTTCAGGATATCGATCCCGTCCATGTGACTGTCTTTCAACCAGATGTCCAAGACCATCAATGACGGCACGGCTGCGTCGATTTCGGCCATACAGGCTTCTGCATTCGCGGCCAAACGGGTCTCGAACCCTTCATCACGCAAAATGTCCCCAATCAACTCACGAATATCGCGTTCATCGTCGACGATTAAAATATCAGACATGCCCTACTCCCACTCTACAATCACACTGCAAGCTTTTCTTTTACTTGATTTATCTCAGGAACCAACAAATCCAACTTTACGGTGGCGCAGGCTCCTATACGCCCCGATGGGTCCAAAGGCACGCCATCACTTAGCGTGAGCGCTCCCCCGTGTTCATCGATAATCTTTTTCACAATCGGCAATCCCAAACCTGTGCCCTTATCACGTGTGGTCACGTAAGGTTCGAACAGGCGAGATCGATCTTCAGGCAATCCAATACCGTTGTCGGTGATTGTGATGATTGCTTGGCCGTTATCCTCTGACATCGCCACGCGAATAACTGGCCTATACCCCATTGGCAGGCCGCGTTCGCCAAGACCTTCAATCGCTTCTCCTGCATTCTTGATCAGGTTCGTAAGCGCTTGTCCGATCATTGTGGCGTCCACTTCAGCCACGGCCATAGCGGGCACGATCTGGGTTTCAATGGAGACGCCAACTTGCGCATTGCGCTGCAACAGCACCGCGCCGTTGACCAGTTCCACCAAATCTTGCTCGCGCCGCTCCGGGCTTGGCATGCGGGCAAATTTCGAAAACTCATCAACAATACGGCGCAAATCACCAGTCTGGCGCACAATCACCGAGGTGTATTGCTCCAACGCCTCGCGATCCTCTTCGCCCATGCCCTTGCCAAATTTGCGCAAAATCCGTTCAGCCGACAATTGAATGGGCGTCAAAGGATTCTTGATCTCATGTGCGATGCGCCGCGCCACATCGGCCCAAGCCGCCATACGTTGCGCACTGACCAAATCAGTCACGTCATCGAAGGCCACAACATAGCCCTCAAGCGCGCCATCAACATCCCGCCTACGCGCAATCCGTACCAACAGGCTTTCTTGTGCCTCAGAGCGGATCAAACGAATTTCATCTTGCACAACTTCGCGTCCATGATCCTGCAAGGTTTGGAACAATGGTCCAAATTCTGGCACAGCAACGCTCAGCGGCGCCTCAATCACATCGCTGTCAACCACCGAGAGCAACCCTTCGGCGGAGGGGTTGAGCAATGAAATGCAGCCCTTGGAATCCAGTGCAATCACACCGGCAGTCACAGACCCCAAAACAGAATCAAACAGGCGGCGACGACGTTCAATTTGAACGTTGCGGTCCAGCAATGTGTCGTGCTGGACTTTCAATTCACGGGTCATTTGGTTGAACACGCGGCCGAGAATGGCAATCTCGTCATCGCCCTGCTCTTCTGAGACGCGAGCGGTCAAATCGCCCTCTTTCACACGATTGGACGCTTCAACAAGACGTCCGACAGGGCGCGCAAGCCGTTCAGCGAACCATAAGCCAACCCAAGTGGCAGCCAAAATCAAAATAAGTGCAAAGGCCAAATAAATAAGGCCAAATTCGAACAGCAACCGCCCTCGCTCGCTTTCAAGCTGATTGTATAGCGTGACTGTTTCTTGGGTTTCGTCCAGCAGGCTTAAAATCGCACCATCCACATCGCGGGTGACATAAAGATAGCGATCAGAAAACCCTGCCAAGCGCAGCAAAGCGCGGCTTTCATTGATGTCCCAGTCATCAATCAAAACCAATTCGCCCGCTTCAGCACGCAATAATTGTTCTGGCGTAGGTTGTTCATAGTCGAACAGATAAGACCGTTCTCCGCGCGCTTTAATATCGCCGTCACCGTTGATGACATAGGCCTCGCGTAAGCCGCGCTGAATCAGCCCCTGCCCTTGATTAAGCACTTCACGCAGCGCGCCATCAGGTAAAATCGTCACGGCACGGCGGCGTTCGGTGATGAAGACGGCCAAGCTGCGGGTGTCGGATGCCAGACCATCACGGTGTTCGCCCTCATAGGCTTCAGCCGCAGCCAAAGATGAGCCAACAACATTGCGCACACGATCCGAAAACCAGCCCTCAAGACCGAAATTCAACGAGACAACGGCAAAGACAGCGACTGTCACGGTGGGGATGAGCGCCAAAAGCACGAAGACGCCGGTCAAACGCAGGTGCAAGCGCGATCCTGCAGAATGCGCCCGCCGCGCGGCAATCATTTTCACAACGCGCTGGGCCACCAATCCGGCGACAACCAGCACATAGACCAGATCTGACAAAAGCACGCCACGTAAAGCGGTCGACGAGGCGTAAATATCAAGCGGACCGACAACCACGAATGTGGCAACAGCAAGGATAGGCCCTAGCGCAAACAGGGCGATGGTCGCCCAATTTTGGATACGACGCACCCGACGCAGACGCATCAGCTTGTTCAAGCTTGTTTTCGCTATAGGCTTGCGCAAAGCTGCCCCCACACTGATATCAAAACCGTGAGGCATTCCCCCACACCCCTGTATTTTTTCGAGCGCAAGAAGCGTGGCGATTCTGCCACTGCGCCCAAATCAACACGGGTGTGGCGGTTTTACATCAATTTACGACGGCGTGTCACCTGAATATCGAGGTCATTGATCTTTTTACGCAAGGTATTGCGGTTGATCCCTAGTAAATCAGCACATTTAGCCTGATTTCCCCCGACAGCATCCAAGGCGATTTCGATCAAAGGCCCCTCAACTTCCTTCAAAATGCGCTGATATAGACCGGGAGGTGGCAAAACACCTCCATGCAAATCGAAATAACGGCGCAGATGCTTGTTCACAGAGGCCGCCAGTTTTTCGCCATCGCCGCCGCCTTGCAGCGGTTCAATCGCAGGCTGATTGCCCAAGACAAGCTCGACCTCTGCACGGGTGATTTCTTCTTCTGGCGCTGTGACAATCAAGCGACGGATGGTGTTTTCAAGTTGGCGCACATTGCCCGGCCAGCTGTAAGCGCGCACCAATTCGGTGGCCTCTGCCGTAAAGCGTCGCAAGGCCATGCCATCTCTGTCGGCTTTGCCAAAGAAATATTCGGCTAATAAAGGAATGTCGTCCACACGTTCGCGCAGACTTGGCACAGACAAGGTCACGCCGCCAAGGCGATAGAACAGATCTTGGCGAAAGGCACCGCTTTCCATTTTTGCGCTCAAATCGGCCTGAGACGTCGCCATAATACGAGGCGAATGATCGGTGAAGCTGTCCAACATGCGCACAATGCGCGCTTGGGCTTCTTCGTCCAAATCGCCGACCTCATCAAACAAAATAGAGCCATTTTTAGCGCGTGAAATCACGGCAGCCGGCCCCTCCATTGTCGCCAGATCGGTAGCAGTGACCACCACCAGCGGCAAAGACCGTCGGTCGGAAAAGTCGTGAATAGCACGAGCGATCAGCGATTTACCTGTGCCACTCTCACCAGTGATCAAGACTGGCAAATCCGTGTTCATCACGCGGGCAACCAAACGGTACAGGGTCTGCATTGCGGGCGTGCGCCCAACCAAAGGCAAATCTTCTTGGATTTCGCTGGGGGCTTTTGCGGTTGAGGGCGCAGGATTGGCGCGGCGTTTGACTTCTAACGCTTTGGCGGCCCGCTTCATCAGGTCAGGCAGATCGAAAGGTTTGGGCAGATAGTCAAAGGCCTCAGCTTCGGCGGCTTGAATGGCTGTCATGATGGTATTTTGTGCTGAGATAACAATCACCGGCAGACCGGGACGTTCTTTGGCAATCTTAGGCAGCGCTTCCAAGCCATTGCCATCAGGCATCATCACATCAGAGATCACCAAATCTCCTTTGCCCTCTTCCACCCAACGCATCAATGTCACCAAGGACGAGGTTGCATGCACTTTACATCCAGCCCGCGTCAAAGCCTGCGTCAGCACCGTGCGAATTGTGCGGTCGTCATCTGCGACGAGGATTGTTCCGTCCATTTTAAACTCTCCTTAAGTACCCGTATCGATCTTTATACGGTGCCCGCAACGCGAGCCTTTTATTACGAAATAGTCACGTCCCTAAGACGGCTCTTTGGGAGCCACGGGAAGTGAAATGCGGAACACAGTCTTTCCAGGGTTAGACTCTACTGAAATCCAACCTTCGTGATCCGATATGATTTTTGACACCAGCGCCAAGCCCAGTCCGGTGCCGTTCTCACGCCCCGAAACAAAGGGTTCGAAAATATCGCTGGCGATTTCAGGCGGCAGTCCGGGGCCATCGTCGATGATTTCGACTTGCAAAGGCAAGGCCGCGCCAGAACCATCTTTGCGGCGCAACCTGAGCGACAGATCATAAAACGTCCGAATGCGGATCACGCCACCTTCTTTTTTGTCAGACGCTTCCGCCGCGTTTTTAAACAGGTTCAAAAACACCTGCATAAACTGATCGCCATCGACGAATGTGGGCGGCAATGACGGGTCAAACTCTTCGACAAATTTCATCGAAGCCGCATAGGATAGCTGCGCCGACTTGCGCGCGCGGTCGATCAGATCGTGCACATTGATGGCGCGTCGTGACGGCGGGCGCAGGTTGCCGAATTGTTCGACCTGTTCCAAAAGCGCGACGATGCGGCGGCTTTCCTCGACAATAAGATCGGTCAATTCTTGGTCTTCGGCTGAAATCCCCATGGACAACAATTGCGCCGCCCCTGTGATCCCTGCCAGCGGGTTTTTAATTTCATGCGCCAGCATTTCGGCCATGCCAATAGCAGAGCGTGCAGAAGATTTCACCGAATGCGACCGCCCCAATCGATCTGCGATTTGGCGTGGCTCCATCAACAACAAAACCCAACCTGTCTTTCCAGACAAAGGCGCGATTTGAATGTTACATTGCACAGGGGCCGCATTCCCGCCTGAGACATCGACATTGTTGATAAACATTGGCGCATCATCACGACGAACGCGCTCGAATGCTTCTTCCAAAGGTGCGTCAATCGCCAGCTTGTCCATCACAGGCACGCCGCGCATCGATTTGGCTGAGGCGTTGAGAAATCCTTCGGCAGCAGAATTTACTTCACAGATTTTATCGTCATCCGACACAATGATCGATGGCACTGGCAAGGACGGCCATAGTGTTTCAAATGAGGTCGCGCTCATGCGGCTCTCCCTTTCTCAGACAAAGCGTTCGGCAAGTGATCAAACACTTTGCGCGGGTCTTTGAGGGTCAAAATTTCTTTTCGTAATGCATTCGGCGTGTTGGCTGTATCCATGTACCAACCCAGATGTTTGCGCATCACACGCCCACCAATCTCGACACCATAAAACGACAGGCCTGCCTCAAAATGACCGGCAACCATGTCGGCGAATGCGTGTCCATCAGGCTCAACAGGTTTTGGTGCGCCCATAATATGCGCCGCAACTTGCGCCAAAATCCAAGGCCGCCCCTGCGCTCCCCGTCCGATCATCACGCCATCCGCGCCAGATTGATCCAATGCGTCTTTGGCCTTATCGGTCGAGGTGATATCACCATTAGCGATCACAGGAATACTCACAGCGTTTTTTACGGCACGGATCGCAGCCCAATCGGCTGATCCTTTATACATCTGACAGCGTGTGCGCCCGTGAATGGTGATCATTTGAATGCCAGCGGCTTCTGCGCGTCGGGCCAATTCAGGCGCGTTGAGCAATGCGTCATCCCAGCCCAAGCGCGTTTTCAATGTCACAGGCACATCGACAGCCGCCACGACAGATTCGATCAAGGTCAGTGCGTGATCCAGATCGCGCATCAACGCGGAACCCGAATAGCCGCTCACAACTTTTTTCGCAGGGCAGCCCATATTAATATCGATGATGCGTGCGCCGTTGGCTGCAACCATCTTCGCGGCCTCGCCCATCCAATGTGCCTCGCGTCCCGCCAATTGCACGGCTGTGTTTTCGACGCCAAACCCAAGCTCGGCTTTTTCGCGCGATCCTGGGCGGGCATTCAACATGTCATGGCTTGCCACCATTTCGGACACAACGAGCCCCGCGCCAAAAGACGCGACCAAATCGCGAAACGGCAAATCTGTAATCCCCGCCATAGGGGCGAGAAAGATCGGTGGGTCTAGCGTTATATCTGCCAAATGAACGGGCAAGCGATTAATCCTTGTGCATATTGATCATGGGTATCTGTGTATTGTCAGAGTCGCAAAGGGTTGAGCGCAAAAAAATGGCTTAAAAGTGCATTTGCACATTTTTTAAGCACATCTTTGGCCTGAGGCGACCATTGCGTTGGGCCTCACCACATATTATCCACGCGATATGACAGTGATAGCTTTGATCGTTGCCGCAGGACGCGGCACCCGTGCGGGCGGCGATACCCCCAAACAGTGGCGCCCTCTTGGTGGGGATGCGTCATGCCCACGGGTCATCGATCATACAATCGCGGCCTTTCGCCCCTTTGTGGATCACATCGTGGTGGTGCATCACAAAGATGACGCTGACCTCATGCAGACCCTCAACGATGTCACGCCCGTTGTAGGTGGTGCGACACGCAGTACTTCGGTCAAAGCAGGCCTCAAAGCCATCAAAGGGTCAGGCGTCACGCACGTGTTAATTCATGACGCAGCCCGCGCCTTGGTGCCCGCTTCAGTGATCAAAGATGTTTTGGCCGCCCTTGCAAACGGACCCGCAGCCGCCCCAGCCTTGCAAGTCACCGATGCGCTTTGGCGTGGCGATACAACTGTTGAGGGCACCCAAGATCGCACAGGATTATGGCGCGCACAGACGCCGCAAGGGTTTGACTTTGAAACTATTTTACAGGCTCATCACGCCTACGCTGTTGAAGCCGCCGACGATGTCGAAGTGGCGCGTGCTGCAGGCATTCAAGTTGCCATCACCCTTGGCGATGAAGACAATTTCAAGATAACCCACCCCGATGATTTCGCTCGCGCCGAACATGTTTTGGCCGCGCGCCTGAGACAAGATAAGGACAAGCATCAAATGGATATTCGCCTTGGCAACGGCTATGATGTGCACCGATTTGGTGTGGGCGACCATGTGTGGCTCTGCGGTATTAAAGTCCCCCATAACAGAGGCTTGCAAGGGCATTCTGATGCAGATGTGGGTATGCACGCGCTGACAGATGCCATTTACGGCGCCTTGGCCGAAGGCGACATAGGTCGCCATTTTCCACCCTCAGACATGCAATGGAAAGGTGCGGCCAGCCATATATTCTTGCGCCATGCCATCGATTTGGCCCGCTCGCGTGGCTATGAGATGTCCAATTGCGACGTGACATTGGTCTGTGAACAGCCCAAAATCGGCCCACATGCGGATGCAATGCGCGCCGCCCTTTCCGACATCCTGTCTGTGGATTTAGGCCGTATTTCGGTCAAAGCCACCACCTCGGAACGTCTTGGGTTCACGGGGCGCGAAGAAGGCATCGCCTCGCTCGCCACCGCAACCTTGATCAAACGCTAGGACACGCCATGAAAGATATCGCTGAAATCATCGCCACCTTTGCCCGCATAGGCTATTTAAAGCCTGCCCCTGGCACTTGGGGCTCTGCTGCGGCCGTGCCTGTGTTTTGGGCCCTCAATGAGGTCGGCGGATTTGCCCTGTGCATTGCTGCCACCATTATAGTGTTTGTTGTCGGTCTTTGGGCAACGCAAATCATGACCAAGGACGCCACCGCTGGCACCGAAGAACATGACCCCTCCGAGATCGTGATCGACGAAGTGGCGGGGCAATGGATCGCGCTTTGGCCTGTAGCCTTTGGCGCACAAATGATGGGCGTGGAAAGTGCGCGACTTTGGCCCGGCTATTTGGCGGCCTTTGTGCTGTTTCGCCTATTCGACATCTGGAAACCCAGCCTTGTGGGCAAAGCGGATCGTCGCGGAGACGCAATGGGTGTGATGCTGGACGATGTGATCGCTGGCGTTTTTGCCGCCATTTGCGTGATAGCCCTTGCGAGCCTCGCACATGGAGTGTTGATGTGAGCACTGATCTGACGGCTTTGGCCACCGAGGTCCTTGCCTTGGCGCGTGCGAAATCCGTGAAAATCGCCACTGCAGAAAGCTGCACTGGCGGGTTGATCATCGGTGCGCTGACGGAAATTGCGGGATCATCCGATGTGGTAGACCGTGGATTCATCACCTATTCCAATGAGGCAAAGATCGAAATGCTGGGCATTGACCCAGACACGCTTGATCTTCATGGCGCGGTGTCTGAACAAATCGCACAGCAAATGGCCGATGGCGCGCTTGAGCGATCACGCGCGGGTCTGACGGTGTCCGTGACTGGTATTGCTGGCCCTGGCGGGTCTGCGTTCAAACCTGAAGGCCGCGTTTGCTTTGGATTGGCGCAAACAGGGCTGACAACGCGTGTTAAAACCGTCGAATTTGGTGCGCTGGGGCGGTCGAATGTGCGGATAGCAACGATACGAACAGCACTAGAATGGCTGCGCGAGGCGCTGTAACGCTGTAAATACGGCAAGAGATTCATTTTAGATTAAATTTTAAACTCAATACGTAAATTCAGCATAATTACGCGCCACTTTCACAATTGCCCTATATTTAACCGACCAAAATCAGACAAAGCCCCTTTCCTGATCACGTTTAAGCCGCTTTACGCGCCGCTAACGCTTAAAAAAACATCCTGAGGAGGGGAAGATGGTCGGAGCTGATACCGCGTGGATCATGGTTGCAACCGCATTGGTCCTATTCATGTCGCTGCCAGGCTTGGCATTGTTCTACGGCGGGCTTGTACGCGCCCGCAATGTGCTGAGTGTCTTTATGCATGTCTACGCCATTGCCTGCGTGATGAGCATTCTGTGGCTGGCCTTTGGCTATTCCATCGCTTTTGGCAACGGCGGTCCAATTTGGGGCGGTTTGGGCAAGATGTTCTTGACGGGCGTTGACGCCAATTCTGTGTCTGGCACCATCCCTGAAGTGCTGTTTTTTGCCTTTCAGATGACCTTTGCGATCATCACCCCTGCGCTTATTGTGGGCGCTTATGTCGAGCGGATCAATTTTGCCTTTGTGATCTTGTTTTCATCCTTGTGGATGCTGGCCTGCTAC
Source organism: Pacificibacter marinus (assembly GCF_018860505.1). Classification (GTDB taxonomy): domain Bacteria; phylum Pseudomonadota; class Alphaproteobacteria; order Rhodobacterales; family Rhodobacteraceae; genus Celeribacter; species Celeribacter marinus_B. Next base: position 56,907 of record NZ_JAHKPU010000013.1, read on the forward strand.
GCGCCTGTCACCCATTGGATTTGGGGCGGCGGCTTCTTGGCGGACGGCGGCATTTTCGGCGACACAGGCACAATGGATTTCGCGGGCGGCATCGTCGTGCATGAAACCGCTGGCATCGCGGCTTTGATTTTGGCCGTGATGCTTGGACGGCGTAAAGTGGACAACAAGCCCCCGCACAACCCCGGTTACGTGATGATCGGCGCTTCTATGCTGTGGGTCGGCTGGTTCGGCTTTAACGGCGGGTCGCAATTGGCAGCCGACGGCGGTGCAGCCATGGCAATCACTGTGACGCATATCTCTGCGGCGGCGGCCTCAATCACTTGGGCGATTTGGGAAAAGGTCAAATACGGCAAAGCCTCTCTCGTGGGCATCGTCACTGGCACCATCGCGGGCCTTGCTTCGATCACACCGGCCTCTGGTTTTGTTGGTCCAGTGGCAGCTTTGATTATCGGCAGCGTTGCTGGGATTTTATGCCAAGAGATGGTCAACGTGATCCGCAACAAGTTGAACATAGACGACACATTGGACGTCTTCGCGGTCCACGGTGTGGGCGGTATTTTTGGCACGATCATGATCATCTTTTTTGCTGACGGCGCAAATGCCATCGCACAATTCGGCGCGTTGGGCATCGTTGGGGTGTTCACCTTTATTGTGACTGTCGCCTTGATCAAACTCTGTCAGCTTGTCACACCTTTGCGCGTTGATGCGGAAGTCGAACAACAAGGCTTGGACTTGGCCCAACACGGTGAAAGCGCCTACGACCACAATTCGTAAGCGTCACGTTTTGTTCCATGAAAAAGGCACCGAGGCGGATCGAAAGGTCTGCCTTGGCGCGCGAATAAGAACAGCGGCAAACGATGCGTTTGGTCGCATTAAGCCAGTCCTTTACCCGTAAAGATCAGCCGCGCGTTTTTCAAAAGCACTGACAACGCGGCGCATAGCTTCATTAAAGACCACGCCGATCACCGATTGCAGGATCGCATTTTTAAACTCGAAATCGACGAAAAATTCGACCTCGCAGGTGCCATCCTCAAGATCGCGGAACTGCCACCAACTTTTCATATATTTGAACGGACCATCCAGATATTCGGTGTCGATTTTTTTATCCACAGGCCAAAGCACCACTTTAGAGCCAAACTTTTCGCGAAACACTTTGAACGAGATCACCAGATCGGCCAGCATGATTTCGTGATCCCCCATATCGTCACGCGACCTGATGCGTGCGGCGGCGTTCCATGGCAGGAATTTTGGGTAGCTTTGAACATCCCCCACCAGATCGTACATCTGCTGGGCGGTGTAGGGCATGATTTTGATTTCGCGGTGCGTCGGCATAGTCTCTGGTCTAATTATTTCAGGGTGATATGTCTTACCTAAGCGCGCAAATTGCAAGAGGTTACCATGACGCAGGCCCCCTATCACATCGATGTTATGATTTCGGCCAAGACCATCGCCGCACGGATCGAAGATTTGGCACTCACCATTCGCAAAGAATACGCCAACACCGACAAGCTTGTGGTGATCGGGCTATTGCGCGGATCATTCGTGTTTATCGCCGATCTGGTGCGCGAATTGGACATGAATGTCGAGGTGGATTTTCTTGAGGTGTCATCTTACGGCGACGGCATGGAAAGCTCTAGAAATGTAAAAATATACAAAGACTTGCGCGGGGACATTGAAGGGCGTGATGTCTTGGTTGTCGAAGATATCGTCGACACAGGGCACACGATGACATCCGTTATGGAATTGCTGCAATCACGTCATCCGCGTAAGATCGAAACCATTGCATTGCTTGATAAACCCGTACGCCGCGAGGTCGCGTTTAAAACCACATGGACAGGATTCGAAATTCCCGATGCTTTTGTTGTCGGCTACGGCATCGATTTTGCCCAAGCCAATCGCAACCTGCCCTATATCGGCACAGTGGTGTTTGAGGATGATGGCCCAGTGGAGGCCTCCGCATGAATTTGATGTGGTTCGTGCGCGCCAAACGCTGGGCCAAAAAACCGCCAAGTCCTCAGCGGATCAAGCTGGTGTTTGGGGTGGTGTTGCTCTGCTTGGTTTTGGTGGGAATTGAGAAATTCATTGGCGTTCCAGAATGGATGCAATTGGAACGCTCTGGCCGCAATGGATTGAACGTTGGCTTACCACGTTAATTTGATTCACGCTCGACGGACACTGTGCTAGGCTGCCCCCAAACACGTCATACAATGCCGGAGACACAGATGTTAAAGCTCGCAACCTATTCTGCTGGAACAGTTATTCTTGGCGTCGCTGTCGCTTGGGTTTTGACCGAGCCGCGCCATGCGGACTTGGAAGAGATCGCGAGCTTCACGCCTGATCTGGCACGCGGAGAATATGTTTATACAGCCGGCGGATGTGCCTCGTGCCATGCGGGCGATGATGGCAATGGCGAATCCTTAACTGGCGGCATGGCGTTTGAGTCTGCTTTTGGCACATTCTATGCGCCCAATATTTCGCCTGATCCTGATCAGGGCATTGGCACGTGGTCGGCGCTCAATTTAGCTGACGCGATGCTGCACGGCACCTCCCCCGAAGGCGAACACTTATACCCCGCCTTTCCCTATACCTCTTACGCCAAAATGGACCCCGCAGACGTTGTCTCTTTGCACGCCTATCTGATGACCCTGCCCGCATCAACTGTGCCGAGCAAAGCCCATGATGTTGGCTTTCCATTCAACATCCGCCGCAGTTTGGGCGGATGGAAGCTGTTGTTTGGCACCAGCGCGGGGGATTGGGTCGTGAACGATCCGAACATGACAGAGCAAGACCTACAGGGGCGTTATTTGGTCGAAGCGCTTGCCCATTGCGCTGAATGTCACACGCCACGCAACGCCTTGGGCGGCATGGAAACCGCGAAATGGCTTGGCGGCGCGCCCAACCCATCTGGCAATGGCACGATCCCCAATATCACCCCCGGCACGCTGACATGGTCCGAAGAAGATATCGCCTATTATCTGGAAAGCGGCTTCACACCTGAGTATGATTCCGTCGGCGGACACATGGCGCATGTGGTTGATAATTTTGCCGCATTAGACGCCAGCGATCGCGAAGCTGTCGCAAGCTATCTGAAACGTGTGGCCCCTGTTGAATAGCGGCACAGATAGAACAGGGCGCTTTAAATATCTAGCGCAAGATATCGGTTTTAAATAGCTTTACCTTAAGGCCACCATGGGCGATGGGGGCCTCTGTTGGCAACCACGGCAGTTTCGTCGCCTCGGCCAATTGCGTGTCAGAGGTGATCATGCCCACCCGCCAGCCTTTGAATTTGCTCCGCATCACATCACCGAATGATCCGTAAAGCGCAAAGAGGTCTTTTTTCTTGCCGATCCGTGCACCATATGGCGGATTGACGATCACAAGACCCGCAGGGCCATCCGGGCGTTCCAAGCTGGACACTTGCGTTGGCGTAAAGTGACACAAGGCGTCGACCCCTGCCCGCGTGGCATTGTCTTTGGCGAAACCAATCACATTGACGTTGCGGTCTGAGCCGTAAAACTGTTGTTCACTGGGCCTGATTTTCCACGCCTCCCGCATGCGCTGCACCGCAACCTCATCATAGGTCGCAAGTTTTTCAAACGCGAAACTGCGCGCGCGCCCAGCCATGAAGTTTCGAGATATTTCAGCGGCTTCTATCAAAAACGTGCCAGAACCACACATGGGATCAAGCACAGGTTCTTGACCCGTATACCCACAAGCCCGCAGCGCCAAAGCCGCCATTGTTTCACGCATCGGCGCTTTGCCCATGGCTTGTTTGTGACCGCGTTTGTGCAGGCCTTCGCCTGAGGTATCGATGGAAAAATGAAGATTGTTATCATCGATGCGCACTTTGATGACGATATCGGCGTCTTCTAAGCCTTCGGCGATTTTCGCACCGAATTCTTCATGAATGGCCCGCTCAATACGTTCGACAGCGGCACCTGCGTGATAGATTTTGGATTTTTTGTTGGTGTTTACCTCGGCTTTGATGCTGAGATTTTCATCCAAAATCGCTTGGCCTAAAATATCACCCCAAGGGAATTTACGCGCGCGTTTGTCGAGTTGCGCCAAATGAAAGGCACGAAATTCGCCGATACGCGCCAAGACCTTAGACGGGCCGCGCAGGGTCAGATTGGCCCGCCACACATCGGTCCAATTGCCGTGAATCGTCACACCGCCGCCCGTAGCAACTGGGTTACGGAACCCCGCCTCGCTCACTTCTTCAAGCAAGACCTGCTCAAGTCCGGGTACGGTCGACAGGAAAATGTCGAAAGTGGCATTGGCTGGCGTGGAATTGGACATGCTGGGCCTCAATGTGGAACGGATCGCGTTGACGGCTTGTGTCACGCGCAGCGCGCTATGATCAAGGCAAAAGAAAACCGGCAAGTTGCCCCGCCGGTTTGAATGTTAGATTTTTAAACGCTTTACGCTGTGCCAATTTTTTTCAAACGCGCCTCACGCAGACGTGCGAAATCATCACCGGCGTGATAACTGGAGCGCGTCAAAGGCGTGGCCGAGACCATTAAGAACCCTTTGTTAAATGCGGTTTTCTCATAGGTTTTGAACTCTTCAGGCGTCACAAAACGATCCACGGCATGGTGTTTCGGCGTTGGCTGCAAGTACTGCCCAATGGTCAAGAAATCGATGTCAGCGGCGCGCATGTCTTCCATCACTTGCGTGACAGATTGTTTGTCTTCGCCGAGGCCAACCATGATGCCCGATTTGGTGAACATCGTTGGATCAAGTTCTTTCACGCGCTGCAACAGACGCAAAGAATGGAAATACCGCGCGCCAGGGCGCACTTCAGGATACAAGCCAGGCACGGTTTCCAGATTGTGATTGAACACATCGGGGCGCGCCTCGACCACGACTTCCAACACTTTCGGATCACAGCGAATGAAATCAGGTGTGAGGATTTCGATGGTCGTAGAGGGTGACTTTTTACGAATGGCGCGGATGGTCATCGCGAAATGCTCTGCCCCGCCGTCCTCAACGTCATCGCGGTCCACAGAGGTGATCACAACGTGGTTGAGACCCAATTTGGCCACGGCATCCGCCACACGCCCCGGTTCAAAGACATCTAAATCCTCAGGCGGCTTACCTGTGGCGATGTTGCAAAAGGTGCAAGCGCGGGTGCAGACTTCACCCATGATCATCATCGTAGCGTGGCCTTGCGACCAACATTCGCCCACGTTGGGACAGCCCGCTTCTTCGCAGACTGTCACAAGTTTGTTTTCACGCATGATCTCGCGTGTTTCTTTATAGCCTTCGGATGTGGGCGCTTTGACGCGAATCCAATCGGGCTTTTTAGGCTGCGCATTATCGGGGCGCTTTTGCTTTTCAGGGTGTCGCTGAGCTGGAATTTTGAGATCGCGCACGATATGCCCCCATAGTGAAATTGATTTTCTAGGTTATATCCCAGACAGACTTCGGGGCAAGTGGATACGTGGCATTGCTGCCATGTTCCCTGCTCAACACATATAGCCACATACACAGGCATGGTGTTTGCATCGCGAACATCTCATCTGCTACGGCAAAGATTTTGCCCAATTTTACGACGAAATGCCAGCTTATACTATTCCGACCATTTTTGTCGCATGCCAGCAATTGAACCTAAACTAGAATCGTTCTAGATATCGCCCAATAGCATTTGAATCTGCGATCCCATCGCAAGAAGATCCTTAGGAGTGATGATATGCAAGCTGGACATAAACTTCCAAACGTAACGTTCAAAACCCGCGTGCGCGATGAATCTATCGGCGGCGACAATCCTTTCCGTTGGGAAGATAAGACAACATCTGATTACTTTGGCGGCAAACGTGTTGTGTTGTTTTCGCTCCCCGGTGCTTTCACGCCAACATGTTCCACATACCAATTGCCAGGATTTGAAAACGGCTTTGACGATTTCAAAGCGGCTGGCATCGACGCGATCTATTGCATGTCTGTGAACGACAGCTTTGTGATGAACAAATGGGCGCAATCGCAAGACCTGAAAAACGTCGGCGTGATCCCTGATGGTTCTGGCGAATTCACCCGCCGCATGGGCATGTTGGTGAACAAAGACAACCTCGGTTTTGGTGTGCGTTCATGGCGCTATGCGGCTGTGGTCAAAGACGGTGTTATCGAGGCTTGGTTCGAAGAGCCAGGTCTGTGCGACAACCACGGCGAAGACCCTTACGGCGTGTCTTCACCAGAAACCGTTTTGGAATACCTCAAAACAGCAGCACAGGATGTTGCGGCTGAATAATCACAGCCACTTGTGACTAATAATCAGCCCGCCTCAGCCTTGAGCGCGGGCTTTTTCTTTGTCGAATATTCTTTGTGCCAAACGGGTTTAGCCGCGCATCCGTGCTTCATACAACAATTCACTGCCCGCTTCGGCCAAAAGCGCTGCCAAATCCGTAAACCATGAGGCGTCAGGCGTGCTGGCGCGGCGTATCAATGCGATGGTGCGCGCAGGCTGTGGGTCTGGAAAGCGCATCACCGCCAAGTCTGGACTGGACGCATGTTCGGTTTTCAGCGCGATTTCTGGCACAAAGGTCATACCAAACCCCTGCGCCACCAGCCCACATAGTGTTGACAAAGATGACGCACCAAGATCGACAGTTTGCTCTGCACGTGTCAATTGGCACATATCCAAGGCTTGGTCTGCTAGGCAATGCCCCTCATCCAGCAGCAACAGCCCATCGGGCGGCACATCTGTCGGGCGCATGGGCACCATTTGTTGGCTCAAATGCGCAAGCCGCGCCTTGGACCCTGCCAGCAAAAAACAATCGGTGAACAAAGGCTCGGCAATCAGACCATCAATATTATAAGGCAACGCGATGATCGCAGCATCAAGCCGTCCTGCAGAAACGTCTTTGAGCAGATCAGCCGTTTGCGCCTCACGCACGCGTATATCTAAGTTAAGCTGCGCCGATTTGATCCGTGTCAGCGCGCGCGGCAACATATAAGGTGCAATTGTGGGGATCACCCCAAGCGACAATCGCCCCGATAGCCCATCTTGCAGACGCACTTCCGATTCCATCTCTCGCATCATCGCTAAAAGAACAAGAGCGCGCTCATAAACCATCTGCCCCGCGCGTGTCAGGCGAATATCACGAGGCAAACGCTCCACAAGCTGCGTATCAAGGCTTAGCTCCATCTCTTTGATTTGTTGTGATAAAGCGGGCTGGGTGACGTGCACGCGTTCAGCCGCAGCCGAAAAAGAGCGTTCTTCGGCCAGCGCCACAAAGTAACGCATCTGTTTCAGTGTCAGCATTTTGAACTGCCTTTGCTATTGTTCAACCTCGAGGCATTAGAAAATCTAATACATGACATCGATTTATACAATTTTATTTTATTCAAAAGGTCTGCCATGTTGGTCACATCAACAAACGAACCGATTTCAAACCTATAGGGAGACGACAATGACCAAACGTTTGACCACCACAGCGGGCGCGCCCGTTTCACACAATGACACATCCAAAACAGCAGGCCCACGCGGCCCAGTGATGCTTGATGATTATCAGTTGATCGAAAAGCTGGCCCATCAAAACCGTGAACGCATTCCTGAACGTGTGGTTCACGCCAAAGGTTGGGGCGCGCAAGGCACATTCACTGTCACCCATGATATTTCGAACTACACCACAGCGAAGCTGTTTTCAAAAGTGGGCAACACCTGTGAAATCCTGTCACGTTGGTCCACAGTTGCGGGCGAACTTGGCGCGGCAGATGCCGAACGCGATGTGCGTGGCTTTTCGGTGAAATTCTACACCGAAGAAGGCAACTGGGACGTGGTTGGCAACAACACACCAATCTTCTTTATCCGCGATGCGTTCAAATTCCCTGACTTCATCCGCACACAAAAACGTCACCCGAAAAGCAATCTGCGTTCTCCTGAAGCGATGTTTGATTTCTGGGCCGCTCACCCTGAATCCGTGCACCAAGTGACCATTTTGATGTCTGACCGTGGAATCCCCGTGAACCCGATGCACATGCATGGCTATGGCTCGCACACCTATTCCATGTGGAATGCCGATGGGGCACGCGTTTGGGTGAAATTCCACTTCCGCAATCAGCAAGGCATCAAGAACTACATGAACGATGAGGCAGAAAACTTGATCGCTAAGACACGCGAAAGCTACCAAGAAGACCTCTTTGGCGCGATTGAAGCTGGCAATTTCCCGAAATGGGAACTCAACATTCAAGTGATGAACGAAGAAGATGCCGAAAAGCAGGACTTTAACCCGTTTGATCTGACCAAAGTCTGGCCGCATGATGACTTCCCATTGATCCCTGTGGGCATGTTGGAATTCAATAAAAACCCAGACAACTACTTCCAAATGGTTGAAAATGCCGCCTATTCACCATCAAATAAAATTCCAGGCATCGGCTTTAGCCCTGACAAAATGTTGCAAGCGCGTGTGTTTTCTTACGCGGATGCGCATCGTTACCGCCTTGGCACGCATTACGAATCTTTGCCAGCCAATGCGCCCAAATGCCCTGTGCATCACTACCATAAAGACGGCGCGATGAACTTTAACGCGCCAAGCACAGGCCACCCAGAGGCCTATTATGAGCCGAACCAATATGAAGCCAGCGCCAAAGCAGACCCAAGCGTCGCCGAGCCGCCGCTGAAAATCTCAGGCGACGCCGATAAATATGTGGTTGAAATGGAAGATGCGGATTACGTACAGCCGCGCAAACTCTACGCCGAAGTGATCGGCGATGATGAACGCTCGCGTCTTCACATGACCATGGCTGGCGCTATGGCTCCATGTTCCACATCCGTGCGTGAGCGTTGGTTCGAAGTGCTTGGCAAAGTTCACCCGAGCTATGAAGCTGGCGTGCGCGGCGCGCTGGATGAAATCGACGACGCGTAATTTGCGCCCGACCTAAAACATTTAAACGCCCCTCCCGCGCAAGCGAGGGGCGTTTTTCGTTTTTCTCAGGCTTCAGACAGATCGCATTCGCCCATAAGGCCATTAACCAATAAGGTTTGAATAACCAGCTTCGTCAAAATGTCGTTTAAGACGTTGCAATGCAATGCGCAGCACCACTTTGCCAGAACGCGCAGACCAACCCATGCGCTTTTCGGCCTGCTCCATACCTTGCAAATAGCAACAACAGCGCAGCGCCACATCGCCAAGTCCAGGGCCAAGATCCATCAAAGCCGCAGCCACACGGGCTTTGGCCGCATCAGGGCCAAAACCTGACGCATCGCCATCAAAGGTGCTGCGCGAACCTTCCGCTAAAAACTGGTCCCAGTTTTTCGTCACACAGGGGCTCATCTGCGCCAATTCGAAATCTTCGCGCAAACGCTCGGAGGCGGCCACAAGTTCAGGACCAAGGAACATTTCACCATCTTTATCGCGACGTCGCGACAGCGTCATCACAGGGCTCTCAGCCGCATTGTAGCGCATACGTTTTGGCTTATCTGTCTGCGTGCCAGCCATATCTTTGGCAGCCCAAACACGCTGTGTCGCGCCAAAACTGGCCTGTGCTTCGGCAAATCCTGCCCGTGCGCTTTCATCTGCAGCGATAAGTCGCTTGAGCGCCGCACGCCCCGCAGAGGTAATCGTATAACGGGTGATTTTGCCCTTTTCTTGCGCCGAGATCCAATCTTTAAGGGCCATAGCTTGCGCGATAGGTCGATCCAAAACAGCAGTACGTGTGGTGCGCCCGTCGGGCAAATCACGAACAACAACGGCCTTTTCCATATCTTTAGCCACGGCCAAACAAGCCCCCGGTTCGCTTAAACGGCGCAAAATACGGCGCGCCTCGCGGTCAATCGTCGCGTCATCGAGAGGCGTCGCTGCGTCAGTGTCAGAAAAGTTTGTAAATTTGCTCATGGCTGATGTGTCCTTCGATCTAATGAGAGGCCGCACTGGGATGTCGGATGACAAGGGCATCGTGGTGTACTGACTGAGCGCGTTTAGAGCTTCATCAATCAGTGGATCATCGCGCTTCAACTCGACTTTGCGCACTTGACGCATGACTGTAGAGGGCGCGCAGCCGTCGTTACGTGCCAAAGCGCGAATGGTTCGACCATGCTCGGTATGCTCCAGATACCGCTTGGCTTCTTGTGGCACCCAATTGGGCAATGCACCCTTTGTTTTGCCTATGCTGTTACCGTAATTCAACGTTCTCTCCCCGCAAGCCTTACGCTTGATGTGTCTACTCCAGACTTGGCAGATCGCGATCCGGAGTTTCTATTATGGAAACAATTTAAAATTATATTTAAAATTGTATCGAATCTAACAACAACCTTGGGTTGCATTAATTACCTAAAGGTTAATTGCCGCGCCTTAGACTAACTTTCGCCACAATTCATAAACGGCACAGGAACAGACCGTTCGCATTTCGGAAACAATACGCAATACACGCATAGGTTGTGCTTCTCTCTCTTCATACGGCACGAAGCTCAGCAGGAACGCCACAGTCAATGCTGCGCCCAGAGCCCAGCCTTATAAATACCAGTCTTATAAATAACGGAGAGACCCATGACCGATATCAACACAGTTCTCGCATCCCTACGCCGCCCAAGCTTGTTGATCCGCGCCGCTCGGTTCGGCTTGACCGACTACAATCGCACCCGTGATCTTAAACGCGTCATGGGCGCGTCCCAAGATCTCTCTCCAGCCCGCGTCATTGACGGGTTGATCGAAAAAGAAGCCCACTTCGAAGAAACCCGCAAAAAGGGCGATGCCGCCTACAGCGTCGCGCGTCATATCGAAGTGTTGATTGCCCTGATGGCAGAGGCCCGCTTGCTGCCGCGTGGCCCTCAAGAGGTGTAATCCCTAGACAAAATAGCACAGCATATACAGCTTTGCTCCCTCAAACGCAGTGTTTGGGGGATTTTTTGTGCCGCCGAGGCCAAAACTCGCGCTTGGATGTTCAAACCATCTTGCCTCAAAGCGTAACTGAGCCTAAACGCTGATCTATGACCAGCACATCCCATGACCGCCTCCTCATCATCGACTTTGGCTCCCAAGTGACGCAGCTGATTGCGCGTCGTTTGCGTGAATCCAATGTCTATTGCGAAATTCACCCCTATCAGAATGTCACAGACACATTTTTGGCCGATTTCGCGCCAAAAGCCGTGATCCTGTCGGGTGGCCCAGACAGCGTGACACGCGAAGGTTCGCCCCGCGCGCCGCAAAGCGTGTTCGACATGGGCGTGCCGATCTTGGGCATCTGCTATGGTCAGCAAACCATGATGGAACAGCTCGGCGGCAAGGTCGAAAGCGGCCATGGCACTGCGGAATTTGGTCGTGCTTTTGTCACGCCAAATGATCACAAACTTGATCTTTTGGACGGCTGGTTTGCAGATGGCAAAGAGCAGGTCTGGATGTCTCACGGCGATCACGTGTCACAAATTGCCCCCGGTTTCGAGGTCTATGGCACCTCGCCAAACGCGCCTTGCGCCATCATTGCCGATGCCAGCCGCCATTTCTATGCCGTGCAATTCCACCCCGAAGTGCATCACACGCCCAATGGCGCGAAACTTTATGAAAACTTCGTCAAACTCGCGGGCTTCACCGGCGATTGGACGATGGCCGGCTATAAAGACCAAGCCATCGCGGCCATTCGCGAACAAGTTGGCGACAAACAAGTTATTTGTGGTCTTTCCGGTGGTGTTGACAGCTCGGTCACTGCGATTTTGCTGCACGAAGCCATTGGCGAACAACTGACATGTGTGTTCGTGGACCACGGCTTGCTGCGTCTGAATGAGGCGGCAGAAGTCGTGAAAATGTTCCGCGATAATTACAACATCAAACTGATCCACGCGGATGAATCCGATCTTTTCCTTGGCGAATTGGATGGCGTCTCTGATCCTGAAACCAAACGCAAAATTATCGGCAAGCTGTTCATTGACGTGTTCCAAAAATACGCCAATGGCATCGAGGGTGCGGAATTCTTAGCTCAAGGCACGCTTTACCCTGATGTAATCGAATCTGTATCTTTCTCTGGCGGCCCAAGTGTGACCATCAAATCACACCACAATGTTGGCGGTTTGCCAGAAAAAATGGGCCTCAAACTGGTTGAGCCACTGCGCGAATTGTTCAAAGACGAAGTGCGCGCATTGGGTCTTGAGCTTGGTCTGCCTGCATCCTTTATCGGGCGTCACCCTTTCCCTGGTCCGGGCCTTGCGATCCGCTGCCCTGGTGAAATCACCCACGAAAAACTTGCGATCCTGCAGCAAGCGGATGCGGTCTACATCGACCAAATCCGCAAACATGGGCTGTATGACGAAATCTGGCAGGCTTTTGCCGCGATTTTGCCGATGAAAACCGTGGGCGTGATGGGCGATGGGCGCACTTACGATTATGCTGTTGCGATCCGTGCTGTGACTTCTGTTGATGGCATGACTGCTGACACCTACCCGTTCACCCATGAATTTATGGGCGAGACGATGACCCGCATTATCAATGAGGTCAAAGGCGTGAACCGCGTGTTCTACGATTTGACGTCTAAACCTCCGGGCACGATCGAGCTTGAGTGATTTGATTTCAGGAAGGCGCCCTTTGGGGCGTCTTTTTTTGCCACCTGCTCAGATTTCCCACAGGCGGTATGAGCCTTTGCGCATAGATTGAGATTGCAGCAGCCCACCTGCGTCATTAGCAAGGACGTCATGGGAAAAGTATTACTCACAGGTACGATGCGTTGCGACGCGAATGAGATTGAGACCGTTTTGGCGCTCATGGAAAAACACATGCGCCTATCGCAAGCCGAACCCGGATGTTTGCAGTTTGAACTGTGGCAAGATGAACTTGACCCTCGCAGCTTTCACGTCAGTGAAGTCTTTCGCTCTGAATGCGATTTTGAAGCTCATCAAGACCGCGCGTATTCCTCCGATTGGGGCCGCGTCACACGGCATATGCCCCGCGATTTCACCAAGAGTTCCGCATGACAGCACAAGCGCATCCACTCAAAGCCGCCGCATGGATGATGGGCGCCGTGTTTGGGTTTTCGCTGCTAGCCGTGGCGGGGCGTCAACTTGCTCTCGGGCTTGATACCTTTGAAATCATGACCTATCGGTCGTTGGTTGGCGTCATAACAGTCACTGGCATCGCGTTGTTGTCTGGGCGTGGCGATCACATCAAGGCCAATGCGCTGCATTTGCACTTTGCGCGCAACCTCAGTCATTTTGCTGGGCAAAATCTGTGGCTCTTTGCCTTGACGCTCATTCCATTGGCGCAATTGTTTGCCTTGGAATTCGCCTATCCGATACTTGTCGCGATTGGTGCAGTGTTGTTCTTAGGCGAACGCGTCAATGGTCTGCGAGCATTGTCCTTTGGCATCGGGTTTATCGGCATTTTGATTGTCGCGCGCCCCTTTGGGTCTGGCGGATTATCCATCGGATTGCTCAGCGCCATGGCTTGTGCCTTGGGGTTTGCAGGGTCTGCGCTGTTCACCAAAAAGCTAACGCAAACTGCCAATGTCACGCTGACTTCAATCATGTTTTGGTTGTCCTTGATGCAAATGGGCATGGGATTGATCTGCGCAGGCTTTGATGGCGATATGGTTTTACCATCCGCGCAACACTGGCCTTGGATTGTCGTCATTTCCTTGTCTGGTCTAGGCGCACATATGTGTTTGACCCAAGCACTGTCTTTGGCCCCTGCCTCCATCGTCACGCCCATCGATTTTCTACGACTTCCGCTGATCGCGGTGATTGGCATGATGTTTTATGGTGAAGAGCTTGATGTCTACGTATTTGTCGGCGCAGCCATTATATTTGGGGCTAATTACATGAATATATTGACGGAATCGCGCAAAAGGGTCTAAGAAACCTCTCCTCAAAGCCCCATCTGCTACATTATGACGCGGCGTTAGAATTGCGCGAAATTCAGCCGACGTTTAGCCTTGATCCATAATAACAAATAAGAGATTCGAGCATTTGACTCGATGGGAGGGATATTATGAAGCACACGACACTTTTTGCTTTGGGTCTTGTTGCGTCTGCAACAGGCGCAAGCGCAGGCGGCATGGATCGCTCGGGCCAATCCATTGCGCCTATTTTTGAAGACGGAACTTATGTTGAGCTGACCTATGGGTCCGTCACGCCAAGCGTGTCAGGGACACTTGGCGTCAGTTCTGGGTCAATGGCCCCCTCCTACAACCTTTTTTCTGGCGCCTATAAACGCGACCTTTCAGATGTGCTGTCTATGGCACTTATTATTGATCAACCTTTTGGGGCCGATGTGGATTACCCGACAGGCACAGGCTATGCCTTGGCTGGATCAAACGCGAAGGTGACAACAACAGGTGTCACAGCCTTGCTGCGGTATAAGCTGAGTGATCGTTTTTCTGTTCATGGTGGAATTAAACATCTGACCTCTCACGGCGAAGTCGAATTGCCATTTGCGGGTTACACCATGTCGACCACCACAGAGTCTGATTGGGGTTATCTTGTTGGGGCGGCTTACGAAATTCCCGATATCGCTTTGCGCGCATCGCTGACCTATAGTTCCGCAACTGATATCAATTTCACGGCTTCAGAAACACTGTTGGGGGTTGGCTCTGCGGATTCAGCACTGGACGTCACGCTGCCCCAATCGGTGAACTTCGATTTTCAAACGGGGATCGCTGCAGATACCCTTTTGATGTTTTCGGCCCGCTGGGCTGAATGGACAAGCACCACAATCACGCCTGCTCTATACACAACCTATGTTGATCCAGGTGAAAATTTGGTGGACCATGATAATGACACCATATCCTATAGTCTTGGCATAGGGCGTCGGTTCAATGACAAACTATCTGGGTCTTTGTCCGTGGGCTATGAAAAGACTCACGGCGGGGTGTCCGGAAACCTGTCACCAACAGATGGCTATACCTCTCTCACTGCGGGCCTCAAATACCAAATCAATGCGCAAACTGCCCTATCTGGCGGCGCTTCATATGTTTGGATCGGCGATACAACCACAAATATCTTAGGCAACACGTCGGATTTCTCGGACAACACGGCCTTTGGGTTTGGCTTTAAGCTGTCTCACACATTCTAAACACACCCGAACACAAAGACATGAGGCCCTGCGCGATGCGGGGCCTTTTCGCATTTGACAGACATATGTATCAATTTTTGTGATGGCAATTTGCACAATTTCCGGTTTGCCAATGCGGCCTGTCAAAGCCACTGTCGCGCAATACATTCAAAGGACAGGCCAATGGCTCCACAAAAAGTAATTTCTCTGTCGGCATGGATCGGTCTTGGACTTATGGGGCTGTTTTGGGGCGGGTCATTTTTGTCGATTGAATTGATGTTGCGTCAAATGCCTTTCGAAACGTTGGTCGCTCTGCGCATTTCTGGCGGCGCAGTGGCGCTTTGGACCTATGTGTTGATACGTGGTTATGACATACCGCGCGCCCCGCGCATTTGGATATCCTTTTTGCTCATCGGATTCATCAACGTGGCCATGCCATTTGGTCTGATCACTTGGGGACAGCAATATATTCCTTCGGGGCTTGCAGGGATTTTGAATGCCTCAACAGCCCTGTTTGGCCCTATTGTGGCGACACTTGTCTTTGCGGATGAACGGCTTGGCATGCGCAAAGCCGTCGGAGTGTTGTTTGGCTTTTTCGGCGTTGCCACTGTGATCGGGCTGAATGCGATCCTCAGTTTTGATCTAACATCCGCAGGCCAACTTGCGCTGCTAGGCGCGGGCATTTGCTACGCCATTGGCGCCAGTTCAGTGCGTGTCCATTTAACGGGCATCCCCCTAGAGGTTTCAGCGGCAGGTATGATCGGCGGCGGTGCGATGTGGATGGTTCCAGTGGCGCTTTACATGCACGGAATACCTGAGTTTGCCAGTTTCAACAGCACCACCTTAGGCGCTTGGGCTTATGTTTCGCTGATTTCCACTGGGCTTGCCTATTTGATTTTGTTCTATGTGATCAAATCAGCAGGTTCAGGAAACGCCACGCTGGTCACTTTGGTCGCCGCCCCTGTATCGGTGATTTTGGGCGCTGTGGTGCTGAACGAAACCCTACATTTCGAAGCCTACATCGGCTTTACGCTGATCGCCTTGGGGCTTTTGATCATCGATGGGCGTCTTATTCGGCGATTGGGATTTAAAAGCCTCGCATAACTGAGGTCTGTATCCGCCGCCCTCTTGATCCTCTGAGCTCTGCGTGGCACTCAAGACAAAGCTAAGCGTTGCGCGAAAAGGACAGCTGATGATCTATGAAAACAGTGAGGCTTGGTTTGCCAGCCCGCACAAACGTGTGGTGTTTTTCGCCATGTCTGGCTTGGGCAAAACCCACATGTCCAGTATGTTGCGCGCCACAGGTCAGTGGTATCACTATTCCATCGATTACCGGATCGGCACGCGCTATTTGAATGAGGCGATTGACGACAATCTCAAACGACTGGCGATGAAAGAACCCTATTTGCGCGAGTTGATTTTGTCTGACAGCATCCGCATCAAAGCCAATTTGAGCTTTGAAAACCTTTCGCCTGTTTCAGGGTATTTGGGCCAGCCGGGGAACGAGACTTTAGGCGGCTTGCCTATTTCCGAATATCGCCGCCGCCAAGAACAGTTCCGCGTTGCCGAAATAGCCGCATTGATGGA
The DNA here is from genome assembly GCF_018860505.1 of Pacificibacter marinus. Classification (GTDB taxonomy): domain Bacteria; phylum Pseudomonadota; class Alphaproteobacteria; order Rhodobacterales; family Rhodobacteraceae; genus Celeribacter; species Celeribacter marinus_B. Next base: position 73,460 of record NZ_JAHKPU010000013.1, read on the forward strand.
CACTGGTGTGTTTCTGGAAAAATCGCAAAACCTATACGATTACCCTAACTTTGTCTGCGATACAGGCGGGTCTATCGTTGAATGGGCGGACCCTAATAACCCAGACGATCCGATCTTAAAAACGCTGTCCGAGCAGGCCTTGCTGGTCTGGATCAAAGGCGCAGACGCGCATACGGACGAATTGATCCGCCGTTTCAACACCGCACCCAAACCTATGGCTTACCGGCCAGAGTTTTTGACCGACTGTTGGGAAGACTTCATCGAAGAAAATGGCGTGACAGAAGATCGCGTAAACCCCTATGATTTCATTCGATATTCATACAAACGGTCGATGATTTCGCGTCAGCCGCGTTATGCCAAAATGGCCGAATGGGGCGTGACTGTTGATGCTGGCGTTATGGGGGCAGCGAAAACTGCAGACGATTTTGCCGCGATCATTGGCACTGCGCTTGATGAAAAAGCCGCGAACACCTAAATACACAGGCCCACTCTTTGCGCCTCACCTGTACAGAAAGCCGATCCAATGCCCATCACCTTGCCAGAAACCCTACCCGCCTTTGATGTCCTGTCGGCAGAGGGCGTTATGGTTATGGGGCTTGGGCGCGCTCAGACGCAAGAAATTCGCCCATTGCGCATTGCTTTGCTCAACCTGATGCCGAAGAAAATTCAAACTGAAAACCAATTTGCACGTCTGATCGGTGCGACACCGTTACAGATTGATTTTCAACTGATCCGGATGAGTGAACACCAAACCAAAAACACCGCCGCGGAACATATGGCGCAGTTTTATCGCCCTTTTGATGAGGTCAAAGCCTCAGGCGAAAAATTTGACGGCCTGATCATCACTGGCGCCCCGATTGAACATCTGACCTTTGACGACGTGACCTATTGGGGGGAACTCCAAGAGGTGTTCGACTGGACCCAAACCCATGTGCATTCCACATTTGGCGTGTGCTGGGGCGGCATGGCGATGATCAATTACTTCCATGGCGTCAAAAAACACATCTTAGACACCAAAGCCTTTGGCCTGTTTAGACAAAACAACCTCGCCCCCTCCTCACCGTATTTACGTGGATTTTCGGACGAATGCTTTATTCCAGTCAGCCGCTGGACCGAAATGCGTATGTCAGAGATTGAAGCCGTCCCCGGCTTGGTGCCTTTGCTCGGCTCAGATGAAACTGGGCCATGTCTTGTCCAAGACACCGATCACCGTGCGCTCTATATCTTCAATCACTTCGAATATGACACAGACACGCTGCACGAAGAGCTGATGCGCGATAAGCAATCCGGCAAGCCCATACTTTTGCCGCAAAATTATTATCATAATGATGACCCGAGCCAACGGCCTGTGAACAGATGGCGGTCTCACGCGCATTTGCTTTACGGCAATTGGATCAATGAAATTTATCAATCGACTCATTATGATTTGGAAAAAATAGGTGCTTAGCACAGTCATCATTCTTATTTTGACCACTGCTGTAACACTAACTCTCGCGCAATACCGTCGGCGGCATGCAGAACGTCTTGCCCCTATGCGCGGGCAGTTGGTGACTGGCCGTGGCGGCGCAACCATTCACGTGGAAACATATGGTCCTTCGCGCGCGCAGCCTTTGATCTTGATCCATGGCATGTCTGGGTCAACCTACGATATGACCCACAGCTTGCTGCCAGAGATTGAAAACGAGTTTCGTGTCTATGTTATTGACCGCCCAGGGTTTGGGCATTCTCCAATGCTTGAACATGGTGAAGACCTGATTTCACAAGCCCGTGCCATACGCGAGGCTGTGTTTGCCCTCGACAGTCGTAAACCGATTGTTTTGGGCCATTCTTATGGTGGAGCCGTGGCACTTGCGATGGCACTTGATGCGCCTGAATCTCTCGCAGCGCTTGTGCTTTTGTCCTCCCCCAGTCAACACTGGGACGCTGCGCCAGAAATGTTATATCGCCTTTTGACAACGCCTGTCATCGGCCCCATTGCCGCTTGGTTGATCGCAGCTTACGTGCCCAATTCCTATATCCACGCGCAAGTGAAAGATGTTTTCGCCCCGCAACCTATGCCTGACGGGTATATAAAGACCTACCAACCGCTCATCGCGCTACGCCCAAGCACGTTTTTGCTAAACGCGCGTCAACGGCTTGCCCTGAAAGCACAGCTGACCGACATGGCATTGCGCTACCCAACAATAGGTCTGCCCGTTGAAAGCCTACACGGCACAGCCGACCTCACAGTACCGCACCTCATCCATGCCATTCCTTTGGACACTCAAATGCAGGTCAACCACTTGGTGGAGCTTGGCGGCATCGGCCATATGCCACATCATTGCGCCTTAGAGGATGTAGAAAATGCCATCCATCGGGCTGCATCGCGCGCCGCATTGAATTCATAGGATAGCTTCTTTTGGCTGCGGCTCATTGCGCTGCCCACTCAAACGTCCCATATTAAGAAAAACAAAGCCAAAATCATACGTATGAGGCAATCTATGACCGAGTTACCTTTTGAAGGCGGCATCTCTAAATTCTACACCACCGAAGCCCCTGCTGACATTCGCAAAGCAGTCGAACAGGGTGGTAAAAAAGACATTTTGTCCCCAAGCTACCCTTACGACAAATGGATGAAAAAATCCAAATACGAAGACGAAATCAATGCGCTGCAACGCGAGTTGGTAAAGTTTTTAAGCGATGTGAACACCACAGGTAAACGCGTGGTTGTGGTTTTTGAAGGCCGTGATGCGGCGGGCAAAGGCGGCACGATCAAGCGGTTCCGCGAAAACCTGAACCCGCGTTCAACGCGGGTCGTGGCCTTGCCAAAACCCTCGGATCGCGAAAGTGGTGAATGGTATTTTCAGCGCTATATCAAACACCTACCGACGCAAGGTGAAGTGGTTTTATTTGATCGCTCTTGGTACAATCGCGGCGTTGTGGAAAAGGTGTTTGGCTTTTGCAGTGATGCCGAACGCAGGCATTTTTTCAATCAAGTGCCCGCGTTCGAACAGATGCTCATCGATGATGGAATTCTGCTGTTCAAAGTCTGGTTGAACGTTGGGCGTGCAGAACAATTGCGCCGTTTTCTAGACCGAGAAAAAGATGAGCTGAAGCAATGGAAGCTGTCTGGCATTGACGTCAAAGGCTTGTCCAAATGGGACGCCTATACGGACGCAATCACTGAAACGTTAAAGCGCACGCACAGCGATACAGCCCCTTGGACGGTTGTGCGCTCTGACGATAAATACCGCGCGCGCCTGAACGCCATTCGCGCAGTGTTGAGCCAAATTGAATATAAGGACAAAGATGTCGACGTCGCCCATGCGCCGGACGCGAAAATCACTGGTGGGCCTGAGATGTTGGACACGGGATCCGAAACCTAATGGCAAAGCGTGGCTACCATCACGGCAATCTACGCCAAGCGCTTGTGGATGCGGCCTTGACCTTGATCGAGGCCAAAGGCCCGACAGGATTTACCCTGTCCGAGGCTGCGAAAACGGCGGGCGTAACCCCCGCTGCGGTCTATCGCCATTTTGAGGGCCGCGAGGATTTGATCGCTGAAATCGCCCGCCAAGGCTATGAAGTTTTCGCCGATTTGCTTGAATACGCGTATGAAAAAGGCCTGCCGTCGGATCGTGAGGCATTTGAAGCAACGGGACGCGCCTATTTGGCTTTTGCCCGCAAATATCCCGGTCACTATGTGGCGATGTTTGAAAGTGGCGTTTCGATCCAACGCACGCCTGAACTCTATCAAGTGTCATCACGTGCATTGGGTGTATTGGAAAAATCTGCTGCGAAATTATCAGAACATATTCCAGCGGACAGGCGCCCGCCTCCGCAGATGTTTGCCGCGCATATTTGGGCAATGAGCCACGGCGTGGTGGAACTGTTTGCCCGCAATTCACCAGGCAGCAAAAGCCCCTTCCCGCCTGAAGATTTACTAGAGACAGGCATCGGAATTTATCTGCGCGGGCTTGGACTTATTCCAGCCGACGAGTGAGACTTAACCTCACCCATCTGCATTTTATCACAGCCTTAGGTGAGGTTATATGCGCTCAAAAACACAGACATGACACGATCCACCATCTGTGGTGCCACGCTGCGCAAATTAGCCTCAAAGGCAGGAATATCTTGCGCCCATGTGGTGACCAATTCATAGGATGGAAAATAGTCTATCGCACTGTTTTCATTGGTCATTTCGCCCGCCGCAGCACGCAAAACCGCTTTGGAATAGGTCGTCGCCGCCAAGACATGCTCATTTGATGCCGTAGCCGTCAAGGGTACGGGCGAGACGGTAAAAAGCAATTTCATATGGGGGTTTACCGCAGTGAGCGCGCTGTAGATCGCTTCTAAATCCCCCACGAGTTCATCAAAAGCAAAGTTGTGAAAACGGTAGCGTGCGGAGTCATAATCCCCCGCAATCACACCGGGCGCCAGCGCCATCACACGCCCCGCTTGGTCATCTATCCACGCCTCGGTTAACCCTAAGGTGAACACGAAGATATCAGTATCCACCAGCATTTGCCGCACACAAGCCAAATGCGCGCGGCGTTGATCCATCGCGGCACTCAGGCTTACAAATCCGTCGGGCTCGATCCCAGGGCGCAGCGCATCGAAAAAGCGATCTTCTTTTTGCCAAAACAGATCTTCATGCACTCTGTCTTGCGCCGCATCACCCAGCAATTCACGCAACTGACGCGGCGTATAAATATTGCCGTAACGCGCAGAATAGATGCCATAGCCAAGGCGTTTCGCATCATCTGCGCTCAGGCTCGCCGGTGCAGGCTCGGCATCAAGCACCGTCATGCCCTGCCCTTTGAGCTTGCAGCCAATATGCTGTGCAAAACAGCTGCCTGCTGTTGCGATAGTCGTCTTATCCGAGATTTCAAATTTCGGTGTGAACACGTCAGGCCAGAGCGTTTTGTCTGTTTCCACAACACCGCTGCGCCAATAGGCCTCATCAGACAGATTTGAATAATGGGATGTCACTGCCAAATTGCTCCGGTTCGATTGTAACGACTATGCAACGCATCATTGATCATGCCAAGAGGCGGTTCTTGTTTGCCACCAAAGCACCAATAGAAAAAGGCCGCCCAAAGGCGACCTTTTGAAACTTTATATAGCCAAGGACATAAGGCCCAAGACCAAAAGCGATTAACGCTTTGAGAACTGGAAAGAACGACGCGCTTTGCGCTTACCGAATTTCTTACGCTCAACAACACGCGAGTCACGTGTCAAGAAGCCAGCCGCTTTCAAAGCACCGCGCAACTCAGGTGTGTAGAGTTGCAAAGCTTTGGAAATACCGTGCTTAACCGCACCAGCTTGACCAGACAAACCGCCACCTTTGACAGTTGCGAAAACGTCGAATTCGCCTTCAACACCAGCAACGGTAAATGGCTGACGCAAGATCATTTGCAACACAGGGCGCGCAAAGTATTTGTCTTGGTCTTTACCGTTCACGACAACTTTGCCGGAACCCGCTTTGATCCAAACGCGTGCAACCGCATCTTTACGTTTGCCAGTGGCGTAAGCACGACCAAGCGCGTCACGAACAGGCTCGCGTGGGGCTGCAACTTCTACAACTGCTTCACCAGCAACGTCGTTAAGCTCTTCCAATGATTTGATTTCATCAGTCATGATTATGCGCTCCGAGTGTTTTTAGAGTTCATGGACTTAACGTCTAGAACTTCTGGGTTCTGAGCTTCATGTGGGTGCTCTGTGCCAGCGTAAACACGCAGGTTCGTCATTTGCTGACGAGACAGTTTACCACCTGGAAGCATACGCTGAACAGCTTTGGTCACAACACGCTCTGGGTGTTTGCCATCAAGGATTTGTTCCATAGAACGCTGCTTGATGCCACCTGGGTGACCTGTGTGCCAGTAGAACAATTTGTCGGTGCGTTTTTTACCGGTGAGCTGGATTTTGTCAGCGTTCACGATAATAACGTTATCACCCATGTCCATGGACGGTGTGAAAGATGGCTTGTGTTTGCCACGAAGACGCATAGCGACGATAGATGCAAGACGGCCAAGAACAACGCCTTCAGCGTCGATGATGATCCATTTTTTGTCTATGTCCGCAGGCGTAGCGGAGAAAGTTTTCATAGGACTACCCTTAAAAGGTCGAGAATTCAGATTGGGGTGTTCTATAGGTTTGGCGAACGCAGTCAAGGGGCACAAAATCAAATTAATCATTACAAAACAAGATGTTATAAAATAGGTATTATTTTACCCCACATAACCTCAACTAATTTCAACATCAAATCGGCCCAAAACGTTACTAAACGACATTTGTGCGCCAAAAAGTCAAAATCATTTCTTTACAATCATAGATTAGCACCGAAACACAACCAATGCACAATAGAGTGGCACAAGGTGAATAGATTTGGTATACAAAGGTATACACCATTCACTTTCCACTCAAAACGGTCTACGAATATTACAAATGACCCCAGACCTTTCAGGAGCCTGTCGATGAAAAAGATCAAGGTAGACAACCCAATCGTAGAGATGGACGGCGACGAGATGACACGGATCATCTGGCAGTTCATCAAGGACAAGCTGATCCTGCCCTATCTCGATCTAGATCTGCTGTATTATGACCTCGGTATGGAAGAACGCGATCGCACCGAAGATCAGGTCACTATTGATGCCGCAATGAAGACCAAAGAGGTCGGCGTCGCTGTGAAATGTGCCACGATCACGCCAGATGAGGAGCGCGTCAAAGAATTCGGCCTGAAAAAGATGTGGAAGTCACCCAATGGCACCATTCGCAACATCTTGGGCGGCGTTGTATTTCGTCAACCTATCATCTGCCAAAACGTGCCGCGCCTTGTGCCAGGGTGGTCTGATCCCATCGTAATCGGGCGTCATGCTTTTGGTGACCAATATAAAGCCACAGATTTTCAATTTCCGAGCGCTGGCAAGCTGACGATGAAATTTGAAGGCGAAGACGGAACTATCATTGAACGTGAGGTCTATGACGCGCCTTCGGCTGGTGTGTATCAGGCGATGTACAACCTCGACAGCTCGATCCGCGACTTTGCGCGCGCCTCGCTGAACTATGGGTTGAACCTTGGCTGGCCTGTGTACCTGTCCACCAAAAACACGATCCTCAAAGCTTATGACGGACGCTTTAAGGATCTGTTCCAAGAAATCTATGAAGCTGAATTTGAAGAGAAATTCAAAGAGGCCGGCATTTGGTACGAACACCGTTTGATCGACGATATGGTCGCATGTTGTATGAAATGGAACGGAAAATTCGTTTGGGCCTGTAAAAACTACGACGGCGACGTCCAATCTGACACAGTGGCCCAAGGCTTTGGCTCGCTGGGCTTGATGACATCGCAATTGATGACGCCAGATGGCAAAATTGTCGAGGCCGAAGCTGCCCACGGCACCGTGACGCGTCACTACCGCCAGCACCAAAAAGGCGAAGCAACGTCAACCAACTCCATCGCGTCGATCTATGCATGGACAGGTGGTTTGAAACATCGCGCCAAGCTTGATGACAATGCCGCGCTGCTCAACTTCGCGGAGACCCTTGAACGCGTGATCGTGGACACTGTCGAAAGCGGCTTTATGACCAAAGACCTCGCCTTGCTGGTCGGCCCCGATCAAAAATGGCTCACCACCATGGGATTCTTGGAAAAAATCGAAGAAAATCTCAACGCAGCGCTCGACGCTTAAACAACTGACTAAAAATATAAAATCGGGCTGTAGTTTACTCTGCGGCCCTTTTTCATGCGCAGGTTCAGACTTGTTTATCTACACATAGACAAGATAGACACACCACAGGCGCGACCCATGTCGGGGCGCTTTGTTTATCTTAGAAAAGAGACAGCTATGACCACGACCTTTTTCGATTCCTTTATGTCCGGTGCCCAACATCCAATATATGGGCTGGACCACATCCTTGCCATGCTAGTGGTTGGCGTTTGGGCGCTGCAAATTGGCGGACGGGCCATTTGGGCTGTGCCGCTTGGGTTTGTTGGCACGATGGCTGTCGGATTTATCGCCGCCCGCGCTGGCCTGTCCCTACTCTTAGTAGAGCCAATTATCGTCGCCTCAAGCATCGCGCTTGGTCTATGCGCTTTGTTTGCCCTGCGCCCATCGGTGCCGATTGCAGTCGCACTTACCAGCTTTTTTGGCCTGTTTCACGGTCATGCCCACGGGGTTGAACTTGGTGAGGCTGCACCGCTCGCGTTTGGTCTTGGGTTCGTTTTGGTCACGGCGGCGCTACACGCCTCTGGCATAGTGTTGGCGGGCTTTATGCGCCAAGCGCATAGACTTGCCCCCCGTGCCCTTGGCGCAGCTTCGGCACTCGTTGGACTATCCTTGGTGTTTGGATAAAAAAACGGCGATAGAGCGCAAATGCTATTCAAATTTTCTGAAAAATGTCTGCGTGACCTGCCTTGTTTTTGCCATAATATTTAGGTCCAATTTTATCTGTTAGCTTGGATTTAAGGCTGCAAACCCCATGTTCCGTTTATCACCACGGAAAACAGAAGGTTTCCCGCCATGCAGATTTCCAATGCCTATTCTCAGGCTGCACAAACCGCATCATATCTCGCTGCCAATCGCAGCGACGCCATCAATGGCGAAACAGAACGCGCATCCCCAATGGGTGCGAAATCTGATGATGCACCGAAAAAACGTCCATCGGCTGATGCCGTTTTTGCCAAATACGATTTAAACGATATTTCACCACGCGACATTGATAAAATGGCTGCCGAACTGCGCGCATCAGATTTTGATGATGTGGGTTTTATTCTTGGCCTTGAAACGCGTGGTGAAAAATGGCGGTCCCATATGATGGACTCGCTCAACACTGCGGGCTATGATTTTGAGCCCAATTTTGACCCGACCGCTTCGACAGATGTGATTGCATCGATCAAAGAACAAATCAATTTGTCTATGCGGTCCGGCAATTCGACAGAGTTTTTGAATGAACAGCTGTCGAAAATGGAAGATCGGAACGCAAAAGCGCATCCGCAGACGGCCCTTGAAGGGGCTTCATCGCAATTGGCGCAAACCTTGGTGCTGTTCCAAGCACAGCGTGTCTGGGTCGAATAACCCGCGCCAAAATTGTTTGCAGTTGATCTAGAACGGATCAACTTACCTCACGAGACACTAGACAGGTCAATATTGCTGCCATATAATGACCCTATGCCAGCGCCACACCCCCTGCCCCAAAATCCCCCCAAACACAGCTTGCTTGAAGACATTCAAGGCTTGGCCATTGGTTTGGTCACCACAGCGATCGGATTAAGCTTCATCGCGCAGCTTGGGTTCATAACGGGCCAAACGGCAGGACTGGCCTTGGTGATTTCATACCTGACACATATGTCATTTTCATGGGTCTTTTGGTTGATAAACATCCCGTTCTACATCTTGGCCTATTTTCGAATGGGCAAAGAGTTCACCATAAAATCAGCCATATCCGTTACGCTTCTGTCCATATTGATGGCCTATATTCCACCGTTGATGACATTTGAGACCTTAAATCCAATTTTCGGGACCATCGCCTTCGGCGTGCTAACAGGCTTTGGTTTGCTTGGTGTTTTCCGCCATAAATCCTCGCTTGGTGGGCTGGGTGTGTTGGCGTTGATTGCTCAAGATCACTTTGGCATCCGCGCAGGCGTGGTTCAAATCGCTTTTGACGCGGTGCTTTTCGCGGTTGCGTTCTTTCTGTTTGATGGGCATGTGGTTATATATTCTTTGCTCGGTGCTTTGATCTTGAACGGCGTGATCGCCTTTAATCATCGCCGCGACATCTATATTGCCAACTAAGCCCTAGAAACGAGCCTGATACCTCATGTCCAAATCCGATTTGAATCCCACCAAACACACTAATTTTGAGGACGCACAGGCTTTTGTTTATGGTACCGCAATCTGCGCGTTGTCGTTGATGATGCTCAAGACGCTTGGGTTGATCACGGGACAGACAGCCGGCTTGGCGCTGTTGATATCTTATCTGATTGAAGCTCCATTTGGCGTGGTCTTTTTCCTCGTCAACCTGCCGTTCTACTGGTTTGGATACAAACGCATGGGGGTGAAATTTGTCATCAAAACGCTGATCTGCGTCGCGCTGATCTCAGTGTTCACCGAAATATTTCCGCGCTTCATATCATTTGAAACACTCAACCCAATCTTTGGGGCCATCATGATCGGATTTATGACAGCCTCTGGCCTCATGGCGATCATCCGTCATGGCGGGTCTTTGGGCGGGATCGGCATTATGGCGCTGTATATTCAAGACGCGTTTGGCTTTAAAGCAGGATATGTGCAATTGGGCTTTGATGCGGTTTTGTTTGCCGTGGCAGCGTTTATTTTACCGCTCGACTTGGTGGCATATTCTTTGCTCGGCGCTGTCGTCGCCAACGTGGTGATCGCCATCAACCACCGCCGCGACCGCTACATCGCCACATAAACCAGACCTGCTTATGAGACATATGGAGGCCAAGCTATTGCTCGGCCGCCAATTTTTTGATGGTTTCAATCCGGTCGGCGTTGGACGGATGGGTTGAACGCCATTCGGGACCACCATCGCCATGATCATGGGACAAGGCCTCAAAAAAGTCAGCCAAAGCCGCCGGATCGTATCCCGCTGCAAAGGCTGTTTTAACCCCAATGATATCAGCAGAGGCTTCGTGTTCACGCGAATAGGCAAGAGAAGCCAAGGCGCTGCCCTCAAGCAGAACATCCTCAAGAATGGGCCCCACATCCCCTGCCACCAGCGCCACAAGTACATAAATCGACAAAGACCGATAGAGCTGATGCAGACTGTGCCGCTCTGAAACATGGGCCAACTCATGCCCCAAGATGCCAGCGAGAATGTCAGGATCGCCGAACTCCTCAACCAAAGCATCTGTCACCACGACCGTCCCCCCGGGCAAGGCAAAGGCGTTTGGTCCGATTTGATCGGCCTTGCGAAACAGCAAAGTATAGTCGCCATAAGGCGCATCTGGCGCGTGGGCTTTGATGTTTTCAAACACATCGCGGACCATGATTTGATCGGTTTGGGACAATTCTGTCGGATCGGCAAACAACCGGTCCATTGCGGCCATATTGCCTGTGTCCATCGACGACACCAAAGCCGCGGGCGTCAACGCGATGGCAACGGCCACCAAAAGGCCCAAGCCCCATTGCCAAACGGCAAAAACGCCAAGACAGCATAACGCGAGTACAGCAATCAGCCTTGGGTGCCAGACCTCAAGGTTTGACAACCAACTGTCACTTGAAGGCCCAAGCAACAGATTGGCACCTTTCACGTCGTCAGTGTCAAAGGTCCAATCCTCGCCAAAACGCATCAATATAGGTCCGCCAGAGACATGTTCGCGGCTTGTCGGAGACCCCGCATACAAAACATCACCATTATCTGCCAAAAGCCGCACCCCTGCGCCATCACGCACCAAACGCGCATTAACCCGCGTCGAACTTTGCGCCGCATAGGCATGGCCTGTGACCTCTCCCGATGATGTTTGGCCGTAAAAGTCAGAGGGCGAAGTCAACGTCTATCCCTTCAAAATCGGTGAAGGCATCGCCAAGCGCGCTGACCTCTTCTTCTTGTGCGCCAACAAAGGCGTCCAATGTTCCGTTGACCGTAATATAAGTGTTGCGCGCCAGATAGCGCGACATGCGCACATGGGTCCATGGCAACATCAACCCTAAGGACAGCATAACAGCCAGCGCATTGGTGATCGCGATTCCAACCAAGGCCAAAGGTTTGACGGTCGAGGTAAATTCATGTCCACCTTGAACGCTTGCAGCCGCATAGACGGCGTTGCGAATATAGGCGCGGTAGATAAAACCGGCGGGTAACACTGCAATGACAATAATGAGAACAGGCACAACTGTCATCAGATCAGAGGTCACCCAAATGGAGTCTTCGCCGAACAGCTGCCCTGCAGCCAATGCGGGGCCAAAAAAGACCGCAGTGATGGCAATCACAACGCCAACAGCCCAAAAGGCCGCAAAAACCAGCGCTTTGTAAAACGGGCCAACGCCACTTTCAAAATCAAATTGTGCTGTGCCGTAGCGATGATTTTTCACGTAATATCGTTGCTGGGCGCGTGCCACAAAGGGCCAAGCAAGATAAAGCGTAAAGAGGCACAAAACAGGGTAAAGCAAAAACACCTTAAGCGCATGCCAAAATGTACCATCAAAGCCAAAGCGCAGCCCCGAAAACGATGTCATCCGCGCATTGAATTTCAAAGATCTGTTGATCAGGTAAGGACCAACGCCAATAAACCCAAGCGCCAAGATGATCCCGACAACGGGAATAGCTGAAAGTACAGAATATAAGATAAGGGCTGCGACCACGATGACGCGCCCGATCAAAATCTGCTTGCCCGTGGCGTGATAATCAAACCGTCGCCCGTCGATGGTGGTGTTTTGCGCGAAGTATTTCTTGGTGCGCACCTTGGCCCAAGCCGAATAGATGCCAAGGGTCACAATCGACAACATCAAATTGACGATCCAGATGCCAAAATAGGTCTGAGCATCCCCTTTAAATTGAACTTGAAAGGTATCGCGCGTATCCATCAATCACTGCTTTCCGATAAAATTTAGGGCAATCTCTAGCACCTCATCCCGAAAAGCAATCACACATTGGGCAGTTTCAGCCCATTCACGTCAATTCAGGCTGGTCTTTTGATGGTACTCAGGCTATGCGCAGCGCAACCACATGGATTAAGAGAAAGACCAAGCATGGATCTTCGCAACATTGCTATCATTGCCCACGTTGACCACGGCAAAACAACACTCGTAGACGAGCTGCTCAAGCAGTCCGGCACATACCGCGCCAACCAAGCGACCACAGAGCGCGCTATGGACAGCAACGACCTAGAACGCGAGCGCGGGATCACCATCCTTGCCAAAGCAACCTCTGTCGAGTGGAAAGGCCACCGTATCAACATCGTTGACACGCCAGGTCACGCCGATTTTGGTGGCGAAGTGGAACGTATTTTGTCCATGGTGGACGGTGTTGTTCTGCTTGTGGATGCAGCCGAAGGCCCAATGCCACAAACAAAATTCGTAACATCAAAGGCGCTGGCTTTGGGTCTGCGCCCGATTGTTGTGGTGAATAAAGTCGACAAACCAGACGGAGAACCTGACCGCGCCTTGGATGAATGTTTTGATCTTTTCGCGACGCTTGAAGCTGACGACGATCAACTCGATTTCCCAACGCTTTACGCCTCAGGTCGTTCTGGCTGGTGTGACAATGAACTTGACGGTCCACGCAAAGACCTGTCCGCCTTGTTCGATATCATCCTCAACCACGTGCCCGCGCCTAAACAGCTCAAGAAACGCGACGAACCCTTCCGTATGCTTGCCACGACGCTTGGCGCCGACCCATTCTTGGGCCGTATGCTGACAGGCCGTGTTGAGACAGGCACGCTTAAAACAGGTGCTACGATCCAAGCCTTGAGTGTGCACGGTCAAAAAATCGAGCAATTCCAAGTCAAGAAAATCCAAGCTTTCCGTGGCCTTGGCATGCAAGACATCGACGAAGCCATTGCTGGCGACATCGTTTCCGTTGCAGGTATGACCAAAGCAACCGTTGCCGATACGCTCTGTGCACTTGAAATCGACGAAGCGCTTGAAGCCCAGCCGATCGATCCGCCAACCATCACTGTGACCTTTGGCATCAACGACAGCCCTCTTGCTGGCCGTGATGGTAAAAAAGTACAGTCGCGCATCATTCGCGATCGTTTGATGAAAGAAGCTGAAATCAACGTGGCGATTAAAGTCACCGACACCCCCGGCGGCGAAGCTTTTGAAGTTGCTGGTCGTGGCGAGCTTCAAATGGGTGTTCTGATCGAAAACATGCGTCGCGAAGGCTTTGAGCTGTCCATCTCGCGCCCACAGGTTTTGATCCGTGAAATCGACGGCGTCAAAATGGAGCCAGTCGAGGAAGTCACCATCGACGTGGATGACGAATACTCCGGTGCGGTGATTGAGAAACTCACAGGCGCGCGCAAAGGCGAGCTTGCTGAGATGAAACAACAAAGCGGCAAGACACGCATCATCGCCAATGTGCCCTCTCGTGGCCTCATCGGTTACCACGGCGAATTCTTGACGGATACCCGCGGCACAGGCGTTATGAACCGCGTCTTCCACGAGTGGGCCCCGCACAAAGGCCACATTCCCGGCCGCCGCGCTGGTGTTTTGATCTCTATGGATGCAGGTAAAGCCGTGTCCTACGCGTTGTGGAAACTTGAAGATCGCGGGCACTTCTTTATCAAAGCCCAAGACGACGTGTATCAAGGCATGATCATCGGCCAGCACACACGTGAAAACGACCTTGAAGTGAACCCCCTTAAAGGCAAGCAGTTGACCAACGTTCGTGCGTCAGGCACCGACGAAGCTGTGCGCTTGACCACGCCTGTAACATTGACGCTAGAACAAGCGATTGCCTACATCGATGACGACGAATTGGTTGAAGTCACGCCAAACGCGATCCGTCTGCGCAAACGCTTCCTCGATCCTGTCGATCGTAAGCGCATGGGTAAATCTGGCAAATAAGCCACTGATATAGGCATAAATGCTATAGATATTAAAAACGCCCGCTGATCACAGCGGGCGTTTTGCGTATTTAGCCATAAGATTTGGTTTTAGACTACGAGGTCGAACACCATTATCCCGTCACCGCCCCCATCACAGATCGCCACCAAAGCCCCGCCCGCAGCCTTATGCGCAGGATGCACAGTATAGGCCTCAAGCGCCGCTTGGCTTTCGAATGTCATGACAAAACCGTGGGTGAACTTTTGGGATTTTTGTTCCAAATCAATATTTGGCCCTGCTTGAAACGACAAAAGGCCATTACAGACAGGCACGAGTGCACTTAACTGAGCAAAGACCGCATCAATCTCCCCTGCAGAAGTTCCGGCACGTATCGCACAATAAACGGAATGAATGATCATGCTTTTCTGCCGTTTTGACGTGGAACGTGTTGATCCAACATGATGACATTGCCATCTGGATCGGAAAAAATGCAATGCCCCACGCCGTCGCCAGCCACACAAGACGTCGCCATGTCTACGCCCGCGGCGACCAATTTGGCCTCGATGTCACGGACATCGTCAAAATCATCAATCGGTTGTGCGGATTGATCCCATCCTGGGTTAAACGTCAGCATGTTGCCTTCAAACATCCCATGATACAGACCAATGAGATGCGCGCCGTTTTTCATCACCACATAGCCATGATCAGGATCACCGCCAAACTGCGTGAACCCCAAGGTTTCGTAAAATGCCTTGGACACCCCAAGATCTTTCACACTCAAACTGACGGAAAAAGTGCCTAACTCCATGTGTTGCTCCTGTTTTGGATCGCATGATCGGTATCAGGGTCCCATGAATGAGGTCACGCGCAAAGTAAAAAAGCGGGCAGATGATCCCTGCCCGCTCTAAAAATCTACTCCGAGGTTTCAATCACCATCAATTCGCGTTCCGACGCGCCGCGCGCAAAATTGAGTGCTTCTTGATACTCTGGTGAATGATAGCAAGCGACCGCCGTGTCCACATCTGGAAACTTGGCCACAACATTGCGGGGGCGTTCACGGCCCTCAAGCTGCACAAAACGCGCTGCACGGGCAATGAACTCACCACCGTGTTTGGCAATCGCCGGCCCTGCAAGCGCTGCATATTTGCCGTAAGCCTCTTCATCCGAGACCGTTACATTTGCAATCCAAAGTGCGCCCATCGTTTAGCCCTCCAAAACTTTTGTGGCGGCTGCAATGGCTGCATCCGCGCCGGAAATGTCTTTGCCGCCGCCTTGGGCCATGCTTGGGCGACCACCGCCGCCTTGGCCACCAAGTTCAACGACTGCCGCTTTCAAAATATCTACAGCCGACAAAGTGCTCGTCAGATCATCTGTGACACCTGTGGCCACGGCAACTTTGCCATCGTCATCAGAAATCAGCAGTACAGCGCCAGACCCAAGGTTGTCTTTATGCGCGTCAATCAGACCACGCAGGTCTTTACCACTCACACCAGACAAAACTTGCGCGATGAATTTAACGCCATTGATTTCAACAACATCCGCCGCAGCATCCCCAGACATGGCCAGTTCTTTTTTCAGATTTGCGACCTCTTGCTCAAGACGCTTACGCTCTTCAGACAAGGCTTTCACACGATCGACAACGCCCGCGATGGGGGTTTTCAACACTGCCGCAATCTGCACACTGCGATCGGCTTCAAGCGCCAAATGATCCAAAGCCGCTTGACCTGTCAGCGCCTCAATCCGGCGCACCCCCGCAGACGAGGCTTGATCGCCAAGAACGACACAAGCACCGATATCGCCCGTGCGCGTCACATGTGTGCCGCCACAAAGCTCAAGCGAATATGTTTTGCCGTTCTGGCCCTTTCCGGTGTCGGCCATGCCCATTGAAACCACACGCACTTCATCGCCGTATTTTTCACCAAACTGCGCCTGCGCGCCGATGGCGCGGGCATCGTCTGGGGTCATGATACGGGTTTCAACTGCGGTGTTTTGGCGGATGAAAGCATTGACGTCTTGTTCAACCTTGGCCAATTCTTGTGCTGTCAGGCCTTTGTTATGCGAGAAATCGAACCGCAAACGATCAGGCGCGTTCAAAGACCCGCGCTGTGCCACGTGATCGCCCAAGGCGACGCGCAGGGCTTCGTGCAACAAATGCGTCGCAGAGTGATTGGCACGGATGGCTGCACGACGCTCAGAATCGACGGTCAAAACCGCATTCGCGCCAGTTTCAATCGTGCCCTCAGTGACTTTGGCCATGTGAATGAACACACCAGCAACCTTTTTGGTATCTGTAATCTCGGCTGTACCTGTGGCTGTGCGGATCACGCCGCTATCGCCCACTTGACCGCCGCTTTCGCCATAGAACGGCGTTTGATTCACAACGATAGAGACTTCATCGCCAGCCTTCGCGGAAGGCGTTACAACTGAGTCCGCGACAAGCGCCAAAACTTGACCCTCTGCAGTTTCAGTATCGTAGCCCAAAAATTCGGTCACGCCGTGTTCTTCAGCAATCTCGAACCAAATGGTAGCGTCAGCTGTTGCACCAGATCCAGACCACGCCGCACGCGCTTTGGCTTTTTGCTCAGCCATTGCTGAATCAAACCCGTCGGTGTCGACCTCTAGGCCCTTTTCACGCAAAGCGTCTTGGGTCAGATCGAGAGGAAAACCATAGGTGTCGTAAAGTTTAAACGCAGAGGCACCAGGCAATTTCGCGCCATCAGGCAAGCCGCCAAGTTCGTCATCCAACAGGCGCAAGCCACGCTCAAGCGTTGTTTTAAAACGGGTTTCTTCCAGTTTCAGCGTTTCTTCGATCATCGCTTGGCCGTGACGCAACTCTGGGTAAGCCTCGCCCATTTGTTTGATCAAAGCTGGCACCAATTGGTGCATCACGGGATCTTTGGCCCCCAGCAAATGCGCATGACGCATCGCACGCCGCATGATGCGACGCAGTACATAACCGCGCCCTTCGTTGGATGGCATCACACCATCGGCAATCAAAAACGACGTCGACCGTAGGTGATCGGCGATCACGCGGTGATGCACATTTTTGTCGCCAAAAGGATCTGAATGCGTCGCATGAGCAGAGGCCTCAATCAACGCCTTCATCATGTCAGTGTCGTAATTGTCGTGACTGCCCTGCAAAAGTGCCGAAATACGCTCAAGGCCCATACCTGTATCGATGGACTGCATATCGAGGTCGATCATTGACCCATCGGCGAACCGTTCGTTTTGCATGAAAACGATGTTCCAGATTTCAATAAAGCGGTCACCGTCTTCTTCTGGTGAACCGGGTGGGCCGCCCCAAATATGTTCGCCGTGATCATAGAAAATTTCAGTGCAGGGTCCACAAGGCCCCGTATCACCCATCTGCCAAAAGTTGTCAGAGGTTGCGATGCGGATGATCCGATCTTCGGGCACGCCAAGCTTTTTCCAAATGCCATAAGATTCATCATCGGTATGATACACAGTGACCGAAAGTTTTTCTTTCGGGATTTGGTAGACCTCGGTGACCAGCGTCCAAGCATGGGAAATGGCTTGTTCTTTAAAGTAATCACCAAAGGAAAAGTTACCGAGCATCTCAAAAAACGTGTGGTGACGCGCAGTATATCCCACATTATCGAGGTCATTGTGTTTGCCGCCTGCGCGCACACATTTTTGCGCTGAAGTGGCGCGCACATAATCGCGCTTCTCAACACCGGTGAAACAGTTCTTAAACTGAACCATCCCCGAATTAACGAACATCAAGGTTGGATCATTGCGTGGAACCAGCGGAGAGCTGTCCACGATGGTGTGATCGTTCTTCTCGAAGTAATTGAGGAAGGTGGAGCGAATATCGTTGACGGTTGGCATATTGGGCTCTTCTCGCAGGCTGGATTGCGGTTGTTCCCAAAGGGTTTACCCAAGCCAGTGAGGGCTGTCCATGCCAAGCTGACTTGAACAAGGCAAAACCTAACAAACAAGGGCCACAGCATTTTTGCCATGGCCCTTTAATACATTAAAAGCAGAGATATCTTAAACGCTGTGCGACCTATTCGTCGTCAAGCACGTCGGATTTATCGCCTGCATTGCCGGCTGCGACATCCATATCAAAGTCTAACCCGTGCGCTGCGCGAATTTTATCTTCAATTTCAAGCGCCATTTGCGGATTATCCCGCAGATATTTCTTAGCGTTTTCGCGCCCTTGCCCGATACGTTCATCGCCGTAAGAATACCAAGAGCCTGATTTATCAACCACGCCAGCTTTGGCACCGAGATCCAACAGTTCGCCCCGTTTAGAAATGCCTTCGCCGTACATGATGTCAAATTCTACCACCTTAAACGGAGGAGCCACTTTGTTTTTGACAATCTTCACGCGGGTTTCATTGCCAACGATTTCATCACGATCTTTGATCGATCCGATACGGCGAATATCCATCCGCACTGAAGAATAGAACTTCAAAGCGTTGCCGCCAGATGTCGTCTCGGGTGAGCCAAACATCACACCGATTTTCATCCGAATTTGGTTGATGAAAATCACTGTACAGCCAGAGCGATTGATAGAACCGGTCAGTTTGCGCATGGCTTGCGACATCAAACGCGCTTGGACGCCAACAGAGCTGTCGCCCATGTCGCCTTCAAGTTCGGACTTTGGTGTCAGGGCCGCAACAGAGTCGACGACGACCATGGATACAGCACCAGATCGCACCAAGGTGTCAACAATTTCAAGACCTTGCTCACCAGTATCAGGTTGCGAGATCAACAACTCATCAAGATCAACCCCCAGCTTGCGGGCATAGATCGGATCAAGTGCGTGCTCGGCATCAACAAAGGCACAGACGCCGCCTTTTTTTTGTTCTTCTGCGATACAGTGCAATGTCAGCGTTGTTTTACCTGAACTTTCAGGGCCGTAGATTTCTACGATACGCCCTTTCGGAAGACCGCCAATGCCTAAGGCAATATCCAGCCCAATAGAACCTGTGGAGGTCGCTTCAATCTCTTGGGCTGGATTGTCCGCCCCCATTTTCATGATCGAGCCTTTGCCAAACTGCCGCTCAATCTGAGCCAGTGCACTGTCGAGCGCTTTTTGCTTGTCGCCGCTTTGTTTGTCGCCGTTTTTTTTCATGGTCTTGTCTGCCGCCGTAGCCATTGTTCAATTCCTTATCACACACCCCTGAACTGGCGGCAACGACTGCCTGCACAACGCACAAAGGATTTGCTTATGTTCGCCTCTTGTTCTTATTAACCTTTATGAGACCAAAAGGAGAACACATCAATCAATTTTTTTCATAAAACCAATGATCAAAGGTTATGGTTAATATTTAATTGAGATGTGACACATCTAATTCCATCTTGAGATATTACATAAGAAGATACATCTTAATGTATTGTTTAAAATGAACTATTGTGCATTAGAAATACAGAAAAACTTCGATTTATCTCACTGCAATTGCGTCTGTACCGTGGCAGTTAATTCCGACAAAGAAAACGGTTTGGGTAAAAATACAGAATTGGGAATGCGGGCCTGTTGCTCGGAAAAATGATCTTCGGCATAGCCGGACACAAACACGACTTTCACATTTGGACGCCTTTTGAGTGCCTCTGACACCCATGTAGGCCCATCCATCCCAGGCATGATTACATCGCTAACAAACAAATCCACATCAAGCTCTGGGTTTTCTAAGGTCTCAAGCGCCTCTTCCGCGCAATCCGCCTCGATCACTGTATATCCACGCATCCTTAGCGCACGAGATGCAAAAGCCCGCACAGGTGCTTCATCTTCAACCAACAAGATAACACCTGATCCACGCGCAGCTTGGTTTTCGATCACCTCAATAGCAGGGGGTTTTGTTTCAACGATGGCCTCAGCAAGCGCTGTATGCGCCGGCAAATAAATAGAGAACGACGTTCCAGTGCCAACGACCGAATCAACAAAGATAAACCCACCAGTCTGCTTGATAATCCCATAAGCCGTAGACAGCCCTAAACCGGTGCCTTCCCCCGTGCGTTTCGTGGTGAAAAAAGGTTCGAATATTTTCTGTAAACGCTCTGGTGGAATCCCGACACCTTGATCGGTGACCTTGACCAAAACATATTCCCCTTCAGGCACTGAGGCCCGATCACGCACCATAACTGACGTCAAAACTTCATTGCGTGTCTCAATTTTGATTTCTCCCCCTGCGGACATAGCATCACGCGCATTGACCACAAGATTCATGATCACCTGTTCAAGCTGGCGCTTATCCACACGGATCGGCAAAAGTCCCACGTCATGCGCCAAAGTCAGCGTGACCTTTTCACCAACAAGCCGATTCAAAAGATGGGTCAAATCGGCCAATGTATCGCGCAGATCGATCACTTCAGGTTTAAGTGTCTGTTTGCGTGAAAAAGCCAACAATTGCCCGACCAAAGAGGCTGCTCGATTGGCATTTTGATGGATTTGGACAAGATCTCCATAATCGGTATCGCTGCGATCATGACGTAAAAGTAACAAATCGCAGTGACCAGAAATCGCCGTTAACAGGTTGTTAAAGTCATGAGCAACACCGCCAGCAAGCTGGCCGATGGCTTGCATTTTTTGGCTTTGCACGAATTGCGCCTCAAGGGATTTCAACTCGGTCGCGTCAGATAAAACGGCAATAAGTTCGACTGCGTCCTTGCCTTCGATTCTATTCAAGGACACTTGCAAAAACGTATCGTTTTTGGATTGAGATGCGCGGACAAATTCAGGCTTGCGCGCCCGCCCCAAAGCCACTTCGGACACCCAATCCACAACAGAACGCCCCAGCCCCTTGACAACGTCGCCAAGGTTCAATTCATCAGTACCGTTGACTGACAAAATTTCACGTGCGGGTCGATTGGATTGCGTGATGGACCCATCCAGACCAACCCTCAACAGAGCAACGGGCAAAGCATCAAAGGCATCCCAATCGTTCACATTGGGAGCTTTTTCAGGTAAGAAATAGACTTCACGATGCCCTTTTGCGGTGTCAAAAATGGCCGTGCGCGCGTAGATACGTCCCTCTTTGCCCGCCAAAATATGTATATCACCCGCCCGTAAAGGCAAATCATTGACGATACGATCAAGCTGCGTATCCCGATGCCCAATCAAGCGTCGAAGTGCGTCATTAACGCACAAAACAGATCCCGATGTCGAAAGCGTTAGCATGGGCAAAGATATGGCATCTTTGGGCGCCCCATGGCCTCTATCCGCGATGTCTTCGAGACGCCATAAAAAGCCATCTTCGCCCAGCAAATGCACCGACAATCGTATATGCCCTTGGCGCATCACAACATCTTCGCGGGCTGCGCCTTTGGCCAAGGCCCGCGATTGCAGCCGCGCGAGCGTGGCACTTGGCGCAGCGAAAAGATTTTCAAGCGCCGCCAGCAAGGTTTGCCCCCCGTGCCCGCCGAACCGTTCAATAGCAGCTGCGTTTTCATACCCGATGACACCATCTATATCAGTGGTGAATGAGGGGGCTGCATCATGAGATACAAATTCAGAGATCAATCCATGAACGCGTTTACGTTTGGTGGAATGTCTGCGCGCCGCGATAGCGATGATTGCAGAGGACCACAGCAAAATCGCGCCGACAGAAAACCCCATAAGGCCGATTGGCGTCTGCGGTGCTAAAAGCGCAACCATACAACAGACCGCGCCACCGATAGCAATTTTGAGTGCATCTGGAAAAAGGCGCAGCGCCAGTTTTGTAAATTTACCAGCCGTCAATGCACCGCTCGTCATCAAGCCCCCCTCGACGCGCTTCGCGTGTCATACGTGTTTATCCTACTATGCCGCGAAAATGATTAACGGCATTTTAACAGTAGTAACCAACACGATAGACTTAAGAAATTAATCGGTAAAGTTGTATTGAGCAAAAATTAAACCGCAAAAGGAGAACAGATCAGGCTGCTTTGGTCAAAACCGCCACATAGAATCCGTCCCCGCCTTCAAGAGGCGTGATAAGGCGATCCGATTGCAACTCAAATTCAGGGTGGCGCTCAAGAAATTTTATAATCTGCACTTTGTTTTCCGCATCGAACACAGAACAGGTCGCATAGGCCAAAATCCCACCAACAGCGACACGTGGCACCACGTCATCAAGTATTTGGGCCTGCAAATTGGTCAGGGTATCCAGACGTGTGTCTTGTAGCGTCCATTTGGCTTGCGGCGCTCGGGCCCACGACCCCGAACCAGAACAGGGTGCGTCACATAGAACAAGATCATAGCTCTCGGCCAAATCCGCCAAACGCACTGTGGCAATTTCGACCCCCGCACGTGAGGCACGCGGGGCAATGTCCTGCATGCGGGCAGGATCGATATCGTGAGCGGTGACATCCATATCGGCACGGGCAGCCATCGCCAAGGCCTTGCCGCCACCGCCCGCGCAGTAATCCAAAACACGCAGACCATCTTTAAGCGGTAAAGCGTCGATAATTGCCTGCGACCCTGCATCTTGCAGCTCAACCAGACCCGTCAAATAGGCTTGAGACCGCGCAACACCGCGCGCCCCGACAGTGACTTTAAGGGCTGTCGGCGACAATGGATGAGGTTCTGTTTCAATATTATCCGCCAATAGCGCCTCTTGCGCTTCAACTAGGCTGGCTTTGCCTGTGTTCACGCGTAAAAACACCGGCGCGCGACTGCGAGAGGCATTGAGAACCGCATCAGCATCATCCTCCAAGACTTCATCATACAGTGGCAAGATCCAGTCTGGACAATCCAAACGCACAGCACGCGGCGCATCGTCTAGATCAGGCAGATCCATCTCATCCTCAGTGAGCGGCGCAGGTGCAAATCGCGCCTCTAGGAACATCGTATCAAGATCAACGCCCGCATCGCGTAGCATGCCGATCATCAGCTGACGCCCTGTTGGGCGCGGGCCGTCTTCACAATCACCAATGCGACCACCTGCGCCGCCAAGCCAAGCATAAGACCGTAAACAGCGCAGCGCATCGAACACATGATCGCGAATAGCCGCCCGATCTTTGGACCCCGCATAGCGGTGCCCGCGCGCCCAAGAGGTCAACACCCGCTCGGCGCTTTCGCCATCCATCACAGCATCGAGAATTTCAATCGCGGCAGAAATACGGGCAACAGGAGTCATGAGCGGTATCCGTCTATGGAAAGGGTCTGGAATGAGAAACGGGGGCCGAAGCCCCCGCTGTATTATGTTTAACCGATACGGTAATTCGGACTTTCGCGGGTGATTTGCACATCATGGACATGGCTTTCTTTCAGCCCTGCCCCCGTGATTTTCACGAAGGAACAATCCTTACGCATCTCTGCCACTGTGGCGCAGCCCGTGTAGCCCATAGCCGCGCGCAAACCGCCAACAAGTTGGTGGATCACAGCACCTGCTCCACCTTTGTAAGCGACTTGGCCCTCGATGCCTTCGGGTACCAATTTGTCAGAGGCTGCATCTTTTTGGAAATACCGATCCGCTGACCCACGTGCCATAGCGCCCAAAGAGCCCATGCCACGATAGGCTTTGAAAGAGCGGCCTTGGTACAAGATCACTTCGCCGGGAGACTCGTCTGTGCCCGCAAGCATAGAACCGACCATGGCGCACGAAGCACCAGCGGCGATGGCTTTGGCAAAATCGCCTGAGAACTTGATACCACCATCCGCGATGACCGGAATATCACCGGCGGCTTTGGCACAATCCATGATGGCTGTCAGTTGAGGCACGCCGACCCCTGCAACCATACGCGTTGTACAGATAGATCCAGGTCCGATACCGACCTTTACCGCATCAGCCCCCGCATTGATCAAGGCCGTTGTCGCAGCGCCCGTCGCCACATTACCAGCCACGATTTGAACGCTATCACCAAAGGCTTTTTTCGCGCGCGCAACCGCATCGATCACACCAGCCGAATGGCCATGCGCCGTGTCGATCACGATCATATCGACACCAGCATCGACCAAGGCTTCTGAGCGCTCGAACCCGCTGTCGCCAACAGATGTTGCCGCCGCCACGCGCAAACGACCCAGATCGTCTTTACAGGCTGCGGGGTTCAAAACTGTAGTTTCTGTGTCTTTCAACGTCAAAAGACCTGTAAGCTTACCGTCAGAATCTGTGACCAAGAGCTTTTCGATTCTGCGCGCTTTCATCAGCGATATCGCCTCACTGCGATCTGCAGGCTCATGTAGGATCGCGAGGTCTTTGGTGGTCATCACTTGCGACACAGGCATGTCGGGCGATGTGGCAAAGCGCATATCGCGGTTGGTCACGATGCCGACAACACGGCCAGATCCGTCCACGACAGGAAAGCCAGTGAAATTATACCGATCGCACAGCGCTTGGGCATCTGCGATGGTTTGATCCGCCGTCAAAGTGATCGGGTTGTAAACGATCCCACTCTCGAAGCGTTTGACGCGGCGCACCTCTGTGGCTTGTTCCAGCGCATTGAGGTTCTTGTGAATAACCCCCATGCCACCCATCTGCGCGATGGCTATGGCCATCCGCGCTTCGGTGACTGTGTCCATTGCGGACGACAAAAGCGGTATGTTCAGTTTGATCGATTTGGTCACATAAGTCGATGTGTCTGCAGTTGTCGGCATAACGCTGGACGCTGCCGGAACAAGCAAAACATCATCGAAAGTGAGGGCCTCACGAATCTCCATCGGGTCTCTCCACGGGTGATACGGTTTGGCACGTTTATCTGTCATGGAATGAAGTGAATGCAAAGTGGAAATTGCGGTTTAGGGCAAGGAAACCGCAAGATTTAGTTTTGACCGCGATAAGACCTTGATGTCATTGCACAAGAGTACGGCTTAATTTGAGGCTTGGTTTGGTTTAAACTGTCGAAGCATTCGTCAGCTTCGACAGCGTGCCCTTCATCCACATCTGCATGATCCGATACGCGATATAAGCAACGGCCAAAGTGGCCAGTGCCAGCTCAATCCCGCCGACATAGCGAAACGGCATAGGCATGATCAGGGCAACCATGAACATCATATTGGCAAAGGCTGCCATAGGGAACGTGAACGCACCCCACATTGGGGAAAAACCGCTTTTGGTGAGATAGCGCGCCCCTATCAAGCACACCACAAGCCCTGTCAAACCAATCCAGCCAAAGGCAATGCCAACCGCGTCATAGCCCAAAAGCACAGAGACGATGCCAAACAAAGACACAGGCGCCATGTGAATCGCCAGCAAAGGTCGCAAAGGGGCTGGCACGCCCGCGCGCATGAATTGCAGCGCAGAAATCAGCCAAATGGCCACCGCAATCGGCAAGGTGGTGGCATAGATCATCGCGGACAAAGCAACCCAGCCCAAAGGCACAGCTGCCACGGGCGCGATAATGAAGCCAACAAAGCTAAGGTGCCAAACTGGCGTGACGCGGCGTTGTTCGGCCGGTCCCAAAATCAGCGCCCGAATGATGATGATCGCACCGACAGCATGGGCAAAAAGTCCCGCGAACAGCACGATATTCGCACCTAAAGTCCAATACGGCACCAGCGTTGCAGCCAGCAAAAACATCGACGCGGTCATGGCTGACAGCCCCGCCCGCCCCGGCAGGATTTTAGCATCATCCAGCAAGGCAGTTGGACGACGCAGCACTTTGGCCTTAAAAGCAATGCCTGCAAAAATATAGAGCAGGCAGACCGCGCCAAGCCAAATCTCACCAATCCACGACGGCGCACCAAGATGCGCACTTGCAGCGCGCCACGCCAAGCCAATGCCAAACAGCCCCAAAATCGGCGGAAAAATCGCCAAGGGCGTTGCTCGCCACAGACCTTTGGGAGCCGCATTGAATGGTTTGGGGCTAAGGCGTTGGGATGGCGGTGTCGTGGTCATGAGCTTATCCTACATATTACAACTCGCGAATATCATTTGCGGTGTCGTGGCGCTAGGGGGCCTGTCGGTGATAGACTGCGCTGCGGTGTCACAGCGCAAGTATTCACGCACAACACCCCGTACAAAACAATAGGGCCACCCAAAGGCAGCCCTATATCAAATATCACATCACCCCCGCAGCGCTATTTGCGCATCGTCACGCCATCTGCAAACAAATGCACTTTGGCGGGATCTGCAGTGAGGCTGATCTGAGAGCCGCGCAGACCTTGGTGAATGCCAAGCAACTTAGCGATCACAGGGTCTTCATCGCGTTCGCCTTTGAAGTACACCAAAGTGACCTCACCCAAAGCTTCGGTGAAATTCACTGTGCCATTGACGATACCCGTGCCCTCGACCGTAATGAAATCTTCGGGACGCACGCCGACGTTAACCTGACGGCCCATGTCGCTATCTTGGGTCGCAATGGCAGAGATTGCAACACCGCCGCCCGCCAGTTTCACAGTTGTCTGCACGCCCGTTTCAACAATCTCACCGGGGATCAGGTTCATCGCAGGTGAGCCGATAAACTGCGCCACAAATTCATTATCGGGGCGCTCATACAGATCCAGCGGCGATCCCACCTGCGCGATGCCTTTGTTGGCCAAAACCACGATACGATCCGCCAAAGTCATGGCCTCGACTTGGTCGTGGGTCACATAAACCATGGTGGAGTTTGGCATGGATTCTTTGAGCTGAGCAATCTCGATCCGCGTGGCAACGCGCAAAGCGGCATCCAAGTTGGACAGGGGCTCATCAAACAAATAAACCTTCGGATCGCGCACAATCGCGCGGCCAATGGCAACCCTTTGACGTTGACCGCCTGATAGCGCTTTCGGCAAACGGTCTAAATACGCGTCAAGCTGCAAAATCTTAGCCGCATTGCTGACGGCCTCATCGATCTCAGCCTTGGATTTTTTGGCCAATTTCAGCGCGAATGCCATGTTATCGCGCACTGTCATATGCGGGTAAAGCGCATAGGATTGAAACACCATAGCGATGCCACGTTGTGCGGGCGGCACATCATTTACGACGACGCCATCGATCTCGAAGGTGCCACTTGATATTTTCTCAAGCCCCGCGATCATCCGCAGCAATGTGGATTTACCACATCCAGATGGCCCGACAAAGACCACCAATTCGCCGGTTTTAATATCGAGGTTGATATCTTTGAGGACCTCGATCTTGCCGCCATAGGTTTTTGCGACGTTTTTGAGTGTAAGCTCTGCCATTTTGATCCCCTGCCCTTAAGTCAATTTGCGTTGCAAAATGCAGGGCTGCCATGGCCCCAAATTTAATGTTCCGCCCTGTGGTGCCACATGGCTCACGGCGCTATCGATCGTCTGCCAATCACCGCGGGGCACCTCAAGCGTAGCGTTTTCATCCGTTAGGTTGAAAGCGCAGTATAATTCCTCATCACTGCCCGCGCGCGTAAAGACCAAACAGCCTTGATCAATGCTCATCGGGCTACATGTACCGGTTTTGAGCGCCTCATGGGCTTGGCGCAACGCGATGGCGTCA
Source organism: Pacificibacter marinus (assembly GCF_018860505.1). Classification (GTDB taxonomy): domain Bacteria; phylum Pseudomonadota; class Alphaproteobacteria; order Rhodobacterales; family Rhodobacteraceae; genus Celeribacter; species Celeribacter marinus_B. The sequence continues at coordinate 101,286 of NZ_JAHKPU010000013.1, forward strand.
CGATAATGGTGGATGATTGATCCTGCGTCGCCCTCAGACTGCGCGACGCTCTGGGTCAGATGATCCGCACTGACCGGCAACCATGTTTTATCAGCCTCTGAGAACCCACCGTTTTGGTTTGAATTTTCCCAGACCATCGGCGTACGACAGCCATCGCGACCTTTGAATTCAGGCCAAAACGCGATGCCGTAAGGGTCTTGCAGGTCTTCAAAGGCGACATCTGCCTCTTTCAAACCAAGTTCTTCGCCTTGATAAATACAAGCCGATCCCTTGAGACACATCATCAGCGTCGTAAACATGCGTTGCGCATCATCGGTCAAATTCCAACGCGTAGGATGACGCACGACGTCGTGGTTCGAAAACGCCCAGCAGGCCCAGCCGTCGGTTGCAACCTCATCGACATGATCCATCACGTCTTTGATATATTGCGCGGTTGGTTTATCACCGGACAACAATTCAAAAGCGTAACACATATGCATCAAATCATCGCCAGCGGTGTATTGGCCCAATATTTCAAGCCCCAGTTGCTCATCCCCAACTTCACCTACAGCTGCAGCATTATAAGGCTGCATCACGGCGCGCAGTTTGCGCAAAAAGCTCAGGTTTTCAGGGCGTGATTTGTCATAAATATGTTGCTGCCAATTATACGGGTTGACCGCAGGTGCCGTTTTGGCCGAACGCGCCTCGACAGGCAGTGCGGGGTTGTCGCGCAGCTCTGCATCATGGGTGTAAAAGTTGATCGTATCCAGACGGAACCCATCCACACCACGTTCAAGCCAAAAGCGCCCAACATCAAGCAAGGCCTCTTGCACCTGCGGTTCGTGAAAGTTCAAATCGGGCTGCGAGGTCAAGAAATTGTGCAAGAAATATTGCATTCGTCCCGCATCCCACTGCCAAGCTGAACCGCCGAAAATAGACAGCCAGTTGTTGGGCGGCGTGCCATCGGGTTTGGCGTCGGCCCAGACATACCAATTGGCCTTGTCGTTGTTATGCGACTTGCGGCTCTCAGCAAACCAAGGATGCTGATCAGAGGTGTGCGATAACACCAGATCGATCATGACTTTCACACCGTGGGCATGGGCCGTCTCGATGACAGCATCAAAATCGCTCAACTGACCAAACATCGGGTCGATGTCGCAGTAATCTGACACATCATAGCCGAAGTCTTTCATCGGCGAGGTAAAGAACGGTGAAATCCAAATCGCGTCCACCCCCAGTGAAGCAATATAGGGCAAGCGTTTGACGATGCCTGCAAGGTCGCCGATGCCATCGCCTGTACTGTCTTGATATGAGCGCGGATAGATTTGATAAATCACAGCCCCCCGCCACCAATCGGGGTCACGGGAAAAGGGCTGCGCAGTGTGAAGTGTTTGAACGGTCATGTTTAAGAGACTTTTCTTATTTAACGGAGCCAGCCAACAAGCCGCGCACCAGATATTTTTGCATAGCGAAGAAGACGCACAATGGCACAGAGATCGACACGAAAGCCGCCGTGGCCAAGATTTCCCAGTTGCCGCCTCTGGACCCCAAAAGCTCAACGATTTGACGGGTCATAACAGTGGTGTCGCCGGAACTGTCGATTAAGAACACAAGTGCCACAAGCAGATCATTCCATGTCCATAAGAACTGAAAAATCGCAAAAGACGCGAGCGCAGGAAAAGACAACGGCAAAATGATTTTGACGAAAATCTGAAACTCGGTCGCGCCATCAACGCGAGCATTTTCGATGATGTCTTTAGGTAAACCGACCATGTAGTTGCGCAACAGATAAATCGCCAAAGGCAAACCGAACCCTGTGTGCGCCAGCCAAACCCCCAAGTATCCTTTACCGATGCCAACTTGCAGATGCAGTTTGAGCAGCGGGATAAGCGCCAGTTGCAAGGGCACAACCAGTAGCCCCACCACAAAGGCAATCAAAAGAGCGCGGCCCGGAAAGTCCATCCACGCCAATGCGTAAGCCGCAAATGCCGCGATCAAAATCGGAATAATAGTCGATGGGATAGACACGGTGAGCGTGTTGAAAAACGCCTTTGACATCGATGATGTGCCTGAGTCTTTGCTCAACACATGTTTGTAGTTGGTGAAAGAAAAGCTGGGCGGTGTCGTGGCTGTCAAAAACACCCGTTGCCCCCGTGATCCCGCAAATTCTGTATCATTTACAAACCGATAATCCCCGTTAACCTCGACTGTCAAACGACCCTTTTCGCCCAAATCCGCAGTTTCGCCCGCAGCATAAGCCGAAATGTCTTTAGAAGACGTGCCCCAGACAGAGACATCACCTTCCACTGCACCGTCTTGAGCAAACAGATTGCCCTCGATGACATAAAGACCATCAATCAGCTTTTGCTGATCAGGCTTTTCTGCGCGAATAACGACATTTTGTTCCTGCGCGAACAGAGACTTCCACCATCCAGTTGAAGCGATTTGATCTGCAGAGCGAAAACTTGAGACGAACAACCCTAATGTCGGCAACAACCACAACAGCACCAACACAATCACCGAAAAGTGGACCGCCCAAGTGAGGGAAGACTTTTGACCTGCAATATTATCCATGTGTGGTCTCCCTTACTTCATTTCTTTGCGCGCGTTGCGCACGTTCCAGACCAAGATCGGCGAGACAAGCAACATAATAATCATCGCAGCCGCCGACCCGACACCCCAATCCGAGGCTCGGAACAATTTGTCGTACATGTAATTGGCCAAGACCTGCGTTTCCCACTGACCATTGGTCATTGCGAACACGATATCGAAGACCTTTAACACCGTGATCGTGATCGTGGTCCAAACCACAACAATCGTGCCGACAATCTGCGGCATTTTGATTTTAAAGAAAATTTGGAACGGATTGGCCCCATCCACAATGGCAGCTTCGATGGTCTCTTCTGGCACACCGCGCAAAGCGGCTGACAAAATTACCATGGCAAAACCTGTCTGAATCCAGATCAAAACAGCCATCAAAAAGAAGTTGTTCCAAAACGGTATCGTCAGCCAAGTGTGCGACGTGTCCCCACCCATGAAAATGTAAACTGCGTTCAGCATCCCGATCTGATCCGCGCCCTCTGGGCGCGCATCATAGACCAATTTCCAAATCACAGAGGCCCCTACAAAAGAGATCGCCATCGGCATGAAAATAATGGATTTTGCGACAGCCCCCCATTTGATCCGGTCCGTCAATTGCGCCACCAAAAGCCCAAAGGTCGTCGACAGAGCGGGCACAACCAACAACCATAAAAAGTTATTGCGCAAGGCCTCCCAGAACTTTTGCTCTGAGAACATCTGACGATAGTTGTCGAGCCCAACAAATGCGCCATCAAGCCTGCGATCTGTCAAAGACAGGCGCAGAGTTTCGAACACAGGGTACGCAAGGTAGAGCGACAAAGCGGCAAGCGCTGGGAACAAAAACAACCAAGGTCGGACCATATTGGCGCGGTTGATATTACGACCGGCATGACGACCACGCGCAGGAAACAACACCTTATCCAAGAAGATGTTCGAGAAGTAAAAGTAGCCAATACAAGCACTTACCCCAATGATGATAGTCAAAAGACCTTGAATGGCCGGATGCATACTATCCCCTCTCCATCGCGAATACGCGTTTTTTAAGCAAACCGTTTCTAAAACCCGGTTTTTAATTATTGTCCCAGAGATACAGTGGCGATCTCAATTGAGCGCGATACAGATGCATCAAAGCATCTTATCCTTGTTGCACGGCGATAGCTTAACATAGAAACGTTTTAAGCCATCAGCGAACATCAATAACATGCGGCTATCGTTCGTCATCGCACTTAATCTCATTACATAAAGGCGAAAAAGGGCAACCCAGCACAAACCGGATTGCCCATTAAGTCTTAGAGCCGACTTACTTAAGTGCGTCCCATGTGGACTGGATCTCAGTCGCAACTTCCATTGCGTCTTTTCCACCAGCGTAATCAACCATGCCGGTCCAGAAAGCCCCTGCACCAACGCCACCTGGCATCAGATCAGATCCATCGAACCGGAATGTCGTAGCATTCAAAAGAATGTCGTTCATTGAACGCGCAGAGTCTGTCGCAAATTTTGAGACATCGACGCCCTTGTGTGGTGTCAAGAAGCTGCCAACCGCCATCCACACTTCGTGTGCCGCTGGATCACGCAGAAATTCGACCAACGCTTGCGCCCCTTCAGATGGGTTGGTGATGGCAAACAATGTGCCTCCGCCCAAAACGGGGTTGCCCAATTCTTTTTCCGCGTAGGACGGGAAGTAGAAGAAATCAGCATCTTCGCCAACAACCGTACCCTCAGGGAAGAATGCCGGAACGAAGGACGCCTGACGGTGCATGTAACACTGTGGAGGCGACGCAAACATGCCTTTGGGGCTGTCACGGAAGTCAGTAGACGCCACGGCGCCAGCACCACCAGCAACATAGTCGTCGTTTCGCGCGAACGCACCAAATTCTTCGATGGCCGCCACAATGCGCGGGTCGTTAAATTTAATTTCATTTTTCACCCAAGCGTCATAAACGTCAGGTGTTTGAGTGCGCAACAGCAAGTCTTCGACCCAATCCGTCGCCGGCCAACCCGTAGCTGCCCCTGATCCTAGACCGATACACCAAGGTGTGCCGCCATCTGCAACGATTTGATCAGAAAGTGTTTTAAGCTCTTCCATCGATGTTGGCACTTCGTAACCAGCATCTTCGAAGTTTTCAGGTGAATACCATACCAAGGACTTCAAATCGACGCGGAAGAACATGCCGTAAAGCTCTTCATCGCCAGATTCATTAGCATAGGTTCCCAGATCGACCCAAGATTGCCCCGCCGCGTAATTGTCGCGCACCCATTCGGCTGTGCCCTCCTTCAACGGCGTCAAAAAACCGCGTGATGCAAGATCAGCGGCCAAACCAGGTTGCGGGAAAATCGCGATGTTTGGAGCCGAGCCAGCTTCAGAATCGATAAGAATTTGCTGTTCAAAGCTGTCAGACCCTACATACTTCACAGTCGCGCCAGTGCGCTCCTCGAAGATATCAAAGACGGCTTCGATAACTTCAGCCTCTTGGCTCAACCATGAGCCAGATACGGTAATTGTTTCGCCAGACAAATCTTGCGCGGATACGGAACCGGCAACAAGGGCAGCCATAGCCGCGCCAGTCATAAGTGTCTTTTTCATTTAAAACCTCCCAGTTTCAGTGCCCCGTTTGGGGATAAATATACCGACTCTCTTGCGATGCCGGCAGGCTTTCAAAGCGCTTTGGTGGATTGAACATCCTCGAAAGACCAAAACAAGTCAATCACCAACCTAACGAAAACCACCAGAAATCCAAGAAACAACCACCTAAGGTTGTAAAAGCAGATATGAAAAACATATTTTCAATGTTTGCCTCTGCTCAGAAACCTGACTAGTCTTCTTAGACGCTTCATAGCGTTTTGGAGGACGACACCCATGAATCTCAAAGAGCTTTCTGCACTTTTGAATCTGTCTCAAACCACGGTTAGCCGTGCGCTGAACGGCTATCCAGAGGTGTCAGAAGCCACGCGAGAACGCGTTGGCAAGGCCGCTCGTGAACATAACTATATTCCCAACACCCGCGCCCAAGGCTTGGCGACAGGGCGCACCCATGCTGTTGGTCACGTCATCCCCTTATCGACGAAACATGAGGTGGTGAATCCCGTTTTTACCGATTTTATTGCGGGCGCTTCAGAAATCTATGCGCAAGAAAACTACGACATGCATCTCACCGTAGTGCCCGACACCAACGAAGAAGCCGCCTATCGTAAAATCGCATCCAAAGGCTCTGTTGATGGCGTTATCGTACACGGGCCCGTAAAAAATGACCCTAGAATCAAACTATTACAAAGCATTGGCATGCCGTTTGTTGTGCATGGACGATCTAACACCGAGGTCGATCAAGACTATGCTTGGGTCGATATGAACAATAAACGCGCTTTTGAGCGCGCAACGAAGTTTCTGATCGATCTGGGACATACCCGCATAGGATTGCTAAACGGACTTGAAAGCATGGACTTTGCGATCCGCCGCCGCGCTGGCTATCAATCGGCACTCGACGCAGCCGGAATCGCCTCAGATGCATACCTGTGCCGATCCGAAGAAATGACAGAAGACTATGGATACGAGTCCACGATGGCCTTCTGCACGCGTGATACACCACCAACAGCGATCTTGGCGTCTTCGATTATCGTCGGAATCGGTGTGCGCCGTGCGTGCAGCGAATTGAATCTAACGCTTGGCAAAGACTTGTCTTTGATCATTCATGACGACGGCCTTTCTTATTTCCGCAATGGTGCTGCGGCATCGCAATATACCGCGACGCGGTCTTCTGTGCGTCAGGCGGGCTTAACCTGTGCCGAGCTGTTGATGGAGCAAATCGCCAACCCTGACGTGCCAAAACGCCATGTTTTAATGGAAGCAGAGCTGATTATCGGTAGCACCACAGGCCCTGCCCCACGGCCCTAAAACCGTTCACACGAGCACGACCGCCAGCATAGCATTCGCTTAAATTTACGAAAAATCGCGCCACAAGGCTTGAAATAACCTTGCTCAAATTTCCATTTTGTGAAATCCAAAGCGCTATGGAAGCTATTTTGGTCCCAACAACACCTTTAATGACCGCATTCTGACCTAAACGTCTCGTAAACCCCATTCGCTCGTGCTATTGCGATGTAGCCCATCATGTTAGCGCCAACATATCGCAATAATCTGCCTCTTTGGAGCTCCCGTATGACACTGACCCGCAAAGACTTTCCAAAAGACTTTATCTTCGGCGCCGCAACGGCAGCCTATCAAATTGAAGGCAGTCAATTCGGCGGCGCGGGTCCGTCGCATTGGGATACATTTTCAGCAACACCGGGCAATGTGGTCGGAGCGGAATCAGGTGCCATCGCTTGCGATCACTACCACCGCTATGAGCAAGATTTCGATCTGTTGAAGGCTGGAAATTTCGATTCTTACCGGTTCTCAACCTCTTGGTCGCGCGTTCTGCCTGAGGGTCGCGGACAGGTCAATCAACAAGGCTTGGACTATTATGACCGCTTGACAGACGCATTGCTGGAACGAGGCATAAAGCCGTTTCAGACGTTGTATCACTGGGAAATGCCCGCAGCCTTGTCCGATTTGGGCGGCTGGACCAATCCTGACGTACACAATTGGTTCGGCGATTTTGTCGATGTTATCGATGATCGCATCGGTGACCGTATGGAAGCTATTGCCACCATCAACGAGCCATGGTGCGCATCATTTCTATCGCATTTTCACGGCATTCATGCGCCGGGATTACGTGATATCCGCGCAGCTGCCCGTTCGATGCACTATGTCCTAAAAGCCCACGGTGAGGCGATGACCCGTCTGCGCGCCAAAGGTCGTAAAAACCTTGGGATCGCGCTAAATTTTGAATATGCGCAGCCCGCAACAGACGCGACAGAGGACCTTAAAGCCGCCGCAACAGAAGATGCCGTTTACAATAAGTGGTTCATCGAGGCGATGACGCAGGGCACCTACCCCGCCGAGGCGCTTGAGGGGCTTGAGGCACATTTGCCCAAAGGCTGGCAAGACGATCTTAAGACGCATATTCATCAGCCGCTTGATTGGCTGGGCGTCAATTATTACACGCGCAAAATTCATGCCCATGACCCGAATGCCACCGCATGGCCTCATACCAAACCCGTCGATGGCCACCGCGCCACGACGCAAATGGGATGGGAGGTCTACCCAGAAGGTTTGCATCATTTCCTAACGCGGATGAAAAACGATTATATCGGCGACCTGCCAATACTTGTGACTGAAAATGGCATGGCATGGGATGACCATCTCAAAGACGGTGCTGCCACCGACCCAGAACGGATCGCCTTTATCCAAGGCCATTTGGCCGCGATGAAACAGGCCATTGATGACGGTGTGAATCTTCAAGGGTTCATGTATTGGTCATTACTAGACAATTATGAATGGGCCGAAGGGTATGACAAACGCTTTGGCATCGTTCACGTCGATTTCGATACATTGAAGCGCACCCCGAAAGCGTCCTATCATATGCTCAAAGAAGCCCTGAAACGAGACTGACCCATGACCAAACACCCCTCCAACACCCTATCTCTTGTCGCAGATATCGGCGGTACAAACACACGCGTTGCCTTGGCCAATGGGACGACATTGTTGCCCGAAACCGTGCGGCGCTATCGCAATACAGGGTATCCGGGGTTGGAAAACGTTCTGCGCCAATACATATCCGACGAAGGCGACGTAGATTGCAAAGGCGCCTGCGTCGCTGTGGCAGGCCCTGTGCGCGATGGCGTCGGCACTTTGACCAATTTGGATTGGACGATCGACAAAGATACACTGTCGCGCGCCACCAAGGCCGAAACCGTTTCTATTTTGAATGACTTGCAAGCTCAAGGCCATGCTTTGGGGTATATTTCAGATGAAAATATCACCTGCGTCACCGAGGCACAGACGCCTGAGGCCCCTTCTCCCAATGCGGTGCGTTTGGTAATTGGCGTTGGCACTGGTTTCAATGCGGCTCCGGTTTTTGAAACCTACGCTGGCCGTTTTGTTGCTCCGTCAGAATGTGGGCATGCCAACCTGCCGATCCGCAACGCAGAAGAACTGGCCCTGTGCCAATTTGTTGAAAATGCACATGGATTTCCAGCCGTCGAAGATGTCTTGTCTGGCCGCGGATTGGAACGGGTTTATCTGTTCTTGGGCACCCAAGCAGGCGAGCCGCGCGAAAAATCTGCGGCAGACATCATGCAGTCATTGGAAAACGGTGATGATCCTCGCGCAGAAGATACAGTTCAAGTTTTTGTCAAAATTTTGGGCACAGTTGCAGGCAATCTGTCTTTGATCCAATTGCCTTTTGGCGGCGTCTTTTTGGTTGGCGGAGTGACACGCGCAATGACACCTTATCTCGACCGTTTTGGATTCGCCCATGCGTTCAGAGACAAAGGACGCTTTGCAGGTTTCATGCAAAACTTCTCAGTTTCCGTGATCGAGGACGACTATGCCGCGCTCACTGGCTGCGCGTCACACCTGACCAGCCTCACCAGCTAACACACTGACAAAATTACATTTTTATAACTCCGAAGCCGCAGCTTCGGAGTTTTTTTGTGCCAAAATGTTTTTTAGATCGGCGTAACCTGGTCTTAACCGTCTGCCCTTTAAACATAATCCAACGTTTGGTTCTGTAAGGGAATTTTAGATGACTCATAATCGCCTATTCATGGGGGGACGTGAATGACTGTTCATGTCCAGCTCCACGACAGATTAGATTACCAGTCCGTGCCACCACTTTTAAGCGAACTCAAAGCCATCGACGCTGATGAAGTCGTCATCGATGCCGGACAGGTCCGCCATTTGGGGGCTTTGTCACTGCAAGTCCTGCTCTCAACCATCAAAACACGCCATGAAGCAGGAAAATCCACCCGGATTACGAATGTCTCTGATAGCTGCGTCGATCTGCTCGGCCTTTTTGGATTTACGCCTGAAACCCTAACACAACCGGAGGATTGGACATGAGCCTTGAAGTCCTAGCTGTAGATGACAGCCGAACAATGCGCGATATGCTCAACCTTGCCCTTTCTTCAGCTGGGTTCACAACCCATTTGGCCGATGACGGCGTACATGGCCTCGAAGTGCTCGAAGGCATTGAACCTGATGTCATCATCACCGACATCAACATGCCCCGTATGGATGGATTTGGCTTCATGAACGCGGTCCGATCCGAAGAAAGATGGAGCCGTATTCCAATTCTGGTCCTAACGACCGAGAGCGCAGATGAACTCAAATCAAAAGCGCGTGCTGCAGGTGCAACGGGTTGGATCGTCAAACCATTTGATCCCGCAAAACTCGTCAAAGCTCTTCAAATGGTAGCTGGTTAAGAGGTCCTCCCCTATGTCCGATCCTATGGCAGAAATTCGCGCCTCGTTCTTTATTGAATGTGAAGAACTCCTGGAAAGCCTTCAGGACGGTCTCATATCAATGGAAAACGGCGACACAGACTCTGAAACAATCAACGTCGTGTTCAGGGCCGTGCACTCTATTAAAGGGGGGGCTGGTGCCTTCGGGTTGGATGACCTCGTCAAATTTGCACATCGATTTGAGACGGCAATGGACGAAGTCCGTGCGGGGCGCTTCACACCCGATTCAGATGCAATTCGACTGTTCTTTTGTTGCGCAGACTTGCTGGGTGATTTGGTGCGCGCCGCACGAGATGACATCACTATTCCGCACAACACAACAGCTCCCGTTCTCAATGAACTCGACAGATTGGTCGGCTGCGAAGATGATGTAGAAGAGGAACTCGACTTCACGCCCGCAATCCTTTCTTTGGATATGGGTGACACGCAGGGCCTGCCCGACATCACTGGCTTGCCTCCTTTGAGCGATGCCCCAATTCTTGAAACAGACGTTTCCGTGACGGCCCCTTTGCCCTCTGCACCCAAAGGGTTCAGCATACACTTCAAACCTGAAACCAGCCTTTACGCATCGGGAAATGAACCACTCTATCTTCTACGTGCTTTGCGCGACCTTGGTGATCTCGTGGTGACCTGCAATACGCAACGCGTCCCGACCCTAAATACACTAGATCCTGATGACGGATATTTGTCTTGGCACCTAAAGGTTCTCACTGAGGAACCTATCGAAGTTGTGCGAGAAGTATTTGAATTTGTCGACGGTCTCTGTGCGCTTGACATAACGCCTCTGAGCGCATCATCATATGATCCCATTTTTTCTGACAGTACGGATCAAGTGGACCTTCAAACAACCTTGATCGATGTGTCTGAGCCTCCTGTCGCCCCTCCGCAAATAGAGGCTCCTGTGGAAAACGCGGCTCAGGAAGCGGTGCAGCCTGAGCCACCCCAAAAAGATGATATTCCCCCGACTGAAACTCCAGAAATTACACAGGACACACAAAAAAAACAGCCGAGTGCGCCAGCCAAAACGACGTCAACCCCAACCCAGCCTCGTGCAACTGTACGCGTGGATCTAGAACGTGTTGACCGTCTCGTAAATTTGGTTGGGGAATTGGTGATCAACCAAGCAATGCTCAGTCAATCTGTCGCTGAAGCTGGCCTGCCGCCAAACTCACCCGTCTCAACGGGCTTAGAAGAATTTCTTCAACTGACTCGTGACATCCAAGAGTCGGTTATGATGATCAGAGCTCAACCGATCAAATCGCTGTTCCAGCGTATGGGCCGCATTGTTCGAGAATCTTCTGCCTCAGTTGGCAAGCAAGTGCGCCTCCATACTCTTGGTGAAAATACCGAAGTCGATAAAACAGTCATTGAGCGACTAGCAGACCCTCTTACACATATGATCCGAAATGCCGTTGATCATGGACTTGAATCTCCAGAAAAACGTGAAGCAGCTGGAAAAACGTGCGAAGGCAGCGTCACAATGACGGCGCAACATCGCTCAGGCCGTATCTTAATCGAAATTTCAGATGACGGTGCGGGCATCAATCGTGCACGCGTTCGAGAAAAAGCAATAGAAAAAAACTTAATCACTGAAGAGATGCAGCTTTCGGATTCAGACATTGATAGCCTTTTATTTATGCCTGGGTTTTCGACAGCATCAGAAATTTCCAACTTGTCAGGGCGCGGCGTTGGGATGGATGTTGTCAAGAGTTCAATACAATCTCTGGGTGGTCGAATTACCATTTCATCCGTAGAGGGAAAAGGCACCACTTTCTCAATTTCGCTCCCGCTCACCCTTGCGGTTCTTGATGGTATGGTTGTGCGCGTTGGCGGTGAAACGCTGGTCGTCCCTCTAAACGCGATTTTAGAAACGTTAACGTTAACAGATGACGATCTAAAGGCCCTTGGGCCAGAAACGCATGTTGTCCAAATACGGGGCGGATTTGTGCCCTTGTTGGATTTAGGGGCAGAACTTGGTTATCGCTCCCCCCAAGACAGTTATGTGGGGAGGACCGTTCTACTCATCGGCCAAGAGGACGGAAACAGGGCAGCACTTGCAGTCGACGCCATCGAAGATCAACGTCAAGTTGTGATCAAGGGACTTGAAGGCAGCTATGGCCGCGTTCCAGGCATAGCTGCGGCAACAATACTCGGCGATGGCCAAATCGCGCTCATTCTCGACCCTACTGATTTGGTAAGTCAGGCGACTGGTAAAACGAAAAAACGGAACGCCCCAGTTCCAATTGCAGGATAGAGTTATGACAAACAATGAAAAACTTGCGGATGCGTCATCCATCGAATTGTTGTCCTTCCGCGTGGGCGGACAAGACTATTCAGTAGACATAATGTCGGTTCGAGAGATCAGAGGATCAGCGAAAGCAACCTCACTTCCACACGCTCCTTCCTTCGTGAAAGGTGTCATCAACCTCAGGGGGACAGTCCTTCCAATCATTGATCTTTCTGCTCGTCTTGGACTGGAAACTGGCCAAGACACTGAGAGAAATGTAATTATTGTTGTAGACCTTGAAAGTCGGACAGCCGGGCTAATGGTCGATGCCGTATCAGATATTCTAGCCATTCCTGCAGAAGAAATGCAAACGCCACCAGACCTCGCAGCAGACGAGTCTCGTACCTTTGTCTCTGCACTTACGATAGTTGATGGCCGAATGATCAGAATTCTTGACTTGGAAGCGGTCATGCCCCCCCAAGGCGAAGAGGCCGCTTGAGTTTATGAATAGTTCCCAAAGAAAACTCACAATAGAAAACTTCTTGTCTGCCTCTGCGTTCGACAGGATTGCAAACCTTGCCCACAGCGAAGCTGGTATTGTGTTATCAAAATCTAAAGAATCAATGGTGAAGTCGAGATTAACTCGTCGCTTGCGCGCCTTGAAGATTGGGGATTTTGACACGTATTTAAATTTTTTAGAAAACGATACAAACGCTGATGAAATAAGCCATTTCATTTCTGCTTTGACTACAAACGTGTCACATTTTTTTCGCGAAGAACATCACTTTTCTGCACTAAGAAATGATATCCTACCCTTATTGTATACAAAGCTAAAAATGGGCCAGCCAGTAAGAATATGGTCGGCGGGCTGCTCAAATGGGCAAGAACCATATTCAATTGCTATGACCTTGTTAGAATTTGATTCCAACATTGGTAATTACGACATTAAAATTTTAGCAACGGATATTGACCCAGAGGTACTGACATATGCGATCCAAGGAAGTTACTCTGGGGCATTGACGTCAGGATTGCCTAAGAACTGCGAAAAATATTTCACATGTACTAAAATAATGAACGATGAAGTTTTACAGATCAAGCCGAATGTCAAAAATTTAGTATCATTTCGGCAGTTAAACCTTCACGCAAAATGGCCTATGGCTGGTTGCTTTGACGTTATTTTTTGTCGGAATGTCGTGATATATTTCGATGATGAAACACAATCTCAGTTATATAGGCGTTTTGCCAATTCCTTGAACGATGCAGGCTACCTATTACTAGGGCATTCCGAAAGGCTGGGAGAAGAAGTTTCCGATTTGTTCAAAAATATTGGCGTGACCATTTACCAATCAAATAAAAAAAGAGGCGAAGTGCCTTCTCAAAACCGAATGGAGAGACAATAATGGCGCTAAGAGATCAACTTCGAGTTTTAGTTGTCGATGACATGTCCACAAGCCGCGGTCTCATAACGAATGCATTGGATTCATTCGGAATAAGAAACGTTACAAGTGCATCTGATGGCCCAACAGCGCTGCAAAAGCTGGCGCAATCTCCCGTACATTTGGTTATTTCAGATTACAATATGCCTGGAATGGATGGCTTACAATTGCTGCATTCATTGCGTTCAAACGCGCCCACACGAGGGGTAGGCTTTCTTTTGATCACAGGTAGAGCCGATAGGGAGATAATTGATCTTGGTAAGAAGCTAGGTATGAATAATTTTCTTAAAAAACCTTTCGATGCCCCAAAACTCCGTGCGTCAATCGAGGCAATAGTAGGAAAGTTGTAATGAATTTTTCGATGGCCCAATCTCAAGCAAAACAAGACATGACCCATAAAGTGACTATTTCGGGAGAAACACTTCACAAGAGAATTCAAGACGAACTAATGGCGCTGGTTATACTGGCTGCAGAAGTGCAGATTGCACTTGGGCCTACACTATCAGAAGCTAAATCTCTTTCGCCCTCAGTTCAGCGAAGCCTACAGGCTATTGATAGACTACATCAAACCCTCGATGACCTTCAAAGAATAATGGGGCATTTGTCAAATTTGGATGCTAATAGCAGAATAGCAGTTGCCCCACTCAGCAAGGCTATTCGGTTAAGGCATTTAGCGCATAAACTCTTCGATAACGTCGACAGTCCATTTGCGCTCACAGAAGAAGATTCCGGCGATATTGCTTGGTTCTAAGTTGTGACCTGAGCCCCAAGCCTGCTCCAGCTTTGCGCGGAGTCGTTGGGGTTAAATCTTTGGCGTTAGGCCGCCATCTTGTCCATTGCCTTTCTCTGCAAAAATTCCATCGAGGTGAGGTTGCCCAATGCTGAATGTGGTCTGCGCCAGTTGTAATCCTCCTGCCATTCTTCAAGCGTGTTGCGGGCATCGCGCAATGTGCCAAACAGCGTTTCGTTGAGACATTCGTCTCGAATCTTGCCGTTGAAGCGCATCATAATGGTCTTGCCACGGTTTAGTTCCGGTCTCTTTCGAGCAATGTTTGCTATGAAGGAGATTAAGAATGGCAACGAGATACACACTCGAGTTTCGGCGTGATGCAGTGCGCATTGCGGTTACAAGCGGCCTAACACGACCCCAAGTTGCCTCAGATTTAGGCGTGGGTCTTTCGACTTTGAACAAG
>NZ_JAHKPU010000037.1 GCF_018860505.1 Pacificibacter marinus
CCTTTGCGCGCGCAAAGGAACACCGTGCCGCAACTGCTGGGGATGACGATGAGATTGCGACCCCGAACATACCGGTGTCAGGGCAGTGGCCAATGATAGAAAAAGTCATGTAATCTCCGAGGGGAAGGGGCGAGGGGGGCGTGGCTGTGTTCAGGCTTAGCGCAGAAAGCAGCGCTAGGCCTTAAGGTTCCAAACTATGAAAATCAGTCGGGAATGACCGCTGTGGCATCAATTTCAACCAACCACTCAGGGCGCGCTAAAGCGACAACCACAAGCCCTGTGCAGACTGGGTACACGCCTTTGATATAGTCACCCATCGTTTTGTAAACGGCTTCGCGGTGGCGCACATCTGTCAAATACACGACCAGTTTCGTAACGTGACGCATCTCGCCGCCGCATTCTTCTACAAGTTGGCGAATGTTGCTCATGACCTTGTGGGTTTGCTCTACAGGGTCGTTGCTTTGGATGTTTTCGGCCGTATCCAAATCTTGAGGGCACTGACCACGCAAAAATATTGTCGTCCCGCCTTTGGCGATAACGGCTTGCGACAAATCGTTATCAAGGTTTTGCTCAGGGTAGGTTTCTTTTGTGTTGAATTTGCGGTGGCGGATATGTGGCATCGGAATGCTCCTTTTTATATCGCAGTGATCATTTTTGGCCGGCTAAGGTCCGGAGATATTCAGGCCGTGGGACGGGTGGCTATCAAGGCGGGGTTTTTCTCAAACGCGGCGTGCCAATGCGCCAAGGCGGGCCGCTTTTCTTTCCAAGACAGGTCAGGGAAACGAAAGCCAAGCCAGCCAAGGGCGCAGGCATAGCTGATGGCGCCGATGTCTTGGCAACCAGCATCTGGAATGTCGGCTTCCATAGCGTCGAGCGCATCCATGATCTTTTCGGTTTGCTTTTCGATCCACAGTGGCCAGCGGTGCTGTTCGGGACGCACCAGCGTTTCGTAGCGGACCAGCAATGCGGCATCCAGCAATCCATCGGCAAGGGCTTGGCGTTGCAACGCTGTCCAACGGGGGACACCTGCACGCGGGAATATCGCGCCATTTTCTTCAGTGTCGAGGTATTCGCAAATCACGCGACTGTCATATAACACAACACCGTCTTCAGTCTGAGCCGCAGGGACTTTCGCCAGCGGATTAAAGGTCTGAATGCGTGTGTCTCTGTCCGTGGGATGTGCAGCGCTGTCGAGCACCTCGATGGAGTCCTCAATCTGCAACATATGCGCCACAACCATCACCTTGCGTACGAATGGTGACGCCGACCCCCAATAGAGTGAAAGCTTCATAACGGCGCCTTTTGCGTTGCCAAGACGATCTTGCCAATATTGTTGCCACTTTCCAAAAGCCTGTGTGCCTGCGCCACATCGTCTAAGGCAAAGGTTTGGGACATCACGGGGCGGACGTCTTTGTTGGCGATGAGGGGAAGAAGCTTTTCACGAATGTTTTGTGCGATCTCGGATTTTTCCGTATCGCTTTTGGGGCGCAGTGTGGATGAGCTAAGCCAAAGACCTTTTCGCATAACCAACCCAAGATCCACAGACGCGATCATGCCCGTCATAAATGCAAGGCCGATGTGGCGCCCACCCTGCGCCATGCAGGCAAGGTGCTTGTTGATCATATCGCCACCAAGAATGTCGAGAACGACATCCACCCCGTAACCGTCAGTCACGCGCATAATCTCTTCGGTGATATCCGCTGTGCGGTAGTCAATGGCGTGTAGGCCCATCTGACTTAGTGCAGCACATTTCTCAGCACCGCCTGCGGTGACAAAAACGTCAGCCCCCCAAGCCGTCGCGAGTTGCGACGCGAGTGTGCCTATACCGCTGGCCCCCCCTTGAATTAAAACGCGATCGCCCGCTTTGAGGGCCCCACGATCAAAGAGATTATGCCAAATCGTGAACAGACCTTCAGGAAGTGCGGCAGCCTCTTCCTTGGTTAGTCCCGCTGGAATTGGCAGGCAGTGATCTGCCTTTGCAAGAACGTATTCAGCATATCCGCCAGCTTTGACCAAGGCCATCACATCTGTGTTCTCGGACAGACCCACCACCCCCTCACCTAGGCGTGTGATGGTGCCTGAGACTTCTAGCCCGAGGATGTCAGAGACGTTTGCGGGTGCTGGCAAAGCGCCTGAGCGTTGCATAATATCCGGTCGATTAATACCTGATGCTGCAACGCGAATAAGCACCTCTCCGGCTTTTGGTACGGGGATGGGGCGCTCAACAAGTTCGAGAACCTCTGGTCCGCCAGCTTTGCTCGCAATCACGGCACGCATTGTATTGGTCATTCGACCTCTCCATTCAATTTATAGATTGCAGGGCCACGGGACGGCAACGCGATACCGACTTTGGTGCCTGCCTTTGGCGCTTCGCTTGCTGGCACACGTTGCATCACGCGATTGTCCGCGGCGGCGCAGTCAAGATGCACTTCGGCATAACTGCCTTGATAGACAGTCAAAGCAACGGTTGCGGGGATGCTTCCGGCCTCTCCGGCTTGCGTCAATTTGCATTGCTCAGGACGGACAAATAATGTCACTGGGCCTAGTTCGGGAAGATCATCCTGATACGTTTCCAACTGCAACTGTGTTGTGCCAACCGTGAGACGCACAGAGGTCTCGTCGCGGTCCATAAAAGTGGCAGAAAACAGATTTGCGTCGCCGACAAAAGTTGACACAAATTGGTTCTGAGGTCGGTCGTATATGTCGGTTGGAGACCCGATTTGACGGATCTGCCCGCGAGACATCACAGCGATGCGGTCAGACATGCTCAGGGCCTCGCTTTGGTCGTGGGTAACAAACACTGTGGTGAGGCCGAGACGGGTTTGAATCTCTTTGAGTTCGACTTGCATCGCTGTGCGCAGATTCCGGTCCAGCGCAGAAAAAGGTTCATCCAAAAGCAGGACCTTTGGGCGAATAACCAAGGCCCGCGCAAGCGCAACGCGTTGCTGTTGACCGCCCGAGAGTTGATTGGGTTTGCGGTCTGCAAAGTCTTCAAGCTTGACCAATTCCAATGCTTCACGCACGCGTTCGGCCGTTTCCGCCTTGGACACGTGGCGCGTGCGCAAGCCGTAGCCAACGTTTTGCGCCACGTTCATATGCGGGAATAAAGCATAATTCTGGAACACGATTCCAATTTCACGCCGGTGTGGTGGCACTTGGGTGACAAGGTCGCGATTGATAAACAATTCGCCACAGTCCGCCTCAAGAAAGCCTGCGATCAGATTAAGCAGCGTGGTTTTTCCGCAGCCTGATGGGCCCAGCAAGGTGAGAAACTCACCTTGGCGAATTTTCAGCCAGACAGGTTCTAGCGCGACGGTTCCAGAGAAAGACTTGCCAACACCATCGATCTGAACGGCTGGATGTTGGGGCTTGTTCTGTGGAACGCTGGGGGAAATCTCATTCGACATTGAGGACCTTTTCAAGACGGAAGAATTTATGCACGACGAGGAGCAGGGCAGCGACGGCGATGACGTAGATGACAGAGACGGCAGCCAGCGTTGGGTCGGCGTATTCGCGGACGTAGTTGTACATCGCGACGGGGAATGTTTGGGTGCTTTGGTTCACGACAAACAGTGATGCCGTAAACTCGTTGAAGGACAAAATGGCCGCAAAAAGAGCGCCAGAAATCAAGCCCGGCACCAAAAGCGGAAGCGTAATCGTCAACAAAACACGCAGCGGTGCCGCGCCAAGGCTTTCTGCGGCCTGTTCAAAGCGGCGTTCGAAGTTTTGCAAGGAAACGTAGACAGAACGGATCACAAAAGGCAGCACGATGATGACATGAACGCCAATCACCAGCCAAATTGTTCTCGGCAAAGACGCCGCAGTGGACAGGATAAGCAAACCAAGACCAATGGTGAAATTGGGAATGATCAAGGGTGACATGAGAATGCTGTTCAGCAGCGATTTTAATGAGAACTCATAGCGGTTCAAAACATATGCAAAGCCTGAGCCTGCGATCATGGCAACTGTCGCGCCAATGGCCGCAATCTTAAGTGAATTGACCAGTCCTTTACCAAAGTCTCGATACTCAATGGCGTTCGTATACCAGCGTAGAGACCAGTTTTTCGGGGGAAAGGATAGGATTGCACTGTCGTTAAAGGAGGCGATGAAAACCACCAAAAAGGGCAGCAGTACAAAGCCGAGGATCATGGTCAAAAGAATGCGACCACTCCAGTCTAGCAGATGATCAACGAGAGACTTTTTCATTATGAATGCGCTCCGAACTTTTCCAAACGGCGAATGCCGGTGTTAAAAATTGCAAGCACTGCGATGGTGAACAGCAGCCCGACCAGAGACAACGATGCCGCGAGGGGGAAGTTGAACGATGCAAAGCCAACTTGGTAAACCAATGTGGAAATGGTCTGTACCTTGCCGCCGCCAATCATTTGCGGTGTGGCAAACGCCGAGAACGTCCAGGCAAATGCAGTTGAGGTGGCTGCGGCGATGCCGGGTATGGATAGGGGCAGGGTGATGCTTGCAAAAACGCGCACACGGCCAGCGCCAAGTGAGGTTGCGGCGCGCTCAAGGTTCAGGTCAATATGCGACAAAGCGGCCGCCAGCATTACCACCACAATTGGCAATGTAAAATGCACCAATGCGATAACAACGCCTGTCATGGTAAACATAAAGTTGATGGGGGCATCGATGAGCCCCATTTGCATTAAAGCCGCGTTCACAAAGCCACGATTGCCCAGCACAATGATCCACGAATAGGTGCGTACAATTTCGCCTAAGAATAGCGGAGTGAGTGAGATCAACAGGATGGCACTGCGCAGCTTGACCGATTGCGCACGCACCATTGCATAGGCAAGCGGATAGCCGATGAGTAAGGTGAAAATCGCAGTCCAAAAACAGAGCAATACAGTGTTCAAAAACGCTTGCCCGTAGACCATTTTCCAAAGCGTCGTAAAGTTATCGAAAGTGAAACCGCCGGGGTCGAGTGATCCGGGGACATAAGCCCTGAAACTGTATTGTACGATCGCAATAAAAGAGGCGGTGATCGCAAAGGCAATCAAGACCGAGGGTAGGGAAAACCATCCAAGAAAAGGGCGTTTCGACATTAAAAAAGGCTACTCTGTTTGAGGGGGCCCAGCAGTTTAGACTGCTGGGCTGTCGTCTTGGTCAGGCTTAGTTGCTGGAAATCATGTTTTCCGAGAACCATTGACGCCATTCGGCAGTTTTTTCTGCACGAAGATCATGTGGGATGATAAGCGTTTCGCTTTCCCACTGCTCGGGCGTCGTAAAAATACCAGGGAGCGCTGCGATCTCGTCAGGAAGTACGGCGTTTGAGACAACCGGGCTGCCTTTTTTGATTTCAGCGATTTTCGCTTGAACTTCAGGGTCAAGAGCGGCGTTGATGAACTTATACGCCAACTCTTCTTGATCCGTGCCAGCCGTGATGCCCATTGTATCGACACCCAAAACAGCACCTTCAGCAGGGATCGCAATCTGTACGTCTAAGCCTTCTGATTGCATGTGATATGCGTTCATAGACAGCATGACTTGCACAGGTGTTTCGCCCGTTGACAGCAATTGCTGTGAGTTTGCATCATTGGTGTAGAAGGCCTTAAAGTTGGGCTTGAGGGCCATCAGCTTATCGGAAGCATCCTGCCAGTTTTCAATGTCGACGCCTTCAAGCTTGGCTGCGACGGAAATGATATGCGATGGATCAAAATCAGGTGCCGCGATTTTGCCTTCTAACTCTGGCGACCATAGGTCATTCCAGCTGTCGAATGTCATGCCTTCTGGTACTGAATCAGGCAGATAGCCGATGGTATAGACATATGCCCATGCGCCGATATGAGCGGGGCTGATTTTGGCTTGCTCTACAAGGTTTTCTGCGTTCGGAATTTTGGACATATCCAATTCTTCAAACAACCCGTCATTGGTATAAAGCCAACCAATGTGTGATGTGGTGAAGGTGACATCGCTTTCCGGCATATCCCGATTCAGCTTTGCTTGGTTCAATCGGTCGATAGTGCCGCCGGTGATGAATTCGACTTCGACGCCTGTTTCTTCAGTGAATTTCTTGGCAATGGTCTGGTCAATCAAGTCACGAAAGCTTCCGCCCCAACTGCTGACTGTCAATGTTTCAGAAAATGCGGCAGGGGCAAACATGCTGATTACAGCAGCGGTTAAGAGTGGTTTTCTCATTTTGAACTCCGGTTGGGTAAGTGACATTATGTCTTGTAAAACTGGTGTGACTGCCCATCCGAGGAGGGACCGTCTCTTAACCTGAGCCTGTGGGAATGGCGACGTTTATAAAAATCACAAATTTCAAACCGCTACTAAGCTTTTACCACTCTAGGGGCTTAATGTTATGATTCTAAACCGAAATAATCATACTTGGCGCTGCGGTGTGAGGGTGCGATCACAAAGGTATATTTAAAATGCCTAATATCCACGCACTCTGGAAACCTCGTTGCTCAATGCATCGCCGTTTTGAACAGCTTTGATGTTGGCAGCAATTTGTGGCGCGGCACTTTTGGGCAGTGCAACTGATGCGAGATGTGGGGTGATGAGCACGTTGGGGATCGACCAAAGCGGATGTTCAGGGCCTAGCGGTTCCGTTTGAAAAACATCCAAAGTCGCGCCAGAGAGGTGACCTGAGCGCAGCGCCTCGATGAGTGCGGATTCCGCCACGACTTCGCCACGCGACACATTAATGAAAGCGGCGCCGGGTTTCATCGCGGCAAAGCTGCTGGCGTCAAGGCGCTCGCGGGTCGTTGCCGTTAAAGGTAGCATACACACGACTATATCTGCGTCCTGCAGCACCCCATCAAGGGCTTCATCGCCGCAGTGGACTGTTACGCCTGACAGTGTTCGAGGTTTTGTGGCCCAACCGTGTGTGTCAAAGCCTTGGCGCGCGATTTCACTTGCTGCAAGCGCCCCGAGTTGCCCTAACCCTAGAACCACCACCTTAATGTCACTGGCTGCGCGGGGATGTTTATAAGCCCATTCCTGACGCGCTTGAGCGGCCTCGAAATAAGGGATGTCGCGTGCGTGACGCAGGACAGAAAACAACACAAAACTTGCCATCATCTGGCCCATTTTAGGATCAGACAGCCGTGTGATCGGCACATCTGGCAGGTCCTCTCGGGCCACGAGGCGATCCACGCCAGCCCCGAGGTTGATCACCAACTCAAGGTTCGGAAAACGATCAAAAAAGCCTAAGGGCGGCATCCAAACCAATGCAAACCGGACATCATCGACCTTGGTAACGGCGTCTGCATTTTCGATGCGAACCTGATCGCCCAAGTGAGGCGTCAATGCATCGCGCCACGCATCAAACGGATCGGGTTTACTATAAAATACCAGACTGTCTGTCATGCTTTAGGATCCTTGATCAGTGTATTCATTGCCGTGAGCCCCAGAAGATACCCTTGCACCCCCAGTCCCGCGATCACGCCAGTTGCTGCTTTGGAAATGAATGAGTGGCTGCGAAAAGCCTCACGTTTCCAAATATTGCTCATGTGACATTCGATTATGGGACCGTCAAAGGCCAGCAATGCATCAAGAATGGCGATAGAGGTATAGGTTAGCCCTGCGGCATTGATGAGAATTCCATCACAACTCGTACGGGCTTCTTGAATCCAGTCAATCAGCACGCCCTCGTGATTGGATTGGCGAAAAATAAGTTTGAACCCGAGATCTTCAGCGCAGGTCATACAGGCAGATTCAATTTGCGGAAAACTATCGTTTCCATACGCCCCTTGTGGATCAAGGCCATATAAATTGGCGTTGGGGCCGTTGAGAAACATGACAGTTTTCATTGTATAATCCTTATGGTGTTAAGGCCGCATCAGCATCATCAGATGTTGAGACGGCCGTTTGTTATCTTTGATAAACCAAATCAGATACCTGAGCGCAGGTCTCGATCGTTATTCTGCTTTATACGCTACGTAATTCCGCTGAACGCCGATATGGGTCGCGATATATTTCGCATCGTACCAGCATCCGTAGATAAAGGATGATGCACGGTTGGTCAGTTCTGGAAGCCCAAGGAAATAAATCCCTGTTTCTGCAGAAATCCCGCGTTTGTGAAACGGCGTGCCATCTGGATGGAAGGCATCTACCTGCATCCAACTGAAATCGAATTTGAACCCTGTTGCCCAAATAATAGTCGTAATGCCAGCCTCTTTCATGTCGAGATCAAGTATAGGATTGGTGACGCACTCGGGGTCGGGTTGAACCTCCCATGCCTCAGGTTCCAGCGGAAGATCGATGCCATTACGCTCGACATATGCATCTGCCTCTCTGAGAACGTCGAGATAGGCTTCGTCGCCTTCCTTGATGTTTTTCACAAGGTCTTGGGCGAAGGTTAGTACGCCATCTTGATAGGCTTTGGTGATGCCAAGCACAGTGATGCCCATGTTACCCAAACGGCGGAAATCAATTGTTTTACCGCCGTCATATCCACTGACCGCGAAAGCAACGTGCTTTTTCTTTGCTTCAGTTTTGATCTCGTCCCATTTGCCCAGAACGCCAAGCCACCACACATAATCGCGCCCACGGTAAGAGCGGGGAGGGCGGTAGTGCTCACCTATCGACAGATATACTTTGCGCCCATCCCGTTGCAGTTCTTCGGCAATTTGCGACCCAGATGCGCCACCGCCGACAACCAGAACGGCACCCTTGGCCAATTGGTCGGGGTTCTTATATGCAGAAGAGTGGATTTGCTGGACGTCGGATGTTTCGGGGACAATCTTAGGATAGAGCGGCACTTGGAATGGGCCTGTCGCTGCCACAACACGCTGAGCTTCAATTTCGCCTTGTGAGGTCGAGACCATAAAACCGGGACGACCCTCGCAACGTTTGACGGATTTGACTTCGGTATTGGTGCGCACAGGAGCATTGACCATCGCTGCATAGTCTTCAAAATAACGCGCCATGCGTTCCTTGGGGGGGAATGTCTCAGGGGATACGTCGTCGAACTCAAGACCGGGGAAACGATCGTGCCATGCTGGTCCGTTTGCCACCAGTGAATCCCAGCGTTCGGATCTCCAGCGCTCTGCAATTCTGCTGCGCTCAAGAACGATATGTGGCACACCCATTTCAGTGAGGTGTTCACTCATTGCAATCCCAGATTGCCCCGCGCCCACCACAAGTGTATCCGTTTTTTCGACTGTCATATTTATATCCTAGATTTATTTTCCCAGCGCGACAGCGAGCGTGCCCATCTGTTCAAGGTGATGGAAGCGTTCCACTTTGACTGGTTTGGAATTTCTTTGAGATGACACTGCGCGTATCGATCTCGATAGAAAAGAAGGAACTTCCAAAGTAGAGAGTAGCCAAAACCCTTCTTAGGCTTTGCTGTTTTTGAGAAGCATTACGTGATGAGGCGCTCACTGAGCGCTACTGTCCATTCTGTTTGAAAGCTCTTTTTTTTCTAAGGCCGCTCTATGTATTCGTCACGCATCACAAACGCGGCGCTTCAGGTGAACGGTCTTCAAAAAAGATGATATTGACAGTTATCGGCACCGATTATTTCCAAAAATTATGCGTAAATATTGTGCGTGATTAGGCAGAAAATTTTCTAACCTGCGGGATCTCGAAGTGCGGTGTTCTTTATTTGCATTTAATTTCAATTGCTTAATCGCCTTCATGTGGGTGTGGCTTCGTAGAAGATAGGTTTTCTGTAATTGTTGGAGGGTGCTGCAAGAGGCAGCATCGAAAGTGAGATTGAGTTTAAGGCCAATTTTGGAGGGGCTTTAAAGCCGCCCCAAAAAACCTGTTTTGCCCGATTTCCAATTCAAAGCGTCCACAAGGACACTATTGCCTCATGCACACCAACGGGAGTTCACAATGAAACCTATCACACTTGCTTTTGCCGCGGCATTGACCGCGTTTTCAGCCCTACCGGGGTTCGGAGAAACAAAATTGACTATGGCGGTCGAAACACCGCCGGGCGATCCATTAAACGTCATGCTGACAGCCTTTAAAGACGACTTGCTGGTGTCAGAAGGGTTCAGTGTCGACTTCTTTGAAAGCGGTGCTATGGGCAATGAAACGGCCCTGACGGAACTGTTGCGTGCAGGTCAGTTGGATGTTGTTCCTTTAGGCTCAGACATCGTTGAACTGGATTCCAAGTTTGCGATCTTTGATTTGCCTTTCTTGTTCGATGACAAAGACACAGCACGCACTTTGCTTGATGGCGAGCTTGGCGGCATGTTGGCTGACTCTTTGCTTGAAACAAACGGATTGAAAGTTCTTGCCTTTGGTGAGTTGGGCTTCCGTGCGATCAGTAACTCAGTACGCCCCATCGAGACACCTGCTGATCTTGCTGGGCTAAAGCTCCGCACGCCTGGGTCGCAGACACGTATCATGGCATTCCAAGCACTCGGCGCGGCTCCAACGCCTTTGG
This sequence comes from Pacificibacter marinus, assembly GCF_018860505.1. Taxonomy (GTDB): domain Bacteria; phylum Pseudomonadota; class Alphaproteobacteria; order Rhodobacterales; family Rhodobacteraceae; genus Celeribacter; species Celeribacter marinus_B. The sequence continues at coordinate 10,364 of NZ_JAHKPU010000037.1, forward strand.
CATTGGGCGAGGTCTATGTTGCTTTGCGCCAAGGGGTTCTGGACGGTCAAGAAAATCCCCTTTCAGTGGTCAAAGAGTTTTCCTTTGACGAAGTGCAAGAATTCATTTCGCTTACCAATCACGTCTACACGCCCATTACATTGACAATGGCTGGCTCAGTTTGGGATGCACTTTCACCAGAAGAACAAGAAAAAGTCATGGCGTCCGCACAAGTGAGTGCCGCGGCCACACGCACTTTGTCTGACGACAGTGACGCATCTTTGGTTTCTGAGTTCACCGAAGCAGGTTTGAAGGTGAATACACCTGACTTGGCACCGTTTAAAGAAGCCGCTGCGCCTTTGCGCGATGAGTTCGCGCAGATTGTGTCACCAGAATTCATGGTCGCTGTAGAGGAAATGCTTCAGTGAGTACGCAAATTAACACGATAAATGGGGGCCGTATGGCCCCCAAATTCACCTATGATGGCAATGGTGATCGCTGCCGCATTGGGCTGATTTTTATGGCGTCCTCTATTGTCATGGAAGCTGAGATGTGGGCCATGGCCCCAAAAGGTGTTTCCGTTCATACAACGCGGATAAAATTGCCAAAGGTAACTGTCGAAGGCATTCAGGCGATGATGGATGCGCCTGAATTGGAACAAGCTGCACGCCTTTTGGCGTCTGCTCCGATCGATGTCTTATGCTTTGGTGGTACCTCTGCTTCATTTTTGCATGGTACAGCCTATGATCAGGCGCTTATTGCAAAGCTAAAACAATGGGCGCCGGGGATCGAAGTGAATACGGCCTCAACGGCGTCATTGGCTGGCTTAAAAGCGGTTGGAGCCGAATCCGTCATTCTAGCAACGCCCTATGTTGACGAGGTTCACAATCGTGCCATCCGGTTCCTTGAAGAAAATGGTCACCCCGTTGTCGCCAGTCGCAATCTGAAAATCGACACGGATCAGGCTTTGGCTGAAGTGCCTTTGCAAAAAACTTTCGACATGATTTGTGAAATGGACACGCCAGACGCAAATGCAGTGTTCATCAGTTGCACGAATTTCTTAACAGCTGGATTGATCGACGCTGTCGAAAAGGAATTGGGAAAACCAGTTGTTTCTGCTGTCCAATCATCGTTTTGGCATGCACTGCGTCTTGGCGGTGTTGCGGATGATTGCCCCGGATACGGCGCACTTTTCCAGCATGGCTTACCTGAGGTGAGAAAATGAACACGGTCATCACCTTTATTCGAGGAAACGCGGCCAAGGGACCTATCGCTAAGATAGCAATTCATGGCACTGAAATGCTCGCTGCGGCGCTGATGGGTTTGATCGTTGTTCTTGTGTTGGCGAATGCGCTGGGACGATATATTTTCGACAATCCTCTGCCATGGAGCGAAGAAATCGTTATGACAGCGATGATTTGGGTCGCTTCCGTTGGTATACTTTTGGGGGTCTTACGCGGGAGTTTGATCTGCTGTGATGTTTTGGTCATGCGCCTGCCAGCCCGTGCGCGCCGTATACTTGGTGTTGTTTGTGGCGCTATCGGCAGTTTCACGCTGGCCTTTTTCGCCTTGAAAATTGGGGCTTATCTCAACCTCTTTGGCACGGATGTTACTCCGATCCTAAGAATGCCAAAAGGTCTTGGTATTTCAGCTCTCATGCTGAGCATGGCGGGAATGGCTGCCGTGTTGCTGCTTCGCACTGCACAAACAGCCTTCGGAGGTCGTTCGACATGATGGGTCTCGCTGCTGCAACAATCGTAACACTGTGTGTTTTTGCGCTCGCCGGTTTGCCAATCATCGTGGCTTTGGCGGCGTCAGTTGTGGTCTTTTTGACCTTTTCAGGGGGGTGGATGCTGGCGATGCCACAACAGACATTGGTCGGCTTATCTGATTACATCTTGGTCACATTGCCTTTGTTTATTCTGGCTGGCGGTATCATGAATGCTGGCGGAATAGCGGATCGCCTATTCGCGTTTGCCAGCGCGCTGCTTGGTTGGATGCGGGGCGGTTTGGCGCATGTAAATGTCGCTGTCAGCTTGATGTTCGGCGGTATGATAGGCACCTCCGTTGCAGATCTTGCAGGCAGCGGGTCTGTTATTATTCCAAAGATGAAGGAAGCTGGTTATCCTGGCCCATTCGCGGCAGCGTTGACCGCGACATCATCTGGTATCGGGGTCTTAGTGCCTCCGTCATCGCCAATGATCCTCTATTCAGCAGTGACAGGAACGTCACTGGGCGCAATGTTTCTTGCGGGAGCCATTCCGGGACTGCTTATGGCATTGGCCCTTATGACGACGATTGGTTTCCTTGCACGATATCATGGCTGGAAGCCCGCGCAGGGATTTTCTTGGCTGCTTTTGCTCAAGACCGGTCGGGCGGCAATCTTGCCGATGGGGATGCCTGTGTTGATCCTTGGCGGATTGGTCTTTGGCCTGTTTACGCCATCTGAGGCGGGTGCCTTTGCTGTCGCTTATGCGCTCTTTCTAGCTATGATCGTATATCGTAGCCTCGACTTTCGTGGGCTTTACCGCGTGGCTGTAGATGCCGCGATTTTGACGGGTGAGGTCCTCATGGTCGTCGGATTGTCTACGGCTTTAGGGTGGGCCTTGTCCCAAGCCCGCGTGCCTATGGCTTTGGCTGAGGTGATGACGGTTCTGTTTCCGTTTGAATCGGTGGTTCTTCAAATTGTCTCGTTGCTGTTGCTTGCATTGATTGCAGGCATGGTGCTGGATCCCTTGATCCCAATGATTATGCCTGTCTTGCTGCCGTCGTTGATGACGTTGGATGTGGATCTGGTCCATTTCGGGGTTCTGATGGTGATGACCGTTGCGATCGGACAGGTGACGCCGCCTGTTGCTCTTGCGCTTTTGGTGGCCGCTCGAATTGGGAATGAAGAGGTGATGGCGGTGACCCGTGCGAACACAGCTTTCCTGCTCACGATGGTTGGATTGCTGTTGATCTTGATACTCGTGCCATCCTTGTCGCTTTGGCTGCCAAGTTTTCTTATGTAAATGCCTCGGTTGGGTGTCGATTGAACAAGGGGCAGATCATCGATTTTCCCTTGTCTTTCGGCCTTTGGGGCAACGCGATTGAAGCGCAAACATCGAAAGATGTTTGCCTGTGTTACTTGAAACGGGCAATTTTGGATGCCCATTCCTTGATCTAAAACATCTACCATATTGGTAAATGTCTATCGCCTTTGTTTTAGAGGCCACCAACATTTGAGGTCATTATGCTGAGCATTCTTTCCAATCGTACATATCGAAACCTCTTCGCGGCACAAGTTGTTGCGCTTTTGGGAACGGGGTTGGCGACAACTGCCTTGGGCCTTTTGGCGTATGACCTTTCTGGCGCGAATGCGGCCAAGACGCTTGGAATCATTTTTACCATCAAGATGATCGCATATGTTTGTGTCGCGCCAATCGCGGGCGCTATTGCCGTTCGGATGGACCGTCGCCGGCTGCTGATAGGCCTCGATATTGTGCGGGCAACATGTGCGCTTGCATTGTTTTTCGTAACGGAGGTTTGGCAGGTTTATCTATTGATCTTGGCGCTGCAATCCGCCTCGGCTGCATTCACACCGACATTTCAAGCGACATTGCCAGATGTTCTTCCCGATGAAGCTGAATATACGCGCGCGCTATCGCTATCGCGATTGGCCTATGATTTGGAAAATATTTTGAGCCCGACTATGGCGGCGCTTTTGCTGCTTGTGATGAGCTCTGGATCGCTCTTTTTAGGAACTGTGGCTGGCTTTGTAGGGTCTGCCTTGCTCGTCGCGTCTGTGGTGCTGCCGTCTGCCACTGCTGCCAAGCCAAGCAAGGTTTTCGGTGGCATGGCGCGAGGGTTTCATATCTATTTCGCGACACCACGCCTACGCGGATTGCTTGCTTTGAACCTTGCGGCCTCGGCTGCGGGCGCGATGGTTTTGGTCAATACAATCATTGCTGTAAAAGACTTGCTTGGTCTGTCTGATAGCGGACTTGCGTGGACAATGTTTGCTTTCGGAGCGGGATCAATGACGGCGGCACTTGTTTTGCCACGTTTTCTCACAAGGGTCTCTGATCGTCTGGCGATGATATCGGGTGCGTTTTTGATGCTGTTCGCCTTGGTCGGTCTGTGTCTTTTGATTGCGATAAACGGCTTAAATTGGGCCTATTTGCTCGGGGCTTGGGCGCTTGTTGGATTTGGTTACTCGGTGGTGCTTACCCCTTCGGGGCGCATTTTACGGCGCTCGGCCAACCCAGAGGACCGCACGGCGCTCTTTTCAGTGCAATTTGCCTTAAGCCATGGTTGTTGGCTCATAACCTATCCGCTGTCAGGATGGGTGATGACGACCTTTGGGATGATCCCTGCCTTGCTGGTGTTGGCGAGCCTGACGCTTTTGGGGATCATAATGTGTCTCGTGCAGTGGCCTGCAAACGACAAAAGCCAAGTCGGGCACACGCATGCGAACCTGCCATTGGATCATCCGCATCTCAACGGAAACCGCACACATGAACATGCCCTCGTGATAGATGAGCTACATCCTTACTGGCGGACGCAGTTCTAGGGGGTATCCAAGGTGAGACCTGTGGGCATGTCAAAAGGGCGATGACAGGTTGTCTTGGAAGTGGAGCATCCTTGTTTTAGCCCATGACGGGGGGCATGTCTTTGTAGGGCATTAAGCTAGATCCTGCGTCGGTCAAAGCAGGGTTGCTGATAGCAATGGGGAACTTGCCGCCATCCGACATAGCCGTTTTATTCTACTGCGGCTCAACCAAAAGCGTGGCAACGGGCTTGCCCATAGCAACCGCTTTGTTTGCATCAGATGTCGTGGGGGCTATCGTTTTGCCATTGATGATTTACCATATGTCGCAGCGCATCGTATGTGCATTCGTATCCAAAAAACGATATTCCAACCATGGCGAACGCACGTCAGCCTTCGCCGCTAGACGTCCTTTAATCATTTGAGTGATATCGCAGATGGACCTGCGGATCTTATAGTCTCGACGGCCTCTATGGACATGGCTGGTCTTCTCAGCTGTTGATGCGCTTTTCGTGTGCTTTGAAAGCCCCAGTCTTCGTTCGTGATGTCGGCGTTCTTTATCCCAAATCAGGAATATTTACAGGATGTGTCCAGAGAGTCTGTGCAGATTCATAAAGTGTGACTTTTTTGCTCAGGATTAACACTAACCGTCAACATGCAGTTGCATGTAATGATTTCGCATCATAGGGAAAAGCCGCCGAATATGCGTAGCCAGAGGTTTCCTCGAGCCAAATCTCATCTCTTGGAAGGGTCTCTTATGACACATCAAAAAAAATCTGCGGTAACCCAGCTCATGTGCGGCACGGCGTTACTCGCTTGTACCGCAACCGGATCATTGGCGCAGGACGTTCTGTCTCTCGATCCTATCGAGGTGCGCCGCGTTGATCCGCTTGGCGATGCTGCTGATCACGCAAGCTCTGTATATGTTTCCGAAGCTGAACTCGACCGCGCCGCCATGGGAGATCTTAAAGATCTCTTTGCGGGCATATCGTCCGTTTCTGTCGGGGGCGCGATCCCTGTTGCGCAAAAAATCTTTGTGAATGGCGTCGATATGCTTAATCTTGCTGTCACAGTGGATGGCGTGTCGCAAAACAACCGTACATTTCACCATGTCAGCGCCAACGCGTTCGATCCTGCTTTGATGAAATCCGTGCGAGTTGACCCTGGTGTCGCGGGGGCCGATGCAGGGCCAAATGCAGTCGCAGGGGCCGTGGTGATGGAAACTGTGGATGTGGCAGATTTTCTAGAAGACGGTGACAACTTTGGCGGTCAAACGCGTTTGAGCTATAGCGATAATGGTGCAACGGCTGCGATCTCTACAACCTTGGCCACACGCAAAGGCGGATTTGAAGCGCTAGGGTATTTTAAATACGCATCGGGCGATAACTATACCGATGGTGGCGGTGATGAAGAACTCGGGACAGAAACCGATCTTCAAAGCATGTTGGTTAAAACAGCTTATGAATCGGACGCAGGGCATCGTTTCGAATTTTCAGCACAGCAGATGAGTGATGCAGGGCTGCGCAACTCGCAGGCAAATTTCGGCTACACAGGTCGAGATTTCGTTGTCTATGATACCCAACGCACAATCGTTTCCCTGCAGTATGAAAACGTTTATGGCGGCGGCATGTGGGACCCATCTGCATCCATCGGCTTTTCTGAAAACCAAGTTTACGCGCCGATCACGGAAGACAGCCACGGGACCTCAAACACGTTTAACGCCAAAGTGCAAAACATGTTTCACTTCTCTGACGTGAGCACGCTGACCGTTGGTGCGGACTTTATTCACCAAACAAATAGTTATGACACGGGCGCGAGTGGCTATGAGACCCAAGAAGAGAGGAAGAACCTTGGCCTCTTTGCTCAATTGCGCGTTGAACCGACAACGCAATTGAAGCTTTCCGCAGGTCTGCGCGCGGACTGGCAAGACTTTACTGGTGCATATGACGATTATGAAGATAGCGTTTCTGGTTTGAGCGGCAATGCCTCAGCCGTTTATGAAGTCGCGCCGGGCCTGACTGTGAACGCTGGTTATGCGAGTGTTTTCGGCGGCATCCAACTTGAAGACAATTACCAATTTTGGGACCGCGTCACTTATCTTGCAGACACGGGGCGCGATCTTTTGTGGGATTACACCGACTTGCAATCATCACGCGCTGAAAACTTTGTGATTGGTATTGATTACACCGCAGGGAATTGGGCTTTGGGGGCAGATGTGTTCAAAACGCATATCTCGAACGCCCGCAGTGATGAGGGCACACTGGATTTTGAAAGTCGCGGCTTCAACCTGCGCAGCACATACGATTGGGGCAATGGCTTTGCTCGGTTCTCCTTTACCCGTTCTGAAGGCAAGATTGATGGTGAGCTGGTGGAAAGCTATTACCTGATCGATCACGGAATGCCGCTAGGTGATATACTTGCACTTGAAGTCCAACATGAGCTTCCAAACGCGAACTTGCTCATCGGCGGCAGTATTGATGCGGCACTCAGCTACAATACAGGCGTGGATTACACGGCAACAGCCCCAGCCTATACAGTTGTAAATGTCTTCGCAGAATACACGCCCCCAAGCATGAGCAACCTGACGGTGCGCGGCGAAATTAATAACCTGTTTGACGTCGATTACGCAGATCGCGCCACATATGGCAGTGACTATGGTGATCTTTATGCCAGCGTCGAAACGCTTGACGAACCGGGCCGCACGATTTCATTGATAGCGACCATAGATTTCTAAAGCAGCAGCTTAAATCACGACCACAGGGCGGCTCACTCAGATTCGTCCTGTGGTAGAATTTTGATCATCATATGTTCTAATTCATAAGCTTCATCGGTGGTAAATCGATGTGCAAACTCAGCTTGAATAGCTTGCACATAGATCGGCCAGATGCGGGCATGCATGCCCAAGCCTTCTTCTGTCACAAACAAAATTTGCTTGCGCCGACCGTCAGACAAATAAGTTCGACGAATGAAACCGGCTTTTTCCAGTCGCGATATATGCCGAGATAAAGCATATTGGGGCACATATAGCTCTTTCTCTAATGCGGCCATCGGATGCCCTTGTGCACCTGCTTTTTCAACATTCAGCAAAATTTCAAACCAAATAGGGTCAGAAATCCCTTCAGCCTTCAGAGGCTTGGCTATCTTGGGGTGTAAATTTCGATGCGCACGCATTAAAAAAAACCAAAGACGGTTGTATGCAATGGTTGGATCGTCATCCCCGAAAAAATCGGCCCAATCTGTCGGTGTCTGTGACATAGCGCTCTCTCAAAGTTTCATACTCTGTACCGTTTTGTCACGAGAGCGACCAGAGCTTGTATTTCCCAATGATCTTTGACCGAAAAACTCTGTGGCGAAATGTATCGCAACAGGCGATTTATTGCAGGCTCCCGCTTTAAAAATTCGACAATGAAAAGATAGAGTTTGCTGCTTTGCATATTCGGCAGAGAGATAGATTGGACGCGGGAAAGCAAACTGGGACGAAAGATCAAACATCACAAGTTTGCACGGCGCGTTTAGGGCGTGATACCGCGCAGAAATATCGCAATGGCAAATTCGCGCCTCTGCTCTACTTCACGTTCGGACAGGGGCGGGGCGTCAGGGTGTAAAAGGCGCGTGAGTGGGTTTTCAAAGACCATGTCCAACAATATGTCCACGGCCATATCTATGTCGGGTAGAGGCAAGACAAGTTCCCCCCTTTCGATGGCGCAGACAAGCTCGGCGCGCAAAAAACCAGCCAATGTCCCTCTGCTCGACGCATAGAGTTTACGAGCCAAGACGGGATAGGTTCTCGCCTTAGCAACGGCAGATCTTAAGATCTCGAGTTTGTTCCAGTTTTCTTCAGACGGGGCATTGATGCGCAACAACAGCGACAGTCTTTCACTGAGCGGGCGTTGTGAATCTTCGGCTTTGAGGGGCAGAAAAAAACTGCGCGAAAAGTTAATGACAGCACGCACAAGCAAATCGTCACGACTTTCGAATAGTTCATACACGGTGCGTTTCGACATGCCTGCTTTGGCGGCGATCACGGCCATGGTCACATCGTCAAATGGTGTTTCCATAAGAAGTTGCGCTGCCGCTCTCAAAATGACGGCTTCGCGCGCCGCCTGTTTCATTCGCGGCGGACGTCCGCGACGCGCCTTATCGCAGCATGAGAGCTCCGTGCTGGAATTATCATCACTCACTCTGGTCTTACTCCTTGAATCCGCACATGACACTTTACAAAACTATCGGGTTTTCTTAAGCATGGCGCAAGTGCGTATTTCCGCTTACCGTTTAAAACGAGAATCGTCGCGACAAAACTTCCGCGCCATATTCGTGCCCTGCGATCACTTAATTTTTGGAGCTATTTCTAATGCCTCATTCTCTTATTGCTCCACTGAGCCGAATGACTGCCGCCTTAATTCTTGCCACAAGCCTTCCTTTGGCTGCTGTATCGCAGGATGCGCCGCCCCCAACGCCTGTAACTGTTGTCACTCTTGAAGCGAATGATGTGACGTTGACCGCATCTTTGCCTGGCCGCGTCGCCGCATCGTCAGAGGCGCAAGTGCGTCCGCAAGTGAACGGACTTGTTTTGGAGCGCCTCTTTGTTGAAGGGCGGCCAGTCGAAAAAGGTGATCTGCTTTACCGCATCGATGCCGCTTCATATGAGGCTCAAAAAACATCATCTGAGGCGCTGCTTGCCCAAGCCAATGCCTCGCTCAAGGCGGCTCAACTCGAATTCGACCGACAGCAAGAATTGAAATCGCGCAGCGTGGTGTCTCAACAGAATTTTGACAATGCAATTTCTGCACGAGAAATCGCAAGCGCCAGCGTTAAAGTCGCCGAGGCCAATGTGCTTGCGACTGAAATTGATCTGGAACGCACGGCCATTCGTGCGCCGATTTCTGGAGTTGTTGGGTTGAGTGATGTCAGTGTTGGTGCGCTTGTGACCTCTGGTCAGGCGACGCCGCTGACTGTGATCCGCACGCTTGATCCAGTCTATGTCGATGTGACGCAAGCCGCAGCCGATATGTTGCGCTGGCGGCGTGCACAAGGGGGGGCTGGGTTTGCAGAAGACCTTGGCCAAGTTGTTAAACTTAAACTCGCCGATGGCACAACCTATGAGCATCAAGGCGCACTTTCCGCCGCTGAACCGCATGTGGACGAAGGCACGGGAACGATCTTGCTGCGCCTGTCATTCCCCAACCCTGATGGGTTTTTGTTGCCAGGCATGTATGTGCAGGTTGATATGCCAGAAGGTGTTGTAAAAGATGCTGTTTTGGTGCCTCAGCAGGCGGTAACACGCGATCGCCGTGGCGAACCATCAGCACTGGTTGTGAATGCGCAAAACGTCGTCGAGCAACGCAACCTCACTGTGTCTAGCGACCACGGTTCCAATTGGGTTGTGACTGCGGGCGTTGCTGCAGGCGACCGCGTCATTGTTTCAGGTCTGCAAAAAACGGCACCTGGTGCGACAGTGACTCCGCAAGAGCAAGAGTCCACTGTCTCTTCGGCTGACAACAACTAAATTCAAATTTGAGAGCATCCCATGGCACGATTTTTCATTGACCGACCTATCTTTGCGTGGGTGATCTCAATTCTGATTATGGGCCTCGGCGTGTTGTCGATATACACGCTGCCCGTAGCACAATACCCACAGATCGCCCCGCCGTCGGTGACGATCAATGCATCCTACCCCGGTGCCTCTGCTGATACGGTGGCCAATACGGTCACGCAGATTATCGAGCAACGGATGACAGGGCTTGACGGGATGCGGTATGTTTCTTCTTCGTCCACATCATCGGGGTCCGCGTCGATCACACTGACGTTTGAAACCGGCACCGATCCAGACATCGCGCAAGTTCAGGTGCAAAACAAACTCGCACAGGCGACAGCCTTGCTGCCCGAAGCGGTGCAGCGCCAAGGCGTTACTGTTCAAAAGTCCTCTGCGGGCTTCTTGATGGTGATCGGTTTGATTTCTGATGACGGCAGTTTGGATCAAGCGGATTTGTCCGACTACCTCAACTCAAATCTTGTCGATGCGTTCAGTCGCATTGAGGGTGTCGGTGGCACACAGGTGTTCGGGGCGAAATACGCCATGCGGATCTGGCTTGATCCGTCCAAATTGGCCGCATTCGACATGACGCCTTCAGATGTGGTTGCCTCTGTTTCATCCCAAAATGCTCAGATTTCTGCAGGGTCATTTGGCTCCCTTCCTTCTGTCGAGGGGCAGGCCTTTACCGCGACGATCACCGCACAATCGCTTTTGGAAACACCAGAAGATTTTCGCAACATCATTCTGCGTTCCGATGCAGATGGCGGGTTGGTGTTGTTGGAAGACGTGGCCCGTGTCGAAATCGGCGCAGAAAACTATATGACAATCGCTCAGTACAACGGCAAGCCAGCATCAGGCATGGCTGTTCAGTTGGCTCCGGGTGCCAATGCGCTGGATACGTCGAAACTCGTGCGTGAGAAAATCGAAGAATATGCTGAGTTTTTCCCCGAAGGCGTAAGCTATGTTATCCCATATGACACCACGCCATTCGTCGAAATTTCGATTCATGAAGTGCAAAAAACACTGCTTGAAGCCATCGTACTTGTTTTCTTCGTGATGTTGCTTTTCCTTCAAAACTTGCGCGCGACGCTTATTCCAACGCTCGCTGTGCCCGTTGTTATTCTTGGAACATTCGCAATTCTTGGCGCCTTCGGCTTTACCATCAATGTGCTAACGATGTTGGCCTTGGTGCTCGCCATCGGTTTGCTTGTGGATGATGCGATTGTTGTTGTCGAAAACGTTGAACGCATCATGGAAGAAGAAGGGCTATCGCCCCGCGAAGCCACGCGCAAATCCATGGATCAGATCACCGGCGCATTGGTCGGGATTGCTTTGGTGATTTCTGCTGTGTTTATTCCGATGGCATTCTTCGGCGGCTCCACTGGGGTGATCTACCGGCAGTTTTCGATCACCATCGTTTCGGCCATGATGTTGTCTGTGTTGGTGGCTCTGACGCTGACGCCTGCGCTTTGCGCCACATTACTGCGCAGCAAAGATACTCATCACGTCAAACGTGGTCCTTTCGCATGGTTTAACATCGCCTTTGAAAAACTCTCTTCTGGTTACGGCTGGACAGTGAACTACGTCATCCGTCGGCCACTGCGGATGCTGCTTGTCTATGGCCTCATGGGCGGGGGAATTGTCTGGCTGTTCATGCAAACGCCAACAGGGTTCTTGCCGGATGAAGACCAAGGGATCATGCTCGCGCTTGTTCAAGGCCCATCAGGCACCACGGCCGAGAATACGCTTAAAGCCACGAAGCAAATTCAAGACCATTTCTTGAACACTGAAAGCGAAACAGTCGACTCAGTGTTTAGCGTAGTAGGCTTTTCGTTTGCAGGTGCGGGGCAGAACAACGGCTTGGCATTTGTTCGGTTGAAGGATTGGGAAGAACGCCACAGTCCTGCGCAATCCGTGCAAGCGATTGCTGGCCGCGCCTTCCCTGCGATGATGGGCATCAAAGAGGCGCTGGCCTTTCCAATTGTCCCACCTGCAGTGACGGAATTGGGCAACGTTTCAGGCTTTGACTTCTACTTGCAGGCACAGAATGGCCAGACCCACGAACAGCTATTAGAAGCACGCAATGCCGTTTTAGGCATGGCAGCACAAAGCCCGCTTATTGCCTCTGCGCGCCCATCTGGGCTAGAGGATGCGACCCAATACAAGTTGGACATCGACTGGCGTGCCGCTGGGGCGATGGGGGTTTCGCCCGCCAATGTTGGCAACACATTGGCGATTGCGATGGCTGGAACTTATGTGAATGATTTCAATGATAACGGGCGTACCAAGCGCGTCTATATTCAGGGCGAAGCGGAGGCCCGTGCAACACCGACCGACCTTCAAAGATGGCGGGTGCGCAACTCTGCTGGCGAATTGGTGCCATTCTCAAACTTCTCCAGCGAACGTTGGGTTTACGGGCCTCAAGGGCTAAACCGGTACAACGGCATTCCGTCAATGCAGATCCAAGGATCTCCGGCTCAGGGGGTCTCCACCGGCGAAGCTATGTTGGAGATCGAAAGCTTTGCAGACAAGCTACCTGGTTTTTCTGTGGCATGGACGGGGCTGTCGCTAGAGGAGCGTGAATCCGGCTCGCAGGCCCCTATGCTTTACGCCTTGTCGCTGGCTGCGGTTTTCTTCTGCCTCGCAGCACTTTACGAGAGTTGGTCGATCCCGTTTTCTGTAATGCTGGCGATGCCTGTCGGGATTCTTGGAACACTCTTTACCGCATGGCACTTTGGCTTTCAAAACGGTGTATTTTTCCAAGTTGGCCTTTTGACTGTCATCGGCCTGACAGGTAAAAACGCCATCCTTATTGTCGAATTTGCGCGAGAACAGGTCGACAGTGGCAAAGAACTTTACGACGCCGTTTTGACAGCTGCTCGTTTGCGGTTTCGCCCGATCATCATGACGTCATTGGCGTTTTCTCTGGGTGTTGTCCCACTTGTCCTTTCCTCTGGTGCTGGCTCGGGGGGACGCCGCTCTGTCGGGGCTGCCGTGTTGGGCGGTACAATCACAGGGACATTGCTTGGCATTCTCTTTGTACCGTTATTCTTCATTCTGATACGTAAGACGTTGAGCCGACAGGTGCCACAGGCTGATTAAACGTGCTGACTTGATCGCGAACTGCCGCATGACTTTTGGCATGTGAATGGCTCCAACAATCCTGATACCAAGCGCAACAACGGTTGGTGTCAGGATTGGGGCACGGCTTTGCATTTACGAATACCTATATCGGTGTCGCGATTGCGCTTGGCCATCCTTTGAGCATGTCCGGCATTCGAATTACTGGAGTCGCAATGCTTGATTTAAAATCCGCCGCCAAAGCGGCCCTCAAAAAACTGCACAGATGGCAGGTTTGGTCGTTTTTCTAGGGTTAAAGCTTAGTGTCTTGTGCCATTGTCTGCGCTGTGACTGCCAATTCGCAAACACGAAATGTTCGTTCCTGAGGGCAGGCGGTTTGGGTGCGATGGATCACATCATTCAGCAGATTTTGGAAATACGGCAAATCAGCGTTGGTACAATCAAAGTGTTTGCATGTGTCTTTGTTGACCAAAAACAGATGATTATCTCCTGATCGACCATCAACATCTACATATTTTCGCAATTCAATACTGCCTTCGGTGCCCGTTATAAACAAGCGTCCGTCCCCCCAATTGGGCAAGGCATCAGCGGTATACCAATCGACACGAATAAACGCCTGTGCTGTGCCCGCGCGCAAAGACAGGGTGCCGAAGTCCTCAAACTTTGGGTGGTCGGGGTTGGCATGGTTTCCAACCGTGGCCATAGTAATTTCCGCATCTTCGTGACCTGTGAAATGCAAAAATTGCTCGATCTGATGCGAGGCAATATCGGTTAAAATACCACCGTAAGTCGCGGCATCGAAAAACCAGTCAGGGCGACTTTGGGCGTTGAGACGGTGGGGCCCAAGGCCCGTTGTGTGGATGACTTCGCCAATGGCACCGCTACGCACCAATTCTGTGGCGACGGTGACAGCGGGCACTTCGAAGCGTTCCGAGAAATTGACCGACCAGATACGTCCCGTGTCACGCACAGTCATGCGCAAACGCTGAACTTCGTCCAGTGAAATACATCCCGGTTTGTCGACCATCACGTCCTTGCCCGCACGCATGGCTTTGATGGCTAAATCTGCACGTTGGTCTGGGCGGCAGGCGATCAGAACCAGCGAAATGCTTGGATCATCCAAAATCTCGTCCAGATCGTCAAAACGAGGGGCATCGGGAAACCGTTTCATAAACCCCGCTATGGGCTGCGGGTCACCATGGGTCCACCAACCCGCCATTTGCGCACCGACGTCGATCATACCTTGGGACATGCCGTAAATATGGCGGTGGTCCATGCCAAGAGCGGCAAAGCGAATAGTTTCCATCAGACGTTTTCAACCTCTACAGTTGTATGGGTGGCGCTTGAGCGTGTGATCGCTTCGATCAAAGCATGTACACGCAAAGCCTCGCGACCCGTGATGCTGGGCTGGTGCTTGCCGTGGATCGCGCGGGCGAAATCTTCGATGACGTCGCGGTGCCAATCACAAGGGAAGGCCATCGGGTCAGCACCGCCACCCGTTCCTGAAATGTCTCCTGCCGTCTCTGTTCGACCGTCGTGCCACGTGACCGTGAGTTGGCCTCCGTTGAGAACAGCCGTGGCTTTGGTGCCATCCAGAACCAGCCGTTCTTGTTCGCCCGGATAAGTGGCCGTCGTGGCCACAATCGAACCGACCGCACCGTTGGCAAATCTGACGCCCGCAGTGGCAAAATCTTCGGATTCCATCTCATGCATGCGGGTGGTGGCTGTTAGGGCTTGAACTGATGTGGCGGGGCCCGTCAGGCTGAGCATCAAATCCATAACGTGAATAGCCTGTGAAATTAAAACGCCACCACCATCACGGGCATAGGTGCCGCGCCCTGCGATGTCATAATAGGACTGATCGCGCCACCATGGTATTTCAGCACGTACAAGCGCGAGATCGCCAAGCGCGCCTTGGGCCATCAGCTCACGCAGCCGCAGAGAAGCTTTGCGCAATCTGTGTTGAAAAACGATCCCCAAGGCGATGTCTTGCGCTTCGCATTCGGTGACAATGTCTTTTGCCGCCTGCAGGCTGCGCTCAATAGGCTTTTCCATGAGTATATGCTTGCCAGCCGTGGCCATCTTTGTGACGATTTGCGCGCGTTGATTGGGCGGGGTCGCAATGAGGACGCCATCGGTGTGCGGATCGGCGGCAATGGCATCAATACTATCGAACACAGGGAAACCAAAGGTCTCGCTTATCGCGTCGGCTTTGGCGCGGGTCCGATTGAAAACGCCAGACACATTCACTTTGCCGCGCAGTTCCGCCAGTGCATCCAGATGCGGTTTGGTGGCCATGCCAAGGCCAATAACGGCAAGGTTGGCGATTGGTTTATTTGTCATGTTGAGTTCCTTATGGGCCAAACAGCTGGATGGGCAAAAGTGTGATTTGTGGGATCATAGTCACCATCAGCAAGACGATAACTTGCGCTGCGATAAAGGGTAAAATGGCGCGGAAGACCGCTGTGGATGGCGCGCCCCCGACACGAGCGGTTGTGAAAACCAGCACGCCGAGCGGTGGGGTCAAAGCGCCAATCACAAGGTTCATAACGATGATAATACCGAATTGCAGCGGGTCAACACCTGCGGCAACCACGACAGGGACAAGGATCGGAACAAGGATCACCATCGCGGCAATCATTTCTATAAATAGACCCACGAAGATCAGCAGAAGGTTGATCAGCAAAAGCAAAAAGATTTTGTTTCCGGTGAGCGCTGCAAGCCACTCTGCAATTTTCTGCGGGGTTTGTTCGAATGTTAAAATCCATGCAAACGGCGAGGCGGCCGCGATGATAACGGCGACTGCCACGGTGTCTTCTACGGCTTCACGGAAGGCTCCGGCTAGGTTTTGAGCCGTCAGGCCGCGATAAATAAACGCGCCACAAAATAAAGCAAAAACAAACGCCATGGCACCCGCTTCTGTCGCGGTGAATATGCCAAAACGCACACCGCCGACGATCATCACAGGAAGACATAAGGCGGGCGTTGCCAGCCAGAATGACCGCCATCTTTCAGAGCTATTAGAGCGCTCTTTGGTTCCGCCATACCCTTTGCGTACAGAGATGACCCAAGCCACAAATGACAAGGCGAGGGCGACCATAATACCCGGTACGATTGTCCCGACAAACAGCGCCCCAACGGACACAGAGGCCAAAGCCGCGTAGATAATCAAGCCCAATCCGGGGGGGATCATATTGGCCAAGGTCGATGAGGCTGCGGTCAAGGCGCAGCTAAACGCACGGCCATACCCGTGTTTTTCCATTTCAGGGACAAGCAGCTTTGCCGTGGCTGAGGCATCAGCGGTTGATGACCCTGAGACGCCTGCAAGCATGACATTGGTGACGATATTGGCCTGCGCCAAGCCGCCACGAAAATGACCAACCAAATGATAGGCCAAGTCAACGATGCGCACGGTGATCCCCCCCACATTCATCACGGCTGCGGCCAGAATAAAGAAGGGAATGGCCAATAAAGTGAAAGAATTCAAAGCTCCGGACATATTTTGGGTGACAGTCACAAACATCAGTGGTGGCAAAGGCGTTAACCCCGCAAATGAGCCAATCACCAAGGCGTAAACAATTGGAACTTCGGCGAAGATCAAAAGCATTGTGACGATCATCAAAATTGTGGTGCTGCTGGATTCTCCGAACAACATGCCGCCACCTTCGCGTAGGGCGTAATATCCAACAAGCCCCACAGTCAACGAGGCAATCCCGCTCCACCAGCGATAGCCTTGAATGGGGGCGGTGAGGAACAGCAAGGTCAGGGCACTGCCAAAAGGAACAGCCATAAATAGATAACGCAAAGGCACACGCAGAGCGGGCATGACTTGCATGGCGCGGTTCATAAAGTCGATGCCGTGGACCACCAAAACGATGCAGCCGATTGCCATCGCAACCCTGAGAAACACGCGGTGCGCGGCTTGTGATTTTGTCGACAGTTTGGGCACGAAAAGCGAAATCGCGATATGACGATCACGAAATGTCAAAACGGCCATGCCAAGGAAAACGGCCCAGACAAAGAAAAATTGTGCAGCTTCTTCTGGCCATGGCAGGGAAGCATTTAAAATATAGCGGCAGAACACCTGTAAAACGACAACTCCAGTTGCGCCCAACATTAGCACAACGGCGATGGTTTCAAGTGTTTTGGCGAGCATACGATACGGCAGCACAGGTTGATCGGCGTGCGTCTGGGATACGTGGTCCAAAATTTCCTCCTCAGTGTGGTCTGCCCCACATCGGGTGCAGTGGGGCAGTCACGATATGATTTAGCCGAGCGCGCGAATCTTCGCGATCATTGCTGCTGTCTCGGGGCTGGTCGCGCCGAATTCTTCGAAGAGGCCTGCGGATTTTTCTTCCCACTTGGCTTTTTCTGCGGCAGGGAATGGATTGACGATGCAGCCTGCGGCTTTGAGGTCTTCCAAGGCTTGATCTGCGCCTGCGCGGTTGATGGTGCGCTGCTCTGCAAAGGCTTCTTTTGCCGAGGTGCGGCAAAGCTCTTGCAAATCTGCTGGCAGACTATCAAGCCACGCGGCATTCATGCGGATCGCTTTGGGCAAGAACCAATGGTATGTCGGAAGAACGTATTTTGCTTGCTCATGCCATTTGAATCCAAGAACCGAGAAGTAATCTGAATCCAAGCCATCGATAACACCTGTCGACAATGCCGAATACTGCTCGGAATAGGGCAGCGGTGTCGGGTTGGCGCCAAGCGTTTTCCAAAAATCCACCCAGATGCGGACTTCTGGAACGCGCAGTTTTACGCCTTGCAGGCTTGCCAAATCTGTCACGGGCACTTTCGTCAACAGGTGGCGAAAGCCAACCTCGCCATATGCGATAAATTCAACGCCTGTTTTCTCGCGTGCGATCTGACTGATCTCTTGGCCGATATCGCCTTGCAGTACTGCGTCGACGTGGGCTTCGTTTTTGTAGATAAAGCCCGGTGCGCCTGCGGTTGCGGCGATTTCTGGTGCGATGGCTTCTTCACTGTCAGGGCCCGCTGCTGTGACTTGAATTGTGCCGATTCTGCTCATTTCCAACAGTTGTGCCAAGCCTCCAAGTTGGCTTGCGGGAAAGTGCTGTGCGTCGATGCGACCTTCGCTGCGTTCATTGAGCATCGTTGTCCATTTATCGAATGCATTGGTGAATGGCGATCCTATGGCTTCTGAGTGGGCAATTTTACAAACGAATTTATCTTGTGCCCATGCTGTTCGCATGAGTGCCGGCGTCGCAAGTGCAGCCGCTCCCAACTGCAAGACGCTGCGCCGTCCGTATACGGTTTTTTTAATGGTCATGTCTCTCTCCCTTGGTTTTTACTGGGCGTGGAACTCCAGGCTCAGAATTGACGTTCAACGGATGTCGAACGCAGTCGTTATTGGATCATAAGCGATACGCCTTTTTCGTAAGGTCACGTGCAGCCATCTTGCCAATACGCACAGTGTTACACTGGGCGCGTGGGGATGTGTCCGAGTGTGAAATCCCAGCGTTCACTGCGACTCCTCGGTGATGAAAAAATTTGGATTGGCGGCGGCAACCGTCGGGATGTCATCCAGCACGCGACGTAGGTGCTTTCGCATCTTTTGTTCAGCTTCATCGGCATTTCGCGCTCTGATCGCGTTAACGATTTGTGTGTGTTGCTCGACAAGTATTTTGCGTGGGAACTGGCTGGCTGTCAGGTGGCGGACGCGGTCCATTTGCGTGCGCAGCCCTTCCAAAAAGCCCCAGCCAGCGCTTTGTCCTGCGATGGTTGCAATCAAGAAATGGAACGCCTCGTCCAGTGCCATAAAGGCTTGTGGGGTGCTATCTATAGCGTCCCGTTGTTTTGCTAAGTTGGCCTCTAAATCGGCCAGTAGGGCATCTGTTGCGCAGTTTGCTGCGGCTCGCGCGATATCTGCTTCAACAGCTTCACGCACAAATTGTGCGGCCAGAACAGAGTGCATATCGATGCGACTTACAAAGCTGCCGCGTTGGGGGCGAATGTCGATCAAGCCAGCCTCTGATAGCTTTATGAAAGCTTCCCGAACGGGTTGGCGGCTGGTGTTGTAAAATGTTGCGACATCCACTTCGGATAAGCGTGTGCCTGGCTCAAGCTCACTGCGCACAATTCGATCCCGCAAACAGGCAAAAAGCTGCGGGCTTGTCGCGCGGTTTGGATCAATCTCAATGGGTTTGGCAGTCAGGCGTTTGTTCATTTTATCTCCCCTGAGAACCGTGCAAAAAAATTACCATACTAGTCAAGTAGTAAATTTATAACGATGTACACTCCTAGCATAAGTGCGTTCTGGCCTAGGGGCGGGAGGCGTGGGGTGAATATACACTGAGCGAGATTTAAAAGCTGTTTCGCGCAACTTTTCGATGCCTGTTCCGAAAGTGCTGAACAAGCGAGCTATTTAGCATCAAGGCCGTCATTTGGTCTGAGTGTTTCGAATCTGGCGATTGGGCCAAGGCACCTCAACGCCACGTGATTTTGGCGCCGTAAATATCGTGATCGGTCTGTGCCACATGAGCCAGCCCACTCAATCCTGAATATCAAAATCAGCCGGAGAGATCGCGACCAACGATCCAATTCCAAGTATCCCTTCAGGGCAACCGGAAGGGCAATGTCGTCAAACAAATATTGTTTGGGTCAATGGCGACAGCGACATGGGGGGCTCCAGCCAATTTGCAAAACAAACTCGGCTACTCTTAGAGCATGCCCAAAAGCCGTTGCTGAGCGGCTTGGAAATGTGCCGAAATGGCGGCTTCGGCCCCAGATAAGTCACGTTTTTCCAAGTTTTCAAGGATAACGATGTGTTCCTCAAGCGTCTATAAGGCCAAAGGCGGGGTCATAAGTCGATCAAGGCGTATAAGGCGCACATAATTTTTCAGTCGCGCAGCGGTGGTGGTCACGAGTGGATTGTGAAGACTGGCAACCATATTGCCGTGAAGCTCTTCTTCTAGGTCTTCAACTCTGTCCAGAATGGCGTCGTCAAACTGGCCAGACTTAATGTCGAAATAAAGTGGTCCCACTTATTCGGACAGTTTTGCGGTTCAGCTAAGATGTAATCGGGTTGATTTCATGCCGCCTTTTGGTTTCGTTCTGCGTCAAAGAATGCGTTGTCTGGGGTTCGCTTGTCGAGAGCGGTGTGAGGCCGCTCGATATTGTAGAAGTTGATCCAGTCTTTGATCACGCGTTTGGCTTGGAAGCCGTCCTGCAATTCATGCAAGTATACGGCCTCCTGCTTCAAAGACCGCCACAGCCGTTCGATGAAGATGTTGCCCAGATATCGCCCCCGCCCATCTATTACCGGCAGTGCATTGGCAAAGCCAATGTCACGAGAGGCATTGAGATTTTGACATCAGCCTCAGTCAAGGTCGTGATCCAGGCAGCACCAGTAAACTGCGATCCTTGGACGCCCTTCTAAGTGTC
>NZ_JAHKPU010000014.1 GCF_018860505.1 Pacificibacter marinus
ACTAAAACCGGGCAAGACCAGAAAACTTCCGAAACCTGTGCCGGAATTTTCAGGGCTATCCCGCATTCTTGAGGAAAGCAGATAACCTGAGGTTCACTATGTCCGTGCATTCCAAATTTGACAATCCCCAACCTGTCACCATCCCCAAGCCGCCGATCGTCCTTCGGTTTAAGGGGCTGCATCCCCATAACCTTGGCCGCTTTGATATGCATGATCATCGCAAAGGCGGTGATCTCTCTCATGTTGATCTGGATGTGTCGGGGCTGAATGAGGTCCTTCATTGTGAGCCAAATTGGCAAGCGACGATCAAGGCAGAAGTCGCCGAAGCAAAGCGCAACAACTTCCGTGAACGCATGGAGGGTTTGCGCAAGAGGGGTCGTAAAGCTGAGCGTAAAGCTCTGATTGTCGAAGGCGAAAGTGATCCTTGGCGGCGGTGTTCGGGTGGCCCTTTGCGTGAGGGCATCCTGACGGTCAACAAGGAATGGTTTGGAGGGACGGGGCAAGCCGAATGGGATGCGGAGAAGGTCGCCGCGTTCAAGAAAGCCGCGATGGAGTTTTTGTTGGAACATTTCCCCGATGGCCAGTTGCGCTATGCCAACGCGCATCATGATGAAGAAGCCTTCCATATCCATTTCATTGCGGTGGTCTGGACAGAGAAAGTCACCGCCAATCGCGGTCGGCAGAAAGTGTTGCAGGCTTCCACGAACCCGTTGTTGAAATGTTATGAGCATGCCCAAAATTTGGCTGGTGAGGCATTCATGGCACTTGGCATTACGCGCGGTGAACGGCGTGCTGAAGCACGGCGGGTTGCGAAAGAGGCTGGAGAAGACGTGCCGAAAAAGCGCCGCCATATCCCACCTTCGGAGTGGCGGGCTAATCAGCAGGCTGCGGGTCATGAGAAATCTAACGAGATTATGGAGGCTGCACAGAGCAAAGCCAAAGAGATGGTCGAAGATGGGCGGACCGTCGGCAAGGCCGGGATCCGGAAATCGCGCAAACGCGCGGTCAAAGAGGCGCGTCAAAGAAAAGAGGCGGCGACGCGGGAAGTGGTGAAGGCAGAGCGCCGCCGTGAGCAAGAGGAACGCGCAGCGGATGCCGCCCGCAAAGAGAGGGCTGATGCCGAGGCTGCGCTCGTCACCATAGAAGAAAAGTCAGCAATGAGTGTTCAGGCAGCGGAAGAGGCTGAGGAAACACTTCAACAAGTAAAGACAGATACAGTTGTTGAGGTTGGGAAATTGCAGGCGGTAAAGGCGGATTTAGAAGAGGCAAGAGCGGGGCTGGATGACGTGCTGGAAGAGACCGAGGAGGTCTCCAATAAAAGGGATCAAATGGCTGATGAGGTGACAGAGCAGGGCCAAGAGCTTGATCGGCTGAAGTCATTGGCACAAAAGGAAAGTGAAGATTTGGGCTTGATTTCAAAACAGGTTCAGTCGCTTAAAGTGGCGCGGCAAGATGAGGACAAGGCGCTGAGTGACGGCAAAAGCAAGCGGGCAATCGTTGAGACTGAACTGGCTGATGTTGAAGCCAAAATTGTGACCGCCAAGGCGGAGCTTTCACGGACAGAGGCCTTGGTTGACGCGCTTGTGGAGGGCATTGATATGCTTGGCTGCGCCGTATTGCGTTGGATATCAGCCCCAAAGCCAAGCGAAGAAAAGCTGAATTGGGGGCCGAATGCACCAAGGGCCAAGGAGGAACGCAAGCGGATTGCGACCCGCATGAAGCCTGTGATTGCGAAACTGGTCCCGATTGCGCAATCAATCAGCCGTGCAGTTGAAGGCGTTTTGACCAAGGAACGCGAAGAGATCGCAGCGGATGCAGCCTACGTTCTTGATCTGAGTGAGAATTTGGAGGCGGATCAGCGGGCAGAGTTGACCCGCATCCTGAATGCCAATTCAGAAACAGGTCCGACCTTTGAGGACCCAAGTTCTTGATCAAATCACGCATGGTAAACGTTCAATCGCCGCTTGCAGCACGGCAGGTGGCGTGGATTTGCTATAGACGCGCTCATGTGTGTCTTTGCCTTCATGGCCGACAACATCCCGCAGCACCTTGTCGGTCACCTCGGGCACATGTTCCAGTATGCTTTGAACGTAGTGGCGCAGGCTGTGAAAGGACAACCCCGCGCCCTCGACGCCAAAATCGTCGTCGATGATCTGACGCATACGGCGGCCCAATTTGCGGCCATGCTTGCCTGTTGCAGGCTCTCTTAAGTCGGGAAATAGGTCGATTTGACCTTTGGCGCGGGCTTTTGAAACAAAGTCCAGAAAACCCAACTCGATCAAACGACTGTGGATCGGCACGATACGCTTTGAGGAGATATTCTTAATCCGCCGCAGCTCGGAATCCTCGATGTTAAAGCAAGGGATGCCATCGCGTTCGACAATGTCGGTCGGGGCCAGCCCTGCGACCTCTTCACGGCGAGCGCCCGTAAAAGCGCCAATCAAGGGCGACCAATAGATGCCGTTGCGGAAGATTTCTGAACCGTGTTCTGTTTGATAATGTTCTGACTTCGAGCCAACCCAAACCGGCGTTTTGAACAGACGGCGCAGCTCTGCTTCAGTGAACGCTTGCTTTTTATCGCAGTCGCGCACCGTGTCTTTGCGACGCAGTTTTCTTGGCTTGAGGTTCGGATTGACCGCAATGCCCTCATCAGAGGCCCACTCAACAATCTGCCCCAGATGCTCAAGGTGACGATTGATCGTGCCGACAGACAATCCGACCTTTTCCGGTGGCAGTTTCTCCGCGCGGGCCATGATCTCTTCACGGGTGGCAGCGCGGAACGCTGTGGCATCTGTCTGCCGGATCAAGCGCACATCGCTGATGCCCGTCAGCGTGGTAAACAAGCCAACAAAGCTCACATATTGGCGCAGGGTCTTTTCCTCGATGCCTTCACTGCGCTTCATCTCGTTCATGCGCGACACAACGGCCATCATGTCGGGATCGAGGGTGTCAGTGTCTACCTCGGGGGCAGGGGCAAGCTGCAGGGGAGCGGCAGGTGACTCTGGCTCTGATGCGAGCAAGTGAGATGCCCCGTCCCAAAGGTCATCAGCCGCCGTGTCGATATCTGCCAAGGCATCTTCGTGCCGGTTCCACGCTGCGGATTTCCCAGCGATCAGCAGGGATATCAGCTTCGCACGATCAAACGCCGAGAGCCGCGGGTGCCCCGTTAACGCCTTAAAATCGCGCTGAATGATGTTCTGGCGGGCTTCGCTTGACAGGTCATCGCGGATGATGTCCAGATTCAAAGAGACCAATGGCTGATCAGACGTCGCGCCGTGCAGGCCGTCCGCATTCACCTGTGCCCAAGCGTCCGCCGTTGCCTGATCGTGGCGATTGTCGTCAGCGGGATCGCGGGAATCAAAACGATGCAGCAGTTTGAGCTTCTCGATCTTCTCACGCTCTTTGGTGATGACACTGGCAAGCCAGCGACGCGCCATCTCAGGCGTGATCTGTTGGTGGGTGAGTTGTTCCATGACGATATCGCTTTCCGCACTGATCCTGCGGGACAATATATGTGCGCAGCGCAGGTCTGTCGTCCCCAGTGAGAGCTTGATATCGACGATTCCTGTGGAAAACCGGCGGAAACGACGCCGCCATTGATAAACATTGCCACGTTTTGAGAGATGAGGTTGGTTGAACATTCGTGTCAGGTCCTGTTGGGACGGATACGAAGAAGTCATGTCTTGTGGGGGTAGGGCGATGTAACACCCCGATGCCACACCCGCGAAGCCACGCTGTGACTTCGCTAGGTATTTCAACAACTTATGTTGTAAATGGCTCCGGCGGTAGGGATCGAACCTACGGCCAATTGATTAACAGTCAACTGCTCTACCGCTGAGCTACGCCGGAATATGTGGGGTGTATAGCTATGAGAAATGAGGGCCGCAAGAGGGATTTATGACAAAATTCTATTTTTTTTAAACTTTGTTCTCTGCCAGTGAAAAAACAGGTATTTCATGTAAATCTGGCACGGCTTTAATCTTTGATTGCTCTTTGAGATCAATAAGATGTGCCAGCGTATTTCGTGCTGCGGCTTTCAGCGTAAAGGACTCAAGGTTGCCGTAGACCGCTTTGGTTAAAGTTTTCAGGTCCAAGGGTTTGTGTTTGAGTGCTTGCAGGATTTGCTGTTCTCGTTTGGCGCGATGCATGAGCAATGCATTGATACGGGCATGACCTGATTCAACCAGTGCGCCGTGTCCTGCGTAGAGTGGCGTGTCGGGGCGCATCAGCAGTTTGTGGCAACTGTCGCGAAAGGCCGCGGCATCTCCATCAGGTGGGGAAATGAGAGAACTGGACCACCCCATAATCAGATCTCCACTGAACAAGCTATTGTTCCACGCAAAGCACAGATGATTGCCCATATGCCCTGGTGTGTGCAGCGCAGTGATTGGCCCCGCAGGCGTCTCAATCTGTTGACCATCTTTGAGCAGTACGTCCGGTATAAATGTCATATCTACACCTTCACCGCCGCCAATTTCCGTGGTGGCGGCAAGTTGGGTCATAATGTCAGAACGTCCAGACAAAGCATCGCCAAAGGCCATCACCGGCGCACCGGTCACCTGTGACAATTCTTGTGCGCCGCCGCTGTGGTCTTTATGCGCATGTGTCACCAAGATGTGCGAGATCGACGTGCCTTGGGGCAGGGCGCTTAACACTGCCTGTAGGTGCTGAGAATCTTGTGGCCCCGGATCAATCAGCACGCGCGCTTCACCAGTGCCTAAAATATAACTGTTGGTGCCCCAATAGGTCATCGGCGATGGATTGGGCGCGATCACGCGGATGAGGCCGGCCATGAGCATAGTCACTGTTTCAGGGCGTTCCATTTCGCGTTTCCTCTTTGCAAGCATGATCTGCACGGCTACCAATAGCTTATGTTATTTGCATGGTTAAAAAAATACATGCCGCGTGGTCTTTATGGCCGTGCTGTGCTCATCTTGTTGGTGCCAATCGTTGTGTTGCAGCTTGTGGTTTTGGTCGCCTTTTCGCAACGTTATTTTAGCGATATCACCGATCAATTGATGCGCGGAGTGCGCGCGGATGTGTCGTTTTATGTCGATGCATTGCAAAATGTTCCTGACCAAGATCTGCCAGAGGTTTTGCTCGGCTTGGATAAGCGCCTTGAGTTCGAAACGCGCGTCATTGATGATGGGGCATCCGTTGTCGATCAGCGGGCATGGTACGATTTCTCAGGTATTTTAATTACCAGAATTCTGTATGAGCGCGTGCAAGGCATTGAAGGTGTCGATCTAAAATCAAGCATGCGTCGCGTTATTATTGGGATGCGCCTCAACGGTCAACACATTGAAATTAAAGTGCCGCGTGAGCGAGCCTCTGCCAAAAATCCGCATCAATTAATTCTTGTGACGCTTTTAACCAGTATTGTCATGGCGATTGTTGCGGCAACATTTTTGCGCAACCAGCTGCGTCCTATACGCAGGTTGGCACGCGCGGCTGAGGCTTTCGGACGTGGGCGCAATGTGCCCTATAAATTAGCAGGTGCGCTCGAAGTGCGTGCCGCAGGGGCCGCCTTTGTCGATATGCGCGCACGGATTGAGCGCCATATCGAGCAACGTACCCTGATCTTGTCTGGCGTATCGCACGATCTGCGCACGCCTCTGACACGTATGCGGCTCAGCCTGTCGCTTTTGGACGCAGATCCAAATCAAGCGGACGACATCGACGCATTGCAAGAGGATTTGTCCGAAATGGAGCGGCTTTTGGATGAGTTCCTAGCCTTCACCCGTGCAGACGCTTTGGATGAACCGCAAAAAGTTGATCCTGTATCGATCTTGTTGGGCGCTTTTGAGCGGTCCAAACGGGCAGGTGGTGCGATAACCTGTGATCAACTTGAACAAGGGAAATACGTAATTTCTGCCCGCCCAGATGCTTTGGCACGCGCTTTGGATAACTTGATTTCAAATGCTTTAAGATACGGAACCTCTGCTCATGTGTCCTTGACCATCCATGAGCGGTCGGTGGTGTTTTGTGTCGAAGACGATGGTCCGGGCATCGACGTGGCGGATCGTGGAAAAGTCTTGCAACCCTTTGTGCGCTTGGATGCAGCGCGCAACCAAAACCGTGGATCTGGGGTTGGGCTGGGCTTGGCCATTGCAACAGATATCGCACGCAAACATGGCGGCAGTCTGCGGCTTGGCCACAGTTCTGAACTTGGAGGCTTGAAAGCTGAAATCGTCATTGCACGCTAAATGTGAGCGAAACCTGATCCCCGTTTTCTTAAATGAATTTACACCTCTAGGGGCGCGCCCGATTGATTGCTTCTTTAAATCCTATAATTGGTATTATGTATTATATTTATTTCGAAAAAGAGTGAGGCTATCTGTAAAACACCACAACAAACGCATTCCTATAGCAAAACCGTTAACGATTATTGCGCTACACGCCGCGCATGCGTAGTTTAACCAAGTAAAAAGTACTTGAGGTTGGTAATGAGTTTAAAGGTACATATGAACATAGCACTCAATAGAATTTTGACGGCGACCACAATTGAAGGTGTTTGGGAAGTCTTACTCTTAAAGCTTCAATCCTTGGGATTCCAAAACGCCTTATATGGCTTCACCCGGTTTCACACCGAAAGCGGCTTTGGCGATACCACCGATCACCTTGTACTAACCAATCTTGGGCCAGACTATGTCAAAGGCTATTTCTATGACGGGCGTTACAAACATGGGCCCTTAGTGACTTGGGCTGCGCAGAACGCTGGCGTATGTTCATGGGCCTATGTCGATGAGGTTTATGACACATTAGATGACAAAGCGCGTGAAACCGTTGAATTCAATCGCTCGTTTGGCGTGACAAATGGTTATACGATTGGCTTTAACAACGCGACAACGCGATCCAAAGGCGCAATCGGGCTATCGATGTCACCATTTGTCGGAACGCAAGAGCAAGCAGATACCATATGGAACAAATATGGACAGGAAATCAGAATGTTATGCGAGATTTCTCATCTAAAAATAATTTCGCTCCCCTTTGACCTAAGACGGCTCACAACACGCCAGCGTGAAGTTTTGGAATGGGTCGGAGATGGGAAAACATCTGCCGATGTGGCGCAGATCATGGGCCTTACGACAGCTACAGTCGAAAAGCACCTCAAGCTCGCGCGTGATGCTTTGGACGTCGAAACAACAGCTCAGGCCATTTTAAAAGCGTCATTGTTGAACCAGTTCTACAGACTTTAGTTTTTATTGTGACGGTTAGGCTTTCTTTGAACTCAAGGTATGGTTTTCCCCACTTTCGTTACCTAGCGTCAATGTTAGAATATTAATCACCTTATCAAAGAAGGTTTGTCTTCTGAGGTGTTGGACTGGAGATCGCCTATATTTAGCTTACCCAGTCTTGCTGGTCCGCCAGCACAATTGGGTCACTTGTTTATTGAGACAAAAGTGATCCTTTTAGATCGTGAAGCTGCACATAACCCTCATCCCGACAGTTTGTGCAGCAGGGTGATTTGAGCGCAGTTCCTTTCGGGGGACTGCGTTTTTCTTTTTGTGACGGTGGATGATGGCCTAGCAACGCAAACATAGCCTCTATTCGGACTTTTCAAAAAGAAAAGGGAGCGCAAATCTGCGCCCCCTTCCCTATACAATCATAAACGTTAAAGCAAAATGCCTTAGCTGTTCATTGTTTTCGCAACTTCTGCGGCAAAGTCTTCAGCAACTTTTTCAATGCCTTCGCCAACTTCAAGACGTACAAAGCCAGTGATTTCTGCGCCTGCTTCAGTTGCCGCTTGTGCAACAGTCAGGTCAGGGTTCACAACGAAAGCTTGACCAAGCAATGTGGATTCCGCGATGAATTTCTTCATACGGCCCACGATCATTTTTTCGATCACAGCTTCTGGCTTGCCAGATTCACGTGCAATATCGATCTGAACTTGCTTTTCTTTTTCAACAACAGCCGCGTCAAGATCAGCTTCGGACAAGGACGCAGGGTTCACAGCCGCGATGTGCATCGCAACCTGTTTACCGAATGCCTCATCGCCACCTTTAAGTGCCACAAGAACACCGATTTTGCCCATGCCGTCAGTCGCCGCGTTGTGCACGTAAGACACAACAACGTCACCTTCAAGCGCAGCCATGCGGCGCAAGCCCATGTTTTCGCCGATTGTCGCAACTTTATCAGTGATCGTCTCGGCAACAGATTTACCACCAAGATCAGCGACAGAAAGCTCTTCAACTGTGTTCACAGTCAAAGCAGCATTTGCGATGGATCCAACCATAGCTTGGAATTCAGCGTTTTTACCAACAAAATCAGTTTCAGAGTTCACTTCAACTGCTACGCCTTTGCCACCGGATACAGCAACAGCCACAAGGCCTTCAGCTGCTGTACGGCCAGATTTTTTAGCGGCTTTTGCCAAGCCTTTGGTGCGAAGCCAGTCAACAGCGGCCTCCATGTCACCATCACACTCAACAAGTGCTTTTTTAGCGTCCATCATGCCTGCAGCTGTTGCTTCGCGCAGTTCTTTAACCATTGCAGCAGTGATTGCCATGCCGGTTCTCCTAGAATTGAAATGGGATCGGGGGCGGGTGTACCCTGCCCCCGTAACATGTGTGTAACGTTTTTGAAGCGATTACGCTTCAGCTACAACTTCTTCAACTGGTGCTTCTTCGAAGGCACCGAAATCAACGCCAGCAGCGCCCATTTGCTCTGTCATGCCGTCAAGAGCCGCACGCGCAACGAGGTCACAGTACAATGTGATCGCGCGTGACGCGTCATCGTTGCCTGGGATCACGTAGTCAACGCCTGCTGGTGGGCAGTTAGAGTCGACAACAGCAACAACAGGAATGCCGAGCTTGTTGGCTTCAAGGATTGCGAGGTCTTCTTTGTTGACGTCGATCACGAAGATCAAGTCAGGCACGCCGCCCATGTCACGGATACCGCCCAAAGAGGCTTGCAATTTCGCTTGGTCACGTTCCATGCCAAGGCGTTCTTTCTTGGTCAGGCCTTCAGCGCCAGACTCAAGTTTTTCGTCGATCATTTTGAGACGCGAAATAGACTGTGAAACTGTTTTCCAGTTTGTCAGCGTGCCACCCAACCAACGGTGGTTCATGTAGTACTGAGCGCATTTTTCAGCAGCTTCAGCAACAGAACCAGCAGCTTGGCGTTTTGTACCAACGAAAAGGATACGGCCACCTTTGGCAGCTGTGTCGCGCACAACTTTCAACGCTTGGTCAAGCATTGGAACAGTTTGTGTCAGATCGAAGATGTGGATGCCGTTACGCTCACCGTAGATGAACTCCTGCATACGCGGGTTCCAACGTTGAGTTTGGTGACCATAGTGAACGCCAGCTTCAAGCAGCTGACGGATAGTGAATTCTGGAAGAGCCATATTCATGTTCCTTTTCCGGTTTATACCTGAGCGGAGGGTCTTCAGAGCAAATGCCCCAACCGGTGGACCGTTCAAGGATTTCTCCCTTGAGGGCCCGCCTCCGCCTGTGAAGTGACGCAGCTAATAGGGTGGCTTTTCTGCTAGCGCAAGAGAATAAGCCCTGTTTCTTGTGATTTTAGATGTTTTTTAGCGCTCAACGGCACATAAATGACCTGCAATCTGGTTTTCCAATGCGCGCCGCAGCGAAACCCTTGCCATTTGGTCAAAAATCGCTGCAATACGCGGCATGACACAGACAACACATATTCTTTGTATCGGCTCAGTCCTTTGGGACGTTATCGGACGGTCAGATCGTTCAATGCGGGTCGGATCGGACGTGCCAGGACGGATCATTCGTGTGCCAGGCGGCGTTGCGATGAATATCGCCATGGCCTTGTCGCGCTTCGGCTTGAGCCCTGATTTGTTGACGGCCGTTGGCCGAGATGCACAGGGTGACGAGCTGATCAAAGCGGCACAAGTGCGCGACATTGGTACAGACTATATATATCGTTCAGACGATTTGCCGACAGATATATATATGGCGGTCGAGGGCGCAAATGGATTGATCGCTGCCATCGCTGATGCGCACTCACTAGAAGCCGCCGGCGATAAGATCCTGCGCGCCCTGTCTGACGGGCGACTTGGATCCGAGGCCGCACCTTATACTGGGCCAGTTGCGCTGGATGGCAATCTCACAACCGCTTTGCTGCGCGACATCGCCACCTCGCCGCTGTTTCGCCACGCCGACCTGCGCGTGGCCCCTGCCAGTCCCGGCAAAGCCGAACGCCTTTTGCCTTTGCTCAAACATCCCAAAGCCACGCTTTACGTGAATTTGGAAGAGGCAGGCCTGCTGTGCCACCAAAGTTTTGACAACTCGCGTGACGGCGCTTGTGCATTGATCGCCAAAGGCGCACACCGCGTTTTGGTCACCAACGGCAGCAAAGACGCCACGATGGCCACAGGCGATACTGTTATCACCCAAACACCGCCCCCCGTTATGGTTGCCCGCGTCACAGGCGCAGGCGACACCTTTATGGCCGCCCATATTGCAGCCGAACTTGCAGGCGCAAACCACATCAATGCCCTCAATCAAGCAATTGATGCAGCTGCGCTTTATGTCTCAGGAGACACCGATATATGACCACTCTTCCTCTCGTTTTATCGCCAGACGTCCAAGCCGCAAAAGAGGCAGGCACAGCTATTGTCGCACTGGAAAGCACCATTATCACGCATGGTATGCCTTACCCGCAAAACGTTGAAACTGCGCGTATTGTGGAATCTGATGTGCGCGAACAAGGGGCCACACCTGCGACCATTGCTGTGCTGGATGGCGTTATTCATGTTGGCTTGACAGACGCAGAACTGGAAAGCCTTGGCCAAGCCAAAAACGTCGCCAAACTGTCGCGCGCAGACATGGCCGTGTGCATTGCAACAGGCGGCACCGGCGCAACCACCGTGGCCGCAACAATGATCGCTGCGCATCTGGCAGGTATCAAAGTCTTTGCCACAGGCGGCATTGGCGGCGTGCACCGCGGTGCTGAAACAACATTTGACATTTCGGCTGACCTTTTAGAATTGGCGCAGACCCCTGTAACGGTTGTGGCCGCTGGTCCCAAAGCGATTTTGGACATTCCAAAGACCTTGGAAGTGCTTGAAACCCAAGGCGTTCCTGTCATCGCCTATGGTCAGGACTCCCTGCCCGCTTTTTGGTCGCATGCTTCTGAATTCACAGCCCCTTTGCGCTTGGATACAGCCGCAGACATCGCGAAATCTGCCGTGATGCGCGACATGTTAGGGCTTCCCGGTGGTCAGCTTATTGCCAACCCGATCCCTTCGGCTGATGAGATTTCAGTTGATGAAATCACGCCTTATATCGAACAAGCCCTATCAGAAGCCGAAGCGCAGGGCATCGCCGCCAAACAGGTCACGCCGTTTTTGTTGCAACGCATGTTTGAACTGACCGAGGGGCGTTCGTTGACTGCGAATATCGCCCTTGTGCGCAACAACGCTCGCTTGGCGTCACAGATTGCGCGCGCTTTATGTGCATAAGCTCATTTTTTCGCCCCTAAATGGAAATTTAGGCACCACCTATCATTGTGTCTGTCATGTTGTGTGCCTAGGTTCCATTTAACTGGCGATCACGCCCTTTAGGTATGTTTTGAGATTATGACCAACCCGTTCGACGAACACCCATCCGCCCCTGTACCCCGCCGCACGATGCTTGCGGCCCTTAGGGCGTCGTTTTTTACAGGGCTGGTGGTTGTCGCACCAATTGGATTGACTGCCTATTTGATCTGGACTGTCACTGGCTGGTTCGATGGCTGGGTGCTCAATTTCGTGCCCCGCGCATACCACCCCGGCGAGTTGATCAATCGTTTGTTAGGATATGATGATCCGTTAAACCAATTGCCCGTTAACGTGCGCGGTATTGGGGTCGTCATCTTTTTGGTTTTTACTGTGGTGGTTGGCTGGCTTGCCAAAGGCCTTTTGGGACGTTCGTTCATCAAATGGGCAGAGTCTTTGGTCGATCGCACGCCTGTGGTAAGTTCGGTCTATAATGGATTGAAACAAATCGCAGAAACGGTATTCGCGCAGACGGAAACATCCTTTGACCAAGCCTGTATGGTCGAATATCCGCGCAAAGGCACATGGGCGATTGGTTTTGTCTCGACGACGGCCAAGGGCGAAGTTGCGGCCATCGCAGATGACGGTGATCCGCTGATCTCGATCTTCGTGCCCACGACCCCCAACCCGACTTCGGGATTCTTGCTGTTCTTTCCAAAATCCGAAGTTAAAATTCTAGATATGACTGTTGAGGATGCCGCAAAGTTGGTGATCTCAGCTGGGCTTGTCTATCCAAACGGCAAAGATGGTGTTACGCCGCCCAAAGCTTAAAGTGCGGCGCAACATCAGTCAGATGAAACCGGTCATAGTTCCGTCATAGTGCGGTCCAGCCGCCATCAATGGACAGAGTTGTTCCCGTCATCTGTGCGGCTGCATCAGAAGCTAAGAACACACATGTCCCGCCAAGCTGCTCCACCGTCGCGAATGCTTTTGACGGCTGACGTTCCAACAGCACTTCGCGAATGACCGTGTCACGATCCATGCCGTATTTTTTCATCGTGTTCGGGATTTGCGCTTCGACCAAAGGCGTCAAAACGTAACCGGGGCAAATCGCATTGGCTGTGATGTTTTGTTCTGCCGTCTCTAAGGCTGTGACTTTGGTCAACCCGACCACCCCATGCTTGGCCGCAACATAGGCCGATTTGAATGGAGAGGCTGTCAAGCCATGCGCAGAAGCAATGTTGATCACCCGCCCCCAGCCCGCAGCCCGCATAATGGGCAAGGCTGCCGCTGTGGTGTGAAATGCGGAACTCATATTGATGGCGATAACCGCGTCCCACTTGTCGCTTGGAAACTCGTCAATCGCTGCCACATGTTGAATACCAGCATTGTTGACCAAAATATCGCAAACGCCGGCCTGTTCGATCAAGGCACGACACTCAGCCCCTTTGGACATATCCGCCGCGATGTAGCGTGCTTTCACCCCATATTGGGTCGCAATATCTGTGGCGATCGCGTGATCTTCAGGGCGATCTGTGAATGAATTGAGTATGATATCCGCGCCGGCCTTGGCCAGTTCAATTGCCACTCCTAGGCCGATCCCAGAATTTGATCCGGTGATCACCGCTGTTTTACCGCTTAAAGTCATCCTTTTACTCCTCCTGTCGTGCATCAATTTCATGCGTCAGGGCCAGAATAGATGCTGCACACGCAAAGCAAAGGGGAATCGAAAGCGATGCGGAAGAATCGGTTGTGTGTTCAATTGGATGACATCTGCGGTGGACTTCATTGGCTAGGTAAGCCGTGCTGCATGCGAAAATGACTCAAGCCAGCTTGGGGATTTATAAAAAACGAGCAAAAAAAAACGCCCGCACAAGGCGGGCGCAAAGTTATTGAGGCAGGTTTCATACAGGCAAGAAACCTATCGAGCAGTGACCTCTTTATACGCGTATCTTCGCTGCCATCCAAGCTAAAAGTTTGATACCCCGTCCCAAGAGGCCTAAGCTAAGATGTAATAAAACCACAGGGATGGAGGCATTGTTTCAATAATGGCGACGCAGTTTTTCGGTAAAATTCTAACTTCGACGACCGCATTGGCGATGTGTTTTGCGGGGTCGATGGCCTTGGCTGAACCAAAACATGGCATCGCTATGTATGGTGCCCCAGCGTTACCACAAGATTTCGTGTCCCTACCCTACGCTGATCCCGATGCGCCAAAAGGCGGAAAAATCGTCACCGGCGAAGGCGGCACCTTCGACAGTTTGAATCCCTTCATCCAAAAAGGGACGACGCCGTGGCAGTTAAGATATATGATGGCGGAAAGTTTGATGGGACGCTCTTACGGTGAACCTTTCGCGCTTTACGGCGTTTTGGCCGAATCGATTGATGTCGGCGCGAATCGTGAATGGGCCGAATTCACCCTACGTCCAGAGGCGAAGTTTTCGGACGGCAGCCCTGTGACTGTCGAAGATGTCATGTGGTCTTATGAAAAACTGGGCACCGAAGGCCATGGTCGTTATGCGTCTTTATGGGGGCAGATTGAAACGTTGGAGCAAACAGGCCCTCATTCGGTCAAGTTCACCTTCAACACCGACAACCGTGAATTGGCCTTGCTCGTTGGAATGCGCCCCATTTTGAAAAAAGCCCAATGGGAGGGTAAGGATTTCACCAAATCTGGCTTTGACACTATTCCCATTGGATCGGCACCCTATGTGATTTCCGATTTCAAAGCTGGCAGCTTTGTCGAATTGACCCGCAACCCTGATTATTGGGGCAAAGACCTGCCCTTTATGCGTGGTCAGGCCAATCTCGACACCATTCGTTGGGAATTTTTCACAGATTCCAGCCTTGTCATCGAAGCCTTTAAAGCCGGTGAATTAAACGCGCACCGCGAATTCAACGTGCAAACATGGGAAGATCAATACAATTTCCCTGCTGTTGAGCGCGGCGATGTTGTCAAATCCATCATCCCGCATCAACGTCCGTCAGGCATGACGGGGCTCGCGATGAACATCCGCCTGCCCCAGTTCCAAGATTGGCGGGTGCGTCAGGCTTTGATCGAGGCGTTCAATTTCGAATATATCAATGAAGTCCAGACTGGCTCCAAACAAGACCGCATCACATCGTATTTCTCGAACTCAGTTCTGGGCATGCAAGACGGCCCAGCAACGGGCAAAGTGGCAGAATTGCTTGCACCCTTTGCGGACGACCTATTACCAGGCGCCGTGGAGGGCTACAGCTTTTCACAAACCAATGGCACGCAAAATGACCGCAAAACACTGCGTCGCACGATGGGTTTGTTTGAAGAGGCCGGATGGACCATACAAGACGGCGAGATGAAGAACGCCGCAGGTGCTCCGTTTACATTTGAGATTCTACTCAAAGTGGGTGATGACGAAAACCAATCTATCACAGATACCTACGTCACAGCCCTCAAGCAGATTGGCATCACGCCAACTGTCTCAGTGGTCGATAGTCCGCAATATCTTGAGCGGGTATCCTCCTTTGATTTTGGCATGACCAATATACGGCGCGGCATGAGCCTATCGCCGGGCAATGAGCAAAAGTCCTATTGGGGGTCGCAAGCCGCAAACACCGTAGGCTCACGCAATATCATAGGCATCCAGTCAGAGGCGATCGATTCATTGGTTGATACGATGCTATCGTCTACCGACAATGAGGTCTTTGTCGCCTCTGCGCGCGCCTTGGATCGCGTCTTGACCTCTGGGCGCTATGTTATCCCATTTTATCAATGGAAAACCTCTCGTCTTGCCCATGTAAAAGAGTTAAAATTCCCCGAAACCTTGCCCATCTATGGCGATTGGCCCGGCTGGCAACCTGACGTTTGGTATTGGAAAGACTGATGAAAACCATACTTGCTTTGATACTACTCACCACCTTGGCCTCTTGCGGCACCGTCGCGGGGGTTGGCGAAGATATTTCAGGTGCATCGCGCACCGTCCAAGGCTGGCTTTAAATGGTTAAAATATTCTGGTGTTTCACCCTATGCGTCGCGATCTCTGGTTGCGGCGCAGCGCGCATTGGCGTCAAGACGACAGCTAAGGTCGCAAAAACCGCAGTTAAAACCACTGTCGCAGTCGTCAAATAATCACGCCTTTGAACCGAAAACATCGCGGCCTTGGTGGCAATTTTCATCGCTAGAAAATCCCTTAATCAGCAAGCGATTTGCGCATATCTTGATGCCTCGATTAAGGCCTTTTTCCAAATTCAAAACAAAAGAAAACCCCCGGATGCTGTTGTTCGCATCTTCGGGGGTTCTTGGGACCAAACGCCAGTCGTCTTGGGAAAACACTGCTCGATGGGGTATCTTGCTTGGCCCTATTCTGGGTGACACCCGACTACTCGGTGAGGTCGGTCGTGCCTGTAAGATATTCAATATTGCTCAACTCGTTCGACAAAGATGATCCGGTCGGCATCCAATCCAATGCCCCTGCGGCAATAACTAATGACGCGATAGCACCTAAGACAAGCGTCACAGCTGGCAAACGAAAGCGTGGTGACAGTATAGACGCGCTGGAACGCCCTAGAGCGCGACCTTGGAAGGAAGAAAATGAGCGGTCAGAATAAAATGCCATGATCGTAACCTTGATGAACTCTTTGATTGCATTGAGTTAAACACAATACAGGCGGCGCGTCACGCGCAGCGCACTGTAACACTTGCAGCGGCATTTTGAGATTTTTCACACGGTCGAAATTGGAACGATTCAAGTACATAAAGGGAATATCGACAAGTTTGCAAAGTTGCAAACCCTGTGAATATCTAAATATAGGTCAATGAGAACATCCGACTTGGGTGAAATCGTGAGGTGGAAGAATATTTTCCTTTTCTGGATTCAGCTTCCATTTTTGCAAAAAGTCGTTAGCTATGATCAAATACAAATCGAAGCCAAATGAGCCGCACAGGACACACTCACATGATCAAACTCGACATCTTTTCAGACCCCATTTGTCCATGGTGCTACATCGGCAAAACCCGCCTTGAGGCCGCATTAGAACAACGTCCAGACCATCCCTTTGTTGTGGAATGGCACCCGTTTCAATTGAACCCAGACATGCCCCAAGATGGCATGGATCGCCGCGCCTATCTTGAAGGCAAATTTGGCGGAACTGCTGGCGCGACATCTGCCTACCGCCCTATCGTCGAAACGCTTGCGGCAGAATTGCCCGCCGCTGACTTGGGTAAAATCCAGAAGACGCCGAACACATTAAACGCACATCGTTTGATTCACTGGGCTGGTCTTGAGGCAAAGCAAACACTGATGGTCGACGCCCTGTTCGAGGCTTATTTTGTCGATGGCCGTGACATTGGCGATATGGAAACGCTCGCAGATATTGCGGATTCTATTGGCATGGATGCCTCTGTCGTGACCCGATTGCTGAACACGCAAGAAGACGTCGACATGATCAAATCACGCGATATCCACGGGCGTGAGCGCGGCATCACCGGTGTGCCATTGTTTGTTGTGGCGCAGCAGCATGCCGTGTCTGGGGCACAAAATAGCGAACTCTGGCTGAATGTGATTGACGAGTTGATGGAGCAAGTCGACGACGCCACAGTTCAGTGAATGTGAATTTTTCTCGCCAAGACACAAAGCATGGATCACTGTTGCAGGGTCTTGGCGGGCCAACCGCTTGATAAAACACCAACCACAGTCAAAATCAGATACTCAAACTTTGAGCAGACTATTTCGACACTTCTTTGGCATATTTTGCCAGATCTTGTGCAATTGAATAAGCGCCTTTGATTTTATCGCTGTCACGCTTCCAGTCACGACGCACGATGATCTTGTTGTCCTTGACCTTAGCCAGACCTTTTTGCGCCTGAATAAAGCTCACCAGACCAACAGGACTTGCATATTTGTCGTTGTGGAATTGAATGGTCACGCCCTTTGGGCCTCCGTCAAGGCGGGCTATGCCAGCGTCGCGGCATTTTTCTTTGATCCTAACAATCACCAGCAAAGTGTTGACCTCTTTGGGTAATTTCCCAAACCGATCGATCAATTCTGCGGCGAAACCTTCCAGCTCAACCTTGGTACGCAAACCAGAAAGCCTGCGGTACAATCCAAGACGCACGTCCAAATCAGGCACATAAGTATCAGGGATCAATACCGGCACGCCCAAGTTGATCTGCGGCGCCCATTGGCCGTCATCATCAAAATCAACAGCCTCGTCACCCGATTTGATCTTGGCAATCGCCTCTTCCAGTAGGTTTTGATAAAGCTCAAACCCGACCTCTTTGACTTGACCGGATTGCTCTTCGCCGACCAAATTCCCAGCACCGCGGATATCAAGATCTTGAGAGGCCAGTGTAAATCCAGCACCCAATGTATCCAGACTTCCCAAAACCCTCAGTCGCTTTTCGGCTGTAGCCGTCAAAGGCGCGCGTGGTTTTGTGGTTAAATAGGCATAGGCACGGGTTTTCGCACGACCAACACGACCACGAATTTGATACAATTGCGCCAAGCCGAACATGTCGGCGCGGTGAATGATCATTGTGTTGGCCGTCGGAATATCAATGCCACTTTCAACAATGGTGGTCGCCAAAAGCACATCATATTTTCCATCGTAAAAGGCATTCATCCGATCATCAAGCTCGCCCGCAGCCAACTGCCCGTGACCAACAACAAAGCTGACTTCTGGCACTTCTTTACGCAAGAACTCTTCAATTTCGGGAATATCCTTAATGCGCGGCACCACGAAAAAGGACTGCCCGCCGCGATAATGTTCACGCAACAAGGCTTCGCGCAGCGTCACCGTATCAAATTCAGACACATAAGTGCGGATCGACAGACGGTCGACAGGCGGCGTGCCAATGATCGACAAATCACGCACACCAGTGAGCGACATTTGTAATGTACGCGGGATCGGAGTCGCAGAAAGCGTCAAGACATGGATATTTGTTTTCAATGACTTGAGGCGCTCTTTATGCGTGACACCAAAGCGCTGTTCTTCGTCGACAATCGTCAAGCCAATATTGTGGAATTTCACATTCTTGGCCAAAACCGCATGGGTGCCAACAACGATATCAACTTCACCTGAGGCAATTCCAGCCCGCGTCAGTGCCATGTCTTTGGTCGACACAAAACGCGACATTGGCCGTACGTTGATCGGGAAACCACGGAACCGTTCCGCAAAAGATCTATAATGCTGACGCGCCAGCAATGTTGTCGGCGCGATCATTGCCACCTGAACGCCGCACATTGCCGCAATAAAGGCCGCACGCATCGCCACTTCGGTTTTGCCAAAGCCCACATCGCCACAAATTAGGCGATCCATCGGACGCCCCGCTTCGAAATCATCAAGCACATCTTCGATGGCACGCAACTGATCTTCGGTCTCGGAATAGGGAAAACGCGCACAAAAAGCTTCCCACATATCATCGGGCGGCAACATGATCGGCGCTTTGCGCAGATGGCGTTCGGCAGCGATACGAATGAGTTTTTCGGCAACCTCGCGGATGCGTTCTTTCATGCGTGACTTTTTGGCCTGCCAAGCCCCGCCACCAAGACGATCCAACATGCCTTCGTCATGGCCATAACGGCTTAAAAGCTCAATATTTTCAACAGGAAGGTACAGACGGTCCCCGCCTGCATATTCAAGCAGCAAGCATTCATGCGCAGCCCCAAGCGCCGAAACAACTTCAAGCCCTTGATAAATCCCAACGCCATGCTCAACATGAACGATCAAATCGCCAACAGACATGCTGGAATGCTCTGTCAGGAAGTTTTCAGCGCGCTTTTTGCGGTTTGGACGGCGAATAAGCCGATCCCCAAGCACATCTTGCTCGGAAATAACCGTGACGCGTCCCGCATCGACCTTAGCCTCGAACCCTTCGTCCAACGGCCAAATGGCCAAATAGACGCCACCGATCCCCTCGGGCACATCGCGCCAATCGCCAATTTCAACGGCACCGTTGAGATCTTGATCTTGCAAAAGCGTCGAAATTCGATCTCGCGCACCTTCTGACCAAGAGGCAACAATCACCTGACCCTCTTTGCGTTTTACATTAATATGCTGCGCCAAGCTATCGAAAAGATTCACATTTTCAAGTTGCCTTTCGGGTGAAAAACTCCGCCCGATAAAGCCACCAGCATCGATGACACCCAATCCCGTTGGTTGCGGCAAAGCATGGAACTGTAGCACGCGGCGGCCTTCGATTTCGGCCTCCCAAGCGGCATCATTGAGATACAAAAGCTCAGGCGGACAGGGTTTGTAAACACTATCCATACGGCCCTTGCTCTTCAGCGCTTCTGCACGGTTTTCGTACTGATCCTGAATGCCTTCCCAACGTGAAAGACGTGCCGCAGTTGACTGATCATCAAGAGAAATTGTCGCTTTGGGAGCGTAATCCAATAAGGTCTCAAGCTGCGCGTGGAAATAGGGCAACCAATGCTCTAGCCCCGCATGTTTTTTACCGGCAGAAACCGCTTCATACACAGGATCATCCGATCCGGCAGAGCCAAATTCAATTCTGTAATTTTGACGAAAACGCGTGATCGAGGCTTCATCCAAAATCACTTCAGACACAGGCGTAAAAGTGATTTCTTTCAAGCTTGTCGTTGTGCGCTGATTGCTTGGATCAAACCTGCGTAAACCATCAAGTTCGTCGCCAAAGAAATCTAGCCGAACTGGCAAGTCTTGCCCTGGTGCAAACACATCAATGATACCGCCACGGATCGCATAATCGCCAGGTTCCACCACCGTCGGCGCTTGCGTAAAGCCCATACGCACCAAAAAGGCTCGCAAATTGGCCTCGTTGATCCGCTCGCCAACACGTGCTGTAAATGCAGCCTCAGCCAAAGTGCTGCGCGCCGGTACACGCTGGGTTGCGGCCGCTAAAGTCGTCAACAGTACAAATCGCTTGGGGGCGGCACCATGCGCGAGAGCGGCCAAGGTTGCCATCCGATGCGCCGAGATGTCAGAATTGGGTGACATCCGATCAAATGGTAGACAATCCCAAGCGGGAAAATCCAGAACAGGCATGTCAGGCGCGAAAAACCGCAAGGCTGTGCGCATTGCCGCAAGTCGTTTGTCATCACGCGCAATATGAATGACAGGGCCATCTGATTTGGCAACTTCGCGTGCCAACAGATAGGCGTCAAAACCTTCGGGCGCGCCGCCAACTTGAATATGGTTGCTGTTGCTCATGAATGCTTTCCGCGTGTTATCCGCCCAAGGGGCCCGTCACGATATTTTGGAACATGCCCCACATCGCCGTTATGAAAATAGAAATCATACCAATCAATTGAATAATGAACCTATGGCGTCGCAGAACAAAGAACAGCGCATCGCCCACGGGATGTTCATCTCTAACTTTCAAAGCCGTCTTGATATTTATCAGCCCGACGAGGCTCATAGGCAGGGCCATTAAGAAAATCGCCTGGGCAAATTCAACCCCGTAAAACACGCCCAAGGCAAACAGGGTGGTCAAAGCCGTACAGGCAAAGCCAACCATGAACAAACCAGACACTTCTGCAATGTTTAAAATGCGCCCCACATTGATGCGCACCAAAACTTCAAGATCCTGCATTTTATGATCGCCATCTTTTGCAGCGCGCTGCGCAAAGTCGAAAGGCACTCCTAACACATAGTGAGAGGCGGTGGACCACAGGACCGCCAAAGCGATCCAGTACCACAGGTTCGAAAAAGACCGCATATCGATCACTTCTAAAATGGTTTGGTAGAGGTTCAAAACGGCAATTCTTTCTGATCGTTAAGCGTGTTTTTAGCAGCTAGCGCGACTTTATGCTGCGGTTGCGGCGATTCCTACCCTTGATGAGAGGTAAAATCCATGCCACCTCATACAATACAATATATCTGTGACTTACACCAAAGGACAGCCAATGCCCCGCACCCTTGCTCCCTACCCTTTGACACGCCTGCGCCGCACCCGCAAAATGGAATCTTTGCGCGGCTTGGTGCGTGAAAATGCCCTTGAGGTGCAAGATTTGATTTGGCCGGTTTTCGTACAAGAGGGTGACAATATGCGCACGCCGATTGTGTCCATGCCGGGCGTTGATCGGCTAACTGTAGATTTACTGGTCAAGCCCGCTGCTGAGGCTTATGCATTGGGCATCCCTGCTATTTGCCTTTTTCCTTATATAGAGCAAGACCTTAAGACCGAAGACTGCAGCGGCGCTTGGGACCCTGATAATTTGGTGAACCGCGCCATTCGTGCGATAAAAGCGGCAGTTCCTGAACTTGCGATCATGACAGATGTGGCGCTTGATCCTTACAACATCAACGGCCACGATGGATACGTTGTGAATGGTGAGATCGTCAATGACTTGACGGTCGAAGCTTTGGTGAAAATGGCTGTGGCGCAGGCTGATGCTGGCGC
Source organism: Pacificibacter marinus (assembly GCF_018860505.1). Classification (GTDB taxonomy): domain Bacteria; phylum Pseudomonadota; class Alphaproteobacteria; order Rhodobacterales; family Rhodobacteraceae; genus Celeribacter; species Celeribacter marinus_B. Next base: position 21,810 of record NZ_JAHKPU010000014.1, read on the forward strand.
AGACATCATCGGCCCGTCTGACATGATGGACGGACGCATTGGCGCCATTCGCCGTGCGTTAGAGGTGGCAGGTCACAGCAATGTGACCATCATGTCCTATTCGGCCAAATATGCCTCGGCCTTTTACGGACCGTTTCGCGATGCTGTTGGGGCCTCTGGTGCGCTCAAGGGCGACAAAAAGACATATCAAATGGACCCTGCAAATGCAGATGAGGCCCTGCGCCTGATCGAGCGCGATTTGATGGAAGGCGCTGACATGGTCATGGTCAAGCCGGGGCTGCCCTATTTGGATATTTGCCGGTCAGTCAAAGATCGTTTCGGCGTGCCAACCTTCGCCTATCAAGTGTCAGGCGAATACGCGATGATCGCTGCCGCCGCTCAAAATGGTTGGATTGATCGCGAAAAAGCTATGCTGGAAAGCTTGATGTGCTTTAAGCGTGCGGGCTGTAATGGGATTTTAACCTATTTCGCCCCTGACGTGGCGCGACTTTTGGCGAAATAGGCTCGGATATCGAGGCAAATCATCCTGAAAACAGGGGAATATCTGCCGAACTTCGCCCAAATGTCGATTGGACGATGACAAAGCCTGTGTACTCGCTGTATTCTGTCAACAAAGAGGCCAAAGAGCCTTATTCATCAGGATACAGTGTCGCCAACGCAGGCACCAAAATTAAAAAAGGGCAGCTCCATGATCAAACCATTGGCGCAGACGAATAAGTCAACACCATCAAAGGCCAACCGCCGTACATTCATGATCGGCTTGGGCGCAACAAGCCTGCTAACCGCTTGTAACAATGGGCTAAGTGGGAATGGCGGTCCGCGTATCGACGCGCGTGCGGATTCATCGCTACAATACCTTTACAACACCTACCCCAATACCAAAGATTTGCGTGAGAAATCTGTTGGTATGCTGGTGATGCCACTGGTGACCGAGGCGGGCTTTGGCCTTGGCGGCTCTTACGGGCGCGGTGTTTTGCGCGTTAATGATGTTACCGTTGACTATTACTCTTCGACACAAGCTTCAATCGGCCTTCAAATTGGGGCCCAACAATACGCGCATGTGCTGTTTTTCATGACCAATGATGCCTTGCAAACATTCCGCGGCTCACCAGGCTGGGCTGCTGGCGCAGATATCGAATATGCGCTTAACAATCGGGGGGAAAACTTGTCGGCTGAGACGACGACCTCTCTGTCTCCCGTGATTGCTGTGGTCTTTGGTCAAGCTGGACTGATTGCAGGCGCCACAGTGGAAGGCACGAAATACACGCGCATCATTCCATAGAATTATTTCTATATTTTACTTTAAAACGCCCCACTTACGGGGCGTTTTTTATGTGATGCATTCCAAACGTTATCTAGACTATGGAACCGTTTCTTCCAAAACGCCATCCATGCTCATTTGCGCATACAGCAACCCTTCGCGCAGCCCACGATCAGCCACAGACAAGCGGTCTGTCGGCCAAATCCGCAACAGCGCCTGTAAGATAGCAGAGCCAGACATGATCAATTCTTGCCGATCCCGCCCAATACGCGGGTCACGACGGCGCCCTTCTGGTCCAAGATCAAGATAGTCACGGATCACGCGATCAATCTGTTCTGACGTCATACGCAAGCCATCGACCTTATTGCGATCATAACGCCGCAAGCCCAAATGTGAGGCAGCAACGGTGGTGACAGTCCCAGAAGTCCCGATGATCTGAAATCCCTCGCGGCAGGCATCATTGGCATAGGGCGCAAAACTGGCCAGTTTTTCCTCAAACAGCCAAGACATCAGCGCGAAACGCGCAGAATCGTCTTCGACATCACGGAACTGATCTTTCAATGTCGCGACCCCCAAGGGCACAGATATCCAATCGACGACTTTTGCGTGTGGGAAAGGGCTGTCCGCATTATGAAATCCACGGTGCAACCGCATGATCGCGCGCGGACGCTCGATACGTGGCACAGAGGAAAGATCAATCCAAACCAACTCGGTCGAGCCACCACCAATATCCACGACCAATAGCTGATCCGTCTTGGTAGACACCAAAGGCGCGCAAGAAATCACCGCAAGGCGCGCTTCTTCTTCGGGTTTGATGATTTCCAGATCTATCCCGACCTCGCGGCGCACAGCGCGTAAGAAGTCACGAGAATTTCGAGCACGGCGACAAGCTTCGGTCGCCACAAGGCGCATCCGCTTAACATCATGTTTCTCAAGTTTTTTCTTGCAGACCTTCAAGGCTTGTAAGGTGCGCGAAATAGAAGACCGAGACAAACGCCCCGTCTGTTCCAATCCAGCGCCAAGCTGGACGGATTTCGAAAAACTATCCACCACATGAAACTGACTGCCTTTGGGTTGGGCAATCAACATGCGGCACGAATTTGTGCCAAGATCCAGCGCGGCATAAAGCTGCGCCGGGTCGACTATTGCAGGTGCGAGAGGCTCGACCGCTTTGGGGAACACGCCCGCACCATTGGGACGCTTGGGCGCCATATCACACGCCCTCCATTTTGAGTTGGTTTGATCTTATGCGCAAAATCCCGCCCGCTGCAAGCCTAGTAAACCATTCAAGTCTTCACCTTTTTCGTGATCTGCACTGCTTGATCCCGCTTTCACTCATAACCTTCTTGAGAATTTTTCCAGCCACACAGGCATTCACGGGTCTGGCGCAGCTCCGCCCTTTTCTTTAAGCCTTGGCGCCAACGCAATCCTATGTTTGAGGCCCCCTATGTCTGAGCTTACAATTATCTATTGGCGCGACATCCCCGCACAAGTCCGCGTGGGCCGTGGTCGCAAAGCCGCCCGCGCAGTTTTGCCAGAACGGTTCGAACAAGCCATAGACCGTGTTGCCATGCGCATTGGCGCCACGGATGGCGATGCTTATATGGCCGAATGGCGTGATGTATCTGGTGGAACGGTAGAGGGCGATCTTCAAGCTGCCGCAGATGCCAAAGCCACAGAGCTTGATGCGATTTTTGACAAAGAGACGCTGAAAACCCTCATAGACAATGACGGCGTTGCGCCAACTGCGTAATCGCCTGTAAATAGATTTGGCCCAGACCTGCGGCCAGCAGCCCCCTATAAGGACGACCCACATGACCCGCACTGTGATTGAGAGCAAAACAAAAACCGTCGTGATTGGCTTTGACGAGCCGTTTTGCGTGATCGGTGAACGTATCAACCCGACAGGGCGTAAAAAACTGGCCGCTGAATTAGAGGTTGGCGATTTTTCCACAGTCGAGCGCGACGCGTTGGAACAGGTTTTATGTGGCGCGAATATCCTTGATATCAACTCAGGCGCTGTGTTTTCCAACAAAATGGCCGAAGACCCCCGTTATGCGGACAACAACTTTGTGGAACCGCCCTTGATGCGCGAATTGATTGCGCGGGTTCAAGCGATTGTAGACGTGCCTTTGTGTATCGACAGCTCTGTGCCCGCCGCCTTGGAAGCAGGACTTGAAGCCTCAGAAGGCCGCCCGCTTTTGAACTCTGTGACCGGCGAAGAAGAGCGCTTGGAATTGGTTTTGCCATTGGTGAAAAAATACAACGTACCTGTTGTGGCCATCTCAAACGATGACACCGGCATTTCCGAAGACCCCGATGTTCGCTTTGCAGTCGCCAAAAAGATCGTCGAACGCGCCGCTGACTTTGGCATTCCGGCCCATGACATCGTGGTTGATCCGCTGGTGATGCCGATCGGCGCGATGCGCACGGCTGGTCAACAAGTGTTCACTTTGGTGCGGCGTCTGCGTGAAGAATTGGGCGTCAACACCACTTGCGGTGCTTCAAACGTGTCCTTTGGTTTGCCACAACGTCACGGTATCAACGCAGCGTTTTTGCCAATGGCCATCGGCGCGGGCATGACCTCTGCGATTATGAACCCTGTGCGTTTGCAAGAAATGGAAGCCATCCGCGCGGCCAATTTGTTGATGAACCACGACCCTGATGGCAGTCAATGGATCGGCTTTAGCCGCATCATGGATGCTGTGGCAGCCGGTGCGTCCTTTGCTGATGCAGCCAAAGACGCCGCGACGGGTGGCGGCTCTGGCGGTGGACGTCGCGGTGGCGGACGACGTCGCCGTTAATTGACCTAAAAGGATATTGATATGGCGCGTTTGATCGCACTGAACAAACCTTTCGATGTGCTCTCGCAGTTCACCGATAAAGGCACCGAGGGCACTAAGCGCGCCACCTTATCTGATTTCGTCAAAGTGCCTGCGGTTTATCCCGCAGGGCGGCTTGATCGAGACTCTGAGGGGCTTTTACTGCTCACAGATGACGGACAACTACAGGCAAAGATTTCGAATCCGAAGAACAAGATGGCCAAAACCTATTTGGCTCAAGTTGAGGGCGAGATCTCGGACGCAGCCATAGATCATCTGCGCCGCGGCGTTGAGTTGAAAGACGGTTTGACCCGTCCTGCCAAAGCGCGGCGGGTGGCTGAACCCAAAATGCTATGGGAGCGCACTCCGCCTGTGCGCTACCGAAAATCTGTCCCCGACAGCTGGTTGGAATTGACCATCTCAGAGGGCAAAAACCGCCAAGTGCGCCGCATGACCGCCCATGTTGGCTTTCCGACTTTGCGTTTGATCCGTGTCGCAATCGGTCCGTGGACCATTGCGGGCCTGAAAAATGGCGAGTGGCGCGACCTCGACCCGAATGATTTGAAATAGACCCCGAAAAGAGATTCCCATGAGCGACGCGTCCCAAGACAGTCAAAATGCGCAAGACCCATTGGTGATTTTCACCCCGTCTGGCAAGCGTGGCCGTGTGCCAAGCGGCACATCCGTCTTGGCAGCGGCACGTCAGCTTGGCGTGGATTTGGATTCCGTCTGTGGCGGTCGCGGCGTCTGTTCGAAATGTCAGGTGCAGCCCTCGTTCGGAGATCATTCCAAACATGGCATCACTGCCGGTGAGGACGCTCTGACTGAATTTAACGCCGTGGAAGAACGCTATGATCGCGTGCGGGGCCTAAAAACGGGCCGTCGTTTGGGCTGTCAGGCTTGCGTCACAGGCGATGTCGTTTTGGACGTACCGCCCGAGAGCCAAGTTCACAAACAAGTGGTGCGCAAAGCCGCCACAACGCGCCATATCGAAATGGACCCAGCAACGCGGCTTTACTACATTGAGGTGGCTGAGGCCGATATGCACGACCCATCTGGCGACTGGGAACGCACTAAAATCGCATTGAAAAACCAGTTTGATCTCGACGGCATCACCCTGCCCTTTGCCCTGCTCGCATTGTTGCAAAAAGCACTGTTGGACGGTAAAAACAACGCCACTTTGGCCATTCACACCGCGCGCGCTGGGGCTGCGAAAGTTGTTGGCATTTGGCCTGAATTTGCGGAGCCTGATCTTTACGGTCTCGCGGTTGATTTGGGGTCCACCACGATTGCGGCGCATTTGACCAATTTGGTGACCGGCGAAGTCAAAGCCTCTGGCGGTGTTATGAACCCGCAAATTCGCTTTGGCGAAGACCTGATGTCGCGCGTGTCTTATGCGATGATGAATGAAGGCGGCTCGGCCGATATGACGACTGCTGTGCGCGATGCGATGAATACGCTGGCGCAAGATTTGACCACGCAGGCCGGTCTGGCTGTCACCGATATTTACGAGACCGTGGTCGTGATGAACCCTGTGATGCATCACCTGCTTTTGGGGCTTGATCCGATCCCGCTGGGCCAAGCGCCTTTTGCTTTGGCGACCTCGTCTGCTATGGATCTGTCAGCCAGTGACATAGGTCTGAATTTCGCCCCCCAATCGCAGATCTATATTTTGCCGCTGATCGCGGGGCATGTCGGGGCTGATGCGGCCGCTGTGGCCTTGTCTGAGGCCCCACAAAACGTTGATCCGCTAACGCTGATCGTCGATGTTGGCACCAATGCCGAGATCATTTTGGGCAATAAAACCCGCGTATTGGCCTGTTCATCCCCCACAGGCCCCGCTTTTGAAGGGGCGCAGATTTCCAGTGGTCAACGTGCCGCCCCCGGTGCGATTGAACGTGTCGAGATTGATCCCATCACCAAAGACCCACGCTTCAAGGTGATTGGCTGTGATCTATGGTCAACGGACCCAGACTTTGCCGTGCAAACTGCCACCACGGGCGTCACGGGTATTTGTGGGTCGGGCATTATCGAAGCTGTCGCAGAAATGCGTATGGCTGGGATTGTGGATGCTGGCGGTTTGATCGGGTCCGCCGCGCAAACCGGCACAGAGCGCTGTCGTCCAACGGGGCGCACCCACGCCTATTTGTTGATGGATGGCTCTGCCGAAGGCGGGCCAGTGATTGAGGTCACTCAAGGTGACATCCGCGCCATTCAGCTCGCAAAATCAGCGCTTTACGCTGGTGCGCGTTTGTTGATGGATGAATTCGGCACAGACACCGTTGATCGTGTTGTGCTGGCAGGTGCATTTGGTGCGCATATTTCCCCCAAACACGCGATGGTGTTGGGCATGATCCCTGATTGTGAGCTTGATCAAGTCGTCTCTGCCGGCAACGCCGCAGGCACAGGCGCGCAAATCGCGCTGCTGAATGTTGCCGCACGGCGCGAGGTCGAGGCCTTGGTGCATCAAATCACCAAAGTCGAAACCGCAATTGAGCCGCGGTTCCAAGAACACTTTGTCGAGGCCAATGCCATCCCCCATGCGACAGCGCCGTTCACGGGTCTGCGCGCTTTGGTATCTTTACCAGAGGTATCGTTCAATGCGGGCGGCGGTGAAGGTGGTCGCGGCACAGGCAGACGTCGGCGTCGGTAAATCTAGGCAACCAAAATGGGTATCGATGTGCACCGACCTATTTCAAAGCCCCATGAAAAAACGAGCCAGACCCCCTGATAAAGCATAAAAAGACAATTCCACCCTGAAGTAAGTGCCCCTTAGGTTGGCTTTTGCCACCCCATTGGGATGTGATTGACTTGCACCTGTTCGAACCATCGACCTTTGCCATAGTAGGCAGTCATTTCTAATTTTTGCTATTCATAACAATGGCATTTTTGATTTCTTTGTTCATTTTGGTTCATTTCTGTCACGGTAAATTAGGCTCAAGTTTTGGAACTATCTGGAAATAAAATGCATCTGCGCAAATCAGTTTTTGCGTGCAGCTTTAAGACGCGAGCCTTGCGTCACTTATACGCCGCAATAAAAATCGCCATATTTGAAGATACTAACACAGAGCAGGTCATCAAAAACGAAACGAAAAAAGTGTTGGATTTGGTGGCAACTGATGGATGACCATATCAATCACTCCCCAAATAACGTCCACCACAACGACTTGTGTCATCAAGCGTCAAAACAATGCGGGGAAAGTTTGAGCCAATGACCGCTTTTCCAACCGCAGCTGAAATATTCGGCTTGAACAGTTGCAAGCCGGATATCGGCGACGGGCTGTTTTACGAATTAGAGGACCAAGTATTCATGTTCATCAGCTCTTTTTAGAAAAAAGGCCCGCAGCAAGTATCGCAAATCTGGATTGGATTTGAAGTTCTGGTTTACGCCTTGCAGACTTAACGCATCGCCAAAAAATCAGGCACATCTGCGCTTTACGGTTAATATTTGCGCGCACAAGCAAGTCCCGTTACGTGCGAAGCGGCCTTATCTGGGAACTTCACCAGTATTGTTGTCCAAATCATACTCATACGAGTAAAAAACTTACTCTGAAACTGAAGGATAAACGATGTTCTTTAATAAAGCACTGCCAGCAGCGCTGATCGCTGTACTTGGCACTCCACTGTTGGCGGAAACCGACATTCCATTCGCGTTGGATTGGAAATTCGAAGGACCATCCGCGCCCTACTTTCACGCCTTGGATGCGGGATATTTTTCCGACGCTGATTTGAACGTCACGATCAGTGAAGGCGCTGGATCTTTGGACGCAATTCCAAAGGTTGCAACAGGTGCGTTCCCCATCGGATTTGCCGACATCAATTCACTGATGCGCTTTCTCGACCAGAACCCTGACGCGCCTGTGACAGCTGTGATGATGGTTTATGACAAGCCACCCTTCGCCATCATTGGACGTGAGTCCCTTGGCGTAACGGAACCGTCCGACCTTGAGGGTAAAGTCCTTGGCGCACCGCCCCCCGACGGCGCATGGGCACAGTTCCCCATCTTTGCCTCTGAAACCGGTATCGATGTCGATGCCATCACGGTCGAACCTGTGGGCTTCCCCACGCGCGAACCGATGCTGGCCGAAGGCAATGTTGCCGCAATCACAGGATTTTCGTTTTCATCCACGCTGAACCTAAAACGTCTGGGCGTACCTGAAGACGACATTTCAGTGATGCTAATGGCCGATTATGGTGTCGACCTTTATGGCAACGCCATTATCGTCAACACAGACTTCGCCGAAGCAAACCCCGAAGTGGTCACAGCCTTTCTTGGCGCGGTCGCGATGGGCTGGAAAGATGCCATAGCCACACCTGATGCGGCCATCGCGGCCCTGATGGAACGCAACCCTGCCGCCGACGCCGACCTTGAAACCGAGCGTTTGCAAATGGCAATCGATGGGAACGTCCTGACCGACTACGTGATGGAAAACGGCATCGGTGGCATTGATACTGACCGCATGGCCAACGCGATTGAGCAAACTAAATCGGTTTACGAGTTCCAAACGGAACCTGATGCCGCTCTGTATTTTGATGACAGCTACTTGCCGGATGACGGCAGCCTGATGTTGAAATAGCAAAAAACGGGGTCGCCACTTTGGCGGCCCCATCTCTGACCAAAGGCGATACCATCGAAAATCTCATAGAAATTAAAGGCGCACGGCACGCCTATCAGACGGCAAGCGGGCCTTTGCCCGTGCTTGACGGTTTGGATATCGCTGTGCCCGCAGGCACTTTTGCAGCCGTTGTCGGCCCATCGGGTTGTGGGAAATCCACGCTTACCAAACTTGTGGCTGGTTTGATGAAACCCGACGAGGGCGAGGTTTGGCTGCATGGCGAACGTGTAACGGGTCCGCGCAAGACCGTCGGGATGGCATTTCAAAATCCTGTGCTGCTGGAATGGCGCACCATTTTGGACAACGTGATCCTGCCGCTTGAAATCGTGGCCCCTAGGATGCCCACCAAAGACCGCGTCGCTCGGGCGATGGAGCTACTGGATATGGTTGGCCTCACTGGTTTTGAGAGCAAACGCCCGTCCGAATTGTCAGGCGGTATGCGTCAACGCGCATCACTGTGCCGATCTATTGTACACAAACCTGATGTCCTTATTCTTGATGAACCATTCGGCGCGCTGGATGCGTTTACCCGCGAAGACCTGTGGCAAACGATGCGCGACTTGCGTGCCGCGGAACCCTTTACCGCAGTTCTCATCACGCACGACCTACGCGAAAGCGTGTTTCTTGGTGACCAAGTGATCGTGCTTTCAGGCCGCCCTGCGCGCACGCAATATGTGATGGACGTGGATCTACCCGCAGACCGCACATTGGACGCTTTGTTCACCCCAAAAGCCGCAGACATGCTACATATTCTGCGCGACCAGATTAAAATCGCCCAAGGCCGCGATGTGGAAGGGCACGTCTGATGTTGCGCAAAATCTCCACCCCTGTCATTGCCATCTTAATTTTTTTGGCCCTTTGGGAACTGCTTGTCTGGGCTAACGGCTGGCCGAACTACAAAATGGCGTCTCCGTCGGATTTGCCGTCAGCGTTCTGGAAATACAAAGAACTCTTCTTCGTCATGGGATGGCAGACCCTTTGGCGTACCATCGTCGGGTTGTTTCTGGCTGTTATCGTTGGCACCTTGATTGGCATGATCATCGGTTTTTCTAAACTTGCGCGCGACGCACTGTATCCATTGCTGATCGGGTTTAACGCAATCCCCAAGGCGACATTAGTACCTGTCATCTCTCTCATTTTTATCGGACAGCACGATTTCAACACCATCCTAATGGCGTTCATGATTTCGTTCTTTCCCATCGCCGTCTCTGTCGGGATTGGCCTGTCCACATTGGAACCTGAATACCGCGACATCTTGCGCGCGCTTGGGGCGTCACGGTTCACGATCTTTCGCAAAATCGCGCTGCCTAAAACTCTGCCAGAGTTTTTTGGTGCATTAAAAGTTTCGGCCACGCTTGCGTTCATCGGCACGAACCTTGTGGAAATTGTCAGCCCGCACGGGCGTGGCCTTGGCGCATTGTTCAAGTCAGGCGAAACCAATGGGAACTATCCGCTCATGTTCGCGGTTCTTATCGCACTCGCATTTCTTGGCATCATTTTATATTACGCCGTCATTTTTCTAGAGCGCGTGTTCGCAGGCTGGGCTGACAGAGAAGGCAGTTAGTGTCAGCTTTGCAATTCTCATAGATCGCGCCTGCATACTGTATTTATCTGATCCTGTGCCGAACCATTCGACATTCTCAAAGAACCGACATGGGCGATTTCGGGAAAGCAAGCTGCTATGTCACCTGTTTAAGATTTTGCCGCTTAACAGAAGATTTGATGTAAATCAATGGGACAAGGCGCACTTCAGGGCTGACTTCGAGCGGGATAATTTCTCTTTTTAATGGCTTTGATCAAACCCACTGTGGCACATTACGCTTCTGACAGGAGTGGTATCCAGCCCATCATCTTAGCATGCAGTTCAGTTTTGCCGAACCACTGCACATGCTCGCGTTTAACGCCTGAGAAATAGGCCCCCTACTCATTTCACTAAATGTTGTCAGCCGTGAGAATAGCAACCCATTCACAGCGCAGACCGCTTGAAACTGCTTTAGACATCAACCGTTTTAGCAGTAACTTTAAGCGCGGGTATTGCAGTCGGTGCATTGTTATCATTGTGATACGTTGCGATCCCGAGAAAATGCGCAACGAGATCTAAGACGGCAGAATCATCATCTTCCGCGAACAGCACCGTTGAATCATTAAAAGTTACCAATACGCTCATCACAACCCCAAGTTTTCGCCTCTACGACTCCTTCGTTTTCGCCTAAAATTGAGGCAGCATTTTGGCGGCTCAGTGAAACCTTCTATTGAAATTCGGCGCTTTTGCCTTTTTCGCGACATATTTATCAGTACTGAACTCCCGCGTTAGCGCGGGAAATAGCCTGCTCTGCTTGGGATATACGAAATGATACCTCCCCGCCTTCGATTTAAATTGCAACTTTAGATTGAGCTTTGACATCGATGACTTGCCGCGTATAAGCTGGGAAACAATCATATGAAAATATCTTCATTGTCTCAAATTAGCTTGCAATGCGATATTTGCGGCGTCACGTTCGACTAACAAACATGTCATGTAGCAGGTCATTCTCGACCAAATCCTGGAGTCCCCCATGCCGTCACACGCTGGTGTTGAGATGTCATCTCCCCGAAACGACTATCGCTCTAAAGTTGTAAATCGTTCCATATCTGCCGATTGGAGTGCCTATTCAGCGACCTATGACCTACTGTCCGAGCACAACCCTGAATATCAAGCACTGTTGCAAGATTTTGAAGCCTTTCTAACCACGATAGAAACACCTCAAGTGATCTATGACATCGGCGGTGGCACAGGAAACTACACCGAAATTGCAGCCCGCGTCTGTCCCGATAGCGAAATATGCTTTGTCGAACCCGACACCAACATGAACAGATCGGCACAGTCCAAACTGGCCGCATACAAAAATATCAGCTACGACAACCGCGCCCTTGAAGACATTGACGCGACAGGCTCAGCTGATCTCGTTATTTGCGTTCACGCATTATATGCCATGCCTGCGCAAGAACAACGGCTTGCCGACCTGCGCAAGTTGCTGCGTCCCGGTGGACGTCTCTATCTCATCGACATCGGCCGCTACATGAACGTGTCCGACTGGCGCAGCTATCTATTCGCAAGCGTAAAAAAAGAGCTCGGTCTGATCGGCGCACTCCGCGTCTTTTGGCAAGGTCGCGAGATTGCCAAACAGAACAAAAGCATCCTAGAGGCTCAGAAAAAAGGCATCTATTGGACCCATACCGAAGCGGAAATCGCATCGCTTGTCGCCCAAAATGGGTTCGAAATCGTTAGGCAACAATCCGTTTACCGCGACCACAGCGACCTACTTGTGTGTCGTGCAATATCGTAGTCACGCAAAGACGACAGGACCGACTATGAAACATCAAGCAATAGAGGCGCTGAAACGCTCTCGCTATAAAATTCTGACCGAGAGTCAGGACCTCGAAAAAGTATATCGCCTACGTTACAAAGGCTATCTTGCCGAGCAAGCGATAGACGAAAACGAGCGCGGCCTCATGACTGACTCTTATGACGACACCGAGAACTGCGTTCACGTCGCGGTTGAAATGGATGGGGAAATTATGGCGGCGATGCGGCTGCATGTGATATCCAAGACGTCGCCCTCGTCGCCCTCGTTGGAAACGTTCCCGGAAATTTTGGACTATCTAAAGCCGGGTGAAACGGCTCTTGATCCGACACGATTTGTGATCAACCCCGCAGCACGCAAACAGCGTGTGCCATTGCATTTTTTGGTAATGCGCATCCCATTTCTTGCCACGATGGCCTATAATATCGATTTAGCCCTTGCCGCGGTACGCGTTGAGCACACCCCGTTCTATCGCCGCTATCTTGGCTATGATTTGGCGGTTGGCCCACGTAGCTATCCGTGGCTCACAAAGCCGCTCCAGCTTTTGACCTCTAACGTTTGGGAGCAGCGCGACGCGGTTCTCGCACGTACACCAATTTTTGGTCCGATCAACGATATTCCACATTCTAACATTGCGTTTCCAAATCTCTCTGGAAATTATGTTGCGTTAAAGAATGGTCGCTCCAAGGTCGCTTGATACCCTCCGCGCCTGAGTATTTACCACAACACATCATGTCCATGCAGCCCATGTTTAACGCATTTTGCTGCATGGGCTCTACGAAGTGCCATGTGTCTTTGCTGTGGCTCCCCCTTTGCCTTCAATTGGAACCAAAAAAGTCACGTCTGACCTTACAAATGACCGATTTCCAACACATTTCAACTTTAAAGTAAATCCAACACATACAGCGATAGGGTGAATCCAACACACTTCAGCTATGAACACTTTTCATCTATAGCGTGAACACGGCGTAAAGCGCTGGGGGCGAAAATGCAGGGACTAAGGACATTTAGGTCGGCCCAGACTAACTGGTTTAGTTCCGTCGGTCGTGAGCAAAACATCAAGGATTACGCATCCCTTCTCAGCGAACTTGTTTGGAAACGGCAGACGAGCTTTCTTGCTGCGGCTGTATTGGCAGCGTTTTACTTCGATGTTGTCTCAGTCTTCGCGACCTATCTTCTAGTAGCACTCGCCGAATTTCTTGATGTACACCTTGGACGAAAATCAAAATCTTGGGATGGTCAGGACCCGATCATTGGCCGAGAGATTCTCAAACGTATATTCATCAATACAATCATAAGCGCGCTGGCGATCAGTGCTTTCATTGTAAACATGGCACTACAACAGTCATCAACGGGTCATTTCACACCGCTCTTTTTCCTCTTTTCCGCATCCGTTTTCGCAGCGATGTACAATAGCCAACTGTTAGGTATCCTATTGTTGCGGCTCACAATATACGGATTTGCGTTTCTGTTCATCGCATTTTTCGACTTGGTGCGTTATACACCTTCGATCAAGTCTCAAATCTGGTTGGAGTTTTTCACGATCATCTTCGTGCTTTACTTCATTATAGATATTTCGATGAAGTTCTACCTCAGCCACAAAGAGCGGCTTGAGCAGATGAAGCTGATCAAAGAAGAAAGCGAGCGCGCGAAAGCTGCATTGGAGGCCAAAGCACAGTTCTTGGCCACCGTAAGTCATGAATTGCGCACGCCACTGACATCGATCATTGGAGCGCTCGAACTCGTCAATAACGACGCTCTCACAGTGCTGCCCGAGCCTCTTAAGCCCATCATAAACCTCGCGAACCGAAACGGACAACGCCTCGCCGCCCTGATCGATGATCTTCTTAGCATGCAAAAAATCGAATCCGAGGAAATTGTGTTCGATTTTGAGCCGATCGATGCGAATGACCTTTTACGCGAAACAGTGGACTCAACCTCAGGGATTGCAAGTAAGCTCGGAATCCATGTCTCCATAGAGCCCTGCGCTGAGGCATGTTTAATCATTGGGGACCGTGATCGTTTGGTCCAAGTTTTGAGTAACCTGTTGTCCAATGCTTTGAAGTTTTCCCCTCACGGCAGCACAGTTAAAGCGCGCGTAGAGACACTTGGCACTCGCATTCGCATTTCTATTGTTGACGAAGGGTTGGGCATTCCGGCAGGCGCAAAAGACCGCGTGTTCGGCAAGTTCAGCCAAGTGGATTCCTCTGACGTGCGCAAGGTCGGCGGTACTGGACTCGGCCTCTATATTAGCAAACAAATCGCCGAGCGTCATAACGCCATCATCGATTACGTCAGCGAACTCGGCGTCGGCTCGACCTTCTACGTTGAATTTGATCGCGGAACAGACCTCTATATCGCTTAAGCCGACCTAAAGCACCTCAACACGACGACCTGAAGTGATCCAGCAAAGCTGGACAGCGTGCTAAAATGTATCCAACCTTGAAGATAGGATACAGAAATGACGCAGAGACGCAGTTTTTATTTCTAGGCCTTAAACGAGGCCATCGCAAAATACCTTTCTTGTGCATTCTTCGCATACCCTGCCAGGCAATGGGCAAGCCCGAGATTATGACCGATCAGGGATCACAGTTCACGGGGGCTGCATGAATTGGAGGACGGGTTCCAAGCCAAACGCGTGATCAAAGACTGGATCAGGTTCTACAACACTGAGCGACCACACACAGTACTCAATAAACGATCGCCTAACGACGCATTCTTCAACACAGAACCAACCCAAAGGCGGCATGAAACCAACGAGATTACATCTAAGCTAAGCCGCAAAGCTGTCCTAAAAATTAGGACCACTTCAATACACACATGAATGACCGGCTTCGACATGAAAACTGAATTCTCGAGAAGGAAAAGCGTTTGCTTTTCGATCCCAAACCCAAAACGGCCCCGGTGCATATCTCACCGAGGCCGCATGGTTGCTCGAATTCAAAGAGATTTACTTCAACTTTGTCCGCTCGCTTTGTAACCCCTTAAAGATGCAATAACACATCAACAACAGAACCACGGTAAAAAGCAATCCAGTCGAGATCACCATAGATTGCAACGCGGCCAACCCACCACCGATCAGCAGCGCAACAGCCACGGCACCCTCGAAAATGCACCAGAACACGCGCTGGGGCACGGGCGCATCGACTTTGCCGCCCGCAGTGATGGTATCGATCACAAGGCTGCCCGAATCCGATGAGGTGACAAAGAATACTATGACCAAGACGATACCTATGAACGATGTAATCGAGGCCAACGGCAGTTCACCCAGCATCTTGAACAATTGCAGTGGCAATCCTGCGTCTTGCGCACCGGCGAAGCCATCGGTGATGACTTGGTGAATGGCTGTGCCGCCAAAAATCGACATCCAGATCACACAGACCATGCTGGGAATCAGGAGCACACAGATTATGAATTCACGCACAGTGCGGCCGCGCGAAACACGGGCAATGAACATACCGACAAAAGGTGACCAGCTGATCCACCACGCCCAGTAAAATGCAGTCCATCCTTGCGAAAAGTTAACGTCCTCTCGACCGAACGGATTGGCCAAGGCAGGCAGATATTCGACATAGGCCACAAGGCTGTCCCAGAAGAACGCGATAAGAAACGCGGTCGGTCCCACAATCAGCGTAAACAGCGCCAGCAATCCGGCAAGGCCCATGTTGATTTCGCTCAGTATCTTGACGCCTCCGTCAAGCCCGCGCAGCACTGAAATCAGCGCCACCAGAGTGATCACGGAAATCAAGATAACTTCGGTGGTCTTGCCGATCGGCACGCCGAATAGCTCGTTCAGTCCGGCATTTGCTTGCGTCGCGCCAAAACCCAGCGATGTGGCCAAACCAAAGAGCGTGGCAAAGACCGCGATGATGTCGATCACATGGCCCGGCCAGCCCCAGACACGTTCGCCCAAGATGGGATAGAATGCCGACCGGATGGTCAGCGGCAAGCCTTTGTTATATGTGAAAAGCGCCAGCGACAGAGCAACTGTGGCATAGATCGCCCAAGGGTGCAGGCCCCAATGATAAATCGTCGCCGCCATTCCCAGACGGATCGCACCGGCCTCGTCTCCGGTCGCCCCGCCAAGCGGAGCCCAGTCAGAGCGCAGCCCGTTTTCACCCAAGGCCGTTTCGCCAAGCGAGGTCGAAAAATGCGTAAGGGGCTCGGACACGCCATAAAACATAAGCCCAATACCCATACCAGCCGCAAACAACATCGCGAACCAGCCGATATAGCTGTAATCGGGCGTCGCATCCTGACCACCTAGCCTAACAGATCCGAAAGGTGTCACGATCAGCAATAGCGAGAACAAGACTACGATATCCGCCGCCCCTATGAGAAACCAGTCGAAATTCTTGGTGGTGAAGTCGAACATTGCAGAAAACGCCGAGGCCGAAACTTCGGGCAAGGCAAGCGTGAAGAACACGAATGCCACGACCGCCACCCCGGAAATCAGGAAAACCGGGTTATGGATATCAAAGCCGAACGGCCCAAGCGCTCCATCGACGTTATTCTGTCCTATCTCGTATTCTGTATCGATGACATCGCTGGCGCCCTCCGGCGCAGGGATTCCTTGGTTCGTTGTTTCATCGGCCATATATGGCCTCCCTTGTTATTTTCGTTTCTAGTCGTATCACGTGCAGGCAATTGTCACTCACGGTCGCACGACAAAGACCGAGCCTTTCGCATGTTCGGCAAGCTTTTCGTCATATTTATCCGGGTTATGTGCGATCGAGATGGGGTGGCGGCAGTAACGCTGACAAAACCACTTCGGCATCATATTGAGCGGCCAGATCAATCGGCCCCAATATTTTCTTGAACATTTTGAACTGGCCGCGCCGCCGATCTCAGGCGAAACGCAGCGAATGATAGGTAGCGACCTTTTCATAGCACCTGAGCCAATCCGGTCGGCAGCTTGCCATACCCTCTTACGCTTTTTCACAGCTGTCTTTCAACCGCAGGGCAATGGAATTCCCAAAAGAGGCAATTTCATATGCGTCGCAAAGGTTCGGAAAAGTTCATGTGAACGGGGCGACAAATCGCTCAAAGCGATCGGTAAACGCCTAAGCATTTCAAGGGCTCAGATGGCAGTCACACGAATTTTTCTGCCGCTCACCACAAAACTGAGCCATAGCCATGCAATCAGTCTTTATTTACCCCATGGGCAGAGTGCTTCGACCTGTCGGCGACCAAGTTTGTTCAATGTCTTTATGTTATCTAAATAAATCTTCTCGGGGTCCGAAACCTGAGCCAGAACTTTACTCATCTGATCTTGACGCAGAAGGTGTATCGTTGGATAGGGTGAGCGATTGGTAAAGTGGCTAAGATCCTCCGCAGCCACTCCCTCAAATTGATATTGAGGGTGAAATGATGCTAATTGCACATGCTCTTCCAGCTCTGCATTCTCCAACAGTTGCTGAAACCAATCGAGTATAGCAAGGTACTCATCGAACTCTGCTAAACCTTGAGTAAACATAAGCAAACTCGTGGCAATATCATTTTCGTTAGACCCAAGCAGACGCTGCAATTCAGTCACACAGAACTGCTCAAGTTGTTCATCGGTGATAGCATCACAGATGGCATAATGCACTTGGTTTTGGGCGATAACTCTAGAGGAAAATGGGCATAGATTTAGTCCTACGACCATTTGCTCAAGCCATCGACGGGTGTTTTTAACCACGTCTTGATGAGCTATTGACAGTGTCTCTAGGGCAAACTTATTGATACGGTAGATCCTTTCTTGTTTGACCAGCTTAAAGCATATTTCCCCATATTTCCAAAAGCCCAAATCATCAATTTGGCACAATCACGACCGTCTACTGAGCTATACAATCTTTGGCCATTGGGAAGCGGCCCGATGTATGTACCGGCTGCTGTACGCAAATGAGTTCTGGCGTGTTCTCAAAAGTCGCTCATATGTATCCGACCTGTTGATCGACACGTGGATTATGGTCTTGTTGAGGGGACTCTCGCCGTGATCCCATTAGCTGTCGTTGCTGACGGCTTAATTTGCCGCGCTTCAGCTTTCTGGAAACAGCTATAGGTGCTGGGTACGGCATTTTGGTCTGAGTGAATGACAGAGTCACGGGATCAAATGAGATTTAGCAACAGCAACGCCTTTGGCCAATTCGAGACCATTCTACAAACGTCCGTTTTTGAACGCTCACATCTGAAACTTATTGTCTTACGTTATTGAATAACTGGCGCAAGCATATGCCATGCGCCAGCTCTATTGTTAGCAGAACTTATCTGCCAGTATTGCAAACTTGCTTGCAGATATAGCTATGTGGTCATAGAGCCACAGGGGCTGTTCCGTTTAGAACGACCAACCAACACTCAGTGCAATGAATGGAATGACTGGGAAGTCTTCAAAATCACTGTTGATTTGTGCGATATCGTCTTCCAATTGAGCCTGATCGGAAGCTGATGCAATCGTATCAATTCCTGAAACTGATAGTTCTTGCGCAACAAGTTTGGCCCCTAATTCAAAGCCCGCGGAAAACCCTGCATCGCCAGCGTATTTGTAACCTGTAGAAATAACAGGTGCTATGTTGCTCTTTTGCTGAATATCGATACCGAAATCACCGTTGTAAGTGGTGCCTTCGTATTCAATTTCCGTCGTTGATCCGCTTAACTTGTAGCCACCCAATGACAAACCACCAGAGATGAAAATGCCGTTGGACCATGGTTGGTAGTCGGCAACGACTGAAGCAGAGTATGAATCAAACGTCCCGTCTACGGACGTTCCATCGGCATCAAAAGTATCTGAAAACTCTCCAAGATACACATTCAAGCGCGAGGACAGCTGTTCATTGTATTCATAGCTAGGAGAGATGAAAAAGCCCAAAGAGGATACGCCTGTGTCAACAGACAGTCGAGACACATCAAAATCCTGTGCCATAGCGGAGCTCGCCCCAGATACCAACGCGGCACCGATCAGGAAGGTTTTAAATTTAGAAGAAAAGTTCATAATACTCGTACCCATATATGTAAATTACCCTACGTTAATTTATACCCGACAGTCGTGCACCTGAGGCAAGTTCTTTAAATTTCACACCATTACTCTATCGATATGTGTGTTCAGATCGCATCACCCGAACGACTAATGGCCCTTGGACCTGTCGCGATTTGATGCAGCTTGCCCCTGCCACCGTGGTAAACGCTGACTCTCTTGCCCCCGACATGATGACCGTTGTGTCGCGCATGAACGAGATGAAGCATAGCGAAGGCATCGAGGAAAAGATCAAGCGTCAATATGAGAGCTTTGTTGGCTTTTTTACCTCGCCGACGGACATCAGCCATGTGCGCTTGGTCCGGCAAGCCGATGCCATTAAGTATCTGAAATTATATCTCTTTAATTTCTTTGAACCTGTCACGCTTTCGTGCCGCCCCAAGTGCTCGTTTAAGCCACTTTCTTTTCGAAAGCGACGGGGCTTTTCCAGCCCAGTGCTGAGTGGCGGCGGCGCGGATTTACGAGGCCATTGATGTATTCAAAGATTGCCATCTCAGCTTTCCGTCTTGTCTCCCAAGGATGCCGCCAGATCAGTTCAGCCTTGATCACTGCCTGACAGGGGTTTTGAAGAAGGTGAGGAGGATCAGAAAACAGTCTGGGAGACTGTTTTCCCGACGCAAGACTGCCGCGTTTTGCGCCTTTGAATGATCTCCCAGATCATTCAATCCGCTGGCGCGGACCAACTTAAACTCATAGCAATTTCCTTTGCCGCTCATCGATACCTTGAAGCCGTGCTTGCGTAGGATTTTCTGGTAATCGTGGGAACAGTATTGCGACCCACGATCCGTGTGATCGATACAGCCTTTTGGTGGTTTCCGGAACGCGATGGCCATATTCAACGCTCGGATTGCTAAATCGCGTTTTATTCGATTGCTTACAGCCCAGCCGATCACGCGCCTGGAATACAGGTCCAAGATGACCGCTAGGTACAACCATCCTTCACGTGTCCAAATGTAACTGATGTCACCTGCCTGTTATCTGACAGGGTATTGCGCAGCAATGTCCCGAGAAGGCATTTCTGATTGGGCGCATCAGAGTTGAAGTCACGATCCAGCAGGTTCGGTGCGATGTTGAACTTATGATTGCTGCCTGTGGTCACCTTATGTTTGCGGGCTCTGACGACGGATATGCCATTCTGGCGCATCAAACGACCGATACGGCGGTGACCGACATCCAAACCGATCTCTTTCAGTTCTTCCGTCATCCGTGGCCTGCCACTCTCGGGACATTTCCTACGGAAATACCCTGCCGTGCAGTGCATAACTGCCCAAGCTGAGACGGGATTGCTCTTTGATATGCGCCAACGTCACCATATCAGATCGCTGCCTGCGGTTGGCTGGGCGGTTACGGAACGCCCGTAAGCCGCGCGCGCTGACACCAACGACATCGCACAGGCGATTAGTTGGAAAGCTGGCTCTATGTTCTTCGACAAACCTAAATCTCATTGCTTTAGGCGCAAAAAACTGCCCTCTCGGCAGATTACTACGTAATCGCCTGCCGGGTAATAGGTGGCTTTTTTCAAGATCTCCCTCTTTCACCGGGCAAGCCGTCCCCCAGACGGTTTGCATATCCGGATCAAGTCCTTGAGAAGACGGTTCTCGCGTCGAAGTCAATCATTCTCTTGAGCCAGTCCCAAATCCTCTTTCGACACCACATCCGTGCCGCGATGTGCTGTGATCTTTCGCATGCGTGCACTGACCAGTGGCGCTACACATGCTCAATGTTCAGCGTCGACATGCCAACGCCCACCTTCTCGGGACATTGCTGCGCAATACCCTGTCAGGCAGTGGGTCATCGGCAACCTGCTTACGCGTCAGCCCACGGGTCAGTGCGATCCGCACCGCATCTTCCCGGAATTCGTCCGTCCGTTTCAGTCCCACTCTCGGGATCATGCTGCGCATAACCTTGCCGCGCAGTGCATAGTCAGTCTCCTTTGTTGATGGCGTGGATGCCCCCGACCAACCGGCATCGTAATGTGCCACTATGGTGTTTCAGAAAGCATCAACAAAGGGAGAGTATCCATGTCAGAAGTCGCCATGATCGGCATAGACCTTGCAAAGCGTGTGTTTCAACTTCACGGGGCTTGCGCCAATGGAACGGTTATTTTTCGCAAAAAAACTGACACGCATTCAGCTTCTTGCGTTTATGAGCAAACAGCCGGAATGCACTGTTGCGATGTAGGCTTGTGCGACTGCGCATAGCTGGGGCCGTGAGTTTGAGAAGCTTGGACATACTGTGCGATTGATTGCGCCTAACTACGTGAAGCCTTTCGTCAAACGACAAAAGAACGATGTTGCAGACGCCGAAGCCATCGTTGAAGCGGCATCACGGCCAACCATGCGATTTGTAGAACTAAAGTCCGAAGCCCAGCAGGCGCGGGCCATGCTGTTTCGTACACGACAGATGTTTGTCGGTCAGCGCACCCAAACGATCAACGCGTCGTGTGATTAGCACGCCTCTTGCGTGACGCGCGGCCATCTAGCTGAACACGGAATTGTTGCGCCACAAGGTGCCATCCAGGTCAAACGCTTGGCCGACGCAGTTGAAGATGAGAACATTGGCTTGCCAGCGGGCGTTCGAGAACTCGCCAAAGTATACCTCGTCCAGATCGAAGATCTCAGTGCTAAAATTGCAGCTCTGGATCGACAGATGAAGGGCGCCGCCAAAGAAGCTGAAGCGGCACGTCGCGCTCAGACCATGCCGGGCGTGGGGCCAATCACGGCTTTGGCCATAGAAACCTTTGCGCCTGACCTGAACTGCTTTCGCCGAGGTCGGGATTTTGCCGCATGGCTGGGTTTGGTCCCCAAGCAGACCTCGACTTGCGGCAAACCTCGCCTTGGTAAGACCTCAAAGATGGGCCAACGCGATATTCGACGGCTGCTGATATCCGGTGCAATGGCCGTTCTGCAGGCCGTTAAGCGCTTTGGAAAACCTCATAACGATTGGTTGATCTCCATGTTGGAACGCAAACCCCGTATGCTGGTCGCCGTTGCATTAGCGAATAAAATGGCGCGTGGCCTGTGGGCTATGGTGACAAAGCAAGAAGACTACCGAAACCCGGCAGCGATGTCATAAGCGCAATGCGACGTACATCAAAACCCGGGACTTGAGTGTGTGAGGAGATCGAAGGACAGTAAGGGAAAATGATCGGAAAGATCCGGACCAGAAAAAACAGTTTCACTGCAGGAGCCAATGAGCTCGATTTGTTGATCTGTCTTTGGTTCGCGCATCGCCATACCGGCCCGTGGCTGTATCAACCGCTGCAACGAGAGGCCTGATACATGACCGCATCCGATCACACGCTCAAACCGTTCAGAAATCTCTTGCACCAATGGGGGCATCCATACATGCAGTAAATGCTATCAAAGGGACAGTCCCTCATCGCGA
>NZ_JAHKPU010000041.1 GCF_018860505.1 Pacificibacter marinus
CCAAGAGATAGTTATCTTGGCAAAGTTCGCAGAGCGACACTGCCGAGGCTGTCACTGATCCATTGACGCGATTGCACAATTTTACGACTGCCGCGTTCCACCCAGAAAAAGTTGCGGAACTTGGTTTGCGTGTTGCGGCAGTCCTCGTAATACAGATCGGTATTGGCAGTATAGCCACCTAAGTCGACAAGGGCTTGTTTTTGAAAGGTCACGCTACAGCGAAACGCGAGTGTTTCGGCTTGGCTTTTGCCATTGATATGTGTGATGAACCGATCTGTGATGCCATTGCGCCCTGCTTTAAGCGCCGCAAGAGTTTGATAGGGGGCCCCTGCCAGCTGATCAGCACCCAAGCCACGAGTGGCAATGATCATGCCGTCCTTCATGCCCATAGACAGCTTGTCCAATGAAATCCATGTTTCTTCGCCCTTGGCGTTCGTTGTTTGGCGCACGAAAGCCGTAAATGCATCTGGTATGGACTGAAGTGACATGATCAGTGCCGGCGCACCTGCGGCTTCATAAGCCAAAAATGTTTCGTCAGGCTCTATTGCATCGTTCCCGCCCATGAAGTCCGCCAACAGGTTGGGGTTGTCAGGATCTGAGGAGCAGGCGCTTAACCCTGCGATCAGGGTGAAGGCAAGGCCCAAAGGGCGCAAGGCGGTTGTAAAACTCATCTCCAGAATTTCCCCCAACGGTCTTCTAACTCGGTTGTATGGCTGCCTCTGACAATACCATAAAGCCTATTGCGTACATCCAGACGTGCCCCACCATCGCGTTGAACAGGACGGATAGTCGTGCCGTAGCCGCCTTGGTTGGCAGATCCCGTGAGCCAGTCCACAGGGATAGAAAAGCGAATGCCTTTGTCAAAGGAGCCTTCGCCAAACTCGTCGAATGGCACGTCCGTGAGCGTGAAAAACGCGCCCACGCGGAAGCCATTGTCGAATTCGCGATCTAGAGAGACGGTTGCACCATAATCGCCCGCAAGGTAACGCCCGACATCGAGCTGCCCCAAGTATCCGCCACCGAAATCGTAGTAAGCCGAGGCATGGCCGGTCACGATGTCATAGTCTTGCAAGCCGAACAGTTGGTCGAAATCACGTTGAATGGCGTAGTTCAGCTCGGCGCCAAAGGCCAAGTTGCCGTTGACGGGTTTCCAAAGCACTTCGCCTGAGACGCCGCCATACATGGTTTCAAGATAGCCCGCTGTGATGCGCCCATATAGGTTTTTACCTGGGCGGAAGAAATATTCAGCCGTCAGGTTTTTGATTTGTATATCAGATTGCTTGGCATATTCGGTCACGTCGGAGCGCACATGGGGCAAAACAGAATTTGATGCACGTGTGCTGGTGTCGAGATTCCCTGTTAGAGGCTGGCGCACAGCACCTGACAAAATCAGGCCACGGGTTGGTTCAAAAGAGGCCGCAAATTGCAGACCTACATCGGCGCGTACGGGGTTATCTGGATCAAACAAAGCAGGATCAAGATAAGGGGTCAAACGCCAGTCGAATTTTGGATAAACGCCCGCGATGGCTTCAGCTTCACTACGTGCTGCATCTTCAAAACTGGTGCCGGCAAAGCTTTTCCAACTGTTCTCAAGATCATATTCAAACGCTTCTAAACCTTCCCGTCCTAGGGTGGTGCGTGAGGTTGTGATACCGTTGGTGATGGATTCCACTTTGAAAGTAGTAATATTGTCTGGAAGGTTATTGGCCAAAATGCGTGCCGTGCGCCCGAGGGCCTGTGCATGCGCTGGGAAGCGCTCGTTACCAATGCGCACCGTCGCAGTAGAGCCCTCGATTGTGATGCCCTCAAGAGCGATGCCTTGGTCGTCCAACGCTACGAACAGCGCGCTGTCCTTTTGACGTACACTGCCTTCGTCCCATGACAACGCCGCTTGGCTTTGGCGAGGTGTTAAAGCAGCAGGAGCTTCTTCTATGCCGCTTGGAAATCTAGGGTTTTGTGGGGTGATTGGGATAGTGCCCATAACCCCGACTTCTGAGCCATGTAGGGTATATACAGACAATTGTGCCCCATTTTTAAACCCATAGCTTAAAGAGGCGTTAAATGGAGTTTTATGTTTAAATCCCATATTTATGCTTTCTGAAACATAAGCGTCAGAGGAGTATTCAGCCTTAAAGGTTATGCTTTCATTGACTTGCCAAGCAAATCCGCCAAAGAAAGCGGCATCACCTCTAAACCACTGATCTACCTCTAGTTGACCTACTTCAGAAATATTGTTCGGACCACTCCCACGTGTTTCAAAAGAACCACTTAAAACTGATAATGGGTTTGAAAATCCTCCGTAGCTTCCTAGGCGGCCCCACCCAATACCACCTGTTAACGCGATGCGGTCATTCGCGAAGTGTTTAGTTGCTGCGATATATTCGGACCCAAAGACACCTGTTCCGCCAAAATCGCGCAGACCGACTACAATAGATGGTCGCAGATTACCCTCTTTTATAATTAAATAACCTAAATCAAAGCTTCTATCGTAGAGGTCACCGCCGACGGGCTTGAAATCATTAAGGATCGAATAGCGAAAGCTTCCGAATATTCGGGGAGAAATTTGAAAAGACAATGTGTGCTTTTGCGTAGTAGAGAATAAGGCTCCCGTAAGCGTTATCTGTCCGTCTGGAAAAGCTTCGCCGGAAGGTATGTCTATTAACCCTGGGGTGCCGTAAGTGGATACTGGAAATTTCAACTCCAAAGCCATGGCGCAGGAGGTACCAAAAATAATACTGCTTATAACGCCGAAACACATGTGCTGGAGTATCATGTTCACACTTTCATTAATTTTGATTAAGAGCATATAGATGATGTCCCGTTATTTATAAATACAGAGCTCTTTATTGGCTGATAAAGTAAGCCATTGTGACCTTCGCGCACGTATTTAAGGTCGAAAAAAAGGCAGCCACGTCAAAATTGGTATGTCTATGGCCGAATATGTTGATATGGGCCTTGTGCCATTAGTCCTATTTTGCCCTGTTTATAAGTGAAATGGACGCTGCGTCACCTCCACAAGTTGAACAGATCAATATTGCGTAGTGAGAAAGAAACAGAGTTGTTGTAAGTGCAGCTAAAATCGTTAGAAAATACCCAAAAATACATTTGTTGGAGATATCGGTTTGATCGAGAAAACTTTGCTTAATGGTGTGTTTATCATTACCCCACCACGCTTCGGAGATCACCGTGGCTTTTTTGGAGAAAGTTGGAATAAGGCAGCTCTTTCAAGGGCGGGGCTCATTTTGCCTGAGTTTGTGCAAGATAACCATTCACTTTCTCATGGGATTGGGACTGTGCGTGGCCTTCATTTCCAGTCGCCACCTCACGCGCAAGGCAAGCTGGTGCGCTGCGGACGCGGTCGAATTTTTGATGTGGCTGTGGATGTGCGCAAGGGATCGCCAACCTACGGCAAATGGATTGGTGAAGAGCTGTCCTTTGAGAATGGCAAACAGCTTTGGATACCTGAGGGATTTTTGCACGGGTTTATGACTTTGGCGCCTGACAGTGAAATTGTCTATAAATGCACTGACCACTATGCGCCTGAATGTGACGGCACGGTAAAATGGGACAGCTGTGGGATTGAATGGCCGCTTGATGGCATCATACCTGCGATTTCCGAAAAAGATGAAAAAGCGCAAAGCTTTGCGGAGTTCTTGACGCCTTTCGTATATGAGGGTTCCGTATGAAACTTTTGATCACAGGCGGAGCCGGCTTTATCGGATCAGCTGTCGTGCGCTTGGCTGTTGACCGGGGGCACGAGGTGGTGAACGTGGATGCGCTGACTTATGCTGCATGTTTGGATAATGTGGCTTCTGTTTCTGACAGCCCACTTTATGCGTTTGAACAGGTTGATATTCGAAATCGTGATGCATTAGACGCTGTTTTTTCTAAACATAAACCGGATGCGGTGATGCATTTGGCGGCGGAAAGTCATGTGGACCGTTCTATTGATGGCCCAGGCGATTTTGTTGAAACTAACATCACCGGCACGTTCAACATGCTTGAAGCCGCGCGTAAATATTGGATTGAGGCGGACAAGCCCGACACGTTCCGGTTCCATCATATTTCCACCGATGAAGTGTTTGGCTCCCTACCAAATGATCCTGCGGTAAAGTTCACCGAAGACACGCCGTATGACCCGCGCTCACCTTATTCGGCGTCGAAAGCCAGCTCGGATCACTTGGTGCGGGCATGGCACGAAACTTATGGTTTGCCTGTGGTTTTGACCAATTGTTCGAACAATTACGGCCCGTTCCATTTTCCTGAAAAACTGGTGCCTGTGATCATTCTCAATGCGCTCGCAGGAAAAGAACTTCCGATCTACGGTGACGGGGCAAATATCCGTGATTGGCTTTATGTCGAAGATCACGCTGACGCACTTTTGCTGGTCGTTGAAAAAGGCGTATTGGGGCGTAGCTATAATATTGGCGGCGAAAATGAGCGCACAAACCTTGAGTTGGTTAGAACGCTTTGCGCGATTTTGGATAAAAAACGACCCAAAGCCAGCGGAAGTTATACTGATCAGATCACCTTTGTGACGGATCGTCCCGGCCATGATGCGCGCTATGCTATTGATCCAACCCGCATTCGCGAAGAATTGGGATGGCAACCTTCGGTAACTGTCGAAGAGGGCCTTGAGAAAACAGTTGAGTGGTATCTTTCCAATGAAGCGTGGTGGAGCGCGCTGCAGCAGCGCCACGGTGTTGGCGAACGCTTGGGGGTCAAAGCATGATCCTTGTTTTTGGTAAAACCGGCCAAGTCGCTACGGAATTGCGTGCGCTTCTGCCTGATGCCATATTCCTTGGTCGAGACGAGGCGGATTTAACCGATCCAAACCTATGTGCCCACAAAATCGTAACGCTCAAGCCCGATGCCGTTATCAACGCCGCAGCCTACACTGGGGTGGACAAGGCTGAAGAAGACGAAGACACCGCAGCTTTGGTGAATGGCAAGGCACCGACAGAAATGGCCAAGGCCTGTGCTACTCTTGGCATCCCTTTTGTTCATATCTCTACCGATTACGTGTTCGATGGGGCTGGCGAAACACCGTTTTCGACTGATCATCCAACTGCACCCTTGGGGGCCTACGGGCGAACGAAACTTGCTGGCGAAGACGGTGTGCGAGCAGAGGGTGGCACCTTTGCCATTCTACGCACCTCTTGGGTATTTTCTGCTCACGGCAATAACTTTGTCAAAACCATGCTGCGGCTTGGGAGCGAGCGTGACAAGCTGACCATCGTTGGCGATCAAATCGGTGGCCCAACTTCCGCCCGCGCGATTGCCAACGCCTGTGTCGAAATGGCGCGGCGACTTCAAGTAGAGCCGAAGGCTGCTGGTACCTATCATTTCTCGGGCACGCCTGATGTGAGCTGGGCTGATTTTGCTCGCGCGATTTTTGCTGAGGCTGACCTCACATGCGCAGTCGAAGATATTCCATCTTCGGCCTATCCAACCCCCGCCAAACGGCCAAGCAATAGCCGGATGGATTGTCATACGCTTGATGTCACATTCGGTATTAATCGCCCCAATTGGAAGGCCGGATTGGCCGATGTTCTGACAGATTTGGAGAAAACGACATGAGCGAACGTAAAGGTATTATCCTCGCTGGGGGCTCCGGCACGCGATTGTATCCATTGACCATGGCTGTATCAAAACAGCTTATGCCGATCTATGATAAACCAATGATCTATTACCCATTGTCCGTGTTAATGCTCGCTGGCATTCGCGAGATCGCGATGATCACTACGCCGCAGGACCAAAATCAATTCGAGCGGTTGTTGGGCGATGGCTCCCAGTGGGGCATCGAAATCACTTATATTACGCAGCCGTCCCCTGATGGCCTGGCGCAGGCCTATATTTTGGCCGAAGATTTTCTTGATGGCGCACCCTCAGCAATGGTTTTGGGGGATAATATTTTCTTTGGTCATGGACTGCCCGAGATGTTGCATGCAGCCGATAGGAAAAAAAACGGAGGCACGGTGTTTGGCTATCACGTGGCAGACCCAGAGCGCTACGGCGTTGTGAAATTTGACAGCAACGGCATCGTTGAAAAAATCATCGAAAAGCCAGACTTACCCCCCTCAAACTATGCGGTGACGGGCCTGTATTTCTTAGATGGAGACGCTCCGCGTCGTGCGAAAGAGGTCAAACCATCGCATCGCGGTGAGGTTGAAATTGTCACGCTTCTTGAGACCTACCTGGCCGATGGCACGCTATCCGTGGAACGCATGGGGCGTGGCTATGCGTGGCTCGATACCGGCACACATGGGTCTTTGTTGGATGCTGGGAATTTTGTGCGCACGCTGTCCACGCGCCAAGGCATGCAATCGGGGTGCCCTGAAGAGATCGCCTATGCGGCAGGTTGGATCAATGATGGCAAAATGCAGGAACATGCTGAGACATTTAAGAAAACCGAGTATGGAAAATACCTTGCAAATTTACTGAGGGATGCAGGTAACTAGTGGCTGGCTGGTTTGCGCACCTGATCCACAGATAACAGGTAGTTGCCGCCGAGCACTGTAACAGGAGAAAATGACCGGATATGATAAAATATTGGCGGCTTACACCCGAGACTAATAATCTTTTGACGCTGGATTTTCTGCGCTTTATCGCATCTTTAGGGATTGTCTATTATCATCTCAATGAGTTTTTCTTTTCCCCTGAACAGAGGCAAGATATCATTGGTCTCCAAGGGTTTGGCATGTTTGTTGATCTCTTTTTCATGATTTCTGGCTTTGTTCTTACCTATGCTTATCTGGGACGTATCAATTCGTTAAGTAGCTACTTAAAATTTTTGTGGCGCCGCGTTGCCCGTTTGTACCCGCTACATTTAGTGGTGCTGGCTATTAACATTGGGACTTGGTGGATCCTTCTGTTGCGAGCCAATGCTACTACAGCCCCGTCTTTTGATCCTGCCTGTATTTTGCACACAGCGCTGCTCATTCAGGAATATTTGAACTGTGGCTCCCCTTATACGTTCAACGGCGTGACGTGGTCGATAAGTATTGAAATGGGACTCTATGTCCTATTTCCAATATTTATATTACTCGCGCGCTCTATTTGGCTGTTGATAGGTAGTGTTAGTGTGTGTTTCATCATCTCGGGTGTATTGCTTGAACACACTGACGGCTGGGGCCATTTGCCTAGCGTGCTTCGTGGACTTACGGGTTTCACTTTCGGTATATTTCTGTTCTGCATTCGTGAGCATTTACCGAATATGAAAGACAAGGGCATTGTCAGTGTAATTCTTGTTCTCCTTCTGATTTTCGAAATGCTTACGCCAACATCCAGTTGGATTCGGATGGTAACAATCGTCGCTTTGGCTACCACGGCTGTTGCAAGTGACGTCCATGGGAACATTAATGGTATGATTAGACGGTTGGCTCCCTTTGGTCAGCTAACTTATTCGATGTATATTTGGCATAGGGTCATTATTCTTGTTTTCATGAATGCTGTTGCGGACAAGATGTTTCATGGCAATCAGGCGGTTCTAATTGCCATGACGGCCTTGTCCATAGCTGTGATTGTTGTCACTAGTTATGCAGGATATTTTTTGATAGAGACCCCAGCACGTAAGGCGCTCACGAACGTTACTAAATCTCGGAACAAGAAGTGAAGCAGAGGATGTCCGCCATGGCTGGACCCAAAACAAAAATTTGGCTCGTGGCGCAGTGCGACGAACCAATTAGTGGGCAGACTGTGTTCAACCAGTTGATGCGCACATGTCTGTCTGATTGTGGTCAAATCGAGCACCTGCCGATCGGAGGGACCACGGTTCAGAAGATAGGGCGAGGGTTGCTCAATCCGCTTATTCTTTTGGCTCGTCTCCGTTCAGGAGACATCGTTTATACGTCGCCGCCTGGGCAGATGGGCCTTTGGTTTTTCTTGGTGACCGTTCTGGTTTTGCGTCTACGCGGCCATCCATTCTATGCGCATCATCACAGCTATCGTGCGATTGCGATTGGTCCTCTCCCGCAGGTCCGCTTGATGGGAAAGCTTGGGGCTGGTCTTATTACCCATATTCTTCTTTGCGATAAAATGCGAGATGAGTATGAAAATCTATACCGCGTCAACGATAAGGAACGGTTTATAACTCTGCCGAATGCGGCATTCTTTTCTCGGTCTGGATCTCTTTCTGGACAGGAGAGGGGGCCACGGGTCACCGTAGGCCATATGAGTGTTATGACTGTAGAAAAAGGTGTCCCTTATCTATTGGAAATGTGGAAGCACCTTGCCTTAAATGATCTTGATGCCGAACTTGTTCTGGCTGGGCCGATTCCTGATCCTGAGCTTGAAAAACAGGTGCGCGAAGCCGTGGAGCAAAGCAACGGCACTCTTAAATGGATGGGACCTGTTGCAGGTCAAGCCAAGAAGGATTTCCTTGAGCACACAGAACTGTTCGTTCTTCCTACCCAGTTGATTGATGAAGCCGATCCTCTTGTTTTGCTTGAAGCATATAATTTCGGCGCCGCCGTCTTGGCGCCAGATCGAGGTTGCATCCGATCGCGACTTATTTCTACAGACTGGTTGATGTCCATGGATGTCGAAAAGGATGCTACTTTGCTGTTGGAAAAAGTCACTCAGGTTCGTAACGAGCGCATGACATTGCCGTCTCTCCTTTTGGAGCACGCGACAGCGCTCCAAGAAAATGCTGAAAAAAGTGCCGAAAATTTCTTCGGTGAGTTTGGTGTTTCACAGGACTATGCCCGAGATGTTCTAAAAAAGATCACCGCGGCATAGCGCGCGTCAGGCGAGAGTGTTCACCTTTTGAAAAAGGCACGGTGCATTGCTAATTTGCGTGAAACATTGGGACCAAGCCTTTCGTTCTTTCGCCCAAGCTTATAGCCTAAAAATTTTGCACCTGCTGCGAAGAAGGCTCGGGGTATCCACAGAAAATGGCCGTGTTTCATTAGAAAACCAAACTGGTGGAGGACAACACGTATACCTTCGCCTTCAGGGCTTCCAAACGTTTCAAGAATCCAGTCTTCTTGGCTTTGGAAAACGCCAATGTCAAAATAGCGCCGAAATTCTTCTCCAACAGAGTAGTTATGGGAATGTTGAGCACGAGCATCGGCAGCATAGGCGATTTTCCAGCCAAGCTTGAGCATTTTGGCGACGGCGTACATGTCCTCCGACAAAATCACATTGTCAGGAAATCCTCCGACTTCCAGCAAAGCGGAACGGCGATAGGCTGCGAATGAATTTGACATGAAACATTTACGTATTCCTACAGGATAGTCGCTTTCCATCGACGCGACATAGCTCTCAGGGCCGTAACTTGTTGTCCGGGCATGGATTGCAAGTGGGTTGCCGTCATTGTGTGGTAACTGACGGCCGTAAACTGCACCCACGTCTGAATTATCGAAACATTTGATCAGATTTTTGATAGCATCAGGGTTATCAAGTATGGCATCTTGGGTGATAAATACGATGATTTCGTCATCTATCATTTCGACGGCATCTGACCGTGTCCCACCATGATTAAACGTTCCGGCTGGGACATCATAGACGTCGAAACCATACTCAATTGAAAGCTCCCGTGACGCGTCTGAAGAGCCGCTTTCCATCACAAGTTTTTTGCTGAATTGACAGGCCTGCCGGTTCACAGACTGAAGGCATTGCCGATAAAGCTCGCCTCCATTGTATACGGGAATAACTAAGGCAACCAAATTTTCAATTCTCCTATGAAGTCTACATAAAGGCCAGCGTGGTGGCTGCTATGAATGATTGCAATCTCTTTTGGCAGGTAGAAACGTTGCCCTATTAAGTTCAGAATATGAGCAACATAACAACTTGTTTTTCTGTCGTTTTATGATCTTTGTGGTGAGCGGCAAAAAGTTGTAAAATTGCTTTGTCGCATCAGAGAAAAATGTTACCATGAACAGATATAATCCGAGGGGCCAAAGTGTTAAAATTACTATTAAAATCACTGACGGGCCGTGAATATGACTTGTCTTGGTCTGATCTAGGATATCTCTCTTCCAAAGCTGGCTGGCCTGCGGTGCGTGGTCTATTGCGATACGGCCTCTTGCGTCGACGTGTTGTCTTTATTGGACGGGGAGTCATCCTTATTTCCAAAGGCCACCTCACGCTTGAGCGAGGGGCCTCTATCGGCCATCATTCCTATATTGATGCTTACTCTCGCAGTGGTGTGGTTCTCCGAAGTGGTGCTACTTTGCGTGAATATTGCTGGGTACAGTGTCGTAGCGGATTGAGTTCTGTGGGCGAGGGTCTTGAAATTGGTGAACGAGCTTATGTCGGGCCGTTCAGCTCCATCGGAGTCGGTGGCAAAGTCACGATTGGCGCGGGTACGCAGATTGGCGCAGGCTTACGGTTGTCTGCAGAATCACATGAGATCGGCGAGAGCAATACGTTTACCGACGGCTCCGTTAAAAGGCAGGGCATTGAGATAGGTCAAAATGTCTGGATGGGCAACAGTGTCACGATTCTCGATGGTGTGACGATTGGCGATGGTGCGGTCATCGGTGCGGGCTCTGTGGTCACACGCTCTATCGCCCCCGGAATGGTAGCCTTTGGTGTACCAGCAAGAGAAGCCCGCCGCATTGACCATAAGGGACCAGCCCAAAATAATGAGGATTATAAATGACCCGTGTTCTTTTTGATTGCCGCCCAGTTCGTCCCCCTATCAGTGGCGTTGCTCGGTACTGTTTAGGAGTGTCAGAGGCACTTTTGCGTACCACTGACTATCAACTGGATGCTTTCGTCCAAGAAGAAAATGGAGCCAACGAGTTTGTCGATCTAATTTCGAAACAGGCACGAATTACCCCATCGCGTTTTTTTAAGAATAAACGGTTGGTGCCAAACCTGCTGTTAGAATTTTTGCCTTTCAGTGGTCAAGCGTTCTTCGAGAATGGGTACGATATCGTTCACGAAACTTATTTTGCAAATCTAGGCAAACCCAAAAAAGCAGCAAAGGTCGCTACGATCCATGATCTTATCCCCTTGGATCGCCCTGAATTATTTTCCAAACGAAACAGGATATTTGCAAGACGAAATTTTCACCGCCAGATGCGAGACGCTGATCATATCATTTCCGTTTCGGAGTATACTAAGGAACGCATCCTTGATTTCTATCCCGACGCCCGTGATCGTATATCTGTGATTGGAAATGGGGTGGATCGTGCTATTATCGATGGCCCAAGTGTAGAGCCTCTCAACGAAGGAGATCCTCTCAACGAAGGTCCATTTGTTAGTTTTGTCGGCAACGTCGAGCCACGTAAAAACCTAGTGACGATGGCCAAAGGATTTGATCAAGCATTCCCTGCAGGCAGCGGCTGGAAAATGGTTGTTGCTGGCCGCCTTAATTTTGAAGCCGAGGGGATTATTACAAAAATTCAAGGCATTCTCGGTGACAGATTTCTTTATCTTGGGCCTGTTGATGAGGAGCGTAAGTGGCAGGTCTTGGCTCATGCGCAAGCGACCGTCATGTCGTCAGAATACGAAGGTTTTGGGATTCCCATTTTTGAAAGCTACGCGGTTGAAACCCCGGTTATGATTGCGAATAACAGCTCCATGACAGAGCTTGCGGTGTCACCTGAACAACTTTTCCCAACGTTTTCGTCCGAAGCTTTGTCTGAAGGGTTAAGACAGATTGCGGAAAATGCCAGTTGGGTAACCCCATCAATCAAACTCGGAAAAAAAATTGTCGCTGACTACACGTGGGATTCTATCGCGCGTGACACAGCAGCTGTCTACGCACAGCTCAGCTGACGGTTGGAATTTCAAAAATTAGTAAAAAATATTTAACACTGATCGCCTCAGGTTTGGGTTCTTTGAATGGCTTTCTTTCTAGTATCTGGGGAGAAAAACATACAAGGAATCCAATATGTCTATTGATAAATTTTTGAATAATGCCGTCAGCCTGACGGCTCCTGTGTCCAATGGTTTTTCAATGATTGCTAATGGCGCAGAAACAATACTGGCCGGCACTTTGATCAGTGAGGGATGGCGGCCCGCCTCATTAAACCGATCTCGAATAAAACGACTGGTTGTTAGCTGAGTTCCCTCATCGGAAAATATTACGGGACTCTCCCAAAAAATTTTTAGAAAATAAAAGATTGGTTTGTTCAAACCGATCTTGAACTTCGGTGGCTTGCAAAAATTCCAGTCGGCCAATGCGCGCTAGGCCTGAAAGGATTGCGAGCCGCATGATACCATCTCTGAAACGATTGCGTCGACCGCCAAGCCAAAATTGAGGTAGAAGCAAATTTAGCCCTCGTGCAATTATGATTCCAATGGAGCCGAGCGATCTATTTGCTTCCGTTTCGATAAATGTGAGGTCTGAGAAATCTCGAATGCCTAAGGCTTCGATAGCAAAATCTTGCCGCACATCTCCCTTATGGAGAGCACTTCTTTTGTAAAGGCGCGCACAAAACGCACCACTTCCAAAAGCAGACGTCCACATTTTGGCTAACGTACTATAGTCATAATAAGGGTTGCCAAGCGTGGCTTCCTGAGAAAACTCGGTAAGACTCATTGTGCCTCCCCCTCCTTCAACCCAAGTAGAATAGTTACTTTTCAAGAGACTCGCTTGTTCGCGAAAGTATCCAAAAACTTGAATACTTTGAAACAATGGTGCAAGAAACTCCTGAAGTTCGTTTATCTGTTCATACGATGTCAGGCGGGAATGAAGGTGCTCTGAAGAAATAAGGAACACTTCATGATTCTCACGAGCCATTTCGATTTCATCTAAGAGCTCCTTAAGAACTGGACCAAAATACACTTTCTGCTCTTCAAGTGTTTTGATTTTATTTCGGCGACTTAAGTCGTCAAGCCTGCCTTGAAAGTAAGCAGCAAGAGCGCGATTATTCCCTACGCCAAGCGTTTCACAAACTTTGATTCCTTGGCGAGAGAGAGATGCACGATTACTAGTTACAAAACTCTGAATTGACGTGCTGCCAGTTTTCTCTGTTCCGATATGCAAAAGGCATTTCATGCTGTTAGTACCTTACTACTAGGTTTGAATATGTGCTGTCGATGGAGGCGTCGACCATGATAATATCCGGCGATAATCCAAAGTGTTGAGGATACTTTAGATGCGACTGCTGCGTCAATAAATATACAACTTAAAGCCATTGTGAGAAAACCTAGACGATAGAGGCGCGGCGCATCACGGCTGAATAAACTCGTCCAAAAAAAGAAAAGTGCAGCCGCAAAACCAATGACACCGCCTTCACCCAAAAAACGGATATAATGTCCATCAACCGCGAGCCCCCAAGCACCCGGTCCCCAACCCAAAAGAAAGTGCTTTGTATCTGCTCCCAAAGACTTGATAATCAAAGCCCATTTATAGGCCCTAACTTGAAAGCTTGCATCTCCAACTGAAAAATCCACATTGCTACGTAACCCATCGTCCACCATTGCACGAAATTCGCTCAAAGATGTAATTTGGGGAACCTCGTCGACCCGTTTGAACAAATCTTCAGCCATGCTCGAAACAGATTGGGTCTGATTAAAACGTGAATCTGACAAACCTTGTGGACCCATACTTACAAGAAGTAGAACTAAAGGCGCTAATAATAGGATCACAAGTGTGTTCTTGCTAGGGTAGGCTAATTGCCAGACAGCAAGAGCGGCGACTAAAGTTACACGAGACTGTGTGGCGAGTAGAACCCCCGCCATTGCTATTTTTTGCCATGTTTTGGGAGCAACTATCAGGATAAGTACGGCAAGTATCGCTGTTTCGTATGGTCCAGATGTGTTGAGTGTAATACGATCATCTACGACAGTGAAACGCCCAATTTTGGGAATAATATGAGCGGCTTCACCAATCCACCAAAGTAATAATACAAGTGCAATTCCCCCAAAAGCTCGCCGAAAACGTGCCTCGAAAACGAACGGAGCAAACTCTGCAGCTATGAGAAACCAAAGAAAATATTGTAGCTGTCGACCAGTGAAAACAAGGCCGATTAACCCAAGCTCATTTAAATTTACAACCGCGGACACAAAAGACGTGATCAAAAATAAGAAAAATGCCCAGACATAGATCGGGAAGGGATGCGCTCTTGACTGATACCTCCAAAAAAGCGCCGGCAATGCGGCAAAAAGAACGAAATCTTCGACACGTAGGCCTGAAGCCCCAAAGGAAATTAGATTAACTTTAGGGGCGATAATGAAGGCTATAGTCAAATAAAACAAAAAAGTGGATCGTCTGATCTGCCCAGGACTGTGCATTTTGAGGGGCGCGCTTTGGGTAAGAACTATCGTTTCATCATGCATACTAAATCACAGCCGGACGGAATTTCAAACGTTTTATGCAGAGGCGCACCAGAACACAACGTCCGATAAGCGTACCTACAGCTACTGCGATCGCAGCTCCTGTAGCACCATAAAAAGGAGCTAAAATAAGAGCAAGCGCGACGACAACCCCAAGAGCGACGATCTGCCCTTTCAGGGCAGATCCTTCATGTCCAGACATAGATAGAAGCATTCCGACAGGTCCCATTGCAACATTGCCAAGATGTCCAAGAGCAAGAATTTGCAGGGGCCGAGTGGCTAAGTCCGCGTACTCTTGGCCAAAAGTGAATCCTAAGATTGGCGCAGCAAACACAATAAGCGGCACACCAACCAGGATGGACACAAAAAAAGTTAAACGTGCAAATTTTCGGCTGCGTAGAGCCAATGCTTGAATCTGCCCACTCTTAAACATTTGTGCGGCCTGAGGTGAGAGTATCATATTATTGATAAACAATGGAAAGCTAAGGAGTTGTGCGCCACTTATGGCCACTCTGAGAGCTCCTGCGCTGACTTCATCCCCATACGAACCTAAAACAAGAATGCCTATCTCGGCAGTAAATGTATTAGTGAAAGCAATTAGAGCAAAAGGTAAGACCGCAGACCTCCATGCCCTATCCTCGTAACGAGGGCTTGCACCTATGAGTTGGGAGGGAGCAAGACGCCGCAACATTATAAAACTAGCCACGAGGGCCAATAACGTCGCCACGATTTGGATGGCAAAAGCCCCACGAAGCGAAATCCCAGGCATAAGTAAAAGAGAGAGTGTCACAAACAAAAGTGCCAGCCCAGGGCGCAGTGCGATCTGGCCTACCTGTGAGGCTAATGCATGATGAAGCCCTTGTAAGACACCCGCCTGAATCGCAATCAATGACAGCACAGGAAACAGTAACAAGACTGTATAAATGCACTGTCGCTCCACAACTGATGAAGCATCCAAAATGAACGAGGAATAGGCTAGCCCAACCGACCAAACCAAGATTGTAAAACCAGCGAGAAAGTGATGAGCCCTTTTGCGAATGCCTGCCATAAGTTCAAATTCACCAGCCTGCATAGCCTGTGCAGTCTCACGCACAATAAGTGCGACAACACCCTGCCCTGCAGGGATGGCAAGAACAGTAGCCAGAGACAGGACAAAAGCGTAGCGCCCAAAATCTTGAGGACCTAGAGCGCGCGCAACAACAATAGACAGTAATACTGTAATAGGTAGAGCCCCGACTTTCAAAAGACTTAACCAGAAAGCAGCCTTAGCACTATTTGTTTTTAGAGAAAAAAGCAACAAATCCGCTCCCATTAATCTGGGGGTCGGATAGTTCCGCCCTTAAGTTAACTCTACCATTTCTGAGCACTACACAAAACGCAAGAGGCTTTATTGTGACGTTTAGAATCATGAAGTCCTTTGCTGACAGCATTACAATATCAGGCTATAAATAAATTGTCTTCGATCGAAGCACCAACGCGCAGTTGCGATAAACTATTCAGAAGCATGGCCGGTAAATTATGACAACAATCCAACCAATTTTTTTGCGACAAGGACTGGATCAGCTAACGGTACCTAGACCTCATGATCTACTAAGAGAAAAAAATGGCTTTAGTATATTATTGCCTGATACACTCTACACTCCTGCAAGAATGTGGTACAGGCGTTTTTCTTACATGACAGGGCGGAAAACATCCCCATTTTCACTCTACGCCTCAGAGGATGTAGCATTTATTCACATTCCGAAAAATGCGGGTACATTCATCAACGGCATCGTTTACCCTCAATTCGCACCCGAGGCATCAACAAGAATAAATGCACACCATTCGGCGCAATATCTAAACTTGTTAGACAGCCATACGTTCAAGAAAACAAAAAAATTTGCTATATTGCGCAACCCCATAACCCGCCTGCGTTCCGCCTTCGACTATCTGAAATTTAAAACACCTTTTGAAACCGATAAAGTGTTTGCGGAAACCGCCCTCGCAGATTTTGATAGCTTTGAGACATTTTGTGCAAACGTAAGCGACAGTACATTTAAAGAGCTAATCAAATGGCCGCATTTTCAACCGCAAATCAGTTTTATATGTGACATGCATGGGACACTTATCGTTGATGCTCTCACTGTGTCTGAACGTATGGATGAAGGCCTACACAGCATCGGCGAAACTTTAGGCAAAGATTGGTCAGGGATAGACATAAAGCCATCATCCATACAATCTGACCCAATCGTTGGGGACATCGTCGATCGATACTATTCTGCTGATCTAAACCTTTGGGCACTCGCGAACAATGCCCCGCGAGCAAGCTGCTGGGTGGAATGAAAACGAGAAAAAATAACATACTCGTTTTCGCTTTTAGTCCGAGACTTATCCCTTCGCACCTTGGCCGCGAGAATAAATATCCTCGTAGCGAATAATATCATCTTCACCGACGTAAGACCCAGTTTGAACTTCGATCAAAACCATAGGCACTTTGCCTGGGTTTTCCATGCGGTGAACACAGCCCAAAGGCAGGTAGACAGATTGGTTTTCTGTCACCAAGCGCACATCATCATCAATCGTCACACGCGCAGTGCCCTCGACCACGATCCAGTGCTCTGAGCGATGAAAATGGCTTTGCAAAGACAAAGCAGCTCCCGGATGCACATGAATACGTTTCACTTGGAAACGGCTGCCCACCACAAGGCTCTCGAACCAGCCCCAAGGGCGGTGATCTTTAGGGAACGTGGTTGCTTGTGCAGAGCCTTTGGCTTTTAGAGCCGCAACAGCTTTTTTGACGTCTTGGGCGCGCGACATGTCAGCCACCAAAACAGCGTCATTCATCGCAATCGCCATCACGTTTTTAAGGCCGATGCCGACAATTTCAAGGCTTTCACTGTCAGAGCGCAAAAGGCTATTTTCACATTCAATCGCCGTGGCGTCGCCTGAAGTGACCACCCCATCCGCGTCGGGGCCAAGCTCGCGCCAAACCGCGTCCCAACCGCCTAAATCAGACCAGCCGCCATCAAAGGGCACAACTGCCAAATTGGCCGCACGTTCCATCACAGCGTAGTCGATGGAAATATCTTCGGCTTGTGCCCAAGCGTCCGCGTCCAAGCGCAAGAAGCCCAGATCAACCTGCGCCGCATCAACGGCTGCAGTCACTGGCGCCGTCAGGCTTGAAGCGTGTTCACCAAAGGCCGCTATAATATCTTTGGCTTTGAACAGGAAAATCCCTGCGTTCCACATAAATGTGCCTACATCCACCATCTCGGCAGCGCGGGCGGCGTCTGGTTTTTCAACAAACTGTTTGAGATCAACTGCAGCGCCAGAGGCTTCGGGCTGCGTGGCCAATTCAAGATAACCATAGGCCGTTTCCGCATGGGTTGGCTTGATGCCAAAGGTCACAAGTTTACCTGTCACAACAGCTGCAAGGCCTTTTTCAATAGCCGCGTGAAAGGCTTTTGTATCGGGCACAACATGATCGGAGGGTGCGACAAGCATGATGGCTTCGGGATCAGCCTTTGCCAAATGCAAGGCTGCAGCCAAAATCGCAGGCGCCGTGTTGCGGCCTTCTGGTTCAATCAAAATGGCACCGGGGTCGATGCCAATTTCAGCGAGCTGTTCAGTTACGATGAACCGGAAATCAGATCCGGTTAAGACTGAAGGGGCCGTAAAGTTGAGCTCGGAGGACACACCGCTTAAACGTTTTGCCGATGCCTGAAATAAGGTCTGCTCACCGACGAGCGGAACAAATTGTTTAGGGTAGCTTTTGCGAGACAGTGGCCAGAGCCTTGTTCCAGATCCACCACATAAAATAACGGGCGTGATACGTGCTGAAGTCATGGTGGAATATATCCTGTCGTTAGGTCAACTTTATAGATTCATATATCAATAGAACTACTATGTGACACGGCTATTAATGAAAATAAAGCCGCCGCTTAAAATTTAGACATTTGCCTCCTGTAACACTGAAACGGCATATAAATAGTCCTTACCCTCAGCTGTGCTTAAAAAGTAATCTCAGCAGGGCCAAGCTTGGTAACGTTCCCCACATCTTATAGCACGCGCGCGA
Source organism: Pacificibacter marinus (assembly GCF_018860505.1). GTDB lineage: Bacteria > Pseudomonadota > Alphaproteobacteria > Rhodobacterales > Rhodobacteraceae > Celeribacter > Celeribacter marinus_B. The sequence continues at coordinate 18,290 of NZ_JAHKPU010000041.1, forward strand.
TAGGCTGCCCGAGACAGCGAGGAAAGCCAGATAAAGCATGTTGCTAGGGCTGTTCTATTATTCGGTGTCAAATAACTTTGCATTTTGAATTTTTCATATCGATGTTAGAGACGGGTTAAATGAATTTCTCTGACGAAAGGCCTTCAATATGGCTCCTTCTTTTGGCACCAGCGGCCTGCGCGGCCTTGTTATTGATTTGACCGAAGAAGTCGTCGCAGATTACGTGCATGCTTTTTTGACAACCGTGCCTGAGTGCGACACACTTTTCATCGGCCAAGATTTGCGCCCCTCTTCGCCTGACATTGCCCAGATGATTGCCCGCACAGCTCTAGAGGCAGGCGTTGATGTCGTTGATTGCGGTGCGATTGGCACACCCGCGCTGGCTTTGGCCTCGATGAGCGCGGGTGCTGCCGCAATCATGGTGACTGGCAGTCATATCCCTGCAGACCGCAATGGTTTAAAATTCTACGTGCCACAGGGCGAAATTTCCAAAGAAGACGAACAAAAAATCACCGCAGCTTATGCTGCGCGGGCGCGTCGCACAGGGCCAGCAGGGATGCAGACACCGCGGCCCGAGGCAGAGACCGTCTATGTAAATCGCTACATCGATGCCTTTGGAGCGGCAGCCCTTTCAGGTCTGCGCATCGGCGTTTACCGCCATTCGTCTGTTGCACGGGACACGATGGAGGTCATCTTAACACAACTGGGGGCCACCGTGGTGCCTTTGGCGCATTCCGACACGTTTATTCCGGTTGATACAGAAGCCGTTGATGACACGACCCGCGCCAATCTGATCACATGGAGCCAAGAGCACGGCCTTGACGCTGTGGCTTCGACTGATGGCGACGCAGACCGACCGCTGCTCAGCGATGCAACTGGTAAAGTCATTCCAGGGGATGTGCTTGGCGTGTTGACCGCGCAAGTTTTGGGCGCAAAAACGGTGATCACTCCGGTGTCCTCCAATGACATGGTGCGCCGCTGTCCTGAATTTGAAACCGTGGTTTTGACCCGCATCGGCTCGCCTTTTGTGATTTCCGAGATGGAAAAAGCCAAAGCGCCCGCAGACGCCTGCGTGGGGTTTGAAGCCAATGGCGGATTTCTTTTGGGCTTTGATGCATACCTATCAGGCCCTCTGGCCGTCCTGCCGACCCGCGACTGCATGTTGCCCATCATAGCCCCTTTGTTTGCCGCCAAACAGCAAAACAAGACTCTAACCGACCTTGTGGCAGGCTTGCCTCAATGCTTTACGGCAGCAGATCGTTTGCAAGAGATTGATCGCGCCAAAGCTGGGGCTTTCTTGACGGAGTTGATTGACGACACCGAGAAACGTGAAGCCTTTTTCGCGCCCTACGGGGCCATCGCCAGCGTCGATCTGACGGATGGCTTGCGGGTCGATTTTGAAAGTGGCGATGTGGTGCATTTACGCCCCTCAGGCAATGCACCAGAGTTTCGCATCTATGCCCAATCCAGCTCAGAAGCACGCGCCAAAGACCTAACCGTCCAAGTGCGCAAAGGTGTTGCGGCGCGGCTATATTCTTAAGCAAGCATCCACCGATTTTGAGAAAAGGGCACGACATTTTGCAAATGTCACGTTAAGCCAATGGATATTCGGCTGTAATTATCCTAAACCATACTGCAATTAGACCCTAGTAATAAGTAGAGAATCTCGTGTCGCAAAACAATAATCCGTCGTACGGCAGTGCAACTGATGAAGACGTAATTGATTTAGGGGCTTTACTCGGCGTTTTGTGGCGCAAGAAGCTGTTGATTTTAACCTGTATGGTCGTGATGGGTGCGTTGGGGGCGTTTTATGCCATCAGTGTTGCTGTACCCAAATACCGTGCTACGACTGTTGTGCTTCTGGATGCTTCGGGTCAGCAGCTGTTAGACCTCAGTTCTGTCTTGCCAAGCCTCGGGACAGATTCCGAGGCAATCAACACGGAAGTTGAGATTCTCAAAAGCCGCCGCTTGCTAGAACGTGTTGTGAACGTGGCAGGCCTGACAGAAGATCCTGAGTTTAACACTGCGCTACGTCCATTGGACTTTAAGGGCAAGTTGACGACCGCCTTGACTGGTGCAAAACCTGAGCCCACAACACAAGAAAAACAGCACGCTTCGACCATCAATGCACTGTTAGAACGTATCTCTGTACGAAACATTCCCAACACTTATGTGCTACAAATTACGCTTGAAACCGAGGATGCACAAAAATCTGCAACCCTCGCGGACATAATGGCAGAGCAGTATATTCTATACCAAATGGATGTGAAATTCGAAGCCACCAAAGACGCATCGGAATGGCTGACATCCCGCGTGGCGGATCTTAAATTGGAATTGGAACAAGCCGAAGCGCGTGTATCAGCATTTTCGACCAATTCTGAAGCGGTCAGCATCGAAAGTGTGCAAGCGCTTGATCGTCAACTCAAAGAGTCGCGTGATCGGTTGCAAACAACCCGTGCGACCCTTGCAGAAGCTGAACGTCAACTGGCGACTTTAACGGCTTTAGAGACAGCATCAGATCAAGACAAAGCGGAACAAGCGGGCGATTCTCGACTGACGACGCTGTGGCGCCAAACGGGTTCAGGCCCTGAATTTGATGCGCAATTCGCGCAACTTCTGGCGCGGGCCCAATTGCAAGCACAACGCGTGGGCGCACAGGTACAGTCTTTGGCCGCGAGTATTGAAGAACGCGAGATCGAGATCGCCACGCAAAGCGATGAGATCATTCAGTTGCAGCAATTGTCACGCGAAGCCGAGGCCAGTCGACTGCTCTATGAATATTTCCTAGGCCGCCTCAAAGAAACCGCAGCTCAAGAGGGTATTCAGCAAGCGGACAGCCGCATTTTATCCAACGCGGTTTTGCCGAGCGGTCCGTCGGAGCCACGTAAATCATTGATCCTTGCGATGTCACTCATTCTGGGTGGAATACTTGGGTGTGGTGCAGCGTTTCTGTTGGAAATGCGCCAAAAAGGCTATCGCCAATCGAGCGATTTGGAATCAGACACAGGCCTGCGAGTGATGGGTCAAATCCCACTTTTGCCAAGTCGCAGCCGTCGCGACGGTCTGGACTATCTGGCAGACAAACCCACATCTGCTGCGGCTGAGGCCGTGCGCAACCTAAGGACATCGGTATTGCTGTCCGGTGTCGACAAAACGCCACAAGTGATCATGTCGACCTCGTCCTTACCCGGCGAAGGCAAAACCACGGTGTCTTTTGCTTTGGCGCAAAACTTGGTTGGCTTGGGCAAAAAAGTTCTTTTGGTTGAAGGCGACATTCGCCGTCTTGTGTTCAGTCAGTATCTTAACGTCACAGACGCCAAAGGCTTGATGAGCGTTTTGGCGGGAGATGTCGCGTTAAGCGAAGCTGTTATGCACGACAAAATTCTTGGTGCAGACATCCTTGTCAGCGAACCCAGCTCTGAGAATGCAGCCGACATTTTGTCATCGCGACGCTTCTTAGACTTCCTGAAAACCGCGCGCGAGGCCTATGACTTTGTGATCATCGACACACCGCCTGTGCTGGTTGTGCCTGACGCACGGGTTGTTGCCCAACACGTTGATGTCGTTTTGTTCACCGTCCATTGGGACAAAACATCAAAAACCCAAGTACGCGATTCATTGCGGATGTTTGAAACAGTTGGTGTCACAGTCAACGGGCTGGTGCTCAACCAAATCGACCCCAAAGGCATGAAACGCTATGGCTATGGCGATTCATATGGCGCCTATGGGTCTTACGGGACGAAATATTATACGAATTGATCGCGGATCTGAGACGGTTTTGTGCCGCTTGGTGCGGCGCGAAAGCCTCTATCGTGCAGGTTCGACTCTATAGAATGGTTTTAAGGATCGATCTTCGATATTAAGAACCGACAATCGACGGATTTTAAGACAAGGAATGTTTCCAGTGCGTACAGCTGTTGCTCTCATCATGGCACTTTCACTGTCCTCTTGTGGGACTGTATATCATAGCCAAAAGGTCGTTGCTGGCGCTACGGATGAGGCAAAAGTGCGTGTTGTGCCTGTCACCAGCCAAAGTGTGCTTGTGGCCAATCGGTCTTCTTATACGCCCCATGATTTACCAGCCGTGTTTCGCGCGACAGCCGGTATGGGTGGCGGTCTCAGAGGTGCCGGCGCTGTGCCTGAGCCGTCTTATACCGCGCAAACGCGTCCAAACGCCTTGGCAACACGCTTGCCCCCTGCGCGTCAGCCACAACCCTACATGATCGGTGTTGGCGATGTCGTTTTGCTTGCGACGCCTGCGGGATCTTCCGTTGAACAGCTGTCTGGACTGTTGGCCGCGCAAAACAGCCGCCAAGGCTATACCGTGCAAGACGATGGCAGCATCGCCATCCCCGATGTTGGCCGCGTATCCATTGCAGGTCTCACCTTGGAAGAAGCCGAAGCAACACTGTTCCAAAGCTTGGTCTCAGCCCAGATTGAACCGACCTTCAGCCTTGAAATCTCACAGTTCAACTCCAAAAAAGTCTCCATTGGGGGCGCAGTCCCCAACCCCGGAGTTGTCCCAATCACTCTGACTCCACTGTATCTTGACGAAGCGTTGGCTGGCGTCGGTGGCACAACGGCCGAGAACATGGATTACACCTCTGTGCGCCTTTATCGCGATGGATCGCTCTACCAAATTCCGCTGGAAAAACTCTACGCAAGCGACAGTCTGCAAAAAATCCCACTGTTCCCGAGCGATAGCATCTTCGTTGATGACACCTACCAGCTGGATCAAGCGTCGGCCTACTTCAGTCAACAAATTCAATTGGCCTCTTACCGCCAAAATGCACGCACAGCGGCCCTATCACAGCTTAATACAGAAGTATCCCTGCGCCGCGCGCAACTTGCCGAGGCCCGCGCAAATTACACCGCTCAGGTCCAGTTTGACGCTAGCGATCGTGACTATGTCTACCTCACAGGCGAAGTCAAAACCCAAGGCCGCTTTCCACTACCTCTTGGGCGTCAGGCCAGCTTGGCTGATGCGCTTTATGAAGGTGCTGCAGGTCTTGCGACCACAACCGCTGACCCGCGTCATATCTATGTCTTGCGTGGTTCTGAGGATCCGATGGAATTTGATGCCTTCACCGCATGGAAGCTCGATACCAGAAATGTCACAATGCTCACTTTGGCCACGCGTTTTGAGTTGCGGCCCAATGATATCGTGTTCGTTGCCGAACAGCCCGTCACCAGATGGAATCGCCTGATCAATCAAATCACCCCATCCATCCTCAATATTACTGCCTCAGCTGCCCAGTAACGGTGATGTTCAGCACGAATATTGGGCAATCTTGCGCCTAATCTTCGTGTTTTGGGCAACCTAGGCGCACAAAACAGGTTATTTTACCTATTTTGCCATATAATTAAAATGTGAACTGGGTTATAGTAACCTTAAATATGTCATCACGTTTCTTTCGTTAAAGAGACGCCAAACCAGAATAGCGAGTCAACCATGTCTAAATTTGCATTCCTTCTTCTTTCCGCCTTTGCAATGTTCGCAACAGCGGCAACAGCACAAGAAATAGCCGCCGTCTCACAAGAAGACGACTGCGAAGACGAAGCCAACAAAGATGATGAAGCCTGCATCATGCTGCCTGGCGCTGGCGATGTACAAAACTTTATCCCAGGCATCGTACCCCTCATCGGTGGCGGCGGCATTTTGGCTGCTGGCCTTTCGGGCAACAGCACAACGACTACAACTACAACTACAACTACAAACTAAACCCAACCGCAGCTGCGGTCTGAGCGTTTTGATATTTAAAAGGCACCATTTTGTGGTGCCTTTTTTTATGTTTGATCGACAACCTCTCACCACCACTTAATCGTTTCTTAGACTCTCTCTGTTTTACTCCAAAGCAAGCCGATGGGGGTCGGCGACATGGGGTGAGAACACCCCTTATTTATCACGTGGGGTGATTACATGTTTTTTAAACAATCAAAGCGTGCGCTTTTGGCGCGCGGACGAAATTCGTTTGTCTACGGTGTATCTATACTTGGCACAGCACTACTGCTGACGGCGTTTGCGCTGCCCGCATATGCCGCACGGCCAAAGTCAAAAGTCCCAGGGGCAACAATCGTTATCAACGGCGACCCAGGCGGCAGCGTCCGCGTCCGCGAACGCTACGGCGAAATCCAACAGATCAACAGATTGGGGCAGCGCATCGAAATCCGCCGTGGTTCCTGCATGTCCAGCTGCACAATGTTTTTGGGAGCCCGAAATGTCTGCGTGACACCGACAGCTGTCTTCGGGTTCCATGGCCCTTACCGGTTCGGATCAAAACTGCCCAAAGCCGAATTCGACCGCTGGTCAAACGTCATTTCAGCACATTACCCACCAGCCATCAAAACCTGGTACATGACAAGCGCCCGTTACAGTACACGAAAACCAACGAAACTCACAGGCGCTGAACTCATACGACTAGGCGTTCAAAGGTGCCGCTGAGGCATGAATAACACCTCATGAGGTCAGCACTGCTTTATTTGCGCTCTGATGTTGATATGACCTATAATAATGCGTGGCATTTTCATAAACACAAACCGCGCTCCGTTGAGCGCGGTTTGTGTTTGACCTCTGCTCGAAGGAAGGGTTTTCCCGATGTTTAAGCGTTTTTTTCGCCCGCGAAAGCCAAAAGAAACTGCACCTATTTTACGGTTTGAAGGTGGGGCGCCAAGTCCAGAAGAAAACCTTGCTATTGTGGGCGATATCCATGGGCAGCTGGGCTGCCTGAATGCGATGATCGACCAGTTAAACGACCAAGCGCCCGACGCCCGCTGGATCTTTGTTGGGGACTTGATAGACCGCGGCGAAGACAGCGCAGAGGTTTTAGAGCGCATACGCAGCTTACAGACCACGCGCCCAAACACAGTGGTTATTTTGGGCAACCACGAAGAAATGATGTTGTCATTTCTTCGTAATCCAGAAGAAGCAGGCAACAGATGGATGCGTCATGGCGGCTTGCAAACGCTGGCAAGCTATGGCGCTTTGCATTTAAGCCAAAACAACACGCCAAAAGCCTTAAGACAAGCGCATGAACATCTTTTGGCTGCTATGCCATCAGGGCTTGAGCAGTGGCTCAGCGACCGCCCTCGCGTGTTTCAAAGCGGCAATGTTGCTGTCGTCCACGCTGGCGCAGACCCTACGCTGCCCATAGAACATCAAAAGGACCAAGCCTTGACTTGGGGCCATGTGCGCTTTCAACAGCAGCCACGGCAAGACGGGCTTTGGGTTGTCCATGGGCATACCATCGTAGATATCCCACAAGAGAGTAACGGTGTGATTTCGGTGGATACCGGAGCATATGCCACAAGCCGCCTGACCGCTGCATTCCTGCACGACGGGGCCGTTGAATTTATTCAAACCCGTGGATAAAGGCTAAAACGCAGCTGAAGTGCATGGCGCTTATGCGATCCCCCATATGCCTGATCGGGTATTTCATGGATTTTATCGGGATCGACAACTGCTAAAATTTCACGCTTTTTGCTCTGCCTATGAAGTTTCATAAAGACACGAGAAAAGCGTGAAATTTGATGCAGTGATCGTCAGCGCTTTACACGGTACAATCTTTGGCGCCTGATGTGATCGACAGCGACGGCTGCGATAAGGATAACACCAACGATAATGGTGTTATACTGTGGCGGAATGGATGCCACGATGAGGGCATTGTCGATCTCAGACAGCAAAACCGCACCGACAGCGATACCTGTGATCGTGCCCAAGCCGCCTTGCAGACTGACACCGCCAATCAGAACAGCGGTAATCACCGTCAACGTCACCGCTGATCCGCCCGCTGCAACTTGCCCACTGCCCACACGGGCGGCATAAATAATGCCCGCAAAGGCGGCAGTCGCTCCGCCGAGGATGTAAATGATGCGTTCAACCCGTTCGACCTTAATACCATTGGCCTGCGCAGCCTCACGATTACCGCCCACTGCGCGGACTTCCACACCAAAGGGTGTGTGCTCAAGGACAAACCAGAAAGCCGCGCCAACCACTGCCGCATAAAGCACCACGTAGGGAATACCGAAAATCGCACCTTGCCCAAGAACCTGAAACGCGCGGGGCAGGGGCAGAATATCCTGCCCACCCGTCACCTGAATGGTAAGGCCCGTGAAAATGTAGAACGATCCAAGTGTTGCGATGATCGACGGAACATGCAGTTTTTGGATGATTTGGCTGTTCAGATAACCCGCAACGCCCCCGACAAACACGCCGACGACAATGGCAATGGGCCACGGAACGCCAGCCTGCAGCAACATGGTGGTTGTAATCGCCCCCAATGTGAACACGGCCCCAACCGAAAAGTCCAAGCCTCCGCCGATCATCAAAAGCGATGCACCACAGGCCATGACAAAGTAAATGACGGCCGCACGCCCGATGTCGGTCAGATTACCGATGTTCAGGAAATTCGGGTTAACAAAGGATGTCGCAATAGCAATTGCGACGATGACAATGATCAACGTCAATTCAGGCCGAAGAAACATTTCAAGCGTGAAACGCGTTTTTTTAGCGGCGGAATTCACAGACACGGGTTGGTCAGTCATGGGATCTCTTTTCAATCTGTGCGGCATCGATCGACCCCGTGATGAGGCCGACGACGAGGTCGTGACGCGCCTGATCTGCGGTCAGGGTTGCAACGGATTTCCCCAGTCGCATTACGGTTACTTTATCGGCAAGTTTGAAAACGAAATCCAAATCATGACTGATGCAGATCACGGTCTTCCCCTTGCGCCGTAGCTCTTGCAGGATTTCTCCCACATGTGCCGTTTCACGCACGCCAAGGGCTGCGGTGGGTTCATCCAGTAAGATGATCGGCAGATTCATCCGCACAGCGCGAGCGATGGCGACGATCTGGCGTTCCCCCCCTGACAGCAAACCGATTTGCGTGCGCACCGATCCGACCCTGACCTTGAGATCAGACAACACGGCCTCTGCCTCGCGCTCCATTGCCTTACGGTCCAACATAAAGCCACGCTTGGGGATCGCGCCCAGCGACATATTTGTTGCCACATCAAGGCATTCGACTAGCGCCAAATTTTGGTGAACCACAGCAATGCCCTGAGCCTTTGCGTCAGAGGCATCGGCGAAATGCACGGGCGTGCCGTTCAGTGATATCTCCCCTGCATCGGCAGTATGCATGCCGGCTAGAATTTTCAACGTTGTGGATTTGCCCGCACCGTTGTCGCCAACAACAAAGTGAATTTCACCCACCTGCGCGTCAAGATTGACGCAGCTGAGGGCAGTGACCTGTCCGAATGCCTTTTCGACATTGCGCAGCGACAGGGCAGGCACGCGGGTTTTCACCCGAGTGCCTGTGTGTTCTGTTACTGCCATCCGTCGTCCAAGTATTGCTGAAGGCCTTCGGCACCAAACATCTGGATGCCAACATCCAGTTGCGCGGGCACCTCTTCACCGTTGCCGATTTTGACCAGACCGTCGACGACCTGCGTCCCCGCACTGCACAGGTTTTGCATCATGATGCGGTGAACTGTTCCATCTTCTAGACCTTCTTGACCACCGCCAGCGGCGCCGTTTGCCAACATCACAACATCACCTATCAACCCGCGCGATGTAATCGCAGCGACAGTGCCTTGTGTTGCTGTGCCCATGTGAGATGCAATGACGTTGATTTCGGGGTGGGCCGTCAGCAAAGCATTTGCCTGATCCAACGCTTTGCTGGCATTGTCTTCAGTAAAGACAGTTGCCACGACCGTCACGTTATCAGCGGCCTCGGCCTCGGCCATAAATGCGTCTTGGTATTCTTTGGCAGACCCACTTGGGCCTTGCACCATCAGCCCGACATTTTGCTGGCCTTCACGTTCGATGAGCGTTTCGACCATAATCTTCCCGACAGTCGCAAAGTTTGCACCAACGTTGGTGTCAGATGCAGATGCGGTGAATCCGGAGCCATAAAGCGTGCCGACAAGAATATCTGCCCTTCCAGCCTGTTCAAGCAGTGGCACAAAACCATCTGATGCAGGGAAGGTGACGATCGCGTCGACCTTGTTGGAAATGCCTTGTTGAATCTGTTGCATCATCACATTGGCGTTCAACGTACCGTCTGTCGGACCTGTTTCGGTCAACGTCACACCAAGACGCGTAGCCTCTTCTGCCATACAATCACCGATAAGGCGCCATGCTGGAAACTGAGGCAACGGGTTGACGAAATAGATGCTTTCGACAGGGTCGGCCATCGCACTACTCATAGAGGTGGTGGCAAGCAGGGTCGCCCCCAACAATACGCGAACCGCCGAATTGGCAATAGTTCTTTTCTGGTTGTCCATATCTCTCTCCCTATGGAATGAGGCCTTCATGGCCCCTCTGGTCTTGGTCGTTTCAATTCTTGGAGGACGCGCGCCCGCGTTCCCCCTACACCTCCAAAAGTGTCGTTATGTGTTCTGCAATCGCGTGGCCAAGCTGGATGTGGGCATCCGCGCTCAGGTGAATTCCATCAAGCGGATCAGCTGACACAATCGTTGCAGCATCGATAAAACCTGTGCCGTACTGGTCGGCCAATTCGCGCAAACATGCGCCAAGCTGCTGCGATTTTTCGGCTGCACCCGCCATTGCGCTCGCGGCAAACCCAGTTTCAACAATGTGGGGCGGGGCGACGATCAGAATTTTAGGAGCTTGCCCTTTCACAGGTCCGCAAGGAGTCTGCTGGATCAGCTCGATCAGCTGGGCAAGATTCCATGCAACCACTTGTGCGCTGATGGCGTAATGCGCATGCAGATCGTTGGTGCCCAACATCAGAACCACGCAATCAAGCGGGCAATTGGATTCAAGATAAACATTCAGCGCTGTTAGGCCGCTGCGATTTCCGCCTGCGGTCCTATTGTCAAACAACGTTGTACGCCCCGGATGGCCAGCCTCGATAAGCTGCGCGCTGTCGCCAAGGACAGCCTGTGCAACACCAGGCCAGCGTTCATGCAGGGGAAAGCGCCTGACATCACGAATACCTTGCATGGGGCATGTGCCATGGGTGTTTGAATCGCCAAAACACAGAATAACAGGCGCGGATGTCATAGCATCCCCCCACATGTTCGACGTGCAGGCTCAAAAGCGAATGGCAACACGGCGTTAAAACGCCCGTTTAATCGCGACAATAGCATCAACAGTTTTCCCCACCCTAAATCCAGCCAAGCACACTGTGCGACTCTGGCTATAGAATGGATATTACATCATACGTATGATGTAAAGAGTGCGTGTTATGATCGCATTTCGAGGATACTCATGACTTGCGGGGCCAGTGCCTGCCCCAGCGCACGGTGACCAGCATCATCAAGGTGAATACCGTCTTTGACTGCACCAGCGACGAGATTGCAGTCAAAATGGAAGCACCCTGTGCGCTCAGCAACCTGATTTAGATAATCTGCATGGCCGATACAGCGCTCTGCGGCATCCCCCCAAAAGGCGACCTCAGCGCTTGCGTCGATAGACGGGGGCGTTACGATCAGGATTTCCGGACAATCATCCGACAGCACGTAATAGCCTTTGATAAGCTGGATCAGGGTCAAAATTCCGCGCGCGGATGTAAACGACGATACGTTAAAATGCGTTTTAAAATCGTTCGTCCCAAGCATGATGATCACCAAATCAAGGGGCGCGTGAGTCTCCAAGCAAGCCACCAGCAAACGAGACCCGTTTTTGTGTTCCCCCTCGATAGGGTCATCAAATACCGTCGTGCGCCCGCTGAGGCCCTCTTCGATTATTTTGATCGGGAACTTGGCATCTTCAACCATAACATTGGTCCAGCGCCGCTCTTTTGGCATACGCCTTGGCGTAGCATTGGGATGCTCAAATGGTTCGCAACCCCATGTATTTGAGTCTCCAAAACAAACAACTGTCTTTTCCATATACTCCGCTCCGATGCTGTGAATTGACCTCGTCTATTCGTATGATCTATAAGTCCAAAGAATAGCAAGCTCTAGCGACTATAAGGTTATAGAAATGACAATTTACAGGCGCCCGGACCCTATTCCGCGTCCGACACAAAAGAGTGTGTCGGCATCCAAGCTTGAGCCCATCAGGGAAAGCCGCACCGATCTGAGCACACTTGCCGCGCAACACATCTTTTCCGCGATTGTGTCAAAGAACTGGGCGCAAACAGGGCTTTTGCCGCGTGAGGATATTCTGGGTGAGGAGCTTAGCGTCAGCCGTACGGTTGTGCGTGAGGCCGTGAAGTCACTTTCTTCCAAGTCAATTGTAGAAACCAAACGTCGTCGTGGCACCGCAATTCTGAACCAATCTGATTGGAATTTTGTCGATCGCGAAATGATTGGCTGGATGAGCGCGTCAGAGAGTTTTCCTGATGTCGGCAGTCAATTGATTAATGCATTGGCCATGACCCAAAGCAGCCTTTTGGCACAGATCTCTGAGAGAGATCTGGACACGAGCGCCCTGCGCGAACAGGCGCGGATGATTGACGGCACACCGGTTGAGGCCGCGATCGCTGCCCTTGCGTTTCACCGCACCGCTGCACAAATCGTCATGAACGACTTTCTGTTATCTTTGACAACAAGCATGATTTACGGCTTGCATGCGCATCATATTGAATGGCTCGTTCAGATTGGCTTCGGAGCCAATCCCCAACAGTATACCGCGCTGTGCGATGCGATAGAGGCAAAGGACACGGATGCCATCAGGACGCTGAATACAGAGATTTTCAGCAACGCCCTGCCCACCGTCAAAGACCGCCGCGCACCCGCCGGCGTCAGCATGTAAACGGCTGCGCTAAACCGCTCACCAATACATCACGTTAAAGACCTAACCATGCGACTTATGCCGCGCGGCAGTGACGGTGCATCGTCTTTCAAACGACCTGCATTCTGTTGGGGGCAACGCTGTAATTGGCTGGTCAACGACATTATCACAATCGGAATATTGAAGGGATAAAAGAGGCCCAGAACGTGTCGGCGCGTAGCGTAGGGGTGTCGGGGGGAGGCTGCGAAGCAGTTCCCCATGATCCTCATTGACACTCCTGCGAAGCTGGAGTTTCATTATGAGCAATAAACTCCAAATCGGAATCATTGTCTCAACCATATGGAATGATGTCATGGCCAGACGCCCTCGGAAACCACGCGGCACAAGAAAACCACGTCAACCAAAAGAGCGTCAACTTGCTGGAACGGGTGCCATCGTCACGAATTTTCGCCAATCTTCGCGCGCCAATTTGAAAGCAGCCACACTACACCAGACAAAACGAAACCCTGACGGCTGGTCTGCGATTGACCTTGATCGTGTGCACCTCAATGAGGTCTGGGTAGGGTCCGGCATGCACATTCTCAACGATGTGAACGCCTATATGAAAGACGTGGTTGAGCCGACATTTAAAAACTCGTCAGGCTCTCCTTTTTGCACCATCATCCTCGGTGCCTCACCAGAATATTTTCGACCAGATGGCGGTGCTCCAGGAAGCGAAGACCCGAAACGTCTGTCGGCTTGGAAGACGCTCACAAAGGCATGGATCGTCGCAACCTTTGGAGACGACTTGGTCTCTGCCATTTACAATGGCGATGAAACGACACCCCATGTCCACCTCGCGATCTGTCCAACTTATATGAAACGATCTCGCAAACCTGACCGCAAGAAAGCAGGGGAAACCGACGAAGCATTCAGGCAGCGCTGCGAAGATTGGAAGACAGAGATCGGCACAAAAACATTGAGTTGGTCATCCAACCATGTCCTTGGAAAGTACAACAGCTTTGGACAGCTGCGCGAATCCTATGCAGAAGCGATGAAACCACTCGGGCTTGAATACTCGCTCGCATCCTTTGAACCAGCGCAATACCCAAACCCCAGCAACAAACGTGAGTACGTCATTGAGCTGGAGGAACAAAACGAAGCTGAAGTGGCCCAACTCCAGGAGGAACGACAAAAACTAGCCGAGGAACGCGAAGCCCTGCGCAAAGAACGTGAAGCGTTTGAGGCCACAAAAGATGACCTCATGCGGGAAACACTGGAAACAGGCACGGCCAATGCCTTGCGCATTTCAAAGGCGACCGTGGCTGCAAGCGAAAAAGTCGCTGGGCGTTTAGAGGCAAATGCAGCCGAAAAGGCCAAGCGACTTGAGGCAGAACGCACTGCGGAATGGGACGAACGAGTTGCGCAGCTTGTGCAACGTGAACGCACATTCAAACGCGAGCGCATTCAAATGAAGGAAGAGATCAACTGGATATCGAATGCTCTAACCAACATCGCTTTCGCATTCGAAGCCATTTTTGACGGCACTTTCGAACATGTTCTTGAATCTGATGCTTTCCCCTCAAGCAAAGCAACGGATGACCTTTTTGAACGGCGCGCAGGCAAGCCCGATAAAGGCGACAGATATGAGTTCCTGTCGACCCACTTCTCAAGCGGCGATCCGATCCCTCTGCCCGCAACCATCAAGTCCATCATTCATGACACGTTCTCGCGCATTCGCAGATTTGTGTCAGAGTTTATCGAACAGCTCAAGCGACACAAAGAACGCAAACGTGAGGTAGAAATTCTCGAGAAACAAAAGCGGCAGACCCAAGAAGACCTCAGCGGGGCACTACGAGATCTCAAACAAACCCGTGCAAATCATCGAGCTGCCGAAACGGCCGAGAAAGATGCCCAAGCGGCATATGGAAAATTGTCCTCAGACATCATTGACCTCACCAGCAAAATGGCCCCCCTCCGACCAGCCTATGAAAGCCTTAAATCTTGGACCGATGAGCTGACCGGCTTGAAACCGATGGATGAGGATTATTCCGCTGCAAATCTCTGGCTCAGGAACTGGCTCAACGGTGCAGATATCGGAAATGGCACGCTGCACTCTTTGACTGTTCGGTTGCAGCATGCTGACTATCGCGCGGCTTTCGCTAAACGTGTGGCAAAGCGCGGCATCCCTTGTGATGTCTCCTCTGACGATATCCGAGAGAGATGGGCGGCCTTATCTAGGGTGAGCCGAGACTCTCTCCAAACCTTACTGTGTGAAATGGAGGTGATGGAAAACAAAGGCGAGCTTCCGATCGTGTGGACTGAGGCTGTGCTCGAGCCGCTTGCGTCCCAATTCGCAAAAGAACGTGCCAACAGGACAACGCACCAAATGCCAGAACTTGCAAAACTGTTCTTGGGGCTCCCCGATGAAATCAAAAAACGCACTGAGGCGGCCCTCGATGCCAATCCAAAACCAGCATCAACCAGCAACGGCCCAAATATGAGATTTTGAGCCTTTTGCCTCGTGGATAATACGATTACTCTAACAGCCCTGCATCCTGCATCTGCTCACGATCTGGTAGGTCGCGTAGCGTTTCCAACCCGAACAGCACGAGAAACTCTTCGGTGGTGACGAACGTATAAGGCGCGCCACGCCGAGGTGATCGCGGACCCGTCCCGATCAGACCACGCGCATGTAACCGTCCAATCAGGTCACGGCTGATGTCCTTGGCGAAGACGTCTTTCAACCCCTCACGCGTGATCGGTTGGTGATAGGCAATTGCAGTCAACACAGCGACATCAAGCGTGCTCAGGTCCAGCCGCTGCTCACCAAGGTCCGCCGCGGCTCGGATCGCCGGCGCATAGGCAGATCGGGTCCGGAACATCCAGCCACCAACCACTTTGGCAATTTCAAAAGACCGGCCAGCAAGGTCAGCACAGAGATCTTCGATCAAAAGATCGACCGAAGCCTCCTGCCCCACCACCTTTGCCAAATCCTCGCGCAGCACCGGCGAAGCGCTGGCAAACAGCACGGCCTCAATCCGTCGCATCCATTCGCGCCAGCGCAGTTCTGGCGGCAGGTCAGCCAGCTCGCGGTCAAGTTCAGGCTCAGGGTGTTTCTTAGCCATAGGATTAGACCCCATATAGTCGAAAGGTGTCGCGGCCAGTAAGTTCCCGCACTGCCCCCAACGCGCCCAACCTATCGCAAAGACGTCGTGCCGCCCGATCAGGCAAAGGCAAAGCCATTGGCGAAACAGCATCCCGCGCCAGAAACATCTCAACGGCAGCGCCCGCCGCTTTCGCCCGCAACTTCGGCGCGACCGCTTTCAGATGCACCGCACCACGCGAAAGCTCCGCCCCAAAGCCGACAGCCTCACAAGCCGAAGAGACTACCGCGCGATGATATACCAATCGCAGATCATCACCACGCTTACGAAGGTCAGCATGTTTTAGGCCCGCAGCCAGCAGCGGAACCAGATGGTCCCACCCCAGCCCCTGCGCCAAAGCAGCGTCTGCAAGGATCAAGGCTGAAACCTCCGCGCGCGGCGCATCCATCAGGACGGCTTCAAACACAGCGGCAGCGCGGTCCACCGGCGCACCCTGCCCCGCGTCGAGCCAATCGACGACCTGCGCGACATCAACTTGAGGCAGAGCGCGATGCAAGGTTTTGATCGACAAGGGCCTCTCGATCGCGCGCCGCCATTGCAGATAAGTCTCCCCTGCCGGACCGGGCAGGTCGCCTGGACGCATGAAGTGCAGAGCATCACGCAGGTCGCTTGCGCGTTCAGGTCGCCCCGCAAAAGTCATACAGGCTTCGGCTGCCCGTAGCGCCAAGCGGTCTCTCAACAACTCCTGAGGCACGTCACCGCACATCAATAGAGTATGCAGATGCGACAACGCTGCCCCTGATAAAAACGCCGCATCTTCAAGAGTTTCGGCACATCCAGACGGAATCCAAGACGGTATTCGGAACACTGTATCTAGACTCGTCCTTTGCGGAATATATTCGATTTTCATACGAAAATCGTAATCCATGACGGCGCTTATGGCTAGATATTTTCCATCAAACCGCCTCAGCTTGTATGATCTATTTACGTCCAATAAGTTTGTATTATCGGACATAATAAAATAGCCTAAAATCTATGTCGCGCAACGCCCCAAAACCCGATGAAATTGCCCTGCCAGCTGATGTTTCCGGCTCAGGCACCATGGATCGCTTGGTTACCACCGCGCGCGATTACGCACGCATGGCCGTGGCGGACAATACCAATGCGGCTTACAAAACAGACTGGTCGCAATTCGCACGCTGGTGCAGGCGTCGAGGCGCAGAACCTTTACCCCCGTCCGCTGAGTTGATCGGGCTTTACATGGCCAATTGTGCCGCTCCAGATGATCGCTCCCCTGCCCTGTCTGTGGCGACCATAGAGCGACGTCTCTCTGGGCTTGTGTGGCATTACAAACAACATGGCTTTGCGCTGGATCGCAAGGATCGCCACATCTCGACTGTGCTGGCGGGCATCCGGCGCAAGCACGCCCGCCCTCCGGAGCAAAAGGAAGCCATCCTGCCCGAAGACATCCGCGCCATGGTTGCGACCTTGGGGTTTGATCTGCGCGGGCTTCGGGATCGCGCTATTTTATTGCTGGGGTTTGCAGGCGGATTACGGCGCTCTGAAATCGTCAGTTTGGATATGCGCAAGGGCGATACAATTGACGGCAAAGGGTGGGTCGAAATTTTGGACGCAGGGATCATTTTGACCTTTCACAGCAAAACCGGTTGGCGCGAGGTTGAGATTGGTCGAGGATCGTCGGATCAAAGCTGCCCTGTGCATGCTCTTGAGCAATGGTTGCACTTTTCCAAAATTGACCTTGGTCCCGTATTCAGGCGCACGGCGCGCAATGGCAAACATGCGCTTGAGGCGCGGTTGTCGGACAAACATGTGGCACGGCTGATTAAGCAAACCGTCTTGGCCGCGGGCATCCGATCTGATCTGCCTGAAAAAGAACGGCTGACTTTATTTTCTGGTCATAGCTTGCGAGCGGGGTTGGCCAGTTCAGCCGAAGTGGATGAGCGTTATGTGCAAAAACATCTTGGACATGCCTCCGCTGAAATGACCCGCCGTTATCAACGCCGCCGAGATCGGTTCCGTGTGAACCTGACCAAAGCTGCGGGACTATAGATTTTGTATTTCTAAAAAGTTTGTTTCGCACGCGAAACAAACTGCAATGAAGTCATTGCCCGACGCGACCGTGTGCGACGCGTCGGGCTTTCCGTTTAAAGCAACACCTTACGGGATAAGGCGTGCGATGATCGCGTCTGCGGCCTCTTCAGGCGTCATTGCAGTTGTATCGATCCGCATGTCTGGCGATTCAGGATGTTCGTAGGGGCTGTCGATGCCAGTGAAGTTTTTCAATTCACCCGCACGTGCTTTCGCATACAGGCCTTTGACATCGCGGCTTTCGGCCACTTCCAAAGGTGTATCGACAAACACTTCAACAAATTCGCCCGGCTGCATCATAGACCGCACCATGTCGCGTTCTGAACGGTAAGGCGAAATGAACGCGGTGATCACGATCAGGCCCGCATCCGTCATCAACTTGGCAACCTCACCAACGCGACGGATGTTTTCCACCCGATCAGCTTCGGTAAAGCCAAGGTCTTTGTTCAAGCCATGACGCACGTTATCGCCATCCAGCAAGAAGGTATGGCGGTTCATCCGCGCCAGTTTTTTCTCAACGATGTTGGCGATGGTCGATTTGCCAGATCCAGACAGACCTGTCAGCCAAAGCACGGCTGCTTTTTGGTGCTTCATCGAGGCGTGGTGATCACGGCCCAAGTCAGTGGCTTGCCAATGCACGTTTTGCGCACGACGCAATGAGAAGTGCAACATACCAGCCGCGACAGTTTGATTGCTGATCTTATCGATCAGAATAAACCCGCCCAGATCATGTGACTCTTCGTAGGGTGCGAAAGGAATTTCGCGGTCTGTCGTGATATTGGCGATGCCGATGGCATTCAAATCCAATGTCTTGGATGCAAGGTGTTCTTGCGTGTTCACATTCACTTCGTATTTGGGTTCTTGCACGGTGGCTGAAACGGTTTGTGACCCGATTTTCATCCAGTAGGCACGGCCAGGAACAAGCTCTTGCTCGTCCATCCACACCAATGTGCTTTCAAACTGATCAGCAACTTCAAGCGGTGATTTCGAGGCGACAATCACTTGACCACGCGAACAATCGATTTCATCTGTCAAAGTTAGCGTGACAGATTCACCGGCAACAGCCATGTCACGGTCGCCATCAAAGGTGACGATCTTGTCGATGGTTGATGTTTTTCCTGATGGCAAAACCCGCACTTCATCACCGGGGCGCACTGTGCCAGAGGCGATCAGGCCAGAAAAACCACGGAAATCAAGGTTCGGGCGATTCACCCATTGCACAGGCATGCGGAAAGGTTCGGCTTGCTCGAGGCTATCTTCGACAGACACTGTTTCAAGGTGCGGCAACAAGGATGTGCCTTTATACCAAGACGTGTTTTCACTCGCGCCTGTGATGTTGTCGCCTTTGAAACCTGAAATCGGAATCGCTGTGAAGTCTTCGATACCGATAGTGTCAGCAAATTCGCGGTAATCAGAAACGATTTGGTTGAATGTATCTTGATCGTAATCCACCAAATCCATCTTGTTCACAGCCAAAACCACGTGGCGAATGCCCAGAAGTTTCACGAGATAGCTGTGACGGCGGGTTTGGGTCAAAATGCCTTTACGCGCATCGATCAAAATGACGGCAAGGTCAGCCGTTGAGGCGCCTGTTACCATGTTGCGTGTGTATTGCTCATGGCCCGGCGTATCGGCCACGATGAATTTACGCTTTTCGGTGGCAAAGAAACGGTACGCCACATCGATGGTGATACCTTGCTCGCGTTCTGCCGCCAAACCGTCAACCAAAAGCGCGAAATCAATTTCTTCGCCTTGGGTGCCAGAGCGTTTGCTGTCGGCTTCGAGTGTTGCAAGCTGGTCTTCAAAGATCATCTTTGAATCGTACAACAAGCGACCGATCAAAGTGGATTTGCCGTCGTCGACAGAACCACAAGTGATAAAGCGCAGCATGGTTTTATGCTGGTGTGTTTCAAGATACTGATCGATGTTTTCAGCGATCAAAGCATCTGTTTTGTAAATAGGATCCGGGGTCGTCATAAATAGTCACCTGAACTGAAAGGGCAAAAATGAAGGCGATATCTGGCGCATTGAGCGCCTAGAAATAGCCTTCCTGCTTTTTCTTTTCCATCGACGCCGCTTGATCGTGGTCGATGGCGCGGCCCTGCCGCTCGGAGGTTGTGGTCAACAGCATTTCCTGAATGATCTCAGGCAATGTTGTCGCCTCACTTTCCACTGCACCCGTCAGCGGGTAACACCCAAGAGTGCGGAACCGCACAGAGCGCATCACAGGTTCTTCGCCATTCAGCGGGAAACGGTCGTCGTCAACCATGATGGTCAAGCCATCACGAACGACAGTTGGACGCATCGCAGACATGTAGAGAGGAACTATTTCGATCCCTTCCAGATGGATGTACTGCCAGATGTCCAATTCGGTCCAGTTGGAAATCGGGAAAACACGAACGCTTTCGCCTTTGGCTTTACGCGCGTTGTAGATGTTCCACAATTCAGCGCGCTGGTTTTTCGGATCCCAACGGTGATTGGCCGAGCGGAATGAGAACACACGTTCTTTCGCACGCGCTTTTTCCTCATCACGACGCGCACCACCAAAGGCCGCATCAAAGCCGTATTTATTAAGCGCCTGCTTTAGACCCTCGGTCTTCCACATATCGGTGTGCAAGCTGCCGTGATCAAACGGGTTGATACCGCGTTCCTGCGCTTCTGGGTTTTGGTAGACCAACAATTCCATGCCAGCATCTTTGGCCGCTTTGTCGCGCAGCTTGTACATTTCTTGGAATTTCCAAGTTGTATCAACGTGCAGCAAAGGAAAAGGCGGCGGTGATGGGTAAAAGGCTTTTTTCGCCAAATGCAACATGACAGCACTGTCCTTGCCAACGCTGTAAAGCATGACTGGGTTTTCTGTCTCGGCGACGACTTCACGCATGATGTGGATGCTCTCGGCTTCCAAACGCTGAAGGTGTGTGAGGGTTTTGTTGGCCATAGGCCCTCTCTAAATCTGCTAAATTGAGTATTACCTGTATTTACCCTTGCCTGCCTCAGCAATCACCCCCCATATGGGAGGTATATTGTAATGAGGCCATATGTCAGACGAAACCCAACTTCTTACAGCGCTGTTTATGGCCTCGACAGGCCTGCCAGATGAGGCCCGTGCCGAGTTCAAATCATCTGAGGCCCCTCCCCAAAAGGCTTGGTCCCATTTCCTGAGGGTGCTGGCAGATATCACTCATGCAGACAGCGCAGAATTGCATCTGATCGAAAACAATCGATCCGTGCAGAGCTGGCAAGTGGGTGATGATTTAGGGGACGCAGACTTAACCGCAAGCGACAGGATGCGCACCAGCCGCGTGTATTCTCAATCAGACCACCCTAGTGCGCTCAAATCGGATCTACCGCTGCGGGCCATACGGTGGAGGGTCGCGACGGATGCTTGGGGGATAATCACCCTCAAACGTCGCACAGACGATTTTCGCGCAATAGATGGCCAACATCTGTCCAACCTGTTGCCCTATCTCGCCCCTGCTGTTCGGGCATGGCAAAGCCTCAATCGTGAGCGTGCGCAAGCAGAGCTGACACATCAAATCTGTGCCGACCTCGGCGCGGGATGGATTGTGTTTACCCCCACAGGTCAAGTCACTGCGATGGCCTTAGGGCTGGCAGAACAGCTTGGGAAAGTGGCGAACATTGGCTTGAGCGGCGAAGGCCGGCTACGCCTTACGCCTGTAGCGGCACGGGATTTGCGGGATGCTTTAGGCGCTATTACAAATGGAAATTCCGGTCCACACAGTGTCTGGCTTTGCTCATCCCCACGGGTGCAAATGATCCTCTCGACCCAGCATCATGCTGGCACTATGGTTTTGGTGGGACGGATACGTCATGATGTGAAGGCAAGCGCCCTGCCCTTGTCACAAATCATGGTCGCCTTTGATCTGAACCGCAGCGAAGCCCGGCTTGCGGCAGCGCTATGTGATGGTCTCAGCCTGAGTGACGCGGCTCAAACGCTGGGTTGGACAATAGAAACAACCCGCAGCACATCAAAACAACTTTTTGCTCACATAGGCGTCCGTGGCCAACCCGGTGTTGTACGCGCCATGCAAGCCAGTGCAATTTGGTTATAGTTCCGCGCGTCTTATCAAGATCGCAACGTGATCTATTTTTGTTTCGCGCGCGAAACAAATGCCAAGAATTGGCAAATCGCGTTTTTACATCCGGCGCGCTTTCAGCCACTTGTTCAAATCTTTTATCAGGGCCTCGTCAACGCCCTCCCCCGTGAGTTCCGCACGCCCATCTTTTGGGTGAAAGGTGACTTTAACTTGGGTCGTAGTCTTTAACCCTTTAGGATGAGCCACTTTCGCGCGCGCTTCAGTCAACAACACAGCCATTTCGGCCTCAGCTGAAGTCGGCTTTGCTTGCGCTAGTCGCGCCTTCATCGCTTCGGCATTGGCGGGGTCCGCCTGAATTCTTTTGACCAATTCAAGGCCTGTGCGTTCGCTCAAGGCAGACGGGAACTGCAAAGCCCCGTCTAGAGTCTCAACAAGGGTCATAAAGCTTTTGATCTTGGAACGTTTCGCACGCGAAACATTTGAAAACAGAGTCTGAAGGGCTTTCTTAGAGTCTGTATAGACCCCCTCCTCCAAGGCTTTGACCACGACGCGTGCTCGTTCATAAAAACTGATGTCAGAGCGAATTTCGTTTTCTTCCACCATCGCGACATAGGCATCCGAAGAGGTTTTAGGCTGACGCACAATCGCCAAAACTTCAGGTGCGCCAATCTCGGACAGCGCAACCATACGGCGCCAGCCAGAGATCAAACCATAGCGCGGCGTCGTCTCTGCGCCACGATCCACCACTTCAATGGGTGTTTGCTGCCCACGCGCTTTTAGGCTGGATTTGAGCGCCTCAAGATCATCGCTATGGACATGAACGCGGTCACGCACCAGATGCCCCATATCGACCTGCGACAACGCCAGAACTTCAACAATACGGCCTTCAGAGCGCGCCTTAGCCACCATGTCGGTCATTTCAGTGAGCGCCGCAGTCATCGCCGCTTCGCCTGCGACATGCGCGATCGGCGGGCGGCTTGTGGTTTTGGCTACACCCATCGAAAACATCGCTTTGGTCTCAGGGGCTCGCGCGTCAGTTTTGGCTGCATTCGAGTCAATTTGGTCATTGCCACCAAGAAAATCTGAACGGGCAGGGGTCAGTCTTTTACGTTTCGCCATGCGTCATCTCCTGTGCGTCTATCTCGTCCCGCCGCCAGCTGCCCAAGAGCAAGCGTTTAAACGCTGCATAGGTTTCATCAAAGGTCTGTCGGCCACGGGCATAGGTCTCGCGGTTAAAGTCCCTATAGTCGGCTTCATAGATGCCATTCACTTGTTCGCCGGCTTGACCGATCAAGGCAGTGAAATCTTGTCTATGCGGGGATAGCGTTTTGCCCAAATAAGCCTGCATCAAAGACCCTAACTCACCTTGCTGTGCCCCATCGTAGCGGGTGATTACGGTGCGCACGGCGTCCCATTCAAAACTCAATTCCTCGCGGCCCAAAGCCCGCGCCGCCATGTTTTCCCCGTCCTCGATAGATTGGAAGGTGGAATGCAGCATGTCAAAAAAACGGCCTGTGGAATCGAACTCCAAGAATGACGCCCCAAGAGGCACGAGCAAGATGTCCGAGGCGGCCAAGCCGTTGATCGTCAGATAGCCAAGGGCAGGGGGGGTATCGAGGAACACGATGTCATAATCATCAAGCACCCCGTCGGCCTCCAGCACATCTGTGAGCGCATCCCAGAGTTTCCAGCCGCGGCCTTGCATCCGCCAGACCGGAATTTGAAATTCGGACCAGTATAAATTTAGCTGCGCACCTATCAAGTCGATGTTGGGCCAATGGGTGGATTGGATCACGTCTTGGGCTTTGACCTTCAAGGCCTCTGTGAGCGTCTCATCAAGGGGCACAGGGGCTTCTCCGCGATCCATACGAGACTGGTTGGCCTGACGCTGGTGTGTGGCGTAGTGGCGGGCCAGAAGCGGGAACACAGTGCCCCACTCGTCTTCGACCTTGCCACCAAAGATAGAAGTCATCGATCCTTGGCTATCCAGGTCAATGACCAAAACCTTATATCCATCCAAAGCCGCTGACATGGCCAGATGTGCTGCCGTGGATGTTTTACCAACACCGCCTTTGAAATTTGCGACAGCAACGATTTTGGCAGGCAGGCCTTTGGGCCGATAGGGGACATATTCTTTGCTCTTAGAACCTTCAGCTGCGAAATGCGCGCGAAGTTTGAGAACCTCATCAAGCGTGAACCATTTCGCGCCGCCATCGGTTTCAGAGCTGCCTTGGGGTAAATCTGGGTTTGAGCGCAACACGCGTCTGAAATGCGGTGTGGCAACAGGGATCAGATAACGAGTGATTTCCCATGTGGAAAATAGTCTAAGCTTTTTGTGACCGGCTTCGTTCATCCCGCGAGAGGCAAGATCATCACGTCCACGACTGCAGGCTTCTGCGATACTGGCAAAGCCTTTTGTGTTCACCGGTGTTTCAAGATCAAGCATGGCTTGGTCAGGATCGATGTTGAAATAAGGGGGTTGGATGGTTCCGTCTTTGGTCATTGCCAAACCTCATATGCCATGTTTTCCTTAGAATACTGCAAAAAGCAGCACATGGAAGTAAAACCGTACCATTGCGAATCAATTTGTTGAAATTGTTGCTACTTTTTGAGGTTCAGTAGGACCGCAATTGAAGGTCTGAAAAAAAATGCAGTGTTATATTTAAGTTATTTATTAGTTAAGGGGTCAAGGTGAATTCTATATCTATATGAAACAAAACAAAAAATATGGGATCTGAAAATCATAGGCGACTCTGAACCCACGATAAGGTGACTCTGAACCCACGTTCAAGCGACTCTGAACCCACGTTGGAAAGACTGGACCGTTCAAGCTCCTATCTTTAAGCTGGGTGTTAATAAAACCCCGAAGGGGAAATGGCGAATTTGCTTCAATGATGAGCAGTCAGGGACAAGAATGGCAGGCGCAGTGACAACTGCTGGGGCAGGGGGGCTTTTACCCGATCGGCATCCGCAGATTGATTTTTTTCTTTGCGACATCTTTGATGCCATTCCCAAGGATGATTTGGCGACGATGGAACATCCGATGTTCTCGCTGTCTACACGCCCTGATCGACGTATTTTGTCTTACGAGCACAACGGAACGCAGATCGAGGTCACGCCCTCTGTTAAAGGTCTGGCGACAATTCACGACAAAGACATTTTGATTTTTTGCGTCAGTCAATTGATGGCGGCGCTCAATATGGGACGTGCCATCAGTCGCACGCTGACCTTGACCGCCCATGATCTTTTGGTGGCCACTAACCGTGAAACCAGTGGGGATTCTTACCGGCGTTTGACGGAAGCGTTTGACCGTCTTGCGGGGACGCGGATCAAAACCAACATCGTGGTTGGTGATCATGAGGTGACGTCTGGGTTTGGCCTGATTGAAAGCTGGGAAATTGAGCGGAAAACCCGTGGCGGGCGGATGCTGAATGTCTCTGTCACCTTGTCGGAATGGCTGTTTAGAGCCGTTATGTCGAAATCTGTTTTGACGCTCAGTCGTGATTATTTCAGGTTGCGCAAACCGCTGGAACGGCGGGTTTACGAGTTGGCGCGTAAACATTGTGGCAAGCAAGATTATTGGCGCGTGTCTGTGTCAACGCTGTTGAAAAAATCAGGCTCGGCCAGCCCGCGTCGTGTATTTCGCAAAATGATCCGCGATATGATCGAGGCCAATCAACTGCCCGATTACGAGATCGCAGAAGAAGAGGGCGACATCATCCGCTTTACAACGCGCGCGCGCGTGTTGGAAAACGATGGTCCGACGCTTGGGCCATTACCAGTGGCTGCGTTCGAGCGCGCGCGCGATATTGCGCCTGGTTGGGATGTCTATGCGCTTGAGGCGGATTGGCGTGCCTACTGGGCGGCCTCTGGCCACCCGCGATTGCATTCCGCAGAACAAGCGTTCTTGGGCTACGTCAAAGTGCGTATGGCCAAGA
>NZ_JAHKPU010000015.1 GCF_018860505.1 Pacificibacter marinus
GCCGTCCATTTGAGCCGCACCAGTGATCATGTTTTTCACGTAGTCGGCGTGACCTGGGCAGTCAACGTGCGCGTAGTGGCGGTTTTCTGTTTCGTACTCAACGTGCGCAGTCGAAATGGTGATGCCGCGTGCTTTTTCTTCGGGCGCGCCGTCAATTTCGTCGTACGCTTGAAAGTGATCAGAGAACTGACGCGTGATCGCAGCAGTCAATGTAGTTTTACCGTGGTCAACGTGGCCGATTGTGCCGATGTTGCAGTGCGGTTTATTACGCTCGAACTTTTCCTTAGCCATGATGGCCTCCTATTAAATCTGTGGGGGACCGAACCGAGATCCGGTCCCCAATTTGGATTAAGCAAATTTCGCTTGAATTTCTTCGGAGATGTTCGAAGGAACAGCTTCGTAGTGATCAAACTGCATCGAGAATTGCGCACGTCCAGAAGACATAGAGCGCAATGTGTTGATGTAACCGAACATGTTGGCAAGTGGAACGAACGCGTCGATGGCAATTGCATTGCCGCGTGTGTCCTGACCCTGAACCTGCCCACGACGGGAAGTAAGGTCACCAATGATGCCACCAGTGTATTCTTCTGGTGTAATCACTTCGACTTTCATGATTGGCTCGAGCATTTTCGCGCCAGCTTTTTTCATGCCTTCACGCATACACATACGTGCAGCGATCTCAAATGCCATGATTGAGGAGTCAACATCGTGGAACTTACCGTCAAGCAAGATCACTTTGAAGTCGATCACAGGGAAGCCAGCCAATGGGCCGTTATCCATGACAGACAAGATGCCTTTTTCAACGCCAGGAATGTATTCCTTAGGCACAGAACCACCAACAATTTTGGACTCGAAGGAGTACCCTTCGCCAGGCTCAGTGGGAATGATTTGCATCTTCACTTCGCCGTACTGACCAGAACCACCAGACTGTTTCTTGTGGGTGTATGTGTGTTCAACTTCGTGAGAAATTGTTTCACGGTAAGCCACTTGTGGGGCGCCGATGTTGGCTTCCACTTTAAACTCACGTTTCATACGGTCCACGAGAATGTCGAGGTGAAGCTCGCCCATGCCTTTCATGATGGTCTGACCAGATTCGAGGTCAGTTTCCACACGGAAGGATGGATCTTCAGCAGAAAGACGCTGAAGCGCGATGCCCATTTTCTCTTGGTCAGCTTTTGTTTTTGGCTCGACCGCGATCTCGATCACAGGCTCTGGGAACGTCATTGTTTCAAGAACAACAGGCTCAGAAGGTGAACACAGCGTGTCCCCTGTGGTCGTGTTTTTCAAACCACCCAAAGCAATAATGTCACCCGCGAACGCTTCCGTGATTTCTTCGCGATCGTTAGAGTGCATCATCATCATACGGCCAACACGCTCTTTGTTACCCTTGGTAGAGTTGAGCAAGTTGTCACCTTTTTCGAGTGTACCGGAATAGATCCGAGTAAACGTCAAGGAGCCAACGAATGGGTCATTCATGATTTTAAACGCAAGGCCAGAGAACGCCATGCTATCATCCGCGCGACGCGGGATATCACGTGTCTCAGTCTCGTCGCCTGGCTTAAAGCCCATGTAGTCAACAACGTCGAGCGGGCTCGGCAAGTAGTCAACAACAGCGTTGAGCAATGGCTGAACGCCTTTGTTTTTGAAGGCGGAGCCACCAAGAACTGGGACGAAAGACAAAGACAGACAAGATTTGCGGATCAACGCACGCAATGCAGGAACCTCAGGCTCTACGCCTTCAAGGTATGCTTCCATTGCAGCATCGTCTTGCTCGACAGCAGCTTCGACGAGCTTTTCACGGTACTCAGCAGCGAGATCAGCCAAGCTGTCACGGATCGGAGCTTTGATCCAAGACGCGCCAAGGTCTTC
This sequence comes from Pacificibacter marinus, assembly GCF_018860505.1. GTDB lineage: Bacteria > Pseudomonadota > Alphaproteobacteria > Rhodobacterales > Rhodobacteraceae > Celeribacter > Celeribacter marinus_B. Next base: position 1,870 of record NZ_JAHKPU010000015.1, read on the forward strand.
ACCTTGCCACAACCACTCTTCCATCGTGACCAAATCGACCAAGCCTTCCAGCTCGTCTTCGGCACCGATTGGGAACGCAACGGGAATAGCACGCGCGCCACAACGATCTTCGATCATTTCGACACACTTAAAGAAGTCCGCTCCGATTTTGTCCATTTTGTTGACAAAAACCATACGTGGAACTTTGTAGCGGTCAGCCTGACGCCAAACAGTTTCTGTTTGTGGTTCAACACCAGCGTTGGCGTCCAGAACACAAACAGCCCCATCGAGAACAGCCAAGGAACGCTCAACTTCAATCGTGAAGTCAACGTGACCTGGTGTGTCGATGATGTTCATGCGGTGCTTAGGAGAGTCGGCCTCTATGCCGTTCTCAGTACGCTCCCAGAATGTCGTCGTCGCAGCGGAAGTAATCGTAATACCCCGTTCCTGCTCCTGCTCCATCCAGTCCATTGTCGCAGCGCCATCGTGCACTTCGCCAATGTTGTGAGATTTACCTGTGTAGTACAGGATGCGCTCGGAACAGGTGGTTTTACCTGCATCGATGTGCGCAATGATACCGAAGTTACGGTACAGTTCGAGAGGGTAATCGCGTGCCATGTCGGTGCTTTCCTCTTACCAGCGGTAGTGGCTGAACGCTTTGTTCGCGTCGGCCATTTTGTGCGTATCTTCGCGTTTTTTCACAGCGGAACCACGGCCGTTAACTGCGTCAAGCAATTCACCGGCGAGGCGTTCTTCCATTGTGTTTTCGTTGCGTGAACGTGCAGCGTTGATCAACCAGCGAATAGCAAGAGCTTCGCGGCGCTCTGTGCGCACTTCAACAGGCACCTGATACGTTGCACCACCAACACGGCGTGAGCGAACTTCAACAGATGGCTTAACGTTTTCGAGTGCTTCGTGGAACACTTCTACAGGTGCTTTTTTGAGCTTGTCTTCAACGCGGTCGAATGCGTTGTAAACGATTTTCTCAGCAGCAGATTTTTTACCATCGATCATGAGATTGTTCATGAACTTGGACAAAACGCGATCACCAAATTTGGCGTCGGGCAGAATTTCGCGCTTTTCAGCGGCGTGACGACGGGACATACCAGTCTCTCCTTACTTAGGACGCTTAGCGCCGTATTTCGAACGACGTTGTTTACGATCTTTAACGCCTTGCGTATCAAGCACACCGCGCAGGATGTGGTAACGAACGCCTGGAAGATCTTTTACGCGGCCGCCACGGATCAGGACAACAGAGTGTTCCTGAAGGTTGTGGCTTTCACCTGGGATGTAAGAAATGACCTCAAAACCGTTTGTAAGGCGCACTTTGGCAACTTTACGCATAGCGGAGTTCGGTTTCTTTGGCGTCGTTGTGTAGACGCGCGTACATACACCACGTTTTTGTGGGCAGGACTCCAAGTGCATAGACTTCGAGCGCTTAACTTTCGGCTGGCGCGGCTTGCGGATCAGCTGTTGGATCGTTGGCATTGAGGGATTCCCCGTATTTCAACACATTTCGCCATGACGATTGTCATGACATCTCAGATAGACCGTTATGCAGTGCGCATAACACAAAAACCCGCTATCGCTCCCATTCCGAGGTGAACGACGCGGTGAGTTCCCAGAGGATCAAAGCGTCTCAAATTGCTTGGATCTTGGCCACTACGATGTAGAATTCGGCGAAAAGGAGGAAACCCCCTATGCCGGATGAGCGCTCGTATATGGAGAGTCGCGCCCCTTGTCAACAGCGCCCCCGCTTTGCCACCTGCCCGTCTGGGAACTGGCGCGCGAATGCCCATCCTAAGCACAACTTGCCCATTTAAAACGGCCGCGAAGATCACGGAAACACGGCGACAAACAAGTCACCCCAAGGCAAGTTCATTTTCTAAAACGCCCTAATGTTGCCTTTGTTAATACTTCATAGCTAGATTGCACGAAACCGCTAGTGTGGCGGGATATGAAAGCCGAAATTAGGACCCTATGCGCTACACTGTTGCAACAAAGGTAAAGAATGAAGGCGCCTTTTTACTCGAATGGGTGGCGTGGCAAAAGATGCTTGGGTTCGATGATATCCTTGTCGTCCACAACGATTGTGACACCATTTTCAAAGATATGCTTTCTTGCCTGCAAGCAGCGGGCTGGATCACCGCCGCCGAGCATTTCCCTGACGACGGAAAGCTCGCGGGGCCGTCTGCACAAAACTGCATCAAGCAACACCCATTGGTCAAACGCACCGACTGGTTGTTCATCTGTGATGTGGACGAGTATCTGGTGATCCATGACGGAGACCAAACTGTTCCCTCATTCTTGGAGGGCAGGCACTTGCACGAAGCCGGGTTCGTCGTGCAGTGGAAATCCTTTGGAACGGCAGGCAAGCACAGCTGGAAAGATCGGTTACTGCATCGCACCTTCACGCAAGCCGCAGCAACCAAGACCCCCGCAAATATGTTCTATAAGTCTTTCATTTATAAACCGCGCCGCTTTCGCAAACTTGGGGCGCATGAACCATACGGGTTTAAGGGCGACGGCGCATGGGGCGATGGCGCGAATGTGTTCCACCGCGCGAACGGAACGCACATCAATTTCAACCCGAATGGCAAACCCAAGATGCGCGTCAATCCGAAATGGGTTTCGCACGAAGGGGCCCAGCTGAATCATTACGTCACCAAATGGTTCGAGAGCTTTTCAGCCAAGGCCGGCACCTCAAGCCTCTACAATCGGAGCGCAAAAAACCGCTATTCCATGAATTTCTTTGAGCGCTACAACCGCAATGATGGAGAAGATACGTCGGCGATCGCGTTCAAGCACCGCTTTCAACCCATATACGATAGATTGATGGCAGTTCCTGGGATCAAGGCGCTGCATCATTTGAATTGCGCGCTTTATGTGAAGATGCTCAACGAAAACACCGGTTTCAAGACCGAGGACGACGCGCGTTATACGGAACAATTGCAAGCCGCAAAAGATGCCGCGCTTCAATCCGACTAGCGAAAATCAAAGGTAGAAAGTACCTTTTACACATCATACCAAACACAAAAAAGGGCCCCGCAATCTAGCGAGGCCCTTTTGAATTTTATGTCTTACGCTTACGCGTCAGATTCTGGTGTCTCAACCAAAGTGCTTGAGAAGACATCATCCGCAGCTTCAACCGCAGCTGGCGCTGGGGCTGCAAGCAAGGCTGCTGCTTCTGCTTCTGCACGCGCGTCTTCGATCACTGTTGTATCGCGATCTAGGGCGATTTTGCGTACGGCTTTGGTTGCACCACCGGTACCGGCAGGGATCAAGCGGCCCACGATAACGTTTTCTTTGAGACCAACCAGTTTGTCGCGCTTGCCTTGGACAGATGCTTCGGTGAGCACGCGGGTGGTTTCTTGGAAAGACGCCGCAGAGATAAACGAACGTGTCTGCAAGGACGCCTTGGTGATCCCAAGAAGGATCGGCTGGCCTTTTGCAGGACGACCATTTTTGGACTCTGCTTTCGCGTTGGCTTCTTCAAATTCGATTTTGTCCACGTTCTCGCCTTTGAGAAGTGTGGTGTCACCGGATTCGAGGATTTCCCATTTTTGCAACATCTGACGAACGATAACCTCGATGTGCTTATCGTTGATCTTAACGCCTTGCAGACGGTAGACCTCTTGGACCTCGGCGATCATGTAAACAGCCAGTGCCTCGATACCCATAATCGCAAGGATATCATGCGGCGCAGGGTTGCCGTCCATGATGTAGTCGCCTTTGGTCACAAAGTCGCCTTCGGCCACAGGGATGTGTTTGCCCTTTGGCACCATGTATTCGACTTTGACGTCTGAATCTTCTGCAGATTCAATCGCGATACGACGTTTGTTTTTGTAGTCTTTGCCAAAGCGCACGTAACCGTCGATTTCCGCGATGATCGCGTGATCTTTTGGACGACGTGCTTCGAAGAGCTCGGCAACACGCGGCAAACCACCGGTGATGTCTTTGGTCTTCGCGCCTTCGCGTGGAATACGTGCAACTACGTCACCCGCTTGAATGTCCTGACCGTCCTCGATTGAGAGGATGGCATCGACAGACATCAAGTAAGTCACAGGGTTGCCAACGTCATTGCGCATGGGTTCGCCATCAGCATCCAAGATCAGAACCTCAGGTTTCAGGTCGCCACCTTTTGGCACAGAGCGCCAATCGGATACGATTTTCTGAGACATGCCAGTCGCGTCATCGGTAACGTCGCGAACAGACAGACCTGAGATAAGATCAACAAACTTCGCTTTACCGCCTTTTTCAGCGATGATTGGAAGTGTGTACGGATCCCACTCAAACAGCTTGTGACCCCGTGGGATTGTTTCGCCGTCTTTAACAAACACTTTGGTACCGTAACCGAGTTTGTATGACGCACGTTCAACGCCATGTTCGTCCACGATCGCCATTTGCATGTTACGTCCCATAACGATGTTTTCGCCATGAGTGTTTTCAAGCAATAGTGCGTTCGTGAGAACGATTTTGCCCTCTTGGCTCGACTCTTGGAAGGACTGTTGACCACCCTGCGCAACACCGCCGATGTGGAAGGTACGCATTGTAAGCTGCGTGCCTGGCTCACCGATGGATTGTGCCGCGATGATGCCAACAGCCTCACCTTGGTTGACCATAGTCCCACGTGCAAGGTCACGACCGTAACACATCGCACAAACGCCTTCTTCTGCTTCACATGTCAGCGGTGAACGGATGCGCATTGTAGCGATCCCTGCAGCTTCGATGATGTCAGATTTGCGTTCGTCGATCAGTTCGTTTTTCGCAACCAGAACCTCGTCTGTGCCAGGACGCAGAACGTCGTCAGCAGAAACTCGGCCCAAGATACGTTCAGCCAAAGACGCAACAACTTCACCGTCATTCACGGCAGCTTCAGCTGTGATGGCGATTTCAGTGCCACAATCGACTTCGCGAATGATACAATCTTGTGCAACGTCCACAAGACGACGCGTGAGGTAACCCGAGTTCGCTGTTTTAAGCGCTGTATCGGACAGACCCTTACGTGCCCCGTGTGTCGAGTTAAAGTACTCGAGAACGGTAAGACCTTCTTTAAAGTTCGAGATGATCGGTGTCTCGATGATCTCGCCGGATGGTTTGGCCATAAGACCGCGCATACCGCCAAGCTGTTTCATCTGAGTAACCGAACCACGCGCACCAGAGTGAGCCATCATGTAAACTGAGTTTGGCTCGTTTTCAGCGCCATTCTCGTCCACACCCGCTGTCGAGATGTTCAACATCATCGCATCGGTGACTTTGTCATTACACTTGGCCCAAGCATCAACAACTTTGTTGTACTTCTCGCCTTGGGTGATCAGACCATCCATGTACTGCTGTTCGAAATCCTTAACTTGATCGCGGGTCTCATCAACCAGCGGCCATTTTGAGTCAGGGATAACCATGTCGTCTTTACCGAACGAGATGCCAGCTTTGAACGCTTCACGGAAGCCCAAAGTCATGATCTGGTCACAGAAGATCACAGACTCTTTTTGACCACAGTAGCGGTAAACAGTGTCGATGACCTGCTGCACTTCTTTCTTACGAAGAAGACGGTTCACAAGATCAAATGGCGCTTTCGCGTTCAGCGGCAAGAGGCCACCAAGGCGCAAACGGCCCGGCGTTGTGTCGAACAAAACAGGCACTTCAAGACCGTGCTCGTCGATTTGCGTCATACGCGCTTTGATTTTGGCGTGCAGATGGACTTCGCCAGCATTCAATGCGTGCTCAACCTCTTCGATGTCAGAGAAGATCATGCCTTCACCCTTCATCCCGCTACGCTCCATAGTCACGTAGTAGAGACCCAAGATCATATCCTGTGACGGAACAATGATCGGCGCGCCGTTGGCTGGCGACAGAACGTTGTTCGTGGACATCATCAAGACGCGTGCTTCAAGCTGTGCTTCCAAAGACAAAGGCACGTGAACAGCCATTTGGTCACCGTCGAAGTCAGCGTTAAACGCGGAACAAACGAGTGGGTGCAAGTTGATCGCTTTGCCTTCAACCAACACAGGTTCAAACGCTTGGATGCCCAAACGGTGAAGTGTTGGCGCACGGTTGAGCATCACTGGGTGTTCGCGAATAACCTCGTCGAGGATATCCCACACTTCGGGACGCTCTTTTTCGACCAATTTCTTGGCTTGCTTCACAGTGGAAGACAGACCTTTGGCCTCAAGACGCGAATAGATGAACGGTTTGAACAGCTCGAGCGCCATCTTTTTGGGCAAACCACATTGATGAAGCTTGAGCTCAGGGCCCGTCACAATCACCGAACGACCAGAGAAGTCGACGCGTTTACCCAAAAGGTTCTGACGGAAGCGACCTTGCTTACCCTTCAGCATGTCAGACAGCGATTTCAACGGACGCTTGTTGGCGCCAGTGATCACGCGGCCACGACGGCCGTTGTCGAACAAAGCGTCGACAGATTCTTGCAACATACGTTTCTCGTTGCGCACGATGATATCGGGCGCACGCAGCTCGATGAGGCGCTTGAGACGGTTGTTACGGTTGATCACGCGGCGGTACAGATCGTTGAGATCGGATGTCGCGAAACGGCCACCATCAAGTGGTACGAGTGGACGCAATTCTGGCGGGATCACAGGGATCACTGTCAGGATCATCCACTCAGGACGGTTGCCAGATTCCAAGAAAGACTCAACGATTTTGAGACGCTTGATGATCTTTTTAGGCTTTAGCTCGCCAGTCGCTTCTTTAAGGTCTTCGCGCAGTTGGTCTGCGGTGGACTCAAGATCGATATTGGACAGCATTTTACGGATTGCTTCGGCGCCGATGTCGGCCTCGAATGCGTCCGCGCCGTAGATGTCTTGCGCGTCCATGAACTCTTCTTCGGTCATCATTTGACCATAGGTGAGTTCTGTCAGACCCGGTTCGATCACGACATAGTTTTCAAAGTACAAAACGCGTTCAAGATCACGTAAAGTCATATCGAGCATAAGGCCGATACGGCTTGGAAGTGATTTCAAGAACCAGATGTGCGCCACTGGAGCTGCAAGCTCGATGTGGCCCATACGTTCGCGGCGGACTTTCTGGAGGGTAACCTCAACACCACATTTCTCGCAGACAACGCCGCGGTACTTCATGCGTTTGTATTTACCACACAAGCATTCGTAGTCTTTGATCGGGCCAAAGATACGCGCACAGAAAAGGCCGTCACGTTCTGGTTTGAACGTCCGGTAGTTAATGGTTTCTGGCTTTTTGATTTCGCCATAAGACCATGAAAGAATCCGCTCAGGAGAGGCCAAGGACACTTTGATCTCGTCAAAGGTCGATGGCTGCGCCAGAGGGTTAAACGGGTTTGTTGTTAGTTCCTGGTTCATCTTTTGAGTTCCTCAAATTGTTGCGGAAAGGAGAGAGAAATAAGCGCCGAAGCCCTTATTCCTCATCCTCCGCATCCAGGAGTTCCATATTGAGACCGAGGCCACGGACTTCTTTGACAAGAACATTGAAGGACTCGGGGATACCCGCTTCAAAGTTGTCTTCGCCCTTAACGATCGACTCGTAGACTTTCGCACGACCAGCGACGTCATCTGACTTAACTGTGAGCATCTCTTGCAGCGTGTATGCCGCGCCATATGCTTCCAGTGCCCAGACTTCCATCTCACCAAAGCGCTGACCACCAAACTGCGCCTTACCACCCAGCGGCTGCTGCGTAACAAGGGAGTATGGTCCCGTAGAACGGGCGTGGATTTTGTCATCCACAAGGTGGTGCAGTTTCAGCAGGTACTTCATGCCGACTGTGACACGACGTGAAAATTGCTCACCTGTGCGACCATCAAACAAGACAGACTGTGCTGAAGTGTCAAAACCAGCTTTAGCCAAAGCTTCGTTGATGTCCGCTTCTTTCGCACCATCAAAAACAGGTGTTGCGATTGGAACACCGTTTGTGACATTGCCAGCTTTTTCAAGCAGGTCTTCATCGTCGAGGTCTTTCAGAATCTCGTCATGCACATTGTCGCCGTACACGAATTTCATCGCGTCTTTGACAGGGGTCATGTCACCTGAGCGGCGGTATTCTTGCAGAGCTTCGTCCACTTGAATGCCCATGCCGCGTGCGGCCCAACCCATGTGAGTTTCAAGAATCTGACCAACGTTCATACGTGATGGAACGCCGAGCGGGTTCAGACAGAAATCAACCGGTGTACCATCTGCGAGGAACGGCATGTCCTCCATTGGCACAACGCGTGAAATCACACCTTTGTTCCCGTGACGACCAGCCATTTTATCACCAGGCTGAAGCTTACGCTTCACAGCGATAAAGACTTTGACCATCTTCATCACGCCCGGAGGCAGATCGTCGCCGCGACGTACTTTTTCGACTTTGTCTTCAAAGCGGTGCTCAAGGGCACGTTTTTGAATTTCGTACTGCTCGTTCAAAGCCTCAACGATGATCGCATCGTCTTCATCTTCGAGGGCAAGCTGCCACCACTGACCTTTGGACAGTTGATCCAAAAGTGCCTCATCGACGACAACATTGGGTGCAACGCCTTTCGGACCTTTGGCCGCGACCTTGCCGAGCACCATGGATTTCAGACGCGCATAGATGTTGCGATCCAAGATGCCCATTTCATCGTCACGGTCACGAGCGAGGCGCTCAATTTCTTCACGTTCGATTTGAACAGAACGCTCGTCTTTTTCAACGCCGTGGCGGTTGAAGACGCGCACTTCTACGATCGTGCCGTAGTCGCCCGGTTTCACACGCAAAGATGTGTCACGCACGTCAGAGGCTTTCTCACCAAAGATGGCGCGCAGAAGTTTTTCTTCTGGTGTCATCGGGCTTTCGCCTTTTGGTGTGATTTTACCAACGAGAATATCACCTGGCTCAACATGAGCACCGATGTAGACGATTCCAGCTTCGTCGAGGTTGCGCAGAGCTTCCTCGCCGACGTTTGGAATATCGCGGGTTATTTCCTCTGGGCCGAGTTTCGTATCACGGGCTGCGACTTCGAATTCTTCGATGTGAACCGATGTGAATACGTCGTCACGCGCGATGCGCTCAGAAATCAGAATGGAGTCTTCGTAGTTGTAGCCATTCCAAGGCATAAACGCCACGCAGACGTTTTTACCCAAAGCCAATTCGCCCATATCTGTGGACGGGCCGTCAGCAATAACTTCCATTTTGCCAACAGTGTCGCCAACCTTAACCAATGGTTTTTGGTTGATACAGGTGTTTTGGTTCGACCGTTGGAATTTGCGCAGACGGTAGATGTCTACGCCAGGATCGCCCGGCTCTAGATCGTGTGTCGCACGGACAACGATACGAGTCGCATCGACTTGGTCGATGATACCAGCACGTTTCGCCATGATCGCAGCGCCGGAATCGCGAGCCACAACTTCTTCGATACCTGTGCCGACAAGTGGCGCTTCAGCACGAAGCAGCGGCACAGCCTGACGTTGCATGTTCGACCCCATCAAGGCCCGGTTCGCATCGTCATTTTCGAGGAAGGGAATCAAAGACGCCGCAACGGAGACCAGCTGCTTTGGTGAAACGTCAATCAAATCCACGTTTTCAGGTGGGTTAAGCGCGTGCTCACCAGACTGACGTGTGGAAACGAAATCGTTCGTAAAGCGGTTGTTCTCATCCAAAGACGCGTTGGCCTGCGCCACAGTGTGACGCATTTCTTCGGTCGCGGACATGTACTGAACTTCGTCTGTCACCTGACCGTCAACAACTTTACGGTAAGGCGTTTCGATGAAGCCATATTTGTTCACACGCGCAAAGGTTGCGAGTGAGTTAATCAGACCAATATTCGGCCCCTCTGGCGTCTCAATTGGACACATGCGGCCGTAGTGCGTGATGTGAACATCGCGAACTTCAAAACCAGCACGTTCGCGTGTCAAACCGCCAGGCCCAAGCGCAGACAAACGACGTTTGTGTGTGACTTCGGACAACGGGTTGGTTTGGTCCATGAACTGTGACAACTGCGAAGAGCCGAAGAATTCACGAACAGCAGCAGCCGCAGGTTTCGCGTTGATCAAGTCTTGTGGCATGACTGTGTCGATTTCGACAGACGACATGCGCTCTTTGATCGCGCGCTCCATGCGCAAAAGACCAACACGGTATTGGTTTTCCATCAGCTCGCCAACAGAACGCACACGACGGTTGCCCAAGTGGTCAATATCGTCGATGTCGCCTTTGCCGTCACGCAATTCAACCAATGCTTTGATACAAGCAATGATGTCTTCGCGGCGCAAAGTGCGGTGTGTGTCTGGCGCATCAAGATCGAGACGCATGTTCATTTTCACACGACCAACAGCAGAAAGATCGTAACGCTCGGAGTCGAAGAATAGGCTGTCAAACAAAGTCGACGCCGCATCAACGGTGGGGGGCTCGCCCGGACGCATCACGCGGTAGATATCCATGAGTGCTGTTTCGCGGTTCATGTTTTTATCTTGCGCAAGAGTATTGCGGATGTATGGGCCAACATTCACGCCATCAATGTCGAGCACAGGAATATCGGTAATGCCCGCATCCAAAAGATCTTTCAAAGATCCGCCGATGACTGTGCCGTCTTTGTCCATCTCAAGAAGAAGTTCGTCGCCAGCTTCGACGTAAATCGCGCCAGTTTCTTCATTGATGATGTCTTTGGCGACATATTTGCCGACGATGTTCTCGTAGGGCACGAGAAGTTCTGTAACAGACCCTTCATCGATAATTTTCTTAACAGCGCGCGGCGTCATTTTGTCGCCAGCTTTACAGATAATTTCACCTGTTGCCGCATCGACCAAATCAAACGTCGGACGTGTGCCACGAACGCGCTCAGGGAAGAACGGGGTCACCCAACCTTTGTTCTTTTCGAGCTTGTAGTCGACTGTCTCGTAGTAGGCGTCCATGATGCCTTCTTGGTCGAGACCAAGAGAGTACAACAATGACGTCACTGGCAATTTGCGACGACGGTCAATACGCACGTAAACGGTGTCTTTGGCGTCAAATTCGAAATCAAGCCAAGATCCGCGGTACGGAATGATCCGACATGCGAACAAAAGTTTACCAGAAGAGTGCGTTTTGCCTTTGTCGTGATCAAAGAACACGCCAGGGGAACGGTGCATCTGCGACACGATCACGCGCTCTGTGCCGTTCACAACGAAGGTGCCGTTTGGCGTCATCAAAGGCATATCGCCCATGAACACGTCTTGTTCTTTGATGTCCTTCACAGACTTGGCGCCTGTGTCTTCGTCCACATCAAACACGATGAGGCGCAGCGTCACTTTCAGTGGCGCGCTGTAGGTCATGTCGCGTTGCTGACATTCCTCTACATCGTATTTTGGTTTTTCAAGCTCGTATTTCACGAACTCAAGTACAGCGGTCTCGTTGAAATCCTTGATCGGGAAAACCGATTGGAAAACACCTTTGATGCCTTCGCCGTCAAGCGGCTGTGGCTCATCGCCAGATTTCAAAAAGAGATCGTATGAAGATTTTTGAACCTCAATGAGGTTCGGCATTTCCAATACTTCACGGATTTTGCCGTAATACTTCCGGAGCCGTTTCTGGCCAAGGTAGGTCGAAGCCATGCGCGTCATTACCTTTCGAGTTTTCGCGAGCTGCATCCTGCCGGTGGGCGCCGGCCGATGTACCCTTACGAAACAGAGGAGTTCGATCTATTCCTGCCACCGTCCCACCGGTGGCTCCCGATCTGAACCCTCCTTAGAAAATGCCCTATCCAGGGCACTTACTGAGGCGGATTATTTTATTCCTATCCCTCAAGACAGGTTCGGCTGGACCCCGAAATTCGGGATCCAGCCTTAACTTTATGCGGCCAGTAACTGGCCGATGCGATTAAGCAACTTCGACTGTCGCGCCGGCTGCTTCGAGTTTCGCTTTAACGTCTTCTGCTTCAGCTTTATCAACGCCTTCTTTGATTTTGCCGCCAGCTTCAACGAGGTCTTTTGCTTCTTTCAGGCCGAGACCTGTGATCGCGCGAACTTCTTTGATCACGCCGATTTTAGAAGCGCCTGCGTCTTTGAGAACAACGTCAAATTCAGTTTTCTCTTCAGCAGCTGCACCAGCGTCTGCTGCACCAGCAACCATTACGGCGCCGCCAGCAGCTGGCTCGATGCCGTACTCGTCTTTAAGGATAGTTTTCAGTTCTTGTGCTTCGAGAAGTGTAAGACCTACGATCTCTTCAGCAAGTTTTTTCAGATCAGCCATTGTACTGTTTCCGTTCGTTTTAATTTCTGTTCCAACGTGTGCTTTATGCAAACTACGTCAGTCCTAGATTGCTTATGCAGCGGCTTTGTCTTCGATCGTAGACAAGATACCAGCGATGTTCGAAGCAGGAGCGCCAATCGCGCCAGCGATGTTCGATGCAGGTGCGCCAATGCAACCCACGATAGAAGCAATAAGCTCCTCGCGAGAAGGCATTTTCGCAACGGCAGCAACACCGGCGACGTCGAGAGCGTTATCACCCATAGCACCACCAAGAATAACGTACTTGTCGTTATCTTTAGCGAAGTCCTGAGACACCTTAGCCGCGGCCACAGGATCCTCAGAGTAGGTCATAACAGTCATGCCTGTCAGGTATTCACCGATGCTTGCGCAGGGTTTACCGTCAAGGGCGATTTTGGCGAGCTTGTTCTTGGCAACGCGTACGGATCCACCAACTTCGCGCATACGCGCGCGCAGATCCTGCATATCAGCAACCGTGAGACCTTCGTAGTGGGCAACCACAACGACGCCAGAGCTGTCAAAGATTTGGCCGAGCTCGTCGACCATTTTTTCTTTTTGGGCTCTATCCACAGTTTTTCTCCAAATTTGGGAGGGTTTCCCCTCCCGGCTCATTTCTACCGACAGATGTCGGCACGAAGTCCGTTACGGGGCTGCGCCAAAGTCACCCGAGGTAACACCTCAAATAAACTTTTCGTCTTCCCGTCTCAGGCAGGAATTATAGAAAGTCACCCTTCTACCCGCCGTCTTGGACGAAGCGCAAAACAGCGCACGACGAATCGCACACTGGACTGCAAGATGGTGTTTAGAAGGAATGAAGCGAGAGGGCAAGGGTTTAGGCAAACAGAAAGCCCCGCTAAATTGCGGTCGCCTGATACCTTTTGCTAAAAAAATACTACCACAAAGGCCGTTCGACCGCTAGAGCAACATTGAAACCGCTCAATTTTTACGATCAGCGCCAAAGTTCTGATACGAAAAAGGCGCCCCCTAAGGAGCGCCCTTCAAATCGTGATAGCGGCTGACTTAGTTGCCAGTTGCGCTGTCGATGCTCAAAGTCACGCCTGGGCCCATTGTAGAGGACAAGGAAACTTTCTGCATGTACGCGCCTTTGGACCCTGTTGGTTTCGCTTTTTGAACAGCGTCAACAAATGCACGAACGTTTTCGACAAGCTGCTCAGCAGAGAAAGAAGCTTTGCCAACGCCAGCGTGAACAACGCCGCCTTTTTCAGCTTTGAACTGAACTTCGCCACCTTTTGCTGCTTCAACGGCCGCTTTCACGTCCATAGTCACAGTGCCAACTTTAGGGTTTGGCATAAGGTTGCGTGGGCCAAGCACTTTACCAAGACGCCCAACAACAGGCATCATGTCAGGCGTTGCGATACAACGATCAAAATCAATTGTGCCGCCCTGAATGGTTTCCATCAGATCTTCTGCGCCAACGATGTCTGCGCCAGCAGCCAAAGCTTCTTCAGCTTTAGGGCCGCGCGCGAACACAGCAACACGAACTGTTTTGCCGGTGCCGTTTGGCAAAGACACAACGCCGCGAACCATCTGGTCAGCGTGGCGTGGGTCAACACCAAGGTTCAATGCGATTTCAACAGTTTCGTCGAATTTAGCTGTCGCGCCAGTTTTCACCAATGCGATTGCGTCTTCAACTGTGAGGTCTGCTTTACCCGCGAATGCTTCGCGGTTTGCAGTTGTACGTTTACCGAGTTTCGCCATTACTTCACCTCGATGCCCATAGAACTCGCGGACCCGAGGATGATTTTCATCGCGGCCTCGATGTCGTTTGCGTTCAGGTCTTTCATTTTTGCTTCGGCGATTTCTTTCACCTGAGCAACAGTCACAGTGCCAACAGTTTCGCGACCAGGCAATTTTGCACCGGAAGAGAGTTTCGCAGCTTTCTTGAGGAAGTAAGACGCTGGTGGCGTTTTAATGTCCATCGTGAAAGATTTGTCGGCATAGTAAGTGATCACGGTTGGGCAAGGTGCGCCAACTTCAAGATCCTGCGTTTTTGCGTTAAACGCCTTACAAAATTCCATAATGTTAATGCCGCGCTGACCAAGCGCCGGACCCACGGGTGGGGACGGGTTCGCTTTGCCTGCTGGCACTTGCAGCTTCATAGTACCTGCGAGTTTCTTGGCCATGTGGCCTCTCCTTTTTTTCAACTCCCCGACCAACAGCGCGCTGCGGCGGGATAATGGTTGGTGGTCTGGTCTAGACAACGCGTTGCCTTCGCCTCCCACTCACATAACGATTAGGCCCGTTTATTGACCTGACCGAATTCCAAATCGACCGGCGTAGCACGGCCAAAAATCGAGACAGCGACTTTGAGACGCTGCGCTTCTTCGTCAACCTCTTCGACCATGCCGTCAAAGCCTTCGAATGCGCCCTCAGCCACGGATACGCTTTCACCTACTTCAAAGGTGATGGTAGACCGTGGCGCTTCTGCGCTTGTTTCTTCTGCGCGACCGACAATCGCCGCGACCTCAGCATCGCGCATCGGCACGGGACGACCGAAAGCCCCAAGAAAACCGGTAACGCGGTTGATCGAGTTCACGAGGTGATAGCCTTCGTCGGTCATTTCCATGCGTACCAACACATAGCCGGGCATGAAACGACGCTCGGCGGTCACTTTTTTACCGCGGCGCACTTCGATGACCTCTTCGGTCGGCACCAAAACTTCGTCGAACTGATCCTCAAGGCCCTTTTCCACCACGGCAACCCTGATCGCTTCGGCAATTTTTTTCTCGAAGTTCGAGAGAACGCTCACCGAATACCAACGCTTAGCCATGATGCCTGTGCCTTTTCAATCATTCCAGTATTTCTACCGGATATCGTTATTTCCTAAGCACTTATGTGCCTTTTCCCTGAACAGTAAAGCGGCGCGCAACACGAATCGATGCACGCCAGCCCAGTGGAATGGGCAGGGATTACCGCGCCGCGTCCATAAGTTCAAGTGCTTAGACGCCTCTTACCCCCTGAGATCGTGCTATTTTTTAAGCGCATCATCAGGTTGTAACCCCGTAGGCATCCCGTCCATGGACATAAGATTTTTCTTACGCTTATATGCCTCGATCTCATCATCCGTTTTTGAAGTGGCCCAATTTTTAAGTGAAGGGCGCTCGCGGGCAAATTCGAACATCGGCACACCATAGCCGCAAGACGTTTGCACCAGATCGAAATCGAGAACGAAAATCTGTCGCGCGTTGCGCGGCTCCTCATCGAAATGTAGCCTTATTAGCCTATCGTATTCGTTAGTGCCGCGATGAACCGTGCGCCCAGTGCCATACAAACGCATGATCATGGGCGGCCCTGCAACGGCACAGAACATAAATGTCAAACGACCATCCGCCAGCAGATGCGCTGCGGTTTCATTACTGGAGCCAACAAGGTCAAGAAACAGGGCCTCATTCGGACCTGTAATGCGCAGCAACTCTGTTGAGCGGGGCGTCAAATTGATCCGCGCGCCATCAGCCGCCGAGGCACAAAAGAATATGTGCTGACGCGCAACAAACGCGGCATGATCGTCAGACAAAGATTTGAACTGCTCAGCCATACCAGGACCTCATTGGCCCAAAACTGGACCGAAAATTAACCTACAAAGTTAAGAAGCGCCGCAAGACCGGTGCGGATGCCGATATCTACGAGGAAAAAGAATGTCGCAGTCAAGGCCGCCATGATGAAGACCATCACAGTTGTTAGCATCACTTCGCGGCGAGTCGGCCAGACGATTTTTGTCGCTTCTGCACGGACTTGTTGAATGAACAGAAGTGGGTTTGCCTTGGCCATGTCTTTTCCTAAACCTATAGGTCGTGTGTGATGTCGTGTTGGGCATGTACGCCACAGCGGGCCTGAATTCAAGCCCGAAGGATAGCAAAGCACCAGCTTGTGTGCTGCTTACGCATTAGAATGACACACTCTGCCCCACCAAAACAAATTTTCGCGCAAAACCGCCAACGTAAATGGCGGATGCACGAGAATCGGAACTGTTTGAAAATGGCAGGGGCACACAGACTCGAACTGTGGGCCTACGGTTTTGGAGACCGTCGCTCTACCAACTGAGCTATACCCCTATCGTCGAGCTGGAATTACGCGAAGCGTAGGATCATTGCAAGAGGGTTTTGGTAATAAGCTATCGCAACCAACCTGTTTTTAACCGATGCTCACGTCTATTGCGGTCTCATCGATTAATCTCCAACGAACGCATAGGTCAGCAGCCCTGGAAACGAAAATAAATATCGGTCGCTGTCATTCAAATCACGTAACTCAATTTGGGCGCTAAACACAATGAATGCGACGATAACAACGGGTGAGAACACCACATAAAGCCTGTCGCGGCACGATTGATGGGTTCGGCATAAAATCGCGATCATCCCCCCCCCCGCGAGGTAGCCGGTGTTTCCGATCATTGTTGCAAACCCAATTGATGTCACAAAAACGATCACGACAGCGCCCCCGCGAAGGTAATCACGATGCCTATCACTTGAACTTGGGCTGAGGTCAGGCCTGCTGATAGAAACCAGCCCACGATTTCGCCAACCAAAGCGCGGCGTTAAAAGCCATTGTTGTAGGAAAAAAGATATTGCGTCATCGACCAAGACGACAAGACACTCATGCGCGTCAAACAAACAAGAATGAAGGCGAAGACAGCCAAACGAAGTGACGTTTTTGCGGATTACTCCACTGTCAGTACCTTATGATAATTAACGAATAAAGCACTCAATCGCTTCACGAGCGTGCGCTAGGACAATGAATCAAATTAACCATGATGTTCAAAACCAAAAAGGCCGCCCTTACGAGCGGCCTTTTCTAAGTCTTATAAGCGGTGAGGCTTACTCGATGATTTTAG
>NZ_JAHKPU010000031.1 GCF_018860505.1 Pacificibacter marinus
ACGTAAGCGGGACAAGACCATAGCGCCTGAAGCGAGACAGTGACGGCAAACGATTCACGAGGTTGCAGCCGAACACCTGCTTCAGCTGAAGCAGGTGAGCACATGAAAACGAAAAGCAATCGAGGGCGTGACGCCCCCCTCGGGGCATAAACACCCCGAGGGGGGGCGTCACAAGCGCTGAAGTCTTATCGCCAGGGTACAGCAGAGCAATCGCCTGCAAGGCGGTGGCCCTATAGGTATGGACCGCTATGGATGAAGATTGTCCAGAATATCTTTTAATGCAGCCAGCGTCCGCTTAACGCCATCAACTGTCGTGATCGGACCAGGAGACATGCGCAAAGTTTGATCTCGGCAATCCATATAAATCTGTTGCTCACGTAGTTTTTGTACAACATCAGCAGCAACGATATGCTTTGGCAACGACAGCATTAAGCTCCCGCCACGACGATCCGCTTCGCGTGGCGTCGCAAGCGTCAAACCAAGCCCTTCTAGGCCTTCTAAAAGCATCGCGCAAAGACGCTGATTGTGCGCCACAAATGCATCGGTATCTTGCTTCATCCGCCATTCAAGTGCTGGAAGACTCGCGATTGCAGACAAGGTAGACGGCGTCCCATTGTCAAACCGTCGCGCGTCTGGCGCAAACGCAAAAGCGTCTAAGCCCCAAGAGAACGGATTATCTTGCGAAAACCAACCGCGCAGATCTGGTTGACACATTGGCAATAGTTTTTCATCGACATAAAGGATGCCTGCGCCCGGTGTCCCGCATAGCCATTTCAGGCTGGTTGAAATAACAAAGTCCACCTGCGGCGCACTTACATCGTAAGGCAAAAGTCCCGCACCTTGGGTGATATCAACGCCAATTAAGCTGCCCATTTTGCGACCATGTTCGACAAGACGTGATAGATCATTGCGGTGGGAAGTGGTCGAGCTGATCCACGTCAAAAGTGCCAATGCTACGTTATCGTCCCATTCCGCAATAAGATCATCTTCCTCAACCCAATGCGCCCCTTGGCGCAGCGGCACAGTTTGCAAAGTGAAACCGTAACGCTCTGCCAAACCTGTCAGCAGAAAATGGATTGACGGAAAGCCATCTTCTGCGACAAGAACTTTTTTACCAACAAGCATTTCTGACGGTAAAGATCCGATAAAAGTCATCATCGCGGATGTGACATTTTCTGCTGTGGTCAATGTCCCTTTGGGGGCGCAGATCAGCTCTGCCCAGAGATCGATGAACTTTTGGCGTTTGCCTAGAATGTCGTTCCACTGCCCATCATTGAACGCGGACCATACCGTTGAAAAGGATGCGAGCTCATTCGCCATATCCGCTTCTTTATCTGGGTAATGGCCGATGGAATGGTATAGAAGATAGGCGTCGCCACCGTTAAGTGCGGACATAGGAATTCTCCGTAAAACTAAATGAAAGTGGGGCGCTTGCTTAGTGGTATCCGCGCCTGAAATGTTGCTCTAACCAGCTGGTAAAGCGCACCATTGGCCAAAGGATCGCGATATAAATCAGCGCGGCCAGCAACAGTGGCGTTGGGTTTGCAAACAGCGCTTGAGCATCTGTTGCCTGCTTTAAAAGATCACCCATCGTCACGAATGACGCTAGCGACGTATCTTTCATAATGGCGACGCAATAAGATGCGAGCGGCGGGATCATCATCCGCAAAGCTTGTGGCAAAACGACTTTACGCATCATGGTAAAAAACGAGAGGCCAAGCGCCTCAGACGCCTCGAATTGGCCTTTCGGAACAGCTTCGATTCCTGCACGCACAACCTCAGCCGTATAAGCAGCAAGGACCAGAGATAGCGCTATTGTTGCGGCGATAAACGGGGGAAAGACAATACCAGCAAACGGCAAGGCATAATAGACGAGGATCAAGACGACCAAGACAGGAATGGCGCGCATAATGTCGACAAAAAGAATCGCAAAAAGCCGAAAGGGTTTGGGCGCATAGAGACGCACCAAGCAAACGAGCACCCCTAAAATACCGCCACACACTGAGGCTGCACCGCCTAAAAGCAAGGTGTTCACAAGTCCCCGCATCAAAATGGGGAAAGAGCGCCTCATGACGTCGAGGTTAAAGAAAATATCGAGGATTTCCATGTGCTGCACTGCTGCCTTTCAAGCTGTCTTTGGTTGTATTTAAAAGATGTGGAAACGTCATCACGCCCCCACACCAGTAGGTCAGTTTGCCAAAGTCGGGATCGGAAGTGGCGTTAAGGTCAGGCTGTCAGCAGCAGGTACAACACCAAACCATTTTTCATAGATGGTCGCCATTGTCCCATCTGTTTTCATCGCAGAAAGCGTGTCATTGAACGCGCCAAGGTTTTCTGAATCTTTGGGCATCATGATTGCAAATTTGTCCCCAGTGGGAACCTCAATCACAACTTTAAGATTGCTAAGTTGTGGCTGTGTGAAAGCGTAGCGAAGCCCCAAAATCTCGTTCACAGCGACATCGATCCGACCATTGCGCAAATCTGTTAGCAAATTCGCGGTGCTGTCGTAACTTCCGTAGGACGCATAACCAAGTTCGTCTTCGCGATCTTTAAGCCAGCCTTCTGAGAAAGTGGTTGCGATTGAACCAACTTTTTTTCCATGTAAATCATCAAGGCTTTCGATGCCTGAATCTTCTTTGGCGCCAAAACCGAGTGCGCCTGAAAAGTAGGGCTGTGTGAAGGACTGCGATTCAAGGCGTTCATCCGTGATTGTGAGAGAGGAAATCACAGCGTCCGCACGACCTGAAGCCGTTGCCACGAAAAGTGCGCGGAAATCAAGACCGCTGATATCGACGTCGGCACCAAGACGGGATGCGATTTCGGTTACGATATCAACTTCGAAACCTTGAAAGTCGCCTGCTTCATTTTTGAATTCCCAAGGTGGGTTTGCGGGATAAGAGCCAATTTTGAATGTTTCTGCAGCACTTGCGCTGAAGCCAGAGAAAACAGTCATAAGCGCTACGGTAAAGCAGATAAGGTGTCGTGATTTAAATGTCATGGTTAAGTCCCTGTTGTTGGGTGAGTGGCGCTATTCTAGATTCTACGCTCACCTTCACGATAGGCATGATCGTATACGAATTCAAACATTTTATTTAAACCTAAAGCTTTTTACTGGCTATTTTCGGCATATTTGTTATTATTTACGCAATAACAGTATACAGATTTAAAGGTATTTATGTCAGTTCCACCAAAGAGACACATTAAAGACGTCATTTATGACGAGTATCTCGGTCGCATTCAACGCGGAGAACTGACTCATAATGACCGCCTCGTTGATACGGCGGTAGCCGCCGAATTCAATGTGTCACGGATGCCCGTGCGTGATGCGTTTATGCGACTTGCCCATGAGGGATATCTTGCAAGTTCGACACGTGGCTTCACGTTGCCCGAGCTGGGGCATCGGCAAATTCTTGAAATTTTCGAACTGCGTAGATTGCTTGAACCTCGCGCCGCAGCCCTTGCGAGCTTTGAGCTGACAGACGACGACTTGAAAACCTTGGAACGTGCTGTCGCGTTATCCGAAAGCACGATCGAGACTGGCGATATCTCGCAACTGTTCAATGCCTCTGAAATCATCCGTCGCACATGGATTATGGCCGTTCCTAATATAGAATTGCGCGATACAATCTTGCGATACATGGCGCAAATCCAAGCCGTTCGCATGGTGACTTTCCACGATGCCGCCTCACAACGAACCCTTGTTTCCTTTCACCGCCAGATGCTTACAGCCTTCAGTCGCCGAAACGGCATCGATGTAGAACTGCTCATCTTGCGCTTTGTACTCGCTGGCGAAGAAAGCTATCTGCGCGCGCACGGTGCACATACAGACTCCCTCCTCTAACCTTCCGTAAAGGACCCGCTCATGACAAAACCGACCACGATTATCGCACGTGACGATGCAGCCATCCGCATCACGGATTTAAATAAGTGGTACGGCACGTATCATGCCCTTCGTGGCATCAATTTAACCGTAAACCAAGGTGAGCGGATTGTAATTGCAGGGCCGTCAGGATCAGGAAAATCCACACTAATACGCTGCATCAACCGGCTTGAAACCCATCAAAAAGGTCAAATCGTGGTGGATGGAATCGAGTTAACATCCGACGTGAAAAATATCAGCAAAATCCGATCTGAAGTCGGGATGTGCTTTCAGAACTTCAACCTGTTTCCACACATGAGTATCCTTGAAAACTGCATCCTCGCCCCCATGTCTGTGCGCGGGCTTTCACGCAAGGATGCTGAAGACGTCGCGATGCATTTCCTTGAAAAAGTACGGATCGGCGATCAAGCGACCAAGTACCCAGGCCAACTCTCGGGCGGACAACAACAGCGCGTTGCAATCGCTCGCTCGCTTTGCATGAAGCCCCGCGCCATGCTCTTTGACGAACCGACCTCCGCGCTTGATCCTGAAACGATCAAAGAAGTGCTCGACACCATGATCACACTTGCAGAAGAGGGCATGACGATGATTTGTGTCACCCACGAAATGGGGTTTGCGCGTCAAGTTGCTGACCGTGTTATCTTTATGGATAAAGGCAAAATTGTCGAAGAGAACACACCAGAAGAATTCTTTGACAACCCACAACACAAGCGCACACAGCTATTTCTCAGCCAGATATTCGGCCATTAAAGCTATCATACAAATCGGGAATACAAGTTACAATTTTCTGGAAATATGACAGTATCCGAAACGCTGAATATGAGGCTTAATTCATTCAAAATAATTACCTCGGTACGCGCCCAATTTTGTTTTGCGGCCAATCACCAGCTTTAAAATTTACGTTCCAATGAGTACTTGAGATCCAACTGCAAAGAAGGCCTGAGCGACAAAACTCAAGCCGTTGATTATGTTAGTGAATTAGTGTTGATTGCGGGAGGATGCAACCACCGTAGTCTACCTCGTCTAAACTGCGTAATTTGATCAAAAACCTTAAAGCAGCAGAGTGCCTCACGTCCTCGGCCATTGAAACCCACTCCAATATGCATCGCGCAAGACCACGCGTTTCTTGGTGGTCGCTGTCAAAAGAGCGGATACCGCTGGCCTCAACCAACTCAGTTCATTTCCCGTGACCTGCCAGTGTCTCGTGATTGTCGATGTAACGACCACAATATTGCAGCGCCCCCAGCAGGAAAGATGGACAGGATCAGCAACGATTTTGACCAGCCCAAATTTAATGCCGCCCACCCGAATAGAACCGCCGTGGGAAGTGAGCATAAACGCATCATCGTAGCGTGTAATCCCATGGCGGATCCGACACGGGATTGCCCTACGAGACCGACTAGAGCCGTTACTGCCAACCCATTCCAGCTGAGTGATAACACCGTGGTTAAAACCAAAACTCCAATAGATATTGGGCCTTGAGTGCCCACAAACATCGACGCCACAAGAATCGAAACCGTTACTGCAGCCGCACATCGAACTAAGTCCGGTAGACTGGTCTCGGATCGGTCACTCCACCAACCCAATAGAATCCGCATAACGCCACATAGAATATGGATAATGGCAAAAATGGCAGCAGCGGCACCGACGCCCACATTCTGAGTTTCAACCAGCATGACAGTGATAAACGCGTTTAAAGAAACCTGAGCCCACTGAAGCAGGCCTGAAGCGAACGCCAACTTCAAGACGCTGGAATCTGTATAGGGAGGCCGATCTGTTCGAGCCTTTTTGTTTTCATAGTTGAGAGGCAAACGGGACGAGAAATTGGTGAAGCCTACGATTGCACCGACGCCAGCGAATATGGAAAGGCTTATGAAAACGCCCCTCAAATCGAATTGCCAAACGATGAGTGGCACCATCAAGGCAGCAATCACCGCTCCTGCCGGAATCGCGACCTGACGCAGCCCCATTGCAAAACCCAGTTCCGCACCTGCAAACCTGACAGAAACAGCCCGCCCCGATGATACAACCGCCGCGCATCCCAATGCCCCTGAGGCGATCAAAGCTAGGCCTAGGCCAAGTGGACTCGTTTGGAAGGATGCAAGAAGCAACGCCACAGAAGCCCCGCCAAGACCGGCCACGACTACCGCTCTCTCACCAAAGCTGTCCGCCAGTGTTCCCCATATATAGATTGTTAGGACAACGCCCCATGACACTGAAGCAAGTAGAAAACCCAATTCAGCGAGGGAGAGATCGAAAGTCATGAGAAGCACGGGTCCCAACGCTGGAAACCCCTGTTGCAAGACGGAAAAGCAAGCCTGCACAAACATTGCTGCTGCCAAAAAAACCCAACGGTTCTTAGACGTGCGATCTGAATTCATAATGGGCAAAGCCCCTACTGTTTCACGTGGGTCTTTGGTGTTATAGGGGCACCAAAGTGCCCCTAACTCGATTATTAAAGGTTACCCATTTAGTTTTGGGTGAGCTTAATAACCAACTCTTTAAAAGTTTGCGATTGTTCGGCTCGGCGAGACTCGTAAGTGGCTCCATCAACAAAGCTTTCTGTCTCACCAATTCTTGACATCAATGATTTGAAAGTGTCGTTTTCTTGCAGGTCCACAAATGCCTGACGCAAAAGAGCGAGACGATCCTCGGCTATATCGCTTGGAGCCATGACGATACGGTGCATGACGCCTACCCCTTCAAGCAAAGGTAGATCAGTCCCATAGATAGGAATGTCATCCGCGATCGCATCACTTTCTTCACCACAGGCCAGCGTTACAATACGGCTACCCAGACCCTGAATCACGCTGGGAGAGACTGTGGTAAAATCCGCATCGCCGGCCAGAACAGCCTGCAATGCCGGTCCGCCACCGGGATAAGGAGTCAGGTTGAACCGGACATCATAGCGCGACATGATTTCGGCAGCATGGATCATTCCCGAGCCCCACTGGCCACTGTGCGCCCATTCAATTTCACCCGGATTGTCCTGCGCAAATTCGATCAAATCATCAAAGGTTTTGAAGTCTCCGTCTGAGTTCGCAACAATACAGGTCGCGACGGTGTTCAACTGCGCGACTGTCACGAAATCCTCCAGAGGATCATAGGGTAACTGTGTCGTGTATTTTTGCAACTGGTCATAAATATTGTGCGTAAACAACAAGGTATAACCATCAGGTCGCGCATTCGCCGCTTCCGCCGTCGCGGTCTGGCCACTAGCACCGGGCATTAGTTTTACAATCATGGGCTGCCCGAGGTATTCTGAAATAAGGCTGGTAACCACCCGTGAATTTACATCGTGGGACCCACCAGCCCCAAACGGAATGATAAGTGTGATCGCCTTTTCAGGGAAGTCCTGTGCCTGAGCCGTTGAAACACCCATCGTTGCAGCAAGAACACCTACAGCGACGTGATTGAAAATAGTGCGCATCATTTCTTTTCTCCAGTTAGGTTGCCATCATTTCGAATTTCGGATCATGCATTCGGGGATGCACGTGTTTTCTCCTCCGTAAGCATCTTGCTCGCCAGTCGTTGCATGCTGACGGTGCGGCGCCACATCCACCACGCGAGAAGCGGGGTGGCGAGCAACAGACACAGCGCAACTGGACGTTCAAACAAAATGAACCCCAAAATATCCCCGTGAGCGATGCTAATGGATTGACCGACTGCGCGTTCCAGATCTTGCCCGATGATGAAGGCCATGATCATCGGGGTGACCGGAAAATGTAGCTTGCGACATGCGTAGCCAAACAGCCCGAACCCAACTAAAAAATAAAGATCCGTCGGCTCGTAGCGGAAAACGTAGGCTCCCGCGAACGCGAGCGTCACAGTCAGCGGTAAAAGTAGGGATTTGCGGATCGTGACGACCCGTGCAAACAGCGGGATTGTGAAATACCCAATCACCAGCAACATCAAGTTAGCGATAATCATCGCATTGAGAATGGCATAAACCATCGGACCTTGTTCGATCATCAAGTCCGGCCCAGGGCGAATGCCTTGCGCAATGAATGCACCAAGAAGAATTGCCGTGATGTTGTCCCCTGGAATACCGAGGGTCAAAAGCGGCACCAGCGTCGGTCCGTTCACTGCATTGTTCGCAGCCTCGGGTGCAGCGACGCCTTCCAAATGGCCTGTGCCAAATTTTTCAGGTTCTTTTGATGCATTCTTGGCAGCAGCATAGCCGATAAACGCCGCCGCGACCTGCCCCGTCCCCGGAATGGCCCCTATCATTGTTCCAATACCTGTGGATCGAATGATCGTGCGGAGACACGACCGGAACTCAACCCAAGTCAGACGCGCCTCTTTGCCCAGATTCAAGGAGCCCTTAACATATGCACTCGCGCGCTTTTCAGCTGCAATCAGAACTTCTGGAAGTGCGAACAAACCGATCAACATCGGCAACAGCGGGATCCCCGAACGCAACTCGAACACATCGAATGTGAAACGCGATAACGCACCGATAGGGTCCTGACCAATCATCCCGAGGAAAAGTCCTAGAACCAGCATGACCATGGCTTTGACAAAAAGACCGTTGCTGGTCGCCGCAATGACGATCAAGCTCAACAGTATGACAGCGGCCAATTCCGGTGGCCCGATCTGAGCTGCGATCATCGCAAAGACACCGATGGCGATGATCGTAATGATGTCGCTGGATGTGTCCCCGATGACGGAGGCAACCAACGCCATATCCAGCGCTTTGCGCGATTGCCCCTTGCGCGTGAGCGCGGGGCCATCAAACACAGTTGCCGCCGCAGCGCCCGTTCCCGGAATGGACACAAGAATGGCCGGAATACTTCCGCCGAAAATGCCTCCCTTATACACGCCCATAAGGAACGGAACCCCGATCAACGGTTCGCTGAAAAAGGCAATCGGCAACAGAATAGCCATTGCCATGGTTGTCGTAAGACCCGGCATAGCCCCTACAAAAACCCCTAGAAACAATCCAGTGGCGATCCACGCAAATGTTTCGATCTGCAACAATAATGGAAAACTTGCCAGATAGCTGTCCCATAGTCCCATTCTAAGTACTCCTTGGAGGTGTCATTGCGATATGCATTTAGAACCAGCCCATGTCCGCAAATGGGAATGCCGGTAAGAAGACCTGCATGACCCGTGTGAATAGATTAAAGATCGCAAGCGGCATCGCTAAGGCAACGAGCAGGCCAAGCCAGTAGGTTCGATTGCCGTAAAATGTGCTCAAGCCAAAAATCAGCAGGGCCGACGAGACGACAAATCCAAGAACCGTCATGAGGACAGCAAATGCGGTAAAAGCGGCCAGCGAGACAGTGGTGTTTATGAACGCTTCGCGGTCAAGTTCCCTGAACAGGTTCTTTTCGGTCATGAAACCTGCTTTGACCAAATACCAAAGCCCAAGGCAGACGAAAGCCATGCCGACGATGCGTGGAAATAAATGTGGGTCTAAACCTGTCGACGGATCGCCAAAAAGGACCAACGCCTTTTCGACTTGATGGGGCGTAATCACCCAGATGACGATGCCGGCAATGATAAACCCAATCCCGCAGACCACATTGAAATTAAGAGAATATGTTTCTGCGACTTGTGCGTCAGATGAGACTTCGAACTCTTCAGACATAGTATTTCGCCCTCCCCAAACCATAGAGAGACACCGATAGCGTACAGGCCATGACCTTACTTAAATGTCGCATTATGCCCTCCCAGACGTACTGCCCCCGCTTACAAATGGACCGATCAATACTGATCGTTGACGTTTGATCCAGACTTGCAAGTTAACAACACCTGAACACGCAAAGCTAATTTTATCTATGGTGTGTTTAGAACAACCCTTTTTCCGAAATGTCAGCCGCGGGAGCTCCGTTGGCGCAAGTTAATATGTCTGACGCTGTCGATTTATACCTCGCTTCGGCATTCTGGAGTTGATTTCCGATTATTGGGAAAGGGAGTATTTCCACTTACTGCGGTGTCGGAGGGATGGGGTTGGGCTAGCAT
>NZ_JAHKPU010000034.1 GCF_018860505.1 Pacificibacter marinus
ACGTAAGCGGGACAAGACCAAATTCGTGAACACCGGTTCGATTCCGGTACTCGCCTCCAATGCAATTAATGGGTTATGAATTTCCCCGTTCATTGAATATCAGTTTCATATTTTGTGCTCGTTTCGCTCAACAGCTGATCCCAAAGCCTTCTTTTTTCTGCAGCCGTTTTCGCGCACAGGATCTGGTGCACAATTCCTGCATACTAATTATCATTTTCTTGGTTTTGTGGCCACTGTAGCTCATTATCTGGTCGTCATCGCATTCGGCCCAAGCCAAGTCTACTACGCCCCTATTTTGGCCTGCAAACGTTCGAGTTTCAAATTCGAAATGCAGGGCAATTGAAGCGTTACGCCAGTTTTGTTATGCGTTAGCTTAAAATTTTCACCACCATAATGCCGTTCACGCAGTCGACGTTTTGGAGGACGCTCAAATTGGGCGGCAAAGTAAACTCATCCCATCCAGTGAGGCGGTTAATTTAATCGGCGCCCCGGATGTCTATTTCAAGATGGCTGGCGATCCTGCAATAGACATCAAGATCATGGCTTGGATCGAGGACAAACTTTCATCGAACGCGGAATGCCTTTTACCCTACGTATCAAAGATCACTGATCACGTTTTCCCCTCATCATGTTCAAAATCTGGGGCAGCCCCTGCGGCAGGTACTCCGTCGCATCAGGAATAATGGCGATCAAGTGCGCGAGTTTTTCGCTTCAGGTCATGCACGCAAAACCGGCTGCCGAGAAAAGAATGCTTTGGGATCAGCTGTTGAGCGAAGCGAGTACAAGGCGGGGCATCGAAGCAACTTTGTGACCAAGATCGGATGTGGACCTGTTGCCCTGCAAGCGTGAGCAAGCACGTCAGATTTTTCCAAGTTTATTACTCATTTATCCAGACTTTTCCGTGCCAAAGCGCTGATAAGATCAGTGCGTGTGACGATCCCTATAAGTTGACCACGCTCCAAGACGGGCACGGCATCAACGGCCCCGTCAGCCATCTGGGGCAGTAGCGCGGACAAGGGGGTGTCCGCCGTGGCACGCGGTCCGCCAACGCTCATTATGTCTGTTGCCCGCACAGGCATTTCTCGACCTCGGTCAAGAAGCCGTTTCATCGCCTTGCCAAAACCGCGGTTCAGGCGAAGACTGTCTTCACGCGCCCTGTCGATAAGATGAATTTGAAAGATGACACCAAAAAATCGGCTATTGTCCCCGACGACCGGCAGTGCCGTAAATCGGTGACGCCGAAATAAATCAGCGATTTCTGTTAAAGGAGTGTCTGGCGCGACGGCAATCAGATTGCGCGACATGATATCAGCGGCAACTGTTGGCCCCGACCTGTTGGCCGCGACCTGCAATTCCGCAGCGCCAATCAATCTCGCTAGATCCTCGACACCAAGGTTAAAGGATTGCCTGTAACGGTCCAGAATGTCGGTCAGCTCTGCCTCTGACAATCCAAGACGTTCCATTGGCTCAGGGTCTTGTGTGCCATAACTGTTCGGATCATCGAATTGGCGAAATGGATAATGTCGCCCCGTCATACGCCCGTAAGCTATGGCAATGAGTACCAATATGGCCGTGCCGATCCCTATTGGCATCAAAGCAAAATAGAACCCCAGTTCTTGCACCGTGTCAGGGCTCATAGCGACGGTCATGGCGACGGCACCTGCAGGGGGATGCAACGCCCGACACAGTATAATCGCAGCAATTGCCAACCCCACGGCCAAAGCAATTCGCAGAACGGGGTCTTGTACGATCAAACAGACAGCAACCCCCACCAAGGCGGCGACAACGTTGCCGACGATTGCCGACCACGGCTGCGCTAAAGGGCTATTCGGAACGGCAAAAAGAAGAACCGAACTCGCCCCGAATGGCGCGACCAGATATAAACCGAGCTTTAAATCAACTGTCGGTGCCAGAATAAAAGCTCCGGCCAAAGCAAGCCCGATGAAGGCCCCAAGCCCCGCACGCAACGCCTCGATAGGCGAGCTTTTCGCAATGGCAGGACCAAATGAACCAAGATGAAACACAATAAAACCTTTCAGCGATCGGCAGGCTCTTCTTTTTCAAAACTTAAGCAAATTGGCAATACCTTTACTTAAGGTCAATCTAATCTGAACATCGCTCGATCGCCCGAGGGCTTTTTTAAAAACAAGTGTGATTGCTGCGATTTTAAAAGATCCGAGGGTGAGACAGGCCTATCATTTCATTGGGAAAATGTTTTAAGACACCATGACCATACGGTATCCGACATTGCACGAGGTCGCTGGGATTTTTTTCTCACAAGGTAATAATTCCGCTCCGGCACCTCTCCTGCAGGGCCGACATCAATCAATCGCCCAGCCTTTAAATCCGCTTGAACAAACGCGCGGCTGACAATCGCCAAACCTTGCCCTGCCAAAGCGGCATCAATCGCCAGAGAAATTTGGTTAAATACTGGGCCCAACAATCGATTCTCAATGTCGAAGTATTTTTGCCAATGACCATAGGAATCGTGCAGAAGTGGCATAGACCGCAGACTGTCCGGCGTCAGAGCGCTTGCCTCATTCTTTAACAGATGCGGACTGCCGACTATGATGAAATCTTGTCGGAACAACAGTTGCGCCTCATGCTCTGGTGAAAAGGGTGGGCAGGTTTCGCGAACAGAAATGTCAACTTGATCTCGGTCAAAATCCGTAATTGCAACCGTCGCGATTGTGCGAATATTTACATCGGGAAGAAGGGCGTTCAAGGATGGCAGGCTCTGGATCAAGAGCCTCGTCGCGAAGGTTGGCGTCACGCTGATAGTCAAACTGTCATCGGCATCGCTAATCTGATCCGTCGCGTCCAGCAAAATATCGAAGGCGCGTTTAACCTCTGCGTGGTAAGCGGCCCCACGCGATGTCAAGGCAACGCCCCGAGGTAGCCGTATAAATAGGGCCTGCCCCAGATGGTCTTCTAACAAACGAATCTGCTGCGCCACTGCGCCTTGCGACACGCCAAGGTCTTCTGACGCCGCACGAAAATTCAGGCGTCGCCCAGCAGCAGCAAAGGCACGTAGGGCGTTCATCGGTGGAAGTTTTTTTCGGGTGTCGCGCATAATAAGCCTATAGATTTTCTACAGCCTATAGCGTTCCGATTTGACGCGAAACCCCCGTAATTATCAGTCATTGATGATGCAGCTCATGACCGCCCGAATATTCGGTGATGTTCCATTATTAAGGATAAAGACGATGACGCAACGCGCCGCAATTCTACCGACATCTTATTCTGTGATCCTCGCGGTCAGCAGTACGCATCTCATCAATGATTTGATCCAGTTTTTATTGCCTGCGCTCTATCCGTTGCTGAAATCAGAATATGCGCTCAGCTATTTCCAACTCGGCTTATTGACGCTGGCACAGCAAATCACGGCCTGCATTTTGCAGCCTATTCTGGGGCTTTATGGCGATCTACGGCCCAAGCCCTATTCCCTTGCCGTCTCTCTCGCAATCGTCGCAATCGGCATTGTTATGTTAGCGACTGCGGGGTCGTTCCCAGGGTTATTGCTGGCCTCTACCGTGCTTGGGCTTGGCTCTGCGCTGTTTCACCCAGAAGCATCGCGTGTGTGCCGCATGGCATCTGGCGGCCGTCTTGGATTTGCCCAATCCAGCTTTCAGGTGGGTGGTAATACAGGCACAGCCCTTGGCCCCTTAGCGGCGGCGCTGATCGTATTGCCCCTTGGCCAGTTCAGCACAATCTGGTTCGGCCTGCTTGCGGTTTGTGGCATTATGATTCTTTTGTGGGTCGCACGATGGTTTACACAGCACCAGCGCATGATGCAGGCCGCCGGAGCCCCCGCAACAGGACCAGCCTTGCCGCGCAAACGTCTTATTATTGCTTTCGCGGTGCTTGGGGCGTTGCTGCTCAGCAAATTTGTTTATATCGAAACCTTTAAGGCCTATTACGTCTTTTTCCTGATAGAAAAATTCGGTCTCGACATTCCCCATGCGCAAGGTCTGCTATTTGTCTTTCTTGCTGCGGTTGCTTTTGGCACGTTTTTTGGCGGCCCAGTCGGGGATCGCATTGGCCGCAAAAAAGTCATCTGGGGGTCAATTGCCGGAGCCCTACCTTTTGCAGCTGTATTGCCCTACGCCCCGCTATGGGGTGCCGTCTGCCTTAGCGTTATTGTTGGCTTGGTCTTATCATCAGCCTTCTCAGCCATTGTGGTCTATGCGCAAGAATTGATGCCCCAAAAGGTCGGCATGGTTGCTGGTTTCGTCTTTGGTTTTGCATTCGGCATAGGAGCGCTTGGCGCTGCCGCCCTTGGGGCACTGGCAGACCACATCGGCATGCAACAGGTTTTTGGCTATTTAGCCATACTTCTCTGTCTTGGGTTTTTGACGATATTTCTACCCGATATTGAATAACACTTAAGAGGGCTGATACACCTCCCAATCGTGTTCGCTTTCTTGACCCAAAGCTACGCTGTTGCGTGTCGTAAAATCAACAAAGCCTCGCGAGCGGTCCGAAGGGGATGCTCGCGAGGCTCACGTTACTTGTCGCCTTGCCCCAAAAGAGGGGCCGAACGGTCCTCTGATTTGGGGCTACGCGAAAATTTAATTGGCGTGCCAAGCCCTGAAATCCCGTCTGCCTCGACCTGAAGACCGCGCGCGATAGCTTGCGGGTCGGCCAAGGCTTCGGACACGCGGTTGATCGGCCCAGCGGGCACTTTGGCCTGTTCTAAAGCGTCAATCAAATCGCTGCGTGTCCGCGTCAATGTTTTCGCGGTGATCACATCCGTCAGCTCAGTTCGGTTCGCCACGCGGTCTGCATTGGTCGCGAACTTAGGCGAGACAGCCATATCGTTCAGCCCAAGCACATCGCAAAATGACGCGAATTGGCGATCATTGCCGCAGGTCACGATCAGATGGCCATCGCTGGCGGGAAACACCTGATAGGGCGCAATATTCGGATGAGCGTTGCCAAGGCGTTTTGGCTCGACCCCGCCGATCAAAAAGTTCGATGCCTGATTGGCCAGAACGGAAATGCCTGTGTCAAACAACGACAGGTCAACATGCTGTCCTTTGCCTGACCGCTCCCGTTCTGCCAATGCGGCCTGCACACCGATCACACCGTAAAGACCGGTAAAAATATCGATCCATGCGACACCAACCTTTTGCGGGTCACCATCAGGTTCCCCCGTCAAATCCATGATGCCCGACATACCCTGGATCAAGAAATCATAACCGGGCTGCAAAGCACGCGGCCCCGTTTGGCCAAATCCCGTGATAGACGCATAGACCAGACGCGGATTGAGCGCGGACATGCTGGCATAATCAAGTCCATATTTATCAAGCCCGCCGACTTTGAAATTCTCAATCAGCACATCTGCCTCTGCTATCAAGGCTTTTAGGTTTTCCAGATCGCCAGCATTTTGAAAATCGCAAATGACCGATGCCTTGCCGCGATTTGCGCATTGAAAATAGGCCGACACCCGTTCTGTGCCACCATCCGCGCGCGCCCGTTCAATGAACGGAGGCCCCCATTGACGGGTATCATCACCGCTTGGGCTTTCGATTTTTATAACCTCAGCCCCCAGATCGGCCAAGGTTTGACCGATCCAAGGGCCCGCCAAAATGCGAGCCAATTCAACGACCTTAAGGCCTTTTAAAGGTGTCTCATCCAAAGGCTTGCAACCCCGTTTGTGCGCGTCCCAAGATCAGCGCATGAACGTCATGTGTCCCCTCGTAGGTGTTCACAGTTTCAAGATTTTGCGCGTGACGGATCACGTGGTATTCGGCCTGAATGCCGTTGCCGCCGTGCATATCACGCGCCAAGCGCGCAATGTCTAAGGACTTGCCACAGTTGTTACGCTTGATCATCGAAATCATTTCAGGGGCAAATTTGCCCTCGTCCATCAAACGCCCCACGCGCAGGCTGGCTTGCAAACCCAGCGCAATTTCGGTTTGCATATCGGCCAGTTTTTTCTGGAACAACTGTGTGGCGGCCAGCGGGCGACCAAACTGAATGCGATCCATGCCGTATTGATGCGAGCGGAACCAGCAATCCTCAGCAGCGCCCAAAACGCCCCAGCTGATGCCATAACGTGCGCGGTTCAAACAGCCAAATGGCCCGCTCATGCCTTCAACATTGGGCAAGATTGCGTCTTCAGACACCTCGACATCCTGCATCACGATTTCGCCTGTGATAGATGTGCGCAGGCTCAACTTGCCTTCGATTTTCGGCGCGCTCAAACCCGCCATGCCTTTTTCAAGAACAAAGCCGCGCACTTTGCCGCCGTGCGCTTCGGATTTGGCCCAAACGACGAACACATCCGCGATGGGCGCATTGGAAATCCACGTTTTAGACCCAACCAAACGGTAACCGCCGTCGGTTTTAATCGCACGGGTGCGCATGCCACCTGGATCTGATCCTGCGTCTGGTTCGGTCAAACCGAAACAGCCGATCCATTCGCCCGCTGCAAGTTTAGGCAAGTATTTTTTCTTTTGCGCCTCAGAGCCATAGGCAAGGATCGGATACATCACCAAAGACGATTGCACCGACATCATCGACCGGTAGCCCGAATCCACACGTTCCACTTCGCGCGCAACAAGCCCGTAAGACACATACCCAGCACCAAGCCCGCCGTATTCTTCGGGGACCGTGACGCCCAAAAGCCCCGCCTCGCCCATGCGTTGGAAAATCTCGGGATCAGTGGCCTCATTCAGATAGGCTTCTGTGACCCGTGGAGCCATTTCTTCGTCGGCAAAAGCGCGTACAGATTCACTGAACATGCGTTCATCATCGGTAAGCTGATCATCCAGCAAAAACGGGTCTTGCCAATTGAAAGAAGCACCTTTGTGCGTCGTTGTTTTCGCGATGTCATTCATCGTCTTACTCCGTTCATAAGTAAATGTATCAAGGCGTCATGCCTCGCGCTTTACAGCTTTGTCTCAACAATATTCCATGCAGTTTCTGCCCGCAGACGCGCCAGATGCCCAAGCTTAAGCGCCTTTTCAGAGGCCGCGTTTCCGTCCAACCCGCGCTTATACACACCTTGGATGATGGCAGCGCTGCGAAACAGTGAAAAGACCACGAAAAACAGGTGGTTGGTCACAGGTGCGCGTCCCGCATATTCGCAGTAACGATCCAAGAATTCCTGTTCCGTCGGAATGCCAAGTGCCGCGTGATCCAAGCCTTTCAGGCGTCCTGTTGGCAAAACATCAGCGTGGTACAACGCACAGACATAGCCCAGATCCGCCAGCGGGTGACCCAAGGTGCACAGTTCCCAATCGAGCAAGGCTAAAATCTTAGGATCCTCTTCGCCCGCAATCACATTGCCCGGACGAAAATCACCATGAACAAGCGCCGCTTCGCCGTCTTCAACAACGTTTTCAGGCAACCATGCCATTAGATTGTCCATCGCCGAAATCGTTTCGGTTTCTGTGGCCTTGTACTGCTTGGTCCAGCGCGAAATTTGACGTGTCAGAAATCCTTCTGGGCGACCGAAATCAGATAGGCCAACAGCGTTCACATCCACCGCATGAAGCGCTGCCAGTGAGCGGATAAAATCATCATAGAACACACAGCGCTGATCTGGCGTCATCCCTGGCAAAGACGGGTCTTGGTAAATCGGACCTTTGACCATATCCATCACATAAAACTCTGTGCCGATTACATCGCGGTCCATGCACAACGCCAACATTTTCGGCACAGGCACAGGTGTATCGGCCAGCGCCGCCATCACGCGATGTTCGCGATCAACGGCATGGGCAGAGGGCAACAAAGTCCCTGCAGGTTTCTTGCGCAAAACATAGTCTTTGCCCCCTGCGGTAATTTGATAGGTCGGGTTGCTTTGCCCCGCGGTGAATTGGTTTAGAACCATATCCCCCGAAAACCCTTCAACGTTTTCAGTCAAGTAGCGATGCAACGCCTGTGTGTCGAAATCTGTTTGCGGCGAACTCATGGCTCTGCCCTTTCTACGTTAAGGTCTGCAAATGTGCGGCCTGTGGCGACCATGTCGCGCAAAAGCTCAGGCACGCGCCAAAAATACGGATCTTGGAGGGCATAGGCTTCGATACGATCAATCAGCGCCTGCGCACCGATCTGATCAGCTAAATGCATCGGACCACCTTTGTGACGCGGGAAACCATAGCCAAACAATTGCACCGCATCGATATCAACAGGGCGCAGCGCGACCCCCTCTTGGACCACACCAGTGGCTTCCATGATCATCGCTGTAAGACAACGGTCAACGATGTCTTGATGGCTAAACTCTTGCTGCGTAAGCCCAAGCGCTTTGCGCTCAGCATGCATGATGTCTACTGCGCCAGCATTCGTCCCCGTCTTTTTGGTGCCATCGTAAACATAATAGCCCAGCTCGGTTTTGCGTCCGAACCAACCTTGATCCACGATCCGGTCCGCAATCGGCGAATAGCGTTCCTCGGGCGGGCGCGTTGCCGCCTTGCGGTCGCGTGTGGCCTTGGCCACATCCAACCCAGCCAAGTCGCCAACAGCAAACGGCCCCATGGCAAAACCAAAGCCTTCAAGGGCTTGATCCACAGCGGCAAAATCAGCTCCATCCAGCACCAGATATTCGCAAGCCTTACGATAAGTGGTCAAAATACGGTTGCCGATGAACCCGTCGCAAACCTCAGCGCGCACAGGTACTTTGCGGATCATCCGCGCCACATCAAACACCGTTGCGGTCACTTCAGGCGCGGTTTTTGCCCCCACCACGACCTCAAGCAAACGCATGATATGTGCGGGTGAAAAGAAATGCAGCCCGATGACATCTTGCGGACGCTTGGTGGCCTCAGCGATTTCATTCACGTCCAAATAGGATGTGTTGGTCGCCAAAATACAGCCCCGTTTGCACACCGCATCAAGTTTGGCAAAAATGCCGGTCTTGGTCGCCATGTCTTCAAAAATTGCCTCGATCACCAGATCAACGTCAGACAGCGCCGTAATATCAGTCACGCAAGACAATGCACTCACGGCAGCGGCATGACTGTCAACCGTCAGCTTGCCACGTTTGAGCGCCCCAGACAGGTTGGCCTCAATCGCCTTTTGCGCCCGTGCTGCTGCCTCATCTTGGGTCTCGATCAACGTCACAGGACGCCCAGCTATCAAAATAGCCGTGGCAATGCCGACGCCCATGGTGCCGCCGCCGACAACACCGACTGTCTCAACAGTCCGTGTCTGCGTCCCGCGTTCTGGGATTTTGGTCGTTGCACGTTCAGCAAAAAACGCATGGACCAATCCAGCACGCTCTTCGCCTTGCATCAATTCCATGAACAAAGCGCGTTCGCGTTTCAACCCTTGCTCGATGGGCAAGGTCGCGGCTTCAATCGCATCAATCGCACGTTGGGGCGCGATCAATCCCTTGGCATATTTAATCCGTGCCGCAGCAAGTGCGGCGTCATCTGCCGCGACCATCAAATCATCGGTGGGCTGTGCGGTAAGTGTCCCAGCAAGAACATCACGCGCCGCGCGCAGACCTGCGTCGCGAGCATCGCCGTCCTCAAGTCGGGTTATTATACCCAGTTCCAAAGCCTCGCTATCCGCCACATGACGGCCTTTGCAGATGATATCTGTCGCGGGCGCAATTCCAGTCAAACGTGTCAGACGCTGCGTGCCACCAGCACCTGGCAACAGGCCAAGCGTCACTTCGGGCAGGCCCACTTTGACGCCTTTGATCCCCACCCGCAGATGGGTCGCAAGCGCCAGTTCCAGCGCGCCACCAAAGGCCACCCCATGCAGCACAGACACAACAGGTTTCGCGCTGTCATTGAGCGCCTTCAACAGATCCGGCAGGGTCGGCGTTTCGGCTGCGCGCGCGAAATCTTTGATATCCGCGCCAGCCGAAAACAATCGGCCCTCGCCGTACAGCACAATCGCGCGCACTGAAGTGTCAGCAACAAGTTCAGCCAGCGCGTCAAACACAGCAGACCGCAAAGCCACGCCGAGCGCGTTCACCGGTGGTTTTGTCAGGCAAATCAATCCGATATCGCCGTCTCGTTCTACGCGTACGATGTCACTCATTGGTCAACTCCGTCCATCCGTTCAATAATCATCGCGATCCCTTGACCAAACCCGATACACATGGACAAACAAGCATAACGCCCTTGCGTTCTTTCCAACTGGCGTAGTCCTGTCAGGATCAATCTCGCCCCCGAAGCGCCCAGCGGATGACCAATCGCGATGGCCCCGCCATTGGGATTTATCCGGCTGTCGTCATCCGCCAAACCAAGCGCAGCGTTGCAGGCCAACACCTGCGAGGCGAAGGCCTCGTTCACTTCGATCACGTCCATATCTGCCAGTGTCAGCCCCGCACGCGTCAAAGCTTTGGGGATGGCAAAAGCTGGCCCGATGCCCATCACGCGGGGGGCAACGCCCGACACAGCGCCCGCCAAAATGCGGGCACGAGGCACGCCAAACCCACGCGAGCCAATGACCAGAGCAGCAGCCCCGTCATTGATGCCCGACGCATTAGCAGCCGTCACAACCCCGCCATCAAACAGACTGCGCATACTGGAAAGTTTTTCTAAATTCCCACCGGGCCGTGGGTGTTCATCAACCTCAACCGTGGTCACGCTGCGCTTGGGGCCTTTGACCTCAATTGGCGTGATTTCATCTTTGAAAAACCCGTCAACACGCGCCGCTTCATATTTGGCTTGGCTCGCCAAGGCGAAGGCGTCACAAGCCGCACGGCTGATGTCGAAATCAACGGCCAGATTGTCTGCCGTTTGTGGCATCGTGTCAGTGCCAAAGGCGGCACCAAAGGTCGCATTCGGGAAAGGTTTGCCAGCTGTGGCGTCATGAACCTCCACCTGTCGCGCCCAAGCAGTGCCAGATTTTGACATCACCAATGGCGCACGTGTCATACTTTCAACACCACCTGCGACAAACAAAGCACCATCGCCAACAGTGACAGCACGCGCCGCGTCGAGCGCCGCAGACAGGCTTGATCCGCACAAGCGATTGACCGTTTGCCCGCCAACGGTGTCAGGCAGCCCCGCCAACAGCGCCGAGAACCGCGCCATGTTGCGGCTGTCTTCGCCAGATTGGCTGACATTGCCTAAAATCACATCTTCGAATTGATCCATCGGAAAGTTCCCTCGCGCCAGCAAGGCCCGAATGACTTCCGCCATCAAATCGTCAGGGCGAATCCCCGCCAAGGCACCGCCGTGACGCCCAAAGGGACTGCGCAGCCCGTCGTAAATATATGCATCAAGCATGCTGTAAGTCCTTTATGGCGCTGAGAATTTTCCAGCGGCCTGCATATTTGCGATGGAGGGCATAGATTTGATCTCAAGAAACTCTTCCAGTCCGATGAGGCCACCTTCGCGGCCATTTCCAGACCGTTTGTAACCCCCAAGCGGTGCGCCAAAACTGGTGCCCTGCCCGTTGATCCCGATATTGCCAGCGCGAATTTGCGCGGCAACACGCGCCGCACGGCTGGCGCTGCCGGTTTGGATATAGGCGGCAAGGCCATAGTCGGTGTCATTGGCAATCGTGATGGCCTCTTCTTCCGTGTCGAACGGAATAATGCACAGCACAGGCCCGAAAACCTCTTCACGCGCGATGGTCATATCGTTGCTGACATCTGCGAAAACAGTTGGACGCGCGAAATAGCCCGTATCGAAACCATCAGGGCGACCAAGCCCCCCAGCCACCAAACGTGCGCCATCATCGATGCCCACTTGAATGAGCGACTGTACCCGTTCGAATTGTGCTTTGTTGGCAAGCGGACCGATATGTGAACCCTCTTTGGCAGGATCATCAATCGGCTGTGCGCTGGCTTGTTTGGCCACCATGTCTACCACTTGATCATAAATGCTGCGTTCAACCAACATCCGTGTCGGCGCGTTACAGCCCTGACCCGTGTTCATAAAACACCGCGTGGTGGACGCGGACACACAGGTCTGTAAATCTGCATCAGCAAACACGATGTTCGGGGATTTTCCACCCAGTTCAAGCGTCACACGTTTGATCGTCTCGGCAGCATCACGGGTCACCATAGCACCAGCGCGGGTTGAACCGGTAAAAGACAACATCGCAATGTCTGGATGGCACGACATGGCCGAGCCAACAGTCGGACCATCACC
Source organism: Pacificibacter marinus (assembly GCF_018860505.1). Classification (GTDB taxonomy): domain Bacteria; phylum Pseudomonadota; class Alphaproteobacteria; order Rhodobacterales; family Rhodobacteraceae; genus Celeribacter; species Celeribacter marinus_B. Next base: position 12,066 of record NZ_JAHKPU010000034.1, read on the forward strand.
AAAGACTAGGTTGAAAACGCCAGCCGGAAAGCCTGCCTCATGCATGAAGTCCGCAAACAAAGCCGCCGATATTGGCGTCAATTCGGACGGTTTCAATACACAAGTCGACCCCGCTGCAAGCGCAGGCAGAACCTTGGGCACAATCTGAAAGATCGGCCAGTTCCAAGGCGTGATCAGACCACAAACACCAATCGGCTCTTTGTGCATGATGTCGCCGTTGGACAGGGTTTCAGTGCTTTCAAGCTCTTCCAAAGCTGCGATGAATTGATCGACATGACGGGATGCGCTGCCTGCTTGGGCATTGCGCGACAAGGTGATCGGCGCCCCCATTTCGGACGAAATGGCCTGTGCCATTTCCTCGTTTCGATCAATCATCACCTTTTGCAAGGCACGAAACAACGCGATGCGCTCGGCTTTGGTGGTCTTTGAATACGTCTCAAAAGCCTTAGACGCTGCCGCAACGGCATCATCCACATCAGCCGCAGAGCCCAAAGTCACTGTGCCGATCTGTGCCTCGGTCGCAGGGTTAATGATGGGAAAATCGCGCCCATCAGACGAGGAAACCCAAGCGCCGTTGATGTATTGTTTATCTAGCGTTTTCATTACCTTATACCTACAGCATGTCGTGCTCTTCGAGCACGTTGCGCGCGTGGCGGAAACATTCCAGACCTTGAGGCACACCACAGTAAATGCCGATGATGTGCAAAATCGCGCGGATTTCGTCTTTGGTGACGCCGTTTTTAATGGCTCCACGACAATGGATTTCCCATTCGGTCATTTTGCCAAGTGCTGCCAACATCGTCAGGTTCATCATCGAGCGGGTCTTGTGGTCGATCGCTTCATCGCCCCAGCCAAAGCCCCAGCACCAAGCGGTCATCGCCTCTTGGAATGGCAGTGAGAAATCATCAGCAGCAGCCAGATTTTTCTCGACATATTCTGCGCCCACAACGGCCTTACGGTTTTTCAGGCCTTCTTCAAATAGTTTTTCGTCCATGAGTTTTCTCCAATTAGGCGACAATTCCGTCTGCGATGAGACGGTCAATTTCAGGGTCAGTATAATTCAGCTCGGTCAAAACAGCGCGGGTGTGCTGGCCGATCTCGGGGGATTGCGCCAAGACATCACCAACGGTGAATTCCGGCATTCCAGGGATATTTGGCACTGGCCAAGGATCGTCGCTGCCTGCTTGGTCCAGCCAAGAAAACACACCGATTTCTTTGGCCTGCGGGTGTTCGACAAAATCGCGGTAAGATTGCACCACAATGTTTTGCAGGCCCACTTTGGTCAAAACCTCTGACAAAGCATCCGCGTCCCATGTCTTGGTGATCGCGCGCACATAATCGTTGAGGTAATCGATATTTTCCAACCGTCCAGCGATGGTGTGGAATTTGGTCTCAGCCCATAAATCATCAAGCTTCAAAACATCACAGAAGGTCGCGAATTCGGGATCGCGCACGATGTTGATCTGAATGTAGCCATCTTGCGTTTGGAACGTACCAGAGGGGGCCGTCGACGCTTTGCGCGCGCCACCACGAAAACCGGACAAAAGACGCACGGCTTGAATGGCCCCTGCCCCTTCCATCAGACTGATCTCGATCTTACGACCCTTTGCGTGGTCACGACGCGCATAAAGCGCCCCCGCCAAAGACTGGCTTGCGTACAGCCCTGTGGCCATGTCGAAATAGCTCACGGGTGTGTGGTGCGCGATGCCGTCCATGCCGGTGTTTTCATGCACGAATCCGCTGAATGCTTGCAGCATCGGATCCATCGCAGGTTTGTCGCGCAAGGGACCAGAGTTGCCAAAACCCGAAATCGACACATAGATCAAGCTGGGGTTCATCGCTGACAGGCGCTCGTAGCCAAAGCCAAGACGTTCGGCCACACCGGGACGATACCCTTCGATAAAGACATCTGCCTCCGCGATCAATTTATCGGTGATCGCTTTGGCATCGTCTTGTTTCAGATTCAGACTGATCGCCCGTTTGCCCATATTGGCGACGATGGAATAGGCCGTGTGATCGCCGAAAACGCCGCCGATCAACCGCGCCCAATCGCCACCCTGAGGTTCGATTTTGATCACATCCGCACCCTGTTGAGCCATCAACATACCGCAGTATGGGCCCGCAAGACCTTGAGACAGATCGACAACCTTTAGACCCTCATAGGGGCGCTCAAAGCTCATGATTTCGCCCTTTCATCAAGGACTTGGTACACGCGGGTGAAATCAGATTTCGGTGGCAAAGTTTCCTCGACAAGGTTCCAAACCTCTGCCACGCGTTCGCCCATCAGGTTGGATGTACCTGCCTCTTTGACGAACTCGTTGTACAGGCGCACATCTTTGTTAAGCAGCTCCGCAAAGAACCCCGCATCGAATGTGCCCGGAAGCACGCGGTTGGGGAATTTGTCGGCAATCGCTGTGTTGTTACCTGTCGAGACTTTCACAACGTCGATAATGGTTTTCATTTCGACCCCATGCGATAGCCCGAACAGAACCGCCTCGGATGAAGCCGCCATGGCTGTGGCAGACAAGAAGTTGTTAAGCAATTTCACCGCCTGCCCCTGACCAGGTTCGGAACCAACGTGAAACGCATTGGCACAGAACAGATCAATGATCGGACGATGGCGTTTGAATTCGTCTTCCGAACCGGACCAAATCAGCGTGATTGCTGCCTTCAACGCGCCTTGACGACCGCCGCTGACAGGGGCGTCAACATATGTCATCCCCACAGCGTTCAATGTCGCGGCCGCTTGTTTGGCTGCTGCCGGCCCGATTGTGGACATCTCGATCAAGACTTTGCCAGCCACATCAGGCACAGCCGCAATTTGCGCCGCAACCGCGTTGACGATTTTGCCATCTGGAAGCGACGTAAAAATCGTATCAGCGCCTTTAATCACTGCTTCAAGGCTGTCCATTTCGGTGGACCCAGCAGGGGCCAAACCTGATACCATGTCAAAGCAGATCATAGGCGTTGGACCCTTGGCGATAAAGGCGGCCATAGGTTCGCCCATTTGGCCAAGACCGATAAAGCCGATGGTTTTTGGAGTGGTCATATTATGGTCCTATCGGTTGAGGTATTTTTTAAGTTCCAGACGCGCGATCTGGTTGGCGTGAACTTCGTCAGGGCCATCAGCCAGACGAATGGCACGCGCACGGGCGTAAGCGTAAGACAGACCAAAGTCGCTTGAGATACCAGCAGCGCCATGGGCTTGGATGGCCCAGTCGATCACTTGAGCCGCCATATTCGGAGCAACCACTTTGATCATACCGATTTCTTTGCGGGCTTCTTTATTGCCAACCTTGTCCATCCGATCCGCAGCATTCAGCGTCAACAAACGTGCCTGATCGATCATGATCCGCGACTGCGCGATCCAGTCACGCACAACGCCTTGATCCGACAACGGCTTGCCAAAGGGGTGGCGATCCACAACACGTTTGCACATTTTTTCAAGCGCAACTTCCGCTTGACCGATCATCCGCATGCAGTGGTGAATGCGTCCAGGTCCAAGCCGACCTTGGGCGATTTCAAACCCACAGCCTTCGCCAAGCAACATATTGCTGGCAGGCACGCGCACGTTGTCATAAATAATTTCGCCGTGGCCGTGTGGGGCATCCGAAAACCCAAAAACAGGGATCATGCGCTTGATTGTCAAACCAGGCGTGTCACGAGGCACAAGGATCATCGATTGTTGACGGTAGGGATCAGCGCCATCAGGGTCGCTTTTACCCATAACAATGAACAGCTTACATCGCGAGTCGCCAGACCCAGAGGTCCACCATTTACGGCCATTGATCACATATTCATCGCCATCACGGATGATCGTCAGGCTGATATTGCGTGCATCTGATGAGGCCACGTCAGGTTCGGTCATTGAGAAACATGAGCGAATCTCACCAGCCAAGAGAGGCTCCATCCATTCTTTTTTCTGCGCCTCGGTGCCGTAGCGTTCAAGCGTTTCCATATTGCCAGTATCAGGCGCGGAACAGTTGAAAATCTCAGCCGACCAAGGCGCGCGGCCCATGATTTCGCACAAAGGCGCGTATTCCAAATTGGTCAAACCACCGCCACGACGGCTTTCAGGCAAGAACAAATTCCAAAGCCCCTCAGCGCGGGCTTTTACTTTCAATTCTTCGATAATCGGAACACCGCCCCAATTTTCCCAGTCTTCAACACTGGCGCCCATGTCTTTCAACTGTTGCTGATAGACAGGCTCGTTCGGGTAAACATGCGCGTCCATGAATGCCTCAAGACGATCACATAAATCGCGGGCTTTCGGGCTCATTTCGAAATCCATACCGGGTCTCCTATTCAAATTCTTTGTAAATCTACGCGGGTCCGCTTACGGCCCGACGATTGTTGTTCCGCCGTCAGCGACGATGACTTCGCCAGTGATAAAGCGTGACCATGGCCCAGCGAGGAAAGCCGCGATGCCACCAATGTCATCGGGCTCACCGATACGGCGCACGGGTGTGCGTTTGATGCGGTCAGCAGAGACTTCGGGGTTTTCCCAAAGCGCGCGGGCAAAATCGGTTTTCACCAATCCGGGCATGATGCAATTGACGGTGATGTTCTTGGGGCCCCATTCCACAGCCAGCGAGCGCACAACGCCCAGATCAGCCGTTTTGGAAATGCCGTAAGCGCCAAGTGTCGGTGAGCCGCGCAAGCCCCCGATGGAGGACACAACGATAAAGCTACCCCCGCCCTGTTCTGCCATCAATGGCATCGCCGCTTTGGCAAACCACAAAAGGCTGTGCACGTTTGAGGTCATGACCTTTTCAAAGGCTGAATCTTCAAGATCCGCCAAAGGTCCGTAGACTGGATTCACAGCGGCGTTGGCCACGAAAATATCAACGCGTCCCCATTTGTCTTTGGCCGCTTGGACCAGCGCCATGCAATCGTCTTTCTTTGAGATATTACAGGCCACAGCCAGCGCTTCACCGCCTTTGGCTTCAACTTCGGCAACAACGACTTCGCAGGCTTCAATCTTGCGGCTGGCGATGACGACTTTTGCGCCAAGCGCGGCAAGGTGATGGACAATCGATGTGCCGATGCCCTTAGAGCCTCCGGTCACAATCGCGACTTTTCCAGCAAGAGAATATGGCAGGGTCATTTACGGGCTTCCTTTCGAATTTCGGCAGGCTCATCGCCCATACGCAATTGCAAACGCGCGCCGGTATAGGGGTGGGCTTCGGCGACGTCTTCGTCCAACTCGACGCCGATACCGGGGGCGTCTGGAACGATGACATGGCCGTCTTCCCAACGGATAGGGGATTTAAGAATTTCAGCGTGGAAACCGCCCCATTGCTCGATGCCTTCCATGATCAGGAAGTTGGGCGAACAAGCAGACACTTGGATATTGGCTGCCCCCACGATGGGACCACAGAACAAATGCGGTGCGATTTGCGCATGAAAAGCTTCGGCCATTGAGGCGATTTTCTTGGCCTCCAAAATGCCACCAACGCGGCCCAAGTTCGGCTGTAAAATCGCAGCAGCGTCTTGGCGCAAAAGCTCGGCAAATTCGTATTTCGTACACAGGCGTTCGCCGGTGGACACAGGAATCGAGGTGTTCGCCGCAACACGCGCCGTGCCGGAAATGTAATCTGGCGGCGTGGGTTCTTCGAACCAAAGCGGATCAGATTTTTCCAACCGCTTGGCCAGACGAATGGCACCAGCAGGTGTCAATTCGCCGTGGGTGCCGATCAAAATATCGCAGCGATGCCCAACAGCTTCGCGGATGCGCGCTGTGTAATGCTCTGCAAAATCAAGCGTTTCCATCGACAACTGACGCGGATCAAAAGCCGTATAGGGCCGCGCAGGATCAAATTTAAGCGCAGTGAAACCCTGTTCGACATATTCAAGCGCGCGCTCTGCTGCGGCATCTGCGTTGTCGTAAACCATCTGATTTGACGCCGCATCAATCGGCGCATTCAAATAGGTGTAACTGCGCAAACGATCCTGCACCTTACCACCGAGTAAGTCATAGACTGGTTTATCAAGTGCCTTACCTATGATGTCCCAAAGGGCGATTTCAATGCCGCTGAAAATGCCCATAACAGTCGGATCGGGGCGCTGAGAAAACCCAGCAGAATAGACATGACGGAAATGACGTTCGATATTGAATGGGTTGGCGCCCACGAAATGGCGCTCGAACATATCGTCAACCATTTCGACCAAAGCTTTGGGGTGAAACGGCACGCCGTAAATTTCGCCATAGCCTTTGATGCCAGTGTCGGTTGTGACCCGAACAAAGACCCAGTAAGGCCCGCCCCGATGGATGGACGGATTGGCGACAACAAAGGTTTTGATGTCTTTGATCTTCATGCGATACGTTCCTTCAGAATTAAGTCCGCGGCTTTTTCACCAATCATGATGCAGCCCGCGTTGGTATTGGCCGACACGAGGGTCGGCATGATTGAAGCATCGGCAACCCGCAGCCCCGTGATGCCATTCACCCGCAAATCAGGGGCGACAACCGCGCCTGCATCCGCGCCCATGCGGCAGGTTGAACTGGGGTGGAAAATGGTTGACCCATTGGCGCGCACATAATCGAGGATCTCGGCATCGCTTTGCACGGCATCACCAGGCACAATCTCGTTGGCGATATAGTCACTAAGCGCCGGTTGCTCCGCCACGGTGCGCACCAATTTCATCCCCGCCACCATCACGTCGCGGTCTTTTGCAGCCGCTAAGTAATTGGGTTGGATCGCGGGCTTGGCACGGTGATCTGGCGACATGATCCGCACATGGCCACGGCTTTCAGGGCGCAATTGACACATGGTCACTGTGAAGCCCGAAAAGTCGTCGAGCTTACGCCCGCGTGTGGCCGAGGAAAAGCGCATGAAATGGAACTGCACGTCTGGTGTGGCGGCGTCTTGGTTGGTTTTCGCGAACACGCCGACTTGGCCTGCGGACAAAGACAAAGGCCCACCGCGATCTTTCAACCAACGCAGCGCAGAGCGCACTTGGCCAACCATTGATCCCGCTTCGTCATTGACGGTGACAGGCTGGCTGCACAGGTATTTGCTGGAACAGGTGTAATGGTCTTGCAGATTTTCACCCACGTCCGGCAGATCGTGCTGCACCTTGATGCCGTGCTCTTGCAACAATTCACCATTGCCGATGCCGGACAGTTGTAAAATCTGTGGTGAATTGATTGCACCAGCAGACAAAATCACCTCGTGACGTGCCCTAAAGCTGCGAGTCACACCGTTTTGATCGACCTCGACGCCTATCACACGACGATCCTCAATGATCAATCGACGCACAAGGCTATCAGTTTGAATATCCAAGTTTTTCCGTCCCTTGGCGGGGCGCAGATAGGCCGTCGCCGCAGAACTGCGCAAGCCCTTGTGGGTGGTAACGTGAAAGTAGCCAGCACCTTCTTGGTCGCGTCCATTATAGTCTGGATTTGCCGGAATACCTGCCTGAGTTGCAGCTTCGATATAGGCATCACACAAAGGATGCCCACTGGCACGGCTCACGCCGAGCGGGCCATCCGTGCCATGAAACCCATCATCAAGATCATCCATCGTGGCGCCTTCTGCGCGGCGGAAATAGGGCAGCACATCGTCATAGCCCCAGCCTGTACAGCCAAGCTGACGCCAGTGATCGAAATCTTGACTTTGACCGCGTGCATAGACCAATCCGTTGATCGAACTGCACCCGCCCAGAACCTTGCCGCGATGCCAATCGAACACACGCCCATCAAGATCAGGTTGGGTTTTGTAGCCCCAGTTGATCCGCGGATTGTACATCGATTTGTAATATCCAATCGGGATGTGAATCCACGGGTTGCTGTCTTTTGGCCCCGCCTCAAGCAGCAAGACACGGATATCCGCGCGCGCCGACAGACGGTTGGCAATCACGCATCCCGCAGAGCCTGCACCGACCACCACGTAATCATATTCTGCATCAAATTTTTGCAAGGGTATCCCCTTCGTCAAAGACTGGCATGTCCCAGTTTTGACCCGGCTGAGCTGACAAAAGCGCCTTCGTGTAATCGTGGCTAGGCGCGTTGAAAATCTGCGACACGCCGCCTCGCTCAACGACCGAACCATATTGCATCACAAGAACTTCATTACAGATTTGCGCCGCGACACGAAGGTCATGGGTGATGAAGATCACCGTCAGGCCAAGACGATCCCTAATGTCGTTCAACAGGTGCAAAACCTCGCGTTGGATCGACACATCAAGCGCCGATACAGCTTCATCCGCGATCAAAACTTTGGGCTGAACGACCAGCGCACGCGCGATACACAACCGTTGGCGTTGCCCACCTGAAAACTGGCTTGGGAACCGGTTCACAGAGTCATGCGGCATGCGTACAATATCGAGCAACTTATAGACACGGTCCCAAGCTTCTTTGCGCGGGATCCCAAAGTTAATCGCTCCTTGAATCAGCTGACTGCCAATGGTGCGACGCGGGTTGAGCGAGCCGTAAGGATCCTGAAACACGATCTGGATATCTTTGCGATGGCTGCGCAATTCGGACCGCGACTTGGCAGCAAAATCGACACCAGAGATATTGATCGCGCCATTGTCAGGTTCGATCAATCGCATCAAACAGCGAACAAGCGTGGTTTTCCCTGACCCAGATTCGCCAACGATCCCAAGTGTTTCACCGCGTTTAACTTGGAAAGACACATTGTTCACCGCCGTCACAGTGCGCGCCGGTTTGAACATGCCTGTGCTGGTGGTGAAGGTTTTGTTCAAACCTTGTACATCAATCACCACAGGGTTTTCATTTGCCTCAGGCGTGGTGTCTTCGGTCATCGGACGCGGCACCGCATCGATCAACGCGCGGGTGTAGGGGTGCTGCGGATTGTTCAACACCTCTTCTGCCGTGCCTTGCTCTACGATTTCGCCGTGACGCATCACCACAACGCGATCCGCGATTTCTGCGACCACGCCAAAGTCATGGGTGATGAACATGATACCCGCGTCATGGCGTTCATTCAGCTGCTTCAACAGCACCAAAATTTGCGCCTGCGTTGTCACATCCAACGCCGTTGTCGGCTCGTCCGCGATCAACAATTTTGGGTCCAGCGCCAGCGCCATCGCAATCATGATACGTTGACGTTGCCCGCCAGACAGTTGGTGCGGAAAGGCGTCATACAAACGCTTTGGCTCTGGCAAGCGCACTTCTTCGAGCAGGCGCATGACCTCAGCACGGCGATCTGCGGCGCTGAGAGTACGGTGAATGCGGAACACTTCTTCGATCTGCGCGCCAACAGTGTAAGCAGGATTAAGGGCCGTCATCGGCTCTTGAAAAATCATCGCCATTTGGTCACCGCGCATGGCGTTGCGTTCTTTGTTGCTCAGCTTCAAAACATCACGACCATCGAAGTCAATCGATCCGCTGGTGACTTTCAAGCCAGGCGACAACAAGCCCATCGTCGCCAAGGAGGTAATGGATTTTCCAGAGCCGGATTCCCCCACAACGCAAAGGATTTCACGGGGGCGCACGTCAAAGGAAATGCCGGTGACCGCGTTTTTTCGGTCCAGTTTGACCGGCAGACCTACGGTGAGGTTACGAATAGAAAGGACGGGATCAGCCATGTCATCAATTCCTGTTCTCAGGGGCTGTGACATCACGGATGCCGTCACCCAAAAGGTTAATTGCTAGGATCAACAAAAAGAGCGCTGTCCCTGGAATGGCGATCAGCCAACCGTCGAAAAACATCAGGCCTTTGGCCTCAGAAATCATCAGCCCCCAGCTGGGATCTGGCGGTTGAACACCAAGACCAAGGAAGGACAAAGCTGCTTCAAGCAAGATCGCATGCGCCATTTCAAGCGTCGCAATAACGATGAAGTGGTTGAGGATATTGGGCAAAACTTCGACGAATAGAATACGAGGTGTCGTGCTGCCCAAGGCTTCTGCTGAGGCGACGAAATCAAGTCCACGCACTTGCTGTGTGGCACTGCGCATCACAACGGCGAAGCGATCCCAAATCAGCAAACCCAGCACCCAGATGACGACAGTCAGCGATGATCCCATCAAGCTCACCACCGCCAAGGCCACCAAGACAACCGGCATGGACAGGCGTGTGGTGATCACAAAGTTGATCACGTTATCGATGCGACCGCCGAAGTAGCCTGCGCAGACACCTAAAGTCGTGCCGATCACACCGGAAATAAGCATAGCCGAGAACCCGATCATCAGCGAAATCCGTGCGCCGTAAATCAAGCGCGATAGATAGTCACGACCCAAATGATCCGTGCCCAGAATGTGATCCCAAGTCGTTTTAGGACTATCAAACCAAACTGGCGGAATGAGTTTGCGAGATAGAATTTGCTCGTAAGGATCATGCGGCGCCAACATCGGTGCAAAAATCGCGATAAAGATAATCGCCAGCACAACAAAAGCGCCGAACATAACCCCACGATGATTAAGGGCCTGTCGCAGGACCTGCTTGGTGGGCGATGTATGTGCGGAAGTGGAAACGGGAGTGGTCATGATCAAGAAATCCTAATCCGAGGGTCCAGCCAAGCGTTCAGAACATCTGCCAAGAAAGTCAGCATAATGTAGAACACGCTTAAAACGAGGACGATGGCTTGCATCATCGGTAGATCCGCACGTTGGATCGACTCCCAGGCGAGAAAGCCCAGTCCGTTGACCGCAAAGATTGTCTCGATCACGATGGAACCGCCCAGCATGAAACCGAATTGCACAGCGGCCAATGACACCACAGGAATGATCGCATTGCGCAGCGCATGTTTAAACAAGATCGAAAAGCCGCTGGCACCTTTGGCCCGTGCGGTTCTGATGTAATCCGAGCGCAGCACTTCAAGCATACCTGCACGGGTCAGACGCATCACGCCGGGGGTAATGAAGTACCCAAGGGCAATCGACGGCATCACAAAATGTGCCCAAGTGTCAGTGCCTGACACAGGCAAAATGCGCCAATTGATCCCGAACCAAAGCATCATCGTCAGCGCGAACCAAAAACTTGGCATCGCTTGCCCGACAACGGCCACAGTCAAAGCGAACCGATCAAGCAGACTATTGGGACGGATCGCGGCCACAACGCCCAAGGGAATGGCAAGCACCAGTGCGAATATCAACGCAGATAACCCCAGCGTCATTGTTGTTTTCAATCGTGCGAAAATTTCAATCGACACAGGTTGGTTCAGGTACAGCGATTGACCAAAATCCCCCTGCGCCGCACGTCCGAGCCACGACATGAACTGCACGGGGATCGGTCTGTCATACCCGTAGTATTCTCGAATACGTACGATATCAGCCTGTGTTGCGTTTTCACCGGCCACAGCAATGGCAGGATCGCCCGTCAAGAACGTCATGGAAAACGTCATCGCAGACACCGTTAGGACAACCAATAAAGCCGTCACCAGTCGTTTAATGAAAAAAGCTATCACAGTATCAAGCCCGTTTTGTTTGAGAAAAGTGAGGTGACACTCCCCCAATGGCCCAAGGGCATCGGGGAAGAATCATCGACTTGGTTCTAGTGTGTTTTGCCTAGTTCCAGGTGGCTTCGAAGAAGCGTGGAATTTCATCCGACGTCGGTGTGAAATTCAGGTCTTTCGAAAACGCGTAGTATTTTGCGTATGTAAACATCGGCAACCAATAGGCTTCTTCGGCGATAATACCCAAGGCCTCAGCATAGGCTTCCTTGCGGACGGCACTATCAACAGATGTATCACCGCGCGCCAAAGCTTCGGCCGTGCGCGGATCTTTGGCTGGATCATCAGCACCGCCAGAGAAGAAATGCGGCGTGATCGCGCCCACATCAGGAACAGACCCAGAGCCCCAAGTCATGTGGTTGATCGGCGTCTTACCCTTATGCGTCAGATCAAGAAGGCTTCCGTATTGCATCCAGTTCAAATTGGCACGAATGCCAACAGCGGCAAGATCACCGATAACCGCTTCGGTGAATTCACGCTGGCGGTAACCATACAGATCAAACTCAAATCCAGCAGGATAACCGGCTTCTGCCAATAGCGCGCGCGCCTTGTCTGGGTCATAATCGTATTGCTTAACATCTTGCGTGCAACCGAACTGATCGGGGTGACAGGCAGAATGGATCACAGTGGACGCAGGACCAACCAATTCAGTCGCGATGGCTTCGCGGTTAATCGCGTGTGACACGGCCTGACGCACGCGCTTGTCGGTGAAGAAATCCTGACCAGAATCCCCATCGACATCAAAAGCCATATAGGAAATGCGTAGGGTTTTCTCGTTAACGACAGAAACCTGCCCACTCTCTTCCATCCGCAGAGCCTGCTCTTTAGGGACATCCCAAATCCAATCCAGACCGCCTGTTAGCAATTCAGCAAGTTGGGTGTTGGATTCAGAAATCGTCCGGTAGCGGATATTCCCAATTTCAGGCGTGCCTTTAGGGCCACCTTCAAAATAAGCGTCATTGCGTTTCCAAAGAATGGATTTACCTGTTTGCGAGTCGGCAACCATATAAGGCCCCGTCCCCACAGGCGCCACAGAGCTATAATCTTTGCTGCCATCTGCGCCCGTCGGCGCATTGTCATAATGCCCAGCTGGCATGATCGAAATTTCGTTGGACAAATAGGAAAAGGCCAGCGGGCTTGGGTCGTTCAATTCGATACGCACAGTATAGTCATCGATTTTTTCTGCAGACTTCATCCAGTTATAGATAGAGGCTGCCGGAACACCGTTTTCTTCGTTCAACAAAAAATTGACGGTGTAGACCACGTCATCCGCGTCGAATGTGCTGCCATCGTGAAACACGACATCTTCGCGCAGCTTGAATTCAACGGCCATATTGCCGTCCCATGTCCAGCTTTTCGCAAGCAGCGGATCGAATTCACCCGTTTCAGAGTTGAACAAGACAAGGCCGTCCCACCCCATTTGTCCCATGATCACCAATTCGCGTGTCACACTGAAATACGGATCAATAACTGCGATTTCTTTGTCGGTTGCCCAGTTCAGCGTATCGTCTGATTTACCTGCAAATGCAGGCACAGCAAGCGACGCCACGAGGGCTCCAGCGAGTGCCAGTTGTAGATGTTTCAAATTTTATCCTCCCTTAACAATGTCCAAGATCCTAACGCCCTGTACCGCTGGGGCTGACAAGTTTTGACTTGCCAGCACGCAAAGGCCTGTGGTCGATTTCCCTGTCTCGAACATGTGTAAGGTTGATAATCAGACCTGTGAGTCTATAAAGCAAATGATAAATAATTATCTCTTCATGCATTCTTGTTATAGTAAAAGGATAGCCCATGCATATGCCCCTGCGCCAGATCGAAGCCTTTCGTGCGGTCATCGAAACAGGCAGCATGACTGAGGCAGGAAAGCTTTTAAACGTCTCTCAGCCTGCGATCAGCCGTCAAATTCGAGAGTTAGAACAAAGGTTTGGCATCAACCTTTTTCTACGTCGCGCAGGACGAGTCGAACCAACGAAAGATGCGCAGCTCTTGTTTGCAGAGGTCGAACGCTGCTTGGGGGGCTTGGAGCAATTCGTGAAATTCGCCGGTGAACTGGGCGTATCGCGTCGTCAACGATTGCGAATCGCGGCCACGGTTGGTCATTCATATTTTTTATTGCCCGAGGTGATTCACGCCTTCCATGAAATCTATCCCGACGTGACAATTTCATTGCGCAGCGGACCATCGCCAGAAGTTGTCGATTTAATAGAAAAAGGGCAAAGCGACATCGGATTCGCGCTTTTGCCACCTGAGTCTCATGGCGTCATCACAGAGACGATGCCTGAAGTGGAATTGGTCTGCGTTGTGCCAAAGAACCACCCGCTTGAGACCAAAGACTTTATCGAGCCCATCGACCTAAAAGACACGCCCCTGTTGTTGATTTCCGAAGACAGCCTGATGCGCAAGCGGTTGTTGCAAGCCTTCCAAGAGGCGAGCATCCGGCCCAACGTCATCGTCGACTCGACCTATACTGGTCCGATTTGCAGTCTTGTTGGACAGAACATGGGTGTCTCGATTATCGATCATCTCACGGCGGCGTCAAATGCCTATCAAGACATCACAATCAAGCGGTTCAGACCCTCAATCCCTTGTGAATTAAAACTTGTCACCCATGCACGGCAAGACATTTCTGCCCCCGCGCAGGCCTTCGTTGATCTTGCCAAAGAAGTTCTCGTGCGAATCTGTGAAACCTCAGACTTGAATGCACCACACAAGACAAGCCTCGTCAGATAATCCGCGTTTAGACCATTGGGCACGGCAAGCTGTTTTGCATTTTTCTAAAGATGCACCTGACGACGGCGCAATATACGCCACAAGGACTGTCTTGTGATGTTGCGATACGATCCTGCCTCCCTTAGCGTGACCACATGCGCATCAGTCCTTTTATAACCGTCTTCGTTTTATCCACTTCATTTGCCAGTGCCGAGCCTTTGCCTGCGCCGCTGCAAGATGACGACTTTAGACCTGTTAACCTTGACGAAGCTGCTCTTGGGCAACTGTTGTTTTACGATCCTATTTTGTCTGGAAATTCCGAAGTGGCCTGTGCCAGTTGTCATCATCCTGCCTTTGGGACATCGGATGGTCTTTCCCTTGGAATTGGCGATGGCGGCATCGGCTTGGGGCCCCATCGTGAGGTCGACAACGACAACCTGCCAGAGGAACGCATCCCCAGAAATTCGCCCGCTTTGTTCAATTTGGGTGCGCATGAATTTACGGCCATGTTCCATGATGGTCGCCTTGAAGTCGATCGCAATCGCGCCAGTGGTATGCGCACAGATATGGGCGAAGACATGGAAAACGGTTTTGCCTCGATCTTATCTGCCCAAGCCATGTTTCCTGTGCTCAGCCGCGATGAAATGGCAGGGTCTTATGATGAGAACGACATTGGCCGATTGATCCGCCAAGGCATCATCACTGGCGATGACGGGGCGTGGGATGTGTTGGCAAAACGTGTGGCCGGCCTCCCTGAGTACGCGACCCGCTTCATCGAAGTCTATCCGCATGTATCTGAGGCAAACCAGATCGCTTTCACCGATATCTCAAACGCGATTGCGCGCTTTATCGAATTTGAATGGCGATCTGACACATCACCATTTGACGCGGTATTGGCGGGCACGGGACAGATCTCAGGCCAAGCTCAAACAGGAATGGATCTGTTCTATGGCGAGGGAAACTGTGCATCCTGTCACACGGGCCCATTTTTGACCGATCACAAATATCACGCGATGGGAGCGCCGCAAATAGGGCCAGGAAAGTCCGCAACATTTGAAGATCATCACCGCGACGACGGGCGCTTTCGCGTCACGGGTCGGCTTGAAGATCGTTACGCCTTTCGCACGCCATCGCTGCGCAACATTGAACTGACGGGCCCCTATGGGCATGCAGGCGCGCATTCGGATTTGGCTGCGTTTATCGCCAGTCATGCAGACCCCGCAACGTCGATCTTTGAATACGATCCCACACAGGCAATCTTGCCCAGTCTTGGCAAAACAGATCAATCAGACATCGACTTTAGCGTGATGAATGACCCTAAACAGGTCAGCGCCATTGCTGCCGCTGTGCGCACGCCGCCTGTGTCTTTGTCAGATGCAGATGTGGCAGCTTTGGTGGCCTTTCTTGCCACACTGACCGACACCGCCAGCTTGCAAGGGCGACTGGGGGTTCCCGATGCAGTGCCCAGCGGATTGGACATTCCCAATCCTGACCCAAATCCCAACTAAGGCTTGATCATCTCAACGGACTGCCCTGCCCTATATTGAGCAGAAGACGTCGTGCCGTCAGGCCAAGTGACGGTGACAAGCGCCTCAGTCTGATCTCCAAGACCAAAATGATGTGGCAGCAATTGTCCGCCCGCGTGACCGCCGCCAATGGTGTTTTGAATCACCTGCCTGCCTTGCGGCGTTTGCACAATAATCGACGCGCCAATCGCATCACGATTACCGTCATCTTGCCGTAAAGACAGATTGATCCAATGGCCCGTCTGGGGGGTAACATTGCGATAAAGCTCAAGTGGCGCACGTCGATTGACAACGATCAAATCCAAACGACCATCATTGTCAAAATCGGCCAAAGCGGCCCCACGGGATCGCGCTGTCGTGGCGATGCCAGCTGTGGCTGCGGCTTCCGTGAACGTCCCGTTTTCTCTTTGCATCAATAGGTTGTTCGGATCATCCATAGCCATACCTGGCATCTGATCGACATTACCTTTGGCGATAAACAGGTCTGCACGACCATCATTATCGATATCGCCAAACTCTGCATGCCACCCTGTCGAGGGGCGTCCATCGTCACCGATATGCGGGCGCTGCGCATAGGTGCCAATGCTATAATCGGCCGCCACATAAGTGCCATCAGGCTGGGATAATTGTAAAAGTTGATCACCCATCGAGGTCAACATTACATCGTCAAATCCATCCGCATTCAAATCGCGACTGGCGATTCCCATGCCCCACAAAGACACGTTTTGCCAGCCATCTGCGGCATCTAGAAAACGCCGATCCTTAATGTCCCACATTTGCTCATGGCCCTGTTTGACATAATAATGTCGATCATTGGACAACCGCAGACTTGTGCGCCCCCGTGCATCTTTGCTCGCCAAGATCGACAGAGCGCAATATCCGGGGCTTAAGACTTCGGCTTCATATCTCTGCCCCACGGGCCGTAAAATCGTGTTCACATCGCAGGCTTCAAAAGGCCCGTCTGGATCATCACGATCCACATAATTGCCAATCGCAAGTGTGGGGCGGACGTCACCCTCCTCCCACCATGCTGTGAAAGCCGTACTCCAACGTGTGTCGGGTTTGATGCCCAGCACCTGTGTCGCATCAACGAAACCGCAGTTGCCATCGCCTTTCAAGACAACATTGCTGCCAGCACGCAGAACAAACAGATCGACGTGACCGTCAGCATCCATATCGATGGGATAGGCGCCGGTTGTCTGGGTGAGGCTTGGAATTGGTGCATCGGCAAAGGTGAAATCACCCATGTTGCGCAACAGCTTTGCGTGCGTCTCACCACCAGCGGCAAACACATCAGGCAGCGCATCGCCGTTGCAATCAAACACTGCGACGCCGCCGCCGACAAAATGTTCCCATCCGCCGCTGTAAACATGTGTGGGCAAGCGTGATGACATATCTTCGAACATAGGCTCGGCCCGCAAAGGCGAGACCATGACCAACGACAGCAACATGCCACCCAGCACCTTCATGCGGTGCTCGCTTCGCAAGCGGTCACAAATTGATCTGACAAAGCACTGATCGCTGGCACTGTCGCCCCATGCGCCCAGACCATATCATCCCAAGGCCGTATGGCGATGGCACAGGGTTTGCGCATATCTGACAACGTCATCGTTTTCATTTCGGCTAAAACCTCGTCAGCAAAAAGGTAATCATAGCGCGTGCGCTCACCCGAAATGATGATCAGCGGCGGATCGAAAAGCTGGACAACATTGGACAAACCGACAGCCAAATACCGTCCCGCACGCCGAAAAATCGTGGCGGCTGCGGCATTTCCCGCTTTTGCCTCTTCAAACAACAAGTCTAACAAATCTTCGGGGGTGCGATTGCGCATTTCCCCCAAATCCAAGGCCACGCCCACCTCACGAGTGAGCGCGTAATCCCCAAGATAGGCTTCAAGGCACCCACGCTGACCGCAGCGACACAGCGCCCCGTCCATTTGTACCTTTGTATGCCCCAATTCCAGTCCAACACCGTGACTGCCACGATACAAGGTATTGTTGACAACAAGCCCCATGCCAACGCCGTTCTCAATCGTCACCACAGCAAAGTCGGTCTTATCGCGCCCTTCTCCGAACCAAAGTTCAGCAAGGGTCAACATATTCGTGTCGTTGTCGATAAACAGTGGCATATCGAACCGCGCAGCAAAGGCTGGTGCAAAATCGACATCGTCGCCTTGTAGCAATGAACACCACCGCACCACGCCACTTTCCATATCAACGATCCCGGGCAGCCCAACGCCAACAGCACCGATGCTTTCAACCGAGATCTCGCTTTTTTGCGCCAACATCTCGATCAGGGTGGTAATTTGATCTAACAGTTGTGTAGACGTGCGCCGTTGACTGCTTGAGGGCAAGGTCACACCCGCAAGCACATTTCCAACAAAATCCGATAAGACCGCTGAATGTCGCCTTGAAGACAATTTTATCCCCACAACGTAAGCGGCGCTTGGCACCACCTCCAACGCTACAGATGGACGCCCCCGCCCTGTTTCACGCGTTGGCTCACGCACCTCGCGCAGCAAACCAGCGGCAATCAGATCCGAGGTCACCGCTGTCGCACTGCCCGCACTGATTTTTAGCGCCCGCGCCACATCAGCGCGTGCGGCACGCCCGTTTGCACGCACGTGTTGAAAAAACTGCTGCCGCAAGGACGCGACCTTAGCGGTGCCAGACTGGAGCAATGGGCCACAACCTGCACCAATCGCAGAGGGATACATATAATTCACCATATAAAATAAATACCACAAAAACATACGCACTCAACCCGAAACAGGTGAGTTGTCGTTAATAATTCGATCACGTAAGGGCAGACTTTTACATTTTTACTTTACTCGCTGAAGTTAATTGCGGCAATGTCACCTCACGCGAGTCGTGTGACTCGTCCTCGAACGCATTCGAGGGAACCTTAGGGAGGAACGTCATGAATAAATTTATCATCGCGGCTGCTGTTGCGGCCTCTGGTATCGCCACGACAGCTTTGGCAGAAGACCTAACCGTCGGCGTAAGCTGGTCCAACTTTCAAGAAGAGCGCTGGAAAACAGACGAAGCTGCAATCAAAAGCGCGTTGGAAGCCGCTGGCGCCACATATATTTCAGCTGACGCGCAATCATCATCTGCCAAACAATTGTCCGATGTTGAAAGCCTGATCGCGCAAGGCGCTGACGCCTTGATCATCCTCGCGCAAGATTCCGCAGCCATCGGCCCAGCCGTAGATGCAGCAGACGCAGAAGGCATTCCCGTTGTTGCTTATGATCGCCTGATCGAAGACAGCCGCGCTTTTTACCTGACATTCGACAACGTCGAAGTTGGCCGCATGCAAGCCCGCGCCGTTTTTGCAGCACAGCCCACTGGCAACTACGTGATGATCAAAGGCTCCCCCACCGATCCGAACGCGGATTTTCTGCGCGGTGGCCAGCAAGAAATCTTGCAAGCGGCCATCGACAGCGGCGCGATCACAATCGTTGACGAAGCCTACACAGACGGTTGGTTGCCCGCGAATGCGCAGCGCAACATGGAACAAATCTTGACAGCAAACGATAACGCAGTTGATGCGGTTGTGGCCTCTAATGATGGCACAGCAGGCGGTGTTGTTGCGGCTTTGACAGCACAAGGCATGGAAGGCCTTCCCGTGTCAGGTCAAGACGGCGATCACGCTGCTTTGAACCGTGTTGCTCTTGGTACGCAAACTGTTTCCGTTTGGAAAGACGCGCGTGAGCTTGGCAAAGCGGCGGGTACTATCGCAGCGGAATTGGCCGCAGATGACATGATGAAAATCGAAGGCAGCGCAAGCTGGACATCCCCATCTGGCACCGAGATGACCTCTATGTTCCTCGCACCGATCCCTGTCACTGCAGAAAACCTGTCTGTTGTCACAGATGCGGGCTGGATCACAATCGAGGCCCTGTGCCAAGGCGTCACTGCGGGCCCAGCGCCCTGCAACTAAGACATAACTGACCCAGACTTTCTGATCAGTTAAACGACGTCTGGATCCCGCCCTAGCGACGGGGTCCGACACGTGAACTTCTCTCATTTTTGCATCAATTGTACACGCAAGAGGTCGGCCCGCCTGCTGAGCGCAATTGACTGCCAACATCCTCGACCGTTCAATGGAGACATAATGTCTGACCAATCAAGCGCCAAGGCGCCCCCAAAACGCAGTTTCTTGCAATCTCTCGAAATCGATCTGCGCCTTCTTGGCATGATTGGTGCTTTTCTCGCCGTTTGCATTGTTTTTAACCTGTTGACCGATGGTCGATTTTTGACCCCGCGCAACATTTTTAACCTATCGATCCAAACGGTTTCGGTCGCCATTATGGCCACAGGCATGGTTTTCGTCATCGTCACGCGGCATATCGATCTGTCTGTGGGCGCGCTTTTGGCGACTTGTACTGCGGTCATGGGCATGATGCAGACGACATGGTTACCGGATATCGTGGGGCTTGAGCTTGGGCATCCTTTGATTCCCTGGATTACGATTGTCGCAGGGCTTTTGATCGGGGCTCTGATCGGCGCAGCACAAGGCTGGTTGATTGGGTATCACGGCATTCCTGCGTTTATCGTCACACTCGGGGGATTGTTGGTTTGGCGCAACGTTGGTTGGTATCTCACAGATGGGGCCACAATCGGTCCACTTGACAAAACCTTTATCCTTTTTGGCGGCATCAACGGCACGCTTGGCGCAACGTGGAGCTGGATTGTTGGCATAGTTGCCGCTGCCATTTCATTGTTTTTCATCTGGTCGGGTCGCAAAACGAAAATACGACACGGATTTCCGGTCAAACCTATGTGGGCCGAATTCACCGTGATGGCCCTTATCGCAGGAGCGATCTTGGGCTTCGTCGCAACGTTGAACGCCTATACGGTTCCGACACGTGTGATTGCCCGCAACCCTGCCCTGTTTGGCTGTGAAACAGGTGAAGGCTGTGTGGCCGCTTACGGCATCCCCTATTCGGTTTTGGTGTTGATCGCTGTTGCCATCGTCATGACCGTGATTGCCCTGCGCACACGTTTGGGCCGCTATATCTTCGCGACAGGCGGCAACCCTGATGCGGCTGAGCTTTCTGGCATCAATACGCGCTTTTTGACTGTAAAAATCTTTGCGATGGTCGGCGTGCTTTGCGCCCTTGCTGGCATCATCGCCTCAGCGCGCCTTGGGTATCACACAAACGATATCGGCACACTTGATGAGCTGCGCGTGATTGCGGCGGCTGTGATTGGTGGCACGGCATTGTCTGGTGGTGTCGGGACGATTTATGGCGCGATCATCGGCGCGTTGATCATGCAGTCTTTGCAATCGGGCATGGCCATGGTCGGCGTCGATGCCCCTTACCAAAACATCGTCGTCGGTGCGGTCCTTGTCTTGGCCGTCTGGATCGACATCCAATACCGCAAACGTCTGGGAGGTAAGTCATGAGCACGCCCTTAGTAGAAATGAAGAACGTCTCTATCTCGTTTGGTGGCGTACGCGCAGTTGATGATGTGAGCATCGATTTGCATGCCGGCGAAGTTGTTGGTCTTTTGGGGCACAATGGCGCGGGCAAATCGACGTTAATCAAGATGTTGTCTGGAGCCTATAAAATGGATTCCGGCGAAATCTGGATCGAAGGCAACAAAGCCACGATCAATTCCCCGCGTGACAGCCGTGACTATAATATCGAAACGATTTATCAGACACTTGCGCTGGCGGATAATCTGGACGCGGCCTCAAACCTGTTTCTGGGCCGCGAACTGACAACGCCTTTCGGGTTTGTCGATGACAGTCGGATGGAATCTGAAACCCGCAAAATCATGGCGCGGCTGAACCCCAACTTTAAGAAACTCAAAGAACCTGTGTCGGCCCTATCTGGCGGGCAACGCCAATCTGTCGCCATTGCCCGCGCGGTGTATTTCAACGCGAAAATCTTGATCATGGACGAACCGACTGCCGCGCTTGGTGTGCATGAAACGGCCATGGTCGCGGAATTGATCGGCGAGTTGAAAAAGCAAGGTCTGGGCATCTTTTTGATCAGTCACGACACACGCGAAATGATGGAGCTATGCGACCGCGTTGCAGTTATGAAAAACGGTCAATTGATCGGCTCAGAACGCGTTGAGGACGTCACAGAAGATGACATTCTTTCAATGATCATTCTGGGTAAAAACCCAAAGGCGGCAGCATGACATATATCGGACTGGACCTCGGAACATCATCGCTCAAAGCGATTTTGATCGACGAAAATCAATCTGTAATCGCTGAACACGCTGTCGCGCTCAACGTCTCTCGGCCCCATGACGGATGGTCTGAGCAAGACCCAAAGTCATGGATCGACGCCACAGGCACGGCCATGAAAGCCCTTGCTGCACAGGCCGATCTGTCAGGCGTGCGCGGGATTGGGTTGTCCGGTCATATGCACGGCGCCACATTATTGGACAGCGCAGATCAGGTGCTCAGGCCTTGTATTTTGTGGAACGACACACGGTCTTTCCATGAAGCCGCAACGCTGGATGCAGACCCGCAGTTTCGTGACATATCTGGCAATATCGTTTTTGCAGGCTTCACCGCCCCCAAGGTGGCATGGGTGAAAAACAATGAGCCTGATATCTTTGATAAAATTGCGAAAGTTTTGTTGCCGAAAGACTATTTGCGTCTGTTCTTGATCGGGGATCACGTCGCTGAAATGTCAGATGCTGCAGGCACAAGCTGGCTTGATGTCGACAAACGCGATTGGAGTGACGCTTTGCTGGCGGCGACAGACCTCACGCGTCAGCATATGCCTCGACTGGTCGAGGGCTCAGAGGTGTCTGGTACCCTGCGTGATACTTTGGCAACCGAATGGGGCCTACCCCAGAATGTCGTCGTGGCCGGTGGCGGTGGCGACAATGCGGCAAGCGCGATTGGCGCAGGTGTTGTAAACAAAGGCGATGCCTTTGTATCGCTTGGCACCTCTGGTGTTTTATTCGCCGCCTCAGATGCCTATCAACCCGATGCGGCCAGTGCTGTGCACACATTCTGTCACGCGGTTCCAAACATGTGGCACCAGATGGGTGTGATTTTGGCCGCGACGGATGCGTTGCAATGGCTATGCAAAATCACGGGGAAATCAGCGCCTGAATTGACCCAAAACTTGGGCACGCTGCAAGCCCCAGGGCGGACGTTGTTTTTGCCTTACTTGGGGGGCGAACGCACCCCGCATAACAACACAGATATTCGTGGTCAGTTCTTGCACTTGGATCACAGCACAGATGTGGAAAGCATGACGCGTGCTGTTTTAGAAGGTGTCGCTTTCGCCTTTGCCGATTGCCACGAAGCGCTGCTGTCAACCGGCACAGTGATTGAACGCGCTATCGCCATGGGGGGCGGGGCTAAATCTGACTATTGGCTGGACGCGATTTCTACCGCGCTTGGCGTGTCATTGCTGGTGCCACAATCCGGTGATTTTGGGGCAGCACTGGGTGCTGCACGTCTTGCCATGATGGCCGCGACAGATGCTGGCGTCGAGATCGCGACCTTGCCGCCGATTGCAAAAACAATCCTTCCGAACACACAACTTCAACCTGCATTTACCGACGCGCATGATCGTTACAAGCGCGCTTACTCTGCACTAAAGGGCCTATAACATGACCGACTTTTTCAAAAATATCCCCGCAATCAAATATGAGGGCCCTGACAGCGACAACGATTTCGCGTTTCGTCATTACAACCCTGATGAAATGATCATGGGCAAGCCGATGAAGGATCATCTGCGCTTTGCTGCGGCCTATTGGCATTCTTTTGCTTGGGAGGGTGGCGATCCCTTTGGCGGACAAACCTTTGATCGCCCTTGGTTTGGCAACACCATCGAACACGCGAAACTCAAAGCAGATGTGGCGTTCGAGATGTTCTCGATCTTGGATGTGCCTTACTTTTGTTTCCACGACGTAGATGTGCGCCCTGAAGGCAAAACCTTTGCGGAGAACACGAAAAACCTAGAGACCATCGTCGATTACTTTGGCGAAAAGATGGACGAAACGGGCGTGAAGCTTTTGTGGGGCACAGCAAACCTGTTTTCGCATGTCCGCTTCATGTCGGGTGCAGCCACCAACCCTGATCCTGACGTGTTTGCCTTTTCTGCGGCGACCATCAAAACCTGTATGGACGCCACAATGAAACTTGGTGGTGAAAACTATGTGCTTTGGGGTGGGCGCGAAGGTTATGAGACTTTGCTCAACACCGACATGGGGCGCGAACGTGAACAAGCGGGTCGCATGTTGCAGATGGTGGTCGATTACAAATACAAGATGGGCTTCAAGGGCGCGATCTTGATCGAACCCAAGCCACAAGAACCGACAAAGCACCAATATGATTACGATGTTGCCACGGTTTATGGCTTCCTCAAGGACTTTGGCCTAGAGGGCGAAGTGCAAGTCAATATCGAACAAGGTCACGCGATCCTTGCAGGGCATTCCTTTGAACACGAGCTGGCAATGGCACGCGAATTGGGAATCTTTGGCTCCATCGACATGAATCGCAACGACTACCAATCTGGTTGGGATACAGATCAGTTCCCCAACAATGTCCCTGAAATGGCGCTGGCCTATTACGAGGTATTGCGTGCGGGCGGCTTTAAAACCGGTGGCACAAACTTTGACGCGAAACTGCGCCGTCAATCCTTGGACGCAGAAGACCTTATCCTTGCACATGTCGGCGGCATGGATGCCTGTGCATCTGGCCTGAAAGCGGCTGCCGCGATGTTAGAGGATGGCAAATTAGAGGCGGCACGTAATGCGCGCTATGCGGGCTGGGCCACAGTCGACGGGGCGAACCTGTTACAGAGCGATTTGTCATCTATCTTTGATCAAGTCGTTGCCAATAACACAGATCCAAAACCACAGTCAGGTCGTCAAGAACGCCTTGAAAACTTGGTCAACAGATACCTGTAAAAGGCACCTTAAATCGAATGGCTTTGCCGCAAACACCATTGCGGCAAAGCGTACCCAGCAGGGTTTGGGATCAGAATTCCAACGCATAAACGACTGCTAAACTTGCACTATATGACTGGTGATGCAGGCAATACATGCCATAGGCGACTTGGGTTGTTTTCCATGAGGCCGCTCTGACTAGGGTACGCATGAGCTAGGTTTACGATTAGGTTTTGGTGCTTGGTCTTGAGATTTCACTCAGAAAAAAGGGCCGCGAGAACATCTCCGCGGCCCTTTTTTAAACTTTAGTTCCAAAGTGTCACTGGAGTTGTGCCCAGAACGCTTCGAGATGACGCCCGACGATTTCTTGATAACGCCCATCCGCTTTGAGTGCGCGCAAGCCCTCGTTTACGCGGTACAAATGCGCGGTGGCACGCCAATGTGTTTTGGACACCACAACATGTAAGCCCCCCTCAGATATAGGCCGTTCAAGCGGCAAAATAATATCCCGCAGGCCCATTTCCACAATCAGGTTTGCCCCCAAGAACAGATTGACGGAAGCCGCGTCAGCTTCTCCGTCCATAACTTTTTGCATACATGCGTTCGCGTCTGCAGCACGCACAATCGTCACTACGCCGTTATTAAGCCAGTCACGGCCTTCGCGTTCCAAGTCATAGGTAAAATAGCCATCAGGGCGACAAATGCTTTTGCCAGCAAGGTCTTCATCCGTTTTGAATTCAAAGGCATTGTCGTTTTTGACAAACAGCATAATCGGCACTGTGATCAAGGAGTCAGAGTACAGGAAATTCTGACACCGGAACTCTTCAGGCTTTGCGTCGCAATTACCGTGGCCCCAAGGGAAGCCCATGTCGAAGTCTTTTTCCTTTAGCAAAGGATCAAGATGCTCGCTCCAGTCATCATTCCACGTGACGGAATAGGTCACAGGGGATGGCGCCAATTCCATAGCCGCGTTGACGATTTCTGTGACCATCCCACCACCAGGCAGATCTTTGTCGGTGAACGGTGCATAATTAGAACCGGTCAAGAACTTAAGATCAGCATTGTCATCCAACAAAGGGGTTGGATCGGCTGCGGTTTGACCTGCAGCACAGGGAATGTAGATCTCTGAGCCCGGCACCAAAGCGGTGCCGTTCAATTTGCCTTGGTTCGCGTAGTAAATCAGCGTCCAAGCCTGCGCATTGCCGTATTCGCGCACTGCCACCTGAAACAAAGTGTCATTCTCTGTCACAGTGTAATTGACATCGCACGCCGCAGAGGCAGCACCTGCCCCCAAAACGGCAAGCACACTGGCAGCCGCATACATGGGCAGAGACTTTAGTAAGTGACGTTTTGTCATCTGCTATCTCCTAGAAGTTGGACCAAATGAGCGTCATGTGATCTTCGACGATCTTTTGGTAAGATCCATCTTCGCGAATGCCTGCAAGGCCTGCGTTGATGACATCAAGCATCTCTTGCGCCTGTGGATGCGATTGGTGCACCAAGACATAGAGCGCTTGCAAAGACATCGGGTGGTTCATCACGTTGACTTGGTCTTTGATGTCCATGGTCTTCATCACTTCACGACCTTGGAATTCATTGCCGCCAACAAAATCGACATCGCCCGCCAACATCATCGCGAAACAGTCTTGGATGGTGGGGGCGCGTTTCAATTCAACCTTGCCGTCTTTCAACCAGTTGCGTCCGTTTTCATCCATGTCCCATGCAAGCGTGTTGTCTTGGCGACAGATAGAATGGCCGATGATGTCGTCGTCCGTGTTGAACTGAAGACCACTGGCTTTGCTCGCAAAGACCAATTCGAGCATCTCGAACATCGGATCAGAGAATAAAAAGCTGGTGCAACGATAGTTCTCAGGATCGCGGTCACAGTTTGGCTTGTACCAAGGAAAACCCATATCCAACAAAGCATTGGACAACATCGGATCGAAATGTGCGCCCCAGTCGGTGATAAAGTGAATCGCGTGACCTTGCTCAGGTGCCGCTTTGGTCATCGCTGCATCGACGATATCTGTGATCAAACCACCGTTATGCGAGTTTTGATCGGAATAAGGTTCGCGACCATTGCCGGTTAAAATGTTAATTTTTGTGCGTACAGACGCATCGCCACGGGGCACGACTACGGCTTGTGTCTTGACAGGTTCCGCGTCAGCAACCACTTCACGACCACCGGGCAGACCCGTCGGCAGCCCATCGATACAGGGCATATCAAGACGCATGCCGACACCCAGATTGCTTGGGCGCGGGCCAATGCTAGAAATGTTCTGGCTGTGGATCAACGTCCAACGCCCAACGTCTTTGTAGTGCTCATCCGCGATCAACGACAGGCTATCGCCACGTTGAACCACATAAACACCACCGCATGTTTCGGCCATAGCGGGCGCCGCAGCGAATCCTAATAGCCCCGTTGCAAACGCAGCAATCGTCTTTTTCATCGTATTTGTCCTATTCATAGCACTGCAACAGACACCCTTTGGCCTGCGCAGCAAAAAAGCTGTGCATCAAAAACTCTGTCTCAAAATGACACAAAGCTCAGACACGTGATGTTATGAGAAAAACGCAGCCCTCCCCGGCTGCGCTTTGATTTATTGACCGACGAAAGTGGTCATAATGGCGTTCGTGTTCACACGGCCAGAACTTAGCAAAAATGGCTCAGGAACTTTGATGGTCCCGTTTTCATACGCCATGTTGAGCATGTGATCGATCTCAGGCTGGCTCAGATCTTGCGCAGTTGCATCCAAAACCATGCTGAACAAGGTCGCCGCCGCCAATTTGGCATCTCCAACCGCATCCGCTGTTGCAGCCGTAGTCGAAGATGTGCGCAATGCTGCGATGGTGCCTGCTGTCATTTGCGCCACAAATTCATTTTCATCGACAGAGTAAGCAGGCGTCGTCGGTTCAACAACTTGCGCAGCTATTGTCGCAAGCGTCTCAGTCTCGACAACGTTTGAAGCACTCACCTCGGCCGCGATTTCTTCGCGCCCTAAACCGCCAGACCAGATGGTCAGCCCAGCAATCACAACAACCAGACCTGCGGCGATGCCGATCAGAAATTTATAAGATGGGCCGCTTGTTTCGGCCTGTAGAGCTTTGAGCGGAGCGTCTTGTGTGGGTTTTTGTGCGGTTTGAGATGTATCCACCGGTTCTTGCCCAGATGTCAATTCAACACCAAAATCATTCAACGCCTTGCCGTCCATTTTTAGATCGACGACATTTTTATCCATTGATCCAACAGATGTCGGCTGCGGCTGTTCTTTTCCCACGGACGCGATATTTTCTTGAACTTTAATGTTCGCCTGCGTTTCTACTTTTTCAATTTTCAACGCGCTGCTGGCAGACCGCGCACCGTTATATTCTTTGACTCTAACGTCTTTTGAGACACTCATGACCGTACCCCCCATGGCACTTTACGCAGGGGAAACGACAGAGAATCCCCGCGAAGAGTTAGATCAAAAGGATGTAGCCTTGTCAACATAAGGTAGGGCGAAGGAACTTACCTACAACATACAGGCAAAGCATCGTATCCCTACTATGGGCGCTACGTTCAGAATTTTACGAATCAGGGAAATTTTAGCCTGCAACCTGATATCCTGCTCAGGCCAATTTGAACAGCAAAACAGCGGCGCGCGCCCCTGCCCCCTCTTGCCAAACTCGTATTGTCCCGCGTAGAGCAATAGCACCTAATCTGTGCGGACTGAATTGTGTTTTTATACCGTCTACTTTTGACTCTTCTGGCGCCTCTGGCTGCGCTCATTGCGTTGCGCCAAGTACTGCGCGGCACAGAAAGCCTGTCGGACATCAAAGAACGATTTGGCGCGGGGCTGGCATCTGCGCCAATGTTACCAGGGTCTACCCTTTGGTTTCACGGAGCTTCAAACGGCGAATTGACCGCAGGACGTGCCTTGATCGAAGACGCCCTTGCACGCGACGGATCGCGGCACATCATTGTCACCGTCAACAGCGTCACCGCGCGCCAACTGGTGCAAAACTGGGGGCTTGATCGCGTCAAGGTACGCCTCGCCCCACTGGATTTCAAACGCACGGTGCATCATTTTATCGCCTGCACACAGCCAGACGCCTTGATCACAATCGAAAACGAAATTTGGCCCAATCGTTTCACCCATTGCGCCGCACACGACATTCCGGTGATCGTTGTTGGCGCGCGTATGTCACAAAAAACCCTAGAGGGTTGGCAAAAATACGCGCCTGTATTGCGCAACATGACACGCCTGACTCTGGGCGCCATTACCGCGCTTGCCCCGCAAGACACGGACTCGCAAGACCGACTCGTCGCGTTGGGGTTGGACGCTGAGCGCGTGTTGCCCCTGTTCAATCTTAAAAGTGGTGTTGATGCGACGGTCGCACTGCCCGAGGACGCCGCACAATTGCGGACGTCGTTTCACAAAGACAAAACAATTCTGGCGGCTTCGACTCATGACGGCGAAGATGAGATTATCCTTGAAAGTTTTGCGCATTTACGGAAATCGCATCCCGATCTTCGGCTGATATTGGCCCCACGCCACCCCGCACGCGCAGATAAAATTCAAGCACTTGCATTGACCTTTGGGTTGGATGTTTCTCGACGCAGTGCCCATGAAGCCCCAGATGTCGCATCTGTCTATTTAGCAGACACATTGGGCGAAATGGCCCTATGGTACGCGCTGGCAGGCATCACATTCGTGGGCGGGTCATTGGTGGACAACGGCGGGCACACCCCGTTTGAACCCGTCCAGTTCGGCTCGATTGTGGTCCATGGGCCTTTTGTGTCCAATCATGCGCAGGCATTTGAAGCACTGGCGCAGGCCGGAGGCGCACTTAAAGTGAAAAACGCGGCAGATCTTGAAACCACTTTGGACGCGCTTCTTGTGGCACCGAATGAGGCGGCACAATTGGCGCAATCGGGCACTCAAGCTCTGGCAAAACTACGCACATCTATCACAGCAACGGCCGCATTTTGGAGCGCTGTAGACGATGCTATTCAGGTGCGCAAAGAGACACCATCTCGGATACGCGCCCGTCTCTAAGACTATGGATCAAGTGGGAAAAATGTCTAAATACAGTGCAAAAACGCGAAAGTCGTTTGCTAAAGCCATTCTTTTTGTTACCTTTTCGAAAAGACCTATCGACACAATAGCGGAGCACACGCAGTGAACGCAGTTCGAACCAAACAACGTCCTGTGCGCCTGCTTGGCGCAACAAAAACGGGTGTAAGAACCCAATTTGGCGCGTTGTGTTGGCGTGTGCGCAAAGATCGCGTCGAAGTCTTGCTGGTTCAAACACGACGCCGCAAACGGTGGATCATTCCCAAAGGTTGGCCAATGGAAGGCCAAACCCCCGCCAAAGCCGCCGCGACTGAAGCCTATGAAGAAGCTGGCATTTTAGGAAAAGTCGCACCGATTTGCATTGGCCTTTACAGCTACACCAAATACCCGCGCGCGGGCACTGATCCGCTGCCTTGCATGGTGGCGGTCTTTCCGATGAAAGCCAGTAAAATACTGAAAGACTACCCCGAAAAAGGCCAACGCAAGCGCAAATGGGTGTCGACAAAAAAAGCCGCCGAAATGGCAGGCGAACCAGAGCTGGCACAAATCTTGCGGCACTTCGACCCAAGACTGATGCGCCTTTAAGCGGTAATTTTCCCCTTTGGAAAGCCCCATCAAAGGACTAATCGTTTACATTGCGCGCAAGCGCGCGCTATTCTGATGCAACGCATAAAACTCCAACAACAGTAGACAGATATGATCCGATACACGCTCAAATGCAGCGAAGATCACAGTTTTGAAAGTTGGTTCGCTTCTGCCACGGCGTTTGAGACGTTGCAGGCCGCGGGGCAATTGTCCTGTCCGCACTGTGGTTCTGATCACGTTACAAAATCGTTGATGACACCACGCGTCAGTACAGCCCGTAAAAGCGCGGCCTCACCTGAAAGCGATGAAACACAGGCATCCACCGTGCAAACGTCCCCGCAGCGTCACAAAGACGCTCAAATGCCGTCAGAGCAACCCACCGCGAAAGACGCCGAGGCAACTCTAACAGCGATGCGAGATCATATCGAAAAAAACGCAGATTATGTTGGGACAGACTTTACCACGCAAGCGCGCGCGATGAACGACGGCGAAGCCCCTGAACGCTCGATCTATGGTGAGGCCAAATTTGAGGACGCCAAAGCGATGATCGAAGACGGCCTGCCCATTGTGCCTCTGCCCTTTTTGCCCAAACGTAAGCTGAACTGAACAGGTTCCGGGCGAAATAGCCCCCGCGCCTCGGTTTGCGCATGTTATTACAACCCAATTGCCAAAGACATGCCCGCCTCTCTTGCACTTTGCCCAAATGCACCCTAGGACAGCCTGATCATTCTAGACGGGGGAGAAGGGCCAAAAAATGCCAGTTCTCGTAATGAAATTCGGCGGCACATCTGTCGCCACGCTCGACCGCATCAAACGTGCGGCCAAACGTGTTAGCCGCGAAGTTGCCAATGGCAACGACGTGATTGTTGTTGTGTCCGCCATGTCCGGCGAGACCAATAAGCTTGTTGGCTATGTCAATGAAACCTCTCCGATGTTCGATGCGCGTGAATATGACGCCATTGTATCGTCAGGCGAGAACGTGACGGCAGGCCTGATGGCGCTGACGTTGCAAGAAATGGATATCCCTGCGCGCAGCTGGCAAGGGTGGCAAGTGCCGCTGAAAACCACATCCGCGCATGGTGCTGCACGGATCGAAGACATCCCGACGGACAACATCAACGAAAAATTTGGTGAAGGCATGAAAGTGGCTGTTGTGGCCGGTTTCCAAGGTATCTCGAACGAGGGCCGCATCACCACGCTGGGGCGCGGTGGGTCTGACACCACGGCTGTGGCTTTTGCAGCTGCTTTTGACGCGATCCGCTGTGACATCTACACTGATGTGGACGGCGTCTACACCACCGATCCGCGCATCACCGATAAAGCGCGTAAGATGGAAAAGGTGTCCTTTGAGGAAATGTTGGAACTGGCGTCACTTGGCGCGAAGGTTCTGCAAACCCGCTCTGTTGAATTGGCCATGCGCTTTAAGGTTAAGCTGCGTGTGCTATCGTCTTTTGAAGAATATGACCCCAATGCTGGCACGCTGATCTGTGCTGAGGAGGATATCGTGGAAAACAATGTAGTCTCCGGCGTTGCCGCAAGCCGTGAAGAAGCCAAAATGACCCTTGTGTCTGTGGCCGATCGCCCCGGCATTGCCGCTGCTATCTTTGGTCCCTTGGCCGAGGCTGGCGTGAATGTCGATATGATCATTCAAAACATCTCGGAAGACGGCCGCACCGACATGACCTTTTCTTGTCCCGTCGATCAAGTGGCCCGCGCTGAGGCCGCTATGGCCGCCACAAAAGACCGCAGTGATGTGAATTATGAAGCCTTGGTGTCTGACACCAATGTTGCCAAGATTTCACTGGTTGGCATTGGTATGCGGTCACAATCTGGCGTGGCTGCAAAAATGTTCAAAACGCTGTCAGATGAGGGCATCAACATCAAAGTCATCGCCACATCCGAGATCAAGGTCTCTGTGCTGGTGGATCGCAAGTACACTGAATTGGCGGTGCAAGCGCTGCACGATGCCTTTGAACTTGAAAAAGCTTAACAGCCCTCCGACTGTCGTCATAATCAGCCCCCGCCCAGACCTCTGAGTGGGGGCTTTTACTTGGAAAGGTCTTCTCAATGCGTGACAGCTTGCGGCAAAAAATCATCGCGGTTTGCGACGCCAAGATCGCAGCGAAAGGCGACGGCGTTGGTTTGTCCTTTTATGCGTTTTTCAAAAACAAAAACGATGACCCCGCCCTGCTAATGGAAGCCGCCACATGGTGGATAGAAACCCATAAGTTGGATCATTTCGAGAAAGCGGCAAAAATTCGCGACATGTTACGTTGATGTAAAACCACGGAGCGACACAAAGGTACAAATTCACCGCGTTCTGTGACCGATTGTGTTGCGAAAGTCGCGTAACCACGGACCTAAGCCTGCCCAAACAAACTTTAATTTAGCATATCAAATAGACGAGTCAGTGCCAAAAAAATTCAAAACAAATGTTATTCGTTGGAAACACACACCCAGAAACAACAATGCACGCGCAGAAAAACCATGCAGGCGCAGCGTAAGTTTTGGAAAATATGCGCTTATTTTTTAATATCTCCAAAAACGCGACCTCTTGTCCTTGATTTTCTATGGGCAAGGGGGCCATCTATGCTCTAGTAAAAGAGAGCCTAGAACAGGCCAACTGGGAACGAGCATTATATAATGTCGCAAAGTCTTGAAAGTGAAAGCCGAAAGCTGCTTGGTCGTCTAAGGGACACCTTGGCCGAAGATGGCGCGGGTCAAGAGCGCCTTAATCGTATCACCCACTTGATCGCGGATTCGATGCACACCGAGGTGTGTTCGATCTACCTGTTTCGCGACAGTGAAACCTTAGAGCTTTGTGCCACCGAAGGCTTAAAAGCCGAAGCGGTTCACCAGACGCGTATGCGCATCGGCGAAGGTTTGGTCGGCAGAGTTGCCAAATCCAAACGCATCGTCAACACTGCGGATGCCCCCTCGTCCAAAGGCTTTCGCTACATGCCTGAGACCGGCGAAGAGATTTATTCGTCTTTCTTAGGCCTGCCCATTCAACGCCTTGGCGACACTCTTGGCGTTCTGGTTGTCCAATCCAAAGAAGCGCGCCAGTTTTCAGATGACGAACTCTACGCCCTCGAAGTTGTGGCGATGGTTTTGGCAGAAATGACCGAACTTGGTGCCTTTATCGGCGAAGAATCCGCGCTTGGTGCACTGCACCAAAATCCAGTGATGTTTCGCGGAGCAACCGGCCAAGAAGGTGTCGCAGAAGGCCACGTCTATTTGCATGAGCCGCGCGTGGTTGTCACAAATCCTGTGGCTGACGATCCAGACGTCGAACTGGAGCGATTGCGCGATGCGGTCAGCACCCTGCGCATTTCGGTTGATGAAATGCTATCTGGCGTAGACACAAAAGAAAAAGATCAGCGCGAGGTGCTAGAAGCCTATCGCATGTTCGCCAATTCCAGCAGCTGGTTGCGCCGCATGGAAACGGACATCAGCCGTGGTCTTTCTGCGGAAGCCGCCGTTGAAAAAGAACAATCCTTGGCGCGCACCCGTTTGTCCAATGTGCCTGACGCCTATTTGCGCGAGCGTTTGCATGATCTTGATGATCTGTCCAACCGCATGTTGCGCATTTTGACGGGGCAAGGATCGGACACTGGTGCAGAAATGCCCGACGACCCTATTTTGATCGCCCGCAACATCGGCCCTGGCGAATTGCTGGAATACGGAAAATCCTTGCGCGGCATTGTTTTAGAACAAGGCTCGGTCGGGTCTCACGCAGCGATCGTTGCGCGAGCTTTGGCCATTCCTTTGGTCATTCATGCCGCAAAAATCACTACAAAGGCGCTCAATGGGGATGCCGTTTTGGTCGATGGCGATCAGGGCGTGGTGCATTTGCGCCCCGAAGACAGCGTTGCCGCAGCCTTTCGCGACAAAATTGCCATGCAAACCGAAGCCAGCAAGGCCTACATCGATCTCGTCGATAAAAAAGCGACAACGCCATGCGGTAAAACCATTGCTCTACACATGAATGCAGGTCTGATGGCGGATCTCCCGTCGCTCGCCTCATCCGGCGCTGAAGGCGTTGGGTTGTTTCGCACAGAGCTGCAATTTTTGATCCGCAACTCCGTGCCCAAACGCGGCGAGCTTGCCACACTCTACAGTCACGTGATGGACGCCGCGCGCGGCAAACGAGTGGCCTTTCGCACGCTCGATATCGGGTCAGACAAAGTCCTGCCCTATATGAAACCCCAAGACGAACCGAATCCCGCAATGGGGTGGCGCGCGATCCGTGTTGGGCTTGATAAACGTGGCGTGATGCGGATGCAGTTGCAGGCCCTTATCCGCGCCTGCGCGGGACGCCCGCTGACGATCATGTTCCCCTTTGTGGCCCAGTTCGAAGAATTTCGTGCTGCGCGTGCAATGCTCGATGCCGAGCTTGCTAATGAGGAACGCTTGGGGCACGTGCTGCCCACATCCGTCGAAGTGGGCGCAATGCTGGAAACGCCTTCCTTGGCCTTTGCGCCTAATCAATTCTTTATCGAGACTGATTTTATATCAATCGGCGGTAACGACCTAAAACAGTTCTTCTTTGCGGCGGACCGCGAAAACGAACGGGTTCGGCGGCGCTATGACACGTTGAATGTGTCGTTTTTAAGTTTCATTCGTCAAATCGTGGATCGCTGCGAGACCCATGGAACGCCTGTGTCATTCTGTGGCGAAGATGCAGGACGACCACTCGAGGCGATCTGTTTTGCGGCAATGGGATTGAAATCCCTTTCTATGCGCCCAGCCTCAATCGGCCCGATCAAACACGCCTTGCGTCAAGTGAACTTGGATGCCGTGGCGCAATTGATTGATGCCGCGGCCACGCGCGGCGAACAGACCGTAAGGACGGATGTGGCAGCCTATTTGGCCGACCAAGGCATCACAGCTTAACCCTGTTATTGAGATGCGACTTCTGCGCGCAACATGTCTTTGAGAGCCTCGAAACTTTCGCCGGAATCCTCACTGAGGCGCAGCATTCCGAATGTCACATGCGCCATGTCTTGGTAATAGGTGGTATAGGCATAGTTGGTCGCGGCACCAGCAACGGCACCGAGTATAGGCACGGTTTGCGCCGCAAGTTTTTGCCCTAAGACAACAGACAAACGCGGCGCGACACGGGCAATGATGCCGTGCAGTGTCGCT
Organism: Pacificibacter marinus; assembly: GCF_018860505.1. GTDB lineage: Bacteria > Pseudomonadota > Alphaproteobacteria > Rhodobacterales > Rhodobacteraceae > Celeribacter > Celeribacter marinus_B. Next base: position 47,385 of record NZ_JAHKPU010000034.1, read on the forward strand.
CCCGTCAGCGTGGTGCGGGTGGTAAGAAACCCAAGATCCGCACCGTCATCATCTTCAAGCGGCCCAGCGGCGGCAAAGACCGTGATGCAAGCCTTGCGCACGTCCTCACGTTCGGGGTCAAACCCATGTTCTTTTGCGACGGCTTGGATCGCGTGCAGCAAAATTGTTGTGGTCACCGGCAGCTCGGCCAAAGCAGTGGGTAACCCACCTGCCCCGCCCACAGCCCCAAGGCCAGACGACACCGCTTTCGACAACCAACCGCCGCCCTCAAAACCGTTTTTACGGGACCGCGACGCACCATCAAAGGCCAATTCTAGTGCCGACATGGTGACGGTTTCCAACTGACTGCGCACAGGCGTGGGCAGTTTACTGAACAAACCGTCTGCCGTGCCCCCCACCATATTGAGCACCTGCATCCCCGGATTATTGGCGCGGCGCAATCGTGTGGCCAATGCGCGGATGGCTTCGGGTGTGGGGGCCTGCAAAACAGCGGCCTCTCCGTCATATAGGCTGGGTATTTTCTGTTTCATGGAAACAATGTGGGGACTGGTTTCAACTTTGCCAAGTGCCAATTAGCGCCTCACATCACCCGTTCGACCAAACCAGAGACACCGTCCCAAGCGCCTTCCGTCAAAGCCACACCCAAAACCCGCTCAGGGTTTGTCGGTGGCGGCATACGCACGTCTTTGAGCAGCGTGAATCCAAAACGACGATAATAGGGTTCATCGCCCACCAACATCACCCGTTCCCACCCCAAAACGCGCGCGCGCTCCATGCTGTCTTGCATCAACAACCCGCCCAAGCCCTCACCTTGACGTGTTGGATGCACGGCGATGGGACCAAGCAGCAAAGCCACGGTTTTTTGCGGACCAATGTGAATGGGCCAATAGCGAATAGCCGCCGATACAATCCCAAGTTCATCGCGTGCGACAAGACATAGATCGGTAACTTTGAGGACACCATCGCGCAGCCGATACGAGGACAAAGCTTCGCGCCCAGGGGCAAAACATGTGTCATAAAGGCTTTCGACCTCCCACATGTCATCTGCATTTTCGACTTCGAGTTTGTACACCCCAGCCCCCTGTTCACATCTTTCACATCAAGCGACCCAATCTGTCGCGCGATATTTCGCTCGAAATTCTGCTATCATGGCACTAGGTAAGGGGCAACGCATCACGCGCTGCATTTCACGCGCCTTTTTTGGACAGAGAGACCCAACAATGTTTTATCGCCCCGAAGACGGCCACGACCTGCCGCACAATCCGTTCAATGCCATCGTGTCACCGCGTCCAATTGGCTGGATTTCTTCGCGCTCGAAAGACGGCATCGATAATCTTGCCCCCTATTCATTTTTCAATGCTGTCGCCTATGTACCGCCGCAAGTGATGTTTTCAAGCGCAGGACGCAAAGACAGCCTGAATAACATTGAGGCCACGGGTGTATTTGCAGTCAATTTGGTCGGCGCACCTATGGCACAAGCTATGAACCTGTCATCGCAAGTTCTCAACGCAGACGTGGATGAATTCGTACATGCCGGCCTCACTAAAACCGAATGCGATACGATTTCTTGCGCACGCGTTGTAAATGCACCGGCCACTTTGGAATGCAAAGTCACACAGATTATTCGGCTTGAGGGTGCAGATAATCACGCCATTTTTGGCGAAGTCACTGGTGTGCACATGCGAGATGATTGCATTGTTGACGGGCGTTTTGACGTGATCTCTGCACAGCTTTTGTCACGCCTAGGCTACCGAGATTACGCGCAGGTGACAGATTTATTCGAGCTGGTGCGTCCCGACAGTTAACTAAAAACGGTTAACGTTCAAAGGGTTCGAAATAATTGGCATTCGTGGACGAAATCTGTTCGATCGTTTCATCCAATCGAGACAAATGCAGCATCCCTGCCTCAATCGCCTTGAGAGGGTCGTTTGCTTTGACGCCATCTGCAATCGCATGGTGGTCTGCAACGAGTTCTGGCATGCGATCCTCTTTGGACAGGCCAAGCATACACAAACGATCCACTTTGGATTTTTCTGCCATGATCACATCAAAGGCGAATTCAGCCCGCGCGATCCCGCATAGCATTTCGTGAAAGGCATAATCCAACTTACCGAAACCATCGACATCGCGGTCGGCAATGGCGCGTTCTTGGTCTTTCAATGCAGCATCCAATTTGGCCGCACTGGCCGCATCACACTGAAGTGCGGCGCGGCGCAGCACTTCGGTTTCTACAGCGGCACGCACAAAACGGGATTTCACGATCTCGCGCATGGAAAAGCGCTTTACCTCGGTGGCACGCTGCGGACGGATAAGCAACAGATCAAGGTTAGACAGACGACTGAAGGCATCCCGAACAGGCTGGCGTGACACGCCAAAACGCGCCGCAATATCGGCTTCGGAAATTTTATCTCCAGGGCGCAACCTCAGCGTTAAAATCTCTTCTTGTATATAATCGAAGATATTATCAACACTTGTCCGCCTTACACCGTCCTGTATCACTCGCGGCACAACGCCACCTCCCTATTCGTTCTTATCGTCTGCCTTCGAAACTCGGTTGTATTCGCCTTCGCACCAAACTCCAAGAGGCTCGATTCCTGAGCTTTACGATTTACCGAAGGTGGGTTTGCAGATTTGCGCAACCAATCTTTGATAAATTTCACTGGAACATTGCATTGATTACTAGTATCCCAGAACAGAGGGTGACGCAAGAGTCGCCCATTGCACGCGCAAAGCGCACAATTAGAATGCATGTGAGGCACATATGTTAGGTTTTAGACGTCCCAAGTACATAAAGGCCGCGAGCACGTTTCTTGCCGTTCACCGCTTGGACGCCCAAAACACACCCAATACTGCACCCTTGTCTGCAAAGATCGGGGCTGAGATGTAGCTCAACATCAAATGGCTCGACCAAACATGCGACCAAGGGAGGACACCCCTACCGAATGCGCATTTTTGAAGGGCAGCCTTACAGCACAAGAGTTGCTTTTGCACCTCATGATTCGACGGCTCTCAACTGCCGCATCTTATTTACAACGAAAAGGAAGCTAAACGAATGAAACTTCAGGGTAAAACAGCAATCGTCACCGGTGGCGGACGCGACATCGGCATGGCAGCGGCACTTAAATTGGCATCCGAGGGTGCAAATGTTGCGATCAACTATTTCGCAAGCAGCGAAAGCGCTGAAAAAACTGTTGCGACAATCATCGCAAACGGTGGCAAAGCTTTCGCATTGAAAGGCGACTTGACCAAAGTTGCAGATGTTGAGGCGCTTGTTGCCAAAACTGTTGCAGATTTCGGTTCAGTTGACGTTTTAGTCAACAACGCTGGCGGCTTGATCGCACGCAAAACCATCGCCGAAATGCCTCTTGAGCACTGGCAGGCAGTAATGGACCTGAACTTGACCAGCACGTTCTTGATGACCAAAGCGTGCCTTGCGCACATGGACACAGGCACAATCGTTAACCTTGCAAGCCAAGCTGCACGTGACGGTGGCGGCGGCGGTGCTGTTGCATATGCAACATCAAAAGGCGCTGTCATGACAATGACACGTGGTTTGGCCAAAGAATTGGGTCCAAAAATCCGCGTCAATGCTTTGTGCCCAGGCATGATCGACACGGATTTCCACAACATCCACACACCTGACGCGGGTCGTCGCGGCTATGAAGCGGCTGCACCTGTGAAACGCCAAGGTACAATCGAAGATGTTGCCAACTTGGTTCTGTTCCTCGCATGTGACGACAGCTCGTTCATCACAGGGACAAACGTCGACATCAACGGCGGCATGCTGTTCAGCTAAATCAGAGATGAGGGATTGAGTGATATGTCACAGTATCCGGTTGTTACGACAGGCGAATGCGTCACACGACAAGTGTTATCCGATCACCCTCACCTAATGGTGGTCGCCTTCCGCTTTGCGGCGGAGGGCGCCACTGGCGCGCTTCACAACCACCCACATGTGCAGTCCACCTATGTTGAAAGTGGGCGCTTCACGTTTACATTGGGTGATGAACAACACGAAGTTGGCCCTGGCGACAGTTTCGTCGTCCCCTCTGGTCAGCTTCATGGCTGCGTTTGCTTGGAGCCCGGCACATTGATCGACAGCTTCACGCCACGCCGTGACGACTTTTTGTAAAGTCGACGCTTCGCACCAAACGACATAAGATCACACAAAAGGCGCACCCAAATCACTCGGGTGCGCCTTATTACACTCTTATCGCATGCAGATTGCTGATCAGTCCTTCGCTTTCCAAGCCTCAAACCGTTCCAAAGTATCGGGATCGGTCGGCGGATACAGTCCAATGATCGAAACACCGCGCTTCACTTCTTCAAGAACGAAATCCTCAAACAGCTCCATAGGTGCACCTTCTGCTGCGATTTCATTCGCGAGGTGACGCGGAATCACCATGATACCGTCGCCGTCGCCTAGAATAATGTCGCCAGGATAGACCGCAGCGCCGCCACAGCTGATGGGCACATCAATGTCGATGGCGTGGTGTTTGGTCAGATTCGTTGGCGCAGAGGCTTTGGCTGCAAAGACGGGCATGTCCAATTTGGCAGCCCCCGCTGCATCGCGAATTCCCCCGTCTGTCACAACACCTGCACCGCCACGCCCCTCAAGGCGGGTCAACAAGATGGAGCCGGCAGAGGCAGCAGTCGAATCTTGCCGACAATCCATAACCAGAACAGACCCCTCTGGGCAGGTTTCAATCGCAACACGTTGTGGGTGGTCTCTTTCGCGAAAGGCCTCAATCGGATCAGTGTCTTCGCGCGCCGCGATATAACGCAATGTGAATGCAGGACCGACCATGCGCTTTGTGTCTGCCTGAAGTGGCCCAACACCCTGAATAAAACAGGATTTAAACCCTTTCTTGTAAAGCAGCGTCGCCACTGTGGCCGTACTGACCCCTTTCAGAAGTTCAATAGTATCGCTGTTCAAAGGCAGCTCGGAAGCGGGTTTGGGGTTTGGCATATATATGTCCTCATGCGGATCTATCATTGACTTGGCGATAGCATTGCACGCCAATGCTTATGTCGGCCAAGCACCTATGCTCAGCCGAGCAACAGGCGATTGACCAGAATGGAGTAATGACAAAAACCAAGTCTGAGCCGCATTTCAAACGGTACGTTCATTGAGTTTTCGACACTGCCTACGGATTCTGGTATACTAGTAACACACACCTCGCGCTAGGGCTATTTTTTATGCATTCGAACCAAGATTCTGCATAAAGTTTAAGCCGAACAAAGCAAGGTGACACATGGAGGTAAAATAGAAATCATTAAGTAACGTTTAACTTCAACATGTTACATGTTTTTTTCTCGAAGACGACTATCAAGGGCAAACATATTTTGACAGCCGTTACTTTCTAGAATACTAGTATTGAACATGGCGTATAAGTCTTCTCGCAATACCATTTCGCGACAAGGCGGCTCGCGCCCGAATTCAAATTGATCAGGGAGGATCACAATGAAATTTGTAAGTGGCTTTAAAAAACTGGCACTCGGTGCTGTACTTGTTGGCACAACCGCATCCATGGCGAATGCTCTCGACATGCGCGGCTGGAACATCCACGTAGAAGACTACCCTGTGTCTCTCGCGATGGATTCATTCGCAGATGAAATCGCCGAAAAAACTGACGGCGCAGTGACTGCCGAAACATACCACAACGGCGTTTTGGGCAGCCAGCCTGACGCGATCGAGCAAATTCGTCTCGGCGTCATCGACTTTGGTGAATTCAGCCTTGGGCCGATGGGTCAATCTATCCCAGAGACCAATGTTGTGTCTTTGCCGTTCATCTTCCCAAGCATCCCTGCGATGTATGAAATGATGGATGGTGAAGTTGGTGAGGCAATCGGCGCGGGCATGATTGCCAAAGGTATCGTTCCTTTGGGTTGGTACGACGCTGGCGCGCGTTCTTTCTATAACTCTGTGCGCCCAATCAACACACCAGCTGATGTTGAAGGTCTAAAAATGCGCGTCATGAACAACGACTTGTTCGTTGACATGGTTGCAGCAATGGATGGCAACGCCACACCAATGGCCTTCGCAGAAGTGTACCAGTCTATCAAGACTGGCGTTGTTGACGGTGCGGAAAACAACCCACCATCCTACGAGTCAACAAACCACTATGAGGTTGCATCTTACTACTCATTGACAGAGCACCTGATCATTCCAGAATGTCTCTGTATGAGCCTCAAAACTTGGGAAAAACTGACTCCTGAGCAGCAAGATATCGTTATGACCGCAGGCCGCAACAGTGCTAATCTTCAGCGTGAACTGTGGCAAGAGCGCGAAGCGGCAAGCATGGAAACTGTTAAAGCTGGCGGCACAGTCGTGAACACGATTGCTGACAAAGCACCGTTCCAAGCTGCGATGACACCTGTCTACGAGGGCTTCCTTGCAGACAACCCAGACCTTGCTGACTTGGTTAACATGATCCGCAACGCGGACTGATAACGATCCACACAGGATTGAAAGGCCCGTTTGACATGGTGCAAGCGGGCCTTTTGCGCTCCTGTAGGCTCGTCCATTTGTGATACGGAGGCTACATTGTCACATCCAACCCCCTTGCTTAGATTTCTTGATCGGGCGCTTGATCGTATTAGCACCCTTTGTCTCGGCGTCTCTGCTGTGTCTCTCGTCGTTTTGATTTCCACCTTCGGGTGGCTCGTCTTTGGGCGCTACGTCTTAAACTCGACCCCCACATGGGTTGAACAGCTCGCTCTTCTCTTGATCTGTTACATCGCCTTTTTGGGTGCCGCAGCAGGCGTCAAAGAGGACACGCATATCGGGGTGACACTCTTTCGCGACATGCTGCCGGTCAGCTCACAAAAGGTCGCGATTATCGCAATCGACATCACTTTGGCCATCTTTGGTGCGATTATGTTGATTGCTGGCATCACGCTGATGAAGTTCGGCTGGTCCTCGAAACTGCCGATGCTCAATATCCCAGAAAGCTTTCGCACATTGGCCATTACATCGTGTGGCGCATTGATCCTTCTCTTTGCGGGCACCCGCGCACTCATGCGCATTTTAACGTTTCGAGCATGGTCGCTCACAGACGATTACAAGGAACACTGACCATGGGTTTAGCCATTCTATTAGGCGTCTTTGGCGTCACTGTTGTTATCGGTTTTCCTGTTGCATTCGCCATGGGCATCGCCGCTGCGTCCGCCTTCTGGTTCGAAGGCTTCCCTATGTTGATCACGTTCCAACGTGCGACAGCGGGTGTGACTGTGTTCTCTCTTCTTGCCATTCCCTTCTTTATCTTTGCAGGCGAAATCATGCTGCACGGTGGTATCGCCTCGCGCTTGGTTAAGTTGGCATCCGCCTTGGTTGGCCACCTCAAAGGTGGTCTGGCGATGGTGAACATATTTTCAAGTATGCTGTTCGGCGGCATCTCAGGTTCTGCTGTTGCAGATATTTCAGCGCTTGGGTCACTTTTGATCCCCGTGATGAAAGAACGCGGCTACCGCCCAGATTTCGCGGTGAACGTGACGGTGACCTCCTCCATCGCCGGTATTGTCATTCCACCAAGCCACAACATGATCATCTTTGCGGTTGCGGCAGGTGGCGGGATTTCTGTGTCCAAACTGTTCCTCGCTGGCGTGATCCCCGGCATGTTGATGTGTGTCTGCTTGGCGATTGCGGCCTACATCTTGTCGATCAAGCACAACTACCCCTCTGAGCCTTTCCCTGGATGGCGCGCAATTTTGAATGCGTCTATTGATGCGCTTCCTGGCTTCATGACAGCTGTGATCATCGTAGGTGGCACATTGTCTGGTATCTTCACTGTGACTGAATCTGGTGCCTTCGGTGCAGTATACGCTGTATTGTTGACCAAGTTCTACTACCGCAGCCTCAGCTGGGACGCCTTCAAAGTCTCTGTGGTTGGCGCTGTGCGTACAACGGCCATGGTGATGATTTTGATCGCCTTCGCAAGCTCCTTTGCTTACCTTTTGGCCCTGTACCAAGTGCCAGGAAAACTCAGCGACTTGCTGGTGTCTATCTCGGACAACCCCATCGTAATTTTGATCATGATCAACCTTATCCTGTTGTGCCTCGGCATGATCATGGACATGGCCGCTTTGATCCTGATCTGTACACCGATCTTCCTGCCCATCGCAGTCGGCTTGGGCATGGATCCTGTACAATTCGGCATCATGATGTTGATCAACCTCGGACTTGGCCTATGCACGCCTCCTGTTGGGACCTGTCTGTTCGTTGGCTGCGCCGTAGGTAGAGTTAAAATTGAACAAGCGCTCAAATCCATCTGGCCATTCTACTTGGCCATCTTGTTTGCTCTGATCTTAGTCACATACATCCCTGCTGTTTCTCTTTGGTTGCCGTCACTTTACGAATAATCAAACGAGACTTTGAAAACATTATGCCATCGCCTTAGACATAGGGCGGTGGCATTTTTGTATGTAACGACAGCCAACTCTGATCGCCGTCTTTTGGTTGACATAGCTCCAAATGACATACGGGACACGAGGCAAGAGGCCCGATGCCCCCAACCGGCAAAGTGATTTCCGCCCCTTCAGACCCAGACGACACCTCGTGTCCTTGCGCACCAAGACCGAGAGAACAAACAACGGCCCCTTACGTTGACGTTGCCTTTAGCACTCACGCCGTCTGAGCCCCCTACTCATCAGGTGTGTTCGAAAGGCTCATCGCGCCAACCGCGATAGACAGCACGGCCCCAACGAAAAAGCCCCCCGAAACCGGAGGGCTTTTCATCTCAATCTATCTCATGTGGCTTAGTGACCGCCGGATAGAATTCCTGTGCGCACAGTGTAATCCGTAGCGATCTCGTAATCAGGATCATCATCACTATCGACCATCAAATGCCCTGCATTGGTCAGCAAACGATGACAGTCGTGGCTCAAGTGACGCAACTGAATTTCCTTGTCTGCTGCTTCAAATTTTGCAGCAACGCTTTCAATCGCGTTCAAGGCAGACTGATCCGCAACGCGACTGTCAGAGAAATCAACGATCACCGTTTTTGGGTCATTCGCTGGATCAAACAGCTCTTGAAACCCTTCAGCTGAGCCAAAGAACAAAGGCCCCTGAATCTGATACACTTTCGCACCCTCAGGTGTCTCATATGTCTTGGCGTGAATCCGTGACGCATTCTGCCAAGCATAGGCCAAAGCCGATACAACGACGCCCACAACCACAGCAATCGCAAGGTCTTCGAACACCGTCACCACGGTCACAAGCACGATCACAAAGGCGTCGATACGTGGCACCTTGCGCATCACTTTAAACGAATTCCACGCAAAGGTCCCGATCACCACCATGAACATCACGCCCACCAGCGCGGCCAATGGAATAACCTCGATCAGTGGTGACGCGATCATGATAAACGCCAACAAAAAGATCGCCGCTGAAAAGCCGGACAAACGTGTGCGTCCGCCCGATTTCACGTTGATCATCGATTGCCCGATCATCGCACAACCGCCCATGCCGCCAAAGAAACCGGTCACAACATTAGCCACGCCCTGTGCCACACATTCTTGAGACACGCCGCCGCGTTCGCCCTTGATCTCGCCCACAAGGTTCAGCGTCAAGAGGCTCTCGATCAAACCGATTGCCGCCAAAATTAACGCGTAGGGAAAGATCACATGCATCACATCAAAGAACTGTGGCATACTGTCAAACATCGGCACCATTGGAATGTGGAATTTCGGGAAACCACCCTCGATAGACGCCAAATCGCCCACGCGTGGCACTGGAATATCGAACACGATCACAACCACTGCCGTGACCAAAATGCCTGCCAAAGGCGCTGGGATCACACTGGTAAATTTGGGCAAGCCCCAGACAACAGCCATGGTCAACGCCACAAGACCCAGCATCATCGCCAATGTCCCCGCTGGCATCCACTGCATAGTGCCCGCTGCATCCGGCATCTTAAACTGCGTCATCTGCGCCAAGAAAATCACAATCGCCAAACCATTCACAAAGCCCAGCATCACAGGATGCGGCACAAGACGAATGAATTTACCCAAGCGGAACACTCCCGCCAAAATCTGCAAAATCCCCATCAACACCACAGTGGCAAACAGATATTCAACGCCGTGATCCGCGACCAAAGCCACCATCACAACCGCCAGCGCGCCCGTGGCCCCTGAAATCATCCCTGGACGCCCGCCGATGAGCGAGGTCACAAGCCCGACCATAAAGGCCGCGTAAAGACCGACAAGCGGGTTCACCCCCGCCACAAAAGCAAAGGCCACAGCCTCGGGCACCAAAGCCAAAGCCACGGTCAAGCCAGACAAAACATCCGTCTTGGCCTGCATCGGCGTCAGCCGCGTATTGCCACTATTCGGCAATGATAATTTCTCCGCAAAAGCGGCGAGTGTCGATTGTGTCACGGGAGTTCCCCAAATGTCTGATTGTACGTTTGCGCGCCATATAGCACGGGCTTTTGCGACTGTCACACATTCCGTTTGAGGCACAGATGTGCGCGCTAACATCTGTTGCACGAAAACTAGACAGTGTCGCCGACACACAGCATAGTTGCCAGACTGAGAGGTTGGGGTTTTATGCAAAGATTTGAAAGCTGGGACGAGATTGACGCGTACTATCAGGGTGGTTTGACCCTCGCTGAGCAAAAGCTGAAAATAGCTTTGGCCACGGGTGCACCCTGCACTCTAGGCGATTTACCAAATAAACCCGTTGACTGGAGCAAACCAGACCCAACCCGCCATATCCGCGCAGATGTCCTGCGCTACGCTCTAACACGTCCATTTGGTGCAGATGACGCAACGGAATTTGGTGTTTCACTCTACGGCGCAGCGATTTCTGGTGAGCTTGACCTGATAGATTGTACAATCCATGGCAACGCTTCCCTACGGCAGTGCCGCTTTCAGAAAATGTTATTTGCCGACCGCGCGCGTTTCATGAAGAACGTGAATCTTACGGGCAGTCATCTTCCAGCATTACTCGCACCTACCGCATACGTTAACGGGCAATTGATTTGTCGAGGAACTATATTTACAGCCAAACATGGTAGTGCACTCGACTTGCAAGGGATTGCGGTTGAACATGATGTGTTTTTGACTGGAGCCTCAGCGAATGCTTCCGTGGACTTAAACGGCGCAATAATTGGCGGGCAGCTCGGCCTCCGAGGCATGACATTATCAGTCAAAGCAGGACTAGCGCTTGACCTAGAAGGAGTGAAAATCGAATCTGGCTTCTTTTTTATCGATATCAAATCTGTAGTGGGATCAATTGATCTGAGCTCAGCCCATGTTGGCAATCTTGTCGATGACCCCGCCAGTTGGGACAAGGTAACGAATTTGATTCTAGACGGGTTCACCTATGATCGAATTTCCGGCAGCCAAAGCTCTACAGATTATAAAACGCGACTGCGCTGGCTTAAAACCAGCGACAACTCCACCGCTAAATTCCGCCCCCAACCCTACAATCAGCTTGCCAAAGTCTTGCGCGAAATGGGACATGAACGCGACGCGCGTGAGATCAAAGTCGTTCTGGCAGGCAAGCTCAAAACGCAAGACCGCAAAGAACGAGTTATCAAGCCAAATGGCAATTGGGGCGTCGGCGTTGCAAGCGCATGGCGTGACTTAAGCAACGCTGCACTTTGGATATGGCATGTGACGTCGCTGCGCTTCATCGGTCATGGATATAAACCTGAAAATGCCATTGCGGTTCTGCTGACACTCATCCTTTTCGCGTGGGGAGCGGCAGATCAGGCTTGGAAAGCAGGTGACTTTGCCCCCAATTCTGCGCTGATTCTCAATTCAGATGATTGGCGCGCGCTGAGCAATGCGCCACATCAAGCCCAAGCATGGGGTGAAACTGTCGTTGGCAAAGATTGGGAAAGTTTCAACAGCTTCGCTTATGCAGCCGATGTCGTGATCCCTATTGTTGATTTTAGCCAAACCCAAGCATGGGCACCGTCAACAAATCGCGGCCCTTGGGGCGCGACGCTTTGGTGGGCGCGTTGGCTTTTCACCGCTGCGGGCTGGATCATTTCTGCCTTGGGCGCGGCGGCGATCACGGGGGTTATTCGGCGCGAATAAGGGTGGATTTAATCAATCCACGCAATGCATTGCCGCAAAATATAGCCTCGGCACGTTCCAAATCCGGCAAGGTCAGCACAGCCTCAACAGCGCGGCCCGAATCCAACAGATCCGCCCGCAAGACACCGGGCAACAAGCCTGAGGTGAGCGGCGGCGTCAGCAATCTGTCGCCCTTTTGCACAAACACATTGGTGATCGTGCCTTCGCAGACCTCACCGCGTTCATTCAAGAATATCCACTCATCAATGCCCGCAGGCAGATTGCCCCGCGCAGTATCATAAAGTGCGCGCATAGTGGTTTTATGTCCCAACCAGAGATCCGCACTGTCAACGCGTTGATCGGCAATCGCGACGGTCCAGTGATCCGCAGTTTTTGCCAAGGGCCATTGCTCCAAAGCGCCCTGCCCGTCACGGTCTACAGTCAGGCGAATGCGCAAATCATGATCCGACGACACATCATTGATCAGAAATAAAAGCTGTTCTTTCGGAAAGGGAATCCCCAAAGCCGCGCAGGTGCCAGCCATGCGTGTAAGGTGACGATCCAACCGCTGCGCCCCCGTTTGCGCAGACCATCCCAGCGTTTCAATCACGCGAAACTCTTGGGGGGTGTTTGTTTGGGAAAGGCTCATAACCGCGCAAACTCCGCTTTCAACAAAGCCTCGTTATATTCCGACTCCGCTTGGCTATCATAGACCAACCCACCGCCCACATTCAGGTGGCCGATGTTCGATCCGGTCTCGAACACAAGCGTGCGAATGGCGACGTTGAATTCAGACGCCCCATCAGGCGCTATCCAGCCAATCGCACCGCAATAGGCCCCACGCGGCGCTTGTTCCAACTCTTCGATGATTTCCATTGCGCGAATTTTCGGCGCGCCAGTGATCGACCCGCAAGGGAACAAGGCTTTGCATAAGTCGTAAAAATCAGTGCCCGCCAACAGCTGCGCCGTGACGGTCGAAGTCATTTGATAGACGGTCTTATAGGCCTCGATGTCAAACAAGTTTGGCACTTTGACACTGCCCACTTCAGAGACGCGCGACAGGTCATTGCGCAACAAATCAACAATCATCAGGTTTTCAGCCTGATCTTTTTGGGACCCCATAAGCCAAGCTTTGGCAGCCGCGTCTTGCACGACATCTGCCCCTCGCGCCACGGTGCCCTTCATCGGACGCACGGTGATGCGGCCAGAAGCGTCAGTCTTAAAGAACAGCTCTGGCGAACGTGACAAAAGCGTATGGTGATCAGTTTCGATAAAAGCGCCAAACGGCACAGGTTGGCGCGCGCGCAAAGCATCATACAACTGACGCGCTGACCCGTCGCAATGCACAGCCATCGGAAAGGTCAGATTCACCTGATAACAATCGCCAGCCTCAATATAAGCTTTGGCACGATCGAAAGCGGTTGTGTAGCGTTCCAACGTCCAAGCTGGTGACAGGTCAGATTTCACATTTGCGACATTCTGAATTTCGTTCAAAGGCTTTGGCGCATCATAGACACCAAATTCCAACAATGGCAGCAGATCACCTGTTCGGGCAAAACGCTGCAATGCAGGATCAAGTAACATGCCCAATTCATACGACATATACCCCGCGAGCCACGCGCCTTGGGCTTGGGCATTTGCAACGGCTTTGAACGCAGCGGGTAGGTCATCTTTCGTATAGGCACGGATGATCGAAGACGGTGTATCAAACACCGTACCTTGCGCCGCCTTTGCACTGGACGCTGACGAGGCTGCCCCCGCAAGAGGGCCTGTGTCGAACTGTATACGCATCAAAACCTGCTCGTTTCACGGGCGCTTCTATTGCTTTTTGATCGGTTACGCCAGTCTGCAACACGCAGCCTTTAAACATATCGTGACTCGGGGCGCATTGTCCCTTTTCGCCAAAGGCAGAAGAGCTTAGGCTTTTATCAAATGCGAATATAAGGGGTCAAAATGGAACGCGTGATTGGTGTGATAGGCGGCTCTGGCGTCTACGAAATCGACGGGCTTGAAAACGCGGTTTGGCAAAAGGTCGAGACGCCTTGGGGCACCCCATCCGATGAAATTTTGACGGGCGTGTTGGATGGCGTAAAAATGGCTTTTTTGCCACGTCACGGCCGCGGACATGTTCACACGCCGACGACGGTTCCTTATCGGGCGAATATCGATGCGCTTAAACGACTTGGCGTGACAGATTTGCTGTCTGTTTCTGCCTGTGGATCGTTCCGCGAAGACATGGCACCGGGTGATTTTGTCATTGTTGATCAGTTCATTGACCGCACATTCGCGCGCGAAAAATCATTCTTTGGCACCGGCTGCGTGGCGCATGTATCCGTCGCACATCCAGTGTGCGAGCGCTTGTCAGGGCTGGCATACGAGGCTGCGCGCGCCACAGGCGTCACCGTGCACAAAGGCGGCACCTATTTGGCCATGGAAGGCCCGCAATTTTCCAGCATCGCAGAAAGCAAAATGTACCGCGCTTGGGGCTGTGACGTGATCGGCATGACCAATATGCCAGAGGCAAAACTGGCCCGAGAAGCTGAGATTTGTTACGCATCTGTGGCGATGATCACCGACTTTGACAGCTGGCATCCAGATCATGGTGCGGTGGACATCAACGCGATTATCGCCACGCTAGGGGCCAATTCAACCACTGCGAAATCTCTGGTTGCGGCGATGCCAAAACTTTTGGGCGCTGAGTACGCCCCCTGCGTGCATGGTTGCGACCGTGCATTGGAATACGCCGTGATGACAGCGCCACACAAACGCGACCCTGCGCTTGTTGCCAAACTTGATGCGGTCGCGGGCCGTGTTTTGAAAGGATAGAGCTATGCCCTTTGATCTTTGGATTGCCTTTGCCACAGCCTCTCTTGCTTTGATTATCATTCCTGGCCCCACAGTATTGCTGGTGCTGTCATATGCTTTGGGGCAAGGGCGGCGCGTGGCCGTGGCCAGTGCCGTGGGGGTTGGGCTGGGCGATGTGTTGGCCATGACCGCGTCACTGCTGGGGCTTGGCGTGCTGATCATGACCTCTGCTCTTGCCTTTACTGTGATCAAATGGATCGGGGGTGCCTATCTTTTATACCTTGGGGTCAATATGTTGCGCTCGGCTGGATCAGCGCAAATGGGCAGTTTGATGCGCACTGAAAACGTGAGTGAACGCAAAGTGTTTTCCCACGCTTTTATCGTAACTGCGTTGAACCCCAAAAGCATTGGTTTTTTCATCGCTTTCGTGCCGCATTTCATCACAGCAGAGGCAGCATTAGCACCACAATTTACAGTGATGATCGCGACCTTCGCCTCGCTCGGTTTTTTGAATGCTCTGTGTTACGCCTTGCTCGCGGGCAGTTTGCGCAACACAATCGCAACACCGCGCGTTTTACGTAATTTGACACGTGGCGGCGGGCTTGCCTTGATTACAATGAGCGCTTTAACCGTCAGCCTGAAACGCAGCTAAACGCATCATTGACCGAAGGACTTCTCAATGAAAACCGTCAAAGATTACATCCGCACTATCCCTGACTTTCCGCACGAAGGGATCATGTTTCGCGATGTCACCACCTTGTTTGCCGACCCGCGCGGAATGCGTTTGACCATCGATCAAATGCTTGCGCCTTATGTCGGCATGCAGATTGACAAGGTTGTGGGACTTGAGGCGCGTGGATTCATTTTGGGGGGCGCAGTAGCGCATCAATTATCTGTGGGGTTTGTGCCGGTGCGCAAAGCTGGCAAATTGCCGGGCGCTGTGATTTCGCAAGACTATCAATTGGAATATGGCCAAGCGACGGTTGAGTTGCACGAAGATGCGATTGAAGCGGGCGAGAAAATCTTGGTCGTTGACGATCTTTTGGCCACAGGTGGCACGGCAGAAGCGGGGATAAAGCTGATCGAACGTCTGGGCGGTGAAATTCTGAGCTGTGCCTTTATCGTGGATTTGCCCGAACTTGGCGGGCGTCACAAACTGGAAGCCTTGGGATATGACGTCAAAACATTATGCGACTTTGAAGGCAGCTAAGGCAGCATCTTCCTATGCTGCAGGTTACCTATGTGTTTGCAAAGTGTTTGCGAAATCACGCGGGCCTGAGTACCGCCCCTGGGTTCATAATGCCTTTTGGATCAAGCGCCTGCTTGATCGCCCGCATCGCAGCCAGTTTTACGGGGTCTTGGTAACGCTCTAAATCTGCGACTTTCAATCGCCCAACGCCATGCTCTGCGCTGACGGAACCGTCATATGCGTGGGTCAAATCATGCACGCATTTTTTCACAGCCCCGCGAATGTCATCAAATTCTGCCCGGTCCCGCCCTTTTGCGGGGAAGACGTTGTAGTGCAGGTTTCCATCGCCCAAATGACCGAAACAATTGACCCTCACATCGCCTAAAGCCTGAAGCTTGGCGATGCCTTCAGGGATAAAGTCGGGAATGCGCGACAAAGGGATCGAAATATCATGTGACGAAATAGACCCGATGTGACGATTGCCTGTCGGGATATTTTCACGCACGGACCAAAACGCTTGGCGCTGCGCCTCGTTTTGCGAAATCACCCCATCGGACACCAAGCCCGCCTCAGATGCGGCCTCAAACAAGCCCAAAAGCATATCCTTAGGATCGCTGTCGCCAGAGAGCCCCAGATCGATCAACACGCACCAATCAGGCCTTTTTTCAAAAGGTTGACGCACATCGGGCAGTGTCTCGGCCAAAAAATCCAAACCGACGCCAGAGATCATTTCGAAAGCAGATATGCCCTCACCCAAAGTTTGCTGCGCCAATGCCAGCAGATCAATCGCGCCCTGTGGATCATCCACAACCAAGATCGCAGCTGCCTCGTGTCGGGGGCGCGGAAACAATCGCAGGGTCGCGGCCGTGATGATGCCAAGCGTACCTTCAGAGCCGATCATCAGGTTTTTCAAATCATACCCTGTGTTATCTTTGCGCAGTCGTTTGAGACCATTCCAAATCGTACCATCGGCCAAGACAACTTCGAGCCCCAAACACAAATCGCGGGTATTACCATAGCGTAGCACATTCAAACCGCCAGCATTGGTCGCAAGATTTCCGCCAATGCGACAGGTGCCCTCGGATGCCAAAGACAGTGGGAACAACCGATCAACAGATTCAGCCGCCGCCTGCACATCGTGTAAAATCGCGCCCGCTTCGACCACCATCGCGTTCTCTGATAGGTAGATTTCACGCACGGCAGTCATACGTTCCAGCGACATGACAACTGGCGCGGGCCCGTCATAAGCCACCTGCCCCAACACCAACCCTGTACCACCGCCAAGTGGGACAATACCGACACCGGCGGCATGACATAATTTTACGATTTTTGAGACTTCACAAACAGTACGCGGCATCGCCACAGTTGCGCTTAGCCCTTGATGACGCCCACGCGGGTCATCCAATTCGCCGTCATTTTGCGCCCGAAACGTCCCTTTGGGCAACGCGGCATACAGGTGATCCAGAAACTCTGATGTGGCGATGGAGGTCATATGAAATCTCCTATGAGATAAAAGCTGTTTTTTTAGGCTTGAGCCAAAGCCGTGCGATGACGACACAAATAGAGATTTCTGACCGTCCTCACCGTGGCGTTAGGCCAATCCCACTTGGGTCGGCCCACGACGATCGTTACGCAAAAAGGCGTAAAGCACATGATTGCGCCAGCGGCCGTTGATCTGCAAATAGGACTGCGCCACACCTTCATATTTAAAGCCAGCCTTTTCCAAGACCCCGCGCGAGGCGGTGTTTTCTGGTAAGCAGGCAGCTTCAACTCGGCTCAAGTCCAGTTTGCTAAAAGCATAGTGCACAACGCCGCTGAGCGCCTCACGCATATAGCCTTGGCGGGCAAAATCTGCGCCGATCCAATAGCCAACGGTGCCCGCTTGCGCAGGACCACGACGTATATTGTCCAACGTCAAAGCACCAAGCAATGCGCCATCTTCGCGGCGGGTCAAAAACAGCGGCAGAGCGGTTTCAGATGCCACAGAACGCTGCGCCCAGTACACGCGATTGGTGAAACCTTTGCGCGATAAATGATCTGACGACCATGTTGGTTCCCAAGGCTGCAAAAAAGGTGCGCCATTGGCGCGCAGCTCGCACCAAGCGCGATAATCCCCATGCACGGGCAAACGCAGCGTCATGCGCTCTGTTTCGATCCGAACCTTGGGGCGACGCGCAAACATTATGCAATAAGCCTTGCCTTGAGAGCATCCAAAGATGGCGCGGTTTCAGCGGGTCCGTAAAGGGCCATCGCTGCACGTCCCATCCCCATTTGACCGATAAAATCGCGCACGCCTTGGGTGGTGACGGCATCAATTTTCGCTACAGTTTCAGACAGGCTGGGCACCCGATCCCAAATACCGATCATCCGTGCATTGCGTTCAACGCGTGACCCCGGGCTTTCCAAGCCCATCAAAAGTCCCGCTTTGATCTGCGCGCAAGCGCGCTGGACTTCGGCATCTGACATATCGTCTGCTGCGCGTTTCAATTCGTCCATGGTCAATTCAGTCAGCTGCGCCACATCTTCGCCAGAGGTGCCGGCATAAATAGTAGTCACACCGGTGTCAGAGTAGGCACCGCTTTGGGCGTAAATCGTATAACACAGGCCTTTTTGTTCACGCACGGATTGGAACAGACGCGAGGACATGCCGCCACCAAGCGCCGTGGTCGCGGCCTGTGCGATGTAGATGTCTTTGTCGCGGTAGCTTGGTCCCTCAAAGGCGATGGCGACATGGACCTGCTCAAGATCCTTATTTACGCGATGTTCGCCGCCAACAAAACTAGCGGGATCGATGTGATCGCTGCCATGGGCCGTCAAATGGCCAAACAGCATTTCAGCCTCAGCAACAATTTTGTCGTGATCGACATTGCCAGCGGCGGACAAGACCATGCGCTCGGGCGAGTAGTGTTCTTGCACAAAACCCGCAAGGTCGTCACGGGTGAAGGCCCGCACGCGCTCTTCAGGTCCTAGAATGGTCCGCCCAACGGCCTGATCAGGGTATGACACGCCTTGCAACCAATCGAAAATAATATCGTCAGGCGTATCAAGAGCTTGGCCGATTTCTTGCAAAATCACACCACGTTCGACCTCAAGTTCCCGCGCATCAAAAATCGGGTTCAACACGATATCAGCGATCACATCCAGCGCCAAAGGCACGTCCTCTTTGAGCACACGCGCATAATAAGCTGTGGTTTCACGCGAGGTATAGGCATTCAGGTATCCGCCCACGTTTTCAAGAACCTCAGCGATTTCCAAAGGGCTGCGACGTGCAGTGCCTTTGAACGCCATATGTTCCAAAAAATGCGCGATGCCATTTTGCTCTAGACGCTCATGCCGCCCTCCCGCTTGGACCCAAACACCAATTGAGGCGCTTTCCATTGAAGGCATATGTTCGGTCACGATGCGTAGGCCATTGCTGAGCCGGTGTGTTTTGAGGCTCAAGAAATGCGCTCCTTCACTAGAGATTTAAGACCCGCCAGATCGTTTGGCACCACTGTGAACCGTTCATCACGGTCAAAAAGGTCGGCCATATGCATGGGCAGATCGGGGTGAACACCGCAGGCCGCTTTGACGGCCGCAGGGAATTTCGCAGGATGTGCTGTGGCCAATGTGACCATTGGCACGTCGGATAGGTTTTCTTCTGCGACTTTCACGCCAACGGCAGAATGCGGGCACAGGACTTCGGTCGTACGGACCTGCATATCTTTGATGGTTGCTGAGGTCTCATCTTCGGACGCGCGCCCAGAGGTGAACGTATCACGCAAAGATTCCATCGCCCCTTGCGAGACTTTGAATTCGCCTGATTTCAACTCATCCATCAGGTGCGCAACGGCACCGCCATCGCGGCCATACGCGTCAAACAAGGCACGCTCAAAGTTGGACGACACTTGAATGTCCATTGACGGTGACATCGACGGTGTCACGCCTTCTTTGGTGTAGGCGCCGGTTTTCATCGTGCGGTGCAGGATATCGTTTTGGTTGGTGGCGATCACCAGTTTTTCAATCGGCAGGCCCATTTTCTTGGCGATGTAACCAGCAAAGATATCACCGAAATTGCCTGTCGGCACGGTGAAGGACACTTTGCGGTGCGGCGCGCCCAAGGACACGGCAGATGAGAAATAGTATACAACTTGCGCCAAAACGCGGGCCCAGTTGATCGAATTCACCGCTGCGAGTTTCACCCCATCGCGGAAATCGATATCGGCGAACATCTCTTTCAATGCCGCTTGGCAATCATCGAAATCGCCTTCAACCGCCAGCGCGTGGACATTGCTTTCGACAGGAGTGGTCATCTGACGACGCTGGACATCAGAGACACCGCCATGCGGATACATGATAAACACATCTACATTGGACAAGCCTTTAAAGGCTTCAATCGCGGCAGAGCCTGTATCGCCAGAAGTCGCGCCCACGATGGTCACGCGTTTGCCAGAGCGCAACAAAGCCGCTTGGAACAACTGGCCGATGAGTTGCATGGCGAAGTCTTTGAACGCCAGTGTCGGACCGTGGAACAGCTCAAGTAGGAAATGGTTGGACCCAAGCTGCACAAGCGGCGCGCGGGCGTCATGGCCAAAACCAGCGTAAGATTTCGCTATGATGTCTTTGAATTCTGCATCAGTGAAGGTATCGCCGATGAACGGCTTCATCACTCGAAACGCAATTTCTTCATAGGACAGACCTGCCAAAGCAGCGATTTCGTCCGCAGTCATGGTCGGAATGGTTTCAGGCACATAGAGACCGCCATCAGAGGCCAGTCCAGTGAGCATTGCGTCTTCGAAATTCAAGGCGGGCGCGGTGCCGCGTGTAGAGATATATCGCATGGGGCCCTATCAGAGTTGGGATCGCGTTAAACAGTTCGGGTTTTGATACGCCACAGAAGGAAGAGTGTCATCCCCAACCAGACAAGAGCGAGAGAAAACCATGTAATTGCGTAACCAAGGTGGTCATTTTTGATACCCGTGATGCCCACAGGCATGGCTTCAATGCCCTGCCCCGTGTCGGCACGCGCGACGATTAGAACTTCGGCAGTGCCCAAAGCGCGAGCCATGGCGGCGATATCGCGCCCGAACCAGATGTTTTCAGACGTATCAGGTTCAGGGGTTGAACTGTTCATATCATCCGGCCAATGCAGATTTCCAGTAATGGTCGCAGGACCGCTGGCGCGAAACACATCTTTGGCCTCTGGTTTGATAAACCCACGATCCAGCAACACCCGCCGCCCGTCATCCAATTCAAACGGCGCAATCACGCGGTAGCCTGCCCCGATTTCCAAACGCGACACCAGCACGTGCAGTTCGTCTTGCCCGATGGTGCCTGTGGCTGTGACCGGCAGGTATTTCATATCGGTTGAAATCAGTGTTGGCACAGGCACGGGATCGGCTGCAATTTCGGCGGTGATTTCGGCCAAAATACCTTGTTTCCACGCCAATCGCTGCACCTGCCACATGCCAAGCCAAAGCAAAATAACGATACCAATCACACCCATCAATATAGGGCCGATCATGCGTTTGATCACAGGTTTGATCATGAGACGTTCCTTTGGAATGCAAAAGGGCGCAGCTGGTGCCGCGCCCTTGTAACCTGATTATTACGTAAGGCGAAGCCTCAGCGCAGGGTTATTGGCCCCAGATGTAGACAGCTACGAACAGGAAGAGCCAAACCACATCCACAAAGTGCCAGTACCAAGCGGCAGCTTCAAAGCCGATGTGATCGTCTGGTGTAAAGTCACCTTTGATCGAGCGCACGAGGCAGATGGTCAGAAAGATTGTCCCCACAAGAACGTGGAAGCCGTGGAACCCTGTGGCCATAAAGAAGCCACCAAAGAACACGTCGCCGCCGAATGTCCAACCCTCATGGACCAAAAGTTCATAGTACTCATAGGCTTGGAACATAGTGAACACAGCGCCAAATCCAACACCGATGGCCAGTCCAGCCACCAAGTCTTTGCGCACGTTGCCGTGCACCAACGCGTGGTGCGCCCAAGTGACTGCACAGCCTGACAAGAGCAACAGCAATGTGTTGATCAATGGCAGGTGGAACGCGTCGACCGGAATGATTTCAGGTTTGACGTATTCTGTGCCCGCGTATTCATACATCGGGTAAATCGCGCTTTTGAAAAACGCCCAGAACCAAGCCACAAAAAACATGACTTCGGACATGATAAACATGATGAAACCATAGCGCAGACCGATACGCACAACAGGCGTGTGATCGCCAGCTTTGTTTTCCAAAATCGTTTCACGCCACCAAGCCCACATCACATAGAGCACGCCCAAAAGACCAGCCAAGAACATAAATGGCGTGCCTTTGGCCATCCACATGACAGCGCCAAAGAACATGATAAAGGCTGCAACAGAACCCATAAGTGGTTTCGTTGATGGTGGCAGAATGTGATAATCGTGGTTCTTTACATGAGCCATAGTCTTGCGTCCCTCTCCCTTGGGGTATTTTCCCTAATGGGTTCAGTTAAGATCTGTAACCTTAGGCGTGTCGCTTTGCAAAGCGGCAAGTTCCTCGGGCAGATCGGTTTCGTAGAATGTATAAGACAAAGTGATGCGATGTACATATTTCGCATCACGGTCTGTGGTGATTTCGGGGTCCACGTAGAACGTCACGGGCATCAACACGGTTTCGCCGGGCTGAAGCACCTGTTCTGTGAAGCAAAAACAATCGATCTTGGTGAAAAATCCGCCTGCCTCGTAGGGGGCGACATTATAGGACGCTGTGCCAGCAATGACACGATCTGTCGGGTTGTGCGCCTCATAGAATGCCAAACCGGTTTCACCAATGCGAATTTTCATCTCGCGCTCAACAGGCTTGAAAGACCACGCCATGCTGGGGTCTGTATTGGCGTCAAAGCGGATTTTGATCGTCTCGTCTAAAATGACGTCAGACCCAGCATCGGCTTCCAATGTGGTGCCCCCAAAACCGGTGACGGCGCAAAACCAGCTGTAGAACGGCACCGATGCCCATGCCAAAGCGCCCATGGTGAACACAACACCAACGAGCTTAAGAACCGTTTTTTGTGGACCATCCATCGCCATTAGTTGTGCGCCTCTGCAGAGCCGATATTGCTGATCGGGGTGGTTGTCACTTTCACCATGGTCAAGCCAAGGATCAACACAACGAAGGCAGCCAACACCAACCCAAGGCCAACATTGCGCGACTTGCGCCGCTTGTGAATTTCGTGAAGTTTGGTGATCGCCATCTTAGAAAATTCCCCCAATGCCCATGCCGTCAAAAAGACCGCTGAGCATTCCGTCGAACATGAGCGCAGTGAAATGCGCGAAAAGATAGGCCAAAGACAGCTTAAAGAAAGACCGTTCTGCTTTGAAATTATCCGCTTTAGACGCGGCATCATCACGGCGCCAAATTTTTACAGCCCCCAAGATGAACAAGGTGTTCATGACCAAAAACGCGGCAAGATAGACCCAGCCTGCGATTGACGTGAACAGCAACGCACCCGCGGTGACAGCCAAAAGCAACGTGTAGACAAGAATATGATTACGCGTGACGCGTGTGCCATGCGTCACAGGTAGCATCGGCACTTTTGCCTTGCCGTAATCCGAGTTCATGAACAAGGCCAAAGCCCAAAAATGCGGCGGCGTCCACATAAAGGTCAAAGCAAACATCAAGGTGCTCGCGATGGTGATATCGCCGGTGACAACAGCCCAACCGATCATCGGAGGAAAAGCACCAGCGGCCCCGCCAATCACGATATTCTGTGGTGTCGAGCGCTTCAGCCACATGGTGTAAATCACCACGTAGAAAAAGATCGTAAAGGCCAAAAGCCCAGCAGCAACCCAATTGGACGCCAGCCCCAGCATGATCACAGAAAATGCAGACAACGTCAGGCCGATGGCCAAAGCTTCGCCTTCGGTCACTTTGCCGGCAGGAATGGGGCGACCTTGGGTGCGCTTCATCACGCGGTCGATGTCTGCGTCATACCACATATTCAACGCACCAGAGGCACCGCCACCAATCGCGATACATAGCACGGAAAAGAACGCCACAAACGGATGCACCGATCCGGGCGCGACTATAAGCCCGACCATCGCGGTGAACACGACAAGCGACATCACGCGTGGCTTCAACAGCGCAAAGAAATCGCCAAAGCTCGCTTCCTTATCGTCGTCAAGTGTTATGGTTGCGTCGGTCATGTGGTGCCTTGCTTTTGGTGCCTGCGGACCTGCATCGCCGTATCGGCGACACTAATTCGCATGAGATAGAACAGTCAGCGGGCGGGGCGATGATCTTCGCCCGCGCCCTGATGTCGCAGTGATAGCTTACTCAGCAGAGGCCAGTTGGATCGACTGCTCGCCCGCATCCAAAGAGGCGTATTCTTCAATAGCGCCCGCCAACCATGCATCGTAATCTTCTTGTGAGACAACTTTCACAGTGATCGGCATGTAGGCGTGGTCTTTGCCGCACAACTCAGAACACTGACCAAAGAAGGTACCAGTTTTCTCAGCGTTAAACCAAAGCTCAGCAACACGGCCAGGAACCGCATCTTGTTTCACGCCAAAAGATGGCATCGCCCAAGAGTGGATCACGTCCGCACCAGTGACGCCCATAACAACCGTGGTGCCAACAGGCACAACAACAGCTGTGTCAGTCGCCAAAAGGTAGAGGCTTTGGTCGTAACCTGCTGCTTCCAGTTCATCGCGCTCAAGTTTGTAGCTATCAAATGCGAAACCTTCGTCAACATATTCATAGCCCCAGTACCACTGGTAGCCCGTCACTTTGATGTAAAGATCACCTTCGGGAATTTCTTGCTGCTTGAACAAAACTGGCAAAGAGAACGCGCCGATACCGACCAAGATCAGAATCGGGATCAATGTCCAAGCAATCTCGATGGTCGTGTTATGCGTAAAGCTTGCAGGGTTTGCGTTGGCGCGGCGGTTGTAGCGCACCATCACCCAAACCAACAAAATACAAACGAACAATGTGATCAGGCCCGTGATCCATAAAAGCAAGTGGTCCAAGCCTTGCAAATCGCGTGCAAGCTCGGTTGCGGCAGGTTGGAAACCCATTTTACCGTTCACCGGCGCACCCAGCAATTCACCGGCTTGCTGCGCCATGGCGGCACCTGAAACGGTGGTGGCTAAAACTGTGGCGGCAAAGCCGGACAAAAAGCGTTCTGTGCGCATGTTCTTTTCCCATTTTGCAAGCGCAACAGTGATATGTGCGCCGCAGTGCCTGATGTTCAGGCGAATTTCGTTTGAGTCTTGCCCCCCAAAAACCATATTACTCGGCGTGGGACAAGATTTCCGCGCCGCCATTGACCGTGTTTTTTGATTTAGATCAAGTCCCCAAGGAGAAAATAGATGACAACGAGACGTTTTGACCCATTCGAAACCCTGTTGGATCAGGCCTCAGCCCTATCGATCTTGCAAAATGCCACAGCAGGCGCAGATGATGGCGAGCTTTTCTTTGAGCGCCGCACATCTGAGGGCATTGTGCTAGACGACGGGCGAATCCGCAATGCCACATATGACGCATCTGAGGGATTCGGTCTGCGTGCAGTGCGTGGCGAGACCGCAGGCTACGCCCATTCCACCGAAATTTCCGAATCGTCGCTCATACGCGCAGCTGAAACCGCGCGTCTGGCCGTGGGCGCGGGGGGCGGCACCCTGGCAGATGGCCCACGCGCCACCAACGTCAAGCTTTACACCGACGAGAACCCAATGGACGGGGCGGCTTTCGAGGTCAAAATCGACACGCTCAAAGAAATCGACGATTTCTTGCGCGCCCTTGATCCGCGTGTGGTGCAAGTCTCGGCCTCGATGGCGGCCTCACATCAAGAAGTGTTCATCTTGCGCCCCGATGGTACGCTCGTGTCCGACCAACGCCCAATGGCACGTCTCAATATTTCAGTCATCGTTGACAAAGATGGCCGTCGCGAAAGCGGTTCAGCTGGCGGTGGTGGGCGCACAGGTCTTTTGGGCATGCTCGCTCCTGATCATTGGAAATCCGTCGCCATCGAGGCCCTGAGGATCGCTTGCGTCAACCTAGAGGCCATCCCTGCCCCCGCTGGCGTGATGGATGTGGTGCTTGGCAATGGTTGGCCCGGTATTCTTTTGCACGAAGCCATTGGTCACGGGCTTGAGGGCGATTTCAATCGCAAAGGCACATCCGCTTTCGCAGGCCTCTTGGGCAAACAGATCGCAGCCAAAGGCGTCACAGTTTTGGACGATGGCACCATTCCTGATCGCCGTGGGTCTATTTCTGTCGATGACGAAGGCACGCCCAGCGCCAAGAACACCTTAATCGAAGACGGCGTTCTGGTCGGCTATATGCAAGACCGCCAAAACGCCCGCCTTATGGGCGTCGAGGCCACAGGCAACGGACGTCGTGAAAGCTACGCGCACACGCCCATGCCGCGCATGACCAACACGTATATGTTGGGTGGTGACTCTGCGCCTGAAGACATTGTTGCCAGTCTCAAAGACGGTATTTACGCGGTCGGGTTTGGCGGTGGACAGGTCGACATCACCAATGGCAAATTCGTGTTCTCTTGCACCGAAGCCTACCAAGTCAAAAACGGCGTGGTTGGCGCCCCCGTCAAAGGGGCCACTTTGATCGGCGATGGCGCGACATCCCTTAAGCACATCCGTGCCCTCGGCAATGACATGGCACTCGATCCCGGTATGGGCAACTGCGGCAAGGCGGGCCAATGGGTGCCAGTCGGGGTCGGCCAGCCCACGACATTAATCGGCGAATTGACCGTTGGCGGCTCTGCTACCTGAGTCGCAAAGGTTAACGCTTGCAATCTCGCGTTATAGAAATCTGAGACTTAAGGCGGTCTTCGGGCCGTCTTTTTGCAATTGTTCTGCTCTAGTCACGATATATTTGCGACAAAATCGCTTGAATTCAGGAAGATACAGAAAAATTCGATAAATTTGAGGATTGTTGAGTAACGGTAACGGCTCATTAACCAATTTGCGCGATGGTGTAACTGCAAGAGACGGAGAGAGCTGGTCAATATGGATTTCATCCCTTCCCACCACCCCCTCACCCCACCCCACACTGCGGAAGATCGCGCCATCTGGCTCCGCCTCTTGCGATCACGCCGTGTTGGCGTATCAACCTTTTATCGCCTCATGAATGACCACGGATGTGCCGCAGCTGCGTTGACGGCTTTGCCCGAAATTGCGCGAGAAGCAGGTGTGAGCGGCTATCAAACCTGCCCCATGGCTGTCGTCGACAAAGAACTCAAAGCGGGCCGCAAAGCGGGCGCGCGGCTGGTGGCCATTGGTGACACGGATTATCCAGCCGCCCTTGCCTTGACCCCTGATGCCCCGCCGCTGCTGTGGGTCAAAGGCGATCTGTCCTTGTTTGAACGTCCGATGATTGCCCTTGTGGGCGCACGCAATGCCTCATCTTTGG
This sequence comes from Pacificibacter marinus, assembly GCF_018860505.1. Lineage (GTDB taxonomy): Bacteria > Pseudomonadota > Alphaproteobacteria > Rhodobacterales > Rhodobacteraceae > Celeribacter > Celeribacter marinus_B. The sequence goes on from NZ_JAHKPU010000034.1 coordinate 74,794, forward strand.
GGCTGCGTATGGCGCGTGCTTTGTCGCGTGATTTGGGAGACGAAGGCTTTGGCATCGTCTCTGGCATGGCGCGTGGCATTGATGCTGCCGTACATGAGGCTGCTTTGAAGACAGGCACCATCGCCGTGCTGGGTGGCGGGTTGGATGTGATCTATCCCGCTGAAAACAAAGAACTATACGCCAAAATCGCCAACACCGGTGTTGTCGTGTCCGAACAACCCATGGGCATGAAACCCTTTGCGCGGCATTTCCCGATGCGCAATCGCATCGTTTCTGGCATGGCCTTGGCCACCGTCGTAATCGAAGCAGCTGCCAAATCCGGCTCGCTGTTGACCGCAGGCAATGCGATGGAACAAGGCCGTGACGTCATGGCCGTTCCAGGCCACCCGTTTGATGGGCGCTCGTCAGGGTGCAATAACCTGTTGCGCGATGGGGCCAGTTTGGTTCGCGGATCGCGTGATGTAATAGATGTACTGGCCAGTGCATCGCCCTTGGCGATCACCGCGATGGACACGCCTGAGGACGCGCTTGTGCCAATTGAGCCCGAGATGCGCAGCTTTGAGGACCATGCCACCTTGCACAGTGAAATCCTGTCCCGTTTGGGCGGCGCTGCGGTGGCCGAAGACCAGTTGATCCGCGACATCGGGGCGCGTGCCGAAGAGGTGAGTTCCCAGATTATGACGCTGGAACTCGACGGCCAAATCCTGCGCAAAGCCGGTGGTCTTTTGGCCCGTGCCTAATCGCGCGATACGCGATGTTTTAAACATTTGCACAACAGTTAGGCGCGTCTTTGCAAGCTTTTAAACCTTTCCCCTGTTGTCAGTTTACATGTTTTAAAGGTCAATTTCCGAGGGAGATGACCAGTTCGCGGTTAACCTTGATGAATAGATTCTAAGCCTCCCGTACGCTGGGGGCAGAAACGCGCCATTTAAATTAAATTTATCCAACTTCCCCAAGCAAAGTTAGCGCAAAGCTTTTGACGCCTGAAGAATGAAGTCATTTAAAGCCGCGATACGCGAGATTTCAGTTCGCCTCTTACGGGATATAATCCACAAGTCATGATACCGTCGTGTCGGCAGCGAAAAGATCGCCAGTTGTTGTTTTCCTTGAAAAGCATCCACGCCGGATTTGGGCAATATTGTATAGCCAAGCCCCTGCGCAACAGGCAGCGGGATTTGTCCAATCTGGTTGACGAATGTCCTAACTTTAAGGTGATCAGAGCCTTTGTAGTCCTGTGGAAAGTTCCGCGAAAACAAGTCATCCGCATATGCATATCCGTCAGGGTGCGCGACGAAGCCCAGCTCATTCAATTGGGCTAGGTCGAGATCTCGCTTGGCATAGGATTGCGGGACCACCAAACACAGCTCTTCACGGGTCAATTCTTGTGCCTCGAGATGCGGATGGCTGATAGGTTCGGCGATAACCCCCAAATCAAATGCGCCACTCAAAACGGCCGACACGATACTTGTATGCGGCGCTGCCGTCACATTGATGCTAAGATCGGGGGCCAGTCGCATCCGGTCAAGAAGATGCGGATAAAGCCACATGGCAAAACTGCCGGAACACCCAATGCTGACTTCACCGACGTTTGGATCATCGAAATTGATTATGTCTTTCAACTCGCGCTCTTGCTGACGCCGCGCAATGCCAACTGCCAGCACGGCTTCGCCAGCTTGCGTGAGGGTAAAAGATTTTCCATCCTTTAAAATCAGTGGCTGACCGACTTGTGATGCCAATTTGTGCAAATGCTGCGACACACCCGGCTGGGTCATGCCCAACAGGTCTGCCGTGCGCGTGAAATGCCCCACATCGCAAAGCGCCGTAAACGTTTCTAACCACGTGGCGTTCAGCATTATCAACTCAAAATATTATGAAAATCATGCAAAATGATAATTTTTATTACAGTCACAGTCCATCTAAATCTCTTTCGACACCCTCGAAAGGAAACACTATGCAACCAACGCCACGCTCATTCTCTCATATCGGCCTATCTGTTCCAGATTTGGACAAGGCGATTGAATTCTACAGCAACGTCCTTGGCTTTTATGTCATCATGGACCCCACGATCATTGTCGAAGACGACAGTGACATCGGTCAGATGTGTTCCGATGTTTTTGGCACAGGCTGGGGCCGCATGCGTATCGCGCATTTGGCAACGGCTGATCGCATCGGGTTTGAGCTGTTCGAATTCGAAGGACACGAAGCCCCCAAAGAAAACTTCAATTTCAGACAACACGGTACGTTCCATTTTGCTATTCAAGACCCGAACCTTGAAGACCTATTGGCAAAGATCGTCGCAGCAGGCGGCAAGCAACGCATGCCTGTACGTGAATATTTTCCAGACGAGAAACCCTATCGCATGGTTTATGTCGAAGACCCTTTTGGAATTGTCTTTGAACTCTACAGTCACAGCTATGAGCTGACATATTCCAACGGCGCATATACCTGAACATAACTCCGGCATTCACGCGTTATGTGAATGTCGGCACTTTTGACATCATACCTGCCCCGCACTGAGGCGCGGAGCAATGGGCCTTGGGACGATGAGGCGCGATACGAGCGCAAAAGCGAACAGAGTGAAAAGCGTCATCACCGCTGTTCTGTTGTAAAATCATGCCAAAAATCGGGCGCTATTTGATTGTGCAGCAAAGATATTAACGTCTTATCACGATCTTTCATTGACAATCCGCAGTTGCGCAAACCATCTTGCCCCGCCATAAGGCCATCGTAGTCGTATCAAAGGATCTATCATGCCAGTTGTCGTCGTCGAATCTCCTGCCAAGGCCAAAACGATCAATAAATACCTTGGAAGTGACTACACGGTTCTGGCGTCCTACGGCCACGTGCGCGACCTGCCAGCCAAAAACGGATCGGTCGATCCGGACAACGATTTCGAAATGATCTGGGACATCGGCGCACAAAGCCGCCCGCATGTGAAAGCCATCGCGGACGCTTTGAAAAACGACGACGTATTGATTCTCGCGACCGACCCCGACCGCGAAGGCGAAGCGATTTCATGGCATCTGCAACAGGCGCTGACCAAACGTCGCGCGATTAAAAAATCCACCGCAGTGTCGCGCGTCGTGTTCAACGCGATCACCAAAACGGCCGTCACTGAGGCGATGAAAAACCCGCGCCAAGTCGATGTGCCGCTGGTCGATGCCTATTTGGCCCGTCGCGCTTTGGACTATTTGGTGGGCTTTAACCTGTCGCCTGTGTTGTGGCGCAAATTGCCCGGCGCGCGCTCTGCTGGTCGTGTGCAATCGGTGTGCCTGCGATTGATCGTAGAACGTGAAGACGAGATCGAAGCGTTCAATCCGCAAGAATACTGGACCGTCAAAGCCATGCTCGAGACCCCACGCGGGCAGCAGTTTGAAGCACGTTTGACGCATCTTTCAGGCAAAAAACTTGATAAATTCGACTTGGGCGATCGCCTATCGGCTGAGATGGCCGTGCAAGCCGTATCGTCGCGCGATCTGAAAATCGCGTCAGTCGAGGCCAAACCGGGCACGCGCAATCCATCCGCGCCCTTTATGACATCGACCCTGCAACAAGAGGCCAGCCGCAAATTCGGCATGGGCGCACGTCAAACGATGAACGCAGCCCAACGCCTGTATGAAGCGGGTCTGATCACCTATATGCGGACCGACGGCATCGATATGGCGCCCGAGGCCATCACCGAGGCGCGCGACGCGATCAAAGCGCGCTACGGCGATAAATATGTGCCCGCCTCTCCACGTGTGTACAAAAACAAAGCCAAAAACGCGCAAGAAGCGCACGAATGTATCCGCCCGACAGAATTGAACAAAGGCCCCAAAGAGGCCGCGCTGAGCGACAGCGACCAAGCCAAACTGTATGATCTGATTTGGAAACGCACCATTGCGTCGCAAATGGAAGCGGCTCGACTGGAACGCACCACGGTCGACATCGCCTCGGCTGACCATGAGGTCGTTTTGCGCGCCACGGGTCAAGTCGTGGCCTTTGATGGCTTTATGGCGGCCTACACCGAGGGCAAAGATGACGCGGAAGGCGAAGAAGACAGCGCGCGCCTGCCCCAGATCATGAAAGATGAACCCGCTAAAAAAGTCGCGGGCGCTTTGAAATCTGACGCGGACGGCAAAGAGGCCGCTTTGGGGGGCAGCGATTCGGTGCTCGGCATGCAGCACCACACCAACCCGCCGCCACGCTACACCGAGGCAACGCTTGTCAAACGCATGGAAGAGCTCGGCATCGGCCGCCCGTCCACCTATGCCTCTGTTTTGACAACGATTGTTGAACGCGAATATGTGCGAAAAGAACAAAACCGCCTGTTCCCTGAGGACAAAGGCAAAATCGTTACGATCTTTTTGATGAACTTCTTTCGCAAATATGTCGGCTATGAATTCACCGCCGATCTGGAAGGCGAACTGGATTCCGTCTCTGCGGGTGAGATGAATTATAAAGACGTGCTGAATCGGTTCTGGCGTGATTTCTCTGCCGCGATTTCGGAAACCTCTGATCTGCGCATCTCGGAAGTGCTCGACAAATTGGACGAAGCCCTGACACCAACGCTGTATCCACCTCGTGAAGACGGCACAGATCCGCGCGCCTGCCCCAAATGTGGCGTCGGCAGCCTGCACCTGAAAACCTCGCGCTCTGGCGGTTTTGTCGGCTGTTCCAACTATCCTGAATGCCGCTACACCCGTCCGATTTCGGGCGAAGGCGCTGAAAGCTATGAAAAGGTTCTGGGCGAAGACAACGGCGATGAAATCTCCCTGCGTTCTGGTCGGTTCGGCCCTTATGTGCAACGCGGCGAAGCCACGCCCGAGAACAAAAAGCCACCTCGGACATCTTTACCAAAAGGCTGGGCGCCCGAAAGCATTGATCTGGAAAAAGCGCTTTTGCTGCTGAATCTGCCACGCGAGATTGGCCCGCACCCTGATGGGGGCGTGATTGCCGCCAACTTGGGTCGCTTTGGTCCCTATTTGATCCACCAATTGCCCGACGAGGAAAAACCTGTCTACGCCAACCTCAAAGAAACCAGTGAAGTGTTTGAAATTGGTATGAATTTGGCGATGGAAATGATCACCCATAAGCGCGAAAACCCTGGTCGCGGACGCACAGTGGCCAAGGCGCTGAAAGAATTGGGCGATCATCCTGATGGTGGTCCGATCAAAGTGATGGACGGCAAATTCGGGCCTTATGTAAAATGGGAAAAGGTCAATGTGACCCTGCCCAAAGAGATCAAGCCCGAGGACATCACCGTTGCGCAAGCGCTGGAATTGATTGAGACGAAAAAACCGGCCAAGAAAAAAGCGCCTGCCAAAAAGAAAGCTGCGCCGAAAAAAGCCGCGGCCAAAAAACCAGCCGCAAAAAAAGCACCCGCCAAAAAGCCTGCCGCGAAAAAAGACAGCTAAGTCCCATACCAAAACAAGCACCAAACGATACGGGCGCGATATATAGTTGCGCCTGTCACGCTTTTAGGTGCGACATATTGCGCACAGACATGCATCATAAATCGATGTTGCAGTGCAGCAATCCATTGACACTCGCCCGTCAATTGCGTCCAATCGCGCAAATCTGACTGTTAGGGAGAGAGCGTCATGAAAAAAGTTTACGGATCCGCAGCCGAGGCCTTAGACGGCATAGTGCATGACGGCATGTTGATTGCCGCAGGCGGTTTTGGCCTCTGTGGCATCCCTGAGCTTTTGATCGAGGCTTTGGTCGAAAGCGGCGTCAAGGATTTGACCGTGGCCTCAAACAACGCAGGCGTTGACGATTTCGGCCTAGGCAAGCTGTTGGCCACCCGCCAAATCAAGAAAATGATGTCGTCTTACGTGGGTGAGAACGCCGAATTCATGCGTCAGTATTTAAGCGGTGAGTTGGAATTGGAATTCAACCCCCAAGGCACATTGGCCGAACGCATGCGCGCAGGCGGCGCGGGCATTCCGGGCTTTTACACCAAAACAGGTGTCGGCACGGTGATCGCTGAGGGCAAAGACGTAAAATCATGGAACGGCCAAGATTACATTTTGGAAGAGGGTATTTTTGCCGATATCTCCATCGTGAAAGCATGGAAAGCTGATGCCACAGGCAATGCGATTTTCCGCAAAACAGCACGCAATTTCAACCCGCCAGCGGCGATGTGCGGCAAAATCTGCATCATGGAAGTCGAAGATATTGTGCCTGTAGGGTCGCTTGATCCAGACGCGATACACCTGCCCGGCGTCTATGTGCACCGTATCATTCAAGGCCAACACGAGAAACGCATTGAGCAGCGCACAACGCGCCCAGCCGCCTAATCGGCACAGCAGGCCCGCGCGTGATGTCCCCCTATGATAGCTTGCCGCCCCGCGCTTTTTGGCGCAGCGGTGTCGTGGCTGAGGTGCCAGATTCGGTTGAGCCGCTTCCGGCAATTCAGGGACTTTACCTGCCTAAATTTGCAATCACCAAAGACACGGCGATCATGACAGCGGGCAGTTGTTTTGCGCAGCATGTGCATCGCAATCTACATGAGCGCGATTGGGCCGTGTTGGATTTTGAAAGCCCAAGGCACAATTTTCGTCGCGATGTCATGACACGCTTTGGCTATGGCATGTATTCGGCGCGCTACGGCAATATCTATACAGCGCGTCAAATGGTGCAACTGTTGCACGAGGCTTACGGGTTTGAGACGCCCCACGCCCCAGTGTGGCAACGTCCTGACGGGAAATATGTCGATGCGCAGCGTCCTGCGATTGAGCCAGACGGCTATGACACCCCCGAATTGGTAGGGGACGCGCGCGCCCACCATCTGCGCATTTTACGCAAGACTTTTGAATCGACTGAGCTGTTGGTTTTCACTCTTGGGCTGACCGAAACATGGTGTCATGAGGCCTCGGGCACGGTTTATCCAACGGCCCCAGGCGTGATCGCCGCGCCAGATCAACCGCAAGAAATCAGTTATCGCAACGATGGGCATCGCGCTGTTATGGCCGATTTACGTGCTTTGAACGATTTTGGCAAAAGCCGGAACCCGCATTTCAAGCTGTTGCTCACTGTCTCGCCCGTACCATTGACGGCAACGGCATCGGGCACGCATGTCTTGCCCGCCACGACCTATTCCAAATCGGTTCTACGCGCAGCTGCGGGCGAATTTGCCCGTACCCATGATACGGTCGATTATTTCCCGTCCTTTGAGGTCATCACCAATGCGGCCACGCGCGGGCGCTTTTTCGAGGCCAACCAGCGCAGCGTGACTAACGCTGGCGTCAAAGCGGCGATGAACATGTTTTTCCAAGCCCACGGCGAAGAGGTCAACGCCCCCCAGCCCCGAACTTCATCCAGCCTGACTGGCGGCATGACCGATGATGGCGACAACGCTGTGCAATGCGAAGAGGTACTTTTGGACGCCATGAACAGGAGCCTGACATGAAGGTTTTGGTTCTGGGCACGTCTCATTCGGCCAGCGTGCGCATGGCCTCAGATTGGATCAAACGCGCTTACCCCGACCTTGAAGTCGATTATTTTTCCCTGCCCGGCGCCGTGCATTCCAGATCACTGATGATCGGCAGCACTTTTGGCCCAACGCCCAGCGATACTTACGGCTGTAAAATGAGCCAGCAATGGAACGGCAATTTGATGATTGATCTTGCCCCTTACGCGCAAATTTTTCACGTGGGTGAACGCTTTGCTATGGGCGCAGTCACCCGTTTGATGGCCGATTACGACATCTTGGAATATGAGGAACGCAGCCTGCGCCCTGTGATGTCGCTGAGTGCAGCGCGGGCCTTGATCGGCACTGCGGTCTATGATTTTGTCGAGGCGCGTCACGATGTGTTTGACGACGACCCACGCATCACGTTTATGCCCGCCCCCTATCCTTTGGCGCGTGGCGCAAAACGCGGACCGGGATTCGAGAGCACCATGTCGCGGCTGAACAAACGTCACACAGCAGCCGATTGGTCGCAGATCTATGAGCACGCCATGGGGACAAGTTTGGCCGATTTTGGCTATCGGTTTATCGCGCAACCGAACCACACGCGTCAGGGTATTTTCGCGACCAAAGACATCTTTGCACGCCCCAAGTCGTCGGTCACAGATGTCGGCGACAAGGTCGACAACAGACACACTAATGCCGCCTACGGGCAAGAGATTTTCGCAGCTTATGCACAAAGCCAATTGGGCCTCGCCCCACTGGAACCCGCATCAGCACCACAGTCATAATCGCCAGCGCGCGCAAGCCGCCAGCACCAGATCACACCGCAGCGTTGCGGATTTAGGGAGAGCACATCATGGCCACAGACACACAAGCCCCAAAGGGGTGGGATCGCAATCAAATGGCAGCGCGTGCAGCGCTTGAACTGGAAGACGGGACCTATGTGAATCTCGGGATCGGCATCCCGACTTTGGTGCCAAATTTCATTCCTGATGGCGTCGAAGTCACCCTGCAATCTGAAAACGGCATGTTGGGCATGGGGCCTTTCCCTGTGGAGGGCACCGAGGATGCCGACCTGATCAACGCGGGCAAGCAGACCATCACCGAGCTGCCAAACACCGCCTATTTCGATTCCGCTTTTTCGTTCGGCATGATCCGTGGCGGCAAGATCGCTATGGCGATTTTGGGCGCGATGGAAGTGGATGAAAAAGGCGATCTGGCCAACTGGATGATCCCCGGGAAACTGGTCAAAGGCATGGGCGGCGCTATGGATTTGGTCGCGGGCGTGGGTCGTGTTGTTGTGGTCATGGATCACACAAACAAACACGGCGACAGCAAACTTTTGAAAGAATGCACCCTGCCCTTGACCGGCAAATCGGTTGTGGATCGCGTGATCACCAACTTGGGCGTTTTGGATGTGGTTGAGGGCGGATTGAAAATCGTTGAGACCGCCGAGGGCGTGACCGAGGCCGATCTGCGCGCGGCGACTTTGGCGACGATTGTCGACTGATCCGCGCCCAGCACCGTAGGACTGAACACCATAGAACTGACAAAGGCCTCCAGTTTGGGGGGCCTTTTATTTAACCAAACCCCTCTCTATTGTCGCCATATAGGCAACAGCATCATATTCTTGCCCCAATCTGTCGCTAGAACGGCACGAAATACAGGCAAAATTGATCACATGCAGCAAGAGCAAACCATTTCCTCGACCATAAGACCTACCGCAGGTGGGTCCAAAGCCTTGCGCGATCGCGTGGTGTTGCTGGGGCTTTTGGCCTTACTCATCATCGGCCTTTTGGGCGCTGCGGCTGCGACGGGTTGGTCTGAGACACTGCATCAAATCCAAAAACTCACTCTATGGCAGGTCTGCGCCCTGCTGGCGCTGTCGCTGATGAATTATGGTCTGCGCGGATTGCGTTGGCATCTGTTTGCCAAACGTCTTGGGCTCGACCTGTCTCTCACCACCAACATGCGTCATTTTCTGGGTGGTTTTGCCATGACGGTCACACCAGGGCGTGTGGGCGAATTGGTACGAATGCGCTGGATACGGCGCGAAACAGGTTGGGCTTTTGAACGCACTGCGCCTTTGGTTTTGGTCGATCGCGCCTCAGATTTGGCGGCGATGGCCGTGCTTTTGGCGGGTGCACTTTTGTTATCAACGTCAAAAATTGCAGGTGGCGTGCCTGTCACGCTTTTGGCGCTGTTGGCCGCCTTTATTGTCACTCGCCCTGCGCTTTTGGCATGGTGCGCAAGCTTGGGGTATCGAACCACGGGCAAAGCCCCGCGCCTGTTTGCGAAACTCCGCCGTGCGGCAAGCGCGCTTGCGCCTTTCTCGCAAGGCGGCACCTTGTTCCAAGGATCAGTGTTGGCCTTTGCGGGCTGGCTGGCCGAAGGGCTGGCTTTTTACCTATTGCTGGCATGGATGGGCGCAGATGTCACTGCGTCAACCGCCATCGCGATATTCCTGTTTTCAACCTTGGCAGGCGGACTAACGGGCGCGCCGGGTGGCGTGGGTGGCGCAGAAGCTGCGATGATCGCGCTGCTGAGCCTTGAGGGCGTGCCTTTGGCGCTGTCCCTGCCTGCCACGGCCATCATTCGCTTGACCACACTTTGGTTCGCCATTGTCATCGGTCTGATCATTTTTCCCATCGCGGAACGCATATCAAAGAGAATTCAAACATGAGCTGGAAAACTTTAGACACCACAGGCTGGGGGCGCGCGCATCGTGCCTCAGGTGACGTGGCCCGCCCTGAACGCGCATCGCAGTTGAAACGCTTGTTGGAGAAATCTGCCGTGCCCGCCTTTGGCATGCGCAGATCTTACGGCGACGCGGCCCTGACATCTGACGCGCCGTCTTTGGACATGACGCGTTTGGATCGGGTGCTGTCCTTTGATGAGACCTCTGGCGTGGTGCATGTAGAAGCGGGTTTGCCGATCGGAGATCTGGGGCGTATGTTTGCCGCTAGGGGGTGGATTCCACCGGTGATGCCCGGCACAGGCTTTGCCACCATCGGCGGCTGTATCGCCAATGATGTGCATGGCAAAAACCACCATGTCGTTGGCTCATTTGGTCAGCATGTGACCGAAATCACGCTGATCCAAGGCGACAAGACCCGCGTGATCACACCGAAAAATACTGGTATCTTCCAAGCCACTGTCGGCGGATTGGGACAAACCGGCGTAATTGCTTCGGCCAAGATGCAAATGGCCCCCTGCAAAGGCGACCTGATGGTTTTGACCGAGCGACGCATCGACAATTTGGACGAATTTTTCGTGGCCTTTGATGACAGTTCTGCCGATTACACTGTCGGTTGGATCGACGCCACAGCCAAGGGTGCCAATTTAGGCCGTGGCGTTTTGGAAGAAAGCGAAATCACATCGGGCGTGAACCCTGGCAGCGGCAAAAGCAAATCGGTGCCATTCAACGCGCCCCGCTGGGCTTTGTCCGCGCCAATCGTGCGTCTGTTCAACGAGATGTATTTTCGCCGCGTGCCCGCCTCTGGGCGCACAAGCGTCAAACCGATTACCGACCCGTTTTTCCCGCTGGATGCGATCCACAATTGGAATCGCTTGTATGGCAAAAACGGCTTTAACCAATTTCAATGCGTTGTACCGCTTGAGGCCACCAATTGTTTGCGCATCATGCTGGAACGGATTGCGGCGTCAGGTTTGGCTTCACCTTTGGCAGTGTTGAAAAAGATGGGCGCGGGACGCGCGGGCTATATGTCATTTCCGATGGAAGGCTACACTTTGGCGGTGGATTTTCCCAATCGCGGCAGCGCCGAATATTTGGTGCGTGAATTGACCGATCTGGCGCGCGAGGCAGGCGGGCGGATTTACTTTGCCAAAGACGGCTTGGCCCAAGCCAAACAGATCGCGGGCATGTACCCAGAGCAAGAGGCATGGCAGCAAGAGGTGGCAAAAGCCGACCCTGAGCGCGCAATGGAAACCGATTTGGTGCGCCGATTGCAGCTGCGCGGTGCGCCTGCTGAGGCAGATCAGCCTTCTCAAGATCAATCCAAAATGAGCCAAGGAGAGAGCGCATGAGCAAAGCCTCACAAAACCAGACATGGATCATTTTGGGCGCAACCTCGTCAATGGCGCGGGCTTTTGCACGCGATGTGTCTGCACGCGGCGCAACCGTGTTGGTCTGCGGACGCGACATGGATGATCTGATCAGCACAGCGCAAGATTGCTTGGCACGCGGCGCAAAAACGGCAGAGCCTTGCGCTTTTGATGCGCGCGACACATCCAGCTTTGCCCCGATTATTGACCGCGCAACGGCAGAAGACGGCGTGATCAATTGTGCTGTGTTTGTCGGCTCTATGCCCACGCAAAATACGATTGATGCCGAGCCCGATCTGATCAACGGCACGGTGCAAGACAATTTCACTGGCCCAGCCACGTTTTTGCAAATGCTGGCCCCAGAATTGGAAAGCCGTGGCAATGGCACGGTCGTGGGTGTCGGATCTGTTGCGGGGGATCGAGGGCGTATCGGCAATTATGTTTACGGATCGGCCAAAGCGGGTTTTGCCACCTATTTGTCAGGTCTGCGCAACCGTTTAACCCGCGCAGGCGGTCATGTGGTCACTGTGAAACCGGGGTTTGTGGACACGGCGATGACATGGGATGTCGAAGGCATGTTCTTGGTTGCGGCCCCAGAAAAGGTGGCCTCGGATATTATGAAAGCCGTCACCAAGAAAAAGAATGTGATCTACACGCCGTTCTTCTGGCGCTACATCATGCTGATCATCTGCCATATCCCTGAGTTTATCTTTAAAAAGATGTCTATCTGAGGGAGCGCGCCAAAGCGTTGCGCCGTTAAGGTTAACAGCTCGCGTTTTGCGGCACATGTAAATGTCACATAAATATATGTCACACAAAAGGGACGCCCAAATGGAGCGTCCCTTTTTGATGTTTTGCGCCTGCATAGGGGGCTGTTCTAACTTTGTTAGTCGGTGCGCCCCTAATTCGACGAGCGCAGCGCGTTGGTGGCAAAGACGCAGCCATCAGAATAGAGTTCGGGCTGGGTGACGCAGAGCCTGCGGGCCACTTGCCATGCTGCGAGGACTTTGGGCACATAGGCGCGGGTCTCAGCAAAGGGCGGTACGCCGCGATTGTCTTTGACAGCGTTTTCGCCTGCATTGTAACCCGCCAGCGCCAAGACCACATCGCCTTTGAACTCTTTAATTAACCAATCCAGATAGGTGATCCCACCGCGAATGTTTTGCGCGGGATCCATGGGATCAGTGACGCCAAAGCGCGCGGCTGTGGCGGGGATCAATTGCATCAAGCCCTGCGCACCTGCTCCGCTCACCGCATTCGTTTTGCCCGCAGATTCCACTGAAATCACCGCCAAGGCCAAAGCCGGGCTGACATCTGTACCAATAGAATGGATCAGCAAATCTGTTCCATATTTATTGGCCAGATCGGTGACCTGTTGGAAACTGGGGGTAGACAGGGTTGCCGCACGATCATTGTCGAGCCCAGCCAAAGCCAGCGCAAAACGTTCAGGGCCCGCGCCTGCCACATCATGGGGCACAACAGTCCAATACCAGTCTTGCAGATCGGCAGGCGCTTTTGGCACATCGGCCAAAGGCATGACAGTGCCAGCGGGCTGCGGGCCAGTTGGGCCGCTAGGGCCTTGCGGCGCGCTGGGTGATGAGGGCCGGATTTGAACGGTGATACGATTGGTCGTGCCCGATTTGGGTGGCGTGAGGCGACGCGGTGTCACTTTTGGCCAAGGGGCTGGCGTCAGCGAAGGAGTAACCTTTTTAACAGAACTTCCGGTTTTGGGGCCTATAACGGTGGGGCCAGTTGGACCGGTCGGACTGCTTTGCGCCAAGACCGCAAGCGGTGCTGCGCTGGCGACCCCCGATATGAGACCTGCACAAAGGCAAAGTTTCGAAACACCTGTACGTGGCACCCTGGCCCTAATCTTGGCCCAAATAGTGATTCCACTCATGAATATGCCCAACCTGCTTTTTCTCATTTTTGTCAGCTTCGCAAAAATAAGGGGTTTCGGCCAGTAATTAGCGCAAAATTGGCACCAATAACCGGTTTGGTTAACGACGCATTCCCCCTACAAACGATAAACTGCAAAAAGGTTAATTTTTAAATTGTTATATTTCAATCGCTTACATCTTTTGAGTGATCAAAAATTAACTGTACCAAAAACGTACTATTCCTGCCCCACTCTTGCCCCAGTTCGGGGGCCATATAGTCACATCGAAAGCGACAAGGCAGACGACGCGGTACGGGAAACACCGCAGCTAACACCGCTTAGAACGTGGACATCAGATATACCCCGGAGGGTAACGACATGAAATTTTTCAAACTCTACAAAAACTTCCAAGCAGACGAAGACGGCGCAGTAACAGTTGACTGGGTTGTTTTGACC
>NZ_JAHKPU010000002.1 GCF_018860505.1 Pacificibacter marinus
CGTAAGCGGGACAAGACCACTTCCACCCGTCCTACGACCTACATCGATGTCAGAAATGCGCAAATAGCGGGCTTAAAACTATGTAGTTCCCCAACCTCATAGCGATGCGACGAACTAGCTTCCGATACTTTAGGTTTCTGCTCTAGCTTGCTATCTATTCGAAAATACTAGCCTAGAAAGAGTAACAAGTAGCGAGACATACTACATCTATTGCTGCTTTAAATTGTTTAAAGGATATTCGGAAACATGACGGTAAACCAAGCGTGGGAAGGTGACCTTCTCGATTACGAAAGTATAGGAAACGCCTTTACTAACCTCATCAAGTCCATCGATACCGCAAAAGTTATATCCATTGAGGCCGGATTTGGTCGAGGCAAAACCTTCTTTAGGAAGGCATGGTCCGAACAATTGCGGCATGCTGGTGAAACCGTAGTTGAAATTGATGTACAGCAGTCGGACCATTCCGGTGATCCTGTTATAACTTTGCTGGGTGCGCTTGTCGAAGCGGTGCCAAAAACTGATGTAGACAAAGCGAAGAAGGCGCTGGACTCAGCCAAAAAAATTGGCGCTATCGGTGCACGTGCTGCGGCAAAAGTCATGCTACGTTCAGGTGCTGACGAAATTATTGATGCTTTATCCGATGGTGCCATTGATGCGCTTGGCGATTTCGACGCGCTCGATGATATTGTGAATGAACTTGGCGATGGTATGTCAAAGGCTGCAGGTCAGCTTATTGCTGCACAAATGGCTACCGAAAAAGTACGCAAAGTAGAATTGCCCCAGCAGTTGACCGCTCTTCACACTGCTTTGGTTCAAGATACGCAAGGTGATCGTGTTGTTGTGGTCATTGATGAGCTTGACCGGTGCCATCCAGACTACGCACTGGCATTCCTCGAAGCCATGAAACTCATTTTTTCGCAGTCTGGCTTCGTCTTTTGTTTGATGGTAAATGCTGACTATTTGGAACGACTGGCAAAACACCGTTTCGGTGCCTCAACCAACGAAGAAAGGTACTTAGAAAAGTTCGTTGATATCCGACTTTCACTTTCGCCTAAAGACGACACGTTTAAACAGGCTATATTTGCGCTGGCGCAAAACCTTCCAAACAAAATTCCTTACGGTGACGGATCAGATTTTTCCATTGAGCACGCCGCCGAATTGGCCAGCAAACTCGCCTTAAAAACCACGTTTTCTATGCGGAAGGTCAAAAGGCTGCTGTTAAAAGTGGAAGTAGCATTGCGGTGCTATGCGGATCGTCCACTGGATGTTTCTCTTTTGATATATTTGGCCTTCAAGCATGAGGCAGAAGAATTGGTCACGGTGGATGACTTGCCAAGAGCCTTCCTATCACCTCAAGAAGGTGAGAACCGCTTAGACGTTCCAGAAGCTCGCACTAATGCTTCCTTCCGAGATGAAGGCAAACGGGATAATGAATTAAATAGGGTTATCTACGAGGAGGCACCTGAACTTCTCAAGCTTCCACGCGAGCGCTATCAATTGCCGGAAGAAAAAGATTGGAAGGATTGGGCTCTTGTGTTCAAGTTCCTCGCGCCGCATTACATACCCAGTCATCAAGCAGTACTAAATGCGGTGGCCACCGTATTAGTCTCTAATGATTAGAATCCAGCTCGCCAAATCACTGAGCTTCGTACTTTTTGTACCGAGTGCTGAAAACTATCTTCGCTAAAACTAAGAAGCGAAAAAGCTCTAGGTCAACAAGTGACACCCGCCGAATACGCTTCAGACCAATGTCGGCTTTGACGCGCTGCAGAAACCTGAAAGGGTGGCGAACGGCTGCAAAGGGCCGTTCGTGCCTGTTGGCTATAAGCTATATCTTAAAATACCGCCCCCAGCACAGCTTAAGAGACGCTCAAAGGAAAATATAACCACCTGTTCAAAGGTGGTCGCATAGGTGGATATAAAAAATATAAAACCCACAACACACTGATTTTATTTTATTATATGGCATAATGTGGTGCGGGCGGGGGGACTCGAACCCCCACGGGCATACGCCCAACAGATTTTAAGTCTGGTGTGTCTACCATTCCACCACGCCCGCAACCGTGTTGCAGGCACAAAACAAAAGATGCGCCGCGCAACGGTTTGATGTTTAAGCGTAATGAGACCTAGAGCCAAGAGGTTTTCGAGCAAAGAAGAACATTCTACTGTGAATGCACATAAAGTTTTGCGCTTGACGCGCGGGCGTGCTGCGCCAATGTGGCCTTATGTTTCCAATTCGTGACCACAACCCGTCCCGCCACCCTGCTTATGTCACCTATGGCATCATGGCGCTGAATATTGCTGTGTTTTTGGCGATGCTGCCAGCATATGGCAACGACACAGCCCTTTATAACATCTACGCCAATTGGGCCTTGGTTCCTGCGCGGGTGTCGTCTGGTGATGGAACTTACACATTTCTCTCGTCGATGTTCATGCATGCTGGATTTATGCATTTAGCAGGTAACATGCTGTTTTTATGGATATTTGGTGACAATTTAGAAGACGAGATGGGTCACTGGAAATACTTGGGGTTTTATCTGTTTTGCGGCGTGATCGCGGGCTTGGCGCAGTTTTTGGCCGGTCCAACTGCGCGCGTGCCAATGGTCGGCGCCTCAGGCGCGATTGCGGGCGTCATGGGCGCCTATTTGTTGCTATACCCTAAAGCAAAGATCGACATCTTGCTGATATTGATCGTATTTTTCAAAGTTTTCCCTGTGCCCGCATGGATCATGCTGGGATTATGGGCGATCATGCAGGTCGTGGGTGGGGTTTCGGCCACATCTGATTCTGGTGGCGTCGCCTATATGGCACATTTGGGTGGATTCATCGCTGGAATAATCGTGATATATCCCAAATGGTTATCCTTGGGCGGGCGGCAGTATTGGGATCGAACATTTGGTCATCCTCCGCATCCAGAGGCCCGATATCAATTTGTAAAATCGTCTGTCCCCGTCGTCAAACGGCGCAAATGACGCCTTCTTCCATCATGCATTGAACATACAACAACGCCCCAATCAAACGAAATGAAGTGTATGGAACGTACGACAGCAGAACTGTTCAGTCACCGTAACCCGCTTCATAAGCGACCTCTTCAATATCTTCGTTAATAAAGGTCGCATAAACTTTCGCGCCGTTTGTAATACTCAAGATCACAGCAAGCGATAGCCCCGCCACCGCAGATGAGATCACGACCCAATCAACTGTGACAGCGCCACCCTCATCTTGGTTGTTGTTGGTTACCCATTGGGCAAGAGCTTTAAGCACGCGCGTTCCTCCGATTATTCCAACCACAATCGCATCCAATACTGGCAAGAATAGGGCTGAAACGCGATTTTCCAAAAATCAATAAGTAACTTTCTTTGAAAATCGGTGCCATTTATGCGAAAATGGAAACAACACCTGACACGCAGGCAAATAAAAAGCGCGCCTGAACAGCGCGCGTTTTAAAACATTTAGACTGGTGGCGCGATCAATCGGCGCGAATGACTGCGGCAAACCGATCAAACAGCGCTTCATTCGCACAGATGACTTCGCCATCCTCGATAATATTGTTTGTGCTCACGATAGGTTCAACAAAGCCGCCAGCTTCTTTGACCAAAAGCAAACCGGCTGCAATGTCCCAAGGCTTCATACGGCGCTCCCAGTAGCCGTCAAAACGACCGGCTGCGACAAACGCCATATCCAAGGACGGTGCGCCCCAACGACGAACACCAGCGCAAGCAGGCAAAATACGCGCAAGATCGCGCAGGGTGTCAGGCAAATCAGACTGGCCACCATTTGGCAAACCTGTCGCAAACAATCCCTCATGAAGCTTGGTGCGACCAGAGGCGCGAATGCGCGTGTCGTTCATCCAAGAGCCCGCGCCTTTTTCGGCCCAGAACAATTCACCTTTGGCCGGATCAAACACAACGCAAGATACGATCTCGCCTTTATGCTCAAGCGCCACGGATACAGCCCAATGCGGCAGACCGTGCAAAAAGTTGGTCACGCCGTCCAAACCAGAGACAATCCAGCGACGGGTCGGATCTGCGCCCTCAATCTCTTTGCCGTCTTTGCCCAGCCAACCATAGGTCGGACGTGCTTCAACCAACATATCGCGCATGATGGTCTCTGAGCTGATGATCGCTTTGGAAACAAAGTCCCCTGCCCCTTTGGCGGAAACTTGGAGGTTCTCGACCTCGCGAAAGTCTTTAACAAGAGAACGACCAGCGGCGCGTGTGGCCTTGATCATGACGTTTTGGTTTGCACTGCCTAGCATGGGTATCCGGCTCCGAAGATGTTCAAGTGCTGCGTATACGCACAAGGACCCGATCTGCCAAGGGCTTGCGGGGCAGTTTTATGGGAAGTTTTGACCAAATCGACAGGGTTGCACGTTCAAATCGTGCAACTTAACCACGTTGTAGTTTCACAGCTTCGGTTTTGGCGATGCGGATCAGATGCGCCATATAGGGTTTGGACACATCATCATCGCGTACAGCCGCATACAGGCGTCGCGTTCTACCTGTCGCAGTCAGCGGTAAAACCGCATATTCCTCACTATCTCGGGCATCGCGCATCACCCAATCGGGCAGCACTGCAACACCCCGATTTGAGGCCACCAACATCATGATCACATCTGTCAGTTCCACTTGGCGCACATGGGCAGGCGACACGCCTGCGGGCGTCAGCAATTCTTTGAACACATCCAAACGAGCACGATCCATCGGATAGGTGAACAATGTTTGGTCGGCGAAATCCTCGGCCTCAACAAAATCGCGCGTGGCCAGATGGTTTTTGCTTGAGCAAACAAACATCGGCGAATAATCGAACAAAGGCACATAGGTGACACCTGTGGGCACATCGGGGTCGCTTGAGATCACCAAATCGACCTGCTCTTTTTCCAAAGCCGCCATCGCGCCAAAAGCAAGTCGCAGCCGAATATCGACATCCACATCCGGCCAAGCTTTACGGAATTGATTGAGCACTGGCATCAGCCAATCAAAACAGGCGTGACATTCAATCGCGATGTGCAAGCGGCCCTTGGTGCCCTCCTCGATACCTTTGAACTCTGCCTCAATCGCCTCGATTCGCGGCAGCACGTCCTCGGCCAAGCGCAGCAATTTCATGCCAGCAGCAGACAATTTCAACGGTTTTGAGCGGCGCACAAACAGTTCCACCCCCGCTTGATCCTCAAGCCCTTTGACTTGATGCGACAAAGCAGATTGAGTGATATTCAAACGATCAGCGGCACGGGCCAAGCCGCCCTCTTCAAAGATCGCCTTGATGGTGCGCAGGTGGCGGAATTCCAAATGCATATGTGAGCGCCATTCATAATAGTGTTGAGAACTATGAATTTGTCTCACATGGCGCGACATGACACAAGACGGTCAAACACATAAGGACGACCACTATGACCAAAACGCCAAATATTTCCTTTGAGTTCTTTCCACCAAAGAACATGGCGGCCACATTTGGTCTGTTTGAAACAGTCAATGCGCTGCATGATCTGAAACCGGGCTTTGTCTCTGTGACGTACGGCGCAGGCGGCACCACACGCACGCTCACTCACGAAGCGGTGGAATTGCTGCACAAGAAATTCGGGCTAAATGTTGCAGCTCACCTGACTTGCGTTGATGCAACGAAAGCGGAAACGCTGGCGATTGCCGATGCCTATGCGGCGGCGGGTGTTTCTGAAATCGTGGCGCTGCGCGGCGACCCACCCAAAGGCGCTGGCGGCTTTACCCCCCACCCCGAAGGCTTTACCAATTCTATCGAGCTGATTGAGGCCCTGTCCGAAACAGGCAAATTCAAACTGCGTGTCGGCGCCTATCCTGATCCTCATCCTGAGGCCGCTGACGAGAACGCCGATGTAAAATTTCTCAAACGCAAGTTTGACGCCGGCGCGGATAGTGCCATCACACAGTTCTTTTTCGATCCTGACACCTTTTTCCGATTCCGTGATCGCGCCGTTGCCACAGGCATCACAGGCAAAATTTTGCCCGGTATCTTGCCTATTAGCAGCTGGAACGGTGTTAAAAAGTTCGCACAGTCTTGTGGCACGCCTGTGCCTGCGCACCTTGATGACCTTTATACAAAAGCCGGTGACAATGCCGAACAATTGTCCATCGATTTGGCCACTGACATGTGCGAAAAGCTGATCGCTGGCGGTGTTGACGATCTGCATTTTTACACGCTCAACAAACCGAACCTGTCAAAATCTGTCTGCACCAATTTGGGTGTAACCTCAGCCTAAGTTTTCAGACGCAAAACCAAAGCGTCTTCGGCGCGTGCTGGAAACAGTGCGCGCCTATCGCTTTACTGCGGGGTGAATCACCTCAGACGGATCACGCCCGACGATACGCTTGGTGCGCAGCCAAAAGAACTTGCCCCAGCCTTTGCTCATACCAATGGACCGCCCATGCGGATCGGATAAGAAACGTCTGCGCCAGCCATTGGGCAATGCTAACCCCGCTTGTTCGGCCTTATCCAGCATCCACACCAATGTCGCATTCGACAATTTACGTTCGGGATTATGCCCTGACAATTGCCCGCCGACATCGCTATGCGACCCCGGAAACCACATTTGTTGCAACACTTGATCCGAATTGGGATTAGTCTCGAACATCACCGGCGCATAGGCACGGCGACGTTCATCATAGGCCAAAGCATGATAGGACTTTCGCGCACAACGTGGTGGCCTAAGGTCGCGAAACTCATGAAAGACCCTTGAGAACCGCCACAACACAGGAAAATGCACTCCAACTGCCGCGACCGTATCCCAAACCCCAAGCATGTCGATCACCACATTTTTATGGCAATGTTTGGCTGCAAAGAAACGCGCGGCATCTGTATCAGGGTCAGACTGATAATGGCGATAGGCGGTTTTAATATTACGCTCTGTCGCCTCATGACTTTCCAAAAGACCCACTTGGTCAATGAACCCCGCCAAAGAGCGCACAGCATAGGCCCCACGCGAATAACCGAACAGAAAGATTTTATCGCCGACACGATAACGTGACGCCAGCCCGCCATAAACCCGCTTGATCTGCTCATTAATGCCGCGCCCTTCCACGACATCCATCGTGTCAGCAAAGCTGTCCCATTGAATACCCGCTTCATAGCGCACAAGCATATTGGCGCTGTCAGGGCCGATATCAGCCACATCACAACACAGCTTAAACGTCAGTCCTGCATTGGTCTCATACCCTTCATCCAAAGACGACAGCGTTCCGTCCATAATGATGACATGAGTGATAGGTCCGCGCCCATGCACGGCTTCTGATGTCGTTATTTTTCTTTTAAACTCAACAAGGTGTCGCAGGCGACCCAATAGACTTTTACGAGACGGCACGCATATCACCTTTTAGAAACTCACTGAACGCTTGCTCAAAAAACGGCACCTCTTGCGTGGCGCGCGCAAAATTCACCGCAGGAGGCGAGCCACCCAAAATCCTGACCTGCTGACATATTTTGCCCTGTCTCACCGCGCACTCCTTAAACCAAAACGGCCCCTTTGCCGCAGACTATCGGGCAAAGGGGCCGTGTAAAAGGCAATAGATTGTGAAGCCGGAAGACTGACTTATGCGTAGAGCGGCTCTTGCGCCACGTCAGGTTTAACGAGGCTTTGCACCGTCTCGATTGTGATATTGCCAAACCCGTTGAACCGTGTGGCCGTCGCGATGGAATAGGCGCCGCAACCGGCAAAAACCAAGTGGTCTTCTTCCTCCATATCCGCAGGAAAGCCCAATTCGGACGGCAATTTGTCAGTGCTATCACAGGTGGGACCAAAAACGGTTCGCAACACTGGATCGCCCATACGACGGTTTCCATACTGACCGTAGGCTTCGATACGATCAATAACACCGACCAAGTGCAACTCGGACAGCCCGCCATAAATCCCGTCATTCAAAAACACATGCGCATCATCGCGAATGGCTTTCACGCGGGTGACAAGCGAAAAGCTTTCCGCCACAAGCGCACGACCAGGTTCACAAATCAATGCGGGACGCGCATCGCCAAAGGCCTCATCGGTAACGCGATCGATCAAGGCGAAGGTCGCGGACAGCTGTGGCACAACATCGTTCAAACGGTGTGACGGGAATCCGCCGCCGACATTTAGGCGGTGAATGTGTACGCCAGTGACTTGAGCAATCTCGGCCGCCGTATAGATGTAAGTTTCCCAAGCTTTTGGATCAGTGCATTGCGTACCTGGATGAAAATTAAGCGAGACATCAAAGCCAAGCTGATCCGCCAAAGTCACCAGTTCCATAGCTTTTTCAACCGTCGCGCCAAATTTGGCACCAAAGTTATAAGCAGCCCCTTCGACCGGCAGTTTAAACCGCACGGCAATTTCAACACCATCTGCTGGCACCAATTGGCCCAGTTTCACCAGTTCAGAATGGCTGTCGACGGAATAGGATTTCACGCCCAGCGCGACGGCATGTTTGATCTCGGACCGCGAGCGCACAGGATTGTTGTAATGCAGCGCTGCATGTGGCGCCAAACGTGCGATGGTGTCCATTTCCACAGGAGAGGCCACATCAAAGCCGCTAATACCAGCCGCGATCAGGTTGATCAGAACCTCTTCGTCTGGATTGGCTTTGACCGCATATGTCACAAGCCCAGGGAATCCTTGCAAAAATTCATGTGCACAGGCCTGAAGCGTTTCAGGTGAAAAGAACATAACCGGATGATCCGGTGAATGTGTACGAAGGTAGTCTGCGGGCGATGCCCAAAGAGTATTAGAGAGCCCCATTAGCGTTTCCTCACCAACAGTTGCAGCCACTATCTTACCCGGGGTGTCCGGTTGGGAATGCGCTTACGCGTTAATCCAAACCAGGCCAGGTACAAGCGTCTCCGCTGCCCTTTGATCCTGAAACAATAGAGCGTGTATGACGTGACATTTCACCGAAAAAAAGAGTTGAAATGTACATATGATACGTTATTTTGTAAGGTATTGAAGTTAATTTGTTAGTTATGTAGCATCCCCTATCGGCCAAGACTGGGGGTCGACTTTCAAAAGGAACGTTTCATGGATGATTTGGACCAAAAAATACTCGCAGCGATGGCCACTGATTCATCGACCTCTGTCTCGCGTTTGGCGCGACGGTTTAAGGTCGCACGCTCGACCGTACAGGCGCGATTGGAAAAGCTAGAAACCAACGGGACGATTGCAGGCTATACGATCAAATTGGGGGATGTCGCTTTGGCTCGACGGGTCAAGGCCACGGTGTTGGTCTATTGTGAACCACGCGCCTCCGCTGGTGTGGTCGGCAAGCTCAAGGCTATACCCGATGTGGAAATGGTGGCCACATCAACAGGGCGTGTTGATTTAATTACACAAATTGCTTGTGCCACCACCGAAGATATCGACCAAACATTAGATCAGATTACCTCGATCACGGGCGTTCAAGACATTGAAAGTCTGATTCATCTCAGCGTCAAATTTGACCGCTCTATTTAACGATGCCCGACGCATTATGCTGCGGCATGAGGGGGCAGACCGCTTCGGGGCGTATTTCCTGTTTCACTTGAAGTGGCTTCGCCGCGCGCGATGGCGTCGATCACCCGAAGAGATAAGGCGATCGAGCGCCCAGGGTCAGCAAGCTGGTTGGTTGTGCCCACCGCATAAATTTTGAGCTCAGGGGCATAAAACGCAAAACTGCCCCCAAAGCCAAAGTGACCATAAACTGCAGGCAGCTTACGCCCCCATAACCAAGGTTCTTTAAGACGAAACTTGAGCGCCACCAAGCGTGATGCATCAACACGCATCACCCCAAGACCGTAGTCAATAGGCGGATGCAACGGCTTCCAGTCGTACAAATCACGGATGTGCCGGCGTTCGAACAAATACCCTTCAAAGAAACTGCGCAAGAAAATCAACCCTTCGCGCGAGGTCGTCACCAAGCCGGCATCAGCTTGAAAAGACGTCATGGTGCGCGGCACTAAAACTTCTTTAGCGTGAGACATCAAATTGGCGGGCCGTGTGTCAGAGGGGTCGTTGTAAATATACGAGGCTGTCAACCCAAGGGGCTGCGTGATGCGGTCTTTCACAACCTGTGAAAAACTTTTTTGTTCGAGCGCCTCGATCACCTTTCCCAAAATATGAAAATTGCTGTCTGTATACAGGGCCGTGGGCGAGGCCCCAGGGACATCAATTGCGCCATGGGACCGTGTGCGCGAAATCACATCCTCAAACGTCCAAGAGGTATCAACACCCTTTGTCAGGGCATGTTGCAAGTCTCTGGCGTGATTGCGAAAAACAAAAAAATCACCCAAACCTGACGTCTGCGACATCAGATGCCGAATGGTGATGTCATCAGTATAATCGACAGCATCTTTGACATGAATTTCGAGGCATGATTTGCTATCAGGTATGTAGGATATAAAGGGAGTATCAAAGGCCACTTTGCCTTCATCGCGCAGCTGCATCAAAATCGCCACCACATAAAGCTTTGCCATGGAGGTCGCGAAATAAGGTGTGCGCGCATCCAACTGTCCCGCATTGAAATTGTAATGTGATGCATCTGACTGTCGATACGCGGAAATTGTGATCCCGCTGTATTGCGGGCTTTTCACCATGCGATCAATGTTTCGATCAAGATGTGTTCGCCTGTCGCCCATGCTGCATGTCTCCTATCGCAGCCTATCTTTTAGGTTCAAAACCTTAAGTCACCGTCAATTTTTAATGGCCGCTAAGTGGCGATTTTTGGGCACCAAGTGACGCATTTCAACACCCGTAGCCTCGGTTTGCTAAATATGCCCCTCCCCCGTGCTTGCATCCAAACATCACAGGCCCCCCCTAGGCCTGAAAGCGCAAAAGACCGACAAATGTCATGACGTCTTACGAGATTGTCCATTTAGCGGAGCAACATCCACGGGTTTCACCCTTTCCCTCGCCGTGGCCGCGCGGTACATATCGCGCAACAGGAATGACGTATTAGGCGGCTTATCATGACCATGGACAAAGTTTTTGACGCGAAAACAGCGGAAACGCGGATTTATAGCGATTGGGAAAAGGCGGGGGCTTTCAAAGCTGGCGCCAATGCATCGCGCGAGGACACCTTTACCGTCATGCTACCACCCCCCAATGTGACGGGCGCTTTGCACGTCGGCCACGCGTTTAACCACACTTTGCAAGACATCATGGTGCGCTGGCACCGGATGCGCGGCTTTGACACCCTGTGGCAGCCCGGCCAAGACCACGCAGGCATCGCGACGCAGTTGCAGGTCGAAAAGAAACTCATGGCTGATGAGGGCAAAAAACGCGCTGATTTGGGCCGCGATGAATTTCTGTCCCGCGTCTGGGATTGGAAAGGCCAATACGGAACGACAATTATCGAGCAAATGAAACGCTTGGGCAATTCCTGTGACTGGTCCCGCAACGCCTTTACCATGTCTGGTGCGCCAAATGCGCCTAAAGGCGAAGAAGGCAATTTCCACGATGCTGTGATCAAAGTCTTTGTTGAGATGCACTCCAAAGGCCTGATCTATCGCGGCAAACGCCTGACCAACTGGGACCCGCATTTTGAAACCGCGATTTCCGATCTCGAAGTGGAAAACATCGAAGTCGCGGGGCACATGTGGCACTTTAAATACAAGCTCGCGGGTGGTGACACTTACGAATACGTGGAAAAAGACGAAGACGGCAATGTGACTTTGCGCGAGACCCGCGATTACATTTCCATCGCCACCACGCGCCCTGAAACCATGCTGGGCGATGGCGCTGTGGCTGTACACCCAAGCGACGAGCGTTACGCGCCAATCGTGGGCAAAATGGTGCATCTGCCGCTTTGTGATCGTTTGATCCCGATTGTCACCGATGAATACCCCGACAAAGACTTTGGATCAGGTGCGGTGAAAATCACCGGCGCGCATGATTTCAACGATTACCAAGTCGCCAAACGCTGCAAATTGCCGATGTACCGCCTGATGGATCGCAAGGGCGCGATGCGCGATGACGGCGAGGCTTATGACGTTTGTGTGGACCGCGCGCGCGAAATTGCGGCGGGGGCCGAGGCCACTGAATCTGAAATCGACGCGCTGAACCTTGTGCCAGAAAAATACCGCGGCATGGATCGTTTTGATGCGCGCAAAGCTGTGATTGCGGACATCACCAACGCTGGTTTGGCTGTAATGCATACCGTCACAAAAAAAGTGAAAGACGATGAGGGCGTTGAAACTGAGGTTTCTGAAGTCGTGCCCTACGTTGAAAACAAACCTGTGATGCAGCCCTTTGGGGATCGGTCCAAAGTGGTGATCGAGCCTATGCTGACCGACCAATGGTTTGTTGATGCTGAAAAGATTGTTGAGCCTGCGCTTGAGGCCGTTCGTGATGGCAAAACCCAGATCATTCCTGATTCAGGGCGTAAAGTGTACAACCACTGGTTAGAGAATATCGAACCTTGGTGTATTTCGCGTCAATTGTGGTGGGGGCACCAGATTCCAGTTTGGTATGGACCGCAAGCTAAGGTCAACAAGGATGGATCACGCGTTCTATTTTTCGACGAGTTCCACGCAATTTGTGCAGCCACAGAAGCTGAAGCTGTTTCAAAATTTGAAAAATATTACGAAGGCGCTCGCGTTGTCGCTACGGACCTTAGCGCGAGCGAGCTAGTCGAAAAGCAGTTGTCTGACGGCTTCAATGACCCGAACCACCCAGAAATCGAGGGAATTGGGATTTTCAGAGACCCCGACGTCCTAGACACATGGTTCTCCTCCGGCCTTTGGCCTATCGGTACGCTCGGCTGGCCTGAGTGGACGGAAGAAACATCGAAATACTTTTCGACAGACGTGTTGGTCACAGGCCAAGACATTCTGTTCTTCTGGGTGGCACGCATGATGATGATGCAATTGGCTGTGGTCGACGAAGTGCCATTCCACACCATTTACCTGCACCAGCTCGTGCGTGACGAGAAGGGCAAGAAGATGTCCAAGACCACGGGCAATGTCATCGATCCGCTGGAAATCATTGACGAATACGGTGCCGATGCGTTGCGTTTCACCAATGCGTCCATGGCCGCCATCGGTGGGGTTTTGAAACTGTCCGAGGACAGCATCAAAGGCTACCGCAACTTTGGCACCAAGATCTGGAACGCCGCCCGCTTTGCCGAAATGAACCAAGTGTTCGAGGTCTATGACCCCTCCGTGATGCCAACACCAAAAGCCACGGTGAACAAATGGATCATCGGCGAAGTCGCCAAAACCCGCGCCGAAGTTGACGCCGCGATTGAAGCCTACCGTTTCAACGATGCCGCCAACGCGCTTTACGGCTTTGTTTGGGGCAAATTCTGCGACTGGTATGTGGAACTCGCGAAACCATTGTTGTTTGCTGAAGACGAAGCGGTCTTGGCCGAGACACGTCAAACAATGGGCTGGGCCTTGGACCAAGCGCTTATAATGCTGCACCCCTTCATGCCGTTTATCACCGAAGAACTTTGGGGCACCGTGCAAACAGATCGCGGGCTTTTGGCCGTCACCGATTGGCCAACCTATGGCGCGGAATTGATCGATGCCGATGCGGATCGTGAAATGAACTGGGTGATCAATCTGATCGAACGCATCCGGTCCTCACGCGCTGAAGTGCACGTGCCCGCGGGGCTGAAAATCCCTATGGTACAAGTTGACTTGGATGATACAGGCAAAACCGCTTGGGCCAACAACGAAGCCCTGATCATGAAGCTTGCCCGCGTTGATAGCCTGACTGTCGGCCCGATGCCAAAAGGCGCGATCACCATTCCGGTTGAGGGCGGCACATTCGCGCTGCCGCTCGCGGGCGTGATCGACATTGCTGAGGAAAAAGCACGGCTTGAGAAAACCATGCAAAAACTGGCCAAAGAACTGGGCGGTTTGCGCGGACGCTTGAACAATCCGAAATTCGCGGCCTCTGCCCCTGCTGATGTTGTGGCCGAAGCGCAAGCCAACTTGGCTGCCCGCGAAGAGGAAGAAGGCAAACTCAAAGCCGCTCTTGCGCGCCTAGATGAAATTGGCTGAATGAAAATCAATTGAATGGATAAAACGGGCGCAGCGCAATCTGCGCCCGTTTTTACAGTCTGGGGCGTACTCGTGTGCCTGTGACCGCTTGTTCGCGCTAGAAACTTAAGGCAGATATTGCATATGACAGATACACGCCTCACCCCGCTTGCCGCCTCATTGCCCTCGACCATCCCCTTTGTTGCGCCAGAGCGCATCGAAGCTGAACGCGGGACTGCCTTTGCCGCACGCCTTGGCGCGAACGAGCTGTCGTTTGGCCCCTCACCCAAAGCCATTTCCGCGATGACAGATGCGCTGAGTGGCATTTGGAAATACGGCGTGCCAGAAAATGAACCTCTGCGGACTGAGTTGGCGACACACCTGAACATAGCGCCTGAAGCCGTGACCATCGGCGAAGGCATCGATGGATTGCTGGGCATCTTGGTGCGATTATATGTCGGCGCAGGGGACGCTGTGGTGACCTCTGACGGGTCCTATCCGACATTTAACTACCACGTGGCGGGCGCTGGCGGCATGTTGCACAAAGTCCCGTATAAAGACGATTTTGAAAACCCTAAGGCGCTGATCGCCAAAGCAAGTGAGGTTGGCGCGAAACTTGTGTACTTGTCCAATCCCAACAATCCTATGGGCAGCGTACACAACGCGCAAACCGTGCAATCGATGATCGATGCCGTGCCTGACGGCTGTCTATTGGTGCTGGACGAAGCCTATGCGGAATTCGCGCCCGACGGCACAACACCCCAGATAGATATCTCTGACAAGCGCGTGATCCGTTTTCGTACCTTTTCAAAAGCTTATGGACTTGCAGGGGCGCGGATTGGCTATGGCATTTCACATCCCGAAATCATCAGTGGCTTTGACAAAATCCGCAATCATTTTGGTGTGAACCGTGTGGCCCAAGCCGGTGCTTTGGCCGCGTTACATGACCATAATTACTTGTCTGAGACCTTAGAAAAGGTCGACCAAGCCCGTGTCCGTCTTGCACAAATCGCACAAGACAATGGATTGATCCCTTTGTTATCCGCTGCCAATTTTGTCACGATTGACTGTGGGCGTGATGGCGATTTCGCACGCTCTGTTTTGGCAGCACTCAGTGCGCGAGGCGTGTTTGTGCGCATGCCGGGGGCAGCCCCACTGGATCGCTGCATTCGGATCTCAGTGGGACTGCCGCAGGAATTGGATATTTTGGCAGAGCGCCTGCCCTTGGCTTTGCAAGACGCCCGTGACCACATCGACAAAACCTAGCCGCAGCAACATCCACCCGCCTCTGCTGGCGGTATCACAGTTCCAGCTTTGCTGGCCAAAAACTGCGCAGCGGCAGTGACACCTCCTGCGCCATGCGGAATATTCAACGCAACAAATCCGGTTTCAATTGCGCCTATAACGCCTAAAACCATCTGCGCATTTAGGTGTCCCATATGGCCGATGCGGAAATATCCGTGCCATTCTGCTGCGTCCCAATCCGCCATGCCCAAGGGAATACCAAGCGTGACGCCCATGTGCTCAGTCAACCAATCACGCAATCGCGTGCCGTCCGGTTCCGTCAACTTCAACGCAGTGACAGCATGCGACCGATGGGCGGGATCGGCGACGTTCAAGACCAAATCGCCACCCTGCCCCCAAGCCTGTGCGGCCGCCCAATACGCCCCAGCCAAAGCAGCATGACGGTTCCAGACGTTTTCCATGCCCTCAGTCATCAGCATGTCCACCGCCACGCGTAATGCATACAAGTGTTGCGTGGGTGGGGTGCCGCCAAAATATTCATAAAGGTGTACGGGATTTGTTCGTAAGTTCCAGTCCCAATAGGGCGTACGCATATCGGCGGATTGCCCAGCTGCAAGCGCCTTGTCCGAGACCCAAATAAAGCCCATCCCAGCCGGCGTCATCAGGCCCTTTTGCGAGGCCGCAATCGCAACATCGACGCCCCAAGCATCCATTTCAAATCGGTCACAGCCTATAGAAGCCACACAATCCACAGCATAAATCGCGGGATGTCCTGCGGCGTCGATCGCGGCGCGGATCGCTTTGATATCGTTGCGCAATGAGGTCGCCGTATCGACATGTGTGACCAAAACGGCTTTGATTTTGTGATCTGTATCAGCACGCAAAACCTGCTCGACTTTTGCTGGATCAATCGCTGCTTTTTTGCCAAAATCCAAACGTTGCACCGATGTCCCAAGGCTTTCGGCCACATCGGCCCAACCTTCGCCAAACGCACCAGACAAACAGGCCAAGACGGTGTCACCACGCGAAATCATATTTGTCAAAGCGGCTTCCCAAAGGCCGTGCCCATTGGAAATATACATCGCCACATGATGTTCGGTGCGCGCTATTTTTTTAAGATCGGGAACAAGGCCATGCGTCAGCTCCACCAATTCGCCTGTATATATATTTGGCGCGGGGCGTTGCATGGCTTGTAAAACGGCATCCGGCAGAACGGATGGGCCAGGAATGGCAAGGTAGTGGCGACCATTTGACAGTGACATATTCAAATCCTACGTAATGAGACCTTAAGCGGTAACGCCCAGAATTCCTTTGGTCAATCTGCACGATTGGCTCAACAAGATTGACGTAAGGGAGGGCTGCGACCTGCAATGATCCGTGGCACATGCACGAGAAAGCGGCGGCTTGCGAGAGAGATCGTTTAAAGATACATAGCGCAGACTGGACTTTCCACATGAGGCAACATGTCAAAGACACTTAAAGAACGTTTCAAAGATCTTGAATACGGACGCGTGGGCGCCTTTGGCAATGATGTGTCGACACCACGCACGCGCCGACTGGCTTATTGGCACTTTCAATTGTTTGATCACGCGTTTTTACGGGGCCTTTGGCACAACCTGTATGAAATCGCCCCCGGCGTATGGCGCTCGAACCAGCCTTCGCCCAAACGTATCGAAAAATATAAAAAGATGGGGATCAAAACGATCCTGTCTTTGCGCGGAGATCCAAACCAACCCATCAGCTTTATGTTGCTGGAAAAACAGGCCTGCAAAGACCACGATATTACTTTGGTGACCGAAAAGTTGAGCGCCCGCAGCTTGGCCCCCAAAGAGACATATTTGAGTGTTTTGGATCGGCTGGAACAGCTTGAGCCCCCATTTTTGCTGCATTGTAAGTCTGGTGCAGATCGCGCTGGTTTGGTGTCAGCGCTTTATTTGTTACATATCAAAGACGCCCCGCTCAGCGAGGCCCGCAAGCAATTGCATTGGCGTTTTATGCACCTGAAAAGCACCAAAACGGGCATTCTGGATCACCTACTGGACTGTTATGAGGCTGACATCATGCGCCTTGGCGCGATTCCGATACGCCACTGGTTCGAGAACCATTTTGACCAAAAGGCAATCGCCGCGAGCTTTAAGCCTCTTTGGAAACACTCGTAACTGTGTAAATATCGCATCGGCGGCTTAACCATAGCCGCTGGCACGCTGGCGAAACGCCTCTTACTGTCAGGATCTTGAATGAGCGATACATTGCAGCGACAACCGAAGTCGACCAAGACATTGATGAGTTGGTTTTGGTCTGGATATTTGCGCCAATCAACCCCAGCCCTAATGGGGGCCTTTGGCTTTATGGCCATTGAGGGCATGATGCTTGGCGCGCTGAGCTATTTGATCAAACCCATGTTTGACACCATATTGGCCGCTGGCAGCACCTCGTCGATCACTTGGGTGGCTTTGGCGATCATGGGCGTTTTCGCGGTGCGTGCCTTGTCGTCTTTTACGCAACGCGTTTTGATGGCCACCGCCCAGCAACGCACCTCTGCGCGGGTTCAGACCAGTCTTGTGCAACATGTTTTGACCTTAGACGGTCCGTTTTTCCACAAATACCCCCCTGGAGTTTTGATCGAACGCACCCGTGGGGACAGTCAACAAGTGTCGGTTTTATGGGGGCAGCTGTTTACCTCATTGGGCCGTGATGTTGTTGGGTTAATATCTTTATTGACGGTAGCTTTGTACACAGATTGGCTGTGGACGCTGATTGTTTTATCGGCAACTCCGCTGCTGATCTGGCCGATTTCATCCTTGCAAAAATTGGTGCGGCGCACATCCTATCAAGCACGCGAGACCTCGTCTTTGGTGTCCAACCGCTTGGACGAAGTGTTCCACGGCACCACATCCATCAAGCTATCAGGCACGGAAGCGCGCGAAACCAATCGGTTTATGACCGCGATCAACGCCTTTGTGCGCTCTGAATTGCGCGCGGTGCGCGGCCAAGCGGCTATGCCAGCCTTGGTGGATTTGATCGCAGGGGTCGGGTTTTGTGCTGTGCTGTATTATGGCGGCGGGCAGATCATCAATGGCGAAAAATCCATCGGCGAGTTCATGTCGTTTTTCACTGCAATAGGATTGCTGATTGATCCAGCGCGGCGCTTGGGCATGGCAGCGGGTGTTTGGCAGCAGGCTATGGCGCCGATTGAGCGTTTGCACGAAGTGTTCATGCAAAAGCCGACAATCATTGACCCTGCCACACCGAAATCCTTGCCTTGCCCAGCCGAGAAAGCGGATGTGCAGCTTGACGATGTGGTGTTTTCCTACACCGATGCGCCTGTGCTGCGCGGCACCAGTTTCACCGCCAAGGCAGGCGAAACCACAGCTTTGGTTGGCGCATCTGGTGCGGGCAAATCAACGATCTTTAGCCTATTGACCCGTTTGGCCGATGTGCAATCTGGCGCGATCACTTTGGGCGGTGCCAATTGCCAAGACTTGGCGCTGTCAGAGTTGCGCGGTCTGTATTCCGTTGTCTCCCAAGATGCACTTTTGTTTGATGAGACCATCCGCGATAACATCACCATGGGCCAAGATGTCGATGACGCGGCACTGAAAACAGCAATGGATGCGGCGCATGTGAGCGACTTTGTGGACGGGTTGGATCAAGGCTTGGACACGCTGGCTGGACCTCGCGGATCAGCCTTGTCAGGCGGGCAACGTCAACGCGTGGCGATTGCGCGGGCTGTCTTGCGTGATCGGCCTATATTGCTGTTGGACGAAGCCACATCAGCCTTAGACGCGCAATCTGAGAAAATCGTGCAAGAAGCGTTGGAGAAACTGTCACAAGGCCGCACAACTTTGGTGATCGCGCATCGCCTATCGACCATTCGCAGCGCCCATAAAATCGTGGTGATGGATCACGGCCAAGTGGTCGATCAAGGCACCCACGATGAATTGTTGGCGCGCGGCGGGCTTTATGCCGATCTGTACCGTTTGCAATAC
Source organism: Pacificibacter marinus (assembly GCF_018860505.1). Classification (GTDB taxonomy): domain Bacteria; phylum Pseudomonadota; class Alphaproteobacteria; order Rhodobacterales; family Rhodobacteraceae; genus Celeribacter; species Celeribacter marinus_B. The sequence goes on from NZ_JAHKPU010000002.1 coordinate 19,185, forward strand.
TCTGACGGCAAAACCATCACCGATAACCGCGGAGTGACTGCGCGGGACGCACGCCAAGCAGATAGCGCAACAATCGCCACAGATTCCGCGCCCCTTGGGCTAACCAGCCGTTTGTTTGGTAGCGTGTCGCGTCTATTTGGACGCAAAGCGGGCTAAGGGTGATCTGGCCTTTGAGTGCGCGGGCGATGGCCACGTCTTCCATCAAGGGCTGATCGGGATAGCCGCCGATGCTGTCATATAATCTGCGCGAAATCAGCAAGGCTTGATCGCCGTAAGGCAGATCAAACACACGGCTGCGCAGATTGGCCCAAGCACTTGTCATCTTCGGCATAAATCCGGTACTGCGAAACGAAAGCGAAAAGGCAAGCCCGTCACGGCCTGACTGAATGTGCTGCAAGGCAGCGTCTGACCAGCCGTCGGGCAACCAGGTATCAGCGTGCAAAAACAGCAACCAATCCCCTTGTGCGGTATCTGCGCCGCGCGCCAATTGCCCGCCACGGCCTGCGGGGCCTGCGATAAATGTTGCCCCCACCTCGCCAGCCAATGCCGCGATATCATCTGTTGATCCGCCGTCTGAGATCACCAATTCGCGCACCAGGCCAGCATTCAGGCCCTCCATCACCCGCGCCAAACTGTCGGGTAAACTGGCGGCTGCGTTAAGCGTTGGGATAATGATTGATATTGGTGCGCGCATTGTGATGTCCCTTTGCAGATCAGCCACTGGTGTCTTTGCCCCAAACACCTATATGATCGCCATGAACAAAGGAATGCATATGAACACTCTGCCGCCCCACTCGCAAGATCGCCACGTGATCGCGCTCTCCGGCCCTGACCGGATCAAGTTTCTGCAAGGCCTCGTGTCCAATGACGTGAGCAAGCTTGGTGACTCCGCCGTCTATGCAGCCCTTTTGACACCGCAGGGCAAATTTATGGTGGATTTCTTTGTGATACCACAGGGCGACACGATGCTGATCGATGTGGCCGCATCCGAAGCTCCAGCTTTGCTCAAGCGTTTGACCATGTATAAAATGCGCTCGAATGTAACGCTTGAAATGACGGATTTGATCGTGTCACGCGGCGCTGGCAATACGCCCAAAGGCACCTTTGCCGATCCGCGTCATGCAAAAATGGGATGGCGTGCCTATGATGGCCGCCCATCCGAAGACGTGGATTGGGATGCCCTGCGAGTACAGCACTGCGTGCCCGAAACAGGCATCGAGCTGACGCCTGACACATATCTGCTGGAAGCGGGCTTCGAACGCCTGCACGGCGTTGATTTTCGCAAAGGCTGCTATGTCGGCCAAGAAATCACCGCGCGGATGAAACATAAAACCGAATTGCGCAAAGGGTTGACTACTGTGAGCATCATTGGGGCTGCCCCCATCGGCACGCCGCTTAAAACCGAAGACGGCAAAGAGGCAGGCACTCTGTTCACGCAAAGCGGCGGTAAGGCCATTGCGCATCTGCGTTTTGACCGCGCAAAGGGGCCAATGACAGCAGGCGACGCGCAGGTCACTTGGGACGGGTAAAGCCCGCACGCTGTGCCTCAACGGCAGCATAGCAATGGCAGTCGGGCGCGTGATCGTTGACCAAGCCCATCGACTGCATAAAGGCATACATCGTTGTCGGGCCTACAAATTTCCAGCCGCGTTTTTTTAGATCTTTGGAGAGAGCAACCGAAGACGGCGAAGTCGCAGCAGGATACTCTAGCGCGGCCAGTTCTTCGGCACCGGGTTCAAATCGCCAAATATAAGCGGCCAATGACCCCTCGCTTGTCACCATTTCGATCGCGCGCTGTGCGTTGTTGATTGTCGCTTTAATTTTGCCGCGATGACGTATAATGCCCGCATCCTGCACCAAACGTTCCACGTCTTCGTCCGTGTATTGCGCGACCTTATAAAAATCGAAATCATCAAAAGCCGCACGAAAATTATCGCGTTTGGCCAGAATCGTCCGCCAGCTTAGGCCGGATTGAAACCCTTCCAAACACAGTTTTTCAAACAAGCGCTGGTCATCGCCCTGCACAAAGCCCCATTCGGTGTCGTGATAGACCTGATAAAACGGAAAATCTGGTGCGGCGAACGCCCAGTTACAACGGATCTTACCATCTGGACTTAGGGTGGAATGAGACATCGCGGGTTCCTTATGTGCAGCGCCATTAAACGCAAAAGGCCGCCCAAAGGCGACCTTTAAAACATTGTAAGCTTAAACGTTTTTAAACTTACGCACGCTCTGAGTATTCCATGGATTCTGTATTGACGATGATGTCTTCATCTTGCGCCACAAATGGCGGCACCATGACTTTAACGCCGTTGTCCAAAATCGCTGGTTTGAATGAATTGGCTGCCGTTTGACCTTTGACCACAGGCTCTGTTTCGACCACTTTGCAGGTCACTTTTTGTGGCACAGTCACGTTGAGTGCTTCCACATCATAGTATTCGATCACAACAGTCATGCCGTCTTGTAAGAACGGACGACGATCGCCAAGCAAATCGGCAGGCAGTTCGACTTGTTCATAAGTCTCTGTGTCCATGAACACGAGCATGCCGTCAGATTCATACAAGAACTGCTGGTCTTTTTGCTCAAGGCGCACACGCTCAACCTTATCGGCAGAACGGAAACGTTCGTTCAATTTGCGACCATCACGCAGGTTTTTCATTTCCACTTGCGCAAAGGCGCCGCCTTTACCTGGCTTGACGTGATCGACTTTAACAGCGACCCACAAACCATTCTCATGTTCAAGTGTATTTCCAGGACGAATTTCGTTCCCGTTGATTTTTGGCATGTGCACACCCGCGCTTAGGTTGAAAAAAGATTTATCCATCCTATATCTGGACAGTCTGGGTGGCGCAAGACGCGGATATAGGTTCACGTTGGCAGAAAGCCAGTCACTAGACGCATATCAGGTATGCAAATACAGTGTATCCGAATCGTCACGAACATGTCATAAGGCACCTCACGCCGAAAAGACAAGACCAATAAAACAAGGATAAACCATGGCTGATTTCGTTGACGGCTCCGCATTCAATTATGAACAAGGCCAACGCGCACGCAAGCTGTTTGCTGCTGTTGTACTTGCCGCTTTGGATGACGCGATCGCCGATAACAAGAAATACGGCAATGGCCCTGAACAGATCGCCCGTTGGGCACGGTCTCGTGATGGGCGCGAAGTTTTGTCATGCTCAGGCATCGATCCAAACGAACGGGTTGTGTCTGGTTTGATGGAATTCGTATCTAAGGGCATCCGCACATCGGTTGCTCTGTCACGTGAAGAAAGCGAACGCCGCAACGCTCAGCAAGCGGAAGCTGCTTAATTCATTAGAGAAACTGCCATTTCTTACCAAAGACGCGCCTCGGGAAACTCGGGCGCGTCTTTTGTTTTACGCCTTTCAAACTTTGCCCCATACTGATGTCATTCCACCAGATCAGTCGAAAGGCGAGGATATGACCCAATCCCCAAAGGGCGGTAAAATTGATATCGCAAATGTGCCAGCCAAGATCGGCACGCTCTATCCACCGCCCCATCACATAAACACCAAAGCCCGCGAGAAACGCGCGCTGGGGGAAGCCGTGGGCCTCAACCAGTTCGGCGTCAACATCACACGGCTTGGGCCAAACACGTGGTCCGCCCTGCCCCATTGGCATGAACGTGAAGACGAGTTTGTCTATGTCATCGAAGGGCACCCAACCTTGATCTATGGCGACACAGAAGAGCAACTCGCCCCCGGGGACTGCGCAGGCTTCAAGGCGGGTATCGAAGTTGGCCACTGCTTACAAAACCGCACAGATAAAGATGTCGTGATTTTGGAAGTTGGATCGCGCATCACAGCAGAGCGCGCATTTTATCCAGGGCTGGATCTGATGGTAGATACCGCCTCGCCGCATTTTTATCACCACTTGGACGGCACGCCTTGCAAAGACGTGAAAAGACGCGGGCCGAATGATGACTGACCTTTGCCCTCACCGCAATTCGCATTAGAACAGCACTCAAGAAACGAGGTGCGTATGGCGCGAGCGATTATGATCCAAGGGGCTGGCTCCAATGTGGGAAAATCCATGTTGGTTGCTGGCATTGCGCGTGCGCTTTGCAAACGTGGCTATAAGGTCGCGCCGTTCAAGCCGCAAAACATGTCCAACAACGCAGCCGTCACATCGGATGGCGGTGAAATCGGGCGTGCGCAAGCCTTGCAAGCACGCGCTTGCGGCCTTGCCCCGCACACCGATATGAACCCCGTTCTGCTGAAGCCTGAAACAGATGTGGGTGCACAAGTTATCGTGCACGGGCATCGTGTCGCCACAGTGAAAGCGCGCGATTACGGTAAGATGAAAGCGACGTTGATGCCTGCTGTTTTAGACAGCTTTCAACGGCTTGCCGCTGATGTGGATTTTGTAATCATTGAGGGCGCGGGCAGCCCTGCCGAGATCAACCTGCGCGATGGAGACATTGCAAATATGGGCTTTGCCGAAGCCGCTGACGTGCCTGTGGTGCTGATCGGCGACATTGATCGCGGCGGCGTCATTGCGCAACTTGTGGGCACCCATGCCGTTCTGCCGCCAGAGGACAAAAATCGCATCAAAGCCTTTGCCGTCAATAAGTTTCGCGGCGATGTCAGCCTTTTCAAAGACGGCGCAACATCTATTGAAGACATGACGGGTTGGGCCAATTTAGGTACGATTCCTTGGTTTGCGGATGCCCATAAGTTGCCAGCAGAAGACATCATGGACATCGCCTCAAGCGGTGATGGTCATATCAAAATCGTTGTACCGCGCCTGTCACGCATTGCCAATTTTGACGACCTCGACCCGCTGGCCTCTGAACCCAATGTCACGATTGAAATAGTCGAAGCAGGTCGCCCCCTGCCCGCAGATGCAGATATCATCTTGCTGCCCGGCACCAAATCCACCATCGGGGATTTGGCCTACCTGCGTGCACAGGGCTGGGACATCGACATCTTAGGCCATGTGCGTCGTGGTGGACATGTTTTAGGAATTTGTGGCGGATATCAAATGCTTGGAACTTGGATCAATGACCCAGACGGGATTGAAGGCACAGCGGACCGCGTGGCGGGCCTTGGGCTTTTAGACGTGGAAACTGTGATGACTGGCGACAAACGCTTGGCCGAAGTCACAGCACGCGACATTGCAACCAACACATCACTGAGCGCTTATGAAATTCATATCGGACGCACAACAGGCATGGATTGTAACCGCCCTTGGTTTGACGTTGAGGGCCGCCCTGAGGGCGCGCAATCAGCGTCTGGCCGCATCAAAGGCTGCTATCTGCACGGGTTGTTTGCCTCGGATAGCTTTCGTCACAGTTATCTTGCCCCCTTTGGTTTAGACGCGCCGCAGGGTGATTTTGAGGCTGGCGTAGACGAAACCTTGGATGCACTAGCCCAACATATGGAAGCCCATCTGGACCTCGATATGCTGATCACATTGGCTGAAAACGTCTGAGATTAAAAATCTGACTATTCGAATTCGCGCAGGGTCAAAGCGCGCCGGACTTCGCGACGCACCAGACGGCGCACATTGCTGGTGATCCGTTCGCCCAAAGCGCCTTGTAATTCTTCGCGAATCACAGTGGCAATCATATCGCGCAAGGCCTCTTCCTCGAGCATGTCATCATCCGCGTATCCTGCGAGCGCCAAGTCCTCATCTTCGTCGTCATCCAAAGCATCCAACACCGACTGTAAAGGTGGCACGGACCCGGTAGACTCTGCTTTGACTTCAGGCTCGCTGGCTGCCACATCAGGCTCCACAGTCCCGCTAACTGCATGCTCACCTGCATCAAAGGCGTCTTGCGCAACATCAACATCAGGCGCTTTGGGCGCTGCTGCGTCAACCTCCGCACCAGTGGCAGTGGAAACATCCGTTTGGCGCTCGGCTTGCGCTTTGACTTCAGCAGCTTCCGCCAATTTATCGAAATCAGCAGTGCGAAAATTCAACACGCGCGCAGTAGAATTCACCAAAGCCTGCGGGAACACCTGCGGGCTGTCCTCATCATCGTCATCATACCCGCTTGCATCCCAGTCATTGGATTTGGCTTCAACTGCACTTTCAAGTTCCGCGATGCGCTCCTCTAGCGACAATCCAGCCGCACGATCTGCCGCCTGCGCATTTGGGCTGTCATCGTAGGCAAAGGACCATGCAGTGTCTTGCGCCTCAACATCGTTATCTTGCATCAACACCTGCGCGGCGTGGACGGCATCCTCGACGATCGAGGTCGCGCGCGCCGGCGCCGACTGAGTGTTGAACGCGGGCTCGGTTTCCTGTTCAGGTTCGGCCTGTGTAACCGCCTCATCGTCCACAACACTGGTTTCGTTTTGAACCTTTTGCGCTGATGAAAACTCATTTGTCAGAGTTGTGTCAGAACCCAAATCTGTATCAGAATAAGACTGTGGCTCACTGTCACTCTCTGGCACCGCCGCAGGGACGACCTTAGGTGTGAGAGTTGGAATATGTGTCGCATCTTCGACCTCAAGCACCAAAGGCGCGAGATCATCAGGCGTGGCCACAGTGTCAGCCGGCTCAGCGTTATGATCATCAATAGATGCAGTATAGGGTGCAGAACGGCCATCGATCACACGCAAATCCGGCGACAGGACCAACCGTTCAGGCGGTTTTGTCTGCGATTGTGCCCGCAATTGCGGATCATAGGTTTCCGAAACCAATCTACGAATAGACGCTAGCACGTCATCCGCGCCCATATTTGTCATTGGATCAGACATTCCGATTCCCTCGTTCTGCTGCCGCCTATGGTAGCCAGCTTCTGTGCCACGCACAACAAATAGAAAATCCGCTCAGGCACGCCCAAGCGGATTTTTTTTCAAAATTGTTGCAAAGGCTTATTTGCGGCCCAAAGATTCCAAGACACGATCCAGTTTCGCACCTTCAGCGCTGACATTGCGAGAGGGCGCCGTTTTCACGGCATTGTAATAGGCGGCAGGATCATACACCGGCACATTCAATTTCAAATGGTCTACGGTCATCAGACCCATCGCGTTAAGCAAAGTATAAATACCAGCCTCGCGATTGATTCGTGCCTGAATGGCGGAGACTTGTGCATCCAGCAAATCTTGCTCAGCTTCCAACACATCCAAAGTGGTGGACGCGCCCAATTCCGCTTCTTCTTTCACGCCTTGATAGGCAACGCGCTGCGCTTTGACTGAGGCTTCTGTCGCTTGAGATGAGGCATCATATACAGACAGCATAGCCCAAGCCGTACGCACACCTTGTTCAATCTGGCGTGTGGTTGTGAGAAGCGTTGCGCGTGCCGCATCACGATTGGCCATAGATTCGCGAATAATGGACGCGCTGTTACCGCCAGAATAAATCGTACCACTCGCCGTGATGCTGAGACTGTCTGTTGTGTTATCTGCGTCGAAAGCATTTTCACCGAAGTCGCTGCTAAACGCCCGCGATGCACTGGCCGATACAGATGGAAACAAACCGCGTTCGGCGATTTCGACGGCCAAATCCGAGGCCGCGATTTGGTGCTGTAAAGCTTTGATGCTTGGATGGGTGCGCCTTGCAACTTGCACGGCCTCTTCGACTGTTTTGACTGGTGTCTTTACAGCCGGCGGGCTGGACAGATTGGATGGGTAGGTGCCAACGGCAACCTTATAGACTTCGCGCGCGGCAGAAACTTGGCCCTGAGCCACTGCAAGATCAGCACGCGCAGACGCCAATTGGGCTTCGACTTGGCTAACTTCTGTGCGGGTAATTTCGCCCACTTCAAACCGATCTTGGGCAGCACGCAAATTTTGCTGCATCAAACGCACCGAATTGGCGCGTAGGTTTGCCTGTGCATCATAGTAACGCACGTCCATATAAGCCGTGACCGCATCAGCCAAAACGTTTTGCTCAATGGCGACAAGGCTTGCACGCGTGGCCAAAACTGTTTCTTTGGCCGCATCGATGTTCAGCTTATTCCGTCCAAACGTGTACAGCGCCATGCTAGACGAAAACGTCAACGCCTTGGTCCAAGTTTCGGTAGAGCTGCTGTAGCTTGCCGATGTAGAATAGCTCAGCGTTGGGCGCATCAATGCAACGGCTGCAGCAACACCTTCGTCTGTCGCACGCAGATTTGCACGATTTTGTTCGAGCAGACCTGAATTCTTATAGGCCGAAGCCAAAGCGTCGCCTAGCGTTTCGGCAGATAGGGCTAAGGGGCTCAGAGCCGTTCCAATAGCCAAAAAACTGGCTGCGAGTGTTCGTTTGATGCCAAGTTTCATGTGCCTGCCTCATCTGTTAAACGGGGCGGCCTTTTGACCTGCCCAAATCGATATCAAAGCGCGAATGCGCGATCTGCCTCAAACCCCGGAAGCACCGGAGCCGTTGCGTTAAACGCCAAACGCCAAGTGATGTCACCGTTTAACTTGTACCCTATGCGTGCAATTCCAAGAGGTCCCTCTAAGAAAATTGCACAAATGCGCCCACCTTCTTTGATTTGGTCTAAAATTGCAGCAGGAATCGCCTCAACAGCGCCTTGCAACACGACAACATCGTAAGGTCCGTGTTGTGGTGCACCGGCGGTCAAAGCCGCCATCTCGACGACAACATTGTCAGCCCCAGCCTCAGCTAACGCTGATGTGGCATCCTGAGACAGTGCGTCATCTTCTTCAACAGCAATCACAGCCTGCGCCATTCGTGCAATCACGGCCGACGAATACCCAAGGCCTGTGCCGATATCCAGAACCAATTCGTCGTCCTGAATGTTGAGCGCATCCAACATCTTAGCCAAAACACGCGGATCAAGCGCCACACGGCCATTGCCGAGTGACACATGTTCACCAACGTAGGCTGCAGCACGTTGTGCCGTCGGCACAAAGTTTTCGCGGGCCACGGTCAACATGGCTTCAATGATCGGAAATTTGGTTACATCTGAGGGCCGCACTTGAGTGTCGACCATCATGGTACGCAGTTTTGCAAAATCTGTCATGAGCTGAACTCTTTCGTTCACATAGGAGTCTCTTGCGTTATTGCCATATCACAAGACATACGGCAACATGCGAATATCATACATTTGGCGTCTTGCAGCCCCCGCATCCTTGGTATAAACCCCGCTCAACCACAACGAGGCGAGTTGGCGGAGTGGTTACGCAGCGGATTGCAAATCCGTGTACACCGGTTCGATTCCGGTACTCGCCTCCATTTAAAAACAATCACTTACATCACTCCTTGCCGTGTTTGAGGCCCCGCGTTTACAGGGGCGTTTACATTTTTGTGTCTTGAGACAGTGATTTTGCTCGATTGAGCTTGCGCAAAACCGCATCGCTTTCGTCCGGGCTAACCTGCGCATAATGCTCGATTACCTGCGCCGCGTAGCGAACCGACCACCCCATCAACACCGCAATCTGGCGCAAAGACAGATCGGCATTTAGCAATCTTGTCGCCGCCGTCCCGCGAGTATCAGACAAAGTCTTCTCTCTACCGTCGATCCAAGGGGGGATTTGAGCTTCGCGCCGCCACTTGGTGATCTGGTTCGATGCCCAACGGGCCGTCAAAGGCCTGCCAAGCTCTGACACCAGCAGCACATCTTGGCCTTCCGGCGTCTCTGTGATCAATTTCTCAAGGGCTGAGGTAGCTGGGATATATGCGATCTGGCCGCGCTTACTGGTCCTGAAACGCAGGCGTTTGCCATGCCGCGTGTCCTCGAATTGGTCCATTTTAACCTGAACCAGATCAGCCGCTCGCAATCCGGTTTCGCATCCGGCGGTCAGGATCCTCTGCACCCATTTCGGCGCGTGCTTATTGAACTGGGCTATGTCGCCACTCGTCCAGATGATTTCTGTTCGGTTCGATTGGTAGAGCTTCTTGAGCTTGTGACAGTGATGCTCTTTTAGCTTTCCCTCTTCCACCGCCCAATTGAGGACGCGTGTCGCATGGGTGCCTGCCATATCGTGCTGCTTGGGCGAATGAAGCCACTTCTTGCGCCAATTGTTGACCTCGCCCCGCGAGGCGCGCTCTTCGAACATGGCGACAGGATCGGTACCGAACTCCTCGCGGAACAGGTCCAGCCATTTGCGGATATCAGCCTTTGAACGCTCAGCCTTGGGCAAGGACGCACTGGACAGAAAATCGTCGACCAAGTGAGTCGTCAGATATTCAGCCGGGCTCACAGGCGTGCCGCACTGTGAAAACGCATGATAGAATTCGGGCTCTTTGGGGTTCGGGTCCGTCCCTTCCCAAAATTTGGGGCCGCCCCGCCAGGCATAGAAATGGTAGCGAACCCCCGACACAACCTTGCGCCGGACACGGTGGACACCCTTGGGAAGATTACTTCTGGGCACGGCGCGCTCTCCGCTGTGCGACAAGGCTCGGTTGCGAAGTGGCCTCGCGTTCTGCCGCGCTGATGCCCTGAACAGCATCCAATCGCGCGCGAATGAGCTTCGGGTCATACCACCCGCGCCGCCCCGGCACCGGAGCGATGCCAGTCCTGCGGCAAAAGTCGTAGAAGGACGCGCTCGGTTCATTGTAACCGAAGAGAAGCGCGAGCTCTGGGGTTGGAATCAACTGGATATGGCTTGGGCTCATTTTTCAGCCCTCTCACCCACGGCTTCTTGCCGGGACATCGCTGCCCGCAAACAAGACACCACCTGCGCGCCCTGTGAGCGCAAGTTCCGCACGGCCTCTTCTTCAAGCCAGGCTTTCACGTCCGCTGGTAGGTTCAGTTTGAATTGGGTTGTCTTCATATTTACACCTCAACAAAAGGACATTAAATGTCCATATCATTGAGGACAAATATTGTCCATCATGGAATCATGAAAGATGAAGCCTTGGTCCAATTCAAACTCTTGCTTCCTGCCGCGCTGAAGAAGCGTCTGGAAACACATGCCACCCTGAACCGGCGCAGCCTGTCGCAGGAAATCGTCGTCGCCCTAGAGGATAAGTATCCGGCCACAGAACCGGATGCGACGTCTGATCCAGCAGCCCGGCTGCTCTTCTGGCTTGCCAAACGCATCCGCCGAAGGAACCCGAAGCCTGGCTCTCCTAGGGACAAGCAAGCCGCCCTGTATGAGCGTATTGCGGGCGACATTGCTGAGCGCATGAAGGACATCGGCGAATAGCCCTAGTAGGCCACCCACTCATATCCGTGGGTGCCTTCGTGATCCTCCCATTCAACACCGACCCCGCGACGCCAGCTTGACGACGAACAGCGCCGCGACGGCAGAACCCATTGCGGAGCGGCCGCTGGTGTCATGCGTTGCCAACCGAATTCACCCTGCGTTCCATAGGTCCCGAGGCGCATGTTGTAACTTTCAGAGCAATCATCATCACGGCCACGTTCGCGATGACTATAGTACCGCACATCCCAGACGCGGATCGAGCGCACGAAATCGAATTCCAGACCACTGATGTCGATATCGGCACCGCCTTCAGCCACCTGAGCCAGAATGACTTCGCCGAGTGCCTGACCATTTCGGTAGCTGGCCTCCCAGATTCTAGGGGCCGTAATTTGCAACGGAGCGGGCTCAGAAACACCCATCGGGCAGCGCCAGATTTGCAACGGCGGCTCAATCGGCCAGGGCGTAATCCTGCGGATAAACACAGCACGGGCATGGGCGCATTCTGCTGACGCGGGCCACCCACCGGCCAGGCAAAGCAGAATGGCGCAGTCCACCTGATAGGCTTTCGCCGCTTGTGGAGCCACGGTTGAAAGCAAAGCCATAGCGACCCCGCCGAGCCAATTCCTGATGAATCTGCACCGCATATCAATTCATGCCTTTTGATTACATTATTGCACTATTGTTACCCTACCGCCACTCTCTGCCTTTACACCATATGCGAGCATGCTCTTTGTGAGGCTCGCGCGCGTTTTGTGGAATATATTCCGTAGAGCGGTTCTTGTGATCTGGCCGAATACAGGCCATGAAATTTCGAGAACGAGTAGGGTTAAATATCCGGAATCTAAGAAATTCCAGAGGATTGAGCCAAGAACAACTAGGCTTAGCTGCGGAAGTCGATCGCAGCTATATCAGCGAGATCGAACTCGCTAGGAATTCAGCATCGCTCGATGTTCTGGAGAGGATCGCAGATGCTCTCGGCGTCGATCCCAAGGAATTGTGTAACGAGAGGGGCTAGTTATGCCCGAACATGAAAGTGTTCGCTTAACGGCCGAAGCCATCGGCCGCATTACGTGTATAAAGACAGGCGAAGAAATCGGCCTGCTGTATCGGTGGGACAATGGCGAGACGCAGGCAGCGATCTATGAGAACGGCTCGATCGAGTTGCCAGACTACCAAAATCAGGTCAGGGAACCAAGCCTTTCCGCAAAGCGCAGCTAACGGCCGGTAGACCCATTTCGACCGATTCTGCGCTTGGCATGAGTGGGTGAGAACCACAGCGCGTTGCTGACATTGGCCGTGGCAAGGACGGCCCAAAGCATGCGTAATTGGGCTGCCCTCTGTTCTGAGGTCGAGCTCCCGATAAGATCACAGGATGACTGTGAACAAGGGAGATGAGAAATGGATTACTTTGCTGGAATAGACGTATCGCTGCGATCCTGTGCGCTTTGCATTGTTGATGGCAAGGGAACAGTGCTGCTTGAGCGAGAGCTACCTTGCGAGGTCAGCTACATCGTTGAGTGCCTTGGAACGTTTCCCCATCCGATTGAACGGGTTGGTTTTGAGGCGGGCACGATGAGCCAACATCTGTTTTTTGGCTTGAAGGCAGCGGCCCTTGACGTCGTTTGTATGGAGGCGCGTCAGGTCAATGCCGCGCTGTCAGCAATGCGCAACAAAACAGACAAGAATGATGCGCGCGGCATTGCTCAGGTACTGCGCACCGGTTGGTTCAGCCCTGTTCACATGAAGAGCCGCGAAGCGCATGGCGTCCGTGCGTTGCTGAGTACCCGCAAAGCGCTCCTGAAGAAGACAATGGATCTCGCCAACGAGGTACGTGGTCTGTTGAAGATCTTTGGCATTCGCCTGCCCACGACTGTGAAGCACGGCAGTTTTGACGGTGTTGTTCGACCGTTGATCGAGATGGACGACGTTCTGGTCCATGCTTTGGTGCCGCTGCTGGATGCACGCGTGGTTTTGTATCAGCACTTTTTGGAACTGGATCGCAGGGTCAAACGCGCTGCCAGCCAAGATGACGTGTGCATGCGGATGATGACGGTCCCAGGCGTTGGTCCGATTGCATCCCTGACTTTCAAAGCCGCTGTGGACGATCCGACGCGCTTTAAACGATCTCGCACTGTTGGCGCGCATTTTGGGCTGACCCCGCGACGATACCAGTCTGGTGAGCACGACAATCCTGGCCGCATCTCGAAAGCGGGGGACAGGGATGTCCGCGCAACATTGTACGCAGCCGCCAACGCTTTGCTGATGCGAACGATGGCCGGGTCCCAGATCAAATCCTGGGGTATGAGGCTGGTGCGGACCAAAGGACGTCGCCGCGCCGTTGTCGCCGTCGCTCGCAAACTCGCCGTCTTGCTCCACCGGATGTGGATTGATGGCACGGAATTTCGTCAGGATCAGGTGGGAGGCAAAGCATGATCTAAAACGCCAACACCAAACCTGACGGGGTCGTCCCTCACCGGACGAGGTTCGTGGAAGAAGCCGAAAATGGCTGCTGCGCCTCTTGAAGCGCGTCTCAAAGCAAGGCTCTCCACTGCCGATCCGACATATGCGTGCAGCGGTGCCAGCACGGCATCAACCAGACTGCGAAGAGAAGCGTGACCCGGATGAGTGACAAAGACCCGAAAGAAAGAAGGAAAATGAGCTTGACCCAAACACCCAATTAGAGAAGCCGCCATTGACAGACCTTGCAGCGAAGGGCAGAATTGAGTTCAAATTGAACAAATTTTGGCAAAGCAGCGCATGTCTCCTATCACGGTAGTGACAAAAGTCGCTCAGCAGGCTCCGAGGCTATGAACGGGCTTTTTTGATGCATCAAACGGCGTTTATTTTCAAAATGCTAAAAGAAGTTTTTTTGGGTAAGGAGCATTTTCTATGAACGCATTAAAATGAACCGACAAATGTTAAATCAAAACACTCTCGACACTTTCATGAATACTTTCATCGGCTATGGCGATTTCAATGCTGACACTTGGTTCATTGGTATGGAAGAAGGTGGGGGCAATAGCCTTGAGGATGTCCAGACCCGCATCGGCATATGGGCGGAGCGTGGAGGACGTATCCTTGAGGACTGCGCAGAGTATCATCACGCGATTGGAGTGGGTCATTTATTCACTCCTCCAGTGCGTGCCGCACAACGCACATGGGATTGGCTTATGCGGGCACAACTTCTATCCGAGGGTAAGGCTCATGACATTACTACATCAAAAGTGATGCAGGGCGAGCGTTGGTTGCGAAGTGGGTCTAAGACCTGCGGAATTGAGTTGTTGCCACTTCCTTCACCCAAGACAAGTGTTTGGCACTACAACCAATTCTCAAATGATCCGATCCTGCGCAATCGGGCCAGCTATAAAGCTGCGATGTTGCCAACGCGGATCACGGCGATCAAAAATGCTATTAACACCCACAAGCCGCGTAACGTAGTGTTCTACAGCAAACAATATCAAGCTCATTGGCAACAGATTGCGGGTAAGGATTTTGTCGAAGTCGACGGCCTGCAGGTCACGCATTCACGCGACACTAGTTTTTTTTGCACCATGCATCCGGCGGCGCAAATAAAAGGTGCCGGCAAAAAAATTGCCTATTGGGAAAACATCGGTAGGCGGCTGGCGGGCTCAGAATAGCATCTTAGTGTCCGAAAGATTTTCGGCGAAAAACGACCCGTTGTTGATCCAATGGATAGCAGCAATTAGTGCGTCGATAGCAAAAGCACACTTTACCCGCATAGCTGACCTTGGTGCAAACCGCAGCGAAGGTCCGGTTTCCGCCCAAGGTGTCTATCGACACGAACGGCCCTTAGCGGCCCCTGATCAGGCCACCAAGCGCTGCGCCACAGCTTTCGCATTGCGGACATTGAGGCAAAGCATCTTTCAAGTGTAGTTCGTGGTAGATGAGCGCACTGTGATTGAGCAATTCAGTATGAGGTCAGTATGATTGAACACGTCAAAATCCTATGTTGTCGAATCTCATGGATGAAAGAATATAGATCAAGGGAAGAGCGTCCATTTTCTTATCACAGCTACATCCGTGACGGAAACACCCCAGCAGAGGCTCTGAATTTTCGAGCTTGCGATGACAACCTGTTTAGAGGCTACGTTCCTGTTGGGGACGACAAGAGCGGCAACTACGGAAAGATAGCAATCGAACGGCTTGGTGCATCAAAAAACGCTGAACGAACGTCACCAGTTGTTGTCGTTTTTTGTGCTCCCCATGAACAGAATGGTGGCCTTCGAATTGTAGGTTTCTACCCAAGTGCCACCGTTCTTCGAAAGCCTGAAATTTCTGAACTTCCTGATCGAACGCCAATCACGCGAGTGATTGCAGATAGCGCGGTTCTTATCCCTGAAGCAGAGCGTCACTTTGCAATTCCCGGTCGAAAAGAAGGTGGATTTGGTCAGTCAAGTTTGTGGTATGGCTTAAATGAAGAGACGCCGTTACGCTCTGACGTTCTCAAGTATGTTCAAAATCAAACTGCCCTACCTGGCGATCAACCAAGCGTAATTGAGTATCGCCGAAAGAGACTTCACGAACGATGGGAAGGTCGGGCAAACTCGCGCCACCTAATTCACGAAAAGGGTTACTGTTGCGATGCATGTAACTATTCCATTTCAGAAGCGGACCAACCGATTTGGGGTAGTGGATTTGAGTTGCACCACCTCCTTCCTTGGGCAGATTTGAATGAAGGAGACGAACGAGCGCTAAATGCCAGCGACTTTGCCGTATTGTGCTCGACCTGCCATCGCGCAATCCATCGGTCTCTGTATGTTTCGGACGTCGCAACATTTCGAACAAAGGTTTTGGCAAAACGAGGATTCTAGTTAGTCTCGGCCCATTGCCGACATTGGCTCGTCGTTGGGCATGCTGCGGTGCGGCCTGTCAAACTGGTCATTCGCTTTGAATAATACTGTTCCTCCCAGCCTTGTCCCGTGGTAGTTAAGTGGGTGCTTTTGATCAGATTTATTGGGCTAGGTTATGACAGATATTCTCTACAAGTACCGTGCGGATGGCAAATTTACGGAGAGCATAATAACGACTAAGAAAGCTTATTTGGCTACGGCCCATCAACTAAACGACCCGTTTGAATGCACTCTCCAGGAAGTGGCCCCAGCTTGGTTTGAGAAAAATATCCAAGAAGGAATGAGCGCGTCAATCTTGGGCTTCATGATGGAAGCTCAAAGGGCGGCGTCTAATGGCGAAGATTTCTTTGGATATACATCTGATAAGATCTCCTTTGTGACTGAGAAAATAGCTTCGTCGGAAAATTTAGATACAAAGTACAATGCTTGGAGAGCTTTTATGCTGGACCACACCGGCCATGAACCGTCCGACATTCGAAAAACACTCTATCAAATGGACACTCAACTCACGGAAACTGGTATCCTTAGCTTATCCATAAATCCCGTTCAGGACTTGATGTGGGCTCACTACGGCGACAACCATTATGGCGTCTGTTTCGGCTTCAAGCGGGCTGCTGGATCAAAGCTAGCTGATCCAAATCACTGTCTACCTGTACGGTATTCGGATAAACTACCAGAGATGGCCGATGATGGACTGCAGACCGCTTTGACCTTGGCGGTTGATGAGAACGGGCAGCCGTATACTTCAAGTCTCAAGATGGCCTTTACAGATAAGACATTTCAACGTGTCATTTCGACGAAACCAACTTCGTGGGCCTATGAGGAGGAAGTTAGGTACGTCGAACCATATTCTGGTCTCTGCGATCTACCCGGCCCTTTGATAGAAGTCATTTTTGGTCTCAGGTGTTCAGCGGAACGACAGGAGCACTACATAGAGCTGTTGCGTGATCATTCAGACAACGAAGTCCGATTGTTCAAGATTAAGAAACGTGATGGCGGAAACACTCTTGAGCGGGTCGAACTGGAGCCCCCGATCTTGCAACCGCGAGCAAGATCGTTGCCAGACAATAAGCTTGAGCAACCTAGGGAGATGTCCGAAAAGGAGCTTGCGGCATGGATGGAACAACTTATCCAGAAAGAAATGTACGGAGAGGTGATTTTTCAAACTGCCGAGAACCTGTCAAGATCGCCTGACTCTCCTCTTTTACGTCACATAAAGGCCACTGCCCATGGGCTCGCCGGAGAACACGACAAAGCGCTTATCGAATACAAGACGCTCTCTAATAGCTTTCCCGAAGTTGCCGCTGGTTGGTATGGCATGGCATGCGCCTACGA
The DNA here is from genome assembly GCF_018860505.1 of Pacificibacter marinus. Taxonomy (GTDB): domain Bacteria; phylum Pseudomonadota; class Alphaproteobacteria; order Rhodobacterales; family Rhodobacteraceae; genus Celeribacter; species Celeribacter marinus_B. The sequence goes on from NZ_JAHKPU010000002.1 coordinate 36,463, forward strand.
GGCGATGGGACAGTTAGAGAAAGTGGTCGCGCTTCTGCGAACAGCATACAACTTGAACGAAACAGACCCAAGCATCACATTAAACTTGGGAGTTCACCTGGTCTCCGACAAGCAAACCCTCGAAGAAGGCATGACGCTATTGCGCAAAGCTGATGAGTTGGGCCACCGACGGGCACGACAAATTATCAACAGTTATTCCCAGAGAAAATTATAATACTCCCGGCCCTGAGCTGCAATTCGACTTTTTAGGTCAATGCTGCGATTGCAGCCCGCATTGTTGACATTCGCTATGGGGCGGACGACGCGCGGTGATGCCCGCTGGTTATGGCTCAGCACACCCCCACGGCTAAGCGTTTCTGTCTTATACGTCTAGCGTCGGATCTCTTCGCTGGTATGACGCTTACTTGGACGGGGCAGCAGGCGCCATACATTCCATGCAGAGACTTTGCGCCACGGCATTTACCGCAGTGCAAAGGTTTAGGCGTTGACCACGATGTGATCGAGTGTAATGCCCGTATCACCGTCCAAGCGGATCACCACGGGGACCTCTTGGCTCGAATAATCGGGTTCATAGACCACGATCACGTCAGAATAGCTCCCGTCGTCTGCATGAGTGATTTCAATGCGATCGATACTGTCTAAATCTCCGTTGTCGATCATCAAGACGTCCTCAGTGATGTCAAAGTCGGTGATCCGCACAAAGGCGTTCTCGTTCTCGACAGAGTAAGCTCTTGGGCTCACATGAATCGTGTCCGCGCCCTCTCCGCCGGTGATCACGGTGGTTTCGTCATCGGCGTTGAAGTGATCATTTACGGTAAACGTATCATCGCCGGCCCCGCCAAAGCTCGTGGTGCCTGCATCGACCTGAAGATTGTCATTGCCATCGCCACCATAGCCCGTCGCGCCATAGTCTAGGCTCACAAAGTCATCTCCAGAGCCACCGTGGGCCTCGGAATTTTCACCGCTGACAATAAGACTATCATCGCCCGTGCCGCCCATTGCGGTGCCCGCGCTGATGCTGATCCTATCATCGCCTTCGCCGCCATCAACGGTATCGACGATGAACCCGGTAATATCATCGTCGCCCGCGCCGCCTTCGATGACGATACCAGTGTCAAGATCGGTGCCGTCATCGGGCCAATTGAAACCCAAACTATCAGTCCCCAACCGTGTGACGCCGGGGCCATAGGCGTTGATATCATCATCCCCATCACCGCCAATAAGGGTCACATCGAAATTATCTGTTTCGAGACGGTCATCCCCGTCACCACCCTCAACTGTGATGTTGTCTTCGTCTGTGCTGATCCAATCAAAGCCGTCGCTGCCAACTGTGTCTTCGGTGACGATCGTTTCTGGAATACCATTAATCGTGACTACATAATCCGTTGGAAGAAACCCCACTATATCATCCCCGTCCGTATTCGCAGTGAGGTAATAGCTGTCGATGGGCGTGTTTGTCTCGATATCGCCGACGCGGGCGCTTGGGTCTTCGTTGGCCTCAACCTGCGAAAGATCAACAACCCCCAGAAGTTCAAGATCATGGGCCTCTTCAAAATCATCAAGCTCGAAATAGCCGCCGTCATCGCCAGGGATATCAGTACGATTTTCCCAGTTTTGACCGGACCAATCCACGCCCTCGGGCACCAGATAAAAGCGCGCCTCGTCCCGTTCGAACTCATCTGAGTTGGGTTCGGTATCAGTATAGTACATGACGGCGATGCGGCCGGTTTCATCTTCGCCAAGCTCAATAGACACGCCCGTTTCCGTTAACGAAAATGACGCCCCAAGATCAGCGTCTGCGTCTGCGTCTGCGTCGATTGTGTCGTCGTCGCTTTGGTAAAGGACCCCGACGTCGCTTTCGTCGTTAGCGCGATTGGTGTCGCCTGAGGCGTTCTCGTCGTCATCGGGCAAAAGGCTATCTATTGCTAAGCCTGTTCCTAACATTGATAATAAAATAAGTGCGAGCATGACGCCCCCTAAAAAAAATAAAAAAATGGTTACACTTTAAACTGTAGAGTCGCGCTTACTCTCTGTCTACCCGCCCCCACACATGCGCAGCTTTTATCCTGCGGCGTTGGTCAATGCGGGTTAGAAGCGGACGTTTGCTGCGGTTGAAAGTGCCGCGTGCCGCCGAATGTCTGCTTTCTCATTCGGTTGGACTATATTTCGCACGCGCAGCGAATTCACACTTTCCGCCCTTGGTGTTTTTCGCTGCGGTCGCAATACTCAGAAAGCGGTTGTTGAGGCCGGCGCGGCGAATTCACACTTTACCCCGCATGGGAGACCTTCGCCGCAGCTTTGTTGAGCGCCAGCTTTCCCTACTCGAGGACCGGTGTCATTTCCTCACGCCGTCCAGAAGCTCCAAAACGCGCGCGTAGTCTTCGGTGAAGTCCCTAACCTGCTCAAAAACCTCCCGTCGCTCCTGATCCAGGCAACGGAAGTACCGCTCGACATCGGTAAAATACGTCTCCGCATCACGCTGCAACAGATCTGCATAGGCCTGCACGTCATGTGCATTGGTCGGCATCCAGGGCGGCACAGGCGGCAGACAACTGCCCGCGATCGAGGCAGAACTCCAGCTCAGAACGATCATAACCGCCAATGTTTGTTTCAAAAGCGCCATATTATCTTGGCTCAGCCACTCCGTTGCAGTAAATTCGTTTCAACGCATGAATGGCGCAATAACGCAAATTGCACCTATTGATTGCATAATTATAATATTGTATCGGTTCGGTAGTCCATGAGGGACTGCCGGGCTCATGCGAAATTCTGCAAGGCTCGATCCTATGAATTTGATGCAAGACGCCCCAAATGTTGTCAGCGAAGAAGGGCTGCGCACACTGCTCGCCGAAGGACATTCGGCGGATGTCGTGTGCCGAGTTACGCCCAAACGTACAGGTGCTCAGTGGTCCGGAGTTTGGACCGTGCATTGCGTCTCGCCAGATGGCGAGACGCGCCGCCTGCTTGTCACCGCGCGCAACAACATGGCTGCTCGGGAATTCAAGACGATCAACGGCTTATCCAGCTTCCTTGCGGGCCTTGGTGTTTCGATCGTCTCAATCCCCATGCTCGAAGGCAAGGTTGCCTCGCACAAGCTGCACGACGCGGGCTAAGCCACTTGCCGTCCTCGCAGCATTCCTTGCTGCACCCGCCTATTCTGAAGGCTTCGTGCTTTCCATGCGGGCCGATGGCCAGCTGGAAACCAAAGCACCCCAATCAGGGTTTGCACAAAGCTATGTCGACGGGATTGGCGCAAACCCACCAGAGCTGATTGTTTTTGCAGCGCCAGAGCCTGAAGCTCCCCCACCTGCACCCGCCCGCGCAGTTCCCCGCCCCGAAATCCTCGCTGCCATTGAAAGCACCGCGCACCGTTATGGTGGGCATCCTGCACTACGCCGCGCCGGGCTCTCAGTGACGGAATGGCAGACGCTGTTCCAGGCCAATATCGAAATCGAAAGCGCCTATCGCCCGAATGCGCGTAGTCCCGTAGGCGCGATTGGCCTCGGACAGTTGATGCCAGCGACGGCCGCGCAGCTCGGCGTGGATCCGCATAACTGGCAGGCCAATCTGGATGGCTCTGCCCGTTACCTTCTGATGATGTTGGCGCAGTTCGGCACGCCCGAACTCGCGCTTGCCGCCTACAACGCGGGGCCTGACGCGGTCGCTCGCCATGGCGGCATCCCTCCCTACCGAGAAACCCAAAATCACGTGCGCCGCGTCATGGCCGTGCGTGATCGACTGACTGGAGCCTCATGATGCACATTCAATTCCGCACGATCCTGTCGCTGGCTCTGGTCAGTTTGATGATTGCCAATCCCGCGCTCGCGCAAAGTATCGACCTCTCACCGGTGCAAAACCTTCTCCAAGGCATCGTCGACACGATCACCGGCCCCTTGGGTATTGTCATCGGCACGCTGGCTTTGATCGGTGTGTTCCTCTCCTGGCTCTTCGGAATCCTCGACTTCCGCCAAGCCCTCTGGGTGCTGGTCGCTATCGCAGGCATCGCAGCTGCGCCGACCATCGTGACCGCCATCTGGGGCGCGTAAATCCGGCATGGCAACTCAAACCCGCCTCTTCCTGGGCCTGATCCGGCCGCCAAAGCTCATCGGCTTGCCGATCATGTATGCCATGGTTTGGCTCTTCGGGTTTGTGTTGCTGTTTCTCTGGGTCCAGAGCTGGCCGGTGATCATCATCGCCGCTCTGGCCTATCCTGTGCTGTGGAAAGCCGCTGACTGGGACCCGGCCTTTCTTGAGGTGATGGTCACCGCGCTGCAGGAAACGCCCCCGACGCCAAATCGCAAGATCCATTCGGGGGACAGCTATGCTGCGTGACCCCTCAGATGATCTTGCGATGCTACCGGACTGGGCGCGCAAAGAGCGTCCAATGGCCAGCATGCTGCCCTATGTCAGCCTCGTGAATGACGTGACGATCCGCACACGCGGCAACGCACTGTTCCAGTGCATCCGCCTCGATGGCGTCAACAGCATGACAAGCGATGACGCACATCTAGAAAAGATCCGCGCGCTCTTCGCGGCGATCATTGCGCAGATTGGGCCAGAGTTCAGTTTCTACGTCCACAAGGTTTCAAAAGCGATCGAGACGGCCTTGCCACCGGTTCGCGAGGAAGAGTTCGCGCAAGCGCTGGACACCCGCTGGCAATCGGCCATGGCTCGGGCGGGCCTGCGGGACAAAACGCTCACGCTGACAGTGCTGAAACGTCCTCCCCTCGGCGCGCGGCTACGCCTGAAGCGTTCAGACTCAATCGAACAGATGAAAGACCAGACAGCCAAGCAGCTGCGCAAGCTCGAGGAGGTCGTCGGGTTTCTGCTGTCGTCCTTTGCAGAGATGAACCCGCGCCTTCTTGGAGCCGAAAGCGGCGAACTGCTTGGTTTCCTCGGGGCGCTCAACATTGGTCAGGAACGGCCGCTTTTCGCAAAATCGCGATTTGGCGTCATTGCCGAAGATGTGGCCAACACGCGCGTCACGTTTCAGGGGCGAGGCTTTACGCTGGACGACGGAACGGCGGGAAAGCGGTTTGGCACCAGCTTTGCGATCAAGACCTATCCAGCCAAAACCAGCTGCACCATGTTCGATGAGCTGAACCTGCCCGTCGACATGGTCGTCACCCATTCCTTCACGCCGATCAACAGCAACATCATGGCCAGTCGGATCAAGCGGCAACAGCGTCTGATGAAGGCCAGCGATGACGGCGCGATTTCCCTCGCAGAAGAACTGGTCGACGCGCTGGACGATCTGGAATCCAAGCGGCTCAGCTTTGGCGATCATCACATGACGGTGACGGTGTTCGCCGAGACCGAGGAAAAGTTGGAAGCGATCGCCGCCGAGGTGCGCAACATCGCGATCGGTGAAGGCGTCAATCTGGTGAACGAGAGCTTTGCGGCCCGAACCCATTATTTCGCGCAACACCCGGGCAATGGACAGATGCGCAGCCGCAAGGCCGCCATCACCAACACGAACTTTGCCGACCTCGCGGCGCTTCATCGCAGTCAATTGGGCAAACCCGGAGACAATGTACCTTGGGGCAAGCCGATAAGCATGTTTCCAACGCCTGAACGCTCGGGCTTCCTCTTCAACTACCACGAGGCCGGACAGCCAGACAAAGAACCGACTGGTGGTCATACTTTGATCCTCGGCCGCCCTGGTTCTGGCAAATCAGTGCTGTCGGCCTTCCTCATGACCCAAGCGCGTCGCTGCGACGCGCGCGTGTTTGTCTTCGACTATCGCACGGGCATGGAAATGGCGGTCCGCGCCAATTGCGGGCGCTACAGTGCCATCAAGGCAGGTGAAGCAACCGGTCTCAACCCGCTGCGCACCGAAATCGATGGGCGCGGTCAAGCCTGGCTCTCCGATTGGCTGGCGACGCTGCTGAATCGCACCGACAAGCCCCTGAGCCCAGTTCAGGTCAACCGGATCCAAGAGGTGGTGCGACAGAACGCTGGGGCGAACAATGCCGCCCTGCGCAACTGGCAGGATTTGGCCTCACTCTTTGTGGCTGGGGCAGATGAAGGGGATCTGTTCGAACGGATCCAGGAATGGACGGCGGATGGCCGCTTTGGCTGGATCTTTGGACAAAGCTCTGAAGATACCTTCTCGCTCGATGGTAATGTCGTGGGGTTCGACCTCACCGGCATTCTCGACAGCGAAAGCGAGAAAGAGCGCATGGCGGTCCTGTCCTACCTGTTTCGGCGGGTGGAGCGCGTGATCGAGGATCGCAAGCCGACGCTGATCATCATCGATGAGGCCTGGAAGGCGCTCGACAACCCGTATTTCGCAGACCGGCTCAGCAACTGGCTGGTCACGGCACGCAAACAGAATGCCGTCGTTGTGATGATGACCCAATACGCAAGCCAGCTCGAGAAAACACGAACCGGCAAAACGATTTTCGAGGCCGTGCCGACACAGCTCCTGCTTCCCAACATCCGCGCCTCAGCCACCGATTACACCATGCTCGGTCTCACCGAAAAAGAGCTCAGCGTTTTGCTCGGCACAGGCAGCAACTCTCGCCTAGCGCTGGTGCGCGACGATCAAGGCTCGGTGGTGGTCGACGCTGATTTAAGCGCCCTTGGCCCTTATCTCACGATCCTTGGCGGCATGGAAAAAGGCGAAGCGCTGGTTGGCGCGGATTACCGCCAAAACCCCGATTTTTGGAGACAGATTGATGCGTAGACTTTGCGTGCTGACCCTCACCCTTTTGACCCTGACAGCCTGCTCGGAATACCGGCCGTCCGAAGCTGAATGCTTCACCTTCTTTGCCGAAGTCAGCCGCAGCAATTGCAATTTCGAGCTGCTCGGGCCGATTGGTTCGCTGCATGAATAGCCTCCGCCCGCATATCCTTGCGGGTTTGGTGTCGCTCGCCGCACCGGTGGCTTTTGCCCAAGGCGTGCCCACATTTGATGCGGGCATGTTCCTGCAGCGTGAACGCGTGTTGCAGCAAGGCGAACAAGATCTGGCGCTGCAGCGAGATCGGCTGACCAAAGAAGAAGAGCTTGAGGCGATCGAGCAAGAACAACTCCAGGCGCTGGAAGACATCCTCAATGCCACGACGTTGACCAGCGGGAGTTCAGGCGCGCTGGTTGCGAGCTTGGAAGCTGGTTCATCACCTGAAAGCGCCGCAGAAACGCTTTACGATCCTGTCGACCCAAATCTCGGCGCGGCCCAGTTGTTCGGCGATGCGTCCGGCTCGATCGAACAGCTGATCATTCGCGCCGCGCAGGAAACGCACCATATGTCCGGCGTGGGCACGGCGGGCCTTTCGCCCAAGCAATGGCGTTGCCTTCTGCAGGCGCTGATCTGGCAGGAAAGCCGCTTCACCATCGGCGCGCGATCCCCGGTCGGCGCGTTTGGCCTGACCCAGATCATGCCCGGTACGGCGCAGGATCTCGGGATTTACCCAGCCTATTATGAAAACCCCTACATCCAGGTCACCGGCGGCGCGCGCTATCTGGCACAGATGCTGGCCATGTTTGATGGCAACATCATTCACGGGCTAGCTGCCTACAATGCCGGTCCCGGCAACGTGCAGCGCTACAGCGGCGTGCCCCCTTTCGCTGAAACCCAGCACTACGTTCAGGTCATCCCCGAACGCTACAATCTCTACCTTGCCCGCGTCGGTGGCGTCGATGCGCTTGGCACGATTGATCCCGTCTTGCTTGCCAACTCCACGATGAGCCTGACCTCTTTTGGGGCGGGGGTCTATGGCGACTACTCATTGGTCTCGGTGCAAGCGGCCGCGCTGCGCGTGCAGGACATCATCACCCGCATCGGCGAAACCGACGACATTCACGCGGCCATGTCGCTCAACACCTACGCGCGGGCCGAACTCGCCCGCCTGATCGCCATCCGTACGCGCCTAAAGGCCGCCCATACCCGCCCGCTTAGCTCGGCCGAGCTGGCCATGGCGGCCGCACAGGCCCGCGAACAAGACTTCATGCAATTCGATCTGGAGGCATTCCGATGATCCGCTTTCTTTCTAACGTTGCCACTTGCGCGCTGTTGGTTGCGTCACCCGTATCTGCCCAAGGTGTTCCGACTGTCGACACACGCAACATCGCCCAGGAAATTCGCCAACTGCAGCAGATGCTGAAGGATTTCGGGATCCAAACTGACCAGCTCGACACGCTTCTCGAACAACTCGACCTGGTTCAGCAGCAACTCGACACGCTCAACGAGACTTACGCAGCCCTGACCGGCGCGACGGATATCATCGAAATGGCCATGGGCGGCGACCTTGACGGCCTGCTCGATCAGGAATTCGGCGATCTCCTTGGCACCATCCGGCAAATCCAGAGCGGTGACTTCAGTGGCCTGATCGGCAATGCGGCCCCACAGATGGAAGGCCGCATGACGCAAGCCTTGGAGGACGCAGGTTTTGACCAAGATACCCTGTCCGACATGGCCAGCAGCGGCAATCCGGGTGCAGAACGCGTTGCTAGCCAGGCGGGCACTGGGGCGGTGATGTCGGCGGCGGCCGAGAACAGCTATGACGAAGCCGCGCAGTCCCTCGAGCGGGTCGAGCAGCTTGTGTCGCTGATCCCGGACATGGAAACGCTCAAGGAAGCCGTGGATCACAATACCCGCGTCACGGCCGAACTGGCGATTGCCATGACCCGCATGTGGGAGCTCGAGGCCATTCAGACCGTGGGTGCGGGCCAATCCGGCGTGGTGGATGCCGCCACGCTGGCCGAAGAGCGCCGCTACATGGACTTCACCCTGCCAGACCTGCGCGCGGACTGATCCCATGAAAAGTGAGGCAGAAGTCATCGAAGAAGAGCTCGTCTACGGCGCACGACGACGCGAGCTCATGTGGCAGAAACTGGGGCTGACAGGCATGGGCTTTGGCATGGCAGGTTGCCTCGCCGCTGCCCTCGTTGCCCTGTTCGACGTGGACCCGCCGCCCATGATCGTGCCCTTTGATTCTGAGACCGGCATGGCCCTCCCCAATGCCGTTGTTGAAGCGGTCTCACTCACGGAACGCCCCGCTATCATTGAGGCACAGGTCTACCGCTATGTTATTGATCGAGAGACGTATAATCAGCTCGACAATGACGTGCGGGTGCGGCGGGTCCTGGACCAGTCGGACGGCGCTGCTGCCGCTGGTCTGCGCGCGCTATGGACCAGCGGCCATGAGACCTATCCGCCGGACAGCTACGGTACAGATGCCCGGCTTGATGTCGAGGTTCTGTCGATCACCCATATCAGCGCAAATCGTGCCCAGGTGCGCCTGCGCAAGCGGCTCAACTCGCCGCGCGGCAGTCAAAACGGGCTCTTCACCGCAACGCTGATGTTTGAGTTTCGGCCCGAGAATAGCCGGTCGATCGACGATGTCTGGCAGAACCCCTTCGGCTTCACCGTCACCGAATATGCGATCCGTTCGGATCGCTTGGAGTAACCCATGCACCGCCTGTTCCTGATCCTCGCATTCCTCGTACCTCTTGCTGGCACCGCCAATGCCGAAACGCAGCCGCGCCAAGGCCCCTATGATGCCCGCGTCCGGCTGGCCACCTATCAAGATGGGCAGGTCTACCGCATCAGAACCAGCCTGACCCACGTGACCAGCATCGAATTCGGCCAAGGCGAGACCATACGCTCGATCATTGCAGGTGACACAGAAGGGTTCCTTCTCGACGGCGTGCCCGGTGGCCAGGCCTTTGCAATCAAGCCCGTCACGCGCGGCGCGCATACTAACATCACCGTCTACACCAACCGGCGCAGCTATTACTTCAACGTGACCGAGGCGAGCTCGCCGACCTTCTATGTCATTCGCTTCAACTATCCAGAAGCGGCACCACGGCAATCGCGGGTGGCGACAAACCAGCCAGCAAACCACGCTTATGGCGTCAGCGCGCGATCCGAGATCACCCCACGAGAAATCTGGGACGATGGCACCTTCACTTATTTCCGCTTTGCCGCGAATGCCCCATTGCCCGCGATCTTTCGATTGTCCGGTGGCAATGAGCGCAGCGTGAACGCGCTCGCACGGCCAGATGGCGTGATCCGCGTGTCAGGTGTCAGCACTCGATGGGTTCTCAGGCTCGGTGATGACGAGATCTGCGTCCAAGAGATGAACGAGGCAAACCACGATGAGTGAAACAGCCGAGCTTAAGAAACGCCTCGAAGCGCTTGAAGAAAAAACACAAAAGCCAATTGCACGTCCGTCTGCTGTCGCTATTGCCCTGGGTATTGGGGCAATCGCAGCCCTTGGTGGTCTCTTGCTGTTGTTCTCTGACAGCTCTGAACCCGACAGCCTGGAAACCGCCTCCCCAGATGAATTCCAAGCGGCGGGACCGGGCTTTGGTGCGCTCGAGCCCACGCCTGCACCGATAGACACAATCCCGCCGCCGGAGCCGCAAGCAGACAGCGAAACAGAAGAGCTGCGCGCGCGAATGGATGCACTGCGGAGCGAGCTTGAGGCCCTTCGCAACGCGCCTGCGCCGGAAGCCCCAACCGTCGATACACAAGCATTGGATGCTCTGGGCGCAGAGATCGATACCCTTCGTAGCGAGGCAGCAGCAACGCAAGCCGCCTTGCGCGAGGAACTGGAAGAACGTGCACGACAAATCCAGCGACTGCAGAATGATCTGGAGCTTGCACGACTGGAAACTCCGCGCTCCCCCACACCGACAGGCCCAACGGCCGAAGAACTGCGTCTTCAAGAGCTCGAGCGGCGGCGGCAAGCCGAACTTGAGGAGCTGCAAGCCCGAATCGCCAGCCCGATCATCGCCTTTGGCGGCACCGGAGGCGGCAACAATGAAACCGCCGCGCGGCAGCGGCGGCTTTATGGCGAGACAGACTTTGTCCGCAACGGCGCTGAACCCGCCGAGGTGACGCAGGCCCAGGTGATTGTGAACCCGTCAAACACGGTCGTTCAGGGCACGATGATCCAGGCGGTGTTGGAGACAGCGATCGACAGCTCGCTCGTCGGTCAGGTCCGCGCGATGGTGTCTGAAGATGTTCATGCCTATGACGGCTCGCAGATCCTGATCCCGCGCGGCGCGCGTCTGATCGGGCGGTATCAATCCGGCCTCGACATCGCACAGCAACGCGTGACCATCGCCTGGGACCGGATCATTTTGCCTAGCAACCAGACCGTCGAAATCAGCGCTTTCGGGGGCGATGAACTGGGCCGCTCCGGCACGACCGGTTTCGTCGACAGCCGCTTTGGCACGCGGTTCGGGTCAGCCGCGCTAATATCGCTGATCGGGGCATTGCCTGCTGTGGCAGCCCAGAACACCGAAGACGAGATCACCTCTGATGTGCTCGAGGGCATTGGGGAAGACCTGCAAGACAGCGCACAAAGCGTGATCGGCGAATATCTCTCTGTCTCGCCGGTGATCTATGTGGATCAGGGTGCCCGCGTCACCGTGATGGTCGACCGTGATCTGGAGATTTTCTGATTATGGCGGCCAGCTATTTGCAAAGCTCGATGGACAAGATCCCCGAGGCGCGTGATCCAAAGCTGATCGAGCTTTGCATCAACCCCGACGGCACGCTGTGGGCTGAGTTTCAGGGGGATCACTTCATGCGATCCGTCAATCGGCGGCTCTCACCGAACGAGATCAAAGACTTGGGCAATCAGGTTGCTTCCGCCGCGAACACCACTCTGAGCCGGACCAAGCCGATTGTATCAGTCAGCATCACCTACCGTGACCGCCCGATCCGCGCGCAAGTCATCCAGCCTCCCGCCGTTGATGGCGGTTACGCGATTTCCCTGCGGTTCTTCGCCGACCTGCCATTGGAGCGGATCAAGCTGTCCTTTCTCTTCGGAAAAGAGCGCAGCAACGAGGGTGCACGCCGCAAACGCAATGCCGAGCTGCGCGATGTCGTGGCCACGGGCGACATCGACGCTGCGATCAAGTTCTGCGTCAGGCACAAGCTCAATATGATCGTGTCCGGCGGGACCTCCACCGGCAAGACCGTCACAGCGCGCAAGATCCTCTCCTTCGTGCCCGCCGACGAACGCATCATCACGATCGAAGAAGCTGCCGAGCTACGTCCGACGCAACCCAATGTGGTCACGCTGATGTCTGACCGCAACGAAGCCTCACGAAGCGCTGATGTCCTGCTGACCTCTACCCTGCGCATGCGGCCGGACCGCATCGTCTTGGGCGAAGTACGCGGCAAAGAGGCCATGACCTTCCTTGAGGCCATCAACACCGGGCATGGTGGCTCGCTAACTACGCTGCACGCTGAGACGCCGCAGCTGGCGGTCCAGCGCCTGGCGATTGCGGCCCTGAAGACCGACGTGCCTATGACCTACCAGGACATGAACGACTACATCACCCGCTCGATCGATGTGATCATCCAAGCCGGTCGCTATGAAGGCGCGCGCGGCATCACCGAATTCTACCTGCCGGTTGATCCGGCCCAGCAAAGGAAAGCATCCCATGTTTGAGTACAAGATTGAACAGATCAACACCGCCAAGACAAAGCCGCCGAAGATCGAAGCACTGCTGACGGCCCTTGGTCAGGATGGTTGGGAGCTGGTGTCGGTGGTGCCAGATTTCGACGGCGAGCACATCCTGAAGGCCTTCCTGAAACGCGACATCTGGCGTGTCAAACCGACCGAGAAAGCATAGGAGCACATATTGGGCGTCGTCACCTGGATGGTTGAGACAACCGACAACTTTCTGGACGACGCGGCCCAAACCACCTTTGGCAACGTCGCCAGTCAGCTTGGCGGCGTCATCGCCGTGGCCTCGACGCTGGCTGTGATCGGCGTCTTCCTCAACATGGTGTTTCAGTACAAGTCCATGGATGGGCGGACCGCGTTCTGGTTCGCGCTCAAACTCATGCTCATCTCGCTGTTTGCGATGAACTGGGTCCAATTCAACGCGGTGGCCAGCGCCCTCATCAACGGGCTCGACCAGCTTGCGGGCGGCATGGTTGCAGGGCTTGGCGGCGGCGGTGCAGGTGCATCCTACTTTGCTGGGGCCTTCGACGATCTCATCGAGGAATTTGGCGACTACTTGAACGCGGCCGGTGACAACATGCATTGGATGGCCGGTGCCCTCATCGGTGCGATTGGCGCGTTCCTTTTGGGCGTCATCGGCGCGCTCTGCGGCCTTGTCCTGATCTTCGCCAAGATCATGCTCGCGTTCATGATCGGCATCGCCCCCATCATGATCGCGCTTTCGCTGTTCGACGTCAGCAAAGACTATTTCCACCGCTGGCTGTCCAGCACAGTGTCCTACGCGCTCTATCCTCTCGTGATCGCGGGCGTGTTTTCAACCGTCGTTGGCATGTCGCGCTCGCTGATGACAGAACTTGGAGATCCCTCCGGCGCAAGCAACATCGGCGCGCTGGTGCCCTTCTTCATAATGATGTTCCTCGCAGGCGGCATGATCATCGCCACCCCGCTGATTGTGCGCTCAATCTCCGGCAACTTCATGATGGCCGGACCGCCGAGCATACCTGGACCTAGCGGGTTCGCGAAGGGCTTGATTGGCACCAAGGGGTCACGGGCACGGGCGCGGTTTGGGACAAGGTCGAATGCTGAGATCGCTGGGGCTGGAATACGTCAAGCAGGTGGTGCGACTGTCTCGATGGTTCAGCGGGTGGCTGAGCGTGCGAAGCGGTTGGACTAAACGTCTCGGTTAAATTCAAACCTCGTCGCTTCATGCCATGCATTTCAGCTTGGGTAGCCACTGGCGTCGCGGCCTTCCCTCGCATTTATGTGCCCTTAGAGGTGGCCGCGACCAAAACATCAGAGCAAGTTTCATCTCGTCCACAAAGCGCCAAAATGGATTTTGCACGCGAAATCCCAACGTAGAGCGTCTCGCGCTTTTCTTCACCAGGCAAATCGTCGAGGCCCCACAAGATCAGAATTTCACCCTCTAGGCCCTTGAACCTTGCGACAGTCTCCACTGTGACACCGTGTTTTCCAGTGCTCGCGAGATCTTTCCAACCAAGCCCAGACGGTAGCAACATGCCTTGTAAAGCGTTTTCGTATTCCTTGCGTCTAATTCTGTCAGCGATCAATACGACGATGGAAGCGTTCGGCAACTTTTCAACAGTGATCAGCCGGGATACGAACTCTTGGATTTTCTTGGCCTGGCTGCGCAAATCTGGGGCTGCTAATATCTGGATATCGTCGCCAACAATCTCCGGCGGATCGATCGAAGGCCCCTTGTAGTAATGGTAGGCAGCTTCATGGATGGCCCGGGTATTACGGCAGTTGAAGGAAAGTGTGATTGGCGAGGCGTCGGCGGGAAAGGTGCTCGCTCGCGTGTAAACGTCTTGGTTCTCATCGTGAAAAATATAGAGTGGTGAAGTATTGCCGTCCCGCAGCAGCATTTCGATTGGAAGCCAATACTCTTCTCCAAAATCTTGGCCTTCATCGACGACGATGGCGTCGTAGCGAACATCGACGACATCGAGCGCATACGCTAGTGCGATCGGAAAATAGTGATCCCAAAGTTCCAATCCAGGGAAGGACACCTTGGCCTCGGCGATCAGATCTCGCCCGCTCTGCCGACACGCGTCATCCACGATACGCTTACAGAGTTTGTGAAAACCAAAGACATCAAGGTTTTCTTGGCCGCTACAAACGTCCTCCAAATGGCTTGCCAATGGGACGTTGTAGCAGGTCAGTAGTGTTTTGAAGCCTTCATCTGCAAGCCGCTTAGCTTTCTCGACTGCTAGAACCGTCTTCCCAGTTCCTGCGCCACCGCTGATCGCGACCCGCCTTTGCCTGGAGAGCAGATCTAGAGTTTGAATCTGCCGATTGGTCAAGCTCAGTCGCTGACTTTCCTCTAGCTCGATTTGAGCGGACAAGAGCGGCCGAGCTTGCACGACGCGAGCAAATATCCGCTGCATCAGCTGCACACCACCAGCACCTAAAGAGTTGGTCCAAGAATTTGCACCGTCGCTGGACCAATAGTCGAAAGCTTGCTCCAACCAAGCTTCGAGATTGGCAAGATCCGACCGATCTCCGATGATTTCCGGTGGGGCATTGGGGCCCTTCAAAGCCCGTCCATCATCCACGTCCGGAAAGAATGCTGCGTGCCCCGCCGAAATCTTCTTGAGGCCCAAGCGCGTCCAGTCCCGGTGTTCCCTGAGCTTTGACAGGACATTGAACTTTCCCGTCATGGATTGGCGAAATGGATCCTTGATTTTGTGCTCTCGACCATTTCGATCGATTGATGACCACTCGCCTGATGTGTAGTCCGCACGAATGCGCCCCCCCTTGACCTCCACGACCAAAAATCCGCGATCCGGGTGACATACGAGAAAATCAGCTTCACCGTCCCGAGCACTACCCTCGGTTCTGGAAATCCAGCCGACAGAATGGAACATGTGGTAATCGCCTTCTAGGGAGGCGCAAGCTTCGTAGAATTTGATTTCAGCGGAGGGTACGTCTTCCCCGTAGTTCCCTCGATAGTCTGGATAAAGTCTCACCACGGCATCAATCCTCCAGCAATTCCATAGTGGTCGCATTGAAGGTAATTGATTTCGTTCCCCAATCTTTGAATTCGATTTTGAGCTGGGTCATGACGCCGATTTTCTTGATTTCGAGGATTGTTCCAACACCAAAGCCTTCTACTTGGATACGGCGGCCAGCTACGAATTGTGCTTTGTAGTCCCCTCCCTTTTCTTCCGCGACCTCTCGCCAAACCCGATCGAACCAAAATTCATCTGCTTTGAAAAATGGATTTTTGATCGCATTGATCTTTCTCTTCTTTGGCTCCAAAGCGTGTTCGACGACGTAGAGCCAAGCTTCATCTGGATGATCCTGGGCGAATGAAATCTGAGTTCTTGAGAGCTTCACCCCTCTGTCGGTCCATTCACCGTCCAAACCTTTCACCTCGATGAGGCGCTTCTCGTCAGCATTTTTCGATCGGGACATTACATCGTAGCCTGGATTGAAATGCGGCTGACGTTCGGGCAGGAAATCTCGGTTCAGCTCGTAATCCATCACTGCTTTCATGGCCGCCTCGTCGATTGCCGAAATCCGCTCACGACTAGGTCCAGATCCTTTCCCGGCTTCTCCTGGCTCGCCTTTCTCGGGTTTGACGTAAGACCTCATCCATTCGGTTCTTGCCTTCCTAGTGGTTTTTGCGGGGTCCTTGTCTATGGATGACGATCCAGAGCTTGAGCCTGGAGTTTCGCTCGTTGCAGATCCAGACGACCCTTCACTTCGCTTGCGGCCAGGCTCTTGGGTTCCTGAAGATTCAACACCAGTTGCCTTTTTGTTGGCTTCCGCTGCGATATGCGCGTCGGATGCGGCTTTCTCTGCACCTATGTCTGGGTCGTCGATCACCTCGTCGTCTTCAATATCCCAATCGGCTGGATCTTGCTCAGATCCCGTTCCAAAACCGAGCTCCCCGACTTCGTCTTCAGGCAGCACTTCCGTTGGAAATTCTTCTGTCTCTGGCGTGTCGTAGCCGGCTTGCCTGAGTTCGCAAGCCGCATCTTCGCGAGAATTTGCACTCAGTACCAACTTGGCAATCAGAGCAAGCTGGCCGATTGACGCTTTGCTTTCCCCAGCCAATAGCGTTGAGAATATCGCTCGAAAGGCCGGAATCCAGTAGTTGCCAAACAAGTCTAGAAGCACATAAACCCTCGCCTCGTCGGAATCGAAGACCACTTCGTCATTTCGTGGCGGCGACGCGAACGGAACATCATCCAACTCGAAGATAGAACGAGCGGTCAGAGCATCCGTCCGAACCAGTTCGATATTTCGCAGTGTCTTTTCTAGACGTTTCCTTGTTTCCCTGCGTAGATCGATGCATAGCCATCCAAGGAGATCACTTCGTTCTCGCACCAACTGCGTCGCATATTCGTCGTCGATCACTTCGCCCAATTCAACGATTTCCAGCCGAGTCACCAGAGATAGCGGTCGTATCTTAAACCAATCGATGAGCTCTACCGTCTCAGCAGACGAGCGCACCAAACGTGCGTCCAGATCTCCTCCGAACGGCTGTGCCAGCCAATCACTGTCCTGTATGGCGACTTCGTCGACGAAAGCGAGTGTTCCAGCGAGGGTGAATAGAAACGGATGCTCCCGAAGTCGTTCCAGTTGCAGAGATGTGCCCGCGGGATCGTCGCGTAGCTTCTCTGAAAGGGTTTTGGTGCAAACATCATGAACCAGCGAGATTTCACCGGGCAAAAGCGACGCGTCGCCACCAAACTCGTCTGCTATGTCGATCAAGACGTCTACGTATGTTTCGGTGGAGGGCTCTTCAGTTACACCAAGAAAATCGAATAGCTCCTTGTATTCATGCATCCATTCTGGTGCCTTGAAACAGTACCGTGCCAGATGCGGTTTGCTCCAAAAGAAACGATCGGTTCCGATGAACTCCTTCCTCTTGGGGGCGTAGATGCATTTCTCGTTCTTCAATCGCTCGATGAAGAACTGGTCGTCTTCTTTCTTCAGGCGCTCACTCAATATCTGATAGCTGTGCTTGCTCGGCTCCACTCCTCGTTCGATACAGTCTTCGAGATGGTCGACGATGATCGACGTGTCCGGTTCTGCCGGCATTTCGAGAAATTCCAGGAATTCCCTATTCAGCCGACGCCCCATACCAGTTACACCTAGCACTGCCACCTGTGACGAAAACCCTCCCGCCCGGAATGGCTGATGCAATTCATGTGGGGCATACCAATACTCGGTATCCAGCTGGCCTTCTTTCTCGGCGGGAAGCCAATCCGTATGCCGCATTCTTGATATTTCGGCCTCGAACTGCTCCTCATTCTTAGCCAAACTCTCGTCTTGATAGACTTCGAGTATGAAACCAAAGATTTTGGAAACCGCGCCTCGTGTTTTCTCTGAGGGCGGATCTGCCACGACCGCTTCGATCCTATCCATGGCGTGCGTCAGCGAAGGCCTGGATCGCATGCCAAGTGACCGAAAGAAGCCCAGATAGAGTTCCTTTCTCGACTCGCCGAAGATGCTTTCGTCGACCCATAGTGCATCATCGGCTCCTAGAATTTCGGCGAGCGCATCGGTCTTCGCGTAACAATCTCTGGCAGCTCTCAGGAGGCCATCCTTGGTTTTTACCAAAGGCAGAGCAGCCAAGGTCTCCTTCGTGCTTTCTTTATTGAGCAAGTCCTTCTTTGATACGAACACATCGAGCAGGGCAACGTAATGCTCTTTTGAGAGGTCTTCGTCCAGAATGTCTGCCAAATGCTCTTCGATGTAGGCCTGGAGCGTCAACGTTTCGACTTCCAAGACCTCTTTGAGGAACTTTCGCGCCCTATCCCCGAAGTAATCGAGATCCAAAGTATCGAAGCGACCAATCGGATCGTCAAAACCTCCGGGTAAGACGGCCAGTCGTGGCGTCAAAAAACGTCCATGGCCTGCCAGAAATGGCGTCGAAGCCACATTTGCAGAGTAATCATGGTCCTCATCGCGGGGATACTCGACTAGAAAATCATAGAACGCACGTACCCGTTTTTTATCGCGAGACAAGAATGAAACGGCAGTCTCTTCATCTTGCACCCATTCTGCCAGTTCCCCCAGGAGATCCTCGAAGACGAACGCAGGAGCGAGTGAGAAAAGCTGTGGGAATTGTTGGAATTCTTCCGACGCCATCGGCAATTCAGGGAAAAAATTGCGAACATCTTCTACTTTTGCCTGGGCAGGCAGCCTTTTCAATTCGGACAGCTTAGCCAATCGGCCGTCGAAACTTGGGGCAATCCGCAAATTACACAGTTCTACTTTTTGCCGTCGCAGTTCGATCTCCGGTCCGCTAATCACTCGTGACTTCTGCCTCGGTTTTTCTGGCAGTGAACTTTCCAAGAAATCTTCTAAGATACGCCATAGAGGAGAGACGGTATTGTGCAGACTGGGCCAATCCGGTTCGGAATCATGGTCAAATTCGGCCTGATCCCAGGACGTCAGAGAGCCCACGAGTCTCTTTAGGGTCAAATCAGACACACCCGCCGCTCGTACGACAGATTTGAATGACAGCAATGACGAGTTGACTGTCGGTATTCCTATTTTTTGCAACGACCTTTCTTGGTCAACCCCGAATTGCGCCGACAAAATCCAGCAATCCGACCGCCCAACCCACTCGTTGGCACTCGTCAAATAAATATCAGCGACTATGGCCGCTTTAGAAATCTCCGCCCAGAACACCCCGAAGTTGTCACTGTTTCGATTTTGGTGCGCCTCGTCTATGAGCCTCCAAAGCCCCTTGGGACCGAGAACATCCCTCAAGCTTTCGAGACGCCCAGCGATTTCCTGGGCAGCATACGCCAAAAGCATCTCGTTCCAATGTCGTTCGTGCTGCTCACCAGTGAGAACGAGAGCTTTTCGAGTCTGCTCAGGAAAAAAGTCCGCGTTGATGTGGCAGGGTACCGGCGAATCCTGTTCGGTGGGAAGGTACGCAAAAAGTCGTCCCGTACGTTCCTCGTGATCGTCGAGCCGAAAGGCGATTTGAGCGGTAGTTTGTCGGTCCAACCTCTCTATGACCACGAATTTCTCTTTCAGCGGGCGCGCTGCCTCTTCGGCATCCAAGTGGATGACGTACCACTTTTCGCGCTTATTCTTTCTTTCGAAAAAAAGTTCTAGGTGGTTTTCATCGTCGACGGACTTCTGAACGAAGCTAACTCTTTTTCCGTTCCGTAGGATCTCTATCGAACCCAGGTTTTTCAAGAATAGAAGGCAATCTTCGGCGGTGGTCACCAGATCGTCTTGAAGTGGCTTTAAGCTCTCCAACGAAAAAGCAGAAGCGCTGAGAGCCTCCCTAATTGGGCTTCGGTCATCCAGCGCCCACGTTATCTGAATCTCCGATCCATCGACCGGATCGATCGTTCGGATCTGGTTCTTTTCGGACAGAGGGTTGAGCGTTAGTTCGACGTCCCCAGAGCGAATGATCGGTTGATCCGTCAATTGATAAACCGAGACGAACCCGATCCCGAACCTACCGATCAATCCCGGCTGATTATATTTGTTTCCGCTCCCGACCTTGCTGATCGCATGGAAATCACATGCCTTTCTTTTGCCGAGCTGCGGGCTGCCATCTCTCGTCCAAAGGCACTCATCCGAGTTCAATCCACAGCTGAGGAACACTGCGTCGTTCCACACGATCAGTGCGTTGTCTGTGATGTCGAAACGAATGTTTTTAGCACCCGCATCGTCCGCATTCTGGATAATCTCGCGGGCCATCGAATCGAAACCCTGTAGACCCGTCAATATTTGCCGGATGTTGCTTATCAGCGGTGCAGAGTAGGAAAGTTCTCTTACTCTTTGGGCATTGGACGGCATTGGGGTAACCTCTATTGGGAACGAACTAGCTAAGCTGCTCGAAAGATGTTTTGTTGAATTCGATGCTGCAAAATTTGAATATTGCAGTTATGTATTGTGATTGTTCTTATTGCAATCGTTCCATATTTTTTTGACCCCTTTAAGCCTACCTGTCACCTACCGCTTCTGCAGCATTCCAAGCGCGGCTATGCAATATGCAATCGTGAATCTCCTGCCACCCAATTGGTGCTTCGTGCCCTCAGCCATTGTACGCGCTCTCCAAAAACCGTTCCACCCGATCTGTTCCTGCCTGATACTCGTCCAAACTGGGCTTGTCTTCGTTCGGCTCACCCTGCTCTTTGCTGGCCAAGTCGTTGATCTCCTCACGCTGCTTCCCGCTACTTTCAAATCCCGCAGCAGGTATCACCTTCGGCACCTCCAGCGCCCCAATCTTCGCCTCCAGCGCCTTAATCTGCCCTTGCAGGCCGCGCATCTGATCTCCCGCTGAGGGATATGGCAAATCGCCAGTCTGCTTGTCGAAGATCTGCTTAAAGAAGCGATCCTCATAGTATTTGATCCGCTTGGCGCGGACAGGCATTTGCGCGTCAACCACCAAGACGATGTCATCCAGATCCATGCGCCGCGCCTCATCCTCAGGCAGCAATGCGGTTTCTTCCGTTCGTTCAGACATACTGCGCCCGGCGAAGGGGTTGCGGCCGACCGAGCGCGAGCGAGTCACAACACGCTTGGTGGTTTTGCCGACGGCCTTGCTCAGCTCCTCGATGGTCTTCTCATCTGAGGGGGTCAGATAGAGCTTGATGCCCGCGTTGCCCTGCAAGGCACGTCGGGCATTTTCGCCGTAGATTTCATCGAGCACAGGGATGGTCTGGGTGACGATCGCGAGATTGGCGCGGTAGGATCGCAGCGTCTCGATACTGTCGAGCACGATCGGCATTTTGCCCAAGCGATTGAACTCATCGAGCATGATCATCACCGGCCAAGGCTCGTCCTTGCCGGGTTCATGGTCCTGCAGAGATGCCAGCAAGTCCGAGAAAAACAGGCGGATCAGTGGCGCGAGCGGTTTCACCATGAGCGGTTCGACCACGAGATAGATCGAAAACGGCGTCTTTCGGATATCGCGAAAATCGAAGTCTGAAGTTGCGGTTGCCCGATCGATTGCGGGGTTCGACCACTGCTTGAGGCCAGATGTCATCAGAAGCGACAGGTAAGACGTCAGCGTGTCGTTGTTGGTCGAGGCCATGCGCATGAAAATCAGCTTGGCGGCTGGATTGACCACTTCATCAGCGCGGCGGCGATATTCCTTCTGCTTGTCCCCGCCTGATGCGGTGATGCGGTAGATCTCGCCCAGGGTCGGCCGCTTTCGCTCAAAGGCCAGAAGCCCTGCCGCAACAAACAGATCGATGCCGCCATCGAGGAGCCCCTGAACCCGATCGTTGTCAGCTTGAAGAAACAGCGAGGCCAGGAGCTGCAGCTCCATCTGCTGGCGGTCGACGTTTTCCAGCGCCGATATGCGCAACAAAGGATTGTAGCGATGCGAGCGGCCGTCTGTCCAATCAGTGGGCGCAAACCGGAACACTTTGTCGCCCTGCGCGGCCCTGTGGCGTGCTGTTGCTTCGAAGTTTTCGCCCTTCACGTCCAGCACCACGGCACTGCCCCGATAGGTCAAAAGGTTCGGGATGACGAACCCTGTAGTCTTACCTCGCCCGGTCGGGGCCACGATCAGAGCATGGGGGAAGACCTTGGACATGACAAAGGGTTTGCGGCTCTTGGGCTTGCCCATTTTGCCGAGGACAAAGCCGTGGCCGGGCTTGCCGAAAAAGCCGTTCCGCCTCATCTCAGACATGTGCTGCCAGTGGGTTTCTCCGAACTTGGTCAGTGCGTCATTCATCAGGACGGCACTGAGCAAGACACCGGCACCGGTGCTGATCCCGACAATCAAGTGAACGATCTGCATATCGTCCGGATGGGTCGTTCGAAGAACCCCATAGCTGCGTGCCAGCATCAAGAAATCGATCTCCGCCCCAACCCCGAACCAGCGGAACGACAGAAAGGCCGACGCCAGAACATACCCCAGCACCGCGCCGAGAAGAGCAAAGCTCAAGACGCCGAGTGCGATCCGCGTCTTACCCATGCGTCACACCCTTTTCGCCATCGCTATCGACATGCCGCTCGCGTTGAACATCAATTTCTTCATTGGCGATTTTGTCGAGGACATGCTCCATCGCTATACTATTCGCCATAGCGGCATCGCTCTGGAGATAGGCCTTGGCCGAATAGAGCCGGTCCAGGCGATCTTCGATATGTTCCTCCAGAGTGGCCTCATCGCCAATTGCCAAGTCCGGGGTATTTTCTTCGCCGACCAGTTCCTCCAGCTCGATCCGCAAGCTCTCGCGCTCCAGATCGCTGCGGAATGGATCTGCGGTTGGGTCGTCCCTCATGCGGCTCAGGATGTCAGCCGTGGTCGGCGGCAGCCGGTCGATGATGGCTTCCTGCCGGTCGGTCTCCACCGTCCCACTGTCTTTAAGAACCTCAGCATCTGCCAACAAGAGGCCCAGATCGCTGTGAACCTGGTCGAGACGATCGATCGCTTTTTCGAGCTCATCGGCGCGCGACAGGTCAAAGCCCTCCTTCTCGGCAATCGCCTTCAGATCCTGTCCAAGCCATTGCCGCTCGAGCGCGGCATTGCCCGCGCCGATTTCGACACGACGTGTCACCTCTTGCGCGTCAATGCTGGTGCCTTTCAAAGCCTGCTGGAAACGTTCTGCCAGAGCTGGATCCTGCAAGGCTTCTTGAGCTTCGGCCCGTATATTCACAGCAGAATAGATCCCACTCTTGGATGCGTCTTCGAGCAACGTGTGGGACTGCGTTCCCATGGGGCTCAGATGTGACAGTGAACGATAGATGTCGTTCAGCTCATGCTCCAGCGCCGCACGCCGCTCCACCGGGGCGTCAGCGACAATGCGTTCGGCTTGGTTGATCTTGTCGTGAAAGGCATCCACGACCTCATCAAATGAATGCTGTTCTTCGGCCATGCCATATACCTTTCCATCTGCTTCAATCGGTTTGCCCTGCGCCAAAAGCGTCGCGGCCTTGTCCAAGGCTGCTGCAATGTCATGCTGGTTCTCGCGCGAGGCCTCGGCCGCCAGGCCGCGATAAAGCCGCGCGTTCAGCGCCAAATCAGCCAAGGCACGGTCAAGCTCCGGCCCCACGCGGTCACGTTCGGCCAGCTTCTGCCCCGTAGCTTCTGCACGACGTCGGTCCACGTCGCTCGGCCTCTTCGTCGTGATTCCACGCTCGAGCTTTCGGGTCGCTTCGAGGCGCAGCCCATAGCGATCCGACACCTCGACCATGGCCTCGCGAAAACTGTCGTAGTTGAAATGGTGCCCTTCTTTCAGAAAGAAGAATTCACCGTCCTTGCTGCGCCGGTTTAGGACGATGTGGGCGTGCGGGTGATCCCGGTCCTCATGCACGGCCGCGATGTAGTCAAAATGGCTGCCTTCGCCTTGAAAGAACCGCTCGCAAATCTCGCGGGTGATCTCGGCCACGTCCGCGCCGCGCGTGCCAATCGGGAAAGCCATTAAGAGGTGCGAGGTATGCCCCAGCTTCGGGTGGAACCCCTCATTCCACTGTGCGGAAAACCGGCGCGTGACTTGTTCGATCTCTTTGGTCGACAGGACGGTTTGGCCGTCATAGGTGCCACGGCTGTCGATGATGAAGCTCGACTTGGTGGTCAGGTATTCCAGCTGGTTGCGCAGCTGCGCTTTGCTGTGCGTGCCGCCGTCGCGAATGCCTTTGAAGATCGCAGGCGAATGCCCCATAGCAGCGCGTGCCATCTGCTTTTGACGCTGGCGCGGCGCGCTCCCGCGTATGCGACTCCAGTCGCGGTCGAAGAAGGCATCTTGGGCTGCGACAACGGTGCTATTCCGGGCCATCAGCAAAGCCTCCTAGAACGCGGGCAACCTCGCCGGACAAAGCACTGCGGCGACGCTGCGCCATGTCCTGAACCTGGTCTGCGATGTTGAAGATCAATCCCGCCAAGGCGCGAACCTGCCCATGTGCAGAGTTGCCATAGGGTGGCGTCTTGCCCTTGCGCTTCGCCTCGTTCAGGCGCTGCGCAATCTGGTTGATATTGTTACCGGTGCGATTGAGCGAGGCCGACAATCCCTGCATCTGTTCGGCCAACTCGTCATCGGGAACAAACAGGTCATTCGATGCATAGATGAGCCTCCGCAGCCCCTCCGCGCGGCTGGCGATATCATGCCGCGTGAGAGCCGCATCAAAGCCTAAGAGCTCTTTAGGTGTGAGCCGAACATTCACCAATTCAGACCGCACGCGCCCGTCCAGTTTGCGGCTTTGGTCGGCCTTCAATGTGTAGAAGATGCTGCGGGGCGTGACGCCGAATTCACGGGCCAGATCCTCGATCGGCACCCCTTCGGCACGCTTGCGCACGATCACAAAACGCTGGTTTTGCGTCAGTCGCTTGTGCCGTGGTGCGCGCGGTCGGCCCATGTGAAGTAATCCCCCCTATTTCTTGCCAGCATCATACAGGCAGCCTTGTTATGGCACTTCGCCATAATTGATTCAATATTATAATATTGCATCAACTGCCTGTATTCCGTTTGGAGCAGCCATAGGCTGCGACCCCTAGGGAATACTTTTGCATCAACACAAACTCCGTTTGCCAAACAAACGGCCAATCAACTAACAATAGCCTATGAATAGACAAACTACATTTTCCGTCATGGCAGTTGCCATAATCCTCCCGATGTCAGTGTTTGGGCAAGGCACTAGCGACTGTTCTGCACCTCGCACGGAATTGTCCCGCGATGCGCTGACGTCCTGCTTCGGCGCGGAAGTCGCTGCCGATAAAAATATCCTCGCGGTCGTTGCGCCAATTTGGCAAAGCTTCGGCGATGAACAAAAGGGGGCTGCTGTTGATCGTTACAGAGACGGCATGCCAGCCGCCTCCTCAATCGTCCTCAATGCCTTTCCTCGGACATCAGCCACGATGCGCATCTTACATGCTGATGCCATTACGATTGGTGAGCAGGAATTTTTGAGCAATATCCGACGGGACCCGGAGCTTGAAGGTCTCACAGACGAAGATTTCATCGCTTATCGCGATGAGATATTGGACGCCTTCCTTGATGGCACAGACAATTCAACGTTAATTGAATTTGTGACCTACGCACCTTCTTTCACCGAGTACGTTTTGACGTTCTCAAACGATTTCGTGTTCGCGGAAGATTTGCCGCGAGTAGTGAACATTGCAGAGAGCGAGCGCAAAATCGCGGAGCAAAACGCAAGGCAAGCTGCATTGGCTAGACTAATTAACAATATCAAACGGGGCTTATAAACTTCGATGCACAGAAAGCCGAACGGTCGGTAATCCATGCTAGGTTATTTGGCAACCTAATCTCCTCCAAAGTCATCGCAACGCCTCCTCAAGGATTGCGAGAGCCCCAAGACAATCGTCGATATAGGGCTGCTCCTCGCCGTCCAGATCGTTCATCTCCAGCCGGTTCAAGACCGCGTAGAGCGTGGCACGCGCTTCACGGGCCGCGCTTCGCAAGCTGACGGTGTCTTCCAGACGTGCGGTCGCAAAATCATCGCTGTGATAGTCGGGAGTCATGCTGCCACCTCCTTGCTTTGACCTGCTGCTTGCAAAGCAAAGTCTGTGGCTTTCTGCGCTTCAGATGCCGCACGAAAAATCGCCCGCTTGTCTTCTTTGAGAGCCTGTAACCATCCTTCGACATAGGCGGCGCTTTGACCGAACTCAGGCGCCACGCCAATCTGAGCCCCAAGGAAACAAGCACCGATTTCCGCCACCAGCTCTTCAAAGGCATAGGCTTCGCGGTTCGCAAATTTCTTGATCCGCTCAAGCCGCTTTTCGCTGCCAGTCCAATGGATCACCTCATGGGCCAACGTCCCATAATAGCCTGCCGCATCGTGAAACGTGGCAATCGGCGGCATGTGGATGTGATCTTTGGCAGGGCTGTAATAGGCACGCGGGTCGTCGCTGGTGAGGATCTCCGCCCCTGTCCGGCCGAAAAACGCTTCAAGGTCCGGATCTCCCGCCGTGCCAAGATCGCGCGGGGCCTCGGGCCGGATGTAGTAATCCTCCGGCAAACCTTCGATCTGATCAGCATTGAAGACGCGGTATGCGCGCGCATAGGGCAGCTCTTCCTCGATGCCCAACTCGTTCTCTCTGGTGAACGTCCCGTATTTGACCACGGTCGAGGACGTTTCGCCTTTGCGGACCTGACCGCCAAGCTCCTGCGCCTGTTTGTAGGTCATCCAGCGGCTGGACACACAACCATGCTTGGCCGCCATAATCCAGAGCATCAGGATATTAATCCCGCGATACTCCTCGCCGTTGTGTCGGGTCGGCAGTGCAATGCCAGACGCGCTTCCGGTCCACGGCTTGCGCCATGGCGGCGTGCCCGCCTCGATCTCTGAAATAATGGTGTCGGTGACATGGGCATAAACATCAAACTTCGGTGCCATTTGTGGCCTCCTTGATCAAAGTGATGCGGGTAAGGCTTCGCGCCCCCTTCCGCCGATGGGCTGCGCCTCGGCCACCTGATCTGACCGAATACGCATGTATTCGGCGGAACAGAGTGGGAGAGGGCAAAGCCCGACCCACGGCCCTGAACGGGGCTGTCAATCGGCCACATTTGCGAAGAAAATGTCTGCGCCAAAATCAGACACCAATTTGCCGCGCGAGGAATGGCTCGCGCGCGAGACAGGGGAAATTGGTGGCTGATTTTGGGGATGGACTAAGGTTGACCGCCCCGGTCAGGGATGTTGGGCGGACCAAATAAAAGGAATGATGCCTGGATCGGGGTGAGCGGGCCAACGGCCCGTTGAGCCCCGGTCTAGTCGATTGAAATCATAGTCCGCGCGCCAATGCGCGGTTCCTTAGATCGGAGATCCCGCATAATACTGACGCCAAACCAGACTATAATAGCGGCGACTAAACAAGCGTTACCTTGACGCAAACCACAGAAAGCTAGTCGCGAAGAAAAACCACCGAAGATATGTTTGGCTTCTCAACGAACACCCCATCGGGCTGAAACGCGACAACAAGATCGAGCAGATTTCTCAAAAGCTCTTTGATGTTGCGCCTGTAGGGCGCAGGATCATCATATACGTCTGTGTGAAGTTTTTGCGAAAGCCAACCAAATGAAGCCGACCCACCATTCTCCTCAACAGAACGCATGAGCCATAAATATGCAGGACTTACTTTCAACTTTTCGATGTCGTTCCACCTAAAACTGTCTGCGGTTGTGTTTTGAGGGAAGTCGGAACAGTATAAATCCCTTTCTTCAACAAAGATCGATTCAGGCCAGCTAGAAAGAGTGTTGTTAGAATCAGCATCTAGCTGTTCGATGAATTCCTGCATTGCAATCAGTCGAGCATGATTGATCTCTGTTCCTTGGGCCCACAGATTTTCGGCTATCTCTTCATCGCGAGCTGTAGGCTTACCTTCCGTGCTAAGTTCATCATTACAATACCCAACTAGAGCCAAACCTTTGCCAGTGAGGTTGGCACTCCCCACAAACAGCTTCTCATCAAAAAAATACAACTTTACGTGCAGCGCAGATGACAACCTAACTTCAAAACCGGCATCAAGAGCAATTTTCAACGCTGCGAGCGAACAAGCACCCGTCACCACGTCTCTGAGATCACATCGCACTAGCAAGCGATCGGAGCTGAACTCATGACGATGTCCAAGTACAAAATCAATACCGGGTTGAGATACGAAGGCACTGTAAATCCAGCACCTTCGTGAACTCGAAAACTGTAGCTTGAGCCTACTTTTCAGTTCTGCAGTCGGGAGAAGCATACTATGAGTTGTTTAACTGCGTCAAAAGCTTCTTAATCCAGCCCCCCCACTTTTCTCTGAATTCTTCAAGAATTTCTTGTGATTTATCATCCCAGAGCTCGTCTTCAGCCCGGGCAGCGGCTATTAAAAATAAGTTCATAGCTAGCGCCTCCTGCGTATCCGTGCCCTTGCAAATCTTATCGTATAACTCTGCTTGGAATGGATGCTGAGCATTCAGCGCAATTGTCATTATCTCACCTGGACGTTCAATTGTGTAGAATTGATTTCCAGGCCAAGCCTTCTCAATAATTGTCACACCGGTAAGTTTGATCTCCTCAACAATCCTATTTAATTCATCGTCTGACAGGTCATTCCCATGCTCTTGGATCAGCATATCTTTTAGTTTTGCGTCCTGTTCTTCATCAGGAACGGTGTCTTTCTCGACTTTTGTCTTTGTCTTTGTTGGATCGTTTTTAAAGTTCTGGCCTGCTAGTTCCGCACTCTGGGTTGCCGGATCAGTTTTACGGCCCACGACAGTACTTCCCTTCTCAGGCTTAAGGCCAGAAATGCGGGCCATCATCCCTTTGCGAGCATTTTTGAAGTTTTTCCCTAACTCGCCTCTAAGAGCGATTTTGTGATCAAAATCCTCATCGTCTTCGTTCAACCCCTCGTGAAGTTGCTCTACTTCTTCTCTCTCTATGTAATCAATATCGCGGACGGCCTGCTTATTGTTGGTTACGCCAAACAGCTCATCGAGCTCTGGCTCGAAACGAATTTCACATCCCCAATAACGTTCAGGTAATTCTTGGGGGTTAAAGTACCCAAAAGAGCCGAAGTCTATCTCCCTTCCTGCTCGAACGAAAGAAATTCCGGTATTAGTCTTGTAATGATCCACGACAGACGCTGTGTCAGAATTCCTTGTCCACCTAGCGATTTCAGGCCGGATAATCGAATACCTTACCTCAACCACTGATTTCTTGCCTTTGTTTCCGTACTTGACAGGAATTTTTTGCACTTCTCCGTAAGCTTCGTTGGTAGCTTCATTTTCAAAACCTGGAAGATTGTGCGGCGTCATCAAGTATAGGGGGTCATTTGGTAGCAATTTCACGATTTCAACTTTATCAGCGTCCGGCTTTACTATCAGAATTCGGATATCTCTTTTGCGCCCATAAGTATTATCGTCGTCGAGAAAATGACGGTATATCCGGCAGAAACTTGCCTCCATGCGCTTAACTAGTGTATTTGTTCTCCTAAGGTCTAGCCTATCACAATCTTCCCATACAATCAGAGAGCCTTGTTCCTTTACAGGGACGTCAAGGTGCCGCAGTATCTCGCCGGGAATTTCACATTCCTTTACATCATTGGTCATTTGTTGGCCCGACTTTTTGACTTCGTCTATGTCGAGATGAGTGGTAAAACATTTGCCTTTTTGCCACGAATAGGCTGTCACTCGCTTGCACTGACTGATTGAGGCGAGCGGAAGTCCAACACCAAAGCGACCTATACCGGAGCGCGTATTTAGTCTCGTGCCTTGCGCGAACGCCAAGCAGATCTCCAAAACGTCTGGGGCCATACCATGGCCATCGTCATAGACCGCCAATGAGCCTACATTGGCAACGGTTCTCTGCACACTGACGTTTTCTTCGATGGCAAGAATTCGAATGTTGTCAGCTTCCGCCTGAATCGAGTTGTCAACGAGTTCCGCCAAAGCCATCGAAGTATCGCGATAACCTGCATCTCGGAACGACTCAATTGCTGTGGATGCAGGAAAAAGGTACGTTGTCATTGCTGTGTACTCCAGACATTATTAAAGTAGTTGTAGGCCATGTTTTCGGACGGCATTCCGTTCAAGTTATCGACCACATCAATAACTCTCGCGCGTTCGTTCCCACCATTCTTTGGCCCCCTAATAGCCCTACCGATCATTTGGGAATAGAGAACGACAGATGCTGTCGGCCTAGTAATGAAAACGGTATCGGTATTGGGGGCGTCAAATCCAGTTGTCAAAACACCATAGTTAATAAGTAGCTGCACTTTGCCATCTTTGTATTCAGCGATGTATCTTGCTCGATCTTTTGGATCAGTTTGTCCAGTAACCAAGCGGGCAGCTATGTTCCGTGCAACACATAAATCACTTAGCAATTCTGCATGGGCAATGGAGCAAGCGAACAAAATGACTTGCCGCTTGGCGTCTGACAACTCCATCATGCGATTGAAAATCAACAAGTTTCGCTCGTGTTGCCCTCCAAGACGTCTCAAGAAACTCTCTGGGAGTTCCATGAGCTCTGAAAGCTTGGCCACTTCACTCTCGCTTAGGTCAATTGAGACGTCTGTTTCAATTTTCTCGCGATCAAGACGAGCCAATACACCCATGTCTTGTAGGTAACCGATACCATCCTCCAGCTCCCTACCGCTATCGTCGCACAAACCGATTTTGGTATTGTTAAAAAAACCAGACAACTCTTTGTTTTCTTGACGGTTTTCGCTGCGACCTGGTGTTGCCGATAGACCAACCAATTTTGGTGGAATACTTGCCATAGATAGGGAATTAATGGCTATTTCATAGGTTGGCGCAATAGCTTTATGTGCCTCATCGATAACGATCATCTTGGTGGAGGCCCCTATTTCTCTTAGCAGGCTTAAATCTTTTGATGCAGACGTTAGAAGGGCGTGGATTGACTGAAAACTGGCCACCACGAATCCTCTCAGCGGCGCATCCGAAGGTCGTTCAAACCCACCCCAAATTCTAGTAACAGATGCTTGATGATCACCTTTGGTTGACCAGCTTCTTTCAATTGCCTCAACTGCCTGTGTGCAAAGTTCTTCCGAGTGAGCGAGCCATACAATCAAAGCGGGGCCGGGAGGCTCAGCCCTCAACGCATCAACCATCAACTCACAGGCCGTTCTAGTTTTTCCCGCGCCGGTTGGCATGTGCAATAATATTCGGGAGCTAGGGAGTTTCAGCGCAGCAATGGCTCTTGCTTTAACATTATACTGATACTCATGCAGCGGTGTCGAAACGGGAATAGAATTACTTGCCGGAGGGCTCACCTCTGCGACAGGCGGGAGGAATTCGGGGCCCAACTCAAGAGTCTCCACTAGGCGTTGAGCACTGCTGGAGCTGCTTGACCAAATTACTTTAGAGCTAGTCCCTAAGATGTGCTTTCGGTCGAAGTCATCAACATGGTTCAGCACCATTTTCCTTATCTGGGCGTTCCCAAGTATTGATGAGCCGTATCTTTGAAGAAGAATATCAATCAGTTTAGGTGCGGTAACACGGACACGGAACCACTTTTCCATGTTCTCGAGCGTTTCCATACCTACAAGCTCTGATAGCTTTGCTACACCGAACCTACTAAGCACAGATTTCAGCTTACCCGTTCCCAATTGTTTGATCCCCCGAGGTTTTTTTTCGTTCCTAATCGTGTTGGATTTCTGCATAAAAAGCCAGCCCTTGCTGCTTTCTTTTGGACACATTTTCACTGTTTCCAAATCTGAACCGCACAATCCATCAGAAGCGTTATCTCCAATTTTTGGAAGCTGCTCATTTATGGCAGGCCAAACACACCTTTTGCTGGCCGTAAATGTCATCTAGATCAACTGCGCCTTTTTCCGGCCGTAGAGGATCAACCTTCCTCTTCGCCCTAGCTCTTTCGACGCGCTTTTCATGATCTGCGCGGATTTGAGCAATGCGTTCAGGCTTTTCCAGTTCAAGCAGTGTCTCCCCTTCGCTCCATGAAAACGGCGACCCATGGTCGAGAGAGGTTTTCTCCATTTGCTTAGCCCTCTCGAAGGCTTCAGGGTGACGTTCCTTGAGTCCAACCCACTCAATTTTTTGCTGAAAGAAACAAAACGTGCAGCCACTCCTGGAACGCCAGTCATAGTAAGCTGGAAGGCCAAGTCCCGAGTTCTCAAGAATTTCAAAAACGCCTGCCTTGTCGATCCCATCATCTTTGAATGGCAGCTTGGTTATCAAATTTCCATTTTTCGAGTTCAAACCCTGGCGAAAATCTTCGTCAGCCCGGATCGCCACATAACTATAGACTGTATACCCCTGCTCGGTAAATTCTGATTTCACCCACTTCTCAAAGGGCTTGATCTTTAGGTCTTTCGTACACCAACGCGTCTGGGCTGACGGGAGGAATTGATTATATTGGGCAAGGTAGAACTTAAAATCTCGCCCAGGGTCCAAGTACCGGATCTTCTTGCCAAGGAAACCCTCAAGCATTGCAAGATACTCATACACCTCGTCTAGCTCTTCACCCGTGTCAGTAAAGAAATACTCGATATCGAGTTCTGGGTGAGCCTGGCTCATGTAGATCGCGAGGGCTGAACTATCTTTGCCCCCTGACAAGCCCAATACATGTTTAGTTTTGTCAGCCATCTAATTCCTCACTCGCGTTTGATTGTTTGATCCTCGCGGCCCCAACTTTGGCCAAAGCAGCAAGGATTACGTTTCTACCAGTGCCTTCTGCAGCTTGCTGCAACACTTCTTCAATCTTTCTACTGAGTTTGTTCACCTGCGCATTGTCGGAATCCAAAATGTCAAATTCCTCCATCACAGGGGTTGGCCGATCATCAACGCTGACAATCAATGCCATTGCGGACCGCTTATCTTTTCGCCCAGCGACACGAGCGACAGATTCGTGTTGGTTGAACTGCTGCGCAAGCAAGGTGAGTTCCACATTTGCTCGGTCAATGTCGCTATCGATCCAAGCTTTGACGGGTTTGTTGATACCAAGCCCTGCGAGTGCTTCTATCGATTGCAGGTCATCTCCGAAGCTTGTGAGCTGGGTGATGAAAGATCGAAGCCGCAAGTCACCTGCAACATCTCGGATATTCTTCGCGCGCTCGTTCAGCTCTCGGTACGCTTTCGCAGTGCGTCCATGAACTTGCAGCTCATCCAGAATGTGTTCGCGCATTCTGGTGAGCATCGCAGGATATGCCGCGCGGATTTCAATTAGCCCTTCTTTGATGTTTTGAGCGATCTCAGAGATCCCTTGATCTGTTAGAATATCGATGTCCTTTCCGTAGAGGCCAGGAATGTCATCAAAGGCGAACTTTTGTGGATCATTGGAACGCTTGAAGAGCGCTCTTACTTTTTTTGCATGCTCAGGCAGACGCGCGGTTCGTTGAACCCAAGGGGCTGATGTTTCATATGCCGCAATGAGTGCGCGCCCAACTTCCAGCGGACTTAACGTTGAGACTCGATCGTCAACAACTTCACCAACCGCGTTTGCCAACTCAGTGAGGAGTCTCTTCGTCGTTTGGTTCATTTCGATCCAGCGCAGCTGGACCATTTGCGGCGCTCTCAGAACATAGTCCACATCAACATCCGAAATGGTCGATAGGAAAATACCTTCTCGGTAGTGTGACAGATTCCGACGCTCAGCGAGCATGAACAACACAGCAAGGAATGGCATCAAACCATCCTTCAGTCCAAAGGGAGGTGCCCGCCAGAGGTCGTAAACATCGGTGAGTTGCACATTGCGGTTGCCTCGCTTCTTCAAGAAATCTTTCGTTGCTTTCCAGATAGGTATCAGATTTGCGCTGTCATCACCTGATGGTGGTACAAACTTCCATTCGTCGCCTTCTTCTGCGTACAGTCCGTTAGCTTCGACGAGCGAAACAAACAAAGCTCTTTCAGCAGGAAATTTCTCGAATCCAAGCCCCGGAGTGCCTTCTTTAAGGACGGCGGCATGCAGTAGCAACTTCAGCGCTGAATTGGCAGAAGCCGATGGCTTGGTTCGGTTTAGCAGTTCGTTGTTTAACTTTGGCGACATTGAAAATCGACGGTCTGCCATCTCTGAGGCTAAAACTGTGAGGTTTCGGTGCGCGGAAATCCGGAGATCATCAATTCCGGTTTCCCATTCTGCGCTTGCGATCAATTGCCAGACTTCATGCTCAATCCTACCCCCAATCGCCTCGATACGATCGGTAAGCTCTCTGCGCGCGACTTTGTCTCGATGAATCTCGGGGTTCGATGCCAAGATATCCTTCAAGGCGGAGTGCTCTCGTGCAAGTGCCACAAGGTTCTTCGATTTTTCGGACCTCACAACCGCAAAGTCGCCCCCCCCCCCATACTCACCAAAATCTTCAACAATGCTTGACGTCGCATTGTCCAGTGAAATGATGAATGCGCCAAAGCATCCATTTGTAGGTGTAAAGCTAGTAACATAGTTCTCGACTTGGCTTTCGAGCAGTACCTTGAGTTCGCACCAGCGCAGAGCACCAGTTTCACGGTAGTGCCGCTTCGCGACGATATTGGGTGAAGATAAAGCGTTTGAGATTGAGCTGAGATCGAAGTCTAATCTTTCTCTCAATGCCTCATCCAACGCCACTTCAATGTCAAAGTCGCTCCCGTCAAAGAGAGAGTAAGTGCCCCTGAACTTTCGAAAAACAACAATCGACGCCGCCTCAAGTTCTGACAAGAGCCCCTCTACCGCAGCACTTGTTTGATTTATTGCCAGGCTAAGTGCGCCCAGCGTCGCACCTACTCCGGTCTGCTTTTGTGTCAGTTCCAAAATGGCTAGCGACTTTAGCAGCTGCACACCGATCTCACCGCCATCTTTCGCTTCCCACCGCGCAATTGCATCCCTTGCATTTGCAAAGTGATGGCTGTCCAAAGACACGGCGATTGCAGCTTGCAGATTGAAATCTAGATAATCCCAAAAATCAGCCAATCCGTAGCCCTTCGGATCTTCTTTGCTCGCCTTCTCAAGGTAGTCCTGAAAGCCGAACAGCTCGGAAGAGCCCAGGAAACTGAAGATGCTACGCTGGTTTTGCCCATAGCTCCGACGCGATGCAGGCCCTAGCACCAATGTTACAAGCGGGTTGAGTGGCCAAGCGCTAGTAAGCAACTCTTTCGAAACTACGGACGCGCCACGTCGAACATCGGCAAGTAGCTCCGTGGCTGCCTCTGCGTTCCGTCTAGCGCTATCCGGCTGCTCTGAAGCGATAATCGCCTTGCTCACCAATTCAATCTGCTCATCGCCAGATACATTGACGGGAATGTCGATGAAGCGACCCTGGATCTTTCCCCACTCATCTTTGATGTCGCGTGCCAAGCGGCTCGCATATTCTTGGAAGGATTGATGAAGGATACCCACAACGATAAGGCGGCCACCGCTCCTCGACGCCGCTTCACCAAGCAGTTGGAAGAAATATGCATCTCCTGTTGAGGATGCCGCGTGCTCAAGTAGCTTCCCCATTTCATCCAAAAAGAGGACTAAACCTCCAGAATGTTCGCGGTCGTCAGCCGCCAAATACTGCAAGTATTCAATGACTTTTTCTGGCGTATCAAACTTCCTTTGGCGTGCCGCAAGACCTGCATCCTTGATACCATCACCGATCAACTGGAAGGGCTCCATGCTGCGCCCAACGACCGACACACATTTCCAGCCATCTCTCTTCGGAGGGAGTAACTTCCATAGTTCCTTTGCAAACTCCGGGTCAGCCTTGCTCGCAGCCGTCGCGCGTTCTTGCTTACTACCACTCAACAAAGCGGATAGAGCGAGTGCGAGGCTCGACTTCCCGCTTCCATACGGGCCAGTCCAAGTGAAGGCACCTTGCCCGCTCTCAAATTGCTGATGTGAAAAGTTTTTGAGGATTTCCCGTACTGATGATGAAAAGACAAAACCCTCGAGGGCTTCATTGCGGTCATCTTGATCAATTCGAACAGATCGCAGGAAGCGTCCATTCACCGAGACAATTTCGTTAAGCGGCATATGACCCCCTCAAGGCGGAAATGTCGGAGGACCACAGGTTTTCTGCAAAACCTGGGGGAAATTCCCCACGCCTAAGGAGCTGCT
Source organism: Pacificibacter marinus (assembly GCF_018860505.1). Taxonomy (GTDB): domain Bacteria; phylum Pseudomonadota; class Alphaproteobacteria; order Rhodobacterales; family Rhodobacteraceae; genus Celeribacter; species Celeribacter marinus_B. The sequence goes on from NZ_JAHKPU010000002.1 coordinate 72,334, forward strand.
TCAATCCGGCTGTCTCAGACCAGGAAATCAATCCGTCGGTCACGTCAGCGACATCTGCCAACCGATCAATCAACTCCCACTCTTCAAGCACGAAAACCCTTCCGGGAGACCCGGGCTCTAGTAGCATTGATTGGACCCCAAGTGTGTTTGCAGAAGACGTTCGCTCCCAAAAATCGCACACCGCATAGAGGAACACGCCGTTAGACAGGCCTGGCTTTCGCCCTAAGTTCATACTGAATTTTCCATTTGAGCGTCGCCGTATTAATCCCAGCTCGGTCAGCGGCGAATTGAATGCCTCTTCGCTAGGGCCTCGCTTCGGGACGCTAGGCACGTAGTTAGCCAATAAGACGCTTACATCGTTTGATAACGTCTTCTCTGATGGCAATTTCCAACCACGCTGACCAATAAATTCCATCAGCCTTCGTAGAACAGTATCGCGGTCAAAGTTGGGTTCATTGAAAACATTGAACAACCAATAGGTGACTGTATGCTTAGGATTGGAGGCAATATCCCAGTGAATTTTCCAAAGAGACGAAGCGCTTTCAAGGTATGGATCGCGCCCATTGGGGCCAAGTAACTGCTGACCAAATTCGGTCGTTCTTACGTCCTTCCCATCCGCTGTGAGAATACCTGCGACCTGTGCCCAAAATCGAATTGCCGCCACCATGTTCTTGCCCACGCCAAAATGCGCAATCGCCTCGCTCTCTGAAAAAATCTTGTTGTTATTCAGGCCACTAGAATCAACAGCTTCGAAAGCCTTTTCCAACCATCCGTAGCGCAACGGAAAGGTCTCGTGGCCGGAGAACTGCGGCTTGTAATCCTGTGTAAATGTTGTTTGCTTTTTCATAAATCTGCTACCCCGCTTAGTGGTTGTTATAGCGATCTTCCGAGGGGATGGTCAACGACGACCTGGTGCTTGACCCCAGGATCAAGGTTGGTCTATAGATAACCTTCGATTTGGCAGGAAAACCCTTTGACCATATACCTTGATCATCAAGCAAGCACTCCGATGCTGCCAACAGTTCGGGCCGCAATGCAGCCGTTTTGGACTGAGTTCCATGGCAACCCGCACTCCTCCGAACATTCCATAGGGTGGTCCGCGAATAAGGCTACCGAGACTTCGAGGACCAAAGTGGCCAACCTCCTTGGAGTCGATCCGGATGAGATCATTTTTACATCCGGCGCTACAGAGGCGAACAATCTTGCAATCAAGGGTCTGAGCACTCCGGAGCAACGGCAAAGTCAGCGCACGACAATCCTTGTTTCAGCGACAGAGCATAAGTGCGTTTTGGAAAGTGCCGCCTATGTAGCTCAGACAAAAGGATGTGCGGTTCGAGAGATTCCGGTCAACGGGAAAGGCCACATCGACCTCGACAAACTGAGAGACATGCTAAGCGAGAATGTTCTTTTGGTAAGCGTGGCATTAGTCAACAATGAAATCGGGACCATCCAAGATCTTGCTTCAATATCAGCACTTTGCCGTGATATGGGAGCAATCCTCCACTCCGACTTCGCGCAGGCACCAAGCGCAGTAAACCTCCAAGAATATGCAGATATGGCTGACATGGTTAGTCTGTCGGGGCATAAATTTGGTGGGCCAATGGGTGTTGGGGCGCTCTATGTGAGCCGAGAGCTGAAGGACCGGATTGAACCTCTGTTTCACGGAGGTGGGCAAGAGGGTGGGCTTCGGTCCGGCACACTGCCCCTTCCCTTGTGTGTTGGTCTTGGCTCAGCGGCGGAGTTCCATTTTTCTGAAGCCGGATCTGCTTTGAGAGCGCGGGTTGCAGGTCTACGAGATCTCTTCGTAGACAAACTGCAATCGAACCGCGACCATATTGGATTGAATGGAGATAAGCTTTGCTCCCGTCATCCTGGCAATGTGAATCTAAGGTTCGAAGGACGCGATGCGGGAGAAATGCTCCAACGACTACAACCCATCGTGTCAGCTTCTACAGGTTCGGCCTGCTCATCGGGAATGTCGGAACCAAGCTACGTCCTCCGTGCAATTGGGCTCACATCGGATGAAGCGCAAGCCTCCATACGCTTTAGTTTTGGGCACACCAATACATCGGATGAAGTTCTAGAAGCCGCAGAGGCCATTATAGCAGTACTCTAGATCGATCGCCCTTCGGTCAGGTAGGATGTTTCAAAAGAGCCTTTAGAAAGATCCAAACCCGAGGGATAAAACTTGAAAAACAATAAATCTCTCAAAAATGCGGTTGGAAAAAAGGTAGGCCAGGCGATCTACGTGCACCGTAGCGCGGTCGATCACCTTCAGACGAGCGCAAAGGATAAGCTAAGCCTTGCACTGCAAAGGGTACCGGAAAATTTCCAATGGTCAGTGTTGAAGATCTCGGGGCAAAACGACCAGACCTTCTCGTTTTTGGACTATCAAGACTTCAGCGCCGTGGCTTTTCCAGAGCTGCGGGCAAGCCTACTCGTCAACCTCTCGGAAGAAGGCGCAAAACTGAGAAAATATTCTGACGCAAACCCACCCATTCTCCACAGAAAGGAGCTACTCCTAGCCCCGGATCATCCGCTAAGAAAGGACTTTGCAATGCTGACGCAGTCCTTAGAGAGCAAGGGACTTTTTAAGAACATGGCAAACAAGGGAACGCGGCGAATTTGGATGGAAACACTGGCTGAAGCCGGATTGACGGTCGAAGGTCCAAACATCGTGAAGAGCGGTTTAATCTCAGAAGAGTCCCCCAAGGCTTCAACCGATGACATGAATGGCCTAGAGAAAAACAATGTTGAGCGACACAAAACGGCGATCACGCGAACTGCGCTCTCAGCGCCAATGTACCTGCTGTTTACAAGTGGTCTGATCCGTCACGATAGAACCGTTTTGGACTATGGATGCGGACAAGGTGATGACATCCGAGCCCTACAGTCTGATGGCTATACCGTCGAAGGTTGGGATCCCCACTATCAACCAGATCCTAGTGCTCTGAAAAAGAGCCAAGTCACCAATCTTGGATTTGTTCTCAACGTTATCGAAGATCCTGAAGAGCGGGCGGAGGCACTTAGACGCGCCTTCAGCCTAACGGAACTCTGCCTAGCCGTATCCGTCATGCTGTACGGCAAGGCTGACCTGAGTGGCGCGCGGCCCTACCGCGACGGATACTTGACGTCCCGACAGACATTCCAAAAGTACTATACCCAGGCTGAACTCAGAGACTTCATCAGCAGCGTTTTGAATGTCGAACCCTTGGCCGTAGGCCAAGGTATATTTTTGGTCTTTCGGGACGAGTTAGAAGAGCAAAGATATCTGCTAAGGCGTCAAATAGGCTTCAAAGGGCGTGAGTACCGCTCCGTTCCAAAACCAAGTGCACCGCAAAAAGGCACACCAAATAAACCCAACGAAAAGCTCAATAAAACAACCATCCGAGACCTTGCTGCTGAGATCAGGGCCTTTGGCCGTCAGCCCGACATCTCAGAACTTCCCAAAAGTCTTGCGACAAAGCTTTCGCGCTCGAAACAAGGCCTTCAGTATGCGGCAAGTCATGCAATTGCGGACATAGGTCAGAAAGAGCTTGAAGAAATCGTAGCTACGAGAACCGAAGATCTAAGCCTCCACTTCGCAATGCATGCATTCTCACAAAGAAAATCGTATGGCTCATTTCCTCCTGAACTAAGGCGCGACATTCGGGCTTTCTTTGGCAGCCACAAAAGAGCCCAGGAATCTGGACAAACGCTCCTCTATTCAATCGGCAACCAAAACCTTCTCCTAGAAGATGCCGAAGCGGCAGCCGTTGCTGGAATCGGACATTTAGAACAGGGCAGATTTCAATTTCCCGCTTATAGGCTCCAAGAACTGTCCGTCAGGCTTCGAGGGTTCGTGGCACTCGCTGAAAGACTGGCGGGGGATCTGTCCGAAACAACTCTGCTGAGAATACACATTACCAGCCGCAAGTTGACTGCCCTAACCTATGCCGATTTTGAGACATCATTTCTGCCGCGTTTGATGACCCGGGTGAAAGTCGAGTTCGACACCTTCGATGTTTCCATCATCGACCATTCAGCAGACAATGACGTCCGACTTCTGTACCTAAAATCCCGCTACATGAAAGAGACTGATCCTCGACAAGCGGCACAGAAAGCATTTGATCAGGAAGTCTTAGACTTGAATACTCTCAATTTCAGCCATGAGGGACCGACTTTTCGGGAGTTTGCTCAGACCCTCCTCAAGGCTGGCGTGAGAATTCCCAGCTAGATGAAGCATCCATAGGCTTTCGTCGCTGCGGCCGGTAGGAATTGGACTTTGGCAGAAGAAGGCAGGTAATAGTCACGTATGTTCGCATTTTACGACCTTGAAACCACTGGGACGTCACCCGCTTTCGACCAACCCTTGCAGTTTGCGGCGATCCTGACGGATGACGACTTTAACCAAGTTGAGCGCGTGGATATTCGCTGCAGGCTCGCGCCGCACATTCTGCCAGCCCCTTGGGCTCTCGCTGTGACGGGCGTATCGCCAGATCAGCTGATGGACCCTGCACTTCCATCCTGGTTTGAGTTTTCACATCAGATTAGCGACCTGATCAAACGCTGGGCTCCGGCGACATGGACCGGATATAACACGCTTGCTTTTGACGAAGAGTTTCTTAGGCAGTCATTCTATCAAAACCTTCATCCCAACTTGTATCAAACCCAGTTTGACAACAATGACCGCCTAGACCTCATGAAGGTGATCTACGCAGTCCGGGATCTAGAGCCAAACGCCCTCGAATGGCCACTTGATGATTTGGGGCGAGAAAGTTTCAAACTGGATCGCCTTGCCCCTGCAAATGGCTTTGCCAATCATGACGCCCACGATGCCCTCGGGGACGTAGAGGCAACGATCCATGTGGCATCACTCGTTCGTAAGCGTGCCCCTGCGGTCTGGGAACAATGCTTGTTGAACCGCGACAAACACCAGGTTGGCCGGTTGCTGCAAAGCGGGCATCCCGTGTGCCTAATTGAGAGATTTGGCGCGGCACCACCACGATCCTATTTCGGTGCTTATGCAGGCACAAACCCGCAGAACAAGAACTCAGTGGCATTCCTCGACCTGGACCTCTGCGACGCGTCTATCATCGATGCCAACGATCGAGATCTTGCCAAAGCTGTCGCTGCATCACCCAAGCTGATACGAACGATTGCGATAAACAAAGCCCCGAACCTTTTCCCAGTTGCCAACCCCAGCTCTGCGCATAGTTCGCTCGCCCAGCTAGTTTCTGCCCACTCTGAATTTCATAAACGAGTGGGGCAGGCTTTGGCCGATCGCTATGCGGGTAAAGAGCCCGCCCAACACGTCGAACAGTTGATCTATGACGGCTTCTACAGCGCCGAGGACAAGCGTGTCCTTGAAGATTTCACCGCAGGCGATTGGCGGAACCGCGCTCGAATTGTCGCTCAATTGGATGACATCCGCCTCAAGCAACTGGGTATGCGACTTATCTTCTCCAATGCCCCAGAGTTTGTATCCATGAACTACCGATCAGCAGCAAGCGCTGCGATCCGGGACCGCTGGCTGACCAACGAGCCATCCACGCCATGGACGACCAAGGCAACGGTAGATGAGCAACTCGACGAGATTATGAGTGGTGAGGTGTTAGACCGGGGTCGGATTTGTGCACTTCAAGACTTCTATCAAGCAAGAGTTTCAGAAATTGACACCTGAGTTTGCATCACCTGTCATGGCGCGTCATCTAGTCCGGCCCCTGATCTTTCGTATGGGTCTTGGCTCACTAGAATCATTGTAGTGAATTGATCCCAAATACAAAAACGGTAGAGCGCTCATCGCCATCGTGCTAAAGCTCTGCTCTTTAGTTCAGATCACCACTCACGCCTTGAATGATGTTGAAATCTTCACATTCGGTCACCTTAGCTTTGATCGGTATACCCATGAAATTTCGAGGGAAATCCGATTTAATGCTTAGCTCTATCGTACTTGCAATAAGCCAGGGCGGGAAACCCGCCCCGGCGCACCGTTCACTCGGTGACCGGGTCTTCATCGCGGCGCGGGAAAGCGACCATTTCGACATCGGGGAACATGCTGTGTTTGACGTTGATCGACGTGATGTTGCCGCTGTCGTCGGTGTTGACGAAGAGGACGCCGCAGCGGTCCAAGTAGTTCTTGCCGTCTTTTTCGCCGGATTTGACGTTCAGTTTCAGAGTTTGAGTAGCCATTTCTTGATCCTCACTTTGAGTGTTTCGATGAACATGACCAAAGCTGGCACCAAGGGGCTGTCAGCGAGAAACTTGCCTCGCGAAGAATGCGCTGGCGCAGGGGGATTTTCTTGTTGAAGCGGGGCTTGCACCGCGCCTGCTACGGCTGCCCGCTTATGTTCAGCAATCAGAAACACGGCGTTGAGGATCTGAGTTCGGCACTCCAAAATCGACTGCCACGTCGTAACGCATCAGAATGGCCAAGGACCTCAAAATCTCGCTGCAGCCAAACGGCTTTCGGTCAATCCAATTCAACAGCGGCCCCAGTTCACGCGCGCGCCAGATCCGCTTCCTCGTGCTCGAAGGCTGTTGCCATCTCCCTGATCTCTCGCTCCGGAGCCCCCAAGGCACGGGCAACATCACGCCAAGCCATAGTCGCTTCGGCCACCTCGGCAATGATGCGATCTGCCTCGGCGCGCTCCAGAAGATAGGCTTCATGTTGTGCGCGGTGCAGGGCGATACTGGCATCCGGATTGTCATCATCAACGTAGCTTTTGAGCATGCGTGGTTGGTTCGGAACAGGGTTGATGTCGTAGGCCGGTGAGAGGTGCCATCCGCCACGCCCCCGCAGAAATCCGTGATTGCGCATGTGATCATCGAGGTTCGTGACGAGAATGGAAAAGGCAACCCGCCGGTAAAGCTCCTCGCGATCTTGGTCGGGCGTTACGCTTTCTGAGGTGATGATATCGGCCAGGTCCAAATAGCTGTAGCTTTCGCCATCCTTGCCGCCCAGCATCGCCATAGCTGAGATGAACGGGATCCTGCCGTCCTCGTTCCGGTCAAACCGATGGGACAAGAAAACAGGCTTGTCGCCCGCCATCTCAAGCGTGTGATCCGAGACCGTAATTCCGGCGCATCTTGCCAATTCCAGTGCAATGGCTTCCCAGCGTTCCACGCAATAGGCGTCCGTCTCTTTTGGGAACTTGGCGACAGAAAGACGACCATGCTGGTCAAGGATGCTAGCCTTCGGCCGAGCGCCGCCCAGAGAACTTCCCGGTGCAAACAGCATCTTGAGGTCCTCAGCAGTCTCTTCACCGCGCAGAACGCGCTGAGACGCATGAAGCAAATCCCCGAGGTTCACGAGCGCAGGCACGCCAATGCCTTCGCGGGCTTGAAACTCGCCATCAACCTTGAAGCGCAGCGCACCCAAACGGGTCTCATCATTCACCCCAAGTAGGTAGTCGGTTTCTTGCAGCACTCTTGGACGTCGCCCCTCGGCCTCTGCCACTCGCCCCTCATAGCGCCGCATCACCGTTCTGCCCCAGGTATCAGGGGCAGAATCCCCAAGCGGTGCGAGCATGTCTTGCCCAGCTTCCGGGACGAATTGCCCTTTAACGAGAGGCATGTTTGGCGAAAGCCCGAAGGCATTTTCGTCGGCAAGCCAATCGTCATGATAGGTAAAGGATACCCGCTCTCGGCCACGCCCCGCTGTGCGGTGGAGCGTACCGACCTGTTTCAGCCCCTTCCAGTCGATCCAAACCTCAACCATTTTTTAGTCTCGCACGCTGCGGGAGGTCATCCAGGGCCATTTGCTCACCAACCGGGTCATCGAGATCCCCCCAGCCTTTCAGAAGGCCGAGCGCCTGCAGGACTGCCACATAAGTGCCGATCTTGACTGCAGGGTTCCCGCTTTCGATCTTGGCGATGGTCTGCCGCGTTGTGCCAGCACGCTGCGCGACAATCTCAGCGGTTAACTTGCGGCGCAGTCGTGCAACGCGAATGTTTTCCCCAAGTGTCACGAGCTCCTTGCGCGCCGACCTGGGCATTTTGATCGGAACAGCCATAATGATATCTCCAAGCGACACTAAGCTCTCATATGTTACGCTGAGAAAACATTAATGTCAAACCTCATCGCTCAACCTGACGATCCAACGCCCCTGCTCGCACCACGATCTATGTTACATCAGCATAACACTAAGGGCATTAAAGTCACCTTTAAGAAACATAACCCGTTCATCCGATTGCACATTCAGGCTCAGCATCCTGCGTCACACGCGCTGAGAACATAAAACGCAGCGACTTCACGGCTGTCACTCCGTCGCTGAAAAACTTCAGTCGAATATGTTGTCAAAATCAGATGTGGAGCCCTTACTGCGTGTGCTGATCAAAAGCTCTAGATCGAGGGCTGCCAACAGCGCCAAGACCGTATCGAGCTTTGTGCCACCCCGCCCGGCCTCAACTTTCGATATCGTTTCCTGCCATACACCGCTGCGCGTAGCGAGATCGGCCTGCGTCAAGTTTTTCTCTCGACGAGCCTGACGGATCGCATGCCCAAGATCACGGGGAATTCGAACGAAGTTCTGCAAGCCTGCCTCCAGCGCCGCCTATGATGCCTAGATCATAAAACCTCTGTATGATCTAAAGATCATAGACGCAGCAGTCTAGCCCACGACAACTTACGCTGCAGCGTTATTTTCCGAATTTTGCGCTGTAGCGTAGATTTCACACCAGAGCTTTTTTCGCCCGCCGCTGTCTGCACCGACTTAGGTGTGAGCCTTCAAGCTGCCCGATCCAGATCCAGGCTATGCACGAGTCCTCTGCCTTATTGCAAAATTAGGGAAAAACAGCTATCTACATGGACAGAGAAAAGGAGAAAGCAGAAGTGTCCGCAGTGGCTTCCAAGGTATTGGGAACTGTGAACGCGCCTTACGGCGCGAACCTTTCTGCACATCAACTTGCCAGCTGCGTGTCCAACCTAGACGCGATGAAAGAGGCGTTTGGCCCGGTTTTTTCTTTCTTTACAGAGGTTAAGACCGACCTTCAGTTGGACTTTGTGAAGGAGATGGGCGTGGAAGACGGGGCGAAGACTGTCGCGGCCTATCTTCAGACCCAATGCGCAAACTCCATCCCTCTCGCGGTTTAAGCACCTCAGGATGAATACGCCTTCCCCGAGTCGCTGGAGCGATCTCTTCAACATCGCCATTTCCATCATTGAACAGGCAAACAAAGACGCACTCATCATCGATCGTTGGACGTTGGGTGGTGGTACCCCGCTGATGCTACAGATCGATCACCGCGAGAGCCATGACATCGATCTCTTCGTCGATGATCCTCAGCTCATGCCGTTTATGAATCCAGAAACGCAAGACTTCGCCCTCGACCTGCATCCCAGCAGCTATACCTCTGACGGTACGCAGTCTCTAAAGATCGTTTTTGACGAGGTCGGCGAGATCGATGTCATCTGCTGCGGCTGGCTCACCGACGGCTATGCCAACACCACCGAGGTCAACGGCCATAGAATTCTGCTTGAAAACCCAAGCGAAATTATTGCCAAGAAGGTTTTCCACAGGGGATGGAACCTGCAGCCACGTGATATGTTCGACATTGCAGCGGTTCAGAAAGTCTTCGGCGACGACTATGTCCTCAATGCTCTTTCAGCTTTTCCCAAGGAAGTGGGGCTTGCAAAAAATGTTGCTGAGAAAATGAGCCCTGCGCTCGCGCAGGGCGTCCTTTCGGGTTTAACTGTTCGCGAAGATTTCTCAGACTTGACCAAGACGGCTCAGACATCGGCGATTGAACTGTTTTCAAAAATCACTCGATAGCAGGTTTTTTAAGCACAGCTCCGTCCGCAGCGGCCGGAAAACTTCTCTGAACGCTAAACTCTCAGCCTATCCCTCGCCAGGTCCGCAATCCTCTGGAACCCCTTGCGTCCAGCGATTTCGTATCCCTGAATTGCATATGTCTTGCGCTTTGCCTTAAAATCCTCCGCGGATTCCTGCGCCAGCTTGTGTGCCTCCTCAAGCTCGCTACTGCCCATTTGATATGCCGAACATGCCAATCTCATCTCAAAGATCGTAGCCCGCCCAAATTCTGCGGCAAAAATGGCAGGTGTCTTTCCGGAGAAGGTCTTAAGTGTCGGGTTGGCACCAGCGGCAAGGAGGATCTCAAAGCATCGATCAGCTCCAACCTTAGCGGCTGCATGCAATGCGGTCCGGCCGATCACGTCCTGCGCATCGATGTCCACATGACGGTCAACGAGTGCTTTGATCATCTCTACATCTTTTCGCTCGGCCGCCAGCATCAGCGCAGTCTGTTTCAAATAGTCCCGCGCATTCAGAACATCCGTGGGAAGCAAGCTAACTAGCTTCAAATGCGTTGCGGCCATCGAGTTGGCCAATTCAGAGGGTTCTGTAGGGAGCCCGGAATAGGTTGGCATTTGCCGCATCACACGCACAAGATCCGGCACAATCTTTGATGCCACGGTGAAGAACGTGTCGCCGCGCACATCTCGCAACTTGTGCTTCAGCTGGCCGCCAAACTTCTTTTTGAAGGCACGCACCTCCACCTCCGAAGCGCCAGAGAAAAGCAAACCTGCGTATGCGCGAATGATCTCGGATTCTTGTTGAAGCGGCGCTTCGATTTCCACACCTTCATACGGGCGAACAATGTTGTCCCAGAACCAAGCCGCGTGATCAGCGGCAGCCAACCGCATCGAATAATCGATCGGGCCTTCGCCGAGATTCCAGCGAGCTGCATCTTGAGGTTGGACTGATTTGCAAAGAATTCGAAAACTGCGCTCCGCACTGCCACGGTTGAACGCATCCTGAGCAACAGCCAGTGAGAAGTTGAGCCGTGCAATATCCAGTTTCAGTGGACCGACGGATCGCGTCAAACAGAGCTCGAGAGCATTTTCGGCATATTGACGCGCTTCATTAAAATCACCCGATGACAGTGCGTTGAGGGCGCATAGGTAGGCGAAATCTGCTTCGAACTCGTCAATGCGGGGCAATTTTCGAAGTTTTTCAAGACCCGAGGCGACATAGAACTGACGCGCAGGCTCATCGCCGCCCCACATCACGAGCACGTTCTCAATGGTTGCTTGAACTGCTTCTCGCTCTCCAAGTCGTTCCTGGTTGGGCATCCACATTTTGGGTGACCTGGCCTGCAAGTTTTCAAATAGATCAGGCAAAACGTTGTCATCCGGCATAGACATCAACATCAGTGATAAAAACTGACCAATGGTTTCGGGTGCTGGCAAGTCACCGTTTTCGTTGGCTGTAATGGCCGAGAAAACGCTGGCCTTTACCCACTTGGGGAAGGCGGCAGAGAATTTCGTTCTCTCTCGTTCTACCGAAGGGTCGTGGCTGGCCAAAGTGGCCTCGTAGCTCCACCTAAAGAGCTCGATCAATTGCAAAGCCTTGTTGCGTATCGGATCAGTGTCGTTCGGTGAGCAACCTGGCGTCAAGAAACCAACGAGATCCTTGTAGGCTTGCTCGATCGCACGCGCCCAAAGCAACAGCGAGCGAAACTGCGTTGTCGACAGTCGAGCTTCGTCTGAACTCTTGTATGAAAATTGATGATCGTCACCGAACCACTCAATGATCCTGGAAAGCGCTGGCGTTGTTCGGCCTGACTTCCAGTTGTCGAGGGTACGTCTTCTTTCGTCGTCGTATTCCCCCCAAACCCGATCTAATGGGCCTTCAAATTGCTCTAACCACCATGAAAGAACTGTCTCGACGGGCAAAATCAAACGATCTGGGTTCGCAGGATCTTGATGCGGTAAAAACCAAAGGTTGTCTTCGGGCATCTGAGGCAAAAGCGCCTCATCCTGGCACCAAAAGCCCCACGTTCTGCCAAGGGAAGGCATAACGTCGAACGCAAGAAGCACCCAAAGTGCCTGCTGCGGAGTTGCCGAATAGGTAGGCGTGTGGAGTTCGAGCGCATCCAGGGAAATCCCAAGCCTTAGGAACTGTTCAACTGCATCTCCCCAAAGAGTTGACGCTTGGTCCTGGCTCAACGACTGCCTAAGCAGGTCAATTAACTCAATCGTTCGGTCAGCCCCTCCCTCCAAACGCATCTCCGAGCGTGCGTAGCGGCGGCGTTCTGAGTGTTGCCATTTGGGCGCGCAAAACAATGATACAGCGTAGAGGAGTGCTGAGTTTGACGTCGGGAGTTGAGCAATCGGCTGAGTGTCGGACACGGTCACACTTCGGCCTGTTGGCGATGTATCCTGGATAGTTCAGCCTTCACGTTCCGAAACGCACGTCGATCACTCGGCGTTCGGGAAAATACCAACAATCCACCACCTGCCAAGAAAAGCTTGGCATGCTTCTTTCCGGAGACATACCGCGCCCCGGACTTCACTTCCTCTGCAATCACTTTGTTCAACTCTTTGTCTTTGGAATAATACACTTTGCACCTCGATAACGGGATGGCGGTACAACCACCATCCCAATCAGTTTTTCAGTAGCTTTCGTGGCGGTGCCTTTTGCAGCAGCTTTTGTGCATCCTGCACACGGCGGGCCGCAGGCTCCTTATTTTCCCTTGGGCGGATTGTTTCCGCGACCAGGACCAGATTTATTTCCGGTGGTGGACGGGCCGTTCGTGGGGCGTGGGTTTGACATATCGTCTCCTCTTCGGTGTTCGATTTTCCACCTCGCAACTGAATGTCGCCAGGCATATGAAAGAGATAATTGCAGCCGCCCCCATACGTGAGGAAATCGGGGATACAGTTGCAAAACTGATTTTATGGGCAGCGAGAATTGGTCGTAAGATCACGCCTGCAGACCTGCCGCGCGCACTTGCTCAGGCGTCACCAGCTTTGACGCGATCAAGTCCTCGATCTGCCGGTTGGTGATGTGACGGCACAAGGGATGGCGCTCGTGGATCCACTCGGCGAGGCTGGCGCGCCCTTTGGCTTCGGCCACTCGCGCCTTCTCCCGGTCGGCCTGTATCTGGGCGAGCCTGTTTTCCCAACGCCGCATCTTGAACCAGTTGTCCGAGAAACAGACCTTGCTGCGCGTGTAGCCTTCGCTTTCCTTGGCATAGGCTTTGATCGCTTGCATCAGGTCATCAGGCTCTACCCCTGCCTTCAGGGCCGCTGCGATTAGGCGCAGACTGGTTCGCCGGTCTCGGATCCTGTCCTCGGGGTAAGCAGCCAGGATCTTCTCAACTTCAAGATCTTCAACCTCCTCCGCCGCCTCGCGCCTGCGCGTAGGTGGTTTATGGATGGTTTTAGGATGGTTTGGGGTCCACCGTGAACCCCGTACCCCGTTCACCGTGGACCCCGTACCGGGTTCAGGCTGGACGGGGTTCACAGTGACCCCCGTCTCAATCTCGGGCTCGGCCGTGGACTCAAACGCGGCCACGCGCTCCAGAACGATGCGGTAAATGACCGTGTAGCCGTTCTTGCATTGTCGCCGCCCGGTCTCGATCAAGATGCCTTCGCGTAGGAAGTCGATGATGGTGCGCTTGACCGTGCTCTCACTAAGCTCTGTGTGACGCTGGATGGTCCCCTTCGAGCACCAGATGCCTGAGCCGTCATCGCTCGCCTTGTCGGCCAGGAACATGATGATCTGCTTGCGCGCAGCGCTGCCAAAGCGACGCTCGGCGCATTCATTTGCGATACGCCAGCTCATGATCTCACCGCCAATTGGGTTGAGGTCAGACCGGAAATGCCATATGTTTGGAAACGGAAATATTCTTCTATGCCGTTGAGGTGGGTGGCCGCCCCCTCAGCGGTTTTTCTTTGCCTTTTCGCCAGAGCGGGAGACTGTGAAAAACCGTTTACTTGGGCCTCGTAACCTATTGAAAAGTGACCCTGAACGAAACAAGTCCGTTTACAATTATTCTCTTTGAAATTAGCAAAATTTTCCGGATTGCAAATCCGTGTACACCAGTTCGATTCTGGTACTCGCCTCCAATACTTAGCCGATTTCGGCAAAGTATTCTCAACATGGTTCTCAACATTCTTGATTTATCCTTGATTTGTTCCGAGCTTGTTGACGGCACTTGAAACAACCAACCTTGATCTGGGCCTGTAACGTTTTTGTGCCGTTCCAAATGCTTGTGTACAGCCTGTTCTAGTTACCGGCATCGTTCTGCATCAAATCATAAATTGTATTCATAAACTGTCCAAATTTGTCTGACTTGGAAAGCAATGTCATCATCTGTTTTTGCTGAGCTGCGTTGCTGTTCAGAATGGCCTCTTCCACGGCGCTAGGGAAATCCCCCAAAAGGGCTTGATCGCGAGTATTGTTCGCGATTTGAGCAATTACCTTTTGATTTTCCTTAACTTTCTCTTTGATTGTCCTCGCATAGCTAAGCATATCTGACTCGGTCAGTCCATCACCGGCGAAAACTTCGTTGAGGCGTTCTATAATCTGTGACAAGAATTCTTCTTGTTTGTCTCTGGCTTTACCACTGCCCAAGCCACTCCCAGGCTGAAGTCCTTCTGCGGCATCTGACGCAAGTTGAAGGTTTTGCTGCTTGATCTTCGACAAGCGATAATGGCTGAGCGCAATATCACCTAAATCCAATTCGTCTTCATCAATGTTTGCTTCGCGCAGAAGCGGGCCGAGTTGTCGCGCATAGATGCTAAGCTTCTCGAGATCCTTGTCGTCATAGTCCACGATTTGAGAAATGAATTCGTAAAAACGAACAAAGGTCCCAAGATCTTTCTTGAAGAGCTCTAAGGCATCCTTTTCCGTTGTGCATTGTTTCAGGGTCTGATCCGTGTTGGCGATCAAAACCGCATCGCCACTTTTCTTAGCCCGCTCAAACATTTCAAGGGCCATCTTATGAGCCTCTGTGGCGGACTTGTAGCGCGCCGTCCATCGATCAACTGCCGGTTTACAGATATTGGCGACAGCTGCGTTGCTCATGGTTTTCTTGAGGAATGCTTCACAAAACCTTTCAACTTCTGACCAGGTAAAAATACCAAAAGCCCGTATTTTTTCCGACAAGTCAAAAACGAGATTGGGATTTGAAACATCGATCAACTCTGCGGTCTGATAATATTCTTGGAAGGCCGCCAAAACCTCTTCTGGCTCATTGAAAAAGTCGAGCACATATGTGCCCGTGATGTCCTTACCCGGATACGTCCTATTCAGCCGCGACAGAGTTTGAACGCATTCCACGCCTGCCAATTTTTTATCGACGTACATCGCACACAGCTTAGGTTGATCAAAGCCAGTCTGAAACTTATTGGCGACGATCATGACCTGATAGTCTTCGGTGTCAAAAGCTTTGCGCATATCGCGACCTTTGAGATTGGGGTTCATATTCCCCTCAGTGAACTTTTCACCAAGCAGACCTTGGCTATTTGGATCACTGGTCCCAAACTCGACCTCACCCGAAAAGGCGACCATCGCATGCACTTTATCATAGCCTTTCTCGGTGATGTACTTGTCGAATGCCAGCTTATAGCGAACAGCTTCTTTGCGCGAACTGGTCACGACCATCGCTTTGGCCTGCCCGCCCAAAAGACCGCTGACGTTGTCTTTAAAGTGTTCCACAATCACACGCACCTTTTGCGATATGTTGTAGTCATGCAGCCGAACCCATTGGTTCAACCTGACCTTGGCCTTTTTGCTATCGACCTCTGCGTCCGCCTCTTGCGCCTTGAGCGCCAGATTGTAGGCCACTTTGTAGCTCGTATAATTCCGAAGCACGTCCAAAATGAACTTTTCTTCGATCGCTTGCCGCATGGAATAGACATGGTAGGCAACGGGCAGGTTCGTTTTTGATGGCGGCTCAGCTGGGTTCGGCACACGGCCAAACAACTCAAGCGTCTTAGTCTTGGGCGTCGCGGTAAAGGCAAAGTAACTCAGGTTCGTGGCCTTGCGCTTTGCCGCGACGGCCGCATCCAGAATATCCTCTGAGCTCAATTCCGTGTCATCATCATGCCCTTCCATCATCAACACAGCCTTGAGCTTGCCCGCTGTTGAGCCCGTCTGCGATGAATGCGCCTCATCTGCTATGATCGCGTAATTGCGCTCTTTCAGATTGGTGCTGTTCTCAATCGCCTTCAGAACATGAGGGAACGTTTGAATGGTCACGATGATGATCGGCTGCGATCCCTCCAACGCGGCGGCCAGCTTTTCTGACTTAGACCCGTCGCCTTCTGCGTGGTTGATACGCCCGACAACGCCGTCTTGATGTTCGAACTGATAGATCGTTTCTTGCAACTGATCATCCAACACCGTGCGGTCTGTTACGATGATCACGCTATCAAACACCTTCTTGGTGCCGTCAAACAGCGATGACAGTTGATGTGCTGTCCATGCGATCGAGTTCGACTTACCCGACCCCGCACTGTGCTGGATCAAATACTTATTGCCTGGCCCCTCGTCCCTGCCCGCCTTCATCAATTTTCCAACCACATCCCACTGGTGATACCTTGGAAAGATCATCGTTTCTTTCTTGAACTTGCGCCCCTCAAAGTCCTCGCGATCTTCGATCTGCAAATGCATGAACCGCGCGAGAATGTTTAGCAGCGCGTCAGGCTGCAGCACCTCGTTCCACAGATACCCCGTGGCGTAGCTGTTCTCATCTTCGGGCACGTCATTGCCTGCGCCACCCTCACGGGTGCCTTTGTTGAACGGCAAGAAATACGTGTCAGCCCCGTCCAGCTTGGTCGCCATATAGACCTCAAACTGGCTCACCGCGAAATGCACCAAGGCCCCGCGTTTGAAGGTCAACAGCGGCTCTGGCTTTTTGGTGGCCGGATCAATCGGCAGTCGGGTTTTCTTGTATTGTGTGATTGCGTTTTGCACCGATTGCTTGAACTCTGATTTCAGCTCAAGCGTCACAATCGGCAGACCGTTCACGAACAACACCAGATCGATGCGCCATTTCTTGGCCTGTGTGCCTTCCTCTGCCAGATGTTTGTCTGTGGCATAGGGGCTATAGACCAGCTCTGGCACGATGCGCAGGCGGTTTTGTTCGTAGCGCGCCAATGTGTCTGGGTTCAGGTCGTGTTCGGGCTTGAACTGGCACAGGCTGAACTTGGCGTTGCGGTCTTTGACACCGTGGCGCAGCACACCCAGCGTACCGAATGTGCGCAGGTCTTTGGACGTGGCGTTGGGGTCGGCTTTGTTGAGCTGACTGGCCACACGGTCCAACAGCTTGGCCTCTGGGTCATTTGGGTAATTCTTGCAGTGTTTTTGCCAAGCCTCATCTTGGGTGTCTTTGACAAAGCCGATCAGGTCTTCGGAATAGATCGCCAGCTCGCGATTATAACCGCTGGGCGTGCCAAGCTGCCAACCGCTGGCCACCATCTGGGCAATCATTTCGTTTTGAAAAATAACTTCTTGGGTCACGCCATGGGAAATGCTCACGCGGAGGCCTCCTTGGTTTGGTCAATCTCTTGTTTGGAAATATCTTGAGCAATAGAATTTTGCGCCCCCTCAGGCGCTTGCCAATCGCGCAGATCAATCTTGCCCGTCACCGCGGCAGAGATCAGCGCCGTGCGGCGTTCTTTGAGGAGGGTGATGGCGGATTGGGCTTTGTTATCTATTTGGTCAAAATAGCGGGACCTTAGCTTGACAGTATCGCATATCATTTTTTGTTCTTCATATGGTGGAATTGTGAGATTCATCCTAGCGAGAATGGAAATATAGATATGCTTGATAGTTGTGCCACCGGCATCAAATATCATCTTTTTTTGATAGATTTCAGCAGAAAGCAGCGATTCCAAATATTCGGGAAATATCTCATCAGGATCGACGCGTAGAAGAGCAATCGATTGGCTGATACATATCTCCTCTTCATCGCGAACTAATGCTACGCGCCCCAAGGTGCCATCTTTTGTAATAAGAATGTCTCCGATTTCTGGTTTGCTTTTTGGAGACAATTTAGTTCGGAATGCAAGGTCACTCGTTCTTCGTGCTGATTGGTAATTCACTGCACCAAACTCAATATCCGCTGCGGTCAACATATAGGGCCCTGCATCGGTGGTAGGCATTGGGTTCGTGAATCCATATGAGATATAGCTGCAAACCAGCCCAACTCGGCCAATCCGCCAATGCGCGGGAACATCGCCGAGCCAGTCGATGCCGGAGGGGCGCAGGGGGGCGGATTTGTCGAGACCCTTGGTCACGGCATGGCTGATCACCGCTTGGCGCTTTTCCTCAAGCAGCGCGATCAACCGCTCCTGCTTGGCAATCAACCCATCAATCTTGGCCGTCTCATGATCCAAAAAAGCCGCGATTTTGGTTTGTTCGGAGAGAGGGGGGAACGTCCATGTCTCAGATAGGTATGCGTTGCTATCTAAGTTCTGGATTCCCGTACTTTGCTTGACAGAACGCAAATTCAGATTGATCGAATAAGCAGTATGGAACGCATATGTTAGGAAGCTGCTATCAAAGTGTTCAAGAGGGGACATCTTTGCCACAAAATTTGATGTAACTGCTTCAAACGTTTTTTGGAACTGTACAACCTGACCAACCAAAGTTTTTTCGCCGCCACCGGATTTCTCAATGAGTAGATCCCCATAGCTCAGCTTGCGGTTCGCTTTTTCAGAAGGTCGTATGCTTCGAACTGAATATCCGTCGTCAACGAGCGATAATTTTGGTCGATCAAAATCTGCGACGCGAACTACGATAGTATCATTTGTCCCGCCGTCGGGATTATCGCCCCAAAATCCATTCACGCATCCATCAACAGTGCGCTTGAACTGAAATGTCCCCCACCCCTCAGGAATATCTCCCAGCCACTCCACACCAGAGGGTTTATACGCCGGATAGGGCCGATATTTTGCTTGTCCTGCGGCCATCACACATGCACCTCTTGCAGCAGCACCATGATCTCGGCGCTGACAGCGTCCAGTTCGGCGTCAATCTCGGCCAGATCGCGCGGCGGGGTGTAGGTATAGAAATGCCGGTTGAACGGGATTTCATAGCCAACGATGCCAATACCGCCATCAATCGCATCCACCTTGCCCGCGTCAATCCACGCATCTGGCACATGGGGTGCGACCTCTGCTGTAAAATACGCTTCGTTCAGCGCGTTCACAGGCCGCATTGGGTCCAGCGGCACGTTCTCATTATCGCGCAGATCGCCGTCGGGTTTGTATTCCACGACCTGCCCATCCACCGCGAACAGCCCATACAGCGGATTTGCGGCGGTGTTTTTGTGCACCTTCTTGACGACCTTTTCGGCCTTTGGGTTCTTCCAGCTAACCGCAGTGGTGATTTGTTTCTTGGCTGCGGTGTCCAGCTTGATCCCCGTCGCTTTGATCGCCGCGTCATAGCCGTTCATATCGTCATGCTGATCCGTGCCGATCTTGGCCTGCAAGGCCCGCGCCGTTTGCAAAATCGCCAGTTGGTCGCGCCATGTCTTTGGGTCCAGCGCATCTTTGATCTGTTTCTCTTTCAGCTCGGGGAACTCTGCCTTGATATGGGTGCGGATGTCGATTTCGTGATCGCTCAGCACGCCGTAATCCGCGCCGTTCTCATCCCAGCCTGTGCCATACTGTTCGTAAATCCACTCTGTGATGGCGTGCAGCGGTTTGGGCGCAAAGCGCAGAGGGGCGATACGATCATCGCTGAACTGATAGCTTTCGCGCAAGGGCCGCTCGATCGTTAAACGCCGGTAGCCAAACTCATGGGTGTGGAAGATCTTAGAGGCAAAGGTCTTGGGCGTGACCGCTTTAGGGGTCGCAGATTGCCGCCCCCGATTGCTTTTGGCGTCCTCGGGTTTGTCGAGCGTTTCCGCCTCGACAGGTTCGAAGTTTCCAAAGCAGCGGGTGATCGTGGCGATGTCGCCCTCATCCATCCATTTGCGTTTGGACCCCAGAGATTTGCGCATCTTGCTATACAGGTCAGTGCCATTGACCAGCTGCACCTTGCCCTTGCGTTCCGGTGCCTTCTTGTTCGTCAGCACCCAGACATAGGTCGAGATGCCAGTGTTGTAGAACATGTCCGTGGGCAAGGCGACGATGGCCTCAAGCAAATCGGTTTCAAGAATATGACGACGAATTTCGCTTTCGCCCGATCCAGCGCCCCCCGTGAAGAGCGGTGATCCATTGAGGATGATGCCAATGCGCCCGCCGCCTTCGTCCGTGTCGCGCAGTTTTGAGATCAGGTGCATCAGGAACAAAAGCGAGCCATCAGAGACGCGCGGCAAGCCAGGGCCAAAGCGTCCATCAAAGCCTTTGATCGCGTTCTCGTCCTTGATGTCTTTTTCGATCTTTTTCCAATCCACACCAAAGGGCGGGTTGGACAGCATGTAATCGAATTTGTCGTTGCCCAGTTGGTCCTGCGACAGGGTATTGCCCAGTTTGATATTGGTGACGTCTTGGCCCTTGATCAGCATATCCGCTTTGCAGATCGCATAGCTTTCTGGGTTCAATTCCTGCCCAAACGCCCGCATGACCGCTGCAGGGTTGAGTTGCATAACATATTCCATACCAGCGGATAGAAACCCGCCGGTGCCCGCTGTGGGGTCATAGATGGTGCGAATGATGCCGTCTTGGGAAAGACCCTTGTCGTCTTCCATGAACGCAAGGGATGTGGTGAGATCGACAATATCGCGGGGCGTAAAGTGTTCCCCTGCCGTTTCATTGGACCCTTCGGCAAAGCGGCGGATAAGCTCTTCGAACACCAGCCCCATGTCGTGGTTTGAAACAGCGTCAGGCCGAAGATCAGCGCCTTTGACCTGTTGCACGGCTTTGTAAAGCAAATTCGCATCACTCAGTTGCGCGATGAATTCCCCAAACTTGAAGTGCTCGAAGATTTCGCGTGCATCGGTTGAAAAGCTCTGAATGTAGCTTTCAAGGTTGTCTTTGATACCGCTGGCACCCAACGTCGCGAGATCCATTTTCGAAGTGTTGTAAAACGATAACGTCGAGGCGCGGAGCAATAGCTTTTCTTTGGCCTCTTCCGGCAACCCCATGCTTTCAATGCGATCAGCTTCTGCAAGAACATCTGCCTTGTGTGAAGCCAGCACACATTCAAGGCGGCGCAGCAGAGTGAATGGCAGAATAATACGGCCATATTGGCTCTGCTTGAAATCCCCGCGCAAGAGATCCGCAAGTGACCAAATGTAGGAAGCGAGATTGTTAGTAGATTGAGTCACGTTTTCCGCCCATATATAAATGCATTTTTGGTTAAGATCACCGTAGGTTGAAGACCATTTTTTGTATAGTCACTTACCGCTTACGGTTTGAACCTGCCATGAGGGCATGGGTTGAACATCACAAAGCGCTATTAGGCGATGGACAGGCCTGATTTTTGAGATTCTCGATATCTAAATGGGCGTCCCATATTGGCGCATAACGCCAGCAAGATTTGGAAAACAATTCCCGATTCAGTACGTGATGTTCAAGCAACACTAATAGCCCCTAATTTCGAGCGGCGTGAACGGCCCTGACCTGCTAATCATCAGTAACGCCTTCGCCTCAGTGGCGCTACGCCAAAGCAGCCATTCGTGCATCCCGCAGCATTTTCGGAGGATGAAGGTCTGTTGTGCGGACGAAGCCGCCGTTCATGATGAGATGAGTACCGTCAGAACTTGATCATTGTCCGTCGTCATATAAAG
>NZ_JAHKPU010000016.1 GCF_018860505.1 Pacificibacter marinus
TTTACGCCCAAGCTGAGCGACAAGAGATCAGCAAGGGCGCCATGAAGGTGGACGGACAGTTTGCCCTCTGGCTCCGTTGGCGTGTGCACAATGCGATCCACCAGACCACGCAGGGCATCCTTTGCCTCCAGCATGCCATCGGGTTCCTGAAGTTGCGAAATCAGATCGCTGATCTTGTCGCGGTAGGTCTCCGCCATCTTTGGGTGGATGCGGATGGGTGAGGGGGCGGTGTCGCGTTCAAGCTGCGCCTCCAACTCAATGCGGCGCGCGTCAAAGGCCAGCATCCGGTCTTTGACCTGATCGGCTGGGATGCCCGCGAGGATCGCGTCGACCAGCTTGGCATGGTCGGCTTTAACGGTCGCCAGCTCTTTGATGAGGGCCTTACGGTTCTGCGAGGCTGAGGCCTGCAGGCGGTTGCGCTCCTTGGCGTATGCGTCGCAGAACACTGGTCTTGTCGCGTTTTAGTTCCGGTCTCTTTCGAGCAATGTTTGCTATGAAGGAGATAAAGAATGGCAAAGAGATACACAGACGAGTTTTGGCGTGATGCGGTACGGATGGCGACAATGAGTGGATTAACGCGGCCTCAACTTTCATCGGATTTGGGTGTTGGGCTTTCGACGCTGAACAAATGGGTTCAACAACATCAACACGATGACCTGATGTCAGGACCGCATGAAGACGTGGAAAAGGAGAACACGCGGCTTCGCAAAGAAGTCCGTTTGCTGCGCGAGGAGAGGGAAGTGTTAAAAAGGCGGCGATCTTCTTTGCAGGCCAAAGCCCCCTCTCGTGCATTTTCAATGCACTGCCGGGCAGTGGGTGAGATTTGCGTTCATCGACGCGTGGAAAGAAGAATGGCCAGTTGAGTTTCTGTGCAAAGTTATGCGGGTTACATCACGTGGTTTCCGCGCGTGGCGGGTGCGCCCTATGAGCCAGCGACAGCGTGATGATATGGTAATCTTGGCTCATATCCGTGAACAGCACCGCTTGAGCTTGGAAAGCTACGGGCGGCCCCAGATGACTGAAGAGCTGTAGGAAGGGGGCCTGAACGTCGGTCACCGAAGGGCGGGACGTTTGTGCGTGAGAATGGCATCAAGATCATAAGAACCCAGAAATACACGGTGACAATGGATAGCAACCACACGTTCAACATCGCACCAAATCTGTTGGATCAGAATTTCTCAGCGACTGGCCCCAATCAAAAATGGGCAGGTGACATCAGCTATATCTGGACCAGTGAGGGTTGGCTGGGTAATCCCCCCTAAAATTAGTGTTGTTCAAAAGTAGAATTTTCTCGGCAAGATATCTGAGGAGATTTACGATGAAGAATGGACGACACAGCGACGCGCAGATCATGCATTGCCCGGCAGGCGATTGCGCAGCAATCTGCCGAGAGGGGCGGTGTTGAAGCAGGCGGAGGGCGGTGTTCCGGTTTCTGAGCTTTGCCGAGAGCATGGAATGAGCAGCGCAGGTTTTTATAAATGGCGGGCGAAGTTCGGCGGCATGGATGCGTCATTGATTTCAGAAATGAAGGATATGGCGGAGGAGAACCGCCGCCTGAAGCGCATGTATGCCGAAATGAGCATGCAAAACGACTTACTGAAGGAAGCGCTTGGAAAAAAGCGCTAAGGCCGTCTCAAAGGCGGGAACCTCTCGGGACATTGCTACGCAATGCCCTGCCGGTCAGTGGATGGCCATGAATGCGGTCGCGCAGAACGGGTTCAGCATTGCGCTGGCCTGCCGTGCGTTCGAGATCAGCGAGACGTGCTACCGCTACAGCCCAATCCTGAGCGACGAGAACGAGGAGATCGCCGATTGGCTGGAACGGTTGACCGAGAATAAGCGCACTTGGGGCTTTGGCCTATGTTTTTGTATCTGCGCAACGTCCAAGGCTATGGCTGGAACCACAAACGCGTCTATCCATTGGCTGGCAGGCGATTGCATAGCAATCTGCCGAGACGCGGATCTACTGCGAGCTGGAGCTGCGCCCTCTCGGGACATTGCTGCACAATACCCTGACGGGTGATAGATCAAACCCAAGAAACGGCTGAAGCGTGATAAACCTGAGCCGCTGGCTGTGCCTGAGGCCCCAAACGACACATGGTCGATGGATTTTATGGCGGATCAACTGGCGGATGGTCGTTCGATCCGAACACTAAATGTGCTGGATCATTGCATGACAGGGTATGGCGCGGTCAGCCGCAGGTAATTCGCGTCGAGTTGCCAGTGATTGCGCCACTGGTTCGAGCAACCACTGGCGACGGCCCAGAATATATCAGTGGGACGCTCATGACGTGGGCCGAGAAACGCAACATCCGGCTTGAACACATCCAGCCAGGCAAGCCTCAGCAAAACGCCTATATCGAACGCTATAATCGCACCGTTCGCGGCGAATGGCTGGGACAATACATCTTCGAAACGATTGAGGAGGCACAAGACCGGGCGACTGAATGGCTCTGGACTTACAACAACGAGCGGCCCAACATGGGCATCGGCGGCATAACTCCCGCAATGAAATTGAAAACAGCCGCATGAATTCTATGGCTGGACCCCATTAAAAATGGGGGGATTACCAGCTGTATCTCGCCGTTATCCTCGACCTTTACTCTCGACGGGTCATTGGATGGGCTGTCAGCAACCGCATGAAACGGGACCTGACGATCCGTGCCTTGGACATGGCGGTCGCCCTGCGAAAACCGCCGAAAGACTGCATTCATCATACGGATCGTGGATCGCAATATTGTTCAAACTAGTACCAAAGGCGTCTGAAGAAGCATGGCTTCAAGATATCGATGAGTGGCAAAGGAAATTGCTACGACAATTCCATGGTCGAAACGTTCTTCAAATCTATCAAGGCTGAGCTGATCTGGCGCAACAAATGGGACACACGTCGGCATGCAGAAGCTGCGATCTTCCAGTATATCAATGGTTTTTACAATCCACGCCGCCGTCACTCATCGCTGGGTGGCAAAAGCCCCTTGGCCTTCGAACGAAAGGCTGCATAAATGAGTTAGGAGACTGGAACGTAAGCGGGGCAAGACCATCCTTAAGCGCTATAAAATAGGTCCGGCCCTAATTTATAGGACGATTGATGGGATTACCGACATCGGCATTTTTGTGTAAATTACTTCCAAAAACTTGCCGGAAGGTTCAATGTTGCAATGGCGCTGTCAAGCACTGGCACACGAAGGATTTCGGTCATGTTAGTAGCGATTCTTGCGCCGGCGACATTGGTACACATAATGACGATGGCGTCGACTTTTTCTTGTGCCACGTCGCGGATCATCCCTTCGATTATATCCTCTGAGATTTTGGCAAAATCATTGCTCAAGTCTCCTCCGTCAGCGCGCCAAGCCCCAATTTCAAATCCCAATGTTTCGTAATTTTGATTGATCCGTTGCGCGACATCTGACGTGTAGGGCGTGACGAGGCCAATTCGCTTTGCGCCCATCGTCCGGAGCTGACGATTGATTTCCAAAACTGTTGTTGTCGTTGGAATACAGGTTTCATCTTCCACCCTCGCTACGAATGCTTCGTCATGCGCGACACCGAGCCAGCTGGCTGATGTTCCGCCCCATACAATGCCGTCAACCTTTGCATCGTGCAAAAGTTTGGCCGCAGCGACATGTGCGTCTATGGCAAATTGCGCCTGCGAGACTGGATCGAGCTTAACAGTCAAAACCCCCAGTCGCGTCACGTGAACTTGTATATCTGTCCGTTTGGCTGCCAATGGCTCTAGTACAACATTGGAAGAGGGGATCAAAAGGCCGAGGCGTTTCATACGATGGACGTCCGTGCAGAGATGCCGCCATCGACAGTGAAAACCGTTCCGCTGGTATACCCTGAGCGTTCAGACGCTAGAAATGCCACCAAATCTGAAATTTCGCGGCAGTGAGCTGGGCGGCCCAGTGGATAGCCATTGGCTAGCTCTTGATAACGATTTGAATCGCCGAGGTCTTTTTCGGCCCATTTTTTTAACATCGTGTAAATGCGATCGGTGTTAACCGGGCCTGGGTTGATCCCTACCACGCGCATATTGTCGTCTAATGCATAGCCACCAAGCGCACGGGTGAAGCCCATCAAGCTGATATTGCCCGTTGCGCCTGCGATGTAATCACGGTCTAGCACTTCGCCGCCATTGCCAATGATGTTGATAATAACACCACCGCCTGCCGCTTTCATTTTAGTGTAAAACATGCGGCACATATTGATGTAGCCAAAGACCTTTAAGTCAAACCCTTTACGCCATGCTGCGTCACTCACATCCCAAAGATCACCACTTGGGATCGCTCCGGCGTTGTTCACCAAAATATCAACCTGTTCAATGGCTTCGGAAAGTGCCGCAGGGGCCGTTTCCGTTGCCAAATCCAATGGGTGCAGGGTCACAGCCACATCATATGATTCCAAAATCCGCGCCTTAAGCGTTTCCAATTTATCGGCACTGCGGGCTGTTAAGTGCAAGTTTACACCTTCTGCCGCTAAAGTTTCGGCAATATGGGCGCCGATTCCCATAGAAGCCCCCGTGATCAGAGCTGTCTTACCGTTTAGGTGTAAATCCATCGTGTTTTGGCCTTTTAAGTTCAGAGTCTTAGAGTTCGCGCAAGCTGCAAGGCATCATCCGATAAAATCATCACATGATCACGCATCGCTTTTTCAGCGACATCAGGCTTTCTATTGGCTAGCGCGTTTGCAATCTGGCTATGCTCGGACTGGCTGTCTTGTTTGCGGGTTGGGTGAAACGTGATTTGCCGTCTGTAAGGTGCTAGCCGTTTGTTTACAGTCCCGATTTGTTCGGCCAGCATGACGTTGTTCGATGCAGACCAAATCGCACCATGAAACACAAGGTTAGCATTGAAATAAGCTCCTGCATCAGATGATTGAGATAATCGCTCACAGTCTTCATGCGCTATTTGAATTGCGGCCAGTTGGGTATCCGTCGCCCGCTGGGCAGCGAGGCGTGCGGCAAAAGCCTCAAGTTCAGAGACGACCTCGAATAAGTCGATGACCAAAGCTAGGCTTGGGCGGCTCACCGTCGCGCCGGATCGTGGTCGAATTGTCACCAAACCGTTTGCCGCCAGCTTGCGCAAGGCTTCGCGTATAGGCGTGCGCGATGTGCTTAATCGTGTGGCCAGATTTTCCTCATCGAGTCGATCTCCGGGTAGAAAGCGACCTTCTACAATATCTTGCTCAATCTGTGCCTCAACTAAGGCTCCAAGTGTACCGGTTGGGCGCGTATTGTCTTTCTTTGCGTCAATTGTGCTCATATTTTAACCATCCGATCACCAATTGATCTATTATTGCATATGTGTCGTTATATTTCGTATTTCTTGTATACAATAACAAAAATAATTGGTCAATTGAATATGCAAGCAAGAATGATCTGCACTAGAATAAGGTATCGAAAGGAACGTACTGTGAAATTAAAAGCGACATTGGGGGCTGCCTCCCTTCTAAGTACACTCGCCGTGAGCGCCTTTGCGCAAACCTTCCCGGAAGGGCCAATCACATGGGTTGTCAACTGGCCTGCAGGGGGTGGGCAGGACACAACCAGCCGTATGGTCGCAGATCATTTAAGCGGCGCGCTGGGGGTGCCGGTGGTGATTGAAAACTACGATGGTGCAGGTGGATTGACCGGTATGCGCGAGTTGGCAAAAGCTGATGCTGATGGCTACACAATCGGCATGCTGGGGGCATCCAGTGTGATCCAACAGTATACCACTGATGAGCCTGTTATGATGGACCAGCTTGATGTCCTGTCATTCTTTGGGCCTGACCCCGGTGCGCTGACAGTCGGGGCTGGAACAGCTTATCAAACCCTTGACGATTATGTGTCTGCTGTCAAAGAGGCGCCCGGCGATGTGCCTAATGGCAATGATCCTCCCGGTGGCGCATCTTATATTTCTGCTGCGATCATGGAATCCGCTTTGGGTTTAGAGCTGAACAAGGTGCCATATGCTGGCTATGCGCCGACTGTGACGGCTCTTTTGGGGGGCGAGGTTGAAAGTGCAACAGTTCCACTGCCGCAAGTTTTGGAGCACGCAGTATCTGGCGATGTCCGTATTCTTGGTGTGATGTCAGGGGCGCGACATTTTCTAGCGCCTGATATTCCAACCTTTGAAGAGCAGGGCTATGATGTGCTGGCTGGTGATTTTCGTGCCATTGTCGCCCCCGCAGGACTACCTGCCGATGTGGCGGCAATTTTATCAGAAGCATTGATCGAAGTGTTATCGGCAGAAGAGTTTATCACGCTCGCCAACACCGCAGGCTATATGATCGAACCTTTGGGAGCAGAAGAAGCCAGTGCCCGCATTACGGCGTTTGACGAGCAGGTTTACCCTGTTCTGGAGGAGGCAGGGCTTGTCACAAACCCTAAATAAATATCACGACATACAAACGGATCGAGGCGAGGTCATTAATGATATCGTGTCGGGCTGCTTGTGCCTTGCTTTGGCTTTAGGCTTGGCTGGAGTTCACTTCAGTCAAGCGGGTCGTTTGCACGATGACTTCGCGCGTGATCCGGGGCCCGCTTTGTTGCCGCTTATCTTATTGGCGGCTTTGGGCTTGGCGGGGGGCGGTCTCACACTACGCGGATGGTTTGGCCTCAAAAAAACAACTGCGAGCTCAAACCAAAGTTCTCTTATGTCGCTCTGGCCTGCAGCGCTTGCTGTTGCGCTCATGTGCGCTTTTCTGCCTTTGCGCCATATCTTGGGGGCGGCTCTGGCCTTGTGTCTCATCGGTGCTGCTTTGGCCGTTCTTGCTGGGCGTTCTGACAATGTGCCTTGGTTTTTCACGGCCGTTTTCGGAGGCGTCATAGGGCTTATTCTCTACGCGCTCTTTCATTTTGGGCTATCGGTGCCGCTATGACCTATGACTTGCTTTCAACGATCATTTACAATCTGTTTTCGCCCTACATGTTAGGGCTGGCGCTGATAGGTGTTGTTCTAGGGCTTGTGTTTGGCGCATTGCCTGGTGTCAGCTCGACCATGGCGTTGGCTGTTATGTTGCCGTTCACCTATGGAATGGAGACCGCGCCAGCTATGGTTTTGATGCTCGCTGTGTTCTTTTCCAGCGTTTATGCGGGATCGGTTTCAGCAATCTTGCTTAACATTCCCGGAACACCCGGCGCTATGATCACGCTGCTTGATGGCAACGCGATGGCCCGCGAAGGCAAGGCCGCTGAAGCGATGGCTTATGCCCTGATAGCCTCCATTTTTGGTGGCATCATAGGTTGGATTTTTCTCGTCATTTTGGCGCCAACAATCGCAACCTATGCGTTGCAATTCGGGTCGCCTGAGTATGCGGCCGTGGTGTTGTTTGGTTTGGCACTCGTTGCCTACGCCTCTTCTGGCGATATGTTGCGTGGCTTGGCAGCTGGTGCAATGGGGCTGATTATCGGCTTGGTGGGGCGCGATCAGGTTACAGATGTGCCACGCTTTACTTTTGGAACGGCCGACCTACAGGGCGGAATTGACATTATCCCGCTTGCTATCGGGCTATTCGGCATTGCCGAAGTCCTGTCTCTGTTGATCAGATCTAAAACCGATACTCCCGCAGTTGCCGTATCTCGCGCGCGCACTTGGCCAAAGTTTTCTGAGCTTTTGGGGGAATTGCCGACAGTATTGCGCAGTTCGACCATTGGCACATTTGTTGGCGCAATCCCCGCCGCAGGTTCGGCCGTGGCCGTGGCGCTTGCCTATGCGTGTGAAAAACGACTGTCTAAGTCGCCTGAAAAATTTGGCACAGGTATCCCGCGCGGTGTGGTTGCACCCGAAGCGGCCAATAATGCTTGTGTGGGGGGCGCTTTGATCCCGATGCTGACACTTGGTATTCCTGGTGACAGTATCACAGCAGTTTTGATTGGAGTTTTGTTGTTGCACGGCTTGCGTCCTGGGCCGGGCTTGTTTGAAAATCAACCGGATTTAGTCGTCACAATTTACGGCGCGCTTTTCGTCGCAATTCTGCTTACTGCTCTTGTCGCAGGGTTGATCGGCATTCCTGTTTATCGAAAGATTTTGGCTATTCCGCAACGGCTGTTGACGGCAGCCGTTTTGGTTCTGTGTTTGCTCGGTGCTTATGCGGTGCGCAATGCGGTTGTTGACGTTTGGGTCGCAATATTTT
The DNA here is from genome assembly GCF_018860505.1 of Pacificibacter marinus. Taxonomy (GTDB): domain Bacteria; phylum Pseudomonadota; class Alphaproteobacteria; order Rhodobacterales; family Rhodobacteraceae; genus Celeribacter; species Celeribacter marinus_B. The sequence goes on from NZ_JAHKPU010000016.1 coordinate 8,116, forward strand.
TTGGCGCTGTCGGCTTTGCGTTTATTCGTTTGAATATCCCTGTGCTACCGCTCGCCTTTGGTGCAGTTCTAGGCCCGCTCTTAGAAGAAAACTTGCGTCGGACGCTTATAATTCACCGTGACGTCAGCGTGTTTTTCGAGCGTCCAATCTCTCTTGTTTTGGTTTGCCTGTCCTTGGCTATTCTGTTGCTTCCTGTGTGTATTATGGGCCTGTCCTACATGCGAAAAAGACGAATACATCGATAAGAGATTATGATCGCAAACATATGTTGCAGGGCGCGACTGGAAATGCTGCGCTGATGGCGTTTAAAAAGCGATTAGGGAGACCGTTGGCAGGCGGTCTTCATGGTGCAGTTTATTGGTTGGTATAATGTATAACTTGCCTCTACTGTTGAGACATTATTGCGCAATATCCTGACAACAAATGGATGAGATTGGCCACGCAGAGGCAAGGCTTTTGGTTAGCTAGGGCAGGGGCTCTATACAAAGGCAAGTATTTATCAATTCGAGCTCCCGCAACCATTGTAATCGACCCCAAACCCGCATTTGTTGCGGGTTTTGTCGTTTTTGCGTCCCCCAATGCCAGAATGGCCGCCAATTCTCCAACGAGTTCAATGCGATGCCCGTTTGGTGCGGTCTCGTCGGGCAGCATCCGTATCGCAGAAACCAGCCCCCGCAGCGCTTCTGTCGCCTCTGTCTTGAGTGCAGGGTCTTGCAGGGCTGACGACAGATTGCGGATCTTACGCTGGTAAGCCTGTGACAGGCTCGGATGCAAGCGCAGGGCAGGCGGCTCAGGGCTTTGCTCAAGGAGGCTTTCCAGGGACTGCTTCTTGCGTTCCAGCTCTGCGATGCGGTCCTTCATGCTAGGTTGATACATCCCGTCCTCAATTGCTGTCATGATGCCGTTGATCTTTTTATCGATTTTGGCGAGATCGCTACGGGCTTGCTCGCGCTCCGCAGTTGCGCCTGCTGCGTTTTGATTGAAGACGCGGTGGTATTCTTCCACGAAGGCTTCCAGCAGTTTGGGGTGGAGCAGGCTGTCGTGCAGGCCGGTGAGCACGCGGTCTTCGAACGAGGTGGTCCTAGTTTTCGACCAGTTTACAGCCTTGTTAAGATGGATCAGCGTTTCATTTCAGGCTGCTAATCTCATTGGTTCTATTTTGCTTTCATCTGCCTCATCGGGGGCCAATATGCCGTGGGTCGAATGTGGGCGTTCAGAGTTGTAGTAGGTCAGCCATTTGCCGATCCCAGCCCACATCTGAGAACCTGTCTCAAAGGCATTTAGATAAACGCATTCATACTTTAACGACCGCCAAAGTCGTTCAATCATCCGATTGTCACGCCAAGCGCCTTTGCCGTTCATGCTGATCTTTATCTTTGCATCCATCAACACGTCGATCCACGCGCCACTGGTAAATTGGCAGCCCTGGACGCCCTTCTAAGTGTCAAGCAGCGATTTGAGTCTGATTTATCTGTTTGTAGCGGCGTGCGATGATGTTGAAGACTTCACGTGCGATGTATCGTTTCAGGCATCGAATAGCTTCGAGTTTTGAATGGCCTTGAGCTGTGCGACGCGCAACGTATTCTTTTGTCTTCGGGTCCAGACGTAGTCGCCCAATTGCGATGATGTGGAGCGCGCTGTTTGCCGCGCGGTCGCCACCTCGATTCAATCGGTGCCGTGTCGTTTTGCCTGATGATGCCGGAACTGGGCTGACGCCGCACAAAGCAGCGAAGCTGGCTTCGGATTTGAG
>NZ_JAHKPU010000006.1:2500-61373 GCF_018860505.1 Pacificibacter marinus
TTCCTTTGGAAGGTCCAGCTGATTGACATCGTATAGAGAGATTAAATGTTACATTGAGATTTGTTCTTAATGTAACGAACAACATTGTTGCTCCCCATAGTATTTGGATGAGCTCAACTGCTGCTTCTTCGGAAGCCGGCCGGTGCAAAGCCTCCTCGGCGGATCACAGGTATCGCGGTTGCAAAACGCAATGTTGTCCAAGTCAAGTACACTAACCAAGCTCGTAGATCGCACGGTCTTCGAGCTGAGACGCATCCCTTCATACAGGATGTTGTCTTATGTCAGATCTTATAGATCTGGCGGGAAAATGTATGCTTTTGGTTTGGAAAGCGCATCTACACATCTTACCAGCTTGTGTAGGTCTGCAAAATGGCGTGACTTCGGTCACAGTTTTGCTCTTTCTGGATCAAATCAAGCGCGAGAAGGGCGTTTGGTGAATGCCTAGGCAGTAAGAGGCGATGAAGGACGTGATACTCTGCGATAAGCTATGGGGAGCTGAGAATAAGCTTTGATCCATGGATTTCCGAATGGGGCAACCCACCTGACAGTTTGTTATAATTGCTTTACGGCACTTTATAATGGATTGAACCAGGTACTTTTAGACTGAATACATAGGTTTAAAAGAGCAAACCCGGGGAACTGAAACATCTAAGTACCCGGAGGAAAGGACATCAATAGAGACTCCGTTAGTAGTGGCGAGCGAACGCGGATCAGCCGAGCCTTGAGAGTGACTAGAACACGTTGGAAAGCGTGGCCATAGCGGGTGATAGCCCCGTATAGGAAGCTCGATGGGACGTATTAAGTAGGGCGGAACACGTGAAATTCTGTCTGAAGATCGGGGGACCACCCCCGAAGGCTAAGTACTCCTTACTGACCGATAGTGAACCAGTACCGTGAGGGAAAGGTGAAAAGCACCCCGACGAGGGGAGTGAAACAGTTTCTGAAACCGGACGCCTACAAGCAGTCGGAGGGATCTTGAATCCTGACGGCGTACCTTTTGTATAATGGGTCATCGACTTGGTCTCACAAGCAAGCTTAAGCCGTTAGGTGTAGGCGCAGCGAAAGCGAGTCTTAATAGGGCGTATGAGTTTGTGGGATCAGACCCGAAACCGAGTGATCTAGGCATGACCAGGCTGAAGGTAAGGTAACACTTACTGGAGGGCCGAACCCACACCTGTTGAAAAAGGTCGGGATGAGTTGTGCCTAGGGGTGAAAGGCCAATCAAACTCGGAGATAGCTGGTTCTCTGCGAAATCTATTTAGGTAGAGCGTCATCCGAATACCCCGGGGGGTAGAGCACTGGATGGGTAATGGGGCCCCACAGGCTTACTGATCCTAACCAAACTCCGAATACCCGGGAGTACTAGATGGCAGACACACGGCGAATGCTAACGTCCGTCGTGAAGAGGGAAACAACCCTAACCTCCAGCTAAGGCCCCTAATTCATGGCTAAGTGGGAAAGCAGGTGGGACGACCAAAACAACCAGGAGGTTGGCTTAGAAGCAGCCATCCTTTAAAGATAGCGTAACAGCTCACTGGTCTAGATAAGTTGTCCTGCGGCGAAGATGTAACGGGGCTCAAGCCATGAGCCGAAGCTGAGGATGTATATTTGTATACGTGGTAGCAGAGCGTAGTGTGACATAGTTCCATGTGTCTTTAACCTTCTTCGGAAGGTCTTAGACACAAGGAGCTTTCTGTGAAGCCGGCGCGTGAGCGATCCGGTGGAGAGATCACTAGTGAGAATGATGACATGAGTAGCGACAAAGGGAGTGAGAGACTCCCTCGCCGAAAATCCAAGGGTTCCTGCTTAAAGCTAATCTGAGCAGGGTAAGCCGACCCCTAAGGCGAGGCCGAAAGGCGTAGTCGATGGGAACCAGGTTAATATTCCTGGGCCAGATGGAAGTGACGGATCTCGAGGGTAGTTCATCCTTATCGGATTGAATGGGCTGCTTAGAGGTTCCTGGAAATAGCTCCATCGTTAGATCGTACCCTAAACCGACACAGGTGGATAGGTAGAGAATACCAAGGCGCTTGAGAGAACTATGTTGAAGGAACTCGGCAAAATACCTCCGTAAGTTCGCGAGAAGGAGGCCCGGTTCTAAGGCAACTTGGAGCTGGGGGCACAAACCAGGGGGTGGCGACTGTTTACTAAAAACACAGGGCTCTGCGAAGTCGTAAGACGACGTATAGGGTCTGACGCCTGCCCGGTGCCTGAAGGTTAAAAGGAGGAGTGCAAGCTCCGAATTGAAGCCCAGGTAAACGGCGGCCGTAACTATAACGGTCCTAAGGTAGCGAAATTCCTTGTCGGGTAAGTTCCGACCTGCACGAATGGCGTAACGACTTCCCCGCTGTCTCCAACATAGACTCAGCGAAATTGAATTGCCTGTCAAGATGCAGGCTTCCCGCGGTTAGACGGAAAGACCCCGTGCACCTTTACTACAGCTTCACACTGGCATTAGACCGAACATGTGCAGGATAGGTGGTGGGCTTTGAAACCAAGACGCTAGTTTTGGTGGAGCCTCCCTTGAGATACCACCCTTGTTCTGTTTGATGTCTAACCGCGGTCCGTTATCCGGATCCGGGACCCTGTGTGGCGGGTAGTTTGACTGGGGCGGTCGCCTCCTAAAGAGTAACGGAGGCGCGCGAAGGTTGGCTCAGACCGGTCGGAAATCGGTCGTTGAGTGCAATGGCAGAAGCCAGCCTGACTGCGAGACTGACAAGTCGAGCAGAGACGAAAGTCGGTCATAGTGATCCGGTGGTCCCGAGTGGAAGGGCCATCGCTCAACGGATAAAAGGTACGCCGGGGATAACAGGCTGATACTGCCCAAGAGTCCATATCGACGGCAGTGTTTGGCACCTCGATGTCGGCTCATCTCATCCTGGGGCTGGAGCAGGTCCCAAGGGTACGGCTGTTCGCCGTTTAAAGAGGTACGTGAGCTGGGTTTAGAACGTCGTGAGACAGTTCGGTCCCTATCTGCCGTGGGTGTAGGATACTTGAGAGGAGTTGCCCCTAGTACGAGAGGACCGGGGTGAACGATCCACTGGTGGACCAGTTGTTATGCCAATAGCAGTGCTGGGTAGCTATGATCGGACAGGATAACCGCTGAAGGCATCTAAGCGGGAAGCCCCCCTCAAAACAAGGTATCCCTGAGGGCCGAGGTAGACCACCTCGTCGATAGGCCAGAGATGTAAGTGCAGTAATGCATTCAGTTGACTGGTACTAATTGCCCGATAGGCTTGATTTGATCCAGTAAAAGCAAAACTGATAAAGTTTACTAATACTGAGACAAACAAAAGCATACATACCAACACACACAGTAAAATGTACTTAGACTTGGACACTCCTAGGAGTGAAACAGAGGTTCTTATTCGGTTTGGTGGTCACAGCGCTAGTGAAACACCCGATCCCATCCCGAACTCGGCCGTTAAGCACGGTTGCGCCGATGGTACTGCGTCTTAAGACGTGGGAGAGTAGGTCACCGCCAAACCTAATAAGAACCTCTGAAATGTCCCTTCAGCAGGACATATTTAATCTCTCTAAACGATCCTCATACTCCGGATTATACCCTGTCGCGGGATGGAGCAGCCCGGTAGCTCGTCAGGCTCATAACCTGAAGGTCGTAGGTTCAAATCCTACTCCCGCAACCAACACTAATTCACCAATATTATCAATGGCTTGAGTTTTATCACTCAGGTGTTGAATGTCACTTAAAACTGACCCGGTATTGTCACCGAGATCTGGCCCGCTCAGTCGTTATGCTTTCTTCGTTATGATGTGGTCAATGCCGATGTTTCCTTTCGTTTCTGTTTCGCGATCTCGGAGCTGGCTTTGAAGCGGTAGCTGTCATTACCGGTCTCCAGAATGTGGCAGCGGTGGGTGAGGCGATCGAGGAGCGCGGTGGTCATCTTGGCGTCACCGAAGACCGTGGCCCATTCGCTGAAGCTCAAATTGGTGGTGATGACTACGCTTGTGCGCTCGTAGAGCTTGCTCAGAAGATGGAACAGCAAAGCACCGCCTGAGATGCTGAACGGAAGATAGCCCAGCTCGTTTAAGATCACCAAATTCGTCTTGATCAGCGCCTCAGCGATCTTTCCAGCTTTGCCCTGAACCTTTTCTTGTTCCAGCGCATTGACCAGCTCAACCGTCGAGAAGAAGCGCACGCGCTTGCGATGATGTTCAATGGCTTGAACGCCGAGGGCCGTCGCGACATGCGATTTTCCCGTGCCAGGACCACCGATCAAAACGACATTCTCAGCCGCGTCCATGAACTCACAGCGATGCAGTTGCCGCACCAGAGCTTCGTTGATCTCACTGTCAGTAAATGTGAAGCCAGAAAAATCCTTGTAGGCAGGGAAGCGCGCTGCTTTCATGTGATAAGCGATGGAGCGTACCTCGCATTCGGCCATCTCAGCTTTAAGCAACTGCGATAATATCGGAACGGCTGCATCGAACGCGGGTGCCCCCTGTTCAAGTAGATCGTTCACAGCCACGGCCATCCCTGGAAGCTTGAGGCTGCGCAGCATGATGACGATAGCGGCACCGGCAGGATCATGACGCATGGCGCGCACCTCCTTGGCGCAACCCGTCATAGCGCGCAACATTGGCCTCGGGTTCTTTGCTTAGCGACAGCGCACTCGGTGGCGTCACGTCTGGCAGATCAGTTGGCTTTCCATCCACCAGCCTGTGAAGCAGGTTCAGGACATGGGTCTTGGTCGGCACGCCTGCGTCCAGTGCCATTTCTACAGCGCAGAGCACGGCCTGCTCTTCATGCTGCAAAACCAAGGATAAGATATCGACCATTTCCGGGTCTCCGCCAGGCTTACGTAGCATCAGGCTCTGAAGCTTGCGGAACGCCTCTGGCATCTCGACAAACGGTGCTCCGTTACGCAACGCCCCCGGTTTGCGCTGCACAAGGGCCAGATAATGGCGCCAGTCATAGATGACGCGCCCAGGCTGACGGTGCGACCGCTCAATGATGCGCTCATACGTGCATATCACGGCTCCCTCGGCCACGATGACCAGCCGTTCGGGATAGATGTGCAGGCTGACTGGGCGGTTCGCAAAGCTCGCTGGCACAGAGTAACGGTTGCGATCAAAAGTAATCAGGCAGGTTGGCGACACGCGCTTGCTCAGCTCAACAAATCCGTCAAAGGCCGTTGGCAATGGCATCAGCGCGGGCTTCTCGGCCTCCCAGGTATCGGTGATACTGCCAGACAAGCTGCCGTGTGCAGTCTCCGACCACAGCACTTTGCAGCGACCTTCCAGCCATTCATTTAGTGCCTCAAGGCCCGGAAAGACAGGCGCGACCTGCCACAGGCGATGGCGCGCGTCGCGGACGTTCTTCTCAACCTGACCTTTCTCCCAGCCCGCCGCTGGATTGCAAAACTCAGGCTCAAACACATAGTGGCTGGTCATCGCCAAAAAGCGTGCATTCACATCGCGCTGTTTGCCGCGACCGACCCTATCCACAGCCGTCTTCATATTATCGTATATCCCTCGGCTTGGAATACCGCCGAACACACGGAAGGCATGCCAATGGGCATCAAATAGCATCTCGTGGGTCTGCAACAAATAGGCCCGCACCAGAAACGCCCTGCTATGTGATAGCTTGATATGAGCAACCGGAAGCTTGACCCGTGCGCCACCAATTGTGGCCCAATCCTCGCTCCAGTCAAACTGGAACGCTACCCCAGGCTGGAACACAAAGGGCACAAAAGTCCCGCGCCCAGTCATTTGCTGTGCGCGCTGCCGGTCTGCTTTCCAGGTCCGCACAAAGACGGCGACCCGCTCATATGATCCGTCAAAGCCCAGCTGCACCAAATCTGCATGCATCTGTTTTGCCGTGCGTCGCTCTTTACGAGACTTACGCTGCTCCATCAGTAGCCAACCCGACAGTTTCTCCGCAAACGGATCAAGCTTACTTGGCCGCGTCGGCGTCTGGAAGTTGGGTTCTACGATATCAGCCCGCAGATACTTCCTGATGGTGTTCCGAGACGGCCCCGTCCGCCGTGAAATCTCGCGAATGGGCATCTTGTCCCTTAAAGCCCATCGTCGAATTACGCTCAAAAATCCCATGTCTATCACTCCAATATCCCCCGACAAATCCCGTCAGCGGCAAGGTTGCACATGGGTCAATTCTCAGTGACAATTCTGACCTCTACCGGGTCAGTTTCAAGTGACATTCAACATACGACCGTGGCAACCAATATTGTTCACACGACTATCAGAAGATCCTGCGTCAGCATGGCTTCAAGGTATCGATGAGCGGCAAGGGCAATTGTTATGATAACGCCGCCGTCGAGACCTTCTTCAAAAGCATCAAAGCCGAATTGATCTGGCGGGACACATGGGACACCCGAAGGCAGGCCGAGATCGCCGTCTTCGAATACATCAACGGCTTCTATAATCCACGCCGCCGTCATTCAGCACTGGGCTGGAAAAGTCCGGTCGCTTTCGAACGCAAGGTGGCCTAAACGAGCACTCGGAGCGGCACAAAAGCGGGACAGGTCCATTTTTGATGAACCTGCTTTTATGCCACTTTTCATGCATGCGGTGGCATACCGGTTCGGCGTGGCGGTGGAAATGGTCATCGAGGCAATCGGCGAAGCGCTATTTGAGAGAGATGATGAAGTCAATCTTGATCACTTCGCCGATGCATACTTTGTGCGGACGGATTGTGATGAAGAGATGAACCCGTTCATCTCCGATTATTGGCAAGGCATCGATTCGACTGTTGTTCTGGATCGAAATGTTGCCGAGAAAAAAGAGCCGCGGAAGCGCTCACGGCGTAGGTAGCGCTTCAAGTAAGCGCGTTGCATTCAGACAAAAGGTCGCCCTCGGGCGGCCTTTTTTATTTCTATGCTACAGTGGTTTAAATCTAGTTGGCATACAGACGTCGAAAGTTGGTTTTGGGGTGTCGATAGGTTTGCTTTCAGGCTGTTGATGAAAGAGATAACCAATTGATTTATATTAATAAAATTAAAATCCAAGTCGGTCTTTCGATGTCGGACGACAAGGTGGCTGCTATTGATGGCTGCCATATGCAACACAAACGAAGGAAATGTCCCTCGGTCGATCGGTTCAACATATCGTGTCAGTCTTTGGGGCATGATGGTCTTTTGTTTGACATATCCAATTATGGATACTGCCGAAATTGTGGCCTTGTCCAAGGGCGTGACCGCTGGCCATCGAATAAATATCGCATAGGCCACCCAGCATATCACCGGATGGCCTATTCAGATCAGGATGCCTGAGCTTTGCGTGGTCTGGACAGATAAATCAGACTTTCGATAACCGCTAGGACGATGAGCGTCAGCCCGACCAATGGAAAGAAAATCCCTGCAACGATGGCCATAAGTAGCACCGTACGCGGGATACGCCAGTCTGTCGGGAGTTGCGGTGTGCCTATCTCTCCAGTGGGGCGGCGTTTCCACCACATGGCTCCGGCGGCGACGGACATGACCATCATGGCCACGCAGACCAAAAGCAATACAATCTGGTTCACCAGACCCCAAGCCTGCCCCATGTGAATGGAGATCCCCCATTCCGCAGCCCAGCCAAGCGCTCCGAGATCGTTCAACCCTGCATCATAAAGAACTTCACCGGTGTATTGATCAAGGTGGATCACCCTCTCTTGTGTGATGTCATCAGGATAAACCGAGGCAGAGAAAACACCTGTCTCGCCTGATGGCATGTTCAGGGCATATCCAGGAACGATGCCGAGCCCCTCGACCGTGGCAACGACTTGATCAAGCCCCGCGGGAATACCCGAGGACGCGCCTGATGTTGGCATGGGTTGTTGCTCCATGATCCATGGCGTGCGGTCGAGAGCCTCTCCGACGAGCACGGTGGATTGAGGTTTGTTCGACCAATAGCCATCCGGCATTCCAAGCCCGAGAGCATAGGCGCTGTCATAGAAATACCCGCCCCAGACGGAGGACCACGGCAGGCCAGTCATCGCGAGAAACACAATGAATACTGCCGAATAGATGCCTGTCACAGCGTGAAGATCACGCCACCACGGGCGGCCCTTTGTGGCTTTGATTGTGGCTGTTCCGACCTTTTTGCCCCGTGGCCACCACAGATAGATACCCGTTGCGGTCAGCAACACCATCCAACCTGCGACAGCCTCGATGATCCGGTTTCCGACCCAACCAACATATTCAAGCGAATGCAGCTTGCGCACCACATACATCGCGGGCGTGCCCGAGGCCCCCGCATCCCAAAGGGTTCCCAAGACATCGCCCGTGTAGGGGTCAACGAAGATGGCGTTCCTTAACCCATCTTCGCCCAGTATTTTCACCTCTGCTGCGCGGTCAGGCGCTGGGGCAGGCTGATAGGCTTTTAGTTCACCTGGATGAGCCGCCAGTGCATTTGCCGTGATTTGCGAGGCCGCAAGCGGTGCGGCGTCGGTGGGGGCGACGATGCGCAAATCGCGATAGGCTGCGTTATTGATTTCATCTTTGAACAGATAGATGCCGCCCGTGGTGGCAATGATAAAGATGAAAGGCAAAATCAATAGCCCAGCAATGAAATGCCACCGCCAGACCGCGCGGTATAGGGCAGATGAGCCCGTTTTTCTATTTGCATCAGCCACGGAAATTGCCCTCCGATACGGTGAATGTTTCGACAGGTTGCACAGGTAATGCTCTGCAATGATTTGGCCGTGACATGCCAGTTGTGAGGCGTGTCGCACGCATGCAAACGCCATCGTTGAGATGGAATGGTTCCATTGGAGTCTCCGTTGAAATGCGCACGCGGACGCACCGCTGTCTGCGCTTTCAGGCGGCCTATGAGCCGCATTTCTGGTCAAATGGCTCTGATTTGAGCCGCGATCAGACTGTACGGGGAGGAGCTCTTGGCGATCGACCATGATCTCTGGCCTGCGCCGCGCGATGTAGATCGGCGGTCAATTTCCAGAACTTCACGGCCAGTAGGCGCGTTTCAATTTTAGTCGAATCTGGGGCTTGCGGATCGTCCAGAAGATGACAGTAAGGACATCGATGGTTGTGAGTGGGCGAATCTCCACAGATGTCGTCAACGCTAAAACCCAGCAAAACCATTTGGGTAATCGCTACATCTGTCCGGTCCGGTGCCATCATCGCTGCGGACGTGACGCTGCCGCTGGCAAGCATCAGCACCGCGCAACAGACTCTCAGATAATGTCGTAGCGAACCGTTCATGTCGCCTCTATACATCGCGATTTATTTGAACGCACGAATTTATGTTTAAAAGCCATATGTCATCCAGCGCGCTCAGTGTCCTGATCGACCGGCCATTCGAATGAGACCGTTACAAGAACCGCTTTTCTTCCAACAGATCTGGCAGGTCGTTTTCATAGAGAACGACGTCATCCTTGGTGAGCGTTTTTGCAATTGCTGCGCGAGCGGCGAAAAAGGTTGGCACTTCGATCACTTCAGCCGTCTCGTGTTTTGCGGCTGTCACAAAACTGTCAATGCGGCTTGGGTTAACAGCGTAAATCACATCGCAACGCGTGCCTGAATAACGGCCCAAACGATCATGAACGCGGTCGTGCTCTAACCCGAGTTCTGCAATGCCAGGGGTTACAAGAATACGGCGTCCACCACGGTGTTTTGCCAATTTGTCCAGCGCCGAGACGGCAGACATAAAGCCAAGCTCGTTAGAGTTGTACGCATCATCAAGAATAAGCGCAGAGCCAGGTGTGTCGATCTTTTGCAAACGGTGCGGAATTTGCGCGATGGTCTTGGTGAAATAGGGGATTTGATCAGCCGTGCTGGGGTCAATCAACAGCGCAAGCGTCACAGCCAAGGCGGCGTTCATCACGTTATGATCACCGATCAAGGGCAATTCAAAGGTCAAAGCAGGGATGCGCGCGTTCTTAGAATTGAGCGCGATCGACCATGATCCACCTTCGATCTCAACAGCATCGATGGTGACATCGGCACCTTGCAAGCCGACGGTGACGATCTTGTCGCCGTATTTGTCTTTCAGGGCTTTAAACGCCGCATATTGCATCACATCGGCATTGATCACCATGGTGCCGCCAGCAATGCAGGTCTCGGCCGCCAGTTCGGATTTCGCCTGTGCGATGGCGTCAATACTGCCAAAGCGTTCTGTGTGCGCGTCACCCACAGCCGTGATGATGCCGTATTGCGGATGGATAAAGTCACACAGGCGTTTGATCGATCCGATGCCGTAGGCCCCCATTTCAGCCACAAAATATTTATGCGAATATTGCAAGCGTTGGCGAATGTGGCGTGTGTGACCTAGTACCGTATTGATCGATCCGGGACTGTAAAACACCGGACCAGAGGTTTCCAAAATTTCTGCAAACATGTGTTTGACTGTGGTTTTGCCAAACGATCCTGTGATGCCGATGCGAATGGGATCAAGGGTTTCCAATTTTGTGCGAGCTTGATCGACAAAGCCTTCGTTGATGCGATCTTGGAAAGGCTTCAAAATCATATTCGCGGCGATCAAGGCAAAAGGCACGGCTTGCAACACGAGGATTGCAAAAATGGGATGTAGAAACACCAGCAATGCACCAAGGCCCAAAGGCAGCAAAGCCAACCGCCATATCCGCATAGCGCGCTGGGTTTTGGCCAATGGTTTTTTATAGCGATACTGACGCTCCATATAGGCGATGATCACAAAGACTGCGGCGAGCAAAATAAGGCTCAGGGCTTTGGGCAAGGCCAGTCCCGCAAGCAAGATGATCACGACAGCAGCCGATGCGCGCATGTCGAACAGGCGCACATCGCGGCTTGAGGCGACGAACCGTGTGCCGTCATATTCCTCTTGCTGGAAATAGGTCAGTAGGGTGGTGGTGCGCTGCACAACCAAACAGGCGAGCGCGGCGATCAGTAAAACTGTGGCGAAAAGGATCATGCTTGGCCCCGCTTCAACGTCTCAAGAATGTGGGTCGTCAATTGATGTCTGCCGCGCGACAGGATCGAGATGTGATCAAATTCAGGACATTCAACATAGGTGGAATTAGGAATGGCGTGGTGCAGCACCTTACCCATGGCGGGCGGCGTCTCGGTGTCCTTGCCGCCATAAAGTAAAGTTGTGGGGCAGGTGATCTTGGGCAGATCTGGGGTTTGATCTTCTTCAACTGTGCGAATGAAAATATCGCGCAGGCCAAGCTCGCGGCTGTTCACATAATCCGCGCTGCCAAATTGCGCCTCAAGGGCAATCACTGCATCCTCAGATGTGGCGGCGGCTTTTTGTTTCTTGAATTGCCAGCCACGCCATTTGCCTTTGATCTGTTTTAGCAAAGGTCGGGGCAGTTTGATGCCCGCGCCACCCACGATATGCAGGTGTTCAATAGGTGAGTTCGCCATGGCAGCCAGACGCAAGCCAATGCGTCCGCCAAAGCTGTGCCCAACCCAGATAAACTTTGTGATACCCAACTCGGACTTCAAGAAATCACGCACAGCAACAGCGTAATCTTGCGTGGTCCAGTCGCCTTCGGGGCGGGGTGATTTACCGAAGCCCGGCAGGTCCAGCAATACTGTGGGCGCGGCTTGACCTATCAGCTCTGCCGTTGGTACAAAATCCGTATGATCGCGGCCCCATCCATGCGCAAAAATGATCGGAGTGCCAGTCGCTGCGCCGCTCTTTTCATAGAACATGGATGTTTGCCTACTCTGCTGATATTCGCTTGGTCGACCACTAGATATGGTGCTTTATCTGTTTCTAGTGTATCGATTAAGCAAACTCCATATGGATTGTAGGCAAACACGTGAATAAGCTGAACTTAGCCGTCATTTTCGGCGGACCGAGCCAAGAACACGACGTCAGTGTTGTGAGCGCACAACAATTGATGGACGCGGTTGATGTCCGTAAAATCAATGTCGTACCGGTGTATATGGGGTTCGATGGCCGCTTTATGCAGGGGCCCGCTTTGCGCCAATTGGACCGTTTTCGCCCTGCGCCCAAAGGTCTGCGCGAGGTTGTATTTGCTTGGGGCGATATGGGGCCATGTTTGACATCAGTGGATGGCAGTTGGACCAAACAAATCGACTGCGCTTTGCCCGTATTTCACGGCCCCTTTGGCGAGGATGGCCGCATTCAAGGGGTGCTTGAAACCGTTGGTATCCCTTGCACTGGGTTTTCCGCGATCAATTCCGCTTTGGCGATGCGCAAAGATGCGACCAAATCGCTTGTCGCCTCTGTTGGTGTGAATGTTTTGCCGCATGTGGTGGTCAACGCCAAAGAAATGAAACACGCCGATGATGTCTGCGCACGTGTCGAAGCCGATCTGTCCTATCCGTTGATCATCAAACCCGCCAATCTGGGGTCTAGTATCGGGGTCGGACTGGCCAAATCACGCGATGAATTGTTGGTGCATTTGCAAGGCGCGCTGAAAGAAGACAGTTTTGCTTTGGTCGAGCCACAGGTTCAAAATCTGGAAGAGCTGAACATCGCGGTGATGTACCGTGAGGGCGAGATCAAATTTTCCGCGATCGAGCGCCCTAAATCGTCAGCAGAATTGCTCGACTTTAGAGAAAAATACCTGTCCTCTGCCGAAGTGGGCAGCACGGGCAGCGGAAAACTGGGCAATACGGCTGTGCCTTCGCAGGGCATGTTGTCGCTGACGCGTGACATCAATCCTGACATTGACCCTGATCTACAAGCGCGTCTTTATGATTTCGCCTCGAAGGCCTTTACCATCTTAGGTTTGCGCGGTGCGCCGCGGATGGATTTCATGCACAACACTGAAACTGGCGAGCTGTGGTTCAACGAGATCAATCCAATTCCTGGGTCTTACGGATTTTTCCTTTGGGAAGCTGCGACAGAGCAAGTGTTGTTTTCACAATTGGCCGAGCATTTGATGCATGAGGCCTTGAGCGATAGTATCAAACACTTTGATGATCCGGTGCCGCAAGCTGCCTATCTGTTGCCGCGTTAACGCGGGCAGATCCAGTTGACTTTGGTCAGTCCCGCAAGTTTGGCAAAGCGCCCTAATTCGGCGTCCAACTTTTTGATGCGTGCTTTGGTGGAATTTACATCAGGTTCCATCCAATAGTTGAGTACATTCAGTACGCCATTTTTGCGATCCCCTTTGGCCTCGATCCGACCGACAAACCTGTCGCCTTCAAGCACGGGATAAACGTAATATCCCCATATTCGCTTGGCGGCGGGGACAAACATTTCCACAGTGTAATCAAAGCCAAACAGACGTTTCAAACGCGTGCGGTCGCGGATGGCTGGATCAAACGGGCTAAGGATACGTAGACGTGGTGCAGGCGGTTCAAGCGCGTCTAAGCGCTGTTCTATATCCGCGCGGGTGAAAGATTTGCTCCAACTGCCATCAAAGGCTTGTACCTCGACAGGGACCAGATCGCCCCCTTGGCGTTTGGCCCAGTGCGAGACCTCTTTGACCTCGGTGGCGTCCCAAAACTTGCGGATTTCAGTCAGGCTGCCCATGCCGATGCGGTCTAATGCCATGGCGCAAAGTCCGTCGATCTGTTCCAAGTCATCCAGTTTTTGTGTGCGCAAGTCCGCCGGAAAGACGTTTTCTGCCAGATCGTAAAACTTGGTGAACCCTGTGCGATGGCTGGTGGCTAAATCGCCCGAATACCACAGATAATCCAGCGCCTTTTTGTGCGGTGGACGTTTCCAGATCTCTTTGGTGCCCGCGATTTTCGTGTCAAAGTCGCGGGTGGACAGGGGGCCTTCGTCCGCGATGCGGCGCATCACCTCGTCCAGCAGGCGCGCATCCAAAGCATCACCATACCAAGAAGATCGCGCGACCTTTTCTTTCATGCGCCGAAATTGCCTTTGCCACAGTGGCAGTGTGCTCATCGGCAGGACTGAGGCGTCATGGGTGAAATGTTCAAATACGCCGTGACCTTGTCCCAACAGATCGTCCATCATCGGTTCGCGGTAGGCCTGATTGCGGCTCCATAAAATGTGATGATGCGCGCGCGATACGACCTGAATGGTGTCGAGTTGTACAAACCCTAGGGCGTGAATATCGGCTATGGCATCCAAAGTGCCGATTGGCGCTTGGCTTAAACCATTGCCCGCCAGCCACAGATGCCGTGCGTCACGGTTCGATATTTTCAGAACACTCATGCTCGCTCCACTTCGCGGGTAACCTGCCATATTGACCTGTTTGGGTCGAGCAGCTTGTTGTGCAAAGAGGGGCGGCGGGGTCAACGATTGGTCTTGCGCCAGTTGAGCATAAGCACAGTACAAGCGACGATCAAAATCGCCGAGACTGCAAAGGGTGCCCCCGGCAAATAGAAGTTCGTATCAGGGCGCGAAAATTGCGCAAAGACCATGGTCATCACCAAGGGGCTGACGATGGTTGCCAATGCTGCAATGGACCCGAGCACGCCTTGCAGTTCCCCTTGTTGGTCATCGTTTGCGGCGCGGCTCATGATACCTTGCAGAGCAGGCATTACGATGGACCCCAAACCTGAGAGCGCAACAAGCATCCACACAAGCCAAATTTGGGTCAGCACAGCGAAAGTGACGAAAATCACCAGTTCCAATGTCATGCCAAACACAGCCGTTTTATAAGCGCCAAAGCGTTTCACGATGGGGCCAACCAATAGGGCTTGCGAGAGCCCCATCGAGACGCCAAATACAAAGAGAGTTAGCCCGATGTCACGTGCCGAAAAGGCGAATTGTTCGCGGCCGTAAAAGGCCCAAATGGCGGGATAGACAAACAAGGCCACTTGGTACAAGAAAAACACCACAAGCAGCGTGCGTACGCCACCCAATTCACTGACTGATTTGAACGAGTTTAAAGGGTTGGCGCGTTTCATGGAAAACGGGCGGCGTTTGTCTAGGGGTAAAGATTCGGGCATCACCAAAAGGCCAAAAATCCCGTTGGCCAAGGCCATAGCCCCTGCCACCCAAAACGGTGCGCGTGTGTCAACTTCGGCCAAGAAACCGCCAATGACCGGCCCCAAGGCAAAGCCAATCCCTACTGCGGCGCCAATGATGCCAAAGTTTTTTTCGCGGTCTTCGGGTTTTGAAATATCGGCCATAAAGGCAGAGGCTGTTGAATAGGTCGCGGCCATCAGTCCTGCGATGATGCGGCCCAATAACAACAACCAAATTGATCCGGCGACGGCCATGATCGCATAGTCGATGGCCAACACAAACAATGCTGCGATCAAGATCGGTTTGCGCCCATAGCGATCTGACAGGTTGCCCACAATCGGGCCACAAACGAATTGCATCACGGCATAACCTGTCGCCAAAACGCCGCCCCAAATTGCGGCTTCTGACAAAGGTTTACCTGTGACTTCTAAGATAAGATCTGGCAAGACAGGGAAAATCAATCCAGCGCCGATGCCATCGATCAAAATGGTCGCAACAATAAAAATAATGGGCAAGCGTGCGCGCATGGCTGAATCCGATGACAAGAACGTTTAGCGTTACGGTGTTGTAAGCCAGTTGGTCTGCATTGCAATCCCGATTGGGCGATTTTGCGCGTTGATGCTTGCTGCGTCAGGCGTGGCCTATCTCGGTTAGAAAATCACGCAACAGTGCCGCAAGAGACTCTGGTGCTTCTAACATCGGATAATGCCCAGAGCGTCTTATCAATTCAAATCTTGCGCCGGGGATCAGCTCAAGTGTCTCGCGCATCAAATCGGGTGGGGTGATACGATCATCAATGCCGCATAGCCCTAGACAGGGCAGGCGTAGACCAGAAGTGGGCGTGTAAAAATCAGTGCCAGAAATCGCGTTGCAGTTGCCGATATAGCCCTCACCCGACATGTCGCGCAGGACATTGATCCATTGACGCGCCACCTCGCTGTCACGACCTGAGCGCGTAAAACTGCGTTCAGTTGTAATCGCACTCAGCGCCTCTGTGCCGCCCGCTTTCACCTGCGCGATACGTCTGTCCCACACTGCTGGCGGGCCCAGCTTGGCCGCCGTGCCACATAAAACCATGGCGCGAATTTGATCGAGACGTTTGACGGCCAATCCTTGCGCGATCAAGCCGCCATATCCCGCCCCTACAAAAACGCAGTCTTTGATGTTGAGATGATCCAAAAGCTGTTCGGCATCTGTCACCAACTGTCCCATGCGATACGGCGCAGGAGTCACATCCGTCGCCCCATGACCGCGCGCATCATACCGAACGCGCCGCAAGGATTTGGGCAGGTGATCGCAAACGGCGTCCCATATCCGCATATTGGTGCCAAGAGGATGCGCAAACACCACCGCAGGTGCATCCTTGGGGCCGTCATCCAAAATGTTTAAGGCAATGTCATTCACTTGCACGTGCATCACAGTCTCTCATGGGGCTGAGGTGATATCCCACATGGGATGTCGCCAGTATCTTGTGTTAAGCGCCTATCGGCAATTCAGCGATGAAGCGCATGATCGTTTCTGTGCTTTCAGCCTCATCCAAAAAGGGCACATGACCTCGATCTGGTATCTCTGTCGCAATCATATCCGGACGCGCGGTCTGCATTTTGACCCAGCACTCTGGCGTTAAAATATTAGAATGCGCGCCGCGCAATGCGGCTAAAGGCAAACCGCTGAGCGCATGAAACAAGGGCCATAAATCTGGTGTTTCACCAGAGGCACCTTGGGCCTCGATGGCCTCTCGTAATTTGGGATCATAGCGCAGTTGCAACCGATCTGGACCTGCCGTCCAACTGCGTTTCGCATAAGCCAGCCATTCAACGTGGCTAACATTTGGGAACTGCGTTCCCAAAGCGCGTGGCAATCGTTCAGCGGCCTCCTCAAAGGACGTAAACGCGCAAGGTCGGCCAAGATAATCCATGATATGCGCCAAGCCAGCAGGATTCAACTCGGGGCCGATATCATTGAGCAAAACACCCGACAACCGATGTTTCGCTGTGGCGGCCAAAACCATCGCGATCAACCCGCCTCGCGAGGTGCCGATTATGGCGGCACGTTCAAGATTTAGGTGATCCAACAGTGCCAATGCATCGCTGGCTTCTTGTGGGATGGTATAGTTTTGCGGATTTGGATCAAAGTCAGACGCGCCCCGCCCACGGCTGTCGAGACGTATGATCTGCGCGCGGTCTGAAAAATTGGCAGCGATTGGATCAAAGTCATCCATGTTGCGGGTGAGACCAGCCAAACATAAAACAGGCGTACCAGCTCCATGGATGTCATAAGCCAATTTTAGCCCGTCGGTGGTTGTGAATGTGCCGCGCTCGGAGTTCAGCATAGCTGCCTGTGCCTTGAAATTTATATAGGTCTAATTGATCTTGCCATGCTTGTGGCGCAGAGGCAAAACGTTAGAGCAAATCTTGCAACAGCCACCAGCCTGCGGTGAAATGCACGCATATGCAAAACGCATAAGCCGATAAGACGACCAGTGCTGTGTTCGGTGATAAGCGCTTATGCTTGGTGCGCTTGGGCCGCAGCAGACTCTGCACGCCCGCTGTGGCCAAGACGCCCATTGCAATCGAATGATCTTTAAGCGCCGCTGCCGTAAAGGCTGCGATCATAAATAGTGTCACCCAGGTGGACAGGCTGGGCCAAAAGCTGTCGGAAACCGCTTGCACAACGCGTCCGCCCGCAAAGGGCAAAAACGGCAATAGCATCACGAAATTAAACGTGCCGATCATGATGCCAAGCGCACGCATGAAATCTGAAAACAATGGAAAGGCCGCAGCGCTGGCATGGAACAGGCTAAAGGCCACAATCATGGGCGAAATTGCCAAGGCGGGCGCATAAAGAGCCGCATAGCTTTCTTTTAGCGCATCATCGAAATCGTTGTCTGAGCGGGGCGGTGCCATGTAGGGCAGGGGCACCAATCGCACGCGTGCCAGATCATGCCCTACAAATTGGCAGGCCTTAGCTGCGCCGAATTCATGTAATAAAACAGCAAAAACAAAGCCAAATCCCATCAACGGCGATGTTATGGCGGCAACGGCAACCGTCACAATAAAGCCAATTATCACGCCTGTGCCATCAAACCCGCTTATGGTGATCCGCCCGTTGACCGTTTGTGTCGAGCGCAACAAAGGTGCGCCCATAGCCGTTAGAGCGAGAGCGAAAATGAGAAAGACCATAAAGTGCGAATCCGGCGGAAGATTTAGTTATTTGGGCTTTGATGCGTCCCAAATGTGGCGAGATTGTGGCCGCGTGCCCCAATTCCCATGCGCATATGAAATGCGGTGGTCTTTGGTGTGGTGAGCGAATTTATCACAAGGATAATAACATGAAAAAGAGGTACGATTTTTATGCCTGCTTCACCATGTTTTGAAACGCATCGCGCCATCTATAAACGCTGAATCTGTCGCTTACCTGCCCGCCCCGATTTTCTTGGGTGGTGACGTTTTGCAAACTGGCCAAACGGGGGATGCGGCGGAACATGTTTTCCGTGATCATCCATTTGCAGTTAATAAGGCAAAAAACGATCAAGGCACGGATCAGGCCACCTATCGCTGTGCGGGCCTTGCGGATATGGCAGTTGCGATTGCCACGGGCAGACAGCAGCGCGGTGGTTTGGAGCTTACAACGTATATACGTTGAGGTCATGACCGCGATGGTATCCTCTTTCGAAAGCGTAAGTGGGGCGATATGTTGCCCCCCGCGAGTGCCCCGAGGCACGGACGCCAGATCAGGCTCGTGACTAGCGCGTCTAACGTTTGGTATGGCCTTGGAAAATTCAGACTTCATAGGTCTGAATAAACGCAAAACGGCTCGCAAAATTGCGAGCCGTTTCATTTTGGGCAGGCCTTGCCCTACAGGTTTTCGACTTGCGGCATACCGATGGTGTGGAAGCCACCGTCAACACGGATGATCTCGCCTGTGGTGTAGGCACCGCCATCTGAATTCAGGTATACAGCCGTTGCACCAACAGCGTCCAAGGTCGCGTTTGAGCGCAAAGGCGCGTTTTCTTCGGCAAAGCGGTAAGTGCGACGCGCACCGCCGATGGCAGCACCTGCAAGTGTTTTCATCGGACCAGGTGAGACCGCATTGACGCGAATGCCTTGAGGGCCAAGGTCATTGGCAAGGTAGCGTACAGAGGATTCCAGCGCCGCCTTGGCCACGCCCATGACGTTGTAATTCGGCGTAACACGGTTTGAGCCACCGTAGGTCAGTGTGATCAAAGATCCGCCGTCAGGCATCAGTTCTGCCGCGCGTTTGGCCACGTCAATGAACGAATAACACGAGATATGCATCGAGTTTTTGAAGTTCTCAACAGATGTATCGCGGAAGCGGCCCGTCAGTTCGTTTTTGTCAGAATAGGCAATGGCGTGCACGACGAAATCCAGTGTGCCCCATTTGTCTTTGAGCGCCGCAAAAGCTGCGTCCATTTGCTCGGGGTTGGTGACGTCAACATCGACCATAGTGTCCGAGCCAACGGTCGCGGCCAAAGGGGCCAAGCGCTTGCCAAAGGCCTCGCCTTGATATGTGAACGCCAATTCGGCACCCTCAGCCGCACAAGACCGCGCGATGCCCCAAGCGATGGAGCGCTCATTTGCGACCCCCATGATGAGACCGCGTTTGCCTTTGAGTAGATCCGCCATCGTAAAACCCCTTATTTGGTTGGTCGTTTATTTGGCGTGTTTCGCACGCAACGTCAAGTTTTTGCGCCGCGTGAGGGGCTGCTAAGGTCTTGTGTAAGACTTGACCCGCCACAATCCTCAAATGCCGACCACCCGCAGCTATGAAGCTGGGGGGTGGTGTTGTGTTGCTTGGCGAACAAGGTCCGTCGGGGTTAGCCGCAGAATACGCGAATGACTGTGGATGTTGGGTCGATCACGGACTCTACGGCCGTGCCGCTGTGCACAAAGTTCAAACGTGAGGGTGTGTTCGTGGCGACGTTTTCTTGGCTGCCGTAATGTCTAGAGCTGCCCGGAATGTTCAGAGTTGATGTCGCGCGCGATGGGCCGCCGACGAGGCTTTGATACTGAGAGGCACCACATGTGTCCTGCGGTACAGGGTTGCCTTGCGGTACTGGCGCCATCGCGACCGTGCTTCGTGCATTTTGAACAGAAACAATGCCAGATTGCGCGCGTGCCCAATCGCTTGGGTGTTGTGCTTGCGGTGTCGTGCGCACTGGTAAATTGTCTGACCCTTGGGTGCAGCCAGCCAAAGCTGCCCCTAGGATGCAAAGTGTCAAAGCTGATTTCATCATGTCCGTCCCTACATAAAAGCGTTTGAAAAAACCTATTGAAGATAAGGAGTTGAGTAAAGCCGTTTGGTCGTTCTTGCTGGCCTGCAGTTGGAGGTGTGGCATGAGATACAAAAACGGCCACGCAGTGAGGCATGGCCGTTGAAATGTTGGATCTGCGTTATAATCAATCGCGGTATTTTGACATAATCATAGACCCATTCGTACCGCCAAAGCCAAACGAATTGGTCATGACACTATCTAGGCCCGCATTGTCGATGCGTGTGGTTGCGATCTCATTTGCATGGATCGCTGGATCAAGCGTTTCCACATTGATCGACGGCGCGATGAAGTCGTTTTGCAGCATAAGCAAGCAGTAGACGGCTTCTTGCGCGCCGGTCGCGCCTTGTGAGTGGCCGGTCATGGATTTCGTGGATGAAATCAGCGGAGTGTTTCCTTCACCAAAAGTGCGGCGGACAGCTTCAACTTCGCCCACATCGCCCACAGGTGTGGATGTACCATGTGCGTTGATGTAGCCGATTTTGCGATCTGCGCCGAGTGTGGACAGGGCCACTTTCATCGCGCGCTCGCCGCCTTCGCCGGATGGGGCCACCATGTCTGCGCCGTCAGATGTCGCACCGTAGCCTGTGACTTCTGCATAGATTTTCGCGCCGCGCGCTTTTGCGTGCTCCAGTTCTTCGAGCACCAAGATCGCACCACCGCCGCCGATGACAAAACCATCACGGTTCGCATCAAATGCGCGGGACGCTTTCTCTGGCGTGTCGTTGTACTTCGATGACATCGCGCCCATGGCGTCAAACAAACAAGACAAGGACCAATCCAATTCCTCGCCGCCGCCTGCAAACATCACGTCCTGTTTGCCCATCATGATTTGCTCGGACGCAGACCCGATGCAGTGCAAGGATGTGGAACAGGCTGACGTGATAGAATAGTTGATGCCCTTGATCTGGAACGCTGTCGCGAGGTTCGCAGAAATCGTAGACCCCATACATTTTGGCACAGCAAACGGACCAACGCGTTTGGTTGCGCCAGACTTCAAAACGGTCTGGTGCGCTGCAAACATCGCTGAAGTGGACGGACCACCAGATCCTGCAATTAGGCCAGTGCGAAAGTTGATGACGTCTTTCTCTTCCAAGCCAGAATCCGCAATCGCCTGAGACATCGCGATAGAGGCATAAGCCGCACCCGGCCCCATGAAGCGCAGCGCACGCTTTTCAACGTGATCTTTAATGTCGAGCTTTACGTTGCCCGCGATCTGACTGCGAAACCCGTATTCTTTCATATCCTCATTGGCAGTGATGCCAGAGGTGCCTGATTTGAGAGAGGCCAAGACTTCTTCGGCGTTGTTGCCGATAGAGGAGACAACTCCAAGACCTGTGATAACGACACGACGCATGGCGTGCTCCTTTTATAAGTTTGCTCTTATGTAAGGCAGGCAAGGGGACGGGTGCAAGGGGGGAGGGGCTGTGAGAGATGGTTTAGGCATCGTAAGCCCTGTGCGTTGATTGAGATCAACGACCCTACGTTCCTATCTATTAGGATACAGAGGATAAGTTAGGAGGACATTGTTATGTTTACTGTTACGAAACACTCAGCGGACCGTTTGGATATCAAGCTGTCAGGTACGCTTGATGCGGATGGTATGCGCGCTGGATTGGATCAACTTATTGCGTTGTCTGATGATGTGACGCAAGGCCGTATGCTGTACAGAATTGCGGATTTCTCAATGCCAACATTGGGAGCGTTCGGCGTTGAAATGAGTCGCCTTCCAAAGCTGTTCGGCCTTCTGGCCAAATTTGACAAATGCGCTGTGGTCACTGAAGCGGCGTGGCTGCGCAAAGCCGCTGTGGTTGAGGGCGCACTTTTCCCGGGGCTTGAAATCAAGAGTTTCGAACCAAGTGAGACCGCACTGGCTGAGGATTGGCTAAGTTCGAACAGTTGATGACCTGCACCTATATGAGATGCGAAAAAGCGGCAGCACTTTCATGCCGCCGCCTTTTTCAACGCCAAAGCGCCGAGCCTCAGGTCCCTAGCTTTCAGACAAAGCCACTTTCATGTCTTTCACTTCGTAAGCCACTTCGCCGTCAATTTTGACGATGCCATCGGCCACACCCATGGTGAGGCGGCGGGTTTGGATGGCTTTGGTGAAATCAATTTCATAGGTCAAAAGCTTGGCCTCTGGGCGCACCATGGCTTTGAGTTTGATCTCGCCCACACCCAAAGCATAGCCGCGACCTGTCCAGCCGCGCCAACCAAGGTTGAAACCTGTAAGCTGCCACAGCCCGTCAAGGCCAAGACATCCGGGCATAATGGGGTTGCCAGGGAAGTGGCATTCAAAGAACCACAGGTCCGGTGTGATGTCGAATTCTGCCATCACGTGACCTTTGCCATGTGCGCCGCCATCGCTTGAAATGTCGGTGATGCGGTCCATCATCAACATGGGTGGGGCTGGAAGCTGGGCATTGCCTGCACCAAACAGTTCGCCACGGGCGCATTTAAGTAGGTCTTCTTTGTCAAAGCTCGTCGGAAAATCGGCCATAGATGCGATTGCCTTATGTTAGGGTCTTTTTTCAGTTTGAAGGCTCTGTATCACTGTGTGAGTAAAACGTGCAAGTGTACAGGGGGGCGTCTTGGTTTAAGCGAATTTGGGGATTTCGTTTGAATAACACCCGCGCAAGGCCTTATACTGTCAAAACGAGCCAATTGGAGGGCCTCATCAAGAGGCTTTTTTCGAAGCGAGACGCGAATGAATGACATGAGCCAACAAAACAGCCCCTCATTGAGCGTGCAAACGCGGCGCGGCGAAGCGTGGCTGGCCAGTGCCGATCTGCGCCCCACACGTCAACGTGTTGCTTTGGCAGCGCTGTTGGTGGGGGATGGTCAAGATCGTCATGTTACGGCGGAAAGCTTGTTTTCAAATGTGTGCAGCTCTGGCGAAAAAGTATCGCTGGCCACCGTATACAACACGCTGCGCGCCTTTTGTGATGCGGGGCTGATGCAAGAGGTCACTGTCGACGGCACGCGGTCCTATTTCGACACCAACATGGACGAGCATCCGCATTTCTTTTGGGAAGACAGCGGTGAGTTGACCGATGCTCCTGCAGAGGATTTGAAAATTGTGGGTCTGCCTATGGCCCCTGATGGTATGGAAATTGCCTCTGTTGATGTGGTGATCCGCTTGCGCAAAACCTAAGCTGCGTGTTTTTGATTGATTACGTGGTAGGGACGAACTTTGCCAATCCACGTAGCCAAATTTTAATCGCGGCCTCGATCCCCTCATCCTCAAAAGTTTCCAATGCACGCGGCGTCCAGTGTTCTGGCGTAATTTGGCTCAGCCAAAGGCGGCGTTCTTGTTCTTGCAAAGTGGGCAAGGGCAGGGCACTGGCGGCTTCAAGCAGTTGTAGCACAGATTGCACCGCACGCATTTGCCGAAACGCGTCCATCATTGGGGCCGTCATTTTGGGATCATCGCGCCATGTGATGTCAAACAGCGCTGTAACCCGCTGCCCAGCGCCCAAACATTGATAGGCGACACAGCCAGAATACCCCTGTGATGTCAGGTCTTTATGGATGGCGCAGTCAAAACCAGACAGATTATGACAGGGCGTTCCTGCCGTTTTGTCATGAGCAAAGCTGTCGCCTTGATCAAAGGCCAAAGACAGGCAACATAGGGCGGCGCAATTGGCGCAATCAGACGTGAAATCTATAGGTTTTATCATCTGAAAAATCTGTCATCCCATGGCATCTGAGGCAATAAAAAAGACGGCCCGCCGCGACGAGCCGTCTTAAATCTAAGGTCGGTACATGCGCTGCCCCTTAAACCGCAAGGTCTAAGATCACCCGCGCGCCGTTAACCTTTAGGCGATTTCAACAAGCTCGATGTCGAATGTCAGGTCTTTTCCTGCCAGAGTATGGTTCGCGTCCAATGTCACGACGTCTTCGCCGATAGATACAACACTCACAGGGATCACTTGGCCTTCTGGCGATTGCATTTGCAATTGCATCCCGACTTCGAGTGGAATTTCAGCGGGGATCATTTCGCGTGGCACATCTTGTTGTGCTTCGTCTTGACGTGGGCCGTAAGCCTCTGCTGCAACAGCGACGATGGTTTTCTTTTCGCCAACAGTCATGCCAACCATTTCTTTGTCCATGCCCACGATCACTTGGCCTGCGCCAACAGTGAATTCCAATGGGTCACGGCCTTCAGAGCTGTCAAAAACAGTCCCGTCAGTAAGGGTGCCTTTATAGTGAATGCGAACTTTGTCGCCGGATTTGACTTCGGACATCAGAAAACTCTTTCGATTTTGGGGTGAATTGTGAGGCCGCTTAAAACCTATGTGGCGCGGGTGCTCAAGATTGGCGGCTAGGATAGGGAACTTATTCTGGATGTAAAGCAGGCAGCATATTCAAGTTCACAGGCGTCGCCATATAGTGAGGTACGCCAAGTATGCGCAGTCTAAAACCATTGCCCCGGTTCCATCAGTCCTAAATCCAGCAGCTGCTGCGAGTGCCATTCGAATTCGACAGAGTTGTGCCAGCGAAAGGTGTGGATATCAAACGCAGACCCAGCGTTGGCTTTCAGTGCTTTTGCGGTGCGAAAACTGCCGATGGCGGCGGTGATGTTATGATGCCATGGGCATGAAAACGTGTTGTATTCTTCCATGTTGAATGTGTGGTCTTCACGCAGCTCCAACCCCTTTTGGGATTTGAAAATGGCGATGCGATCAATGCGGCGTCGTGCGGTCGGCATGTGTTCTTCAAACCGCCACCGCAGCCCGCCGTAAAAGTCGAGCTGGCGCTCTTTGGGGCCCTCAGTGCTTGAACGACCCAGAGCATAATAGCCAGATTTGTCCAGATGCGCATCCTCAAGGGACACAGCGTTGGGGGCCTCATCCAAATTGCCTGCATATAAGTCCACCACATAGGTGAGCATCCCAAAGCGGCGCTCTTCTGTGTGAAAGGTCAACATGTCGCCGACAGTCCGGTTTTCGCAAAACGGATAGAATAGATATTCAGCGTTGTAGCAGTAGTACATCCATATGTCGGGCGCCGCTTTGATCAGGGCGTTGACGGCATTGGTCAACATATTTGGCGCGCGGGTGTCGTAAGTGACGCGATGAATTTTCAATTCAACAGCCGGTGGCAAGGTCATTGTCTCGGGGCCAAACAGGATCAACGACTTGAACCCCAAAGACAAATGATGACGCAAGCAGGTGTCGATCTCGATCAAATCTTCAGCAAAAATGATCGCCACAGGCCCTTTGGCCAAAGCGTCGGTGCCGCTCTTTAGAAAAATCTCTAAGCTATCAAAACGCATCATGTCTCCTGCACACCACATCGAAGTGTTGCCGTTTTCGGTAAAAAAGCCATGAACTACATAGGATTGCAAGTGTTAGAGCCGCAATCTGTGGCGCAATATTTGGCAAATGGGTCTCAGTGGTACGCTATTGTGCGCTGATGGCCGGATGGGCGCGCGGACAGTGGATTGCAAGGTGGCGCGCTTTTGTGTAGCTAGGCCCAGCAAATACACCTCCTAAACGCACGGATCAATAGCATGTCTGACCCCAAGGCTGATACAAAAGCTGAACTTAAAAAGCTGTTCGTAAAAACCTACGGCTGCCAGATGAACGTTTATGATTCAGAGCGTATGGTCGAGGCGCTGGGCGGATCAGGATATACCGAGGTCAGCAGCCCCGAAGAAGCTGATATGATTTTGCTCAACACCTGTCACATTCGCGAAAAGGCAGCTGAAAAGGTCTATTCAGATCTTGGGCGCTATAAAGACATCAAGCTGGCGAATCCGAATTTGAAAGTCGGTGTGGCGGGCTGTGTTGCGCAGGCCGAGGGTGAAGAGATCATTCGGCGCCAGCCCATGGTCGACTTGGTTGTAGGGTCACAGGCCTATCACCGTTTGCCCGAATTGGAAGCCAAAGTGGGCAATGGCGTCACGGCTGTCGATACGGATTTTCCAGAGGTCGACAAATTTACCGCTATGCCCAATCGCCCCAAAGCGCGCCGTGCGCCAGCGGCATTTTTGACGGTGCAAGAAGGCTGCGATAAATTTTGCGCCTTTTGTGTTGTGCCCTACACGCGCGGAGCCGAAGTGTCGCGCCCCGCGGACCGCGTTTTGCGTGAGGCGCAAGATTTGGTCGAACGTGGCGTGCGTGAAATTACGCTTTTGGGCCAGAATGTTAATGCCTACCATGGGCAAGTCTCTGGTGGATCAAAGGACACATGGGGCTTGGCAAAGCTCATTCGTAATTTGGCGAAAGTCGATGGGTTGGAGCGCATTCGTTTCACCACATCGCATCCCAATGATATGGAAGACGATCTTATCGCAGCGCATGGCGATTGCGATAAATTGATGCCGTATCTGCACTTACCGGTGCAATCTGGGTCAAACAAAATTCTCAAAGCAATGAACCGCAAGCACACGGCCGAACAATACATTCGTTTGATGGAACGTATGCGCGAGGCGCGTCCCGATATGGCTTTGTCCGGTGATTTTATTGTCGGCTTTCCGGGGGAGACCGACCAAGATTTCGAAGACACCATGGCGCTTGTGCGTGAGGTGGGCTATGCCTCTGCGTACTCATTCAAATACTCTGCGCGGCCGGGGACCCCTGCTGCTGAAAAAGACGATAAAATGGTCGATCATGACGTGGCCATGGAGCGTCTGCACCGCTTACAAGCGCTGATTTCTGAGCAACAATATGCATTCCAAGAAAGCATGGTTGGCCGCGATGTGTCGGTGTTGTTCGAGAAAAAAGGCCGTCTTGAAGGGCAGATGATCGGGAAATCCGAGTATCTTCATGCGGTCCACGCCCCTGTTGAAGGCGTGGAGATTGGCGATATTCGTACTGTGAGAATCACCCAAAGCAAGACGAATTCTTTGGAAGGCAAGTTGATCGACTGATCACGGTCTCTCCAATAAGGCATCGTTTCCACGGCCATGCAGAGAAAAAAAGGTCTCGATGCTTTACGTAACGTCGACAATGTGACGCAATTTTAGTGACCGTTGCGGATATCGACACGATATGTGGTGAATTTTCTTCACAATTCTACGAAGTTTGCTATCCTGCACATATATTTGTGAGTAGGGCATCAAAACGTGGTTCATGTTAAGGTGTAGAGTAAAATACTCCGAAAGCGTTAACAAGGGAGACTGAAGACGTGGTAAACGAACTTCTTTCTAAAGGACGAGCAGTACTTGCGGGCTCTTTGATCGCCGCCACGGCTTTCGTTGGAACTGCCGCGCAGGCACAAGTAATTTCTGGTACAGTGAATGGCGAACGCTATGCACCAACCATCTGGATTGACCCAGATGGGTGTGAGCATTGGGTCATGGATGACGGCGTTGAGGGCTATATGGACCTTAAAGTTGATCGTCAGGGCAACCCAACCTGTCACCCCGTTCAGGCCTGTGCTGTTATGAATTCAGATCAGCTGTTCGCAACAGATAAATATACGATTTCTGCGGCGGGTCGCAAACGTTTGACTGACTTCTTCGCGCAAGCGGGGGCCACAGCTTACACAATCATCGGTCACACCGACAGCCGCGCATCAGACGAATACAACATGCGCCTCAGCTATAATCGTGCCAATGCCGTTGCAAAAATCGCAGCTGGCACAGGCGCGCGTATCGCGGACGTTCGTGGTTACGGTGAGCGTATGCCAATCGCGTCTAATGGGACGGGTGCAGGCATGCAAAAAAACCGTCGCGTTGAAATTATCTGCATCAAGTAAGGAGCGAAAGAATGAAAGCTATCAAAGTTATTGCCATTCTTGGTGTCGCTGTTTCCTTGTCAGCCTGTGAAAACGTTGTGACTGAAAGTGCGGGTGCCGCCTTGGGCAGCAAGCAAAACAAAACAGTCGATCGCGGATTTGATTCCAAGCACCTGTCGCAATTGCAAGCAGGTATCTGGATCGATCCAATCGGGTGTGACCACTGGATCATCGATGATGGTGTCGAGGGCTATTTGTCCCCACGCGTCGATAAATACGGCAAACCAGTTTGTTCTGGGTCCGCCGCGCCAAACACAGCGATTGGTCCGTTTAAATCAGGGTCCGTCTTTGGTGATCCTATCTAACGATCTAAACGTTAAGATTTTCAAAGCCGCTCCTTTGGGGGCGGCTTTTTTATGATTTTCGGGGGATAACTGTGCTGTCACAATGACCAAGCATGCGCCAAATTTTGCGCGACTGTGTGAATATTTTGTATCATGGCTTGCGCTGACCACAATCCCTTGGCACCATTAGGGTATAGCCCTTTAGAGTCGGAGAGACATTTGGCCACCAGCGTGCTGACACCCCCGCGAACACAAGACAACGGTTTTGAAACTCTGCTTGAGTTTGATGACAACCGATCGCTTATAGATTTGTGCGGCGAATACGACCGCAATTTGGCGCAGATCGAAACCAATCTTTCGGTTCAGATTGTACGGCGCGGGAATATCTTGGCCGTGATGGGCGAGGAAGAACCACGCGCATTGGCCTGTTCAACCCTGACAGAACTTTACCTGAAATTGGACGCTGGACGCGATATCGATGAAGGCGAGATTTCTGGAACCATTCGCATGGGCAAAGGCAATAAATCTCAATCTGGCAAGGCCGATGCGCGCCGTGGTGACGGGGCATTCCCAGCTGACCAAATAGAGATGTTCAAGGGCGCAGGCTCCGAGATTAAAACGCGCAAGAAAACAATCGAGCCACGCACCCAAGCGCAAAAGGCCTATGTAGAAAGCCTGTACAACAACGAATTGGCATTTGGCATCGGGCCTGCGGGTACGGGCAAAACCTATCTGGCTGTGGCTGTTGGTGTGAACATGTTCATCAACGGTCATGTGGATAAGATCATTCTCTCGCGTCCAGCTGTGGAAGCGGGCGAGCGTTTGGGGTTCTTGCCCGGCGATATGGGTGAAAAAGTCGATCCTTACATGCAGCCGCTTTACGATGCCTTGGATGATTTTTTACCCGCCAAATTGATTGCCAAGCTTAAAGAAGAAAAGACCATCGAAATCGCCCCGCTGGCGTTCATGCGTGGCCGCACTTTAAGTCGTGCTTTTGTTGTTTTGGATGAAGCCCAAAATGCCACCACGATGCAGATGAAGATGTTTTTGACGCGTCTGGGCGAAGGCTCGCGCATGGTTATCACGGGGGACCGCACGCAAATCGACTTGCCACGGGGCATGGCTTCGGGCTTGCGCGATGCTGAACGGGTTTTGTCAGGCGTTAAAAAGGTCTCGTTCAATTACTTTTCCTCGAAAGATGTGGTGCGCCATCCGCTTGTGGCGGCAATCATTGAGGCCTATGAGGCTGATGAGGCAACGTAAGCAGGCTGATGAGGGCAAGGCGCCAAGCGCAGCGAGTTTGTGCGCCAATTCAGTTTGAACATAGGGCACTTTGCATATGCAAATAGACATTGATATCGCCGATGCCCGCTGGGATGCGGCGCTCGACCTTGAGGCCATTTCCGGTGTGGCCATGAATGCGATCTGTGCACGTTTGGGTCTTGATCCTGATGATTGCGAGGTCTCTGTTTTGGCTTGCGATGACATACGTATCAAAGAGCTGAACGCGGATTTTCGTGAAAAGGACAAGGCCACCAATGTGCTGTCTTGGCCTGCTCTCGAGCGTGGCGCAGATGAAGGCTGTGTTCCCGATGTGCCTGAGGCCGATGTTTTCGGTGCGATTGAACTGGGCGATATCGCGATTTCTTACGATACATGCGAGACGGAAGCACGTGAAACAGGCAAGCCATTCGAGCACCATGTGACACATTTGATCGTGCATGGGATACTACATTTGCTGGGTTATGATCACATAAGTGATGCAGATGCAGCGCTAATGGAACAACTTGAGACAGAACTACTTGAAACTTTAGGTATACCTGACCCATATTAGGGCACTAGGCCGCATTTCGGCTATCAATTTTGGAAAGGACGCATGGGCGACACCGAGCCTGGGTCTTCTACGGCAGCGCAAAGCGCGCGCCCAGACCCCAAGAGACTCTCAGAAATGAGCCTCTCCCCGACGCAAAACACACCTGATGTGTATGGCCCTGTGCCACAAGCTTCTAAACCAAGCTGGATCACGCGTGTATTGTCTTCATTCTCATCATCATCCGAACACGATGTGCCCAGCACAACGGTGCCGCAACAGCGCGAGCCGGTGCAATTACAACGTTTGGGTATGATGAACCTGCGCTCTAAGCGGGTTGACGATGTGGCTGTGCCTAAAGCGGATATGACGGCCGTGCCCTCTGACATCAAAAAAGATGATCTGGTAAAAGTGTTCCGCGAAAGTGGCAACACGCGCTTGCCTGTGTATGATGGAACGCTCGACTCGCCCGTTGGTCTCGTCCACCTTAAAGATTTCGCGTTGACCCACGGATTTAATGGCAAGGGCGAAGATTTCGATTTGTCGAAAATGCTGCGTCCGTTGATCTATGCACCGCCTTCTATGCCCATCGGGGTGTTGCTGACCAAAATGCAATCGGATCGTATGCATATGGCCTTGGTCATCGATGAATACGGCGGGGTTGACGGGTTGGTTACGCTCGAAGATTTGGTCGAACAGGTGATCGGCGAAATCGAAGACGAACATGACGTTGAAGAAGACGAATACTGGACGCAGCAGGGCGATGGTATCTATGTTGCTTTGGCCAAAACACCGATGGATGAGTTCGAGAATGAAATCGGATTGCGCCTGACGCCAGACGATGCGGATGAAGAAATAGACACGCTTGGTGGCTTGGTGTTTTTGTTGACGGGGCGTGTGCCTGTGCGCGGCGAAGTGATCCCACACGTATCTGGGGCCGAGTTCGAAATCATCGATGCAGACCCGCGCCGGATCAAGCGCATTCGGGTGCGCTTGCCCAATGCAGCCAAAGCTCCGAAGGCACAAGTCCTGACTGTTACGCCCGAAACGGAACAAGCCTAACATGTCGGCGGCACAGCGCCTTTTTAGCGCTGTGCGAGCGCCGCGCAGCATGGCGTTTTTTGCTGGTCTAACTGGAGGGCTTGGGCAGGCACCTGTTCAGGCTTGGCCTATTGCGTTGATAGGGTTGTGCATTGCTGCCTACCTTTGGGCTGGGGCCAAAACGCCCCGTGCTGCGGCGGCGCTGGGCTGGTGGCTTGGCTTTGGCACGTTTTTAAGTTCCATCTTTTGGATCGCAGAACCTTTTCTGGTTGAACCGGCGCGTCATGGTTGGATGATCCCTTTTGCACTATTTGGCATGGCTGGCGGCTTGGCCCTGTTTTGGAGCGCAGCCTTTTATTGCGCCAAACGCTTTGGCGCAGGGCTTTTGGCGCTCACGGTCTTTTGGTCGTTGACCGAGTTGTTGCGCGGCTATCTGTTCACCGGTTTCCCTTGGGCCTTGCCTGCCTATATTTGGCTCGACAGCCCCGTGGCGCAGATTGCTGCGTTTGTCGGGCCTTATGGTTTGACGGCTTTGACCTTTGGTCTGGCCGCACTGGGGGCGCAAGCTTACTTGGCGCGCAGCATGTATGCGACGATGATGCCGGTGTGTGGGCTCGCTGCCGTGTTTGGCCTTGGTATGTGGCAGCTCAACCAACCTGTACCCGCGAATACGCCCCATAAATTGCGAATCGTACAGCCCAACGCGGCGCAGCATCTCAAATGGGATCCTGCTTATATTCCGATCTTTTTCGAACGCGCTTTGGATCTCTCTGCGCCAGAAGGGGCCGATTTGGTCATTTGGCCTGAAACCTCTGTGCCCGCGCCGCTTTATGCGGCAGCGAGCTATCTTGATCTGGTGGCTGAACGCTCAGGAACCGCGAAAGCTGTCGTCGGCTTGCAACGTGTTGAGGGCTTTCAGGGGTATAATTCTGCCGCGGTGATCGGCGCGAGTGGCGCAGTCGAGGCGATTTATGACAAACGCCATTTGGTGCCGTTTGGTGAATATATGCCTTTGCCAAAGATTATGAGCGCCATAGGTTTGCGCACGTTTACGGCGCAGGCTGGTTTCGGGTTTTCTGCAGGCCAAGACGAATTGCTGTTCGATTTTGGCGCTGTGGGAAAAGCCCTGCCATTGATCTGTTATGAGGCGATTTTTCCACGTGATGCCCGCAGTGTCGAGCGCCCAGATTGGTTGTTACAGATCACCAATGACGCATGGTTTGGAACTCTCACAGGGCCGCAGCAAAGCCTTGCGCAGGCCAGATTTCGCGCGATTGAAACGGGTCTGCCGATGGTGCGTGCGGCCAATACTGGCATATCTGCGATCACCGATGCGCGTGGCCGTATTCAAGCGTTTATCCCTTTGGGGCAGGCGGGGGCTGTGACCGCAGCGCTGCCAGCCCCATTGCCGCCTACGTTCTATGCGCGCCACGGCGAACGGGTCGCTTTGGGTCTGTTAAGCTTTCTTGCGCTATGTGCATGGCTGTTGCCACTTAAAGAGCGATTTCGAAAAACCGTTTGACCCGACCCAGACCGCGCTATATCGCACTTAACATATCGGCCCGCCACAACGGCTTCCTGACGTGATGGGCGACATGAAATAACGGAGCACCACCCCATGTCTCGCAAAGATTATATTTTTACCTCGGAATCTGTATCCGAAGGCCACCCCGATAAAGTGTGCGATCGCATCTCTGATGCCGTTCTGGATGCATTTTTGACCGAAGAACCCGAAGCACGGGTTGCAGCGGAAACATTTGCAACCACGGATCGTGTTGTGATCGGCGGCGAAGTTGGCTTGTCTGATTCCGCAAAGCTCACCGAATACATGGGCAAAATTGACGGTATCGTGCGCGATTGTGTACGCGACATCGGTTATGAGCAAGATAAATTCCATTGGAATACGCTCAAAGTATCCAACTATCTGCACGAACAATCGGCCCATATCGCCCAAGGGGTTGATGCGGCAGGCGACAAAGACGAAGGCGCTGGCGATCAAGGCATCATGTTCGGCTATGCCACGGATGAAACCGAGGCGCTTATGCCCGCGCCGATCCAATATGCTCACGCTATTTTGCGCCGTTTGGCGGAGGTGCGCAAAGACGGCACCGAGCCACGCTTGGGCCCTGATGCGAAATCGCAATTGTCGGTGCAATACCGCGATGGCAAACCTGTCGGCATTTCATCCTTGGTCTTGTCCACGCAGCACCTAGACGAAACCATGTCGTCCGCGGATGTGCGCGAGCTGATCACGCCCTATATTTTGGAAGTCCTGCCTGAAGGTTGGATCACCCCAGAAACCGTGTGGCATGTGAACCCAACAGGTAAGTTTGTCATCGGTGGCCCTGACGGCGATGCGGGTCTGACGGGTCGCAAAATCATTGTCGACACATATGGCGGCGCAGCACCGCATGGTGGCGGTGCGTTTTCTGGCAAAGACCCGACCAAAGTGGATCGTTCTGCGGCCTATGCCGCACGCTATTTGGCGAAAAACGTTGTCGCGGCTGGCTTGGCCAAGCGCTGCACGATCCAATTGTCCTATGCGATTGGCGTTTCTGCGCCTCTGTCGATCTACGCCGATCTACACGGCACCGGCGATACGGCCCCCGCGCTGATCGAGGCAGCCATTCCAAAGGTTATGGATCTTACACCACGCGGCATTCGCACCCATCTTGAGTTGAACAAGCCGATCTA
This sequence comes from Pacificibacter marinus, assembly GCF_018860505.1. Taxonomy (GTDB): domain Bacteria; phylum Pseudomonadota; class Alphaproteobacteria; order Rhodobacterales; family Rhodobacteraceae; genus Celeribacter; species Celeribacter marinus_B. The sequence goes on from NZ_JAHKPU010000006.1 coordinate 36,192, forward strand.
TGCACGCACAGCGGCTTACGGCCACTTTGGTCGATCCCCTGAAGCGGATGGCGGTTTTTCGTGGGAACGTACCGATTTGGCACAGGCCTTGATCAACGCGATCTAACGTATGCAGTTCCATTGATTTCAAAGAGGGCGGGGGCAACCTCGCCCTTTTGCTTTGTGTGATGCGCAGCTAGAACGGGTAAAAATGTTAAAGGTGATCTATGGTTCAAACAGACACAAGCAAACTCACGCAACTTGGTGGTGCGACCGACTTGCCCAATTCACCACAAGATGCCGAGCTTGAGCGGGTGCCACATACACACGCTGGCGAACGCTATACGGTGCGGTTTACGGCGCCCGAGTTTACGTCACTCTGCCCAATGACAGGTCAGCCTGATTTTGGTCATCTGATGATCGACTATGTGCCGCGTAAATGGCTGGTCGAAAGCAAGTCGCTTAAACTGTTTTTGGGATCGTTTCGCAATCACGGTGCGTTCCATGAGGATTGTTCTGTCTATATCGGCAAGCGTTTAACGGAATTATTGGATCCTGAATGGCTGCGCATAGGCGCTTATTGGTATCCGCGTGGCGGTATTCCGATTGATGTGTTTTGGGCCTCTGGGCCAGAACCCAAAGACCTATGGATTCCCGAACAGGGAGTGCCGCCATATCGCGGACGCGGCTGAGTCTTTTGTCAGTGTTGGTGCAGCGAGGCGGGGACAGGTTTTACTTTGACATATCCTTGATGACAGCCAGTGGTTGCCGCCGCGCCAAAGCCCTGATAAATCGCTGCTCATGACCGATGAGAACACACCCAAAAAGACGCCTCCTGGCGCACACCAATCTGGTGCCCCTTGGCGCAATTTCTATGGGCGTATCCATGGGAAAACGATGAACCAAGCACAAAAAGATTATCTTGTTGAGGATCTGGATGCACTGTCGCCTGGTGGGGTGGGTTGGGATGTTAATCCTGATCGCACGCCCATCGATATGGCCACCAAATTCAAGGGCAAACCTGTTTGGCTTGAGATTGGATTCGGTGGCGGCGAGCATTTGGTACATATGGGCGAAACCTATCCGCAGGTCGAAATCATCGGTTGCGAACCGTTCATGAATGGTGTCGCGATGCTTTTGGGTAAAATTCGCAAACTCGGCACGCAAAACGTCTGGGTACATCCCGGCGATGTGCGCGATCTGTTTGATGTTTTGCCTGATGAGAGTCTTGAAAAAGCATTCTTGAACTATCCTGACCCTTGGCCAAAATCACGGCATCACCGTCGGCGTTTTGTGACGCAAGAACACTTGGTGCCGCTGTTTAAAGCGATGAAACCGAGCACAGAATTTCGTGTTGCCACGGACATTCCTGATTATGTGCGTCAAACGATGGAAGAGGTGCCAAAGGCGGGCTTTGTCTTTGAGGGCGACCCGAAAGATCTGAGTGAGTCTTGGCCAGATTGGATTTCAACGCGCTACGAGCAAAAAGCACTACGCGAGGGCCGCACGCCGCATTACATGACGTTCCGCCGCCCATAAGGGCGGGACGCCAAAGTTGGCTTTATGACGACGACGTGGATGGACCCTATTTTCTGTTTGCGCTATCAGTTTTACAAATGATGTATCAGCGCAGCGCGCTGCATAAGGAGAGACCCATGTCCGGCCACGGCACCCCTATCCCGATGATGTCCCGCAAATCTGGCCCTTTGTCAGGCGTGGCCTCTGTGCCGGGCGATAAATCTATTTCGCACCGCGCATTGATTTTTGGCGCGATGGCAGTGGGTGAGACCAAGATCACGGGCCTGCTTGAAGGCCAAGATGTGCTGGACACGGCCAAAGCGATGCAAGCGCTGGGCGCGGATGTCGTGGATCACGGCGCGGGCGAATGGTCCGTGCATGGTGTTGGGGTTGGTGGCTTTTCCGAACCTGACAATGTGATCGATTGCGGTAACTCTGGCACCGGTGTGCGCTTGATCATGGGCTGCGTTGCCACGTCACCTTTCGCTGTGACCTTTACTGGCGATGCCTCGTTGAGCAAACGCCCTATGGGGCGCGTTACCGATCCGTTGGCCTTGTTTGGCACAACGTCTGTTGGCCGCTCTGGTGGGCGTTTGCCGTTGACACTTGTGGGCACTGGTGATGCGACGCCTGTGGAATACACCACGCCAATGCCATCCGCGCAGGTGAAATCTGCCGTACTTTTGGCGGGACTAAACACCCCCGGCAAAACTGTGGTGATCGAAAAAGAAGCCACGCGCGACCACACAGAACGTATGTTGCGCGGCTTCGGGGCTGAGGTCGTGAGTGAAAAGGTGGCTGAAGGCTATAAAATCACCCTGACAGGTCGCCCCGAATTGAAACCGCAAGTTGTCGCCGTTCCGCGTGATCCAAGTTCTGCTGCCTTTCCTGTCTGTGCGGCTTTGATTATCGAGGGGTCTGACATCTTGGTGCCTGGCGTGAGCCAAAACACCACGCGCAACGGGTTGTACACAACGCTGGTTGAGATGGGCGCGAATATCACATTTGAAAATGAGCGCGAAGAGGGTGGCGAACCTGTTGCTGACCTACGGGTAAAATATTCTCAACTCAAAGGCATCGAAGTGCCGCCAGCGCGTGCAGCATCGATGATCGATGAATACCCAGTTTTGTCTGTGGTTGCGTCCTTTGCGACAGGCATCACTGTGATGAAGGGCGTCAAAGAATTGCGCGTGAAAGAAAGCGATCGCATTGATGCGATGGCGCGCGGTTTGGAAAAATGCGGTGTTCAGATCGAAGAAGATCAAGACACGCTGATCGTGCACGGATGCGGTCCCAATGGTGTCAAAGGGGGCGCGACTTGTGCCACCTTTATTGACCACCGCATTGCGATGTCGTTCCTTGTCATGGGGTTGGCCTCAAATGAACCGGTTTCCGTTGATGATGGGTCCCCCATCGCAACTTCTTTCCCTGTGTTCGAGACACTTATGGCGGACCTTGGCGCATCCATTCAGCGGACAAAGGACTGACGCAAAACTTTGACTTGCACTCCATTGGACCGCTTGCAATGTTTAACGCCTAAATAGGGGAAGACGCATGAGTTTTTGTGTAGCGATCGACGGACCTGCCGCAGCAGGCAAGGGCACAGTGTCTCGTGCCGTGGCCGAGGTTTTTGGCTTTGCGCATTTGGATACAGGGCTTTTGTACCGCGCTACAGGGGCGAAAACCTTTGAGGGCTTGTCCCCTATCGAGGCAGCGCAAACCCTGACAGCCGAAGATTTGCAACGCGATGATTTGCGCTCGGGCGATGCAGGCCAAGCGGCCAGTCGCGTGGCCGCTATTGCTGAGGTGCGCGAGGCTTTGGTTGATTTTCAACAAGCTTTTGCGCGTCGCTCTGGTGGCGCTGTTTTGGATGGGCGCGATATCGGCACGGTGATTTGCCCTGACGCCACTGTAAAACTTTACATCACTGCCTCAGATGAGGTGCGCGCCACACGCCGTTTTGATGAATTGATTGCTGCGGGCGAGAACACCACCGTCGAGCAAGTTTTGCACGACCTTCGTGAACGTGACGAACGTGATTCCGCTCGCGCCGCAGCGCCGCTTAAGCCAGCGAATGACGCGACCATCATCGACACTTCAAACATGAGCATCGAAGACGCCATCGCGCAGGTGGTGGCTTTGGTCAAGCTCAAGCAAAGATAAGCGTACTGAAAATGAGCCTTGCAGCTTTGACGTGATCATGTTGATTACGCACCTCTCGCCGCCATGATAGAGAGGCTGTGCGAGAATGCAGAGGTGTTTCTTATTGATATTTAGCATGATGGGCGTAGGTGCAGTGTTATATTTCAACGACATACACAGAAGAGGCATCAATGCTCAAAGATCTTATGCAATGGCGCTACGCGACCAAAAAATACGACCCTTCTAAGAAAATTCCTGCGGACCAACTTGAAGCGATCTTAGATGCGATTTCTCTAGCGCCGACGTCATCAGGGTCTCAGCCTTTTGAGGTCTTTGTGGTCAGCGGCCAAGAGGCACGCGAAGGCATTCCAACCATGGGAATGAACGAGTCTTTGATGGCAGATTGCTCTCATGTCTTGGTTTTCGCCGCTTGGGACAATTACACAGCGGAGCGCATCGATGCGGTACGCGAGCGCGGTGAAGTCGCACGTGGCGGCCCGACTGAAATGGCGACGGCCTATTATGAAGGCCTAAAAGCTCTGTATCTTTCTTTGCCTGAAGCCGTAAATGCGGGTCACGCTGCGCGTCAGGCTTATATCGCGCTCGGTTTTGCAATGTTGGCCGCAGCAGAACAGGCCGTTGATGCAACCCCGATTGAAGGTTTTGATCCGGCGGCTGTAGACGAAGCACTTGGATTGGCCGCGAAAGGCCTGAAGTCTCAAGTCATACTTGCGTTAGGGTATCGCGACGAAGCGAACGACTGGTTGGTCAATTTGCCAAAGGTCCGCAAGTCACGCGACGAGATGTTTACCTTCGTAGAATAAGCGCTTTTGTCATGCGGGGCAGGGCCAATAGGTCTTGCCCCTCTTGCTATCAGGTCGGAAAACACCTATACGCGGCCCTGTCTAAAGACCGTAAAGAGTCGCAGATGTGGTGAGTAGAGCCGGGGGAATGCCTCAGGCTCTTTTTGTTTTTGTGTGTTCACCATCATGTGCGGCGCTCAATGTCGGCTTGGGATGCAATGAAACTAAGACCCGTGGAAACAACCACGAGGCCCGAATATACGTTTTGAAAAGGAAATTGAGACCACATGGCTCAGAACATCACTATGGAAGACTTCGAAGCTCTTCTCGCGGAAAGCTTTGAAATTGACACACCTCAAGAAGGGTCTGTCGTAAAAGGTAAAATCATCGCAATCGAAGCTGGCCAAGCCATCATCGATGTAGGCTACAAAATGGAAGGCCGCGTTGATCTTAAAGAATTCTCCAACCCGGGCGAAGCTCCCTCCATCGCTGTTGGCGATGAGGTTGAAGTGTTCCTCGACCGTGTTGAAAACGCACGTGGCGAAGCTGTTATTTCTCGTGATAAAGCGCGTCGCGAAGAAGCATGGGATCGTCTTGAAAAAGCTTACGCTGCTGAAGAGCGCGTTGACGGTGCTATCTTTGGTCGAGTCAAAGGCGGCTTTACAGTTGACCTCGGCGGCGCCGTGGCCTTCTTGCCAGGTTCCCAAGTTGACGTACGCCCAGTGCGTGACGCTGGCCCATTGATGGGTCTCAAGCAGCCGTTCCAGATTTTGAAAATGGACCGCCGCCGTGGCAACATCGTTGTATCACGTCGTGCTATCCTTGAAGAATCTCGTGCAGAACAGCGCGCTGAAGTCATCGGCAACCTCACTGAAGGTCAAGCTGTTGAAGGCGTTGTTAAGAACATCACCGAATATGGTGCGTTTGTTGACCTTGGCGGCGTAGACGGTTTGCTCCACGTCACTGACATGGCATGGCGTCGTGTGAATCACCCATCCGAGATCCTCACAATCGGTGAGAGCATCAACGTTCAAGTGATCAAAATCAACAAAGAGACACACCGTATCTCCTTGGGCATGAAACAATTGCAAGACGATCCTTGGGATGCTGTTGAAGCGAAATTCGCTCTCGAAACAGTTCACATGGGCCGCGTGACAAACATCACTGACTACGGCGCATTCGTTGAGCTTGAGCCAGGTGTTGAAGGTCTCGTACACGTTTCTGAAATGTCTTGGACAAAGAAAAACGTACACCCAGGCAAAATCGTTTCTACATCACAAGAAGTAGAAGTGATGGTTTTGGAAATCGATTCTTCCAAACGTCGTGTATCTTTGGGTCTCAAACAGACTCAACGTAATCCATGGGAAGTGTTCGCTGAAACACACCCAGAGGGCACACAAGTTGAAGGCGAAGTTAAAAACATCACCGAATTCGGTCTGTTTGTTGGCTTGCCAGGCGACATCGACGGCATGGTTCACCTCTCTGACCTGTCATGGGAAGAGCGCGGCGAAGATGCGATCCAGAACTTCCGCAAAGCGGACGTTGTTAAAGCGGTTGTCACCGAAGTTGACGTTGAGAAAGAGCGTATCTCTCTCTCCATCAAAGCGCTCGACGACAGCTTCTCTGGTGCAGTTGAAGGCGTGAAACGCGGCTCTATCGTGACTGTCACTGTGACAGCGATCGAAGAAGGCGGCGTTGAAGTTGAGTACGAAGGTGCGAAATCCTTCATCCGTCGTTCCGACCTTGCACGTGATCGCGCTGACCAGCGTCCTGAGCGTTTCAACGTTGGCGATAAGCTTGACGTACGCGTGACCAATGTGGACCAAAAGACACGTCGTCTTGGCCTGTCCATCAAAGCACGTGAAATCGCTGAAGAAAAAGAAGCGGTTGAACAGTACGGTTCTTCTGACTCAGGTGCGTCTTTGGGCGACATCCTTGGTGCAGCTTTGAAATCTGAAGACTAATATCGCGCAAGCGAAATACTCTTATCCATTTGACGGCCCTGCGTTTTGCGCGGGGCCGTCTTTCGTTGATCAGCTCATGTGACCGGAATGCGCGACGTACTGCATGACGCCAGATTGCTGAAATCAGCACCGGATCTGCGCCAGAGGTGCGAATCGCAAAGACACGAATTGAAATCTTTGTGCCGCCAAACGACGGACGCAGGTGTCAAAACAGTGTTTTGTCAGAATTTAGGCCCAAGATCAGCGCATTAGAGGTCAAAAAATCGCCCTGACCGTTAAGGAAACTATTCCACGATGCAAATTCGCGTCCTATAGTCTTGGAAGCTAGCTATGCTTAAAAAGCGAAGCACCAATTTTTTAGGGGGACCTTTTCATGATCCGATCTGAACTCATTCAGAAGATCGCAGACGACAACCCGCATCTATACCAACGGGACGTCGAGCGGATCGTGAATACGATCTTTGAAGAAATTATCGAAGCTATGGCCAAAGGCGATCGTGTCGAGCTGCGCGGTTTTGGCGCGTTTTCAGTTAAGAAGCGCGATGCCAGAATGGGGCGCAATCCACGGACTGGCGAAAGTGTTCCTGTTGATGAAAAACATGTTCCGTTTTTCAAGACCGGTAAATTGCTCCGTGACCGTTTAAACGAAGAGTAAGGAGCGCCCAATGCGCACCATCCGCTATGTTTTCCTCGCGGCGCTTGCTGTCGCGCTTATCACGATTGCTTTGGCAAATCGTGCCGTTGTGACACTTGACCTTTTGCCCGCTGAGTTGGCAGACTACTTGGGTGTTGGTTACTCAGTCTCATTGCCGATGTTCATCGTCATTTTTGGCGCGATCATCGCGGGGCTGTTGATCGGTTTCGTTTGGGAATGGATGCGCGAGTACAAACACCGTGCAGCCGCCACCAAGCATCGCCGCGAAAAAGATAAACTCGCGCGCGAAGTGTCTAAGCTCAAAGTCGCCAAAGCGAAATCAGAAGGCGACGAAGTGCTCGCTTTGCTCGACGCATAAGTCTGACACATGGACACTCGCGTTAAGATTTGTGGGCTGAAAACGCCCGAGGCTGTTGCGTCTGCCGTTGAGGCGGGCGCGCAGTACCTTGGCTTTGTGTTCTTTGAAAAATCCCCCCGCAATGTATCCGTGCCTGTGGCGCGCGATCTGGCTTTAGATGTGCCTGTGGGCGTGGCCAAGGTGGCCTTGGTTGTAAATGCGACGGATGAAGAGCTGGACCGCCTGATGGGCGAAGTGCCGGTCGATATGTTGCAACTTCACGGCGCAGAAGACTTAGAGCGAGTCAAAGCGATCCGTGCGCGCTATGGCCTGCCTGTGATGAAAGCTGTTGGCGTCTCTACACCACAAGACATCCAAGCGCTCGATGCCTATGGCTTGGTTAGCGATCAGGTTTTGGTGGATGCCAAAGCGCCAAAGGGCGCGGCTTTGCCCGGTGGCAATGGGCTGAGTTTTGATTGGCGGCTCATTTCCAAACGTGGCTGGAACGCGCCTTGGATGCTGGCTGGCGGATTGACACCCGACAACGTTGTGCAAGCCATTCAACTGACGGGTGCGAAACAGGTGGATGTATCCTCAGGTGTTGAAAGTGCTCCGGGGGTTAAAGACCCTGTTAAAATACGCGCGTTTATCAAAGCCATCCGCGCAGCTTGATGCCCTTAAAATGCCCATGCCCAGATCGCGGGCGTTTGTTTGAGTATTTTGCCCACCATAATGCTGCATCGCTTTACCGCCCCGCACCTGTGCGCTACATCCTTCGGGACTGATAAGAATTTTCGTATGACGCCGCATGTGTGGCATACTTTGGGAGCCTCCAGATGAACGATCTTTTCAACAGCTTTATGAATGGTCCCGATGAAAAGGGCCGCTTTGGCAACTATGGCGGGCGCTTTGTGTCTGAAACCTTGATGCCATTGATCCTCAGCCTTGAGGAAGAGTTTGAAAAAGCCAAAACCGACCCAAGCTTTTGGGCCGAGATGGATCATTTATGGAAGCATTACGTGGGCCGTCCAAGCCCGTTGTATTTCGCTGAGAACATGACCAACGAGCTTGGCGGTGCGAAGATATACCTCAAACGCGACGAGCTAAACCACACCGGCGCGCATAAAATTAACAACGTGTTGGGCCAAATCATTTTGGCGCGGCGCATGGGTAAGACTCGCATCATCGCTGAAACGGGCGCTGGCCAACACGGTGTGGCGACGGCAACCGTCTGTGCTAAGTTCGGTCTTGAATGCGTGATTTACATGGGCGCACATGACGTTGAACGCCAAGCGCCCAACGTGTTCCGCATGAAATTGCTCGGCGCTGAAGTGGTGCCTGTAACCTCTGGCCGTGGCACGTTGAAAGACGCGATGAACGATGGATTGCGCGATTGGGTCACGAACGTTCACAACACGTTTTACTGCATCGGGACAGTGGCGGGGCCGCACCCTTACCCTGAAATGGTGCGCGATTTCCAAGCGATCATTGGCAAAGAAGTCCGCTGGCAGCTGCCTGAACATGAGGGCGAGGGGCGTTTGCCTGATACAGTGATCGCTTCCATCGGTGGCGGGTCCAACGCGATGGGGCTGTTCTACCCGTTTTTGGATGACGACAGTGTGCGCATCATTGGGGTCGAGGCTGGCGGCAAAGGCGTGAATTCCAAAATGGAACATTGTGCCTCTTTGACTGGCGGACGCCCTGGCGTTTTGCACGGCAACCGCACCTATTTGCTACAAGATGACGATGGTCAGATTTTGGAAGGGTTCTCGATTTCTGCGGGGCTTGATTATCCTGGTATCGGTCCTGAACACGCATGGCTACATGATACCAAACGCGCTGAGTATGTGTCCATTACCGATAAAGAAGCGCTTGAGGCGTTCCAATTCTCGTGCCGCACCGAAGGCATCATTCCAGCGCTTGAGCCGTCCCACGCCTTGGCTCATGTGATGAAAATTGCACCAACATTGCCAAAAGACCACGTGATCGTCATGAACATGTGTGGACGTGGTGACAAAGATATTTTCACCGTTGCGCGTCACTTGGGCATGGAAATGGGGGCTGAAGGACGCGACGTTGAATAACATCGTCGGAGACGTTTAAATTTTAAAACGCGAGGCATCTAATGTCTCGCGTTTTGCATTTTAACGAAGGTGGCGACTACGCCGCATCCACGGCGTGCAGTTTTAAAACTGCCAAAGGCACAATATTGAGCGCCCGCATATGTGTGGCCGCTAGATTGACTTTAGGCGCGCAGCCCTCGTCATGGGCCTGTAGAAAACGTCCAGCACATAAGCACCAAGCGTCACCAGCCTTCAGGCCAACAAACCCGAACTCGGGATGCGGCGTCGACAAGTCGTTGCCGACATATTTGGAATAAGCCAAAAACTCATCGGTCATGACCGCGCAGACGGTATGTGACCCAGTGTCCTCAGTGCAGGTGTTGCAAGCACCATCGCGAAAGTAGCCTGTCAGCGGTGTCGTCGAACAAAGCTTCAAGGGACCGCCCAGTACATTTTCACTTGTGTGCGGTTTGATCATTTGAACTTATCCTTGAGCTTTTGGAGCGGGCTGCGGGCGTCCGGCTGTGCGCTTATCGGTGCAGCAGCCTTGGCAGGCTTGGGGGCCGTCACGGGAGCGGCCTCTGGTCGTTTGGCAGTCTGCTTGCCGCCGCTTGAACGTGGCGGATTGACGCGTAGACCCACAGCGTTACCGAATTTAGCACTGTCACCTTGCGCCAAGGCCGCAGCGCCATCCACGCAGCCACGGATCAAGTCATCCAGCCAGTCTTGGTCCGCTTTGGCAAAATCAGATAGTACATATCCTGCCACACGATCCTTGTGACCGGGGTGGCCGATGCCCAAACGCACACGGTCATAATCGGCTCCGATGTGTTGGTGCATGGATCGCAAACCGTTGTGACCCGCATGACCGCCGCCGGTTTTGACGCGAGCTTTGCCGGGGGCCAAATCCAGTTCATCGTGGAAGACCACAACATCAGCAGGTTCAAGTTTGTAAAACCGCATGGCTTCGCCCACGGCTTGTCCTGAGAGGTTCATAAAGGTTTCTGGTTTGAGCAAGACAACCTTTTCGCTGCCGAGTTTGCCTTCCGACACTTTTCCCTGAAATTTGGCACGCCAAGGCGCAAATCCCGCCTCTTCGGCGATGCGGTCAACAACCATAAAGCCGATGTTGTGGCGATTGCTTGCGTATTTTGCACCGGGATTGCCGAGGCCGACGAAAAGCTTCATGTGGGGTCTCCTGTTTGAAAGAATTTTAGGGGAACAGGACGTGTTACGCTACGGGTGATTGAGGCTGCGCACAAAAAAACGCGAACCCGAAGGTCCGCGTTTCAATTTTGTCGAAGAGCGGAAAAGCTTACGCTTCTGCTGCTTCTACTTCTGTCGCTTCGTCTTCATCATCAGATGAACCCAGACCAGCTGGTGCAGTGATGTTTGCGATAACGAAATCACGGTCAATCACAGATTTAGCACCTGCAGGAAGCGTGATGTCAGAGATGTGGTACACATCACCGAGGTTACCTGCAGACACGTCCAGAGTGATTTTCTCAGGAATGTCGCCAGCAGTCACGATAAGCTCGACCTCTGTACGAACGTGCGTTACAACGCCACCCTTTTTCATGCCAGGTGCTTCTTCTTCGCCAACAATCTCAACAGGAATGAAGAGGTTGATGCGTGAATCGCGCTTAAGACGCATGAAATCAACGTGTGTTGGAAGATCTTTAACAACGTGGCGCTGAACACCACGGCAGATGACGCGAACGTCTTCTTGACCTTCAACTTTGAGGTTGAACAAAGTGGATAAGAAACGGCCTTGCTTGAGGCGTTTCAAAAGAACGTTGAACGGGATGTTGATCGGCAAAGGATCTGCTTCACCACCGTAAACGATACCTGGAACCAAGCCGTCGCGACGTGCTTGACGAGCGGCGCCCTTGCCTGTCCCCGTACGTTCCGTGGCTACAAAATCAGGAATCTGACCAGCCATAATAATTCTCCAATGTTTTAGGGCGGGCCTCCTCCAAGGCTGTAGACCCGCGTGAAGTCGCGCGTATAGGCGAGATTCCCTATAATTGAAAGAGTTTTTTGTAATCCAAGGTCACAAAGAGTGAACCGAGAGGTCGCGAAGTTGTATTGTATGACTTTTCGCTTTCCAATAGCTTGACCAAAGCGCTTTGAGTGATGCGGTCGACAATTGACCTGACGCCCGTTTGGGCCGCGCTGGGGGAGAGTACTATGTCTATTTTGAAAGCTGTGAAAGTGTCACGGGCGCCGTTTTTTGGTCTCGGGATTGTTGGCTTATACTGGGGGACCTTTTCGGCCATGGTGCCGGAACTGAAAGCGCAAGTCGGCGCTTCTGACGCGCAATTGGGCTGGGCCCTTATGACGGCTGCCATCGGCGGTATGGCGGCGATGTTTCTGGCCCCTAAAGTGGCGAAAGCGCTTGGAAAATATCAACTGCCTGTGTTGGCCGTGCTTTTGGCGTTGCTGTCGCAGCTGCCAGTATTTGCGCATTCGTTGCCGTTTATGTTTGTGATGATGGTGGTTTTGGGGGCAGGGGTGTCTGGTTTTGACATCACGTCCAACATGCGCCTGTCCGAACTTGAGGAACGCCACGGTTTGCATTTGATGAACGTCAATCATGCGATGTTTTCGCTGTGCTTTGGTCTTTCGGCGCTGGCTGTGGGCTGGATGCGCCAATCTGGTATGGGCATCGCCGAAGTCTTTCCGCTTATGGGAGGGGTCTTGTTGCTAGTGTCTTTACTGACATGGGAAAAAAACTGGAAGCCCATGCATAAAGACGAGGGCGATGCCGCTGCGCCGGCGTCCTTACCATGGTTCTTTATTCTGACAGTGTCTGTGATGTTGTTCGTGTCATTTGTGGGCGAAAACGCCACGGAATCTTGGTCGGCTTTATTCATCGAGCGCGAATTGGGGGGCGCTGTCGGGCATGGCAGTTTCGGCCCCACCACGCTGGGATTGGTGATGTTCACCGTGCGCCTTTTGGGGCAGGTGTTCACAGAAAAACTAGGTGAAAAACGTGTGGTGCTTTGGTCCGGCGTTTTTGGCGTGATCGGGTCTTTGGTGATGGCCCTTGCGTCGACGCAAACGGTTGCTTTGTTGGGGATTGGTATTTCAGCCGTCGGTATGGCGGTGATTGTTCCCACGGCCAATTCACTGTTGGGCAAACTTGTGCACCGTGAACAACGCGCCATTGCGATGTCTCGCGCTTGGATGTTCGGATTTTCAGGCTTTTTTATTGGGCCTGCATTGATCGGATTTGTGTCTCAGCACTGGGGGTTGCGCGTGGCCTTTGTCATCGTTGCAGGTCTGGTCGCAACGATCATCCCGGCTGTGTTGATGATCAAATCAAAACGTGCCGCAACTTAGCATTCAGGCGTGTGAATTTCGTTTTGTAAGAATATCAAATGAACTCTGCGCTCAGCCGATGTTGAGCGCAGAGTTCGTTGTCTAAGGTGTATTAGGCCCAGTCGCCAGCAAAGTTTTTCGGCACAAGAACTGTCTCGCGATCCATTGTTTCGATATGCCTGCGTCCGCACAGCGCCATGGTCAGATCCATTTCTTTGTGGATCACTTCAAGCGCTTTTGTAACGCCAGCTTCGCCATTGGCCCCAAGACCGTGAATAAAGGCGCGACCAATATAAGTGCCTTTTGCCCCCATTGCGATGGCTTTAAGCACGTCTTGCCCAGAGCGAATGCCACTGTCCAGATGCACTTCGATCTGGTCGCCCACGGCATCGATGATCGCGGGCAGCATTTTGATTGATGACAAAGCACCATCCAGCTGACGTCCACCATGGTTCGACACGATGATGGCATCTGCGCCCACTTCGACGGCTTTGCGGGCGTCTTCAGGTTCCATGATGCCTTTAAGGATGAGCTTTCCGCCCCACATTTCTTTGATTTTTGCGATTTTGTCCCAATCGAGGCGCGGATCGAATTGCTCGGCTGTCCATGTCATCAAAGACCCCATGTTGCTGACGCCGCGGGCATGGCCGACAATATTGCCAAAAGATTTGTTCTTTGTGCCCAGCATGCCCATACCCCAACGCCATTTGGTCGCGAGGTCTAACATGTTGCCAACTGTTGGGCGCAAAGGCACAGACAACCCGTTTTTCAAATCTTTGTGGCGTTGGCCCAAGATTTGCAAATCGAGCGTCAGAACGAGCGCGGAACAGTTGGCGTCTTTGGCGCGCTGGATGATCCCTTCCAAAAACTCTTGGTCGCGCATGACATAAAGCTGGAACCAAAAAGGTTTGGTCGTGTGCTTGGCGACTTCTTCGATAGAGCACACAGACATCGTAGACAGGGTAAACGGCACGCCGAATTTTTCTGCAGCTTTCGCGGCTTTGATTTCGCCGTCCGCACATTGCATGCCGGTCAATCCAACAGGGGCAAGCGCCACGGGCATGGCAACGTCTTGACCGATCATCTTTGTCTCGGTCGAGCGCCCTGTCATGTCTACGGCGATGCGTTGGCGGAACCGAATTTGATCAAAATCAGAGGTGTTCTCGCGAAAGGTTTGTTCGGTCCAAGACCCGCTTTCGCAGTAGTCGTAGAACATCTTTGGTGTGCGCCGTTTGTGTTGTCTTTTGAGATCAGCAATGTTTGTGATGACGGCCATGAGGCACCCCTTTGGTCTGAATTGGTTATGTTCAGTTACCAATTCAGGCCATACCGCGCAATCTAATTTCGTATGTTTCGCAGCTTGCTGCGGAAAAGTCGGGTCTGAAACGCAAAAGCCCGCATAAGATACGGGCTTTTGAGTGTTTTGTGTGCGGATTTAGGCGTTCCAGGCTTGGTCTTTGCCACCCAGTCCACCGATTTGAACGCGTGTCGGCAGGCCGATGCGGTCCATGATGGTGAAAAACGGTTTGGGATCAAGTTCTTCCACGTTGCGCATGGTTTTTGTGTCCCATGCGCCGTTTGCGACCAATAGCGCTGCGGCAACAGGTGGCACGCCTGCGGTATAGGAAATCCCTTGCGACCCAACCTCGTTATAGGCGTCTTTGTGGTCGGCCACGTTGTAGACAAATACCTCGACAGGTTCGCCATCTTTGGTGCCTTTGACCAGATCGCCAATACATGTTTTGCCCGTGTAATTTGGCGCTAATGACGATGGATCGGGCAGCACAGCTTTGACCAGTTTAAGTGGTACTACTTCTTGCCCTTCGGCGGTCACAACGGGTTGCTCGGACAAAAGGCCAAGGTTCTTCAAGACGGTGAAGACGTTGATATAATGGTCGCCGAAGCCCATCCAAAAGCGCACATCGGCTTGCGGGTAGTTGGCTGACAGCGAATGTACCTCGTCATGACCAGACATATAGGCCTGCGATGGCCCAACAACAGGCATGTCCCAGACTTTGCCCACTTCGAACATCTCGTTGCTTTGCCATGCGCCTTGTTGCCACGAATAGACCGTTCCGGTGAATTCGCGGAAATTGATTTCTGGATCAAAGTTGGTCGAGAAATATTTGCCATGATCGCCCGCGTTGATGTCAACGATGTCGATAGATGTGACCTCGTCCATGAATTCATCAATCGCAAACCGCGCGAAGGCATTCACAACGCCTGGGTCAAAGCCCGCGCCCAAGATGGCGGTGATGCCTTTCTCGGCGCATAAATCGCGTTTTTTCCACTCATAATTTGCGTACCACGGCGGCGTTTCGCAAATTTTTGCAGGGTCTTCATGGATCGCTGTGTCGATGTAGGCGGCACCTGTTTCGATACAGGCGTCAAGCACTGTCATGTTGACGAAAGCAGACCCAACGTTGATCACGATCTCGGCGTCAATTTTGCGGATCAGCGCTGCAACTGCACTTGTGTCCATCGCGTCGACTTGATGCGCCGCAAGAACGCCCTCTTGTTTCATCGCGTTTTTGTCTGCGACAGTCTCAAGCAAGCTTTCGCATTTGGAAAGCGTGCGGCTGGCGATATGGATTTCGCCAAACACATCGTTGTTTTGCGCACATTTGTGCAAGACGACCTGAGCGACGCCGCCAGCGCCGATGATGAGTACGTTCTTAGTCAATTCAAAAGACCCCCTTTGGTGGGTTGGGTGTGTGAGCAGCCTACGGGTTTACCCCAGCGCCGCAACGAAATCAGAATAGTCAAAATCGCGCACAAGATTGACCGACCCGTCCAATTCGCGCACGGCGATGGCAGGCATTTTAACACCGTTAAACCAGTTCTTCTTAACCATTGTGTAACCGCCTGCGTCCTGAATGGACAGGCGGTCGCCGGTTTGAAGTGGTTTTTCGAATTTATATTCGCCAAATATATCACCCGCCAAGCAAGATTTGCCGCAAACCATCCAGTCATGCGCGCCGATGTTGGGGCTGATTTTAGCATTTTCACGATAGATCAAGAGGTCCAACATATGCGCCTCGATGGAGCTGTCGACGATGGCAAGGTTCTTGCCGTTGTGTAGGGTGTCCAGCACAGAGACTTCTAAGGTGGTCGATCCCGTGATCGCCGCCTCGCCAGGTTCAAGATAGACCTGCACTTCGTTTTCGCCAGCAAAGCGTTTCAGGCGTTCGGCAAAGCGCGCAAGCGGATAATCATCGCCGGTGAAATGAATGCCGCCACCAAGCGAGATCCATTTCATTTGCTTGATCAGCGCACCAAAGCGGTCCTCGATATGGCAGAGCATGTCGTCAAAGCGGTCAAAATCGTCGTTTTCGCAATTGTTGTGAAACATAAAGCCCGAGATTAAATCCGCGACAGGGGCGATGCCCGCCGCCGTGTGTTCGCCAAGACGCGAGAAAGGCCGCGCCGGATCAGCCAGATCAAAGTCGGAGGTCGACACACCGGGATTGACGCGTAACCCGCGAGTGTGGTCGCGTGATTGGGGTTCAAATCGCATGAGTTGTGCTGCTGTGTTGAAAATCACTTTGTCAGAGACGTGCAAGACCTCGTCGATTTCGTGATCCGCCCAAGCGACAGAATAGGCGTGGGTTTCTTTGCCTTTGTAAGGTCCGAACTTTTCGCGGCCCAACTTGACCTCGTATAAAGACGACGAGGTGGTGCCATCCATGTAATCGGACATGAAATCAAACACGGGCCAGCTGGCAAAACATTTCAGCGCCAACAAGGCCTTGGCACCAGACATTTCACGCAGATGCGCGATCTTTTCCATGTTTGGCAAAAGACGGGCTTTGTCGATGAGGTAGTATGGCGTCTGGATCATCGGGGGTCTCACGGCTGCACTCAAAAATATATGAAGGGTTCAGGTAGTGGTTTTTGTCCTTTCGGGCAAGAGAAACCCGTTTTGCCAAGGGTGGATTTCGCTTGTGTTGCGGCGCTCCTGTGCCAAAAACTGTCTCCAGAAAAGACACGTCTATAACTGATTAGAAAATGGCTGGCCCAAGATATGACTGAAACAAGTTCCAAACGCCCCGATCCTGCTTTGCTTGAGATTTCGCAACGGTTTTCCGCGCCGAACCTTGTGGGCGACGCTAAAGAAGATATGCCGATGATCCGCAAAGCGGCCCGCAAAGCGCGGGTGGGGCTTGTCGGGCGCTTGGCAGATCAGGTTGAGGTGATGGATCTTGGTGTTTTACGGCGCTTTGTGCCTAAATCTGCGGATCGCGGGGCGGTGATCATTTTCGCCCATGGCGGAGGCTGGGTGACCTGCGATACAGTCACGCATGGTGGGCTTATGACTGATCTGGCGGCATTGACCGGCTATGAGGTTTTGGGACCCGAGTATCCGCTTGCACCCGAACACCCTTATCCTGCGGGCTTGGATTATCTGATGCAGCTTATTGACGATACGATCAAAACAAAGCCCCATGCCAAGATCGTTCTCGCTGGTGACAGTGCGGGGGCCAATCTGGCGTTGGGGGCGGCTTTGCGTCTGCGCGACGCGGGGCGGGGGCATGTGATTTCGGCTCTGCTGTTGTGGTATGGCTGTTATCGACGCCTGTTTGACACAACGTCGCACAAGGCTTTTGGCGCAGGCGATCATGGGCTGACGACCGAGGCCATGGTGCGCATGTGGGATTGGTATCTCGCGGATCACAGCGATCCGAAATATGGCGATTTGTCCAAAGCTGATATGCACGATCTGCCGCCTGCTTATCTGTGCGAAGCTGAATTGGACTGCTTGGCGTCAGACACCAAATGGTTGGCAGGTGAATTGGCGCAAGTTGGCGTGACGTTCACATATACACAGGTCAAAAATATGCCACATGGCTTTGCGCATTTCGGTCAGTTTTATCACCCGTCTTTCAATGCTTTGGAACAGGCGGCACTTTTCTTAAAAAGCCAGCTATAGTCAGAGCTGGACGTGTCGCATCAACAAACGCGTGTCGCATCAAAAAGGGAGCCGCGTTGGCTCCCTTTGCATATTGATTCTGCGTGCGTATTGAAGCGCAAATCGCGTTAGGCGCTGTGCGCGCCATCAGCCAAGGCTTTCACGAAAGCTGCAACCTCTTCGACAGATTTACCTTGGGCGATCTGGTTCACAATCGCAGAACCCACAACCGTGCCATCTGCAATTGATGCGATTTCGCGGGCTTTCTGAGGCGTGTTCACACCAAAGCCAACGATCACGGGCAGATCCGTGTGTGATTTGATCCGCGCCACTTCAGGGCCAACACTGTCGCCTGACGCTTCAGCCGCGCCGGTCACGCCGTTCACCGACACATAGTACACAAAGCCAGAGGTATTGGTCAAAACCTTGGGCAACCGCTGCGCGTCTGTGGTGGGTGTCGCGAGGCGAATGAAGTTCAGACCTGCGGCTTGCGCTGGGATACATAGCTCGTCGTCTTCCTCAGGGGGCAAATCGACAATGATCAAGCCGTCAACGCCCGCCGCTTTCGCGTCCGCCAGAAATGTGTCCACGCCGCGTGAATAGATCGGGTTGTAATAGCCCATCATCACGATCGGAGTGGTGTCGTCGACTGCGCGAAAGGCTGCGGCCATATCAAGTGTCTTTTGCAAGGTCATGCCCGCCTCAAGCGCACGTTGGCCAGCAAGCTGAATGGTGGGGCCATCTGCCATCGGATCGGTGAAGGGGATGCCCAACTCGATAATATCGACGCCAGCGGCAGGCAGCGCTTTGATGATGTCGAGCGCTTTTTCCTCGTCAGGATCACCCGCCATAACATAGGCCACGAAGGCTTTTTTCCCTGCGGCTTTCAGCGCGGCAAATTTATCGTCGATCCGTGTCATATCAGGCTCCGTTCTGCGTTTGCGCTCAGGTTTCGCCGATCTTTGGCCCAAGTGCAATGGGCAAGCGTGCCTGTTGGTCTTGCGCGATTGCAAATTGGCGCATAGATACGCGTGGAATCGACACGGAAAAGGACGCGACATGGGTTTCAAGATGGGTATCGTTGGACTGCCAAACGTGGGCAAGTCGACGCTTTTTAACGCTTTGACGAAAACCGCAGCCGCGCAGGCCGCGAACTTTCCGTTTTGTACCATCGAGCCCAATGTGGGCGAGGTGGCCGTGCCAGACGGGCGCCTTGACGCTTTGGCCGAAATCGCAGGTTCGAAAACCATCATTCCAACGCGTATGACATTTGTTGACATCGCAGGGTTGGTCAAAGGGGCGTCCAAAGGCGAGGGCCTTGGTAACCAGTTCTTGGCCAACATCCGCGAATGTGACGCGATTGCCCATGTGGTGCGCTGTTTTGAAGACGGCGATGTGACCCATGTTGAGGGCCGCGTTGATCCTGTTGACGATGCCTCCGTGATTGAGACCGAATTGATGCTGGCCGATCTTGAGAGCATCATCAAACGTCGTTCTGGTCTCGTGCGTAAAATCAAGGGCAACGATAAAGACGCTATCCAGCAAGACCGTCTTTTGGCTGCTGCTCAAGACGCGATTGAAAACGACAAGCCTGCACGGACTGTCCAAGTGGATGAAGACGACGCCAAAGCGTGGCGCTTGCTGCAGCTGTTGTCGCAAAAGCCGATCTTGTATGTGTGCAACGTCGAAGAAGAAAATGCCTCAAAAGGCAACGCGCATTCTGCGGCTGTGGCTGAAATGGCCGCTGCACAAGGTGCGGGCGCCGTGGTGATTTCCGCCAAGATCGAAGAAGAGATTTCCCAGCTTGATGCTGAGGAAGCCGAGATGTTCTTGGGCGAGATGGGCTTGGAAGAGGCGGGTCTCGACCGTTTGATCCGCGAAGGCTATCAGTTGTTGAAACTGGAAACCTATTTCACAGTTGGTCCAAAAGAAGCCCGCGCTTGGACGATCCCTGCAGGCACAGGCGCACCTGCGGCTGCAGGTGTGATCCACGGCGATTTTGAACGCGGCTTTATCCGCGCGGAAACCATTGCTTATGATGATTACATCGAATGCAAAGGTGAAACAAAAGCCAAAGAAACCGGTAAAATGCGTGCTGAGGGCAAAGGCTACATCGTCAAAGACGGCGATGTGATGCACTTCTTGTTCAACACGTAAGCCTATTGATCATTTTATACCAAAAGGCCGCCTGATGAGGGCGGCCTTTTGAGTTGGTTCGAAGGGTGATGGGCCGCTATCCAACTACATCAACTTACGCGCCAGTTTCATCAATCGTTTTTTCACGCCTGTCATCGGCGGCTCTGTCAGGCTCATAGCGTTCCATTTGGCTTGGTGTAGAACGGGTTTCATATGGCTGAAGGTCTCGAACCCTGCCTTGCCGTGATAGGCGCCATATCCTGATGCACCAACGCCGCCAAAGGGCAGGCTGTCTACGGCCACATGAATCACTGTGTCATTGATCGTTACTCCGCCAGAGGTCGAGCGCTCAAGCCATAGGTCTTGGTCTTCTTTGTCTTGCGCAAAGACATAAAGCGCCAGCGGGTGATCGCGCGTCTTCACGAAGCTCAACGCCTGCTCTACAGTGTCATAAGGAATAATGGGTAGGATCGGCCCGAATATTTCTTGCGTCATCATGGCGCAATCCAATGGCGGATCGATCACCAAGGCTGGTGCGCATTTGCGCTGACCGTCAGGGATGGCCTCTTCTGAAAGTTGAATGACTTTGACATCGCGTGCCTCAACTTCGGTCAACAGATCATCCATCCGCGCCAAATGCCGTTCGGAGATCACGCCACAATAGTCTGTGCTGGCGGCACCTTTGGGATAGAACGTGTGCAGATAGCTTTCTGCCAATGTAACAAATGCATCCATTTGATCGCGCGGCACTAAAGCGTAATCGGGGGCCACGCACACTTGCCCTGCATTGACTGTTGTGCCCCAGATAATCCGCCGTGCCGCCTGATCCAGATCGGCAGACGGCATGACAACGGCGGGGGATTTGCCGCCAAGTTCCAATGTCACCGGCGTTAGATTTTGCGCCGCAGCTTGCGCCACTTTGCGGCCAACGGCGGTAGAGCCGGTGAACAGCAAATGATCAAAGGGCAGGGCAGAGAACGCAGCGGCGACATCTGCGCCGCCTAAGATCACTTGAACAACTTCGGCACTGAAATACTGTGCAAGCCCTTCGGCCAAGACCTTCGATGTCTGCGGGCTCAGCTCTGAGGGTTTGATCATCACGCGGTTGCCCGCCGCAAGCGCTGCGGCAAGGGGAGCGATGGCTAAGTAAACCGGAAAATTCCAAGGGGCCATGATGCCGACCACGCCGCGCGGTTGTGCCTGAGTATATGCGCGCGCAGGCCAAAAGGTCATAGGTGGCAGCACATAGTGCTTTCGCATCCACCATTTCAGATGACGTCGCTGGTATCGGACTTGGCTTATGGATGTACCCAGATCGAGCGATAGACATTCCTCGCGGCTGCGATGGGTGAAATCAGCTTGCATTGACGCGATCAGCTGAGGTTCGAAATCTATGAGAAACGCTTCCAAGCTATCCAGCCATGCCCGCCGCGTTTCAAAGTCAGCGGTGCGCGCCGTCCTGTGCGCTGTCCTTAGGGTATTAAACTGCGCGGGCAGTTGAGAGAGGGCGGGATCAGTCTTCATCTTATAGCACTTTATTCTGGGCGCAGCCTGCGCATTTGTCATGATCTTACCGAATATGGGCTGACTGATCTATGGGGGCAGTGATCTGTTGCGGCTTTTGTTAAAAAAGAAAAGAATGAGCAATCATCCGCACCTATCCGGTCAAGGCGGGAATTCCAGAGTTGTAGCTATGCGAAGGCGCGATATAAGTTCGAAACGAATCGCGACTAACTTTGGTTAATGTAAGGATAAAGTTCAAATGTTGCCTAATAATTGAACAAGTCGCCTTATAGTTGTTAGGTGTGAAATATGTCTTTTGTTCGTTTTCAGTGCCTTAACGTAAAGTACAAAAAAGTTTCGCAAAAAAAGACACTAGAAGAGTTAATAATTTGGTAACAGGTGGGTGAACTCAACATATGAATGTGGTAATTAAAATTATCGTTCAGCACTTGATGTAAGAACTTTCGATAGGACTTGGAGCAATTCGATGGCACATATCTCGACTAACATTTCTGGCGAGCGCGACACGTTTAAGGGCGCAGATCGTTTGGAAACACAAAGCACTTTGATCACTATCACCTCCATGTTCTCTAAACGCGTGTTTGATATTGCTTTCACGCTTCTCGTTGCTCCATTCGTTATAGTCTTGCTGTGCATTGTTGCGCCGTTCATTAAGTCGGATGGCGGGTCACTCTTTTTTGGTCACAAACGTGTTGGCAAGGATGGACGTCAGTTCAAGTGCTGGAAAATTCGCACTATGGTGGCTGATGCAGATGTAAAGCTGCTCGAATATTTGGAAAATAACCCTGCTGAAAAAGCGACTTGGCTTACAGACTTCAAACTGGAAAACGACCCTAGAATTACACGTCTTGGTGCACTGCTGCGCAAAACATCGATCGATGAGTTGCCTCAGTTTTTCAATGTATTTAAAGGTGAGATGTCAATTGTTGGCCCGCGTCCGGTCACAATGGAAGAAATTAGCTCTCAGTATCAAGAAGCTGCAGATGCTGTATTGTCTGTGCGTCCAGGCGTGACAGGCCCTTGGCAAGTCTCTGGGCGTAATTCGATTACATATGCCGAACGCATTCAGATTGATTTGCAGTATGTTTCGCGTGTTTCGTTTTGGAACGACATTTCGATCATCTTTCAAACCGTTAAAGTTATGGTGCTTCGGACTGGTCAATAGGATGATTTGCGTAATGAGGGATTCTGAGGTTTAGAGCTTGGCGGATCAGGCTGGCCGTAGCTTACTTGGTGCAGCTCAGAAGTTTTGGAAGATATGCGCTAAGTTAAAATGGATAACCTATGAAAATCGCTGTTGCAGGAATTGGCTATGTTGGCCTATCGAATGCCGTGCTTTTGGCGCAGCACAATGATGTTGTGGCCGTGGACATTTCACCTGAGCGTGTTGAGATGCTCAATGCGCGCAAAAGCCCGATTGTGGATGCCGAGCTTGAACAGTTTTTGGCCGAAAAGGAATTGCGTCTAAGCGCGACTTTGGACGGGGCTGCGGCGTATAAAAACGCGGATTTCGTGATTGTCGCGGCGCCGACGAACTATGATGCCGACACCAATTACTTTGACACCTCACTGGTCGAGCAAGTTATCCAGTTGGTCATTTCGGTCAATACAACAGCTACGATCGTGGTTAAATCCACCGTTCCTGTTGGGTTTATCAATCGCATCCGCGACGAATACGACACCACCCAAGTGATCTTTAGCCCCGAATTTTTGCGCGAGGGTCGAGCGCTTTACGACAACCTTTATCCTAGCCGGATCATCGTCGGCGAGCGTTCAGATCGCGCTAAAGTCTTTGCGGATTTACTGCTGCAAGGGGCGGTCAAAAAAGACGTGGACGTGTTGTTTACCGATCCCGATGAGGCCGAGGCGATCAAGCTGTTCGCCAACACCTATTTGGCTATGCGTGTGGCGTTTTTCAACGAACTCGACAGCTACGCCATGGCCGGCGGCATGGACAGCAAGCAGATCATCGAGGGCATCGGTTTAGACCCGCGGATCGGCGCGCATTACAACAATCCAAGCTTTGGTTACGGCGGCTATTGCCTGCCCAAAGACACCAAGCAATTGCTGGCGAACTACTCTGAAGTGCCGCAAAACTTGATCCGCGCCATCGTCGACGCCAACCGCACCCGCAAAGATTTTCTGTCCGATCAAATCATCGCCCGCAAACCGAAAATCGTGGGCGTCTACAGGCTGGTGATGAAAGCGGGGTCCGACAATTTCCGCCAGTCATCGATCCAAGGCATCATGAAACGTGTCAAAGCCAAGGGCATCGAAGTCATCGTTTACGAACCCGTGATGACGGATCCCGATTTCTTTGGCTCGCGTGTGGTCAACGATCTGGAGGCATTTAAGGCTGAAGCCGATGTGATCGTCGCCAACCGCGTCACGGATGATATTTCAGACGTCACCGCCAAAATATTCACACGCGACCTCTTTGGCGCGGACTGATCTAAGGACTTCTCAAATGCGCACTGCTCTTGTCACCGGTTCGGCCGGCTTTATCGGTTCTTTCGTTTGTCGTCGCCTCTTGGATGACGGCTTTCGAGTGATTGGCCTCGATTGCCTGTCTGACTATTACGATGTGGCACTCAAAGAGCGACGTCATGCGATGTTGATGCAGTCAGAAAACTTCCGCGCTGTGATCGATAAGGTGGAAACGCTTGGCCTGTTGATGGATCTGTTCGCTGAGGAAAAACCCGATGTGGTGATCCATCTCGCAGCCCAAGCGGGTGTGCGCTATTCGATAGAAAATCCGCG
The DNA here is from genome assembly GCF_018860505.1 of Pacificibacter marinus. GTDB lineage: Bacteria > Pseudomonadota > Alphaproteobacteria > Rhodobacterales > Rhodobacteraceae > Celeribacter > Celeribacter marinus_B. Next base: position 60,306 of record NZ_JAHKPU010000006.1, read on the forward strand.
GTCCTATTTGGAAAGCAATATCATCGGCACGTTTGAATTGCTCGAGGCAGCGCGCGCCTATCCGCCCGAGCACATGTTGCTGGCGTCCACGTCATCTGCTTTTGGCGCCAACACCCAGATGCCCTATGCCGAAACGGACAAAGCAGATCACCAGATGTCGTTCTATGCAGCGACCAAGAAATCGACGGAAAACATGGCGCATTCCTACGCACATTTGTTCGACCTGCCGATCACCATGTTCCGGTTCTTCACCGTTTACGGCCCATGGGGGCGCCCCGATATGGCGCTATTCAAGTTCACCAAAGCCATTCTCGAAGACACCCCGATTGATGTTTACAATCACGGCGACATGAAGCGCGACTTCACCTATGTCGAAGACCTCGTCCATGCCATTCGCCTGCTGATCGACACCCCGCCTGTGCGCCCAGAAAATGGCATTGTGCCTGATGGCGACAGCCTGTCGCCCGTCGCCCCGCACCGCGTGGTCAACATCGGCAACTCAGACGCCGTGCAACTGATCGCCTTTATCGAAGCCATCGAAGCCGTCACCGGTAAAACGGCCAAACGCAACCTGATGCCGATGCAAGCCGGCGATGTGCCCGCCACTTGGGCCAACGCAGACCTGCTGAAATCGTTGACAGGCTACACCCCAAAAACCGCCGTACCAGAAGGCGTCGCCAAGTTCGTGGAGTGGTACAAAGACTACTACGATGTGTAGGCCTGATATTGCCAAGTTGTTGCTGACCGATTGTGAAGCATTGGCAACGGTTGGATCATGTCGCCATTTCGGCGGTGTAATCGGACCAGAGGTTGAACGCATCAGTGCGGGCGTGGCGGTATGCGATTGCAGTAAGTTGATAGCGGCGCGGTCGGAAGATCAGGTTGATCTGGTCATGTACTGACAGAAACCTTTGAGCCTGCCGGTGGGATTTGAAGCGGCCAAATAGTTTCTCTCGTTTGCGGGTCGGCCGATGCGACACTTCGATCGCATTGTTCAAACCCTTGTGGGCGCGATGATCCGCGCCCGGTGCCAGTTTACTGATGGGCTGTCTGACGTCAGCGCCTATG